>JAHCHE010000009.1 GCA_026129905.1 Bryobacteraceae bacterium | reverse complement strand
CGCCCGTCGACTCCGGTCCCGCGCCGCAAAAAAGCGAAACGAACCCACCGCCTCCGGCCGCCAAGGCCGCCGCCGCGGCCGGCCGCGGGTCGGAGACGAGCGAAAGAAACCAAACGAACCCAACCATCCCCGATTTTCGCCTTAAGTGGGACGTTCCGGACGACAAATACATCTTTACTCCCGAGGAATGGCGTCGGATTATCGCCGGTCATGACTATGAACGGGTCGTTTTGAAGAAAAAATAGCCTCGCCGGCGCCCGTTAACGTTCAAGCGACGAGCAGATCATCCGGCAACGGAAATTCGCCTGCCTCCTGTCGGCCCTGCTGT
Source organism: Bryobacteraceae bacterium (assembly GCA_026129905.1). Lineage (GTDB taxonomy): Bacteria > Acidobacteriota > Terriglobia > Bryobacterales > Bryobacteraceae > JAHCHE01. The sequence continues at coordinate 274,429 of JAHCHE010000009.1, read as the reverse complement.
TCGGGTCGGACGCGACGACGGAAGAAATCGTCGCATGAGTCTCCGGCCGATCTCCCGAATATGCAGATCCACGGGCACTCTCAGGTTGACGGGACGGAGGGCGGCGTTGCTCCACAATGCGTCTTCGTTTCTCCCTTTTTCAGCACGCGAACGTCGCGGTCCCCCACTCAGTGAAAGCTCGCTCCCAAAGCAGTCGATGGTGGATCGCTTTGAGATGATGACGGGCTACACGCGAACCGTCGGACAAGCGAACGGGCATCTTCACGGTGCTGGTTGGCCGGGCTACTTTCGGTGTTCGCTCAGTTCGAACACGATCTTCTCCGCGAGCGCGTTCGCGCCGGCCTCGCCGAGGCCAAACTCAAAGGCAACCGGCTCGGCCATCCTCGGACCAGAGACGCTCACGCCGGGCGAATCCGCATACTCCACCGTGCCGCTCTCAGCAAGGCTGAGATCCAGACCGATCGTATCGAGACAATGCTGCGCGACATCGGCCGCGCGCTCGGCCTCGCCTTCCCGCGCGCATAGCGCGGCTTGCCCCCGTTTCGGGTTGTATTTAGCAGAAGCGCGGGATGGACAAGCCCGCGCTTCATCGGGTAGATGTGTTTCGCTATTTAAGCCGGACAGATAGGTACGCTTTGCCTAGTACTTATCGGTGAGGTCCTAAGTGGCGCATCCGTTGTTTGAACTTCCAATTCATCTGTGCTAAGCTCAACCCCTATGAAGGGGGCCAAGCTTTTCCTCTTTTCCACGATCCTCGGCGTTCTCGGAATCGCTGCGGCGCCTTCGAGCGGCGCTGTTCCCGGTTTCACCTTTGGCGCGGGAGGCATCTCGGCCAACCGCACGGTGGTCCTTCCCACCGACAATGGCCCGAACGCGGCCGTCGGTGCCAGCCTGAATCCCGATGTGGTCAGCCCGGGGTTTGTCGGGCTCTCCAGTCCTGAACCTTCGACGACAAGTTCGTTTCTCGTGCGCTCAGGGGTTAACACCCGCACCGGGAACTACTACCAATCGACGCTCGACCTCTTCATACCGAGTCAGGGCCTCGCTTTGGCGTTCAGCCGTCACTACAACAGTCTCGATCCCTATAGCGGTCCGCTCGGACCCGGCTGGACGCATTCCTACAACATCCGGCTGAAGTTCGAAGGCGGAAACGTTGTTCTTAAGGACGCCGATGGCATTGAGATCCCCTTCAGTCCCGCTGGAGGTGGAAACTACTCCCCCTCGATACCCGGCGTCTACGACGTCCTGATCAGGCGCGCGGACGGCCGGTTTCTGCTCTTCCGGCCCAACCAGTTTGTGTTGGAGTTCTCGCCCGGCGGCCTCTTGCTGTCCATCGAGGACCCTGACGGCAACCTCCAGAGACTGTCATATGACGCCAAATCGAACCTCGCTTCGGTGACCGACAAAACCGGGGCGCGCTTCGACTTCTCCTATGACGCCTCCAACCGCCTGGTATCCGTGCTCGATACCATCGGCGGCGCGATGCTCCGCTTCGCTTACTCCGCCGGAAAGCTCACTTCCTACATCGACCCGCTCGGGGCGCAGACGCGCTATGCCTACGATGCGGCCAACAGGCTGAAGACGGTCACCAATCCGTTGAACCAGATGGTCGTCCAGAACACCTATGACAGCCAGGGCAGGGTAAAAAGCCAGAAGGACGCCGCCGGCGCGACGACGTTGTTCTCCTACCTGGCCGCCGAAACGGTAATCACAGACCCGAGAGGCAACGTCACCAGACATCAGTACTCGAGTTACCGGCTGATTTCCATCGTCGATCCTCTGGGCGGTAAGACAACCTACACGTATGACGCCAACAATAACCTGCTGTCGATCAAGGACCCCATCGGAACGACGACTTTTACTTACGACGCCCGGGGGAATATTCTCACCATCAAGGATCCATCGGGCAAGCTGACTACGTTCACTTACGACTCTAGAAACAACTTAATATCTGTCCGCGACGGCCTCGGAAACTTGACGACCTTCACTTACGACGCGAAGAGCAATCGTATCGGCCAGGTGAATCCCGCCGGCAACCAGAGCGCGTACGTGTACGACTCCAAGGGGAATGTGCTGCAAGCCACCGACGCCAGGGGTAACGTGACCAAGTACGCCTATGACGCCAATGGCAACCTGATCATGGTCACGGACGCGCTGGGCAACATCAGCCGCTTCACCTACGATGCCAACGGGCACAGGGCCTCCTTCACGAACGCGAGGGGAAACAAGACGACTTACGTCCATGACATTTACGGAAGGCTGACGAGCATCACCGACCCGCTGTCGTTCACCACCCTGTACGCCTACGACGAGGCGGGGAACCTGAAGTCGGTCACCGACGCCAACGGCAAGGTCACGCAGTTCTCCTATGACGCGCAAGGTCGGCGGAAGACCATCGCCTACGGGGACGGGACCACGGTATCGTTCACCTACGATCTACTGGGCAATCGGACGAGCATGACGGATGCTTCGGGCACGACCACTTATAAATATGACAAGGCGAACCGGCTGATCCAGGTTACTTTTCCCAAGGGGGATCAGGTAAGCTACGCCTATGACGCCGCCGGCAACCTGAAGTCCCTCACGTATCCCGACGGCAAAATCGTCAGATATCAGTACGACGCCGCGGGCCGGTTGACCAGGCTGACCGACTGGCTTAATAGAGTTACCGCCTACCGGTACGACGCCGACGGGCGGCTGATCAAGATCGACTATCCCAGCCAGGCCAACATCTTCCTGGCGTACGATTCGGCGGGCCGCCTGATCGAGGTCCGGAACGTGTTTCCCGGCGGCGCCAATCCGCCGGGCCGGCGGATCAGCAGGTTCACTTACGTCCTGGACGCGGTGGGAAACAGGATCAAGCAGACCGACGGAAACGGAACCGTGACCACGTTCGTTTACGATAAACTGAACCAGCTTGTTTCTTATACGACCGGCGGTAAGACGACCAGCTTCACTTACGACCAGGCCGGCAACCGGGTGAAACTTCAGTCGCCGGATCAGAGCCTCGTCTACACATACGATGCCGCCGACCGGTTGCTGAAAGAGGGCACGACGATATACAACTTCGACGCCAACGGCAATCAGATCAAGAAGGACACCGTAACCATCACGATCCGCTACTGGTACGACGGCGCCAACAGGCTCGTGGAAGTGCAGAAAGGGCCGGTGAAGACCACGTTCGCCTACGACGGCGACGGCAACCGGATCCGGCAGACAACGGGCGGCGTCACCTACGAGTACATCAACGACGTCTCGACGCCGCTGGTATCCGTGCTGGTCGAGTCCGGTCCCGAGGGAAAAATCTCGTTCGCGCGCGGCCCCAGGCTCATCTCGGCCTCTGGCCCCGGTCCCGACCTCTTCTACCTTTACAACGGGCAGTTCAGCGTAGCCGGACTGGAGAACAACGGACAGTTGCTGCAGAGCTACGACTACACGCCGTTCGGCGTCCCGGTACCAACGTCCGGACCCTCGGTTGGCGCGAAAAACAAGTTCCGGTACATTGGCGAACCGTTCGACCTTGGCACGGATCTCAATTACTTCAGGGCCCGCTACTACGACCCCTCGCTCGGCCGGTTTCTCTCTAAGGATCCGTTCCTCGGCTACGACATGACGCCGCTCACGCTCAACCTGTACGTCTACGGCCGCAACAACCCCTTGCGTTTTACGGATCCGACGGGGCTTGTCGCCTGCGACCTGGCCGACCAGGCTACTTGGCCCTGCGCGCCGACGCTGGACTATCCGACCACGACCACTTCAACGACGTCGACAACCAGCGGAACGACCAGCACCAGCGGCGGAAGCACGAGCCTCTTCGGTACTGGAGGCCGAGGCAAACGCTGAAGCTCACGCCGGCGGCCGGGCCGGTCACGGATACATCCGGTGCGCCGGCGCTGCGCTATGATGAAAAGTGGGTAAGCGGGAGTAACTCAATGGTAGAGTCACAGCCTTCCAAGCTGTTGGTTGCGGGTTCGATTCCCGTCTCCCGCTCCAGGCGTTTACCCGCGCTGGCGTAGCTCAGTCGGTAGAGCAACTGATTTGTAATCAGTGGGTCGGGGGTTCAAATCCCTCCGCCAGCTCCATTTCTGTCGACTCGCGAACTGTGCCCGCCTGCGCACCCCCGCTCCCGCTCGCTGCGTTCCGTGCGACGCTTCGCTATAATATATGTTGAACCTGGACGGGTGGCCGAGTGGTTAATGGCAGCAGACTGTAAATCTGCCGCTCCTTGCGAGCTACGGAGGTTCGAATCCTCCCCCGTCCACCAGCAGAACGTTGGTTCCGGCTTGTCGCGGCGCGCAGCTTCGCCGATAGGGCCGATGTAGCTCAGTTGGTAGAGCGCGTCCTTGGTAAGGACGAGGTCACCGGTTCAAGCCCGGTCATCGGCTCCAGAATCTCGTGGTTCGCCCCCGCCGTCCGGAAATCGAGTACACTGTTGACTGGCGCTGTTAATGCTTGGTTGCGGCGGCAGTCGCGCAACGCAGGGGCGTAGGTTTAACGGTAGACCGGCGGTCTCCAAAACCGCGAGTGGGGGTTCGAATCCCTCCGCCCCTGCCAGTTTCCCGCCGGCGCGTCCATTTCGCCGGCAAGCGTTGGCAATATGAAATCCGAAAACTTGATGAAGCGGATCGGCGGGTGGCCGGTACGCCTGAAGAACTATATCGAGGAACTCCAGACCGAGATGCGCCGGGTCACGTGGCCCAGCGCCAAGCAGGTCAGAGCGACGACTCTCGTGGTAATCGCTACGGTCTTCGCCTTTGCCGGCTACTTCGCAATCGTCGATTTTTTCGTCGGCCGCGCGATCGGCAAGGTCTTTTCCACCTTCACCCACTGATCTTTGACCGCCCGGTTTTGAGGAAAGGACAAGCATGAAAGACAGCGAAGACCCGAACTCCTGGGACAAGGCGGAAGGTCAGGACAGCGAGGAGGCGGCGCTCCCGCCGGGCAACGAAGCTTACCCGGAGGAACTGGAGGAGGCCGAACCCCCGGTCACGGCGCAAGCCTACCCGGACGAACCCGAAGAGGCGCCGTCCCCGGCGGAGACCGAAGCGTCTCCGATCGAGGAGCCCGAAACGGGGATGGAGCCCGACGCTGGATCCGCCGCGGGCGATGAAGCCGCTCCGCCCGCGCCGTTGGTGCAGGACGAAGCTTCCGCGAGACAGTGGTATATCATCCACACCTATTCCGGCTTTGAGCAGAAAGTCGCGGAGTCGCTGCGCACCCGCGGTCAGGCCTTCGGATTCGACGACAAGCTCGGCCAGATCCTCATACCCACCGAGGAAGTCGTTGAAATGCGCGGCGGCAAGAAGGTCACCAGCAAGCGGCTCCTCTACCCTGGCTACGTCCTGGTCGAGATGGAAATGAACGACGATCTGTGGCACGCGGTGAAATCCACCCCCCGCGTCACGGGTTTCGTCGGAGGCGGAACCAAGCCGGTCCCGCTCAGCGCCGACGAAGTCAACAACATCCTTTACCGCCAGGCCACCTCCGCCGAGCGGCCGCGGCCGAAAATGACCTACGAAAAAGGTGAAATGGTCCGCATTAACGACGGCCCCTTCACGAATTTCTCCGGGCGCGTCGACGAGGTCAACACGGAGCGGGATACCTTGCGGGTGCTGGTGACGATTTTCGGCCGTCCTACGCCGGTCGAACTCGAATTTTTGCAAGTGGAGAAGATTTCCTAAGGCGGGCGCTCCTCGCCTCATCGAACAGTAAGGCATTCTATGGCGAAAAAAGTTGTTGCTCAGGTCAAACTCCAGATTCCCGCCGCCAAGGCGACGCCCGCGCCGCCGGTCGGCACGGCTCTCGGCCCGCAGGGCGTCAACATCATGGAGTTCTGCAAATCGTTCAACGCGAGAACGTCGGGTAAAGATCAAGAGGGGCTCATCATCCCGGTCGTGATCACGATCTATCAGGACCGGTCCTTCACGTTTATCACGAAAACGCCTCCGGTTCCGGTCCTCATCAAACGCGCCGTGAACATCGCCAAAGGGTCCGCCGAGCCGAACAAGAACAAGGTCGGCCGGATCACGGAAAAGCAGGTGGAGGAGATCGCCAGGCTGAAAATGCCGGACCTTAATTGCTTCTCGCTCGAAGCGGCGATCCGGAGCGTGAAAGGAACCGCCAACAGCATGGGGGTGGACGTCGGGTGATCCGGCTTTCGGCCGGGCCGCCACGCCCGCCCGGCCGTCTGCTATAATCGAAGTTCCCCTTCGCGATCCAGCAGGGCATCTTCAATGGGAGGCTGAGGCGGGGCGGGTTTGCGCGCTCGCCGAGGCCGTTAGGACCACGTCACATGGCTAGCAAAAGCGGAAAGAAATATAAGGCTGCCGCCGCGCAGGTGGAAAACCGCCTCTACGGCATGGAGGAAGCGATTCCTCTCGTGCAGAAGATCAAGTTCGCACGGTTCGACGAGACCGTGGAAGTCCACATGCGCCTCGGCGTTAACCCCAAGCATGCCGACCAGATGGTCCGCGGAACCGTGGTCTTGCCCAACGGACTCGGCAAGGCCATGCGCGTGCTCGTCATCACTTCCGGCGACAAGATCACCGAAGCCGAAGCCGCCGGGGCCGACCTCGTCGGCGGCGAAGACATGGTGAACAAGATCCAGAAGGAGAACTGGCTCGATTTCGACGCCGTCATCGCATCCCCCGACATGATGCGCTCGGTCGGCCGCCTGGGCAAGATCCTCGGTCCCCGCGGCTTGATGCCCAACCCGAAAACCGGCACCGTCACCATGGATATCACGCGGGCCGTGAACGAAATCAAGGCCGGAAAGGTCGAGTTCCGCGTGGACAAGACCGGGGTCATCCACGCTCCTGTCGGCAAGTCCAGCTTCGCCACGGCGAAACTGCTCGAAAACGCGCAGACGCTGGTCCAGGCGGTGGTCCGGGCAAAGCCGGCCTCGGCCAAAGGGAAGTATGTCCGCAGCGCCACCGTCTGCTCGACGATGGGTCCGGGCGTGCCTCTCGACGTAACGAACATGAACCTGAGAGTGGCGTGACGAAACGCCGCGCGGCTTAACGGCGCCCGTTCGCCGGTCCGCGCACGGGGTGAATCATGAAGAAGAAGGAAGACAAAAAGAAGGACGTCGACGCGCTCCACAAGGTGTTTGAAACCACCAACAACGTCTTCATCACCGGTTTCAGCCAGCTAAAAGTCGATCACGACTACCAGTTGCGCAAAGCCGTGCGCGACGCCGGCGGCCTCTACAAGGTGATCAAGAACACCTTGGCGGAAAACGCGGCGAAGGGAACTTCCTCGCAGGACGCGCTGTCCGGCCTCGCCGGAATGACTTCGATGGCCTACACCAAGGGCGATCCCATCGCTCTGGCCAAAGCGCTGACCGCGTACGCCAAGGACCATCCCACCTTCACGTTCAAGGCGGGCGTCGTGGAAGGACGCGTGGTGGATGCCGGCGCCATTGTCGCCCTGGCGTCCATGCCCTCGCGGGAGGAACTATTCGGCAAGATCCTGTTCCTGATCCAGGCGCCGGCCACCCGCATGGCTCGCGCCATCGGCGGCGCCGGCCGGAATCTCGCCGTCGTCATCGACCAGGCGGTGAAGGACAACAAGTTTTCGGGGTAGCGCGGGCTGACCAGCGCCCCGCCCCGGTCACGTTTTCAACGATTTCAGGAGTAACCAAAGGAATGGCGGACATCAACGCGATTGCAGAACAAATCCAGGGCCTGACGCTGCTCGAAGCGGCTGAGCTCGTGAAGGTCCTCGAGCAGCGACTCGGCGTATCCGCGGCTGCCGCATCGGTCGCCGTCGCCGCGCCGGCTGCCGCCGCGGCGGCCCCAGAGGCTGAAGAAAAGACGGAGTTTGACGTCATTCTCACCTCGGTCGGCGACAAGAAGATCAATGTCATTAAAGTCGTTCGCGAGGTGACCAACCTCGGCCTCAAGGAGGCCAAGGACCTCGTCGACGGCGCGCCCAAGCCCATCAAGGAGGGCGTCAACAAGGCCGAGGCCGAGGAGATCAAGAAGAAGTTCGAAGCCGCCGGCGCCACCATCGACGTGAAGTAGGCCGCCGGCGAACAACTCGTCTTTACGGCGGCGGCAGCTTCAGGCCCCCGTTTGCCCATTTGACGCTGCGGCCGCCGTGTTGCTAGACTAATAAAGAATCCGACCGGAATTGAAACCGGTAGTCGAGCCTTTGAGTTTCACATCCAACGTCACATCTCAGGGTGCGCCCGCGCGTGTTGTGTGGCTCGAACGCTCGGACTCCGCGCATGGGAGCGCGGAGCTATCCTCACTGTTCCCGATCAAGGTCCAGAACGCGACCGGCCATCGAGGCCGTCCGAGCCGAACTGTCAACGGGCATGGACTTGCCGGCTAGCGAGCGGCGCGGCGCCCCCGTCCGTCGCGCTGCGCTTAGGAGTGGAGAATGGAAAACCCAGCAATGCCTTCCGCGCATGAGCGAGTAGATTTCTCGAAGATCAGGACGACGATCCCCATCCCGAATCTGATCGAGGTTCAGAAGAAATCGTACGAGCGCTTCCTTCAAATGGACCTGCTGCCCGCCGAGCGCGAGGACATGGGGCTCCAAAGCGTGTTCAACTCCGTTTTCCCCATCTCGGACTTCCGCGGCCTCAGCGAGCTCGAGTTCGTCGATTACTCGATCGGGAATTGGGAGTGCAAGTGCGGGAATCTTAAGGGATTACATCACCTCCGCTCCACCTGCGCCGGGTGCGGCGCCACCATCCGGACCGACCCCTACCACGGCGGCGAGGTTCTCTGCGAGCGTTGCGGCACGTTCAACAGGAACATCGTCACCTTCTGCAACCGTTGCGGCGATCCGGTGGCGCTCCAGTTGAAGTACGACGTTCCCGAGTGCGAGGAGCGCGGGATGACCTACGCCGCTCCCCTCAAGGTAACCATTCGGCTCACCGTCTACGACAAAGAGGGCGAAACCGGCGCCAAAACCATCCGCGATATCAAGGAACAGGAAGTCTTCTTCGGCGAAATCCCGCTGATGACCGAAAACGGCACCTTCATCATCAACGGTACCGAACGCGTCATCGTCAGCCAGCTTCACCGGAGCCCGGGCGTCTTCTTCGAGAAAGTGCCGTCGCAAGGCTATTACCTCGGCAAGATCATCCCCTACCGCGGCAGTTGGGTGGAGTTCGAATACGACGTCAAGAACCTCCTCCACGTCCGCATCGACCGCAAGCGTAAGTTCTACGGCACGGTCTTCCTCCGCGCGCTCGGCCTAAAGACCGACTCGGAAATCCTGAAGGCCTTCTACCAGGTCAGCGAAATCTCCATCGTCGAAGACAGGCTGAACTGGAAAGTCAGTCCGAACCTGACCGGCTTTCGCCTTTCGTTTCCCGTGAAGGACCCCGCCGGCAACACCATCGTCGCGCAGGGCCGTAAAATCACCGCCTCGGTCTACCGCGAACTCACTAAGGCGAAGATCAAGGAAGTTCAGGTCGCGCCGAACGACCTCCAAGGCGCCTTCGCCGCCGTCGATGTGGTCGACATGTCCACCGGCGAAGTGCTTGCCGAAGCGAACCAGGAATTGACGCAGCCGATGATCGCCCGCTTCATCGAAGCCGGCGTCCCCTCGTTCGAAATCTTCTTCCCGGAGACCGACGAAGTCGGCAACGTCATCGCCGCCACCCTCAAAAAGGACCCCGTGAGGACGCAGATGGACGCGCTTCTGGAGATCTACAAGAAGCTGCGTCCGGGCGACCCGCCGACGGCCGACACGGCCACGCAGCTCTTCCAGGGCATGTTCTTCGATGCCCGCAAGTACGACTTCTCGCGCGTCGGCCGCATGAAGTTCAACATCAAGCTCTACGACCAGGCCGATGCCAGCGACCGCGACAAGCGCACGCTGGACCAGAAGGACTTCATCGATACCATCACCTACCTGTTGAAGCTCCGCCGCGGCATCGGCGCTGTCGACGATATCGACCACCTGGGCAACCGCCGCGTGCGGGCCGTGGGCGAGCTTCTCGAGAACCAGTTCCGCATCGGCCTGGTGCGAATGGAACGCGCCATCAAAGAGAAGATGTCCGTCTACCAGGAAATGTCGACGGCGATGCCGCACGACCTGGTGAACGCGAAGCCCGTAATGGCCGCCATTCGAGAGTTTTTCGGCTCCAGCCAGCTTTCGCAGTTCATGGACCAGACCAATCCCCTGTCGGAGATCACCCACAAGCGGCGCCTCTCCGCGCTCGGTCCGGGCGGCCTCTCGCGCGAGCGGGCCGGCTTCGAGGTTCGCGACGTTCATCCGACCCACTACGGCCGCATCTGCCCGATCGAGACGCCCGAAGGTCCGAACATCGGCCTGATCTCCTCGCTCTCCTGCTTTGCCAGGATCAACGAGTACGGTTTCATCGAAAGCCCGTACCGTCGCGTGGAGAAGGGCCTTGTCCTGGACGAGGTCAAGATTCTCAACCCGGGCGACACCGCCTACAAAGTGGGCGACATCGTTCATCGCGAGGAGGCCGACAAGGCGAACCGCGCCCTGACGGAAGGCAAACAGACGGCGGAGGCCGAAGCGCACTGCGAATACCTTTCCGCCTGGGAGGAAGATAAATACCTCATCGCGCAGGCCAACGTGAAGCTCGACGGCCGCCGCATCGCCCGCGAACTGGTCAACGCCCGGCAGGCCGGCAACTTCGTTCTTAAGCACCGCGACGAAGTGCAGTACATGGACGTCAGTCCCAAGCAGTTGGTATCGGTGGCGGCCAGCCTCATTCCGTTCCTGGAAAACGACGACGCCAACCGCGCGCTGATGGGCTCGAACATGCAGCGCCAGGCGGTGCCGCTCCTCCGAGCCGACGCGCCGCTGGTGGGTACCGGCATGGAGGGCGTCACGGCGCGGGATTCCGGAGCGGTGGTGCTGTGCAAACGCTCGGGCGTGGTCGACTCGGTGGATTCCGAGCGCATCATCGTGCGCGTCGAAGGCAATGTGCACGAAGGCCAGCTCTCGCGCGAAGTCGGCGCCGATATCTACCAGCTAACCAAGTTCAAACGCTCCAACCAGAACACCTGCATCAGCCAGAAGCCGATCGTCCAGACGGGCCAGCGCGTCCGCAAGGGCGACGTGCTGGCCGACGGTCCCTGTACCGACTTCGGCGAGCTCGCCCTCGGCCGCAACGTGCTGGTGGCGTTCATGCCCTGGCGCGGCTACAACTTTGAGGACGCCATCGTCGTCAGTGAAAGCCTGGTCCGCGACGATTATTACACCTCGATTCATATCGAGGAGTTCGAACTCGAGGCGCGCGATACCAAGCTCGGGCCGGAAGAAATCACCCGCGACATTCCCAACATCGCCGAGTCGTTCCTGCGCAATCTCGACGACAGCGGCATCATCCGTATCGGAGCCAATGTCAAGCCGGGCGACATCCTGGTCGGCAAGGTTACGCCGAAAGGCGAGACGCAGCTCACTCCCGAGGAAAAACTCCTCCGGGCGATCTTCGGCGAGAAAGCCGGCGACGTCAAGGACGCCTCGCTGTACTGCCCGCCGGGCATCGAGGGCACGGTGGTCGGTTGCAGCGTCTTTTCCCGAAAGGGCGCCGAGCTGGACGATCGCTCGAAATCGATTCTCGAAAACCAGATCGCCAAGCTCCACCGCAACCTCGAAGACGAGCGCCGGATTCTCAACGACGAGCGCAGCAAGCGGCTTGCCGTCATCCTCGAAGGCAAAACGCTGCTGGCCGACCTGCACGACGAAAAGACCAACAAGCGCCTGCTCTCCAAGGGCATGGACCTCACCCGCGACATCATCGAGAACTTGCGGGCGCGCGACCTCAAGCGGATGAAGCTCAAGGACAAGGACGTCCGCCTCAACGAGCAGATCGACGAGATTGAGGAGATGACCTCGCGCCAGATCGCCGTGCTCGAAAAGATCACCGAAGAGAAAATCGGCAAGCTGAAGAAGGGCGACGAGCTTCCGCCCGGCGTCATCAAGATGGTGAAAGTCTACATCGCGATGAAGCGCAAGCTGTCGGTCGGAGATAAGATGGCCGGCCGCCACGGCAACAAGGGCGTCATCGCTCGCATCGTGCCGCTCGAGGACATGCCGCATCTGCCCGACGGCACTCCCGTCGAGATCATCCTGAATCCCCTCGGCGTGCCATCCCGCATGAACGTGGGCCAGATTCTCGAAACGCACCTCGGCTGGGCGGCGCAGAAGCTGGGCGTGCAGTTTGCGACGCCGGTCTTCGACGGCGCCACCGAGTCCGACATCAAGCAGTACTTGCGGGAGGCGGGCTTGCCCGAATCCGGCAAGGTCCAGCTCATGGACGGGATGACCGGGCAGCCGTTCGAGCAGCCCGTCACGGTCGGCTACATCTACATGATGAAGCTCTCCCACCTGGTGGACGACAAGATTCACGCTCGTTCCATCGGACCTTATTCCTTGATCACGCAGCAGCCACTGGGCGGCAAAGCCCAGTTCGGCGGCCAGCGGTTCGGCGAAATGGAGGTGTGGGCGCTGGAAGCCTATGGCGCCGCCTACGTCTTGCAGGAACTGCTGACCGCGAAATCCGACGACGTCTTTGGCCGGGCCAAGATCTATGAGGCCATCGTGAAAGGCGAGGCGGCCGCCGAACCCGGCGTTCCCGAATCGTTCAACGTGTTGATCCGCGAGCTGCAATCGCTCTGCCTGGACGTCGAATTGATGAAGAAGCCGCGCGAAGTGCCGGACACCGCGCTGGCGGCAGATTGACGGAAAGCTTTCAGCATTCAGCGATTAGCTTTCAGCTATCGGATTCGTCGTTGGCTGACGGCTGACCGCCGATCGCCGACCGCTTTCAGAAGGAGGCCCCTTGTATCGATCTTCACCCTATGACAGAGCCAACATGATCGCCGACTTCGATTCCATTCGAATCAGTCTGGCGTCGCCGGAGAAGATTCGTAGTTGGTCCCACGGCGAGGTCACCAAGCCTGAGACCATCAACTACCGCACCTTCAAACCGGAACGGGACGGCCTGTTCTGCGCGCGGATCTTCGGACCCGTCGCGGATTGGGAGTGTTTGTGCGGCAAGTACAAGCGCATGAAGCATCGCGGCGTCATCTGCGACAAGTGCGGCGTCGAAGTCACGCTCAGCCGCGTCCGCCGCGAGAGACTTGGCCACATCGAGCTGGCCAGCCCCTGCTCCCACGTCTGGTTTTTCAAGGGCCTGCCGAGCCGCATCGGCTACCTTCTCGATATCACCCTCCGCGAACTCGAGCGCGTGCTCTACTTCGAAGCCTTCGTTGTGGTGGACCCGGGCGAGGTCCCCGGTCTTAGGAAAGGCGAAGTCATCACCGACGAGCGGAAGCGCCAGCTCGACGCCGAGCACGGCGACAAGTACGTGGCCATGATGGGCGCCGAGGGCATTAAGGAACTGCTCCGCAAGATCGACATCGATCAGCTCAGCAACGACATCCGCGAGGCGATGAAGACTGAGTCCTCGCAGCAGAAGAAAGTCAAGTACGCCAAGCGCCTCCGCGTCGTCGAGTCGTTCCGCAAGTCCGGCAACAAGCCGGAGTGGATGATCCTGGACGTGCTCCCCGTGATACCGCCCGAGCTTCGGCCCCTGGTGCCGCTCGACGGCGGCAGGTTCGCCACGTCCGACCTGAACGACCTGTACCGCCGCGTCATCAACCGCAACAACCGGCTCAAGAAACTCATCGAACTGCGCGCCCCTGACGTGATCGTCCGCAACGAAAAGCGCATGTTGCAGGAGGCTGTCGACGCCCTGTTCGACAACGGCCGGCGCGGCCGCGTCCTTCGCGGCGCCAACAACCGGCCGCTCAAGTCCCTCTCCGACACGCTCAAGGGCAAGCAGGGCCGCTTCCGCCAGAACCTGCTCGGAAAGCGCGTCGATTACTCCGGCCGCTCCGTCATCGTCGTCGGACCGGAGCTGAAGCTGCACCAGGCCGGTCTCCCCAAGAAGATGGCCCTCGAGCTGTTCAAGCCCTTCATCTATCACCGGCTCGAGCAGCGCGGCCACTGCACCACCATCAAGCAGGCCAAGGAACTCGTCGAGCAGCAAGACCCGGTGGTGTGGGACATTCTCGAGGAAGTCATCCGCGATCACCCCATCCTGCTGAATCGCGCGCCCACCCTGCACCGCCTCGGCATCCAGGCGTTTCAGCCCGTGCTGGTGGAAGGCAAGGCGATCCGCATTCACCCCCTGGTCTGCACCGCCTTCAACGCCGACTTCGACGGCGACCAGATGGCCGTGCACATTCCGCTGTCGCCTGAGGCGCAGATCGAGGCTTCCACGCTGATGCTGGCCTCGAACAACATCCTTTCGCCCGCGCACGGCTCGCCCATCGCCGTCCCCACCCAGGACATGGTCCTGGGCCTGTACTACCTCACCAAGGCCCGGCCCGGCGCCAAGGGCGAAGGCCGCACCTTCGCCAGCGCCGACGACGTGCTCATCGCGCTCGAGATGGGCGAGGTGGAAACCCTGACGCCGATCAAGCTGCGTCACACCGGCAGAGTGATCGACCTGATGAAGGCGTTCGACAATCAGAACATCCTTCATACCGAGCCGATCGAGTTCGTCAAGCAGTACATGGACACCACCGTGGGCCGCGTCATCCTCAACGACGTCCTGCCCGAGGAAATGCCCTTCATCAACGGGCTGCTCAAGAAGAAAGGCATGGCCCAGCTCGTCCAATACTGCTACCTGCACTTCGGATTGCAGACTACCGTCGGGATGCTCGACGAAGTGAAAGAACTCGGCTTCCGCTACGCGACCCGCGCCGGCATTTCCATCGGCATCGACGACATGGTTGTCCCGTCGCTGAAGGAAGAGCTGGTCCGCGAGGCCGAGAAGCAGGTCATCGAGGTCCGCGAACAGTACCAGGAAGGCGCCATCACCCAGGGCGAGCGCTACAACAAGATCATCGAGATCTGGTCCAAAGTAACCGAGCGCGTCTCCGAGGAAATGTTCAAGTCGATGGAAGAGGACGACCGCACCGGCCGCTACCTCAACCCGATTTACATCATGGCCGATTCCGGCGCCCGCGGATCGAAACAGCAGATCCGCCAGCTATCCGGTATGCGCGGCCTGATGGCCAAGCCCTCCGGCGAGATTATCGAGACGCCCATCACCGCCAACTTCCGCGAAGGCCTCGACGTGCTGCAGTACTTCATCTCCACGCACGGCGCCCGCAAGGGATTGGCCGATACGGCGCTCAAAACGGCCGACTCCGGCTATCTCACCCGCCGGCTCGTGGACGTCGCGCAGGACGTGATCGTCACCGAGTCCGACTGCGGCACCACCGACGGCATCTACGTCGAGCCGATCATCGAATCCGGCGAAATCATCGAGCCGCTGCGCGATCGAATCGTCGGCCGAGTGGCTCTGGAAGACCAGGTCGACTACGAGGGTAACGTGATCGTCCGGGTCAACGAAGAGATCACGGAGGACCTGGCGGCGGCCATCCAGGCGGCCGGCATCGAACGGGTCAAGATCCGCTCCGTGCTCACTTGCGAATCCCGCCGCGGCGTCTGCCAGCTCTGCTACGGGCGCAACTTGGCGACCGGGCGCCTGGTGGAGCATGGCGAGGCCGTCGGCGTCATCGCGGCCCAGTCCATCGGCGAGCCCGGCACGCAGCTCACGATGCGCACCTTCCACGTCGGCGGAACCGCCACCGGCCAGAGCGAGCAGTCCAAGCAGGACGCCAAGTCCGACGGCTTCGTGCGCTACCTCAGCATCACCACCGTTCGCAACGCCAGGGGCGAGTTGATCGCGATGAATCGCAACGGCATTCTCGCGATCGTCGACGATAAGGGGCGCGAAAAAGAGCGCTATCCGGTTGTCTATGGCGCCAAGGTGCTCATTGAGGACGGCGCCCCCGTGAAGACCAACGAAATCCTTCTCGAGTGGGATCCGTATACCTTCTCCATCCTCACCGAAGTCAGCGGCACGGTGCATTTCCGCGACCTGGTGCAGGGCGTCACCGTCCAGGAGCAGGTGGACGAGATCACCGGCATGTCGCAGTGGGTCGTGGTGGACGCGCCCGACGAGAAGCGCATGCCGACCATCGTGGTTCGGCCGGAGAGCGGCGGCCGCGTCGAAGAGAAGCGGTACTTCATGCCCACTCACGCCCACCTGATGGTGCACGACGGAGAAACCGCGCATGCCGGCGACGTGCTGGCCAAGATCCCCCGCGCCACGACCAAGACCAAGGACATCACCGGCGGTCTGCCCCGCGTGGTCGAGTTGTTCGAAGCCCGTAAGCCTCGCGAAACCGCGGTAATCTCCGAGATCAACGGCCTGGTGCGCTTCGGCGAAGTCACCAAGGGCTCCCGCAAACTGATCATCGTCGGCGACGATGGCCAGGAACGCGACTACTCCTTGCCGCGCGGCGTCCACGTCAACGTTCAGGAAGGCGAGCGCGTGCGCGCGGGCGATCCGCTCATGGACGGCCCGCGGAACCCGCACGACATTCTGCACGTCCTCGGCGAAAAGGAGTTGCAGAAGTACCTCGTGAACGAGATTCAGGAGGTCTACCGGCTCCAGGGCGTCAACATCAACGACAAGCACCTGGAAACCATTTCGCGCCAGATGATGCGCTGGGTGAAGATCGAGGACATCGGCGACACCGAATTCCTGCCCGAGGAAGTGGTGGACAAGTTCAAGTTCCAGGAAGAGAACAACATCGTGACCCGGCAGGGCGGCCGGCCGGCGCAGGCCAAGCCGGTGCTGCTCGGCATCACCAAGGCATCGCTGTCCACCGATTCGTTCATCTCGGCGGCCTCTTTCCAGGAGACCACCCGCGTGCTGACCGAAGCCGCCATCAACGGCAAGGTCGACTACCTGCGCGGCCTCAAGGAGAACGTGATCATGGGCCGGCTGATCCCGGCCGGCACCGGCATGGAGTACTACCGCCGGGTGAAGATCGCGGGCGAAGACATCGTCGAGGAAGAGCCGCTGCCCGAGGCCGAAGCGCTGATGGCCGAGAGCATGGCCGCCTACGACGAGGAAACCCAACTGCAATTCGGCGGCAGCCTCGACGAGGGAACCACCGACGAAACGTTGATCGAATAACCGCGGAAGGGGGCTGGTAGCCGGCCCCCTGGAGTTTGTACATTTCGCGGGCGTTGTGGGTCTCAGCGGCGGGGCGAACCTCAAGGTTTGCGAGCCGGTTTTCCAACCGGCTTCCGGCACGTTGCGGACAAGCCGGCATGAAAGCCGGCTTGCAAGCATGGATGCTCGCTCCACCTCAGGGCATCGCCACTCCTGATTGCCGAGAATCACCCGGGTTAGCCTTCCCTTCACCGTCCGGCGCAAGCTAAAATCGGCAGTAACGGATGAGCGAGGGGCGCAATCTGGACCGCACGTGGCTCTGCAGCACGCTGTTCGCCGACATCGTGAAGTACTCTTCCCAGTCGACCGAGCAGCAGGTGAAGTGGAAGAGCTTCTTCAACGGTGTGCTGGCCGAGGCCCTCAAGCCGGTTCCTGGCGACGACCGCGTGGTGCTCGACACCGGCGACGGCGCCGCGATCTGCTTCCTGGGCGATCCGGAAGTGGCGCTGGTGAGCGGTCTCGCGATGCGATCCGCGTTCGTCATGCGCGCGGCCGAGGATAGCCCCGCGGCCCAGGTTCGGCTCGGCATCCATCTCGGACCCGTGAAGCTGGTGCGGGACATCAACGGAAACCTGAACGCGCTCGGCGACGGCATTAACGTCGCGCAGCGCATCATGAGTTTCGCCGAGCCCAACCAGGTGCTGGTTTCCCGGTCGTATTTCGACGTGATGAGCCGCCTCTCGGACGACTACAGCCGGCTGTTCCGGTGCGTCGGGGTGCGCCAGGACAAGCACGTCCGGGAGTACACGGTCTACGAGCTGGCCTCCGGTTCCGAGGCCGCAAGCGAGCCGTCCGTTCCGACGTTCGAGATCGCGCCGCCTCCGCCTGCCGAAGCTTCGCCCGCCGAGGCCGCTCCCGTTGCGAGCAGCCGCGCCGCGCCCGCTCCCTCGCCGGAACCCGTCGCGCCAAAACGGAGCGTGGCGCCGCTTGCCGCCGTCGCGGCCGTCCTGGCGTTGGCCCTGGCTGCCGGAGGTTACTGGTTCATTCGTAAAACGCCCGACGCGGGGGTGAACGCCCCGGCGGAGCTGCCGCTGGTGAGAGCTATCGAGCAAGCCCGCCTGGACGATGCCAGAAACCTGCTTGCAAAGCGCGTCGATGTGAACGCGGCGAAAGCCGATGGGACCACGGCGCTCATGCGGGCTGCGGAAGGAACGGGCCGTCTCGTTATCGATACGGAGGCGGTGAAACTGCTGCTCGACCATAACGCGCAGGTCGACGCCCGGGACAAAAGGGGCCGGACAGCGCTCTATCGCGCCGCTATCGGAGGCAGGGACGAGGCCATTCGCCTCCTGCTGGCGCGCAAGGCGAATCCAAACCACCGCGCCGACGACGGCAATACGCCGTTGCTGATGGCGGTCGTGATGGGCAAGCTGGGCGCGGCGAAACTGCTCCTGGACAGCGGCGCCCATGTGGATCTTGCCAATGCGCAGAGCGGCGAGACGCCCCTGATGCGGGCGGCGGAAGGACCTGGGGCCATGCCCAACAACGCACCCCTGGTGGAAGCCGTCCTGGCGAAGAATCCCGCGCTCGAAGCTCAGGACCGGCGCGGCCGCACGGCCCTCCTTCGCGCCGCCGCAAGTGGGAAAGCGGATGCGATCCGCCTGCTCCTGGAAAAGGGCGCCAAACCGAACGCGCAGGCCAACGACGGTTCGACGCCGCTGTCGGTGGCGGTGATGTTCGGGCGAATGCCGGCGGCGGAGTTGCTGCTGGAACGCGGCGCCCACGTGGACCTGGCCGACGCCTCGGGGACCACGCCGCTCATGATCGCGGCCGAAGGGACCGGGCAGCTCCAAAACAATGCGCCGGCGGTCGCATCCCTGCTCGCCGCGGGCGCCAAGGTGGACCTCCAGGATTCCCGAGGCCGCGGCGCGTTGTATCGAGCCGCCGCCGCCGGCAGGGACGAAGCGATCCGGCTGCTGCTGGACAAGAAGGCGAATCCGAACCTGAAGGCGTCTGACGGTTCGACGCCCCTGGTGCAGGCGGTCAGGTTCGGTAAACGTGGTGCGGTGGAATTGCTCCTCGGCCGGGGAGCCAATCCGAACGAGGCCGACGGCAACGGAACCACGCCGCTGATGATCGCCGCCGAGGGTAACGCCCACATCAAGCGGAACGACGAGTACGTCTCTCTGCTGTTGGCCCATGACGCGAAGCCCGACCTCACCGATCGCCGTGGCCGGACCGCGTTGGCGCGCGCCGAGCGGGCCAACAACGCCGCGGCCATCGAGGCGCTCTCGAAAAGAAGGTAGCGGCGAAGCTTGCCGCGCCTCACTTCCCTTCCCCGCTTGAGCGACAATATGCCTATGTCGCAGAAACCGAGCTCATCAGAGGAGGAGTACTTCGCGCGCAACGAAGCGCAACTCAAGAAAAAGCTTGCCGAGGAACGCCAGGCCAAGATGCTCGAAGAGGACCGCGAGCGCCAGAAGCAGCTTCACTACATGCGGTGCCCGAAGTGCGGGATGCAGCTTGAAGAGATTGAATACGGAGGCGTGAAGCTCGATAAGTGCTTTGGCTGCGAAGGCGTCTGGGTGGACAAGGGCGAGTTGGAGGCAGTGACGCAAAAGGAAGGCGGTTTCCTCAGCCGCTTCAGCTCATTGTTTCGTTAACAGCCCGGCGACTCCGCCGACTCCCTGCGGGCTGACCGCATCCGGCGGCCGGCTTGCGTCACCTGCCGGATGGCTTCCACTACCGCCTCCGGCTGCGATAGATGCACGTAGTGGTTCGCTCCGGCGACAGGAATCCACTTGCCGAGAGGCGAAAGCGCCGCCAGTTCCCGCTGCAACTGCTGCGCCTTCAGCGCTCCGGCTTCGACGTTCTCGCCCCACTCCGCCGGCGTTCCCGCGGAGACGACGGCGAGGGGTATAGCCGGCAGCCGCTTCGGCGCCTCCTGCGCTTCGGCGACGGTGGCCCCGATGGATTCCCGTTCCATCCGCTCGCCGGTCTTCCATTTTTCGGCAGCCCACATGTGCTTCAGGATCGCCATCACTTGGGGCGGGCGCTCGACTTCCGGCGGAGCGAGCCGGATGGCCCTCGCTCCGTCCGGTTCCCAGAAACGAAGCGGTTCGAACTCCCACTGATCCTCGTGCGTCGCGTCGATCAGCGCCATCCCCACGACATCCCGCGGGTGTCTTCGCGCGAATGCTCGAACATACAGTCCGCCCATGGAATGGCCAACCAGGACGTAGGGCGCCGGGACGTCCGCCTTGGCCAGCAGTTGACGCAGATCGTTCGCGATGACCGCAGCCGACCGCGGGGCCGCGCCCAGGTCGCTCCAGCCGAAGCCAGCCCGGTCGTAGCTGCACACGCGAGTGAACGTCGCCACTCGCGGCTGGATCAGGCTCCAATCGAGCGAACTTCCCGGAAATCCGGCTTCGAGGATCACGGCCGGCGAACCCTCGCCCACGCAGTGAATGTGCAACGCCCGGCCGCCGATATCCACCAGCCGGCCGGGTGGAGGCGGAATCTGGCTCCACAGCAGCAGCGGAATCGGCAAAAGGACAACCTTCGAGCATCCCCGCATTCGCGTATCTTTGCAGTGTAACCCGCCGGCGACGCTTTCGGCGCTCCTCAGTCCTGCTCGAAGAAATCGTCGAATAGCTTACGGGAGACCTTGTCCAGGCGTTCTGTCGGCAGCGTCTCGGTCCGTAGCGCGAGCACGGCCTCGCTGAATTCGGCCAGGTTCCGCCGAAAGCGCTCGAAGCGCTCCTCGCTCAGGTAGTCCATCGCCGTCTCGTCCCCGATGAAATTCGCGACGGAGCCCCAGCCGCGCACCGATCCCCTCACGCCCAGCGCGATATCCGGCCGGCTCGGCTCCAGGGCGTGCGCGTAAATCAGGACCGCGGATTGAATCCGCCCGGCATGCGTCCGCTGAACCGCGCGGCGCTCGCGATAGCGGGCGATGGCGGCGGGCGAAAAGACCTCGCCCAGCGGCGGGAACCGGTTGTTGAACGCGTGGTCGTGAAGCCAGGCGGCTTCCTCCGAGATGACTTCCGCCAGCGGCGCGGCGACCGCCTCCAGTGGGGCCGGCGCGGGCAGCGTCGCAATGGAGGTGAGTGCGCTCCCGCCATGCACCCGTATCCATCCCGCATCGGCGAATCGGTTCAATGTCGGATCGTCCGGAGGCAGCGGCAGCACGTAGAGCTTGGCCCCGGCGGAGATCTCCCTGGCCGGATCCACTTTCGGCCGAACCTCGCCCCAGTGGCCGAACTGCTGCCGCAGGCGGGGCTCGTACACGGCCATCGCGCCGCTCAACGAGTCGTAGTAGGAGAACACGATGCGCTCGGAGAGATGGTCGCGCCGTACGATCTCCGCCAACGCCCGGGCCTCGTTCCAATCGAGTTCGCGCGGAAAGCGATGGCCCGCGGCCCACGCGGCTTCCAGCGGAAGCGTCGGAATCGACAGCGGGTAAATCGTCGCGAGCGCCACCAGGCCGCCCGCCAGCGCTGCCCGCAGCCGGCGGTTGGCGAAGCGCTCAAGCTGAGCGGCGACAAATACTCCGGCGATCACCGCCGCGGCGATGGTCGACTGCAAGAAGAACCGGAGACTGTCCTGGAAGAGCCACGCCAGCGGCGCGGCCGCCCACACGAGCGGGAACAGGTTCTCGCGCGGCCGGCGCAGCATCCATAGAATCCCGGGACCCGCCAGCAGGTAGATGAGTACCGCAATCGACCCCGCAACGTGGCCGCGATGGCCGGTGTACCAGTCCAGATGCCGGGCGAAGTGAACCAGGTACGGCGACGTCAGAGCAGCGGCCACGGCGCCAGCGATCAGCAGTCCGCGCCACCGCCGCGTGAACACCGCCGCCAGGAACACGCCGAAGGCGGCCGCGGGCGCTCCGCCCAGGTGCACGTACATCACCGCCGCCGTCGTGCAGCCCGCCGGAACATAGCGCTCGTTCAAAAAGAAGTGGACGGCCCAGGGCGTCAGTATGAAGATCCAGCCGGACGGCACGCCGACAAAGAAAGGACCCGCCGCGTAGACGCTCCCGGCGAGCAGGGCGGCCGCGAATAGGGCGGCCCAGTCGCCGCTGAGGCGCCGGGCGAACCAAATCGCGGTGAACATCGCGGCCGCCCACTGGAGCACGGCCAGAATCGAGAAGGCCAGGACATAACTGTCCCCCGCGCCGCCGAGCACGCGGCCGAGCACGCCGATGGCTGCGTGCAGCGCCGGTCCTTGCAAGTTCGGCCTGCCCGTCGGCGCCCAGTTGAGGTGGTCCCAGAAGTACGCGCCCCGCTCGCCGTACTGCCGCCCGAGCGATACGTGGAAGCCCAGGTCGTTGTCGGCGAAATAGTCCGGCAGCATCGCCAGCAGCAGGACGCCGTGCAGCCCGGCGATGAACCAGAGGGCGCGCCGAGCCGCCGCCGAGCGCAGGAGTCCGTTCGCAGGCACGCTTGATATAATGACACCTTTGTCTGATACTTCGTTCATTTTCCATCGAGTAGAGGAGGCTTCGAATGACCCAACCGTGGAAGACGGATCGCTGGTTTACCAGTCCGTGGAATTGGGAGCCCGAAGTGCGCGAGCCGCTTCGCTTCCCGAAACAGATACGCATCCATGACGTCACGCTGCGCGACGGCGAGCAGCAGACGGGCATCGTACTGCGCCGGCACGAGAAGGTCGCCATCGCGAAGAAACTCGCCGAGGCGGGCGTGCACCGCATCGAGGCGGGCATGCCGGCCGTGTCGGCGGAAGACGAAGCGGCGGTGAAGGACATTGCGGCGCTGGGGTTGCCTTCCGAGATCTTTTCCTTCGCGCGCTGCATGCCGCAGGACGTGAAGCAGGCCAAGGAATGCGGCGTGTTCGGCATCATCACCGAAATTCCCTCGAGCGACCATATCATTAAGAATGCCTACGGCAAGACGCTCGACTGGGCCACCAAGGCGTCCATCGAGACGACGCTGGCGGCCAAGGACGCGGGCCTGTACACCGTTTTCTTCACCATCGACAGCACGCGGTCGGAACCCAACCGTTTGCTTGACATGATCGAAAAGGTGGCCACCGAGGGTCACATGGACGCCATGACCATCGCCGATTCGTTCGGCGGCTGTACGCCGCAGGCGATTCAGATGTTCGTTAAGCGGTACATGGCGCGGTTTAAGCAGCCGCTCGAAATCCACTGTCATGAGGACTTCGGCATCGGCGTCATCAACACGGTCGCCGCGCTGGCCGAAGGCGCCTCCGTGGCGCACGTCACGGTTACAGGCACCGGCGAACGCGCGGGCAATGTACCGCTGGAAGACACGGTGATGGCTCTGCACGCGCTCTATGGCGTGGATACGGGAATTAAGACGGAAAAGTTCTACGAACTTTCCAAACTGGTGCAGGAATTGACCGGCATTACCGTGCCGATGAACCGGCCCATCGTCGGCGACTGGCTCTACCGCATCGAGTCCGGCATCGTGACCATGTTCCACCGCCGCTGCAAGGAAGTCGAGCCGCTCGAATACATCCCGTTCGCGCCCGAGATGGCCGGCCGGCCGGCGGTCGACATCGCTCTGGGCAAGGGCAGCGGCATGGCCAACATCGAGGAGCATCTCGAACGCCGCGGCAAGACGGCCACTCCCGAGCAGGCGAACGACATCCTCAACCGCGTGAAGCAGGTGTCGATGGACAAGAAGGGTCTGCTCACGGACGCCGAGTTCGACAAAGTGGTGGCCGAGGTACTCGGCTGAGACGGTAATGTTCGCGAACCTCAACGAAATGGTGCAGGCGGCCCGGTCCCAGGGACCGGTCCGCATCGCCGTCGCGGCCGGTCACAGTCCCGAATGCATCGCGGCTTTGAAGCAGGCTCGCGATATCGGTCTCGCCGAGGGTATCTTCATCGGCGATTCCAAGAAGATTTGGGCCATGGCCGACGAGATCGGTTTCGAGATCCCGGCGCACCAGGTGCTTCAGGAGACCAACGACAACGAGGCCGCCCGACGCGCCGTGGCCATGGTTCGGGACGGCAACGCGTCGCTGCTGATGAAGGGCAAACTCGGCACCGCGGACCTGGTGCGGGCCGTGCTGGACAAGGAAGCCGGGCTCCGGACCGGACGCCTGCTCAGCCAGGTGATCGTTTTCCAGGTCCCCGGCTTCAACCGGCTGATGCTGATGACCGACGCGGCGATCAACATCGCTCCGACGCTGGCGCAGAAGGCGGAATTGTGCCGAAACACGATTGAAGTGGCGCACGCGCTGGGCATCGCCAGGCCGAACGTCGCGCTGCTCTGCGCGCTGGAACTGGTGAATCCGGAAATGCCGGCCACCGTGGACGCGGCGGCGCTGGTCGGCATGAGCCGGCGCGGGCAAATCAAGGGCGGCTACCTTGAAGGGCCCATCGCGCTGGACGCGCCGCTCAGCCGTTTCGCCGCCGAATCGAAGGGTATCGACAGCCCCATTGTCGAAAACACCGATATTTTCATCGCGCCCGATATCGAGGCCGCGAACATTCTCTACCGCGCGATTCTCTATTTCGCCAAAGGGGAGTCGGGCGGCATCGTGGTCGGAGCGAAAGCGCCGCTGATTTTGCTCTCGCGCGCCGAGTCGCCCGAAACCAAGATCCACTCCATCGCGCTTGCCATCCTCACGGCGGCGCAGGCGCGGCGGAGTTCCTGATAACGCTCCTGTTCTTCGTGAACACGAGGAAGTCGCCCGCCTCGGCCGGTGGGCCTATCGCCGAATAATCCTGGATTTTGCCGGCGTCTCCGGCGCACCGCAGGCACACGACCGCGCAGGGCGGCGGGGTGGCCAGATCGCGGTAGCGAGCCGAGGCGTTCGTTACGCCCAGATGCTGGAAGCGTGTCTTGGGATTCGTCTCCAGCAACAGCGCCTGTACCGGGTACTCGAGTTGGAAGTGCGTGATGTCGATGCCGACTTCGCCGCACCCGCTTTCCCGCGCCAGGTCCACCGCCCGCAGGAAGTGGACCCTGTTATTCCATTGCGTCATGTCGGCGAAATAGGCGTCGCGCCGTGAAGTCCCGAGAATGCTGTTCGGCCCTTTCAACGGGCGGATCCAGTTTTCGAACAGATACGGCCGGGCGTTGTTCAGCAGAAACAGGCAGAGCGCCGCCTGAAGAATGGCCGGCCGCAGCCTCCCGAGCGCGAGTCCCGCGATGGGCGATACCAGCGCAAACAGCGGCAGGAACATGCGAGCCTGAAACGGCTGCCACTTCAGGTACGCGCAAAAAAGGACGAACGCGAGCCCGATCGAAAGGCAGTAGAACAGCGCCTGGCGCTCCCGCATCCTCGGCGCGAGCCAGATAACGCAGCCGGCGAGAAGAAGCAGATGCCAGCGATTGTTCGCGTCCGTCTCATGATTGGTGTTGCGCGGCGGCTCGTACTCGGACCACCGCCACGTGGTTGCCGGATCGTTAGGGTCGGCCCCGATGACTCCGTGCGCCCGCAGAACGGCCCGATACGCGCCCTGATTCCACGCCTCGCCGCGCGAACCGAGCTGTTCGGAAATGTGCCGCAGCATGTTGGAAACGGCCGGGCGAATGCCGAATCGTTCGTTCCGCCAGCGGAATAGTCCGTCGCCCTGCGCGGAGTCGTAGCCGAGGGGCGAACCGCTCAAGCCGATATTGCGCCAGTACTGCGGACCGTTGATGGCCAACGTGCACAGCCCCACGGCCACAACCGCTCTCCACGCCTGCTTCATCCTCGGCGCGAAGACGCCCAACAGGACAGCAGGCGCGAAGATGTACGCCGTGCCCTTCGTCAACAGCGCAAGGCCGACCGCCAAGCCCATCCAGAGGTACTTGCTCCGGAATGCGAAGCAGACCGCGGCGGCCAGCCACATGGCGAGCAACCACTCGTTCTTCGTCCCCGACGCCTGCAAGATCCCGTTCGGGAGCGTCGCGCAGAACAGCGCCGCGATGATTTGTCCCCGCCTGCCCGCGCCAAGCGCTTTCGCAATAAGCGAGACGGCGACGAGGCATGCGAGGAATCCACCGAACTGCACAAGATTCGCGAACCGATCGCCCCCGGAGAGGATGTACGTGTGGAGGACCAGGTACTCGGCGAGCGGCGGCTGCATGATCTGGTTGAGGTATTGCGTTGGAAAGAACGCGACGCTGCCCGCGAGTTTCCAATACACGACCCGGGGCATGTGGTACATCAGCGCGTCGACGCTGTTGGGTGGACTTACGATTGCGATGAAGCCGGCGATCGCTGCGATGGCGGCCATGCCCGCCGTCAGCAGAACGTCCGGCAGGCCCGGACGGGGCAGGTGGAATCGTGGCGAGCCTCTGCGCCACACAAGCACAGCGCCCGTCGCGCCCAAAGCCGTCCATCCAACCACGATGCCGTTGAATGTGACCCAGCCGAACAGGCTCAGCCCTTCGGTCAGCCACGTCGCGGCGGCGCCGGCGGCGACCAGAGCCTGAAGGAGCAGAAACCGCGGTTCAGACGACCCAGAGGTCCACGAATTCCTGAACCGGGGTTGCTTCCAAGCGCTGTGGGTCATGGCATAAAGCGAGGATCTCGCCGCGCCGGCTCGGCGAGAAACGTCCCCCCAGGTTCCGCTCGGACTTCGCGTTCAGCAGCGGCAGCGCCTCGGCCCGGCGGCGGCGGTGGCCGATCGGGTACTCTACCTCGACGCGGTCCGTTTTCGCGCCATCGGCGAAGAAGATTTCGAGCGCATTGGTAATCGAGCGCTTGTCCGGATCGAGATAGTCCGCGCTGAAGCGCTCATTCTCGGCCACCGTCATTTTGTCGCGCAAGTCGTCGATGCGGGGATCGGCAGCGACGTCGTCCTCGTAATCCTCCGCCCGCAGGTCGCCTGTCAGCAGGGCGACCGCAACCATGTACTGGATGCAGTGATCGCGATCCGCGGGGTTCGCGAGCGGCCCCGTCTTGTCGATGATCCGCACGCCGGCTTCCTGCGTCTCGATGATGATCCGCGCGATGGAATCCACACGGCCGCGGACGGCCGGATGCAGCGCAATGGCCGCTTCCACCGCGGTCTGGGCGTGGAATTCGGCCGGAAAGGAGATCTTAAAAAGGATGTTCTCCATCACGTAGGAACCCAGCGGCCGTCCCAGACGGATCTCCCGCCCGCGGAAGAGCGTGTCCTGAAATCCCCACGTGGGCGCCGTCAGGGCGGAAGGATAGCCCATTTCGCCCCGACGAGCGTTGAGCGCCAGCCAGACGCCCCGGCTGGTCGCGTCGCCGGCGGCCCAGCTTTTTCTCGAGCCGGTGTTGGGCGCATGACGATACGTGCGAAGAGCGCCGCCGTCGACCCAGGCGTTCGACACGGCGTTGACGACCTCCTCGCGCGAGCCGCCGAACATCGCCGTGACCACCGCCGCGGTGGCGATGCGCACCAGCAGCACGTGATCCAGTCCCACGCGATTGAAGCTGTTCTCGAGCGCGAGCACGCCCTGGATCTCGTAGGCTTTGATCAGCCAGCCGAGCAGTTCGCCCATGCCGAGGGGCCGGCGCCGGCCGATGAAGTCCGCCGCCGCGAGCAAACCGCCGAGATTATCCGACGGGTGCCCCCACTCGGCCGCCAGCCAGGTGTCGTTGTAGTCCAGCCAGCGGATCATCGTCCCGAGATTGAAGGCCGCGCGCACCGGGTCCAGCTCATAGCCCGTGCCGGGCACGCGCGCGCCGCCGGCCATCGAAGCGCCGGGGACAACCGGGCCGAGCAACTTCGCGCAGGCGGGGAACTCGAGCGCGAGCATCGCGCACCCCAGCGCGTCCATCAGGCAGTACCGCGCCGTCTCCATCGCCTCGGCGCGCGGCCGGACATCGTGGCGCGTCACGTACTCGGCGATCTCGGCGAGAATGGCGTCGGCCGGCGGACGGGTGGCGTCCTTCACCGGCCGGGTCATGCCCGCGCGTCCAGCGGGACCCACGCCCGGTTGTCGGGACCGATGTAATCGGCGATGGGGCGGATCAGCACGTTGCGCGCCCGCTGCTCGATGATGTGCGCGGACCAGCCCGTCACGCGCGAAATCACGAACAGCGGCGTGAACAGGTCGGTGGCGATGCCCATCATGTGGTACGCCGTTGCGCTGAAGAAGTCCAGGTTGGCGAAGAGCTTCTTCTCCTCCCGCATCAGGCTCTCGATCGCCTCGGAGACGTCGAAGAGCCGCATGTCGCCCGCCGCTTCCGACAGCTTCTTCGCCCAGGCCTTGATCACGGCGTTCCTCGGGTCGCGCTCCCGGTACACCGCGTGGCCGAACCCCATGATCTTCTCCTTGCGCGCCAGCATCTCGCCGACGCCGCGCCGCGCCTCCTCCGGCGTCGAGTAGCGCTCGATCAACGCCATCGCCGCCTCGTTCGCGCCGCCGTGGAGCGGTCCGCGCAGCGTGCCGATGCCCGCCGTAACCGCGGAGTAGAAATCGGACAGCGTGGAGGCGCACACGCGGCAGGCGAACGTGGAAGCGTTGAACTCGTGTTCGGCGTAGAGGATCAGCGACGAGTTCATCGCCCGCACGTGGAGGTCGGAGGCCGGCCGGCCGCACAACATGCGCAGCAGGTGACCCGCCAGCGAGTCGTCGTCCGTCTCCACCTCGATGCGCTCGCCGCCGTTGGCATAGCGATACCAGTAACCGAGCATCGACGGGAACGAGGCGAACATCCGGTTGGCGACGTCGCGCTGGCGGCTGAAGTCCCGCTCCGACTCCAGCGTCCCCAGCATCGAGCACCCGGTCCGCAGAACGTCCATCGGATGGGCGCCTTTGGGAATGCGTTCGAGCACCGCTTTCAGCGCGTCCGGCAGGCCGCGCATGGCCTTCAGCCGCTTCTTGTACGCCGCGAGTTGCGACGCGTTGGGAAGCTCGCCATCGAGCAGCAGGCACGCCACCTCCTCCAATTGCGCATTCTCCGCCAGGTCTTCGATCGAGTAGCCCCGGTAGGTCAGCCCCCGCCCGGCTTTCCCCACCGTCGCGATCGCCGTTTCACCTGCCGTCTGCCCCCGCAGCCCGGCGCCGGTGGCTTTTCCTCCCGATGTCTTCACCGGGGTGTCGCCTGCGCTCATTCTTCCCTCCCGAACAGTTCGTCCAGTTTGCGTTCGTATGCGCGATAGCCCAGGACGTCGTACAGTTCGTCGCGCGTCTGCATAGAGGCAATCGCGCGTTTCTGCGTGCCGTCGTCCCGGATCGCTTTATAGACGCTTGCGGCCGCCGCGCTCATGGCGCGAAACGCGGAGAGCGGATAGATCACCAGGCGCACCCCGACTTCGCCGAGTTGTTCGGCCGTGAACATCGGCGTCCTGCCGAACTCGGTGATGTTCGCCAGCACCGGCGCTCCCGTCGCATCGGCAAATCTCCGATAGTCGTCAAGCGTGGTCACCGCTTCGGCGAAAATGGCGTCGGCGCCGGCGTCCACGTACCGCCGCGCGCGTTCGATCGCCGCGTCCACTCCCTCCACCGCGATGGCGTCCGTCCGCGCAATGACGACAAACGAGTCGTCCGCGCGGGCATCCACGGCGGCTCTGACGCGGTCCACCATCTCTTCGGGCGGCGCGAGAACCTTCCCGGGACGGTGACCGCAACGCTTGGCCTGGACCTGGTCTTCCAGGTGACAGCCCGCCGCCCCGGCGCGCGTCAGCTCGCGAATGGTCCGCGCAATCATCAGGGCGGAACCCCAGCCGGTGTCGGCATCCACCAGCACAGGCAGGCTGGTCGCGCCCGTGATGCGGCGCAGATCTTCCGCGACATCGGCCAGGCTCGTCAGCGCCAGGTCCGGCAATCCCAAAGAGGCGTTGGCGATTCCCGCGCCCGACAGGTACAGCGCCCGGAAGCCCGCCCGTTCGGCGAGCAGCGCGCAGTAGGCGTTGATGGCGCCGGCCAGTTGCAGCGGCCGCTCCGCATCCATCGCGGCCCGCAAGCGCGCCCCGGCGCTACGGACGGCCGTTTCCATCCCTCCTAGCGTCCCGCCCGAGCCATAGCCACCCGGTCGACCAGGGTCTTATACACGTCTGGGTCCATGCCGTCGCCTTCGAGTCGAATCTTGTAGTTCCCGCCCGTGAACGCCCGGATCTCGATCTGGTACGGGTTGTCCATCTTGATCTCCCTGATGGACCTGTAATCCCAGCGGCGGGAGTGACTGATCGACTCCACCGACTCGAAACTGACCTGGTCCGGCGTGACGATCAGCCGGCCACGGCACTCGCCGATCCGGTGATTGTGGTTGGCCGAATACGTCAGTACGTCTCCTCCGGAGGCGGGCGCGGAAGGCGAGGGCGGGGCCGCCGGCGCCGACGCCGAGACGCCGGTCCCGTACCAACCCGTCACCAGCGCGGGGTCCGTACCCGGCGCAACGCGAAAACTCAGACGCTTGACTTCCCCCGTGCGATTGCGGACCGAATCGCGAGTGAGCACGGTGATTTCCGCTCCCTCGGCGGTGAGCCTTTCGATCGCGCCTTTGGAAACGACAAAGGAGGCTTCCGGTTGTTGCTCGTCGACGAACACAAGGTAGTTGCCAACGAGCAACAGTTTCCCCGCAATCGTACCGAACGGCACCGCATGCTCGACGGAAAGCGCCCTGCCCGTTCCAGGCGCCTGCGCCTTGAGGGAAAGCCCCAGCATCGTGAGAACGCACAGCGCAAACAGTTGGATCTTCATGATGGTTCTCCTGATATTGATACTAATAGAGAGGACGATACCACGATGTACGCTGGGCGGAAAGGGCATTGTGCGTCAATCGCCGCGCTGGGGGATTCGCGGGCGGGGGCTCCGTGTTCACCTCGCGCCGCCGGGTGGGCGGTGGCGTGCCTCGCCGCGCTGCTGGCCGGACCGGCGGCGGCTGAGAAAACCGCGAGCAACGCCACGGAACTGGTCGAGACGCTCCAACAAGCCGCTTGGGAGAACAAGAACAAAGACATCCGGGGGCAGATTCAGCGGGCGCGCGCCCTGGTCGAAGCGGGAGCGGACGTGAACGCCAGGGGAGAACAGGGCCGGACGGCGCTCCACTGGATCGCCATTGGCGCGTTTCAATCCAACAACCGGAAAGTCCATCGAGACTACCGCGAACTCGCGGAAATCATCATTGAACGCGAGGCCGACATCAACGCCGAGGACGACTACGGCAATACGGCGCTCGATTGGGAGGAAGCCAACCCGCAGGAGGCTCTGCACCACTTGCTATTACAGGCCGGCGCCGCACACGGCCGCAGCCACAACGAAGCGAGCCGCATGATCTCCTACATCGACGGCTTGCGCGCCCTGGCCGGCCGGAACGATCTCCAGGGCTTGACGGCGGCGCTCGACGCGGAAGTTCCCGCGGGCGTCGAGATCTGGGTGCGGCTCACTGAGCCTCTCCATAGCAAACAGTCGCGAAGTGGAGACAAGATTCGCGGAGTGGTGATCGCGCCGGTCCGCGGCTCAGGCCGCATTATTCTCGAACCCGGAACGAAGGTGGAGGGAACGATCCTGACGGCGCGGGCGGCGCGCAACCGTTACACGCGCGCGGAAGCGATCCTCGATCTGACGAATTTCATCCATGCCGACGGCGCCGTCACCCGCCTCGCGACGCGAGTCGTCGACGTGGGGAATGCGCGCGAGACCGTCAGCCACGGGCGGATCGTCGGCGTGCCTTTCCCGAATGAGGTGGTGAGCAGGTGGACCCTCGGCCTGCGCGGCCTGGGCTTTGTGTTCCCCGGGGTTTCCGAAGGGCTGCGCTGGTCGACCCATGCCTACAATCTCACCCTCGGCCGCGAGATCGACTACCCGGCGGGCACGGAACTGATCTTGCGCGTAGCCGTCCCGGAGAACCTGAACACCCGCGCGCCGCAGAAGGACTGGCGTGAAGTGGAGCCGACGCCGGAACTGGTCGAAGCCATTCGGGCGCAGCCGCTGCGCGTCAGGACGCCCGGCGGAGAGGAGTCCGACATCATCAACCTGATGTTCATCGGAGCGGCGGAAGATCTCGAGGCCGGCTTCCGGCTGGCCGGCTGGCTCGAAGCGAGGGGCCTCGGTCTGAGGACCGGCTTCCGGACGGCGTTCGCGGCCCTGCGCCGCGGCGGCTATGAGGAGGCGCCGTTCGCCAGGCTCCTGCTGGAAGGTAAGGAGCCGGACTACGAATATCAGAAGGACCTGAACACCGTCGCCAAGCGCCACCACTTGCGCATTTACCGGCGGCCGGAGACATACCGGAACCAGCCGGTCTGGATCGCGTCGGCGACCCACGACATCGGAATCGGCGTCGGGCGGAGGGGCACGCAATGGTATCACCTCATCGATCCGGAGATCGACAAGGAACGCCAGAAGATAGCCGACGATCTGCTGTTCACCACGGTGGCGACAGGTTATTCGCTGGTGGACCGCCCCGAGGCGCCACGCCTCTCGCGCAACGCCACCGGCGACGAGATTCGCACCGACGGCCGTATCATGGTCCTGCACCTGGAGCCGGAACACGAGCGCCGGCCCGCCGCGGTAACAGGTGGATCTTGAAGCGCCGGCCTGGTCGAGCAGCTCACCTGCGGCTGGAGTGGCGATTCAGAAGCTCGATGAACGGACCGGCGCTCGGCGGAATGGCGGGGTCTTTCTCGATGACTTCGCGGTTCTCGATTGTTCGGCCGTAGAGTTCCCGGTTGGTTCCAAGGTCCTGCCGCAGAGTGGCGCCTTGCAGCGAAACGCCGGCGAAAACCCCGCGCGAGCGGGACCAGGACAAAATCTCCGCCGTCAGCAGCGCGTCCGTCTCCGCTGTCGCCGTGCGTCCGACCGGGCCTGCCGCCACCGAAGCCTGCCCGCCCAGAGTGAACCGGCTCGTCATCAGGCGCTGGACTCCCCGCTCGTTCATCACCAGGAGAATGACATCGGTTTCCTTGCCGCCCGCCTGCAGACCGAAGCTGCCCCCTTCGATGCGAACGCCGCCGGGCGCAGTCCAACCCACGCCGTCCTGCTTGCGGCAGCTCAGGAAGCCTCGTCCGTACCTGCCTCCAAAAATGAACGCTCCTTTTTTCAGGCCGGGCACCACCACAATGCAGCGGCTGCGATCCAGCAGATCTTGCGGGATGCTCCGGTCGGCCATGCCCAAGGTTTCGGTCAGAACGGTTGTGGCCGCATTCAGTCGCTTCACGTGAGCCGGTTGCGCCTGAGACGCAACGGCAAAGACGAACCCCATCACGGCCAGTCGAATTATCATGTCGCCACCTCCAATCGTCGTTACCGGCGCCGCGTTCCCTCACGCGCCGCGCCGTCAATCAAGCCGCTCGTCCAACGGCGGTTCTTCCCGTTTGGACGCGGCAACCAGTTTCCTGGCGAGATTGAACCCGCTCGCGATCACGCCGATGTGGCTGAACGCCTGCGGATAGTTGCCCAGGAAGGCGCCGCTCGCGGCGTCGATCTGCTCCGGCAGCAGACCCAGCGGTCCCGCGCGCGCGCACAGCGAGTCGTAAAGATCCATCGCCTCCTGCATCCGCCCCTGCCCAGCCAGGTTGTCCACCAGCCAGAAGCTGCACAGCAAAAACGCGCCCTCCTCTCCCGGCAGCCCGTCCGGCGATTCATGGGGCAGGTAGCGGTACAGCAGCCCGCCGCCCGCGCCCAGACGTCGCACGATCGCTTCCGTTGTCGCCACCATGCGCGGATCGTATGGTCGCACGATCCTGCGGATCGGCAGGGTAAGCAGGCTGGCATCCAGTCCCCCGCCCCCCAGGTGTTCCGTAAGGGAGTTCAGCTCCGGGTCCCAGGCTTCGTCGAGAATCGCGTCACGGATCTCGTCGGCGGTCGCTTGCCACCGTTCCACATCCGCGGGCAGACCATACCGCCTGGCGAGCCGCGCGCCGCGGTCCAGAGCCACCTGGCACAGCGCTGCGGAATACGTGAAAGCGCGCCCCGGAGTGCGAACCTCCCAGATGCCGTGGTCCGGCTTTCTCCAGACCCGCGCCGCCGTCTCGATCAGAGATCGCAGCTTTTTCCATAACGCCGCGTCCAGCGCGCCGTGATGCCCGGCCCACTGATACGCGCAGTCGAGAATCTCGCCGTAGACGTCATGCTGCACCTGGTCGGCCGCGCCGTTGCCCCAGCGAACGGGAGCGGACCGGCGGTACCCTTCCAGTTCTCCATCCTCCCGCTCGGGTTCCGGAACAAGCCCGTCCAGGTCGTACAGCACCTGCGGCTGCCCGTGACGCTCCACGGCGTCCAGTACCCAACTCAGGAACGCGGCCGCTTCATCGCTGTACCCGATACGGTGCAGCGCGAAGACCGAGAACGCCGCGTCACGGATCCAGGCGAACCGGTAGTCCCAGTTCCGCACCCCGCCGATCGCTTCCGGAAGCGACGAGGTCGGCGCGGCTACCATCGCCCCCGATTCGAAATAGTCCAGCAGCTTAAGCGTGATGGCCGACCGGCACACCAGCGCTTTTTGCGGCCCCTCATAACGGCAGCGCGCCGTCCAGCGCCGCCACACATCCGCCGTCTGGTCGAGCGCGGCCTCCGGCGCAAAGCCCGTCTGCCGTCCCGTCGCGCCGCTCCAGCGCAGCACGAGGAACGCGCTTTCTCCGGCGCGAAGCCGGAGCGTCGAGCGCAGACCCTCGAGCGGAAAACTCGCCGACAAGTGCAGCGGGAGGTCCGCGCGTTGCGGACAAGCGATCCGCAGCCCGCCGCCGGCCTGTTCGGCGCGATGCGGTCCGCGCGGCGTCAACTCGACGTTCAGCCATGCCTCGCCGTCCAACACCGCCACGCGGCGCACCAATTCGTGGCGGGCGGCCGATACGCCCTCGCGCAGGTCCACCCCCGATTGCAGCGTGAGCGCATCGGTCAGCCGGACGAGGCCGGCCGGCGTTTGCATCTCCGTGTGCAACACTCCCGTGTCCGGCTCGTAGTATTGTCGGGCGGTGGCCAAGTCGCGCGGCGCCACGCGGAACCCTCCGCCCCGCTTGGCGTCGAGAATTTCGCAGAACAGCGGAGGCGAATCGAACCGCGGCGCGCACAGCCACGCCACCGAGCCGTCACGCCCTACCAGCGCCGCCGTTTTTCCGTCGCCGATCAGGCCATAGTCCTCGATCGGCAGATAGCCGTCCGTCCGCCGGATCGGCGAGAATCCCCCGTTCGTCATGGCGCCCTCCAATATCGCCCCGCCGGTCCCCCGCTCGTCGATGCGCGGGTCCCATACGCCGCGCATTGCTTCAATACTTACGGGTATTTTCGTATAGTTTCAGAAAAATATCCTCGATTTCCTGCCGAATCTCCGGTCGCGCCTGCGCCAGCCCGGCCGTGAGTTCGTCGCGCCGCTGCTGAATCTCCTGCAGCAAGCCGGCGAGCGCCGGATCGGATGTCCCGGCGGCCACATCGGGGGCTTTCGTGAAGAATTCCGTCGAATACTGCCGCGCCGTGCCGAAATTCTTCCGGTTTGTTTCCAGGTACGCCAGACCCATCAGGTCGCGCAGCTCGGCCTGCTTCAGTTTCATTTCCAGGGACGCGATCCGTTCCTGTCCGGTTGCCAGCTCGCTTCGCATCGCTCTCGCCTTGCGGAATTGCGGGACGAAGCCGATCAGGAACACCACAACCACAGCCGCTGCGGCGGCGATGATTTTGTTTCGAGCCGTCATGTTTGCCTCATCCTACGTAGGTCCGGTCGGCCGCCAGCCGCCGGCCCGCGTTGGCCGATCCCAACGCGGACTGAACGCTGATGAATTCGCCGACATTCTCCATCGTGATCAGGCCGGCCAGAATCCCGCGCCGCAGCACCAGAACCGTGTGACAGTTGCAGCTTTGCAGGCGCTGGAACACCACCTCGAGCATCTCGCCTGCTTCGGCGGTCTGGAAATCGCGCTGCATCACCTCCGCGACCAGCGATTGTTCCCCGCGCCGGGCAAGCGCCGACAGCAGGTCCGATCGGGTCAGGATGCCCACCACGGCGCCGTCGTCCACCACCGGGAAATCCTGCTGGCTGCCGGACAGCAGCAATTCGACCGCTCTTCCGAGCGAGTCGCCCGGCGAGAGCGTCCGGAATTCGGTGATGACCGCGTCCGCCAGCGGGATGCCGCCGAGCGCCGCCTTCATCTGCGTCATCGCGGACTCCTGCGCCGCGCCGATCCACACGAACAGCGCAATGAAGATCAGGAACGGGTTGAAGAACAGGCCGATCAGCCCGAACAGAAACGCGAAACCCTGTCCCAAGCCGGCGGCCATGCGCGTGGCCCGCGTGTAGTTCATCCGCATGGCCAGCACTGCGCGCAGCACCCGTCCTCCATCCATCGGGAAAGCCGGAATCATGTTGAAGACGACCAGGAAGACGTTCAGCAACATGAGACGTTCGAAGAACGACCCGGTCGCCAGGCTGAGCCTCTCCAGCGACGGCGGCGTTCCGGTAGCGACCAACAGGACGTATAGAACCGCCGCGATCACCACGTTCACGGCGGGTCCCGCCAGCGCCACCCAAAGTTCCTGTCGCGGCTCGTCCGGCATGCGCTCCAACCGGGCGACGCCGCCGATCGGCAGCAGCGTGATATCGCGCGTCTTGATGCCGTACCGTTTCGCGGTCAGCGCGTGTCCGAACTCGTGGAGCACAACGCACACGAAGATCGCCAGGACGAACAGAATGCCCGCCAAGGCCGCCGCCGCGCTCTGCCCGGTCTGCCAGTACGCGAAACCGACCCAAACAATCAAAATCAGGAATGTCGCGTGGACATAGACGCCGATGCCGGCAAATTCGCCGAGCTTCGCAGACCATTTCATCTTGATCCCCTCTCCGGAAGTATACTCGCGTGCTCAAGAGCGAAGGACTCGGCGACAGGTGACGCGCCGAAGTTCAGGGTTCCCGGCCGAAAGACGGAGGCCCCCTTTGAGAGAGCCTCCGCCGGTGCGCGGCGTTTCCAAGGATCGCCTGGCGCGGGCGATCCTCGGGCGCCGCTTACAGCATCATCACGAACAGCCCGCCGGCGATCAGCAGGGTTGCGCCGATCGCGATTCCCCACTTGAGCATTCGCTCCCGCCGGGTGGTCGCGCCGTGTCCTGTTTCATCGAGATTGCGAAACATCATTGCCGTGGCCTCCTTTCGTATCAATCTGCGCGGCCGCCAACCGCGACCCAACCGCAACAGTCCGCCCGGTTTGGCCGTCCGCCTGTGGTGAATGGTTCAGGGCGAGGTTGCGGCGCCGCGCCGTCCGCTGGCCTCGGCCCCGGATCTGCTATCTCGCCGCCTGGCGCCCGATCGCCTCGCCGGGGCGCCACGCGCCCTCGCCGCTCCAGGCGCGCCGCGCCTTGGCGTACTGCTCGGCCGGCCGGAAGCGCAGCAAGCACCCGACGCCGCCCAGCCGCATCAGCGCATCGCTGCCCGCGACGGTTTCAATCTCGCAGCGAGCCTTCGCCGCGGCATGGACGATCTCTTCCTTGAGATCCACGTCCGCCAGCGTTACGGAACCGCACCGGGGACAGACGGCGGGCCGGACGGAACCGGCGGCGGCCTCGTTGCAGAGCGTACATCGCCATCCCGTTCCCGGTTCAAATTCCCGCGCAATCACCAGCGCTTCCGCGTGGCCCGTTCTCAAAGCAGCCAAGCTGGCCGGCGCGCCGCATACCGCGGGACTGCCCGTGCCGATCGCCCGTTCGAGCCGTTCCACCTTTGCCAGCGATTCCCGCGCTTCGTGCTCATGAAACAGGGCGACGCTCGCTTCGACGACGGCGTGAAGCTCCATCTCCCGAGATGCCGGCAGGCACGCGATGAGCCGCGCGGCCAGGAATCGAGGCAGCGCCTTTTTCACCAGAGACAGCGCGCGCGGTTCGCCCGCGAGAACCAGGTGCTGGTATCCCGAGGCGAGCATCGTTCCCCGCAGCCCCTTCACCGCCTCTTTCAGGAACTGGTGCGTGCGTTCACGGCGGTGGCTCCGATAGTGGCGCTGGGTCCATTCCCGTCCGACGCGGCGGCGCAGGTCCGGGCGCGTCTTCCACACCCGCTCCGTCACCGCGCCGAGGCTCACCTCGACGATCTCCACGTCCGTCTCCGTGGCCACCATCAACGCGTACTGATGATAGGTGTCTTTCAGCTCGATGAGCGGAAAGATGCGGGCCCGGCTATCGACGCTCACCGAGACCGCCACCGGCGTTTGCAATCGCAGCGCCAGGAAGAACGGCCGGTCGCCGGCGCGCGCAAACACCGCGGCCCCTTTGTCCTGCCCCGACATTTCGGTTCTGAGAAAGCTCTGAATGCGAAGCCACGCCTGCTCGAACGGCTCGGCCGCCTCGGCGGCGAGACCCTTTCGCACAGCGCGCAGCGTTTCGTCCAGCTCTTTGCGGTAGCCCGGCCGCAGATCGAAGTAGCCCGTCACGACGGGCATGCGGGACGGCTCGAGAGTAGCCAGTATGAACAGTTGCGCCTGGAGATCCTCCACGGTCAGCGTCCCGTTCGCGCAGACACGATTGCTCTTCATTGACGTCACCTGAAGGATAGGGCAACTCTGGCGCCAAACCGTTTCCCTCAAAATCAACGGGTTAGAAATATCGAGGCGCCTTGAAAGGGCCTGCGGCGGCAGGGCGTCGACCGTCGAGCGCGCTCGGAGGCGCGTCTTGCGTACCCTCTGCCGGGTCGCAAACCGGTCTGGTTCCGCACGCGGATTCCGCTTTTCCGAAGCTTTTATTCCAGATGTCGAACTCCGAATCGCCGGCGGCAAAATCACCGCTCACGGCCCTCGTCGATTGGCCCATTTGGGGCGCCCCGTATGGCTTTCGCACCTTTTGGTCCACTCCGTTTCCCCGCCGAGCGGCCGCGGCGTTCGCCCTGACATCCGCATGACGCCGAATTGCAGCCCGGAATCCATTTCGAGGCCCGAGTCGCCCGAGACGGAACTCCGAAACCCGGCGCCGGGGCCGCGGCCGGCGAGGCTGTCGGCGCCCTGTTGCAACGGATTTACGACTTCGCGGTCAATACCACAATGTTTTCAGGTACTTTGCCCGATCCTCGGCGGTCTTTATAAAATGGATAATCGGGCCGTTTGCTGTCCGTCCTCGGCTTGACACAAGGCCGTCTTCGCGACATACTGGATGTGTGCTCTTGCAAGCCGATGTCAAATCCGACGCGCCCGGCGCGGTCGCAACCGGTCTCACCCTGGCGGAACTGCCGTTCGGGTTCGAGGCGGTCCTCGACCGCCTGGATCTGCCCGAGGATGTCGCGCGCCGCCTGATGGAACTCGGCTTCGTTCCCGGCCACGCCGTTGCGGCGGCCCATAGCGCCCCCGGCGGCGACCCGCGGGTGTTTCGGGTGGACGGATCCGAGATCGCCCTCCGGCGCGAAACCGCCGCCCGCATTCACGTGCGCACTTCACCACGGCCGTGAAGGCCGGTTAACCGCGTATGAGCGACCAAGGCTGCTGCTCGCCGGCGACAACAATCGCCCCCGAGCCGCGCCCGCCGGGCAAGCTCGCCCGCGCCCACAGCATCGCCATCGTCGGCCCGCCCAACTCCGGCAAGTCCACCCTGTTTAACCAGCTCACCGGTCTCCGCCAGAAAGTGGGCAATTATCCTGGCGTAACCGTCGAACAGCGCGTCGGCAAGATGCGGCTCGCCCACAACAAGGAAATCGACCTCATCGATCTTCCGGGCGTCTACAGTCTCGAACCCCGCAGCGAGGACGAGCAGGTTACCCGCGACGTTCTCCTCGGCGAAATGAAGGACGTGCCCCGTCCCGACGGCGTCATTCTCATCCTCGACTCGACCAATCTCGGACGCCACCTGCTACTGGCGGCCCCGGTCCTAAGCCTCGGCTTGCCGACTCTCGTGGTCCTCAACATGGCGGACTCGCTGCGCGAACGCGGCGGACAAGTGGACACAACGGCCCTCGCCCGCCAGTTGGGAACGCCCGTCGCGCTCGTGAGCGCCGCGAAGAGCGAGGGTCTCGAGCCAGTGATGGAGTTCCTCACCGGACAGTTCGGCGTGCCGGCGCCTGTCGAGTTGCCCGTCATCAACGACATTCCCAAGTGCCGCGAGTGGGCCACCCATATCGGCTCCAGAGCTGCCTACCGCGCCCCTTCGCCTCCCCTATGGACGCGCCGGCTCGACAAGCTCTTCCTGCACCCGGTCGCCGGTCCTGTCATCTTCGCCATGGTTGTGATCGCTGTGTTCCAGGTGATCTTCACCGGCGCGGTGCCGCTGATGGATGGCGTGGAATGGATGGTGAACCGCTCCGGGGAATGGGTAGCCGGCGTGCTCCCGGAATCGCCGGTTCGCGACCTGCTCGTCGAGGGCGTCTGGGGCGGCGTCGGCGCGGTGATCGTGTTTCTCCCCCAGATCCTGCTCCTGTTTCTGTTCATCGGAATTCTGGAGGACTCCGGTTACATGGCGCGCGCGGCGCTCATTGCCGACCGCACGATGTCAAAAGCGGGTCTTCAAGGCAAGTCCTTCATCCCGCTGCTGTCGGCCTACGCCTGCGCGGTATCCGCGATCATGGCGACGCGCACCATCGAGAACCGGCGCGATCGCATCGCTACCATTCTGATCGCTCCCTTCATGACCTGCTCGGCCCGCCTCCCGGTCTACACGTTGATCATCGCGGCGTTTATCCCGGAGCGGCCACTGCTGGGTCACTTCCTCGGCACGCGGACCGCGGCCATGATGGGGCTGTACCTGCTCGGTTTCCTCGCCGCGGTGGCCACCGCGCGCGTCCTGAAATCGTCGGTGCTCAAGACGGAGCGGACGCCCTTCCTTCTGGAGATGCCGCCCTACCGCCGCCCAACGCTGCGCTCCCTCGCCCTCCGGCTCTACGACCGCGCCAAGATCTTCGTGCGGCGCGCCGGAACGGTGATTCTTGCCACCGCGATCATCCTCTGGCTTCTGGCTCACCTTCCGCTTGTCGATGGCGGAGCGCCCCCCATCGAGGGCAGCGTGGCGGGAACCATCGGCCGCGCCGTCGAGCCCGTCATCGAGCCGCTCGGTTTCAACTGGAAAATCGGCATCGGCCTCATCACTTCGCTCGCCGCGCGCGAGGTGATCGTCGGCACCCTTGGCACGATCTACGGCATCGAGAGCGGCGACGAGACCTCCGTCGGCCTCCAGCAGGCGCTCCACAAGGACATTACCATCGGAGGCGCGGTGGCGTTGCTGGTCTTCTTCGCTTTCGCGATGCAGTGTATGTCGACGGTGGCCATCGTGCGGCGCGAAACCGGCGGCTGGAAGTGGCCCCTTCTGCAATTTGCCTACATGGGGACCCTGGCGTATACCGGCGCCTTCCTCGCCAACCTCATCG
Source organism: Bryobacteraceae bacterium (assembly GCA_026129905.1). GTDB lineage: Bacteria > Acidobacteriota > Terriglobia > Bryobacterales > Bryobacteraceae > JAHCHE01. The sequence goes on along the minus strand of JAHCHE010000009.1, from coordinate 233,283 downwards.
TGACGGCCATCGTTTCCTGACGCTCCGCCGGCTACGAGCCCGGCCCGGCGGCGATTCCCGCTTCTTCCAACCGTTCCTCGCCGCGCTCGCTTCTCCTCCGGCTTGTCCACGCCCGGAAACGGCGCAGCGCAAGCGAGAAGCCGGTGTACACCAGCATCACGGCGCCCGCGGACGCGATCCCGGCGACCGTCTGGCCCGCAAGCCCGTAGTACTCCCCGGTGTGTACGAACCGGAACCACGTGCGAACCCGCTGCGCCGCCGGCAGGTCCGAAAACCTCTCCGACTGCACAATGTTCCCGCTTCGTCCCACCGATAGCGTGATCCGTTTCTGCGGCTGCCCCGCATGGCCTTCAAAGATGGTAAACACCGCGGGCGCCGCTTCGGCGACCGGCAACCGCAGGCTGATCGACCGCCAGCCGGGGGCGTAAGCCTCCGCGCGGGCCCACCGTTCGTTCAAGCCGCGCAGGTTTGCCGAAAAAGGCGGCGCTCCCGCCTGCGCAGTCCGGACGGCGGGCCGTGCGGGCGGTTCGCTGCCCATCGCGCGGTAGAGCAAGTCCGTCGCCCACGGATACGAAATGAGCGCCGCTCCCATCACGATGAGAAACAGCGGCGCCGCGCACCACAGCCCGATCACGTTGTGCCAGTTGAAATCGCGCGCTCTCCCCCGCTGCCCCCGGCGAAACCACGCGACGCTCCGAACACCCGCGCGGCTCCACGCCCGCGGCAGCCACAAGTAGCCGCCGCTCACGACCAGGAACAGGAACGCCAGGTTGCACGCTCCGGTAATCGCCTTGCCGGTCTCTCGTCGCTCGCCCGCCGCGCCGAGCCACCGGTGCCAGTCCGTCACTGCCCGAAAGAACCGCCGGACGCGCGGCGACCCATCGCCCAGAATTTCTCCCGTATAGGGATCGACGTACGCCGACTCCTCGCGCCCGTAGACCGCCTCCACCGGAGCCGATGGATCCGACCACGCCACCAGCGACGAGGGCAGCGCGGATCGCTGCTCGCCGATTCGGCCGAGCAGAGCCTCCACCGGCATCCGCGCCGCCCCCGAGACCGGCCGTTCAACCCGGTACTTCCGGTTGTTCAGCCATTCCACGATCTGTTTTTCGTACATCAGCAGTACGCCGGTGACGGACATGATGAGGACCACCGTCCCGGCGATCGCGCCCGCGACCAGATGGAGCCAGAAAATCACCTTGCGCGCCCGCATCCTACGTCTCCGCCCACCGGCGCAGCAGATTGTGATAGACGCCGGTAAGTTGCAGCGCCGCCGGATGATCGCGCAGATCCTCCCGCAGCCGCTGAATAGCCGTGTCGAGATCGAACAGGAGCGTTCGCTGCCCGTCGTCCCGCACCATGCTCTGGATCCAAAAAAAGGAAGCGATGCGCGCGCCGCGAGTGACCGGGCGCACCTGGTGCAGGCTGCTCGACGGGTAGAGAACCATGTGACCCGCCGGCAGTTTCACCTGGTGAACGCCGTACGTGTCCTCCACCAGCAGTTCGCCGCCATCGTATTCTTCCGGGTTCGTGAAGAACAGCGTCGCCGAAAGGTCCGAGCGCACCCGGAACGCCGCGCCGTTCACCTGCCGGATCGCGTTATCCACGTGCGCTCCGAATGCGTGTCCCCCTTCATACCGGTTCAAAAGAGGAGGAAACACCTTCAACGGCAGCGCCGCCGACATGAACAGGTTGTTCCTCTGGAGTGAATCGAGAATCGTCTCGCCGATCCGCCGGGCCGCGGGATGATCTTCGGGCAATTGCATGTTGTGTTTCACCATTGCCGACTGGTATCCGGCGGTGACGCGGCCGTCGACCCAGTCGGCGTGTTCGAGCGCCTGCCGGCACTCCGCCACCTGCTCGTTTGTCAGGATCTCGGGAAATTCCAGCAGCATGGTCAGAACCGGAAGTAAATCCCGCCCAGGACGGAACGCGAAGGCCCCGGCGCCAGGTGCCCGCCGGCCAGCCGGTCGAAGTAGTAGGCGTTGTTCAGGTTGTAGATGTTCAACCGGAGATCGACCTTGCCATTGAGCGGATATCCCACCAGCGCGTCGAACGTCCAGTAGCTGTCCACCCGGCGGGTGTTGATGTTGTTCCCGAACCGGCTGCCAACGTAGCGCGGCCCGCCGCCTAGGGTCAGCTTGCGGCGCTGGTACGTGAACCAGACGCTCGACGAGTTCTTCGGCGTGTTCTGGAAGCGCTTTCCGATTTCGGCTGGCGTGTTCGATCGGACGATCCGGCCGTCGATGAAGGCGTATGCCGCCAGCACCCGCAACTGGCGCGTCACGGCGCCGGTGGCCGCCAGCTCAAATCCATTCGCCCGTTGCCTTCCCTGAAGCACCTGCGGCGGGTCGTCCGGCAGGATCCCCGGCGTGCGCGCGTTGTCCTTGTCCACGCGAAAAACCGCGCCGCTCAGCATGAGCCGCTCGCCCGCCGCGCTCCACTTGCTGCCGGCTTCGATCGTGTAGGTTCTCTCGGGCTCGATGGACGTTCCGGCCACGCCGTAGGAAAGACCTTCGAGCGACGGGTTCAGCGACGTCCCGTATGACAGGTAAACGCTCCCTCGCCGCGCCGGCTTGTACACCAGCGCCGCCCGGATGCCGCGCATCGTATCCACTCTGGCGACCGGCGCCGGCGTCGTGTTCACTCCCGCGACGTCGAAGCGTTCCCATCGCAGTCCCCCGACTGCCTCCCAGCGCTCGCCGAATCGCACGGTATCGGCGTACGCCGCTTGCGTGTTCCCCGTGACATCCCCAACGTAAGGGCCCATTGCGAACGCCCCGGTGTAAACATCGTCCGGATTCGGGTTCAACAGCGTCGTCGTCGAGTTCGGCGCGGTCCGGATCTTGCGGACGTTGTTCTCCCGGCTGACGTTCGCGCCCGCCACCAACGAATGCCGCAGGCCTGCCGTCGAGAACACCCCCGCAATATCGAGCTGGTTATCCCAGATCGCGTCGTCCGCAATCCAGGACCGCATCTCGCGGTTGATCACCGTCGAATCGGCGCCGGCGAATCGCGGCGGCGTGGCGATCGAATCGCGGGTCGACCGGCCGTAGCGGAACTGGTTCCGCAGCCGCAGCCCGTCGCTGAACTCGTGCTCCAGGCGGACCGTCGCTGTGTCGGATCCGAGCCGCTCGAAGTCGCGGGTCCGGAATCCATAGAATGTGTCGCGAGGCACGGGCGCCGGCTTGTCCCGATACTCGGCAAGCGCGTTATTCGTCGCCGGAACCCACGGAATCCCGTAGTCGGAGATGTTGTCCTGCTTCAGCTTGAAGTAGGCGATCGTCAGCCGCGTAGCCGAGCCGAGTCCGAACGTGAGCGCTGGCGCCGCGCCCCATCGCCGGTTCTCCACCACGTTTCTGCCCGCTACCCCTCCCTGATGAGCCAACAGGTTCAGCCGGAACCAGGTTCGCTCACCCAGTCCCAGCCGTCCAAGCGGCGCGTTCAAATCCGCGGTCACCCGTTGGGTCCCATCGGAACCAAAGCTGACCGCGGCGCCGACAAAGCGATTCAAGCCCGGCGCTTTGCTCACCATGTTGATCGTTCCGCCCGTCGACCCCGGCCTGACACGGCCGACGCCGGGCCTTTCGTCACTTCGACCTGTTCTGTGTTGAAGGGGTCTCGCGACTGCGGGCTGATGTCGCGCACGTCCACGAACAGGTCGTTGCGCGCGCTGAAGCCGCGCAGCGTCAGGTTGTCGCCCGCCGGCGAGCCGCCCTCCCCGGCCGCCACCGTCAACCCGGGCACGTTGCGCAGCACGTCCCGCAACGTCGTCGCGCCCTGCTCATCCATCGCCGTCCGGGGAATCACCATGATCGTCTGCGGCGTGTCCCGCAGTGGTTCCGTGTACTTGATGGACGCGAGTTCCGGCGCCGGAGCCGTTACGTCAATACGCTCGGAAACCGCCGCCAGTTCCAGACGCACCGATTCCGGACCGATCAGCTTGTAACTGATCCCCGTTCCCGCCAGCAACAACTGGAGCGCCCTTTCGGCTGAGTAAACTCCCGCGGCGCCCCGCGACTGCACCCCTCCGATTCCGGGCGCCGCCAGCTCGATCTTCCAACCCGTGGTCCGTTCGAATGCCGCCAGCGCTTCATTCAGCGGTCCGGCGGCAATATCGAGCCGGTAGACCGGTAATTCGCCTTCGCCCTGCGTGCGATTCGCCTGCGCCGCGCTTCGTACGGGAAGGGCCATCGCCCGATGCGCGCTGCCGCCTCCCGTCGCGCAGGCGGCTAGGGCCCCCATCGCCACCCAGTACGTCGGACCGCGCCGGGGACCCGGACGCCCCGCGCGGGCCCGATTTCTTCTCCGCTTGATCTTGATCCGCACCCTCATCGGTCCGCCTCCTAAATGCAATCCAGTTGCATAATCGTATACCGAAATCGTGTTCTCCGCAACTGTCTCTGCAACCAGGTGTCGGAAATGGGGCTGGACGGCCGCGAACCGGCGCCGGGCGTCGCCGATGCCCGGGGTTCGCCTCAAACGGCGCCGCCCGCGCGCTGCGCGGAAAAGCCCGCCGGGGACCGTTTTCCGGCGCGTGCTAGCATAGTGGCTTAGATCCTTCGGATCCACCACCCCATGCGAAACCTTGTAATCATCGGTTCCGGCTGCGCCGGAAATACGGCTGCTATTTACGCTGCTCGCGCCAATCTGCAACCCCTCGTCATCGCGGGTCACGAGCCCGGCGGCCAGCTCTCGCTCACCACGCTGGTTGAGAATTTTCCCGGTTTTCCCGAAGGCATCGACGGCCCGGTGCTGGTTGACAACATGAAGAAGCAGGCCGAGAAGTTCGGCGCCGAATACCAGCACGGAACCGTGATCGAGGCGGATCTCTCGCGGCGGCCCTTCCGCCTCAACGTCGACGGCGACTGGGTTGAAACCAGCGTCCTCATCGTCGCCTCGGGCGCTTCCGCCCGCTGGCTCGGCCTGGAGTCGGAAAAGAAGCTGGTGGGACACGGCGTCAGTTCCTGCGCCACCTGCGACGGCTTCTTCTATCGCGACAAGAAGATCATGGTGATCGGCGGCGGCGATTCCGCCATGGAGGAGGCCAACTTCCTCACTCGCTTCGGCTCGGAAGTCGCCCTGGTCCACCGCCGCAACGAATTCCGCGCCTCGAAAATCATGCTCGACCGCGCGCGCGCCAACCCGAAGATCAAGTTCATCGCCCCGGCCGTGGTGGACGACATCTTCGACGCCGACAAGGGCTACGTGACGGCGGTGAAACTGCGCCGCCCCGACACCGGCGAAACCTGGATTCGCGACGTGGACGGCTTTTTCGTCGCCATCGGCCACATTCCCAACACCGCCGTCTTCCGCGGCCAGATCGAGCTGGACGAAGAGGGCTACATCGTCTCCAAGGGCGGCGCCAAAACCAGCGTGCCCGGCGTCTTCCACGCCGGAGACGTGCAGGACCGCAACTACCGCCAGGCGATCACGGCTGCCGGCGCCGGCTGCATGGCCGCCATCGAGGCGGAGCGCTTCCTCGAACTCGAACACCTCCCCGCTTGAGAATTCGGCTCGGCTGCGCGTTGACATCCTCGCCGCGCCCTTGTCACAATGAAGTTGGACCCGAGCGGGAGTAACTCAGCTGGTAGAGTGCAACCTTGCCAAGGTTGATGTCGCGGGTTCGAATCCCGTCTCCCGCTCCAAACCTTTCAAACACTTCCGGCTCGCTCCTCTGCCGCTGGGGTCCAACTGGGGTCCAAACTCCTGGTAGCCGTCGTCTCCCACCCACCCCGATCCACCTGATTCCTGCGTCAGGTCTTGGTAGCCTGGTAGGCATGGTGTGCGTTCCTGGGCTAAGCTCAGGCCGGCATTCAAGCGAAGGGACGATCCGCGCCTCCAGCCGGCATACACAGTGGTGGAGGCGGCACTCCAGCGCGAGTCCGATGTGCAGCGCCCGCTCATCGCCCAGGCGTTTCAAACCGACGGACTGGACCTGTTCGTTGAGCGTTACGGGCAGATGATCAACGCATCCCGGCAGGGGCAGCAGGCGATGTGGGACACGACGGTTCGCAAATCCCTCAAGCAGGCGGCTCAGGCAGCGGGATGCGATTTTTCAGGGTTCGGGCTGCATTCGTTCCGCCGCGCCAACATCACCTGGCGGCAGGAAGTCGGTGGCAGCGCCATTGAGACGGCCAAGATCGCCGGCCACTCCACCCCGCGGATCACTGAGGACTACACGATTGTCCAAATGAAGAGGCAGGAAGAACTGACGCGCCGCATCCAGCAGCGCCTCGCCCAAGCCAAGCCGCCGGTGGAAGAGCCCACCCTCCCCTCGCCGCCGCCACCCGAGCCGCCCGAGACCCCACCCAGCCTGGCTGGCGTGGAGCCGGCCACGCACATGGTGCAGTAACAACCGCCGCCGGTCTCCTTCTCCGCTCGAATCCGTCTGCCGGGATTCGGTCGGTCCATGAGCAGCGTCATGAGCAGCGACGATTACAGAATGTGCGACTATCTGGAAGCCATTGTCGCCCGAAGATGAGGTCCTTGCCGTCGCATGGCCTATGCTGTAGCATATGCTTAGGGGTTCAACATGCTCCCAGAACGACGAGTGCGCTTGTTTCGCAACGGCCGAAACCAGGCGGTCCGCATTCCGCGCGAGTTCCAACTACCGGGCAAAGAGGCCGTCATGCGCAAGGAAGGGTCCCGGTTGATTGTGGAACCGGTATCGCCGCAGTCGCTGCTGGAGATCCTCGCCAAGCTATCGCCGATCGAGGAGGAGTTTCCAGAGATTCGTGACGACTCTCCGCGGACCGTGGACCTGTAGTGCGCTACTTGCTTGACACTAACATTCTTTCCGAGTTGATCCGGAATCCGCAGGGACGGGTTACCGCGCGCATCCGCGAGATCGGGGAAACGCAGGTGGCGACCAGCATCATCGTCGCGGCCGAACTCCGCTATGGTGCAGCCCGAAAGGGGTCGGCCCGCTTGGCGGCCCAGGTGGAGGCGGTGCTCGGGGCCATCGAAATCCTGCCTTTCGAGGAGCCGGCCGACCGCGTGTATGCGGTCCTCCGCACCAGTCTGGAACGGAAGGGTCTGCCAATTGGCGGCCATGATCTCCTGATCGCTGCCCAAGCCCTGTCTCTGGGACTTACATTGGTCACGGCCAATGACCGGGAATTCGCCAGAATCGATGGCCTGCCTTGCGAGAACTGGCTGGCGTGAACTTTGATCGACGGCAAGGGGCAGCCTGAACCGGGGAAACCGGCCTCTTGTGCCCATGGTCAGGTCTCCTATACAGGAACACCTGTTGTCTTCCCAACGGCGGCATTTGGATGGCGGGTTAGACCGCGCGCGTGCGCACGAAGCATGTGGAGTTCCTCGCCTTCACGGCGCCGCGTCGAGGGTCCAATTGGGGTCCAGACGGCGTCCAAAGGCGCCCCGGGGTCCATTTGGGGTCCCGATGGCGAGCCGCTAAGTCTTGTGTTTGCAGTAGGCGCAACTGCAAGTGATGCCATGGGCTTGGTTGCCAAGGTTGATGTCGCGGGTTCGAATCCCGTCTCCCGCTCCAGAACCCGCCCCCTTCCCGACAGCTCCCTTGGCCGGTTTAGGCCGTTGCGAACTGCGTAGACAGCGCGGTCTCCCGTTACTCGTCCGTCGAAGAGACCTTCGCGACGAACGCGTCGCTGCCCGGCCTATCGACGATTCTCGGGCGGGGTTCCGCCCCGCAATGGCCTCCACATCCGCCCCGTGCGTCGTTCCGCTCGCTTCCTGCGAGGCGTTGCCTCGATTGTGGGACGAAGAATTGCCGAGGTCAAGGTCTTGGGATCTTTTTTCCCGGTTGTATTCACTGTTGTATTCACGATTGTGCTTGACAACCTCGGGCCTCAGGAGCAGAATAGGATCGCAATATCCCGGTACACGTCGCGAGTCCCGAAAGGACGTCGCGCGTCGTACAGAAGGGCTCTCAGCCCTGCGGGGCTGATAACCAAGCGCAAGAGCGCGACGACCCGCTACACAACACAACCCAAAAAAAGCCGCTAGGTGGCTGAGCTGAGCCGGTTACGTGGTCGCCGTTGGGGAATCGGCGCCCACGGAAGAATGGCTCGGCGAGTCGCACGACAGTCGAGCCAATAAGAGGGAAGTGTCACCATGGCTCGAATCCAAAGCGTGGCAGGGTTTTTCTGTCTCTTCGTGGCGTTGGCAGCGACGATCCAGGGACAGACACGGCGTGTCAGCGTGAACAGCGCGGGCGCGCAGGGCAATGCGGCCAGTACGGCCGCATCCGTCAGCGCCGACGGCCGCTACGTCGCCTTCGTGTCGGATGCAACGAATCTGGTGGCCGGCGATACCAACGCGGTCAACGATGTCTTCGTGCGCGACGTCCGCATGGGAGTCACCACCCGCGTCAGCGTGGATAGCGCCGGCAATCAAGGCAATCTGGCCACGCCGTCGCCGCAGCCGGCCATCAGCGGCGACGGCCGCTACGTCGCATTCGTCTCCAAGGCGAACAACCTGGTGGCGGGCGACGGCAACAACGTCGTCGACATCTTCGTCCACGACCGGCAGACCGGCGCCACCACCCGCGAGAGCGTGGACAGCGCCGGCAACGAGGCCAACGCCGCCAGTTGGCGTCCAGCCATCAGCGCCGACGGCCGCTACGTCGCCTTCGTCTCCAGCGCCTCCAACCTGGCGCCGGGCGATACCAATGGCGTCAGCGACATTTTCGTCCGCGACCGGCAAACGGGGGCGACCACGCGCGTCAGCATCGACAGCGCCGCCAACCAGGGCAACGGGCAGAGCGTCGATCCGTGGCTCAGCGCCGACGGCCGCTACGTGGCGTTTGCCTCCCAGGCGAGCAACCTGGCGACCGGCGACAGCAACGGCGTCTTTGACGTCTTCGTCCACGACCGGCAGACCGGCGCAACCACCCGGGTCAGCGTGACCAGCGCCGGCGCCCAGGGCAACGGCGACAGCTCGCGCGCGTCGATCAGCGCGGACGGCCGCTACGTGGCGTTCATGTCCTATGCGACGAATCTGGTGACCGGGGACGCTAATGGAACCGCCGACGTGTTTGTCCATGATCGGCAGACCGCGCAGACCACGCGCGTCAGCGTGGACAGCACCGGTACCGAAGGGAACGGCGAGAGCTGGGCGCCGTCGATCAGCGGCGACGGGCGCTTTGTGGCCTTTCACTCGCTGGCCAGCAACCTGGTGACGGGCGACGCCAACGGCGTAGCCGACATTTTTGTCCGCGATCGCCAGACCGGCGCAACCAGTTGCGCCAGCTTAGTCGATTATGAACCGCAACCGTGGGCCAACGGCGCGAGCGAGCGCGCCGCCGTCAGCGCCGACGGGCGTTTCTTGGCGTTCGACTCCCAAGCGACCAACCTGTTCGGCGGTGACAACAACTCGGCGCCTGACGCCTTTGTTACCGCCGTACCGCGGACCCAGGTCCGGATCGACCCCGACGGAGAGTCGTTGAGCGCCGGAGGCTCGCAGCAGTTCTCCGCCTCAGTGTCGCGGGCAACCAGCCAGGTTGTTACCTGGGGCATTCACCCGCCTGTCGGCGCCGTCACAACGCAGGGCCTGTACACGGCGCCTTCGCCCATCGCGACGCCGCTCCTGGTGACCGTCAACGCGCAGAGCGCGGCTGACCCCGCCGCTACCGGCGCAGCCTGGATTCGCCTCGGCCCGGGATTCGGCGGCTTTTCCCTCATGAACCGATTCGACAGCCCATTTCTCGATTGGCCGACATCGGTCACCGTCGTCGATCAAGGGACGTCGGAGGGGCCTTCCAACTGGCAAGTGATAGATCGCGTGCTCACCCAAACCAGCAACATCTATGGCGGCTCGCTGGACGGCTTCGTCCTCGACAAACCGGGAACGTACCTGGCAACCGGCGACTCGTGGTGGACCAACTACACGGTTTCCACCCGGCTGCGCTCAACGGATAACGACGCCATCGGCATCATCTTCGGCTACCACGATGCCAACAATTACTACCGATTCTCGATGGACGCCGAGCGCAGCTACCGGCGGCTGGTGAAGGTGGTGAACGGCGTCTTCACCGTGCTGGCGCAGGACGCCGTGGCGTACGAGGTGGGGCGTTGGTACAACGTCCAGGCCACGATGGCCCGAGGAATCGTCCAGATCCTGGTTGACGGGCAGGAACTCTTCAATGTCCAGGATGCCAGCCATAGCGAAGGCGCAATCGCCTTCTATAGCTGGAACAACACGGGCGCGCAATTCGACGACGTAGCGGTCGTCCGCCGGACGACGCTCGGCTGTGTCTACACATTCAACCCCGCCAGCGCCGACGTCGGTCCTGAAGCATCAACGGCAGCCGTACAAGTCACAACAGACGATAGCTGCTATCGGGAAGCGGTCAGCAACCAGTCCTGGCTCTCTGTTGTTGGTGGCGCCACTGGGTGGGGCAGTGGCACGGTGTGGTACTCGGTTGAGGCGAACACCGGCTCCGCCCGAGAAGGCGTCCTTCGCATCGAGAACTCGACGTTCACCGTGCGGCAGGCGGCCGCCGGCGCAGGCGGCTGGTTCAGCGACGATTTCGCCGGCGCGTGGCCCGGCGCCTGGACCGTGGTGGACGAAGGCACGACGGATAAGCCGTCGAGCTGGAGCGTGGTCAGCGGCGTGCTCCAGCAGATGAGCAACATCTACAGCGGGAGCCCGCCGGCGCTGCCCTTGCCGGGCACTTACGCTTACACGGGCCAGAGCGCCTGGACCAACTACAAGGTCACCGCACGGATGAAGTCGGCCGATAACGACGCCATCGGGCTGATGTTCGGCTACAAGGACGCCAACAACTACTACCGCTTTTCCATGGACCAAACCCGCACCTACCGGCGGCTGGTGAAGGTGGTGAACGGCGTGTGGACACAGTTGGTGGCGGACACGTTCACCTACGTGAAAAACCAGTGGTACACGGTGGAGGCGACGCTCGCCAACGGGCAGATCAAGATCGTGTTCGACGGGCAGCCGCTGTTCACAGTCAATGACGCGAGCCACGCCTCGGGCAAGATCGCCCTGTACTCTTGGTGCAACGTAGGGTCGTACTTCGACGACGTGGTGGTGAGCGCGGTTGTCAGTACGACCACCCACTGCGTGAACAGCGCGGCCGGCCTGCACACGGCATTGTTGACCGCGTCTTCCAACGGCCAGCACGACGTCATCCGGCTCATGCAAGGCCAGTACGATGGCAACTTTCTCTACGATTCCGCGGAGGCGTTCGACCTCACGATCGAAGGTGGATACATGGCGACCTGCGCCTCGCGGGTGGTGGACCCGGCGAATACGGTGCTGGATGGGATGGGGCTGCCCCCAAGGGTCCTGAAGCTGACCGCGGATCAGGCCGCGGACTTTGCCCTCGAGGGTCTGACAATCGAGAACGGCGGCTACGGCGATGAGGATACAGGCGGCCTTTGGGCGAAGACCACGGGCAATATCGATCTTCGGACGATCGCCCTCAAGAACAACCAGGGAAGCGGTTGGTGGGGCGGAGCTGGCGCATACCTCCAAGCCCAGACTGTCAAGGTCGAAGACAGCATCGTCGATGCCAACTACGACTCCTGTGGAGCGGCTGGGATGCTTATTCAATCCCTCGCGGCCGAACTCCGGCGGAACGACTTTCGTGACAACCACCTTGCAGGATACTACGGCTACGGCGGTGTCTCCATAAGCTGCCTGGACGGAAATTCCTGTACCGGAGCGGCGACTGTGACGAACAACAGATTCAGCGGAAACCAGGGGGTCTCCGGAGGCGGCGCCGGCGTCGATCATGATCAGGTTGTCATCGACGGCAATGTCTTCGTGGAAAACCAGGCAGAGAGCGGCGGCGGTGTCGCCGCCTATGGCTCAAGCGTTACCTTCACTAACAACCTGGTAATCGGCAACCACTGCTGGGAGGGATCGGGAGCCGGAGCATACGTCGGAGCGTCCGCGAACCTGCGCATCGTCAATAACACCATCTACGGTAACCGGGCTTCGTACCACGGTGGCGGCCTGACAGTGGAGGTGCCCGATGGGGGTACGGCATGGATCTACAACAACATCCTTGTCGGGAACTGGGCGCAAGACTTCTGGGGCAACCCGGACGCTGAAGACCTCGTCATCTGGAACTGGGCCGGCTCGCAGGTCCACCTCTACAACAACGATTTCGATCAGAGTTCCGGTGGGACTTACCTGTCACTTCCATTCCCCATCGACCCCAGCAACCTGAACGACGTCGATCCCCTCTTCGTCGACGCCGCCAATGGCAATTACCGCCTCAGCCTTCCCTCCCCCGTCATCAACAAGGGCTCGAACGCCGCCCCGAACCTTCCGGCTACCGATATCGAGGGAAATCCAAGGATTCAGCTCGGAACTGTCGACATGGGAGCTTATGAAGCCGCCGCCATGTGCACGTACTCCATCAATCCCACCCAGGCGAGCGTCGGCGCCTCCGCCACCACCGGCTCCGTTCAGGTCACGACTCAGGCGGGCTGCCCGTGGACTGCGGCCTCGAATAACGGATGGCTGCACATCACCGGCGGCGCCAGCGGCTTGGGTAACGGCACGGTGCAGTACTCGGTGGACGCGAACCCCAACACCACCTCCCGCCAAGCCACCGCCACCATCGCCGGCCAGACCTTCACCCTCAACCAAGCGGGCTCGGTCGTCTGCACCTACGCCATCAATCCCACCCAGGTCGACGTCTCCGCCTCCGCCACCACCGGCTCGGTCGCGGTCAACACGCTCGCCGGCTGCCCCTGGACCGCCGTCTCTAACACCGCCTGGCTGAGCATTACCTCCGGCGCCAGCGGCACGGGTTCGGGAAAGGTGAACTACGCCGTGGAAGCCAACGTCGATACCGCCTCCCGCCAGGCCACCGCCGCCATCGCCGGCCAAACGTTCACCGTCAACCAGGCCGCCGGCGGCACCCAGCCCCCGCTGTTCACCGACACGTTCTCCACCGCCGGACCGCTGCCCGCCGCCTGGACGAAGGTCGATCAGGGGACCACCGACAAGCCGTCGAACTGGAGCGTCGCCAGCGGCGCCCTCCAGCAACTGAGCAACATCTACGGCGGCACGGTCGGCGCGCTGCCGCTGCCCGGCACGTACGTCTACGCCGGCCAGTCCACCTGGAGCGACTACACCGTCAGCGTGCGCATGAAATCCTCCGATGACGACGCGCTCGGGCTGATGTTCGGCTACAAGGACGCCAACAACTACTACCGCTTCTCGATGGACAAGACGCGGAATTACCGCCGCCTCGTCAAGGTAGTGAACGGGACCTGGACCCAGTTGGCGGCCGACGCCTTCGCCTACGCCAAGAACCAGTGGTACACCGTGGCGGCGACGCTGGCCAACGGCCAGATCCAGATCACCTTCGACGGACAACCGCTGTTCACAGTCAATGACTCGAGCCATACAACCGGCCGCATCGCGCTCTACACGTGGTGCAACGCCGGCTCCTACTTCGACGACGTGGTGGTGACGTCGGTGGTCGGAACGGTCACGCATTGCGTGACCAGCGCGGCCGGGCTGCATACGGCGTTACTAACCGCGGGTGGAAACGGGCAGCACGACGTCATCCGGCTGGTGCAAGGCCAGTACGACGGCAACTTTATTTACGAATCGACGGAGGCATTCGACCTGACGATTGAGGGAGGCTACACAGCGGGTTGCGCCTCTCGGGTGGTGGATCCGGCGAACACCGCGCTGGACGGGATGCAGGGACAGTTCATGAGAGTGCTTCGACTGAACACGGAAGAGGAAGCAGGCTTTTTCCTTGAGGGCCTGACGATCCGAAACGGCGGCGACTACGGTGACTACGAGGAGGGATATCCCGATAGTGGTGGACTGTGGGCATGGACCGGAGGTGACATTTCTCTCCAACGATGCGTCTTGAGAAACAACTTTGGAACAGGTTGGGGGGGCGCTGGCGCCATACTCCACGCTCAGACTGTGAAAGTCGAGGATAGCGTCTTTGATGGTAACAGCGAATGGGATGGCACAGGTGGCATTTCGATTGACGCGCTGACAGCCGAACTGCGGAGGAATGACATCCGCAACAATCATGGAATCTATCATGGTAGTGGAGGGCTAATTGGCGGCGGCGCACATGTGACTACTTTGGTCAACAATACATTTGTCGCGAATACGTTAGAGGAGGGTCCGGGGGCTGGCGCCTTTCAGATCAATAACAATGGCCGGGTCGATATCGACGGCAACGTTTTCAAAGACAACGAAGCTGGGGGCGGCTGGAGCATTTGGGTCGACGGCTCCGAAGTCAGCTTCACAAACAATGTCGCAGTCAAGAACCGCGTTGAGGACGGGCTGGCGCTCTCGGCGTCCCTAAACCTGCACGTAGTTAACAACACGATTGTGGAAAATCTGGTTTGGCGTGGCGCCCTATCGGTTCGCGCGCCGGAGGGCTCTTCGGCGTGGATCTACAATAACGTCGTTCTCCGGAATACATCGCATGATGAAAATCAAGCCGAAGATCTGGTTATCAGCAACGAAGCTGGATCCCAGGTCTACCTCTACAACAACGACTTCGACCAGAGTCCTCGCGGAACCCACATGGATGTCACGTTCCCCATCGACCCCAGCAACCTGAACGATGTTGATCCGCTGTTCGTGAATGCCGCGAACGGCGACTACCGCTTGAGTCTTGCCTCGCCCGCCATCAACAAGGGCTTCAACGCCGCCCCGAACCTGCCGGCCACCGACATCGACGGCAATCCCCGGATTCAGCTCGGCACGGTCGACATGGGAGCTTATGAAGCCGCCGCCATGTGCACGTACTCCATCAATCCCACCCAGGCGAGCGTCGGCGCCTCCGCCACCACCGGCTCCGTTCAGGTCACGACTCAGGTGGGTTGCCCCTGGACCGCCGGCTCCAATACCGCCTGGCTGCACATCACCGGCGGCACCAGCGGCTTGGGCAACGGAACCGTCCAGTACTCGGTGGACGCGAACCCCGACACGGCCTCGCGCCAAGGCATAACCATCATCGACGGACTGGCGTTCACCCTCACCCAGGCCGGCTCGGTCGTCTGCACCTACTCCATCAACCCCACCCAGGTCGACGTCGCCGCCTCCGCCACCACCGGCTCGGTCGCGGTCACCACGCTCGCCGGCTGCCCCTGGACCGCCGTCTCTAACACCGCCTGGCTGAGCATTACCTCCGGCGCCAGCGGCACGGGTTCGGGAACGGTGAACTACGCCGTGGAAGCCAACGTTGATACCGCCTCCCGCCAGGCCACCGCCGCCATCGCCGGCCAGACCTTCACCGTCAACCAGGCCGCCGGCGGCGCGCAGCCTCCGCTGTTCTCCGACACGTTCTCCACCGCCGGGCCGCTGCCCGCCGCCTGGACCAAGGTGGACCAGGGAACCACCGACAAGCCGTCGAGCTGGAGCGTCGCCAGCGGCGCCCTCCAGCAACTGAGCAACATCTACGGCGGCACGGTCGGCGCGTTGCCGCTGCCGGGCACATACGTTTACGCCGGCCAATCCACCTGGAGCAACTACACCGTCAGCGTGCGGATGAAGTCCTCCGACGACGACGCGCTCGGGCTGATGTTCGGCTACAAGGACGCCAACAACTACTACCGCTTCTCCATGGACAAGACGCGCACCTACCGCCGGCTGGTGAAGGTGGTCAACGGGACCTGGACCAAGCTGGCCGAAGACGCCTTCGCCTACGCCAAGGACCAGTGGTACACGGTGGAAGCAACGCTTTCCAACGGCCAGATCCAGATCACCTTCGACGGCCAGCCGCTGTTCACCAAGACCGACGCCAGCTTCACCACCGGCCGCATCGCGCTCTACACCTGGTGCAACGCGGGCTCCTACTTCGACGACGTGGTGGTGACGGCGGTCGCGCCCATCTCGGTTACCGTGAACCCGCCCACGGCTACGCTCAGCGCCGGCCAAAGCCAGGCTTTCACCGCCACCGTCACCGGCGCGGCGAACACCGCCGTCACCTGGTCGCGGACGCCGGCGGTGGGTTCGATCACGACGGCCGGCCTGTACACGGCCCCGTCCCTGATCGCCTCGCAAACCACCGTGACGGTGCGCGCCACCAGCGTGGCCGACCCAACCAAGTATGGCCAAGCGACGGTGACGCTGCTGCCGTCGGGCGGCGGCGGCGAGATCTTCCGCGACGAATTCACCTCCGGCTCGATGGCCAACTGGACGGTGGTGGACCAGGGGACCACCGACAAGCCGTCGAAATGGAGCGTCAGCAACGGCATGCTGCATCAGACCAGCAACATCTGGGGCGGCACGGTCGGCGCGCTGCCCTTGCCGGGAACGTTCGCCTACGCCGGGCAGAGCGCCTGGACCAACTACGCCTTCAGCGCGAAGATGCGTTCGGCCGACAACGACGCCATCGGGCTGATGTTCGGCTACAAGGACGCCAACAACTACTACCGCTTCTCGATGGACACCTCGCGGAACTACCGGCGGTTGGTGAAGGTGGTGAACGGGGTGTGGACCAAGCTGGCCGAAGACGCCTTCGCCTACGCCCAGAATCAGTGGTACACGGTGGAGGCGACGATGGCCAACGGGCAGATCCGGATCGCCTTCAACGGCCAGCCGCTGTTCACGGTGAACGACGCGAGCCACGCCAACGGCCGCATCGCGCTGTACACCTGGTGCAACATCGGCTCGGACTTCGACGACGTCGTGGTGACCGCGGCGCCGTAAGGAGGAAACGGACATGACCTGCCAAAAACTATTGATCGCCCTCAGTCTGCTATTGGCGGCCCTGGTTCTCCTTGCGCCGGCGGCGGACTTGCTGCAGAGCCGGGCTGACACGCTTGTACACGCATTGACGGAGCAAGGCGTCGGGCCCGAACGGATACTCGGCATCGACCCGAATGGCATACCGATTGTGTGTGGGACACAGGAGCCGGGGACGCCTCAGATGCTGCCTGGCTTACAGGCAGCTCAACTGCCCGCGGGCGTCAGGGGCTGGGAGACGATCCCGGGCGTCATTCGGAATGACGGGGTGGAGACGTTCCGGTTGGAGGTCGACGTCAACGGTCCGGTCACCGGCGTGCGCCTAACGCAGTTCTCCCTGAGCATACTGATGCCACAACCCTCGCCAGTGGAACTACGCGACGACGGACTTGGCGCCGACCGGGTCGCCGGCGACTTCATCTATACCGCGGGACCGTTTCGCTACGACACCCGGTATGCAGCACAGGAGTTCTACATGTACGACGCCTCCAGCCCATCCGGACTCTGGGTAGAGGACTTCGGGGATCTGGTCGTCGAGGAACTGGACGGAAGCCAGACGCAGTTCCTCCTCAGGCCCTCAGTGGGTCTCTTGCGCTCCAACATATCGGCTACGAACATCGCGCTCCGTTCCTCTACTGTGGCGACATCGCCTCATCTCATCAACGTGCGCTCCTCGACTCGCGACACTCAGTTCAGTCTGCGGCTTCTCGATTATAACCTCTCCCGCCTCACTAACCTCGTATACGAAGTGCTTCCGGATGCCTATGATTTCTTCCTGTTTTTCTCGACGAGTAAGATCGAACGGTTCCCCATGCTTAGCCGCGAGAACTTCATTTCGGGGATCCATTCATCGGTCCAGGTCAACTACTCAGGAACAGGCCTTGATGTATACGACTTCAGCAGGTTCTACGGCAGCCAGGGAAAACTGCTCGGCCTCAACGTCCTGGATGCTTACGAGCGTGGCGTTCTTAGCAACACTGCCACCCACGAGATCCTGCATCAGTGGGCAGCTTTCCTGGACACCACCCTCGGACTGACCGACGGCACAGGCCATTACAACCGCCGATGCAGCGCCGCCAGCCTGGAGGGAGGGTTTCAGTGGAACGACATAGGAAACGGCGCCTTTGCGTTCAACTGCGAAGAGGGACAAAGCGGCGGACATCATGCCCCACCGCTGGACAAATACGTGATGGGGTTGATCCATGGCGCCGCCGTGCCACAACTCTATGTGATGAGCAATGAGAGTTCAATCAACGCCAAGTGCGCGGGCGACCCTGTGCTTCCCCAGGAGATCGTCGCAAGGATCTCCATTGCAGACATACAAGGGGTCCATGGCATCCGTTCGCCCGGTCCGGCGGGGGCTCAGCGGAATTTCTCCCTGGCGTTCGTGGCGGAAAGCCACGACAGGTTCCTGAACCCTACCGAGATGACGTATTACGACATCCTCGCGGAGCACTACGCCAGGGAGGTTCCAGTGGGCGCTCCGGACCCGTACGTGGGCTTTAACTGGGCCCCGGTTACTCGTTACTTTCAGGAGGGAACCACCTGGCGTAGCGCCATCTCGCCCGTCTCGGTCAGCGTAACTCCGCCGGCCGTGAACCTTGGCGGCGGAGAAAGCCGAACCTTCGCCGCCACCGTAACGGGATCGCCCAACACGGCCGTGACCTGGTCACGAACCCCCCAGCTGGGAACAATCGCTTCCAACGGCGTGTACACCGCGCCGGCGTCGGTGGAGCGCGAGACCACGGTCGTCGTGAAGGCCACCAGTATGGCCGACCCGTCGAAGACCGGACTCGGCATCGTGTCCTCACGCCTGCCGGCGGGGGCGCGAGCGTCAGTCTTCTGGCCAGCGAGGATTTTAGCAGCGGCTCACTGGTCGGACTCGCAATCGTCGATGAAGGAACCACGGATGCTCCGTCAAACTGGCGAGTCAAGGACGGCGTGATCGAGCAGACGAGCAACATCTATGGCGGCAGCGGAACCGCCTTGCCCACGCCAGGCACCTACGCCCTGATGGGAGAAAACGGCTGGACGAATTACACGGTGGCGGCGCGGATGCAGTCCACCGACAATGACGCCGTCGGCCTGACTTTCGGCTATAGAGACCGTAATAACTACTACCGCTTCTCGATGGACCAGCAGCGCGGCTATCGCCGGCTGGTGAAGGCGGTCAACGGCAATTTCACGCTGCTGGCGCAGGACGCCTTCCTGTACAACCAGGGGCAGTGGTACGCCGTGCAGGCGACGCTGGCGAACGGCCAGGTTCGGATTCTCTTCGATGGTCAGCCGTTGTTTTCGGTGAATGATGTAAGCCACGCCGCCGGCAGGATCGCACTGTACAGTTGGTGCAATGCCGGTTCGCGCTTCGACGATGTCGTCGTGACGGCCGCCGGCGGCGCGCAGCCTCCGCTGTTCACCGACACGTTCTCCACCGCCGGCCCGCTGCCCGCCGCCTGGACCAAAGTGGACCAGGGCACCACCGACAAGCCGTCGAACTGGAGCGTCGCCAATGGCGCCCTTCAGCAGATGAGCAACATCTACGGCGGCACGGTCGGCGCGCTGCCGCTGCCCGGGACGTACGTCTACGCCGGCCAATCCACCTGGAGCAACTACACGGTCAGCGTGCGGATGAAATCCTCCGACGACGACGCCCTTGGGCTGATGTTCGGCTACAAGGACGCCAACAACTACTACCGCTTCTCGATGGACACCTCCCGCAACTACCGTCGGCTGGTGAAGGTGGTCAACGGGACCTGGACCCAGTTGGCGGCCGACGCCTTCGCCTACGCCAAGGACCAGTGGTACGCCGTGGCGGCGACCATGGCCAACGGCCAGATCCGGATCACCTTCGACGGCCAGCCGCTGTTCACCAAGACGGACTCCAGCCACACTTCCGGCCGGATCGCCCTCTACACGTGGTGTAATGCGGGCTCGTACTTTGACGATGTGGTGGTGACGGCGGCGGGCTCGGGCGGCGGCGGCGAGATCTTCCGCGACGAATTCACCTCCGGCTCGATGGCCAACTGGACGGTAGTGGACCAGGGGACCACCGACAAGCCGTCGAAATGGAGCGTCAGCAACGGCATGCTGCATCAGACCAGCAACATCTACAGCGGGACCGGGCTGCCGCTGCCGGGGACCTTCGCCTACGCCGGGCAGAGCGCCTGGACCAACTACGTCTTCAGCGCCAAGATGCGCTCGGCCGACAACGACGCCATCGGGCTGATGTTCGGCTACAAGGACGCCAACAACTACTACCGCTTCTCGATGGACACCTCGCGGAACTACCGGCGGTTGGTGAAGGTGGTGAACGGGGCGTGGACCAAGCTGGCCGAAGACGCCTTCGCCTACGCGCAGAATCAGTGGTACGCGGTGGAAGCGACGATGGCCAACGGGCAGGTGCGGATCACCTTTAACGGCCAGCCGCTGTTCACGGTGAACGACGCGAGCCACGCCAACGGCCGCATCGCGCTGTACACCTGGTGCAACACCGGCTCGGACTTCGACGACGTCGTGGTGACGGCGGCGCCGTAGGGAAGGGCGGAGGGATTGGATATGACATGCAGAAAATGGCGTGTCGACATCTGCGGGACCGAGGAAACGGTCCCTCATCCGCCCCGGCTACCTGCTAAACCTCCGTGAGAAATGGCTCTGTCGCAGAATCTGTAGGTGACGGAGCGCTTAAAGCAGGGGGCGACGACCCAAGCAACAACAGGCGGATGGGGAAAGATCCGACAGGGTTTCTGCGGCGGGGGCTCTGCCCCAGGCTCTGCCACTAACGAGGTTTCACCTCAGACCGTAGGTGTCCTTCCCTTGCGACGAGGTATATTCTCTCGGGTTGAAGTCCGCACCGTGTAGGAGCGTTTCGTATCGGTTGCCGCAGCATCCGCTACCAAGTGGTGCAGCGACTGGTGCAGGCGACGCACATTGTCCGGCGCTAAGCGCGCGGCCATCGGCGTGATCCCACAAAATCATTCCACACCAGAATTGTATTTTTTAAGACAGTAGTACTAGCGGCGGGAGACGCCGAGGGCGCGCATGCGTTTGTGGAGGTTGGTGCGTTCCATGCCGAGGGCGCGGGCGGCGCGGGAGACGTTCCAGGCGGCTTCTTCCAGGGCGCGGACGATGTGGTCGCGCTCGGCGGCTTCGCGGGCGGCGTGCAGGCTGGAGCGCGCTTCGGCGGCGCGGGCGAGGCGGATTTCGAGCGGGATGCTGTCGGCGGTGAGCTCGTCCTCGGGCGTGAGGATCGCCATGCGCTCCACCGCGTTGCGCAACTCGCGGGCGTTGCCGGGCCAGTGGTAGCGGGCCAGCAGGGGGAAGACTTCGTCGCGGATGGACTTCGGGCGGAAATTGTTGCGGCGGCAGAATTCGTCGAGGAAATACTCGGACAAGGGGCGAATGTCCTCGGGGCGCTCGCGGAGCGGCGGGACGCGGACGGGCACGACGCAGAGGCGGTAGAAGAGGTCCTCGCGGAACTTGCCCTGGGCGACCATTTCCTCGAGGCTGCGGTTGGTGGCGGAGACGACGCGGACGCTGACGCGGATGGACTGCTCGCCGCCGACGCGGTGGAATTCGCCTTCCTGCAACACGCGGAGGAGCTTGGCCTGGGAGCCGGCGTGGAGGTCGCCCACTTCGTCGAGGAACAGTGTGCCGCCGTCGGCGAGCTCGAACTTGCCGCGGCGGAGAGCGGCGGCGCCGGTGAAGGCGCCCTTTTCGTGGCCGAACAGCTCGCTTTCGAGGAGCTCGGTGGGGATGGCGGCGCAGTTCACCTTGACGAAGGGGCCGGCGGCGAAGGGGCTCTGCTCGTGGATGCGGGCGGCGAGGAGTTCCTTGCCGGTTCCGGATTCGCCGATGATGAGGACGCGGGCGTCGGAGCGGGCGGCGAGGGCGGCCTGCTCGAGGATGCGGGTGAAGGCGGGGCTGGCGCCGATCATGCGAGGGCCTGCGCCGATCAGTTCGCGCAACTGCTCGTTTTCGCGGCGGAGGCTGGACTGCTCGAGGGCGTTTTTGAGCGTGAGGAGGACCTTGTCGCGGCCGAGGGGCTTTTCGAGGAAGTCGAAGGCGCCGGCGCGGGTGGCCTCGACGGCGTCGGCGATGGCGCCGTGGCCGGAGATCATGATGACGGGCGCGGCGTTTCCGGAAGCGCGGAGGCTGCGCAACAGGTCGATGCCGTTTGCGTCGGGCAGGCGCAAGTCGAGGAGGCAGCAGTCGGCGCGGGCGGAGAGCGGGGCGAACTCGGCGGCCGAGTGGGCGACGGAGACGGCGTAGCCTTCGCGCTCGAGGATCAGACGGAGAGAGAGGCAGATGTTCTCTTCGTCGTCGACGATCAGGATTCGACTTTTGCCCATGCGTGAGCGGGGGGCGCGAGGGCCGGGGCTGCCGCCGCCGGGAGCATGACGCGAAAGGCCGCGCCGCCCAGTTCTCCTTTCACCAATTCGATGTCGCCGCCGCAGAGCAGGGCGCTTTTGCGCGCGATGGAGAGGCCGAGGCCCATGCCCTTCTTCTTGAAGCTGATGGTGGGCTCGAAGAGGGCGGCGCGGGCGCTGCCGCTGAGACCGGGACCGGAGTCGTGGACTTCGATCGAGGTCCGGGCGCCGGCGGCGTCGGTTTTGACGAGGACGAGTCCGCCGGGGCCGGCGGCGTCGGCGGCGTTCTCGAGGAGGTTGGTGAGGACGCCGCGGAGCAGGTCGATGTCCGCGCGGGCCGCGGGTTCTCCGGAGTGGAGGGTGACTTCGTAGGTCAGCTCGGGGTGGGCGGTTTTCAGGAAGGCGACGCGCTCCTCGACGAGGGAGTTGAGATCGACGTCGCCGAGGTTGACGGGGGGCTCGGCGGCGAGTTCGGAGAAGGCGCGGACGCGGCGTTCGAGGCGGTTCACCTCGTCGACGATGATCTGGGCGGCCTGTTCGAGGAACGGCTCGCCGCCGGCGGCCTGGCGCGCGACGATTTCCTCGGCGGTGAGGCGGATGGGGGTGAGCGAGTTCTTGAGTTCGTGGGCCATTTTGCGGCCGAGGGCCTGCCAGCCGGCGAGGCGGGTGAGGAAGACGAGGCGCTCGCGATTCTGTTGCAGCTCGCCGGCCATGTGGTTGAACGCTTCGAGTGCGAGGCCGATTTCGTCGCGGCGGCGCGGCTGGACGCGGACCGAGAGGTCGCCGGCGCTCAGCCGGGTGAGGGCGCCGGTGAGCTGCTGAATGGGCTTGCCGATGCGGTGCGCGGTGAAGAGCACGATCACCACCGTCACCACGCCGACGGCGGCGGCCAGCAGGAGGAACGTGTAGAGGAAGCCGCGCCGGACGTCCCGTCCGCGGCGGGTCTCGACCAGTTCGCGGGCCTCGGCATACTGCCGGGAGATGGCGTGCATGGAAACGGCGCCGAGCGGACGGACGTAGACGAGGGCGTCGGGGCCGCGGCGGGTGAAGTACTCGAGGCGGTTGCCACTAGCGCCGGCGAGGTGGAAGCGCTCGGCTTCGCCGCCGGCGTGGAACTCCTTCACCGGCTCGGGCCAGGAGGCGCGATCCGCCGCGGACCAGACGCGGGGCTGGAGGCGTCCGGACTGGGCGTCGGCGCGTAGCTGCTCGCGCGAGAGTTGGTAAAATTCGCGGGCGGCGCGCTCCAACGAGCGGCTGAGCTCGTCCACTTCGCGGGCGGTATCGAGGCTGAGACTGCGCTCGACGAGGGAGAGGGTGATCCAGAGCGTGGCGGCCAGCGGAATGGCGGTGGTGGCGATGAACGCGAGCACCAGCCTGTTGCGGAGGCGCTTCATTTGCCGCCCTGACTCTTCCCATTCTGACTCACTTCGCTCAGGCGGAACGGGCCGCGCTCGAAGCTCCAGCTCTGCTCGTGGCCGCGGGCGGGGCGGGAAAAGACCTCGATGAGGGCGGTGAGGCTGAGGCCGGAGTCGCCTTCGGCGGGGCGGGCGTTTTTGGGTTCTTCGGCCCGGACTTCCAGGCGCAGGGTGATGGGGCGGCCGGGGTCGAGCGCGTCGGTGGAGAGGGAGATCTGTTCGAAGCACCAGGCTTCGGCCTGGGACTGGGTGAGGTGGGAGACGGACTGGCGGGCGCCGGTGGTCCGGGTTACGGAGAACCTTTCCTCCCAGAGGTCGTAGCTGACGATGAAGCGCTCGACGGCGCGGCGCAGCACGCGGGCGCCGGCCGATGCGGTCAACTGGAAATTGAGCGCCACGGCCGCGCCATTGCGGAGGCGCTCGAGGACGCGGCCGGAAAAGATGCGCATTTCCGAGGGGGCGACGCGGAGCCGGCTGCCGTCCCAGCTTATGTCGGGGCGCTGGGCGGGCGCGGCCATCGAGAGGGCGAGGGCGAGCAGGGTCAGCAACCGCCAACGCGCGCGTCTTGGCACCAGATCCTCTCAGAAATTCAAGCCCAGGATAAACATCGGCTCCACCCGGCCCCTTTTGAGCGGGAAACCCACGAGAAACGAGACGCTGTCGCGCACCACCTCGCCGGGATTGGCGGTGAATCCGACAGCGACCGATTGCCGCACGCGCGGCGCGGTTCCGTCGTCCCAGATCGATCCGACGTCATAGACAAGCCGGACAAAACGGTGCGAATAATCGAGCGACCCATGCGCGGCGCGATTGCCGCCGAGCGGGGCGACGTCGTACTTGCTGTAGCCCCGCAGGGTGGAACTGTTGCCGAGAGCGAACCGCTCGAACAGCGGCGCGCGCCCCGTAATCGCGCCACCGGTGAACGAAGCCACGACGACGTCTTTATCGCGGCGCATCCACCAACGCCCGTCAAACTTGTGGCGGGCGTAGACGAAGTCGCTGTCGAGAGACCTGGTGGCCGCGCGCAGGCTGTAGCCTCCCTCGGCGCCGTAATCGCCGAGGACGGAATTCTCCCAGCGCCTGTGGAGTCGCAATGCCGTTATCAAAGCGTTGGAGAGTTCGTGGCGCGCGGCCGGAAACTGCATTTCAAGCCGCTGGACGCTGACGCCGAAACTCATCGTGACGGCGTCGACGGGTTGAACGGAGAGCACGGGCTCGACGTACATCCGCTCGCGATAGATTCCTGAAGGGTCGGGCGCGGCGGCGAGGATAGCGGGGTTCCACTGCGCGCGGTAGCTGGCCACGGTAACGCCGGCCCGGACCTTGCGAGTCTCCCGCGCGTAGCCGCCGCGGATGCCGGAATAGCGTTCCATCAGTTCGTCGTTGTCGGTGACGATGCCGAAGCTCACTTTGTGTCCGTCCGCGCGCAGGTGCATGTCGGCGCCGAAGCTCCAGTTGAGGCGGGAGTGATAGACGAGGCGGGGCAAGACGACATCCTGATCGAGTTTCTTGCGGACGATCTCGAAGACGACGCGCACGTGCTCGGGCTTGGCGCCGCGGATGACTTTCTGGGCGACATCGTAGCCGACCAACTCCTTGCGGATTCTACGGCCGAGGCGGTCCACCGACTCCTGGTCGAACTTCTCGCCGACCATCCGGCGCAACTCGTCGCGGAGGCGGGGGCTGAGCTTCGCCGCGTACTTCTCGCTTACGTCCACCGCCTCGATGACGTACCGCGAATTGACATTGACGTCCGGGACGGGCTCCTGGTTCCAGGCTGCGCCGGCAAACAACAGGAGCAACAGCGGAAACCGGTTCATGCCGGATGGAGGGCACGCGGAGGGCCAACGCGGATCTCATTGAAACCAAGAGGCGTGCTCCCCTGTGACCTGTGACGGCTGGGCACGCCTGTGAAGAGGGCGCAAGTATGCCAGGTTTCGCTATGCCGCGTCGGCACTCGCGCCGACGCTTGGGGTACGGACGGACAAGAGCCGAGATGAGTCTCGGCTCGGCACGCACGAGTGCGTGCGCCACGCTCCAGGGACCGGGCGGGTGTATCCGCAGCGGAATCGCGATATTCTGGACCAAGCCATGACTACTCCGTACCGGATGCTGATTCTGACTGTCGTTTTCGCCGGGATGACGGCGGCGCCGGGGTTCTGCCAGGCGGCGTTTCCCGAACCTATAGGCGGCGATGAGGCGGGCTTTCAGCCGATTTTCGACGGCAAGAGCCTGAACGGCTGGGAGGGCGATGCGAGGTTGTGGCGGGCCGAGGGCGGAACGCTGATCGGCGAGATCACGCCCGCGACGCTGCTGAAGCAGAATTCGTTCCTTATCTGGCGGGGCGGGGTGACGCGGGATTTCGAATTGAAGCTCGAGTACCGCATGTCGGCCGAGGGCAACAGCGGGATCAACTACCGCAGCGACGAGGTTCCGGGCGTCCCGCTGGCGCTGCGCGGCTACCAGGCCGATATCGACTCGAAAGATCAGTGGACGGGCCAGAATTACGAAGAACGCGGGAGGACGTTTCTGGCGCTGCGGGGACAGATGACGCGCATCGAGGCGGGCAAGAAGCCGCGGGTGATCGCGTCGCTGGGAGACAACGATCGGCTCAAGTCGTTCATCAAGCAGGGGGACTGGAACGAGTGCCACCTGATCGTGCGGGGCAACACGCTGATACACATTCTGAACGGGCAGACGATGAGCATCGTGATCGACGACGACGGCGCGAATCGCAAGATGGAGGGGCTGCTCGGGCTGCAGGTACACGTGGGGCCGCCGATGAAGATCGAGTTCCGGAACATCCGGTTCAAGAAACTGTAGGCGGGCGATTGCCGCGGCGGCGGGCGGCGGGCTCGACGAGGGAGAAGTAGAGGCGGCGCTCCAGCGCGTCGATGCGGTCGAGCCGGACGGTGAGGCGGTCTCCGATGGAGAACCGGCGGCGCGTGCGGGCGCCGACGATTTTGCGGGTGGTTTCCTCGTAGCCGTAACGGTCGCCCGGCAGGGTGTCGACGGGGACGAGGCCTTCGACGAACAGCTCTTCCAGCTCGACGAAAAAGCCGAACTTCATCGTGCCGACGATCAGGGCGGGGAATTCGTCGCCCACGCGCTCGGCCATGAAGTTCACCTTCTTCCATTCGACAAGTTCGCGTTCGGCGTCGGCGGCGCGGCGCTCGGTGTCGGAGGATTCGGCGGCGATTTTCTGAAGCCCGGCGGGCGTGAGGCCGTCGGGACGGCGGTCGAGCCAACCGCCGAGGATGCGATGAACCACCAGGTCCGGATAGCGGCGGATGGGCGAGGTGAAGTGCGTGTAGCTGGGCGCGGCGAGGGCGAAGTGGCCGGCATTGTCGGCGGCGTAGCGCGCCTGTTTGAGGGAGCGCAGCATGAGGTAGTTCAGGATGCGTTCTTCCGGCCGGCCCTCGAATTTCGCGATCAGCCGCTGATAGTGGCGCGAGGTGACCTTGATGTCTTCGGCGGGGAGGACGACGTCCCGGCGGAGCTTCCGGCCATCGCGGGTCCGCTGCGTCTGGGCGAAGCGGCGGGCGCGAGCGCCGCCAATGCCAAGCGACGCGCCGAAGCCGGCGGCGACCTCCTCGAAGTCGAGGACGCGCTTGGGATCGGGCGGCTCATGGACGCGGTAGAGCATGTCGTCGGAGACATGCTCGAGGTGCGAGGCCACGGCTTCGTTGGCCGCGAGCATGAACTCCTCGATGATGCGGTGGGCGATGTTGCGGGGGGCCCGGGCGATGCCGGTCATCTCGCCGAATTCATCGAATTCGATGAGGGGCTCGGGGAGGTCGAAGTCGATGGAGCCGCGGCGTGCGCGCCTGCGGTTGAGAATCAGCGCCAGCTCGCGCATCAGTTCGAAGCGGCCGATGAGGGAGGCGTAGCGTTCGCGGAGGCCGGCGTCGCCGTCGAGCGCGAGGTGGAGGTTCGCGTAGGTCATCCGCTCGACGCTGCGAATGACGGAGCGGGTGAACTCCTGCGCGACCGTCTCGCCGCGATGGTCGATCTCCAGCAGCGCCGACATGGCCAGGCGGTCGACGCGCGGCTTGAGCGAGCAGATTTCGGTGGAGAGCTCGAGCGGGAGCATCGGCACGGCGCGGTCCGGAAAATAGACGCTGGTTCCGCGGAGAGCGGCCTCGGCATCGATCGGGGAGCCGGGTCGGACGTAATGACTTACGTCGGCGATGTGCACGTGGAGCGCGTAGCGGCCGTTCGGGAGTTTGTCGACCCAGACGGCGTCGTCGAAGTCGCGCGCCGTCTCGCCGTCGATGGTGACGACGTCGAAGCCGCGGAAATCGCGGCGGCCTTCGAGGTCTGCCTGGTGGATGACGGCCGGGACGTTCTGCGCCTGCTCCAGCACGGCGGGCGGGAAGCGGTGAGGGATGTGGTATTTGCGGATGACGATCTCGACGTCCACGCCGAAGTCGTCCGGCTTGCCGAGCACTTCGATGACGCGGCCCACGGGGCTCTCGTCCTGCTGGGGAAACTCGATGATTTCGACGTTCACCACCATGCCTTCGAGATCATCGACGCCGGCGACAGCGACCTCGGAAGCCCCGATGCGATCCTCCGAGAGATCCGCGGAGGGCAACTCTTTGCCGGGAGGGATCTCGATCCACTGCTGGAGGCGCGGGTCGTGAGGCTCGACGAAATTGCGCTTGCGGCGGCGGCGGAACGTGCCGACTACGGTGACGTTGCCGCGCTCGAGAATCTTGAGGATTTCGCCTTCGGCGCGCCCGGCGCGATCGAGGCGAATGATGCGGGCCAAGACGTGGTCGCCGTGCATGGAGTTGCGCACGGCGTCGGGCCGGACGTAGATGTCGCCCTCGACGCCTTCGAGAATGCGATTGGGTATGACGAACGCGTAGCCGTCGCGATGAAGTTCGACGCGCCCCGATACGCGACTTTGGGACAAGTCCGGCACTGCCACCCCCGTTTACGACGTAAAACCTCTCCGGTCCCCCTCGTAGTATAGTGCCGCCGGGCAGGGCAACGCTCCGGCGGTTGTCTACAATGAAGTTTCCGATGCGCTTCGCGCTTGCGCAAATCAACACCACGGTCGGCGACTTGCCCGGAAATATCGATCTGATCATCGCCATGGCGCGGCGCGCGCTGGAAGGGGGCGCGAAGGCGGCGGTATTTCCGGAACTGGCGGTGACGGGGTACCCGCCGCGCGACCTGCTGGAAAAGCCCAGCCTGTACGAACATATTTCCGAAGAAGAGGCGCGATTAGCCGCTGAGACGGCGGCGCTCGACATCACGCTGATCTACGGTTCGGTGAGGCCGTCGGACCTGTCGGCCGGCAAGCGCGCCGCGAACGTGGCGGTGGTTCTGCATCGGGGCGAGGAAGTGTTTCGCCAGACGAAGATGCTGCTGCCGACCTACGATGTTTTCGACGAAGGCCGCTACTTCCTGCCCGCGGAGAAGCAGGAACTGCTGCGGCTGCCCGGCAAGCCCGTGGCGCTGACGGTGTGCGAGGACGCGTGGAACGACAAGCAGTTCTGGGAGCGGCGGCTGTACCAGCGGGACCCGGTGGAAGAACTCGCGGGCGCCGGGGCCGAGCTGCTGGTGACGATCAACGCGTCTCCCTTTCATATCGGCAAGCGGGAGCTGCGGCGGGAAATCTTCGCGGCGACGGCGCGGCATCACCGGCTGCCGCTGATCTACGTGAACCAGGTGGGCGGCAACGATCAGCTCGTGTTCGACGGCAGCAGCTTCGCGATGAACGCCGAGGGCGCGGTGATCGCTTCGGCCTGCTCGTTTCAGGAAGACCTGGTGTTCGTGAACCCGGAGACGGGGGAGGGCGACCGGCGGGAGAATCTTTCGGATGCCAATGAATCGGTGTACGAAGCACTGGCGCTGGGCACGCGCGATTACATTCGCAAGTGCGGCTTTCGCCAGGTGCTGCTGGGACTGAGCGGCGGAATCGATTCGTCGCTGACGGCCGCTATCGCGGTGGACGCGGTCGGCCCGGAGAACGTGGTGGGGGTCGGCATGCCGGGACCCTACTCGTCGCCCAGCAGCGTGACGGACGCGCGGGCGATGGCGGAACGGCTCGGGATCCGGTTCGAGATCGTCGACATTACAGGCGGCTATGAGGCGATGCTGAAGGCGCTGGATCCGGTATTCGGCGACCTGCCGCGCGATGTGACGGAAGAAAACATCCAGGCGCGGCTGCGCGGCGTGACGCTGATGTCGCTGTCGAACAAGTGGGGGGCCATGGTGCTCACCACGGGCAACAAGAGCGAACTGGCGGTGGGCTATTGCACGCTCTACGGGGACATGTGCGGCGGGCTGGCGGTGATCAGCGACGTTCCGAAGACGCTGGTATACGAGCTGGCGAGGATTGCCAACAAGCGGCACAACAACGCGATTCCGGAAAGCGTGTTCACCAAGCCGCCGTCGGCGGAGCTGCGGCCGGACCAGAAGGACTCCGATTCGCTGCCGGAGTACCACGTCCTGGATCCCATCCTGAGGCTGTACGTGGAGGACTACCTGCCGCCGCGCCAGATCGCGGAACAGCTCGAGCTGCCGCTGGACCTGGTGCGGGACATCATCAACAAGGTGGACCAGAACGAGTACAAGCGGCAGCAGGCGGCGCCGGGGTTGAAGGTGACGAGCAAGGCGTTCGGCATCGGGCGGCGGTTCCCGATCGCGCAAAGGTTTTCGCAATGAAGGTTGCGGCGGCCCTGGTTGCGTGCGGGTTGCTTTGCGCTCCGGGCGGGGCGCAGGAGCGGCCGGGCCCGCTGCCGGGGGGCGGCTTCCTGTTGCCGAACGGTTGGACGCTGCGGCCGGCCGGGCGGCAGATTGCGCTGGGAGCTATGCCGATGTCGGCCGTCCTGTCGCCGGACAAGAAGTACATGCTGGCGCTGAACGCCGGTTACGGCGAGCCTTCGGTGAGCGTCCTGGACGTGCAGACGTTCGAGGCGGTGGATACGGCGGCGCTGCCGGACGCGTGGCTCGGGATGACGTTTTCGCCGGACGGGCGTTCGCTGTACGTGGGGGGCGGGGCGTCGGGCAGCGTGTTCGAGTTCGCGTTCAGCGCGGAGGGAAAGCTGGCGCCGAAGCGGAAACTTCCCTCCGGCGGAAAGCAGGAGAGCGGCGCGACGGATTTCATCGGCGACGTGGCGGTGAGCCCGGACGGCCGGCTGATCTACGCGGCGAGCCTGTTTCGGGACCAGGTGGTGGTCATCAATCCGCAGTCGGGCTGGGTGATCGAGCGATTCCCGACGGCGCGGCGGCCGTATCGCATCCTGTTTCATCCCGACGGAGAGTCGTTTTTCGTAACAAGCTGGGCGGAAGGCTCGATCCACCACCACCGGGCGCGCGACGGGCAGCACCTGTCGATGGCGCGGCTGGGATCGCAGCCGATGGACATGGCGTGGGGGAGCAAGCCGCCGAAACTGGAGGAGGGCGAAGAGCCGCCACGGTGGAAGGCGAGGATTTTCGTGGCCATGGCGAATACGAACGGCGTCGCCGTCATTGGGGTGAATGAGAACCAAAGCTTCGAGGCGATTGAAACGATCCACCTGTCGCTGTGGCCGTATCAGCCGCTGGGAATGACGCCGAGCGGGCTGGCGCTGAGCGAGGACCAGGAGCGGCTGTTCGTGGCCTGCTCCGGCTACAACACGATCGCGGTGGTGGACGTGGCCGGGGTGAAGGGCAAGGCGGCGGGCTTCATTCCGACGGGCTGGTATCCGACAGCGGCGCTCGCGCTGCCGGGGGGCCGGTTAGTGGCGCTGAACGGCCGCGGCGGTGGGAGTTTCGCAAATCCGAACGGACCCGATCCGCTGGCGGCGCCTCAGCCTGTGCAGCGGGGGATCGAATCGCCGGGATACGTGGCGCGGCGCCAGAAGGGGACGGCCTCCGTGATCGAGAGGCTGGACGCGGCGGCGATTCGCGAGCACACCCGGACGGTGTTTCGGAATTCGCCGTACAGCGATCAGAAGCTGGCGCTGGGGGATGAGGCGGACCAGGCGGAGTTCCCCATCCGGCACGTGCTTTACATCGTCAAGGAGAACCGGACCTACGACGAGATCCTGGGCGACCTGGGGACGGGGCGCGGCGACCACAAACTGGCGGTGTTCGGCGAGGAGGTGACGCCCAACCACCACAAGCTGGCGCGGGAGTTCGCCTTCTTCGACAATTTCTTCGTCAACGGCGATGTCGACGCGGACGGCCAAAGCTGGTCCACGGCGGCGATCGCGTCCGCGTACATCGAACGGCTCTGGCCGAGCACGTACTCGGGGCGGCGCGAGGCGTACGACTACCAGGAGGTTCGGACGGAGTCCGTGCCGGCGGCCGGTTATCTTTGGACCAATGCCATTGCCGCGGGACTCGGGGTGCGCAACTACGGGTTTCTTGCCATTAACCACGACCTGCCGGCGAGCGATGGCGTCCACGTAAAGGATGTCCAGGACCCCGCCCTGCGCGATCACACCAGCCGGGTGTTCCGGGGCTTCGACCTGGACTATCCCGACGTGGAGCGCGCCAAGGCTTTCATCAAGGATTTTCAGGAGCTGGACGCATCGGGCAAAGTGCCGCGCCTGATGGCGATGCGGCTGGGCAACGATCACACCTGGGGCGCGACGCCGGGGAAGCTGTCGGCGAAGTCGCTGATGGCGGACAACGACCAGGCGCTGGGGATGATCGTCGAGGCGTGCTCGAAGAGCAAGTCCTGGCCGCGGATGGCGATTTTCGTGGTGGAAGACGATGCGCAGGGCGGCCGCGACCACGTGGATTCGCACCGCGCGCCGGCGTTCATCATTTCTCCCTACACGCGCGGCGCGGGGCTCGACAGCGGCATGTACAGCTCGGCGTCGGCGCTGCGGACGATCGGGCTGATGCTGGGGTTGAAGCCGATGACGCACTTCGACGCGGCCGCCACGCCGATGCTGGCGCCGTTCCGGGACGAGCCGGACCCGACGCCGTACACGGCCGAGAAGCCGAGGGTGCGGTTGGGGGAGAGGAATGGGGAGTAGGAGGATGCAGATGGCCGGACGGGAGCGAACCGTTGAGCTGAGCGCGGCACGCCAGCCGTTGCGGAACCCGAAAGACCGATCAGCTTAGTAGGAACTTCCGAATGTCATATCCAATAGCAATTGCAGAAAACGAACCGGTTCGCTGTCAAATGCGCCGAGTTGACTGTATTCTCGCAATTTCGGCGACATGTCTCTCTCCACTTCGTCGCGAGTGCATCCTCTGTTAACTAGCCGCATGAAGCGCTCGTTTAGGGCTGCCGCAGCCACGTCGCGGCCTGGATCATCGTAGAGTTCCCAATCCTTCAGGAAGAACGTCGCAACCCTTTCATTGAGCGACTTCCAAGCGGCTGTAGTATCCGGTGATCTGCTCTTGCGCCTTTGCCGCCAGGTACTCCCGATCTGCTTCCGTAAGCCGACGCCACAGCGTTTCCGTGAATCGAACCACAGCAAGATCCTTCAGTCTGCGGAAGAAACGTTTCCGCTCGAATTTCTCGAAGGGCATCGTGAGCATCGTCCGTTCGATGTCGAGGTCGGTTAGTTCTGCGACGCGCGCCATTCTCCTTAAAGGCGCCTCTGGCAACAGGCCCTGCTTTTTTCGCTCGAGATAGAAATCGCGGAAGAATGACACCAGATCCGAAACTCGGACCCGCCCACTCGCATCGGCGCATCGCAACATGCCAAGTAACAATACGGGCTTGTAGGAGGCCGACATGTCGGCGTCGTCGACGAATTTAAGGAACAGATCGCGAATGTTCTCGTCACTAAGCGGGGTTACTCCGTATTGGCGTTGCAGTTCGGCTACGCGGTCGCGACGAAAGAAATGGTACTCCCGATCGCCGACAGGTACATTCAGATCTGGCGAGATTTCACCCCGGCGAATACGGTCGCGAATGGTAGAGTCGTCCACTCGGAGTTCGATGGCCAGTTCATTCGCTGCAATCATTCCCTCCGCTTCGTCCTGCCACCGAAACACATCGACGGGTCGCAGAGCTGTATCATAGATCCCAATTCCGAGGATGACAGGCGGAATTTCACCTGCCTTTATGATTTGTTGCTCCTGCAGTAGTTGCTCCTCAGGGGCCGCCACGAGAGCGCCAGCGCGATATTCCGTCTTCTTGAAAAGTCGATGGAGGCTAAGCGCCTGTGCATACCGCGTCGATTGATCAACAAAGTCGAACACTAGCAGGTGTTCTTTGCCAGGGGCTTTGCGCGTGCCTCTGCCGAGTTGCTGCACGTAGACGATCTTGCTGAGAGTTGGACGGGTCATCAGGAGCACCTCGGCACAAGGCGAATCCCAGCCTTCGTTGAGGATGTCGCACGCGCAGAGCACTGCTATTTCGCCGGCTTGGTACGCCCTCAGCACCTCCTCTCTCTGATTCAACGGCATCCTGCCCGACACGCTCGCGGCAGCGACACCAGCGTTCTTGAATTCGCTCGCCATACGTTCGGCGTGCAGTACGTTTACGCAAAAGCAGACCCCGCGCTTGCGGGAGGCGTGTCTTGCGTAAATATTTACCACGAGCTCATCGCGACCGGGCACCTGGATGGCCTCTTCCAAGTCCCTCGCGCGGTAGTCCACGGAGTTGTATCGAATATGCCTCAGATCGACATTGGTCTCCACCCTCACGCATCGAATTGGCACGAGAATGTCCCGGCGGATAGCATCTTCAAGCTCCAACCGGTGAGCTGTCTCGCGGAAGATTTGAAGCAGCGGGCGTTCGTCAGAACGCTCCGGAGTTGCCGTTAATCCCAAGGTGAACCGCGGCTGGAAGAACGCAATCACTTCTCGAAAAGTTTCTGCGACTGCATGATGCGCTTCATCAACGATGAGATATCCGAACTCCCGTGGATCGAATCGGCTCAGATTCCGGCTCATTGCCTGGAATGTACTCAATACAACGTGAGCATTCGGCTTTCCTGCCCCACTGCGAAACAGCGCTGTTGTGGCCTGCGGCCAAAGGTCGCGAAATCGTTCCTCTGTTTGCCTCGGCAATTTTTCACGGTGGGCCAGGTAAAGCGTTTTCAGACCCGTTCGGCGGGCATCGGTCACCGCGACGTGTGTCTTTCCGGTGCCCGTCGCATGGGTGAGTAGCGCTATCGTCTTACCCTCAGCACGCATTGCCTCCAGAGCCCCAAGCGCTTCCGACTGGTGCTCTCGCAACGAGAACTCACCTGCATCTTGCAGCGGGAGAAGATCGCCCAGAGTTCCTGCAGCGATCTCCCGTTCTAAGAACAACCGCAGTTGTTCCACAACCCGGCTGTGTTCGATTAGAAGCTGCTGATCGGTCCAGCGATATACTTTCCAGCCTTGATAGACAAGGCTGTTCTGACGTGTTAAGGAGCCGCGGAACTCGGCCGGGGTCACCCGCGGAGAGTGAGGGTCATGCCAGAACTCTCCGTCAACCTCAAAGGCATAAAGGCCGAACGGGGAACGCAACGCATCACTGCTGTCCGGCTATAAGTTGAATAGAAATCAACTGATTAGAGGAATCACCCGAATTTTCTCGGGAGTCGGATGGCTGGAGTGCCTGTAAAATCGGTGTTTTCTCGAAGAGCGTCACGCTCAAAATCTGTAGAATTTGGTAGAGGCTGACTTCGAGCCCCAGGCGCTTGCGAACGATGGCCACCAGCACGTAAACCGAGACCGCGATCCAGATTTGGGTCTTCACGGCGTTCTCACTCGTGCCATAGAATGCCTTGATCCGCAGGTGCTGTTTGATCCACTTGAAGAACAACTCCACCTGCCAGCGAGACTTGTAGATCTTCGCGATGGTAGTCGCTGGAAGAGTGAAGTTGTTCGTGAGAAACTTCAGCCGCTTGTTCGTTTCCTGGTCGAGATAGGTGACTCGCCGCAGCGGGTCCGGATACGCCTTGGCGGATTCAATGGCCGTCAGGATCACCGTGTGATCGGATCGTACCCCTGTCGCCTTGTCCGCCGGGTGCGAATAGCGGCGCTGTAATAAGACGTTCTCCTTCGTGCGGACCACAAAAAAGGCCAAGCACAAAGTGAACACGAAAAGACGATCGAAATCGAGGTAACCCCGATCCATGACATAGAAGGCCCCGGCTTCCGGGACGATTTCGTCGAGGATGTTGACGTCATGCACCGCGCCCTCGGTGATGCGGATAAACGTGGGGATGTTGCCGTGCAGGTCCAGCAGCGTGTGCATCTTGACGGCCGCTTTGTGTTTCCGGAATCTGGCCCAGGGAAACAGCGAGAGACACAGGTCAATCGTGGTCGAGTCCAGCGCATATAGACTTTGATCCAACTCAACGCCGATCGGGTCGGACGTATAGAGCGGTCGGGCGATGCGGATCAGGATCTGGGCGAAGTCGGCGTAGATTCGCCAGTCATGCGTGTCATTCGCATCGGCCAGCGTAGAGCGCGCCACACGGCCGTGAAAACCCATATGGTAGAGCTTGCCGCCCAGAGAGCGCAGACATGCTTCGATGTCGCGGAGGCCCTCCCGGTAAGTCAGTTGGGCGAATGCCATTGCCAGATACTGATCCCAGCAGGAGAAGCCTCGCGGCCGTGCATCGCCGCCGTACCGAGCCACGCAACGCCGAAACTCGCGATCGGGCAGGAAGCTCAGCAACTGAGAGAAGACGGTACGGCCTTGGTTCACGCACCATTGTTGCGCGCCCTGGGGCCGGCTTTCGAACCGGCCGCCGTTCAAATCGCGGCAAGCCAAATCCGCCCGTAAGCATCAGCAGGGAAAGGAGTTCGCGACTTGACGGATGGTGTTAGCCGGACAGTAGTGGCAACGCATAATCTATCCAGCGTTGGTGGCTATCGAGGTCGGTGAATGGCACCTGGAATTGTAGCCACTGGGCGTTAAGAAGCCCAACGGCGTCCTGAAACACTTCGACAAATAGATTCTCGGCCGAGCTGGCCGGCGCCTCTGAGGCATTGCTCGCTTCAGGATTCACTTGCGTCTCCCGAATGCACTGGAACGCCCATCGTACCTCAAGCGGCTCGGGACGGCGCCAAAACGACGAGCGGTTCATGAACACCGCGCTGGTCACGGTCGGAGCAACCGCGGTTGGAATGTCTCCTTGTGGGAGATGATGGATTACGTTCGCCATCGGAAGATCGCGTCCCAATACGATCTGGGCGATCTTCAGAAGGACATGGCGACTGCGCTCGAACGAGTCCGTTCCCGATCGGGTTCCGAGTAGCGCCCGTAGCCTTCCCTTCGCAGCCTCCGCCCACAATCTCTCGTCTCTGTTCGCCGTGCATAAGGGACTTGCCGTTCACCGCGTTCTCCCTCCGACCCGCTCGCCTTTCGGCCACGGGCAAGCCGCGGGGTCTCCCGGGGCGGTTCGACTACGCCTTCCCCGTACGACTGTTTCATTCGCTACTCCATGCCGGTTTATCCCGGCGATGTCCAACCACGAGTGTTTGCTCCACGGGACTTGTGCCTTGCCTACGCCCCCGCTCCCCTAAGCCTGAGGTTTCTTAAACAGATCGGCGCCCTAGACTATAGACTAGTACCAGTAGAATTACCTGGGCAACTGTTCCAACCAATACCCTACGCAAATGACAAGTGCTATCCCGGCGCGTGGCGAGACGTGGGATTCTACAGTTACGCTACCGGCGACTACCGGCTTCTACCGGCGCGTTTTCCGGGAAGGGCGAGCATCCGTTCACGCGGAAACCCGACGGCAAGGATCTGGGCGCCGACATTCTGGCGTCAATTCCAGGACCAACGGAGTTCAATATCGATGCGCTGGCGCAGAAATGACAGCGTCAGGAGCAGAACGGCAGGGTAGTACCAAAGCTAGATCCTGACACAGCCGGGGCGGGCCGCCCGCTCGATCACAGCGAGACCGCGGCAAACACGCTACGGGATCACCACGATCGGCGTCCGCCAGAAAGCGAACTTGCGCGCCGCCGGCGCCAGTACGCTGACCTGGCAAGTGTAGCGTCCCGGCTGCAGCGTTTCCAGCGGCACGGTGAGCGAGGCGGCGGCGCCGGCCAGTTCGATGGGGTCCGACTCGAACGCCTTCTGCTTGCCGCGGTAGAGGCCGATGCGGACGGTGGCCCCGGCGGCGTGGTACTTCTCGAGGTACACGTACATTCGCTGGTCCTGGCGGAAGACGCGGGTCACGCTCGGGATGAGCTTCTGGCCGTCGTGAATCAGCGGATGAGGCGCGGGCTTGCCGTTCACCGTCTCGCGGTGGTTACTGAGCACGACGGAACTGATCGGGAGGTAATCGAGCTCGGTGGCCAGGTCGGGCACAAAGAAGCCGGTCTCGAACGTGCCCATCTTTCCGGTGAGATTCTCGCGGGTGACCACTTTCAGCGTGTACGGTCCCGGCGGCAGCAGAAAGGCCGTGTCGTAGTGAACGGGCCGCCGCGCCAGGCCCGCCGCCGCCTCGGCGCCGAGCTTGATTTCCACGTCGTCCCGGGCCACCGCGGCCACCCGGCCGGTCGCGTCCTTCACCTGGGCGATGAAGTCGAGCCGCGAGCTGCCGCCGCCCTCCGGAAACGGGATCGCGCTGCCGGGGATCTTCACGGCGACGGGAACGAAGTAGCGGTTGCGCTCCGTGCGGAAATAGCCGACCTCGAGGGCGACGCCGAGGTCGGTGATCGGGTCGCCGAGCAGCAGAGCTTCCTCGAGCTGGCGCTCGCGGTCGGCGGCCGTGAACTGGCCGAACACCTTGGGCGCGAAATACCCCTTGCGGTAGTCGAGCCCGGCGAGCTTGCGGCTGGTTTCGACCCGGATGCGCCGGAACTTGCCGTCGGGCTCTGCGTTGGGGGAGTAGTAGCCGAGGATGTAGTAGCTGGACAGGTCTTTCTGCGCCTCGCGGAGGCCGAGCGTGAGGTCGTTGGTATTGACGAGCGCCTTGCCGCCGGTCTCCTTGGCGAGCCGGTACAGCGTTTCGTCCTCGCCGCCCAACTGCTGCTCGGCCTGGAGAATGGCCTGGCCCGAGAACAGCCCGACGCCGCCGGCCGAGGCGACGCTCGCGTTGCCGGCCGGGGCCTGCGCGGTGAGGCCGCGGGCGTCCACCGGATAGAAGGTGACATTAGCGCGCGCGGCCGCGTTGATGGTGGCGCGAAGCTGCGACTGGTTTTCCATCCCCGTTCCGCCGCCCGACCCGGCGGCGAAGTAGACCAGCGCCTTTCGCTCGGCCAGAGAACCGAGCAGCCGGACCGCTTCTTCCAGCGCCGCGAGCCGGCGGTCCGTATTGAAGATGGTGAACTCGGCCTCCTCCTCGTCATCGGGCGCGTCCTCCTCCAGGCCGGCGGTCAGCGCGCCGATCACCTTTTCGAGCTGGTCGCGGTCATCCGTGAACTCCTGCAAAACTTCGAGCTTTTTCGCGAAGGCGATCACCGCCACCAGGTCCCGGGGAGCCATCTGCTCGCGGACGAACTTCAGCGCGGCGTCCTGCGCCCGCCAGAAGTCGGCGGGAGGCATGGAGGACTGGTCGAGGAACAGGGCGAGCAGGCGGCGGTCCTTATAGCGGACCTCGCCGGGCTGACCGGCCGGGGCGCCCGGAGCGCTGGAGACCTCGCGCGGCGGTAGGTCCAAGCCGCCGTCCAGCCGCTGAAATTCGAAGACTTCGATTCTTTGCGGCTTACCGTCCTCGAACACCTTGAAATCGTCGGCCGTCAGCCCTTCCACCGGATTGCCGTTCCTATCCTTCGCCGAGACATGGACAACGACCAGTTGGGTAGTCGAACGGAAGGTGATTTCCTGGGCTGCGGCTAGGCCGCAAGCGCACATCACGGCTGCCGCGGCGAGTTGGAAAGCTTTAAACACGCGCCGTTACTTCAGAATACATCGCCGATTGCTATCGTGCTGGGGTCGTGCTGGGGCCGTGCTGGGGTCGTGCTGGGGTCGTGCTGGGGTCGTGCTGGGGCCGTGCTGGGGTCGTGCTGGGGTCGTGCTGGGGTCGTGCTGAGGTCGTGCTGGGGTCGTGCTGGGGCCGTGCTGGGGTCGTGCTGAGGTCGTGCTGGGGTCGTGGCGTGCGCACTCGTGCGCGCCGCGTTCACACTCGTGTGAACGCCCGGTCTTCCAACGCTCATTCGCGCTCGACCAACCGTAGTCTTCCGCGCAATTGACCAGCCCCGCCTTCACGGGATTGCTTTCAATATAGGCCGAAATCCTGCTCCACTCGGGCTCGTCGCGGACCCAGTGGTCATACGATTCCCGTTGCCAGAAGGGCTCGCCCGTACGCCCGAGCCTCCGGTTCGCCTCTCGCGCCGTAGAACCCTTCAGGGACTTCAGCAGGAGGCTGGGCGACACCAGCGGGAGCAGAAGGACATGAACATGGTTTGCCATGACCACGAACGAACCCAATTCGTAGTGGCCCAGTTCCACGCCCTGGAACAGCGATTCGACCACCAGGCCGGCGATTTCCGGCCGGCGAAGGAACACAGGTCCGGAGCGCGCCAGGTCCAGGCAGCGATCCATCCAGACGAAGGCTTTGCCGGCGGACACTTTGACTGGCGGAGGGTACCGCGCGCGCGGCAGACTGCCATACAAGTGCCAGGTGATGAACAGCCAACGGCCGGGGGGATAGATATGGGGGAGCCGGCGAGAGTGCATGCAAAGAGGTTGTGGGAGTGTGGCGGGGAAGATCTCGCGTCCACACGAGTGCGCACGCCACGCGCGGCGGCCACGGCCAGGGCTAAATCAGAAAATCAAGAGAATCAAAACCGGACGCGGGCGTTGAGGGTGAGGCTGCGCATGGAGGCGGCGGCGGTCGCCAGGCCGAAGCTGGAGGCGTTCACCACCGTGCCGATGGCGGCGATGTTCACGCGGTTCAGAACGTTGCTGGCGTCGGCGCGGAATTCGATGGCGCGGCCTTCGCCGAGGGGGATGCTTCGGGAGACGGAGGCGTTCATCAGGAACATGCCCGGGCCCGGGATCGTCCCCCGCCCCGCGTTGCCGAACTGGCCGAGCGGGGGCACGTCGAAGGCAGCCAGGTTGAAGAAGCCCGGCCCGGCCCGGACCGGCAAGCCGGTGGCGTCGGCGCGCACCGTGCCCACCACGCCCGTGCCCGCCACATCCGCGCGGTTGCCGAGCACGGTCGCCGTCAGCGGCGTTCCCGAGCGGAACGTAATGGTGTTCGAGAGCATCCATTCGCGGAACAGCCGCGAGTTGCGTTTGCCGCTGCTGAACTGCCAGTTGGCGTCCACCAGGTGGCGGTTGTCGAAGCTCGACAGGCCGCGCTCGGCCGCAAGGTTGAAGGCATCCTGCGCGATCCACCCGGCGCCGCTGCCCGTGACGCTGCTCGCGTTATCGATGGACCTCCCGTAGGTGTATCGCGCCTGCGCGGTCAGGCCGCCGCTGAACCGCCGCGAGACCCGCCCGCTCGCCCCGTGATAAATCGAGTTGCCCTCGGAACTCTCGTAAATGAACGGCGCCACGCTCGCCGGCAGCGCCCGGCTGGGAATCCGGAGCATGTCGAGCCCGGTCCCTTTGGTTCCCAGGTACGTGACCTCGCCGACGAGGACGCTGCCCAGGTTTTGCTGGACGGCAACATTCCAGCTTTGGGCGTAGCCGACGCGGTAGGCGGGGTCCACGGCGTAGGTGTTGTCGATTTGCCGGACGAGGGCGCCGCCGAAGGCATCGCGGATGGTGAGCACGCGGTCCGCCGAGGTGGCCACGGTGGAGGCGCGGGCGAACGGCGGCTGCTGCGCCAAGCTGTCGGCCACGCCGCCGTAGATGTTGGAGTTGAAATACCACCCGTAGCCGGCCCGCACCACGGCCGACCGCCGCAGCGACGGCCGCCACGCCAGCGCCAAGCGCGGGGAGAAATTGTTGCGGTCCGGCCGGACCAGCGTATCGGGCCAGAGCAGCGGCTCGGCGCCGGTGAAGCCGGGGGCGACGGCGAGGTTCGCCATCCGGTTGTGCTTTTCGCGGATGGGCGAAGCGTAGTCGTAACGCAGGCCGAGGTTGAGCGTGAAGCGGGAGGCCATCCGCCAGTCGTCCTGGACGAAGACGCCGTAGCCGTTGGCGCGGAAGTAGGTGTCGCCGCCGCCGAAGCGCACGGAACTGGCGGCCGGCAGGCCCAACAGGAAGTCGGCGAAATCGAAGCCGTCGGCGCCGGCGCCGCTGGTGGCGATGCCGGTAAACGACATGCTGCCTCGGGCGTTGAGGTCGGCCACGCGGTTCATCCACCGGCGCGAGTACTCGATGCCGAACGAAAGGTTATGCTTCTTCCGGTTCCACGTCAGGCTTTCCGAGAGCGTGCCGGTCTGGTTCGCGGCGCGCGAGGCGTTGGCGGCGCTCAGGCCCCCGAAGTTGGTGAACGAGAGGTTCGGCGGGCCCCAGTTTTGCGGGTCGCGCGCGGTTCCCGCGATCCCCAACTCCTCGGCTACGTTCTCCCGGAACGCGAAGTATGGGATCGTCCGGTTGCGTTGGAGGCTGAAGTTGAGCCGCGCGGCGCTGATCAGGCGGGGCGCGATGTTGTAGTTCCACGTCAGGCCCGCGTTCCAGCTTCGCCCGTCGCTGGCGTCCTCGACCCCGATAAGCTGGGGCCGGAGGCCGGCGCTGGAGAAGCGCGAGACGCGCCCCGAGAGCCGGTGCCGGCGCGCGACGCGGTGGTTGACGCTGAGGCTGGCCGAATCGCTGTCCTGGGGCACGCCGGCGACGTACTGATAGTTGCGGACCTGGGCGGGCTGATTGGGCTGCGGGAGGTAGCGGGACAGGGCGGCCGCCGCCGGATCGATGCGCGAGGCGGGAAGCCGGTTGCCCGCGAACGGCCGGCCGTCGAGCGGGTCGTAGATGGCGACCGGACCGCGCTGGACGGACTGGGAGAAATCGCCGGCGCGCTCCAATTCGGAAGGCATGGTGGAGACAAACCGCGTCCAATTGCGCGAGCGGCCGCCGGAATAACCGAGATTAAAGCTGGTATTTTCGCCGGTGAGGACCTTCGGAATCCGCAGCGGTCCTCCGAAAGCGAGACTGACGCGCGCCTTGGCGAACGACGGCTTGTCGATCTCGCGGCCGGTGAGCGAGTAGGGACGCGCGTCCCACACGGAGTTGTCGAGCGAAAAGCCCGCGCTGCCGCGGTATTTCGCGCGGGCGCGGCCGCGGACGGCCGGCTCGGCCCCGCCGACCAGGACGGCCTCGTTGGCGCTGGCGGCAAGCTCCTCCGACTCGGTTTCGGCGGGGACGGCCGGGGCTGGGGCGGTGGCCGTGAGGCTGACGGTGGGCCGGCCGGGTTTGGGCGCGGGCGGGGCTTCGGGGTCGGCCGGGGCCTCCTCCTCCGCCCCCTCCATCGTAAGGTTCCACTGCGCCTGCTCGCGATCCGGGACGGCAACGTCCCCGGAGACCCTGCCGAAGCCGGGCATGTCGATTTCGATGCGCCAGGTCCCCTCCGCCAGGCTGCTGAACGAATAGTCGCCGTCGGCGCCGGTAGTGGTCTGGAAGACGCTTTCGCCGAGGCGGGCGGTGACGGTAGCGCCCGGGATGGGCAGGCCGTCCGATTCGACGATGCCGCGGTGGTCCGCCGCCCACGCGTTCAGAGCGAGGATCGCGGGCAGGAGGAGGTGACGCCGGGAGGGCATACTTCGCCGGGGCGGAAACCTCTATTATAGTGCGGAAACGAGGTGGATCTCTCGCACGGCGCCGGATTTGAGAGGCTTTTGTCGCTTTTGTGCCATCAGTACTAGTAATACTACCTGAACCTGTATCAAAAGATATCTATTCCTCCGGCAAAAACGCCTCGGAAATTAAGGGAGTTTTTAGTACACT
This sequence comes from Bryobacteraceae bacterium, assembly GCA_026129905.1. Lineage (GTDB taxonomy): Bacteria > Acidobacteriota > Terriglobia > Bryobacterales > Bryobacteraceae > JAHCHE01. The sequence goes on along the minus strand of JAHCHE010000009.1, from coordinate 190,114 downwards.
GGTTACACGCTGTGCGCTGAGAACGCCCAGCGACCATCCAAAGGAGAACAGACATGAAGCAGTTTTCGTTGCGCGCGGCACTCGTGTGTGCGGTCGTGGCGCTGGCGTTTGCGGCGGTGACATTCGACCCCGAATCAGGAGAGGGGTTCGTCGGTAAGGGCGACGTGCAGTTGGTGTTCGGGTGGAATAATGCACAACTGCAGGCGAACGCCAACTCGGTGGAATTCCGGGCGAATACGACGGTGGTGTCGGAGGTGTCGTGGACGTGCACCAATAGTAATAACCAGAATGAACAGATCCGTGAAAGAACGACGACCACGAGCATCCAAGGCGTCGTTGACAGCATCGCGCGGCTAAAGAACCAGATCACGGGGTTCAATCTGGAAGGGTACGACCCGGATAACTCGACCGAGAGCTCCCAAACCGACGGCCCGGCGCTGAATAGCTGCCCGTCCGGTCCTTGGTCGCTGACGACGCCGGCAGGGGACCCGGAAGTGGTTTCGTCGACCAGCGCTCTTCAGGTCAGCATCAACGGCACGGACTGGTTTGATCTGTAAATTGATCCTGCGGACATAAGCCGCTATAAGGCCGGGAGCAGCAGACTGGCTCCCGGTCTATGCCCTCGATCCCGAAGTTTCCTACCCGCACCGGCCTCCTCCAGGCGCCGCCACGAGTGGCGACGCGGCAAACACGAGCGTCCGCGCCACCGCGTTGCGCGGGAACCCGGCTCGGAATAAGATTGAAAAGTGGCCTGTTACGACGGTCGCCGGTGCGGCTTTCGCCGGCGCCGGCGTCGTTTGTGGCCGATCGGCCCCAAGCGCAAGCAGCAGGAAGCCTAATTGGCAAGGCGATGGGATTTGCTGGCAACGCCTCGGCCCCCGACAGACACGACGCCGTATCCACTGCGGGGAGCGAGGCGGTTGCCGTTGCGTCCGCGGCGCCGGCAGAGCGGCTGTTTGAGTGGATCGAGACCCATCGGCTTCTTTGCCTGGGCATCGCGGCTCTTCTCACGGCGGCGCTTGCCTTCGCCGATTGGCAGATCGAGCCCAACGTCTCCCTGGGCGTGCTGTACGCCATCCCGCTGATCCTTTTCGCCCTCATCGTCTCCAGGCTTCACATCGCCGGTCTGGCGCTGGTTTGCGCGATATTTCGGGAGGCCCTGGCGCCTTTCCGCTGGACACCCGGTTATCAGATTCGCATTCTGGTGGCAATGGCATCGTTCTCCGCGATCGGCCTGTTGGTTTCCGAACTGAACCGGAACCGCCGGTTGACGCGCGATCGGGCCGCCGATCGGGAACGGCATTTCCGTTTCAGCGAGCGGGCTCTCGAACAACTCCGTTCGGTGATTGAGGCATCGCCCCTGTCGTTCCTGATAACGGACGCGAACGGGAAGATCCTGATGACGAACCGCGCGGCTTGCGATCTACTGGAGAATTCTTCTCCAGCGGGCGAAAACCTGTTTTCCTATCTCCCGACGCTGGCGCCGGTACAGGCCTCTTTCGCCAATCGAAGAACAGCGCGGCTCCAGGTCGAGGCGGCGGGCAAGAGAAAATCCGGCGAGGCGTTTCTTGCCCACGTCTGGCTTACATCGTATCTCCACCCGGCGGCGCCCGATTCGGACCGGGTCGAACAAAGGATTGCAATCGCCATCTGGGATGCGTCCGACGACGTGCTTGGTCACGACCTTGCGCAGGCGGAAAACCGCAGCGATACGGCCGGGGTGCTGCTGGCCACATTTTCGCACGAAATCCATAATCTGTCGGACGCGGCGGGTGTCCTCATCTCACGGATCGGCGCTCCTCCGCCCGCCCGCGAGGCGGACATGGCGACGCTAAGGAAAGTCGTCCAAAGCCTCAGTGAATTCACCGCGACCGGCTTGAAATTCGGCTTGCGCCGGAACCGCACGGCCATCGACCTGGAACGGGCGCTGGAGCATGTCCATCTGACGGTCTCATCGATGCTGCAGCAGTCGGAGATCGACGTACGGTGGGACGTGCCCGCCCAAATGCCGCGTGTCTACGCCGACGAAACGACGCTGGTCCAGGTGTTCCTCAATTTGGCGCTGAACAGCGAGCGCGCGCTGCGTGCGTGCGAGCGCCGGCAGGTCCGGATTTCGGCCGAGAAGGGAGACGACACGATTTCCTTCGTATTTCGTGACTCCGGTCCGGGCGTTGCGAACCCGGAATCTCTGTTTAAGCCGTTCGAATCCCTTTCCGGCGGCGCGGGCCTGGGTCTGTTCCTCTCGCGGGCCATGCTTCGCTCCTACGGCGGCGACCTGTATTACCGGCCCGAGTCCAGCGGTAGCTGTTTCGTAATTCGACTTCTTTGCGCCCACGGCGACGGCGATGGCCATACGAATACTTCTGGTTGACGATCACGCCATGTTTTGCGGGGCGGCGGCCCGCGCGCTGACCCAAGAACCGGACTTCGAAATGGTCGGCCACGTTGACACCGTCGACGCCGCCCTGGAGATCGCCGGCTGCGCGCAGGTGGATCTTGTCCTGCTCGATTACGATCTGGACGGGCAGAACGGACTGGAGTTCATCCGGGAAGCGGCCGCGCGAGGTTTCGCCTGCCGAATCCTTTTGCTGTCGGCTGCAATACCGGACCCCGCCCTCCGCTTCGCCCTCAGCGAAGGCGCGCGTGGTCTGGTGCTGAAATCCGAGCCGCTCGACAGGCTGTTCGCCGCTATCCGGGCGGTGCATGCCGGAAATATATGGCTGGACGACGAACACTGGCAAATCGCCGTTCTGCCCCGGTACTCGGTGCAGCCGTTCACCGAACGGGAGCGCTGGATCCTGTCGGGCATCGTCGAGGGCCTGTCCAACAAGGAGATCGGCGCCCTCCTGGAGGTCCCGGAAACGACCGTAAAATTCGGCTTGCAGACTCTCTTTAATAAAACGGGCACGCGTACCAGAGGCGGCCTTGTCAGACTGGCGATCGAAAAGTACCGATACCTGCTGGTTGCTTTAGGACACTGATCGCGGCGGTGTGGCGCGCGCTCTCAGCGAGCCGGGTCTACACTCGTGCGGACTCTTGTGCCTTCCCCCGGCCCGAAGCCTGTGGTTCTGAAAAACCTCGGTGTCCCTTGGCCGGTCTAGTTTCCCGCCAGGCGTCGCCATGAGTGGCGACGCGGCAAACACGAGTGTTTGCGCCACGGCGGCGTGGCGTGCGCTCTCAGCGCGCCGAGTCCACACTCGTGTGGACTCTTGTGCCTTCCCCCGGCCCGAAGCCTGTGGTTCTGAAAAACCTCGGTGTCCCTTGGCCGGTCTTGTTTCCCGCCAAGCGTCGCCATGAGTGGCGACGCGGCAAACACGAGTGTTTGCGCTACGTCATCCAGGCGTATTCGCCGGCCGAAGCCGCGACCGAGAAAGTCCTGGCGCTCGCCGATCGCGCGCGCAATGACCGCAGTCGCATCACAGCTGTCTGTACCGTTTCGTGCAATGGCACGGCACGAATTGCGCACAGACCATTGAATTTCGGAGACGGAAGGTTCGAGCAAGGCGCCGGACACGGCAGCGCCGGCCCCGGCGATTTGGGCGATTTGGCATGCCATTGCCGGCAAGCGCTTTTATGTTTACAATACAAGCGACAGCATGGGGCATATCGTCGAATACAGCTTTCTCGTTCTTCTCGAGCCAGCCGAGGAAGGCGGGTACGTGGTTACCTGTCCCGCCCTGCCGGGCTTAGTGACCGAAGGGGACACGCTGGAGGAGGCTCGCGAGATGGCCAGAGATGCGATTCGCGCCTATCTCGAGAGCTTGCGCAAAGACGGTCTGCCCGTTCCGTCCGATCCGGCCGCCCCGCGCGAGATGCTGAAAGACAAAATCAGCGTGGCGCTGGAAGCGGCATGACCGGACGCCTCCCGGCCCTGAAATCAAAAGCGGTTCTTCAGGCGCTTCAGCGAGGCGGTTTCTTCATTCATCATTCGAGCGGCGGCCACTACGTGCTCAAACATCCGCGGCAACCAGAGGTTCGAGTCACGGTTCCATTTCATAACCGGGATCTGAAGCGCGGCACAGTGCAATCGATCTTGCGCCAGGCCGGACTTACGGCCGAGGAATTCCTGAAGCTCTGCTGACGAGACGCTGAATTTGCGGGGATACACTCGTCCAGGAGGACCCTAATCCCAACCGGCCGGCGAGGAGCGATTTCGCGAGTTCCAGAGCGCCGACGGCGGCCTCCCTGGTCACCTCGCGTCGCCATGAGTGGCGCCACGGCGGCGTGGCGTGCGCTCTCAGCGCGCCGAGTCCACACTCGTGTGGACTCTTGCGCCTTCCTCCCCCCTAAGCCTGTGGTTCTGAAAAACCTCGGTGTCCCTTGGCCGGTCTAGTTCCCCGCCTCGCGTCGCCATGAGTGGCGACGCGGCAAACACGAGTGTTTGCGCCACGGCGGCGTGGCGCGCGCTCTCAGCGCGCCGAGTCCACACTCGTGTGGACTCTTGTGCCTTCCTCCCCCCTAAGCCTGAGGTTTCTTAAACACATCGGCGCTCTCCGACGTCAGAATAGGTGTGAGGAGCTTTTTGCTGGCAGTGTGCCTGACCGCGTCGGCCGCCGCTGCCGCCCCGATCGAGGTCAGCCGGATTCTCAACCGGGTCGAAAACCGGTACAACTCCCCTAAAACCATGCAGTTGCGGTTTCAGCAGACCTACACGGGCCTCGGCAGTCCCGCGCGCGTCGAGTCGGGCGACCTGTTCCTCAGCAAGCCTCGCAAAATGCGCTGGGAGTACCGCGACCCCGAGGGCAAGCTGTTCGTCTCCGACGGCCGGTTCGTCTACTTCTATAGCCCCAACTCGAATCGCGTCGAGAAGATGACGCTCAAGGAAAGCGGCGACATGCGCGTGCCGCTGGCCTTCCTGATCGGAAGGCTGGATTTCCAGCGCGATTTCCGCGAGTTCCGCGCCCGGCGGGACGGCGACGACGTGAACATCGTGGCCCTCCCGAAATCGGACCGCTCCCCCTTCGAGAAGGTCGAGTTCGTCGTCACGCCGCAATACCGGATCAAGCGCGTCGTCATCACCAGCCAGGACCAGTCCGTCATGGACTTCCAGTTCTCCGAGGAAAAGCTCAACGCGCCGCTTCAGGCGAAGACCTTCGAGTTCCAGGCCCCGCCCGGAGCGGAATTCGTCGAAATTACGGGCGACGAGGACGAGGCTTATTGAAATGGCGGAATTCCTTCTGCGCTACGCCGACAACCAGGGCGCGGTACATCAGCAGGTTGCCGAAGGCCGCTCGGAACAGGAACTCCGCGATAAATACGCCCAGCAGGGTTTCCTGGTCTACTCGATCCGGCCGCGCGGCGAACTCCAAAGCCTGTCCAAGCGATTGGGCGGCAAGAAGAAGCTCAACCAGGAAAAATTCCTCATCTTCAACCAGCAGTTCGTCACGCTGGTGCGGGCGGGCTTGCCGATCCTGAAGTCGCTCGACCTGCTCGCCGACCGGCTCACGGACCCCAAGCTGGGCAAGTACGTCCGGTCCGTTCGCGACGAGGTGAGGACGGGCTCGATGCTCTCGGACGCTTTCGGCGCCCAGGGCATCTTCCCTCCGATCTATGTCACCTCGGTGATGGCGGGCGAGAAAAGCGGCTCGCTGGCGGAGGTGCTGGACCGCTACATCACGTACCAGCGCCTCGCCCTCGGCGTCCGGAAGAAGATCCTCCTGTCGCTCCTTTATCCTTCGTTGTTGGTTGTACTTGTCATCGCGCTGATCGTGTTTTTGATCACCTATGTCGTGCCCAATTTCGCCCAATTGTACACCAGCATGTCGGCCAACCTTCCGGCAGCCACGCAACTATTGATCGCCGTCGGCACCACCGCCCGCAACTACATCCTGGTGGGCGTGGGGGCGCTCGTGGCGCTGGCGTTCGCCTTCCGGTTGTGGTCCAGGCGCGATAGCGCGCAGGAGCGGCTGGACAAGGTCAAGCTCAGGACGCCGGTGATGGGCGACATCTGGGTCAAATACCAGGTGGCCCAGTTGGCCCGCGTCATGGGCACGCTGCTGCTGGGAGGCATTCCGCTGGTACAGGCGCTGGAAACCGCCGGACAGTCCGTCGGATCCCGCCTGATGCGCAAGGCGCTCGATCAAGTGAGAAAAACGGTCCGGGAGGGGCAGACCCTGTCGGGTTCCCTGCGCGCCACCCGCATCTTCCCCGGTTTGTCCATCGACATGATCGAGGTCGGCGAATCTACCGGCGCGCTCCCTCAGATGTTGAACAGCGTCGCCGAGTTCTACGAAGAGGACGTCTCCACCCGCATGCAGGCGGCGATGTCGCTGATCGAGCCGGCGATCATGATCTTCATGGGTTCGTTTGTGGCCTTTGTGTTGGTAGCGCTTTATCTGCCGATTTTCTCTTTGGCGGATACTCTTAAGTAGGGGTTGATGATGGCGACCGAACAGGTATTTCCCAGGGATCTGGAACACGAAGCGGCGCAAGCCAAGTCGCTGGCCAGGCGCTATCGCTGCGAGTTCGTCGATCTGCGGCAGGTCCACATTGACCACGACCTGTTCACGTCGGTCCCCGTGGACCTGATGTTCCGCTACAATTTCGTCCCGTTGCACGGTGAAAATGGGTCACTTGAGATTGCGCTGGCCGATCCCCGGAACCTCAATCTGATCGACGAGCTTTCCATCCTTCTCCAAAAGCGCTTGAAGGTGAAGGTGGCCACGCTGTCGCAAATCGCGGACCTGCTCAAGAAAACCGAGCAGTCCCAGCGGGTGCTCGAAGAGGTCACCGAAGGCTTTACGCTCGACGTCATCGCCGACGAGGAGAGCCAGGACGAGACGCTCTCGATCGATAAGCTCACCTCCGACAGCGATATAGCGCCCGTAATTAAGCTAGTGGATACCACCATCTTCAATGCCCTCGAGCGGCGCGCCAGCGATATCCACATCGAGACCCGCGACCAGGAAGTGGCCATCAAGTACCGCATCGACGGCGTGCTCCACTACGCCATGCCGCCCATCGCCAAAGATTGGCATTCCACCATCATTTCGCGCATCAAGGTGATGTCGGAACTCGACATCGCCGAGCGCCGCATCCCGCAGGACGGCCGTTTCCGCGTCCGCTATAAGACCCGCCTGATCGACTTCCGCGTCTCGATCATGCCCACCATCTACGGCGAGGACGCCGTGCTTCGCGTTCTGGACAAGGAATCCATGAGCGAGAAGTTCAAATCCCTCAGCCTGGAGGTGGTGGGGTTTTCCGACGACGACCTGGTGAAGTTCCGGCGCTACATCAAGGAACCCTACGGCATGGTGCTGGTGACCGGTCCCACCGGCTCCGGCAAAACCACCACGCTATACGCCGCTCTCAGCGAGATCCAGAACGACGAGGACAAGATCATCACCATCGAAGACCCCGTCGAGTATCAGATCCGGGGCATCACGCAGATTCCAGTCAACGAGAAGAAGGGCCTCACGTTCGCCCGCGGCTTGCGCTCGATCCTGCGGCACGACCCCGACAAAGTGATGGTCGGCGAGATCCGCGACCAGGAGACCGCCCAGATCGCCATCAACGCCGCCCTCACCGGCCACCTCGTGTTTACGACCGTGCACGCCAACAACGTCCTGGACGTGCTCGGGCGCTTTCTGAACATGGGGGTCGAGCCGTACAATTTCGTCTCGGCTCTCAACTGCATCCTGGCGCAGCGCCTGGTCAGGGTGATCTGCGTCCACTGTTCGCAGCAGGTCACTTATCCGGACTCGTACCTGCTCGAAAGCGGCCTCGATCCCGACGTTTGGCGCTCGTATCCCGTCTATGAAGGTATGGGCTGTTTCGAGTGCGGCGGAACCGGGTTCCGCGGCCGAACCGCCATTCACGAACTGTTGGACCTCACCGAACGGATCCGGGAGATGATTCTCGACAAGCGGCCCAGTTCCGAGATCAAGCGAGTCGCGCGGGAAGAGGGAATGAGGTTTCTGCGCGAGTCGGCCCTGGAAAAGGTCCGCTCCGGAGTCACCACGCTGAAGGAGATTAACAAAGTCACGTTTATCGAAGGGTAGCTGGCCTGTCCGGCCGCCCCGCACGGCACCTATGAACGCTCTTGCTCAGTTGCGCCGCGTGGTTGAGGAACCGCCTCCGGCCTACGCCTTCGAGATCTCGCAGGCCGGCATTGCGTACGCGCACCAGGCCAAAACGCTGGAAATCGGGTTTCATCCACTGGAGCCGGACGTTCTGCTGATCTCGCCCCTGCGCGACAACGTGGCGCGGCCCGAAATGCTGTTCCAGCTTGTGCAGTCGCTGGCGCCGTCGAACGGCAAGAGCCGCCGCCGCACCGCGGCGCTGATTCTTCCCGATTACAGCGCCCGGATCGCCGTGCTGGACTTCGACGCCTTTCCGTCCAAGCCCGAGGAGCAGCTCCCGCTGGTGCGGCACCGGATGAAGAAAAGCATTCCCTTCGATCTGGACTCGGCGCGCGTCAGCTACGCCGTGCAGACCGCCGGCGGCAGCGGCAAGAAATATCAGGTGGTGGTGGCCGTGGCCGCGCTGGAGATCGTGGCGCGATACGAGGCGGCCTTCCGGTCGGCGGGTTTCCAGCCGGGCTATGTCACCACGTCGACCCTGGCCGCGCTGCATCTGCTCGAAACCGGCGGCATTCGCGTGGTCGCCAAGTTGAGCGGCGGCGTCCTGTCCGTCTCGGCGGTGGAGCGGGAGGGCTTGAAGCTGGCGCGGTGCGTGGAACTGGCGGAGCTGTCGCCGCAGGAAATCATGGGCGTTCTCTATCCCACTTTTGCCTACGTCGAAGACCAGATGGCCGCCCGGCCGAGCGAGCTGGTGCTGTGCGGCTTCGGAAGCTTGACCGAGGCGGCCGCCGCCCAGTGCCAGGCCGAGTTGGGCGTCGACGTGAAGATCCTGCAATCCCGGTTCGGCGAGCCGGATGAAACCAACGCCGGCCTGTTCGGCTATCTCGAATCGATGAGGATCAAAGCGGTATGAGAACGATTGCGGTCAATCTCGCCAGCGTCCCATTCCGCCGCGACCGGCCGTTGCTCGCGGCCGCGTTCGCCCTCGGCCTGGTGATGGTCGCGCTGTTCGCCATGCAGGTGTACCTCATCTGGCTGGAAAAGGACGTCGGCAAAGAGACGGCCGCCGAGATCGCCCAGGTCCGCGAACAGCTTTCCAAGCTTACCGGCGAGCAGGGCCGCCTCGAGGGTTTTCTCCGCCGGCCCGAAAACGAGGCCGTGCTCGAGACCAGCATTTTTCTGAACCATTTGCTGAAGCGCAAGGGCGTCAGTTGGACCATGGTGTTTCAGGACCTCGAGCAGGTTCTGCCGCACAACGTGAAGCTCATGTCCGTGCGCCCGCAGGTATTCGGCGGCGATGAGGAGGCCCAACCGACCGAGATCCTTCTGGAGCTGGTGGTCGCCTCGGATGCGCTCGAACCGGTGATCGACATGCTGAAGGCGCTCGAATCGTCCCGGCTGTTCGGCGCCACGGCGCTTTCCAGCTCGCTGCCGCCGACGGAAACCGAGCCTCTCTACCGCTGCCGCGTGAGTGTGAAGTATGCCCGCGAACTTTAGTCTGAAGCGGTTCAAAGGCCGTCTTGCGCCGGGCGCGCTCACGCCCGTCCGTAAGGACCCGCGCGTGCTGGTGCGGATCGTTCTCGGCGCGCTGCTGGCGGCCAACATCGTGGCGGCGCTCATCCTGTTCAAACCCTGGGCGCCCTCGGCCGAGGAGATGGACAGGCAAGTGGCGCAGCTCCGGCAGCAGGTGAATCAGACCCAGGCGTCCATCGAACGCCTGAAAGTCATCGCGCAAAAGGTCCTCAAGGCCCGCCAGCAAAGCGAGCAGTTCATGCAGCAGTACTTTCTGGACCGCCGGACCGCTTCCTCCACGCTGGTCAGCGAGTTGAAGAACGCCGCGCAGCAGGCCGGCATCCAGCAGAAGGAGCAAACCTTCAGCAACTTCGAGCCGATCGAGGGTTCCGACACGCTGAGCATGCTCAGCATTTCCGTAAGCTACGAGGGCGCTTACGAGAACCTCGTGAAATTCATCAATCACCTCGACCGTTCGCCGCGCTTTCTCATCCTTGACACGTTGTCGGCCTCGCCGCAACGCTCCGCCGGATCGCTGACGGTCAACTTCAAGATGAACGCGTTTGTGCTGGAACCCTTGGCGGCGCGCGTGGTGGAAACGGCGGCGGATGCGACGTCGGGGCAGGTGAGGTCCGGAACATGACCCTCGGCGCGGACCCCAAACGGATCGCGATCCTTGCCGGCCTGGGCCTGGTGGCCGGCTATCTGATCTACTCCAACCTCGGCGGCGACGAGGGCCCTCCCGCGACGCGCCGGGCCACCGCGCCGCAGACCCGCCCGGTCGCCCGGCCCACGCCCGGGGACGCCGCGGCGGCGGCGCGCGCACGAACGCTGGCCCGCGCGGGACGCGAGTTCCGGCCCTCGCTGAAGCCCCGCCGGCCTGAGGATCAGCTCGACCCGATGAAGGTGGATCCCACTCTGCGCCTGGACCTGCTCGCCAAGCTGAGGACCGTCGAGGCCAACGGCGTCCGTCGCAGCCTGTTCGATTTTGGCGCGGCCCCGCCGCCGGAGCCCGAGCCGAAGATCGTCCCCAAGGAAGTGGCGCAGACCCACGCCGAGCCCGAGTCTTCCAACGGACCCGAGGAACCCGCGAAACCGGTCAAGCCGCCCCCTCCGCCGATTAACCTGAAATTCTACGGCTTCATCAGTCCGGCCGACGCGCCCGTCAGGCGGGCGTTCTTCCTGGACGGCGACGAGATCTTCGTGGCGGCGGAAGGAGACCTGATTCGCAAGCGCTACAAGGTGGTGAGGATCGGCATCAACTCGGCCGTGGTGGAAGACACCGAGCACCAGCATCAGCAGACGATCGCCCTGGTGGAGCATAAAGGATGAACGAACAGCCAATGAGTCGCGCAGAACCAGTGGCCCGTGCCGGCGGCATCCGATCCTTCGGACCCTCGCCCCGGCGCGCCCGCCGTGAATCCGGCTTCGCTATGCTCCTGGTGTTCTTCATGGCTGCCGCCGTGGCCATCATGCTGTACAAGGAAATGCCCCGCCTGATGTTCGAAACGCAGCGCGTGGCCGAGCAGGACCTCATCTTCCGCGGCGAGCAGTACCAGCGGGCGATTCAGCTCTACGTCCGTAAGAACAAGCGCTACCCCCAGTCGCTCGACGACCTCGAGAAGGGCAGCAACATGCGCTTTCTGCGGCGCAAATACAAGGATCCGCTGACCGGCAAGGACGAATGGCGCCTCATTCACATCGATAACGCCGGCTTTTACACCGATTCGCTGATCCATAAGCCGAAACAAGAGGAAGAAAAGAAGTCCCAAAACACCTTCATTTCCGAGGGCGCCGCCTTCGGTTCCACCGGGCCGCCGCCCGGCCAGGAGGGCCAGGGGGGCGGGCACATGTTTCGCGGCGCGAGCGACCGCCCCGCGGCCAGGGCCGGCGAGTTCGAGGGCACGCCCGGCGGTTTCCCGCCCATTTCGCCCGACCAGCCGCACGACCAGCAGGAACAATTCCAACAGCAGCAGTTCCAGCAACAGCAACTTCAACAGCAGCAGTTCGAACAGCAGCAGCAGTTCCAGCCGCAGGAACTCCCGTCCTATGAATCGCCCCAGGAAAATGAGACGCAGCCCGGCGTCAATCCGGACCAGGGCTTTGTCCAGGACCCGAATCAGCAATTGCCGCAGGAGATGCCGCCCCAACCGGTTCAGCCCGGCCAGCCCTCCCCATATCCATATCCTGTGCAAAGCTCCTATCCGACGGGCGCGTACCTGCCGGGCCAGCAGCCGTATCCCGGGCATCCGCCCGGACAACCCCAGTACCCCGTCCAGCAGCCGTACCCCGGACAGATGGGCGGCTATCCGCAGCAGCCCAATCCCTATGCGCCCCTTGGCCTCGCGCCGGGCGCCATTCCGGGCGCGGGTCCAGGAATGCCGCGAATGCCGATGCAGCTTCAACCGCGCGGTCCGCAGGGCATGGTGGGAGTCGCGCCGTACGTCCAGCCCCAGCCGCCATACGGCCAGCAGCCGTCCGGTCCACAGACGCCGCCGATGCCGGTGAATCCAGGCGGCCCCGGCATGGCGGGCGGTCCCGGAATGCCTGGCTTTCCTGGAACTCCCGGCATCCCAGGCGGCCCCGCGAATCCCGCGCTGGCAGCCATTCAGGCGCAGCTCACCACGCCGCGGCCGGGCGGCCTCGCCGGCTTACAGGCGGGCAACGCGGGCGGCATGGCGGGCATCCCCGGCGGCATTGCCGGCGTGGCGAGCAAGATGGAAGCCGGCGGTATCATCGTCTACAACGAGCGCACCAAGTACCACGAATGGGAGTTCCTCTACGACATGAAGAAGGAGCAGGAAAAAGCGGCGAACGCCGCCGCCGGAGCGATGGGCGCCGGCGGCCAGCAGGGCAACCCGCTGGGCGGTCAGCCGCAATCCGGCGCCGGAACTCCCCAGGGCGGCGGCTTCAGCTTCGGCGGGAATCCTTCCCAGCCGCAGCCTGGCCCCGGCCGCGGCCCAATGCGATAGGGATCGGCGGCGCGCGCTCCGCCGCCGCCGCGAGCCACCGCCCGCGCTAAAATTCTACAAATGAACCGAAGAACCTGCTTGAAAACCGTGGTCGCGGCCGGCGCCGGGGTACGCCTCGCGCGCGCCCAATCGAAGAAACCCATCATGCTCCACTGCGATCTCCAGGTGGACCCGGCCCGCGAGAAGGAAATGGTGAACAACTTCCGCAATACGTTTGAGCCGGTGATCCGCAAACAGCCCGGCTTCGTCGACGTGCGCCTCCAGAAACTGCGTTCCGCCCTCGCCGGAAAGGCGCCAACCTCCGCCAATTACAAGCTCCTGATCAGCTTCCAGACCGAGGAGCAGCGCCTGACATGGGTGGCCAGCGACGACCATCAGCGCGTCTGGCCTTCGATCGAGAATACGCTCACCGGCTTCAAGTTCAACGCTATCCTCTACGATCAGATCTGACGCCGGATGCGCCGAGCCATGCTTCTGTTTCTGCTGTGCCTGCCTGCCGGCGCGCAGATCTACAGCCCCGCCGTCCTCCGCAAGGGACAGATCGACGCGCGCACGCTGCGCTCGCTCGCCGAGAGCATCTACGCGAACGCCGGCGCCGTCTCCCCGCGCCAGAAAGCGGAAGCCATCTGGCGCTTCTTTCTCACCGACGGCCGCTTCGTGAAGCCGGGCTTCTGGTATCACATCGCCGGATGGGCTTACGAAGAGCCACAGGGCGAAGTGCTGGACCCGCTGAAGCTCCTCAACAGTTACGGCTTCGGCCTCTGCTACCACATCGCGCCGCTGCTCGAGGCGGTGTTTGAAGCAGGCGGGTTTCCCGATGCCCGCGTCTGGTTTCTCACCGGCCATACCGTGGCCGAGGTTTTCTACGACGGCGCCTATCATCACTACGACTCCGACATGATGGGCTACACGACGGCCGCCAAAGGCGACTTCCGCGCCCTGCCCGTCGCCTCCGTCGCCGAGATCGAGCGCGACGGCAACATCCTCCTGGGCAAGCTCAAATCGCCCCGCGAGGCGGACTCGTCGCTGGTGGACTACCCCTGGTATCCCGCCGACCTTCGCGAGGAGGCGATCGGCGGCCTCGCCGAACTGTTCACCACCACCTCCGACAACTGGCTGTTCCCCGAAAAGCGGTACGCCGAAGGCCACTCGATGGACTTTGTCCTCCGCCCCGGCGAGAAGCTGATTCGCTACTTCGAGCCCGAAGGCGGCCGCCTTTACTACCTGCCGTATAAGTCCTTCGAAGGTAAGTGGGAGGAATTCCCCCAGGAGATCGCGCAATACAAAATCCGCACCGAAGATGGGCCCCGGAGCCAGAAGGACGCGCGCCGCTGGGCTACCGGCCACATCGAATACCGGCCGCCGCTGCCGCCCTCTGGTCTGCCCGCTTCCGAACGAACCGTCTTCGACGTGCGCAGCCCCTACGCCATCGTCGACGGCGAGATCTCGCTGGACGCGAAGCTGGCGCGGCCGGATGACTCCATCGTCGTCGAGACCTCCACCGACGGCGGCCGAACCTGGGACGCGGCCGGCGCGTTGCGTGGACCCGCCGATGGCTCTTGGAAAACCTCCCCGCTCGTCAAGGCGCGTTCCGAGCACGGCGTCCACACCGCAGTCAGCGGGAAGTACGGATATCTTGTCGGCGTCTCCTTCCGAGGTTCGGGCGCGGCGCTCCTCCGCGGTCTCGAGATTTCGACTCGCTTCCAGTTGAACCCGCGCACGCTGCCCGCCCTCGATTCCGGAGCGAACGAAATCGTCTACCATCCCGGGGCGCCCCGCCCTCGCTGGACGATCCCGGTCGCGCTCGACCGCGTCGGCGAGTTCGCCGCCAGGGCACTCCACTCGCGCTACGTCTCCGAGGACGGCCAGGGCTTTCTGACGAGCGCCGGCGGTAAGCAGGCGGAGTACATCTTCGAGCTTTCCGCCCCGGATGGGAGCGCGCTCGCCGGCTTCGACGCGGGCGGCCGCTTTCTCGACATCCGCGACGGCCTCGCTCCCGACAAGCTGACGGCGGAAGTCCGCCGGACGGCGTACCGCGCCCCGCGCGGCGCGCCGAAAGCCTCGCTCGCCTGGTCCGACGCCCTTGACGGCGAATACCGGCCGTTGTGGGAGTACAGCGACAAGCCCGCGTGGCGCGACGGCAATCCCATCGGCCGCCTGCTGCGCTGGCCCGAAGTCGACCGCCAGGTACGCTCCTTGCCGCCTGGCTTAACGCGAGCGTACGTGCGCTACCGCCTGGAGGGCATGGCGCTCGACGACATCCGCCTCGCCGTCCTTGGCGCCGGCCGGCCCCACCGCGGGCGGCTCGAAATCACGCACGAATGGCGGCAAGGCGACCGCCGCCGGTCACACACCGAACGCATCCCCGACGCCGCCGCGGAACACCGCTACATCGTTGACGCGGGTTCCGGCGGGATCGAAAACCTCTCCGTCACGCTCGCCTGCCGCTGACGGGTCGCCACGCGGTGTGGGTCGTCCTCATGCTCGCCGAGAGTTGGCCACCGTGGCGCGCGCACTCGTCCGTGCCGCGTCGCCACTCTTCTTTCGATGTTGCTCTCTGAGACCACGATTCCACTTCTTGTGCCGACAGAATCACGTGACTGACTCCAATGGCCATGACAACACGTGCTCGATCTCTGGTCTACTGTCCCGGGCAACAGACTTGGCCACGATTACCAGGAATCGCCTCCAGCCCCGCGAAAAATCGCTGTCCGCTTTCACGACGACCACGCGTCCGACGCCTTCAACCAGTCTTGAAAGCTCTGCACCGGCCAGCCGTCGGCCGAGCGCTGGCGGCAGGCTTTGTCGAGCGCCTCCGGAGAGCGCGGCCACGTACATGTAGACGTGATACAGCAAGACGGGACAGTTTTGTAATGAGAATCGCGATTATTACATGACTACATAAGAATCAGCGGATCTGCGCGAACGGTTATCAACAACGGCTCTAGATGCGATCAGGGGTGGATCTGCGGGTAAGAGGAGACAGTAAACTACCGCTCCCCCAGCAGTTCCCCGATTGGCTGCAACCCCTCGATCCGGTCGCAAGCGCTCTTCACCACCATCATGATCGGTATCGCGACCACCATTCCTATGGCGCCCCAGAGCCAGCTCCAGAAGATGAGGCTGACGAACATGGAGACGCCGTTGATCCGGGCGATCTTTCCCATCAAGGCGGGAGTGAGCAGAAAGCCCTCCAGTCCGGTTATCAGCATGGCTGTCCCTCCAACTGCCAGCGCCGTCGATACCGCGCCGAACTGGAGAAGGGCCACAATGGCAACGCCGACGGTGGCTATGAACGGTCCCACGTAAGGAATGGAGTTGAAGACGCCGGCGGCGAGACCCCAGAAAGCCGGCTGGCGGACGCCGAACGCCCACAGCGCCACAGCGGTGGCCACCCCCACCAGCGCGCTCGTGAAAATTCGAGTCAGCAGAAAGCGTTGGACCTGGGCGTTGATCTCGTTCAGCCCCTCCAGCGTCACCCGTTTCTCGGAGATGCTGTTGCCGGAAAGCCGGACGAACTTGCGCTTGAACAGGTCGCCCGAGGAGAGCAGGAAAAACACCAAAAAGACGACCATGACGCCTTGCGAGAGCACGGCGATCAACCGCATCGATCCCGCGCGAAGGTACTCGTCCACCCGTAGACCGGAGTCCTGCACCGCGACGGCGCGGGGTTTCTCCGGTGAGACCGCCACCTCGTCCGCCGCCTTCTCGATCTCGCTCGCCGCCTCCCGGATCTTCTCGATCGGTCCGGCATTCCCCGGCGTTCCGCGAACCTGCCGGATCTGTCGGCGCAGCTCCCGCGCGACGTCGGGAAGGTTCTCCACCGCTTCCAGCGCCTGGTGGCGAAGCGCGTATACGCCATATCCGGTCCCCATCAGCACGACCAGCAGCACGATCGCGGCCGATAGCGCCCGGGGAACGCGCAGCCGGCATAGGAGCGTCACAAACGGATTCAGCGCAAACGAGATGAGGACCGCCAGCGCAATGGGGACGAACACCGCCTGCGCATACCGGAGCAGGAAAATGATGGCGAGGATGCTGAGCAGCGTCAGCGCCGTGTTCCGCCGGGCGTGCGACGGTCCCGCGATTTCCGGCGCCTGCTCAGGCGGCGGCATGGAAGTGTGCACCAGACTCACTTTGGCCCCAGGGCTCGGCGCAGGCACCAACCGGCCGGCTGTTCCGGAGCGAGCGTTTCCTCGCAAGGGGCAAGCAGCAGTTTCTTCATAGTTGGCCCCTCCGTCTTCTTCGTCGAGCACGTGTCGCGCCAAACGCCTTGGGCGTGGCTGCGGCACGATCGGGGCCACCGCGGCCCACCGCCTCGCCGGCGAGCACCACGCCCGCAACCAGCGTTATGTCAGCGCGCCCGTCTTCGGCCGGCCGGACGCGGCCGAATCGAAGAAGCTGCTGGTGGTGGCGGCGGGCTCTCCCGAGGTCGTCCGCGAGTGCACGCCCGTCTTCGACGCCATCGGCCGACAGACCTTTGTCGCCGGCTCCGAGCCGTGGCAGGCCAACGCCGTCAAGCTCTGCGGCAATTTCATGATCGCCGCCATGATTGAGACGTTCGGCGAAGCCTACGCCACGCTGTGGAAAGCGGAGGTCGCTCCCGGGTTATTCCTCGATGTGATGAACGCCCTGTTTGCCTCCCCAATCTACGCCAACTACGGCCGCATCATCGCGGAGGAACGGTTCCACCCGACCGGCTTCGCTCTCCGGCTGGGACTAAAGGACATACGGCTCGCGCTGGAGACCGCCGCCGAGTGCGGGTCCCCGATGCCGCTCGCGATTCTGGACGAGATCCTGCAAGAGTGCGTCGTATCCAGCCGCAACCGGATCAACTTCCGCGGCGCGAAACGCAAGATGAGCAACTACAATCTGCGGCCGCGGAAGCGACGGCGTACGCGCCGCGTCGATGCCGCCGGGCGGATCGATTAAGTGAACAGTATTGGCGCTAGCCAGGGCGAGGCCGCGGCGGAGGACAAGAAGGCCGGCGGCGGCGGGAGTACAATCCGGGTATGTCACGCAGCACTCGCCGCGCGTTTTTCGCCACCGTTGCCGGAGCGGCCTCGGCCGCCGGCATGGCCAAAGAGAAGGTCGTTGTCGGTGCGCACCCGTGGGTCTACGCGGCGCCACGGCCAAAGAACGATATTTACGAGATTCTCGACCAGATATTCGGCGATATGGCGTATGCCGGCATGGATTTCATCGAACTCATGCATACCGCGCTGGAGCCGGACGGGGTGGTGGATCGAATTCGGGAACTGTCCGGCAAGCATAAGCTCCCGGTGGGCGGCGCGTCGTACGGCGCGGACATGTGGAAGCGCGAAGAGAAGGGCCGCATCGTGGAATATGCGGACCGCATGATCGAGCGGCTGCGCCAAGTGGGCGGGCGAACGATCGGCGTGTCGGTAGGGAATGCGCGGCGGCCCAAAACGGATGATGAGCTCGATACGCAGGCCGAGGTCCTCCGAGCAATGATGGCGCGGGCGGCGAAGCACGGCATGGTCATCAACCTGCACAACCACATCTACGAGGTCGAGAACGGCGAGCACGATCTCAAAGGGACGCTGGCGCGGATCCCGGACGTGAAGCTCGGGCCGGATATCGACTGGCTGGTTGGCGCCGGGGTGGATCCGGTGGATTTCATCAACCGCTACGGCGACCGGATCGTCTACGCGCACCTGCGCGACCGCAAGAGCGACGGAGTCTGGTCCGAGGCGATGGGCGAAGGCAGCATCGACTACAGCGCTGTGGCGCAGGCGCTGCGGAAGCATAACTTCTCGGGGGAACTGGCTATCGAGCTGGCGCATCCGAGGGAGTTGAAGCTGACGCGGCCGCTGCGCGAGAGTCTCAAGATGAGCCGGACGTACGTCAGGAAATCGATGAATTACTAAGCGGCCGGAGGAGGAGCATATGGCCAACCGGATTCTGGTTCTCTTGGCGGCGGCGATCGCGCCGTTGGCCGGCGCGGAGCTCAAGGGCAATCTGGACGGATTCGACGAGTTCATGGCGAAGGCGATGCAGGAGTTCAAGGTCCCGGGCGCCGCGGTGGCGGTAGTGAAGGACGGCAAGATCCTGCTCGCCAGGGGCTACGGTTATCGCGACGTTTCGCGCAAGCTGCCGATTACGACGGAGACGATGTTCCCGATCGCGTCGATCACGAAATCGTTCACCGTAACGGCGCTCGGGACGCTCGTCGACGAGGGGCTGCTGGATTGGGACAAGCCGGCGCGGGAATACCTGCCGGGGTTCCGGATGTACGATCCCGTGGCGACCGAGCAACTGAGCGCGCGAGACATGGTGACGCATCGCAGCGGGCTGCCGCGGCACGACGCAGTCTGGTACTCGAGCAGCTTCACGCGGGAACACCTGGTGGAGCGGCTTCAATACCTGGAGCCGAACAAGCCGCTGCGGGCGAAGTTCCAGTACAACAACTTGATGTTCCTGACAGCCGGATACCTGGGAGGACGGATCGCGGGCTCATCGTGGGAGGAGCTCGTGCGGCGGAAGGCGCTGGAGCCATTGGGAATGAAGCGCACGGTGTTCACCTCGGAGGACGCACAGAAGAGTCCGGACCACGCGCTGCCGTACCGCAAGAACCGCAAGACCGAGGTGGTGAGCGAGATCGAGTTCACGCGGTGGGGCGACGTAGGGCCGGCCGGATCGATGAACTCATGTATCGAGGACCTGGCGAAGTACCTGCTGATGCACGTCAATCGGGGGACGTTTGAAGGCAAGCAGGTGCTGGGCAGGAACAACGCGGAGCAGATGCAGGCGCCGCAGATGGCGATCCAGGGCCGGCCGCTGTTCGCGGAGTTGGGCGAGTCGGCGTACGGCATGGGCCTGTTCATCAACAGCTATCGCGGCCACAAGCACGTGAGCCACGGGGGCAATCTGGATGGATTCAGCGCGCAATTTTCCTTTCTGCCGAACGACGGCGTCGGCGTTGCGGTGCTGACGAACCTGGACGGAGCGTTTCTGCGGGACCTGACTCCGTACTACGTCTACGACCGGCTGCTGGGGCTCGAGAGCATCGACTGGGTCGGACGGTTCCGCGAGATCGAGAGCAAGGCGCGCGACCAGGAATTAAGCGCGGACAAGAAGGGTTATACCGGGCAGAAGCCGGGGACTCGTCCGGCGCATGAACTGGCGGAGTACGCGGGCGAGTACGAGCATCCGGGCTACGGAGCGCTGGCGGTGCGCGTGGAGGGGAACGGGGACGCGGCGAAGCTGGTAATGAAATTGAACGACGTGGAGCGGCCGCTGGAGCACTTCCATTTCGACACATTCCAGGTTCCGGAAAATCCGCTCGACGTCTTCGAGAAGATGAAGCTGACATTCCCTACCGATGCGCAAGGGGAGGTTTCCACGGTCCAGGCAAACATGGATGTGAACGTGAAGGAGATCGTATTCCGGCGGGCGCCGGAAAAGCGCATGTTCGAGACGGCGTTTCTGCGCGCATTTACGGGCGAGTACGACGCTCCGGGACAGCCGTGGACGGTGGCGCTGGCGGGCGGGAAGACGTTGCAGCTTATTTTTCCGGGGGCGCCTCCGCGCAGGCTGATCCCGCGGCGGGGGACGCGATTCGACGTGGAGGATATGACGGGGGTCACGCTGGAATTCAAGCAGGAAGGCGGCGGACCGGCGCATGAAGTGGTGGTGTTTACGCCGGATTCCGCGTCGGTGATGCCGAGAAAGAAGTAGCGGCGGGGGCCGCGGAATCGTTTTGACTTCATCGATGTTTCCTTGTTAGTTTGGATTTCTGCAATGCCGCAAGGAGACTCGGTGACGTTTTCTGATTTCCAGCCTTCCGGAGAGTATGGGTATGGCTGCAAAGCCTGGATTGCTCACGAGCTTGAAAGGGAGTATTTGGGCGGCAGTTATTACTGCTGGTTTTCGAGCGAGTTGAATCCAATTTCCCCAACAGGTGAGTCCTCCAACCCCCTGGAGATCTATCGCGCAGTCGACCATGCGGTTAAGACGGGGGACGAAAACCACTCGAAAATAAAGGACCTCCGCGCGAATATTATCATCGCTATCAACCTCCACATCGCGAGGCGTGATCCGAAACTCGCCCGTCAAGTGCGGGGAGCCCTTCGGCGAGCGCCGCTAAGCATGTTTCGCCCCCAGATCTGGCGGATTGAAATGTCAACGCTGGAGGGCCGAATGGAACCCGGGGAGCCAGGATGGAAGGAGTATCTCATCAGAGATCTGCGATCGGGGGAATTCGAGATTATCGTGGAATGAGAGGTCTGCGTAGGTAGCAGCTCACTACCGGCTCGGGAACGGTTCAATCCGCGCAGTGGCTGGCGCTGAGTTCCTCGCCAGCATCATCGGCTGCCTCTTCGTAGCGCAATCCCTGATCGCGAAGGTAGACCTTGAACCCCTCCATCTCGTTAGCTTCGCCATCCCCGAGACGTCTGACGAGTTCCTCCGTGCGGGCATGGTCTTGATCCACCAACCTTCGCAAATCCTGATCGTCTAGATAGCCCATGACCGTTTGGAGTCTGTCCTCAATATGGTCCTTGAGCTCTTGCGGATCGATGGGCCGGAGCTCCGTCCACTTCGCTTCGGCAGAAAGCTGATCGAGGCGCTTCCACAGCGAGAGGTAGAAGCCGGCAAGCGCCTCGTATTTCTCCTGGCTGGTGACCGTCACTGGTGCAATCATTATAGTACCCTTGAACCACAACGTGGCTAGGCAACCCTATTCATCGTCTGAACCGCCCATCACCTTTAGCCGCCTGAATCGGAGGTTCGCTTTTCGGGCTGCCATCCTCAGCCTACTATTAGGACGTGGGATACAAACAACTTGTTACTTGCGTCCTCCCCTCCAACAACAACTGCAACCAATTGATACTACGGCGCTTACGGGAACGGCGGCCGTGACAAAATTGACGGCGAATCGCTTGTGACCGGGATTTTCTCTTCGTCACGACAGCAAGGCTCCCGCACCCTTGGGATTCGCTTGCAGTTCCAGCACCCTCCGTAAGTCACAGAAACAAAAGGGGCGCCTACAATCGAGAGCGATTCCGTACTATCAATTCTGACGTGGGTATGTCTCGCGGCGTCTAGAACCGGCGCGTAGCGGGGCAGCCAAGGAAGTCGCTTGGCGTTGGGTGACCCGGGACGGGCTTAGGGAGAAGACCCCCACGTTACGTAAAGATTCGCCGTTTCTTTCGGGCGGAGTTTCCTTCGAGTTGCGGGTGCTGCGGATATTCGGCCACGTCCAGAAGATAATTCAGGCGGGCCCGCAATTGCGAGTACGTAATCTGGTAATTCGCTTCGCGGATCGCCTGGAGGGCAAAGTAGGTCATCGCGCCGTGATACGTCCCGCCGATGAGAGCGTCGTACGAATACTCCGAGGAGGTGCAGCCGGACAGCAGCACGTCCTTCATCTTCGATTGCGGGTACTTGGTTTTCGATTTGTTGGCGGCCTTCCAGGGATTCGCCAGGGTCGATTTACCGATCAGCGAAGGGTGCAGAAAGCGGACGCGGCGGTCGTCGGGCGTCCGGAGCCAGGGGATGTTTTCGTTGATGGCGGCGCGGGTGACGGTGCCGGAGTGGCAGGAGTCGGAAATGACGGTCAGGGAGACGCCTTTGGGCGTGCCGGTGAAAAGCTCGCGCAATTCGTCGTCGATGATCAGGCCCTGGTCGCAGTCGTAAGGGCAGAGCGCTTCATCATACGCGGGCTCGTCGCCGTCGGTATCGGCAACGTAGGTGCCATGCGACGAGTTCGTAAACACGAGCACGTCGCCTTCGGCGGCGCCCGCCAATAGCTGTTTCAGGCCGTCCATCATCGCCGCTTTCGGCGCCTGGTCGTCGAGCAATAGCTTCACGTCGGAAGACGGGAAGCCATAGTGTTCGACCAGAAGAGCAGCCCAGGCATTTGCGTCGTTCACGCAGCCGTTCAGATCGGAGCCTTCGCCGGGGTAGTCGTTGATGCCAACGCACAGCGCGCGTTTTGCCATGGTTCCCTCCTGAGATATAGCTGTACCACACCCCGCAAATCGGCCGATATTCGAGGGGTTGCCGCGCCTTTATGAGAGGGCTTCAAGCAAACGGTCGAGATCCTGCTGGGTGTTGTAGACCGAGGGCGAGATGCGCATTCCCTGGACGATGCGGACCTCGCCGTCCTGAGGAGTGAACTCCCATCGGCGCATCGCGATCGGGGTTTCGCCGAAGGCCCGTTGCAGCTTCTTCGCGGTCTTCTCGTAGTCGGGCGTGAGGAAGCTGACGATCGGCGTGGGATTGCCGGGCGGCGTAATCGCCGGATAGCCCAGCCGGGGGACTTCCTTCTGAAGACGGTCGGTGAGCGGTTTGGCGTGGGCGCGGATGTTGGGGATTCCGAGCGAGTGGATGTACTGAAGGGCGGCGTGCGCGACAATGCCTCCGGCATACGAGAACGTCGAGCCCGCTTCGTAGCGGACCGCGCCGGGAAGGAGGTTGAATCGGGAATCGGCCTGGGCGCGGTTCGGGCTGGAGAACTGGCGAACGCCGTAGCGGGAGCGGCGGATGACGCGGTCCTGGAGATCGTCGCGGACGTACAGGAAGCCGAAGCCCATGTCGCCCATCAGCCATTTGTAGGCGCCGCAGCCGGCGCAGTCGATGCCCATGGCGCGGACGTCGATGGGGATGGCGCCGGAGCCCTGGATGATGTCGGCATAGACGATGGCGCCGCGCGCGTGGGCGATTTCGCTGGTCTTGCCGACGTCGTGCAGATAGCCGTTGATGTTCGATACCAGCGCCAGGGAGACCAGCTTCGTGTCGCGGTCGATCGCCTTTTCCATGTCCTCGGGGTTGATGCTCCAGTAGGGCTGCTCGCGATGGTGAACGACGCGGAGCTGGAGGCCGCCCTGTTTCTCGAGCATCCGGTAGAGGAATTTCGAGGCCTGGTAGTGGAGGCTGTCGATGACGACGTTCCCGCGGGCGTGGGCGAGGTCCATGCCGGCGACGACGATGTTTTCGGCGTCGGTGGTGTTCTGGACGAAGGCGATTTCGTCCGGCTGCGCGCCGATGAGGCCGGCGAAGAATTTCTTGGTAGCAGCCTGCATCTCGGGGGAATACGGGGTGCGGCCTTCGCCGGGGCCGTACGTGCGATAGGCGTAGTACTTCTCGACGGCGCGGAGCGAGTGGACGCCGAGGGGGTGGTAGTCGGCGCCGCTAATCCAGAGATGCTCGTCGAGCCAGGGAAAATCGGCGCGGACCCGATCCCAGTCAGGGGAGGTCGAGGGCGGAGCGGCGACAGCGGCGGTGGCCGCGAAAAACTGACGGCGATTCATGATCGCCATCGATTATATATCCACGTCGGAAACCGCCGGCCTTCGTTTTTTCACGTCCGATCTCCGCCGTTTTTCCCGCAGCCGGTCTTCGACAGAGGCGCGCGTGGGCCGGGTTTTCCGGCGCGGCGTGGGCCGGTCGAGCGCCGCTTCAACGATGGCCGCCAACTTTGCGAGCGCGTCCATCCGGTTCCGAATCTGATCGCGGGTGCGATTCGAGGTGACGACCAGGTCGCCGCCGGCCGTGAGCTTGCCCTGAAGCCGGCCGAGAAGCCAGCGGCGGTCCGCTTCGTCCAGAGCGGCGCTTGACGCGGGAGTCCAGCGCAGTTCGACCTTGCTCTCGACCTTGTTCACGTTCTGGCCGCCTGGGCCGCCGGAGCGGGCAAATGCAATCCGCACTTCCTCGCCGGGGATGGTGACCTTTTGGTTAATCGGCAGGTCGTCCATACAAATATCGTAGGCCCCGCCCGCTACAATACGAGTAGCCATGCGAACCGCGCTCGCGTTCCTGCTACTGGCGTCAGCCGCCGGCGCCCAGAATTTCGACGATTATCACATTGTGAAGGTGGCCGCCGGGTACACGTTTACGGAGGGGCCGGCGTGGTCGCCGAACGGGTACATGCTGTTTAGCGACGTGCCGAACGACCAGATCCTGAAGCTGATTCCGGGGCAGAAGGCCGACGTGTTCCGCGAGCAGTCCAACGGCGCCAATGGGAACAACTTCGACGGGAAGGGCCGGCTGTACACGTGCGAGAGCCGCACGCGGCGGGTGACGCGGACGGACCGCAAGGGGAACATCGAGGTGCTCGCCGAGAAATGGGAGGGCAAGCGGCTGAACGCGCCAAACGACATTGTCATCCGGCGCGACGGCCACGTCTATTTCACGGACCCGGCGTTCGGCAACCAGGCGGACGGGCGGGAGCTGGATTATTACGGCGTCTACCACATCACGCCGAAGGGCGAGATGGAGCTGATCGCCAAGCCGGAGGGGAGGCCCAACGGCATCGGGCTGTCGCCGAACGGCAGGATTCTCTACGTCGCCAATTCCGACGAACGGAACATACGCGCCTACGACGTGGATGCGGCGGGCAAGGTTTCGGGCGAGCGCGTGCTCATTGCGGACATCGACGGGCCTCCGGACGGGATCGCGATCGACGAAAAAGGCAACATTTACGTAACGGCGAACAAGCTGCCGGTCTACTCGGCCTCGGGCAAGCTGCTGCACACCATCGAGATTGCCGAAACGCCGGCCAACTGCGCGTTCGGCGACCCGGACCTCGGCACGTTGTACATCACCGCCCGGACCTCCGTGTACGCCGTGCGCCTTGGCGTCAAGGGAGCCTTGCAGTATTAACCCCGACAACCGCCGCTATCCCAACCGGCCCATCATCGGCGTTGGCGCGCTGGTGTTCCAGCGCGGACGCATCCTGCTGGTGGAACGCGGGAAGGAGCCGCTGAAGGGCTACTGGTCGATTCCCGGGGGCGTTGTGGAAGTGGGGGAGCGGCTGGAGGAGGCGGTGCGACGCGAGGTGCTCGAGGAGACGGGGCTGGAGGTGAAGCCGCTCGGCGTGTTCGAGATTTTCGAGCGCATCATACGCGACGCGGAGGGCAGGCCCGAGTACCACTATGTTCTGGTGGATTACCTGTGCCGCGTTGTGGGGGGAGCGGCATGCGCGGCCGACGACGCATGCGCCGTGCGGTGGGTGAAGAGACGGGATCTGGCGGCCTGCCGGATCACCGAAGGGACGCTGGAGGTAATTGCAAGGGCGTTCCGGAAGAGAACCAAGCGATGAGAACAGCGAGCGCGGACCTTCTCGAATATGAGGATTTGAAACGGCTGCTGCGCCGGTTCACGTCGAGCCCCCTGGGCCGGTCGGAACTGGACGCGCTGGCGCCGATCGCCGACCGTCAGGCGATCGAAGGGATGCTGGCCGACACGGCCGAAGCGATGGAACACGACCGGCTGCTGGAGAATCCACAGCCGTCGGCGCGCGGCTCGGCCATTCGCGTCCGGTTCAACGATCTCCCGGACTGCCGTGAGGCTGCGGCGAAACTGCGGATTGAAGGCGCGTCGCTGGAGGCGCTGGAGATCCTGGCCTTCACGCAGTTGCTCGATCTTGCGACCGAGATTCGAACGGCGCTGTCGTTCTCGGAGGAACCTTTTCCGCGGCTGGCGGGCAGGGCGGCGGGGATCGGTGAATTCCGTCCGTTGCTGAAAGAGCTATCGGGCAAGATCCTGCCGGACGGCGCGCTGGCCGACGACGCGAGCGTCGCGCTGGGCCGTTTGCGCCGGGAGATCGAGCGGCAGAAGCGGAAGATCCACGAATCGCTCGAACGCTTCCTGCGGGCGCATCGCGAAGAAGGAGTCCTGCAAGAGGAGTTCGTTACGATCCGCAACGACCGCTTTGTCGTCCCGCTCGTGGCCGGGCAGCACAAGCGAATCGAGGGCGTGGTGCACGGCGCAAGCGGGACCGGACACACGCTGTTCGTAGAGCCGCTGGAATCCATTTCGCTCAACAACGAACTGGTGCACCTGGTGGAGCAGGAAGCGCGGGAGGTCCATCGGATCCTGCGGGAAATGACGGAGCGGCTGCGGTCGGCGGCGGGTGAGATCGGCGCGACGGTGAAAATCGTCGGCGAGCTGGAATTCATCTTCGCGAAAGCCCGGTTCGCGCGTGAATTCGAGTGCGTCATTCCCGTGTTCAGTTCGCCGGCCGCGCCCCGGCTGCTGTTGCGCGAGGCGCGGCATCCGCTGCTCCAGGACGTTCTGCGGCGGCAGAAGAAACGGGTTGTGCCGGTATCGCTGGAGCTGGCGGGCGATCAGCGCACGCTGTTGGTCAGCGGTCCGAACACCGGCGGCAAGACGGTGACGCTGAAGACCGTGGGGCTGCTGGCGCTGATGGCGCAAAGCGGCGTTCCGGTACCCTGCGCGGAGGCCGAACTCCCCGTGTTCCAGGAAGCGCTGGCCGATATCGGGGACAACCAGTCGATTCAGGAGAGCCTGAGCACGTTTTCGGCGCACATCACGCGGATCCGCGAGATGCTGGACGAGGTGACGCCGGACTCGCTGGCGCTGCTGGATGAATTGGGCCGCGCGACGGACCCGGGGGAAGGCGGCGCGCTGGGGATCGCGGTGCTCGAGCAACTCCGCTCTTCCGGCGCGTTCACGCTGGCCACGACGCACCTGATGGCGTTGAAAGTTTACGGCGCGAACACGCCCGGCGTGCTGAACGGCTCGATGGGCTTCGACGATCGGACGCTACAGCCGACGTATCAACTGCGGACCGGCGCTCCGGGCAAGTCGGCCGGCCTCGAGATCGCGGGCAGGCTGGGAATCCCGCCGGCGGTGATCGAGCGGGCGCGGCAAGCCATGACGGTTGAGGAGCGGGACATCTCGCGGTTCGTGAACCAGCTTCACGAGCGGCTGGAACAAGCGGGCGCGCTTCAGCAGGAGTTGGAGGACCGGCGCCGGAAGATCGAGGAGCGGGAAAGCTCGCTGGCGAAGGATTGGGAGCGGCGCGAAAAGGCGAAGCTCGCGGAACTGGAGCGGCGGGCCGAGGCGGCCATGGCCCAGTTCGAGGAGCGCACGGCCGGCGTCATCGAGGAAATCGAACGGTCGTCGCAGGAACGAAAGGCGGCGTCAGAGGCAAGGCGCAAGGTTTCGCGCGCCAAGCGGGAGTTTCGGGAAGAGATCGACAGTTCGGTGCTCGGCAAGACCGAAGCGCGACCGGCGGCGGCGAACATTGCCGAGGGCGTCACGGTGCGGCTGAAGGGCATCGGCAGCCCGGCTCGCGTCCGACGGTTGCTGGGGCGCGATCTGATTGAGGTGGAGGCCGGCTTTTTGAAGCTGCAAGTGCCGGTGGACGACGTGGTGGAAGTACTGCCGGCGGCGGATACGGCCCGACTGCCGAAGAACGTCACCTTCGAATCCGGTCCGCGTTGGGACGTGTCGTCGCGCGAGATCAACGTGATCGGCCGGCGGGCGGAAGAGGCGTGCGCGGAGGTGGACAAGTTTCTGGACAACGCGGCGCTGGCGTCGGTGAACCGGGTTCGGATCGTGCACGGCCACGGCATGGGCATCCTGAAGCGCGCGATCGCGGAGCTGCTGGCGGCGAATCCGCATGTCGAGAAGTATTACCCGGCGCCGCAGAGCGAAGGCGGGGCGGGAGCGACGATCGCGGAGTTGAAGGAGTGAAGGATAGAAGCGGTCAGCTTTCAGCCATCAGCCGTCAGCCAAAGCCTCTTGTCCCACGACGATGTCGATCGATTCAAAGGTGACCGTTTCCATGAGGACCCACTTACAGTGTGCTACGCCAGCAGCCAGCGGAGGGACTTTACGCCCTGGATGGCGCGCTCGACGTGGTCCATGGTGTTGTAGACGTGGGGGCAGAGGCGCAAGCCGCCCGCGGCGGCGCCGGCGATGCCGTGCTCGTAATAGAGCTTGTCCACCATTTGCTCGCGGTTCTTGGCGGGCATTTCGATGATGCAGACGCCGCCGCTCAGCTTCGGGTCCGGCGGGGTCACCAGCTTCGCGCCGATGTCAGCCAGGCCGGCTTTCAGGGCGGAGGCGAGTTCCAGAACGCGGGCTTCCACTTGGGCGGGGCCGAGGAGGCCGTGGAAGTCCGCGGTGGCGCCCAAGCCGGCCAGGCAAGCGTCGTCGCGCTGGCCGAGGGACTCGAACTTGCGGGCGCCTTTGACATCCGGGTCGGCGTCGTCGCCCCAGCCGGGCGCGACGATGTTAGGCCAGATATCACGAATGCGGTCCTCGCGCACGTAGAGCAGGCCGGCCTCTTTCGGTCCCATGAACCACTTGTGGGCGCTGGCGCTGTAGGAGTCGCAGCCAAGCTCGCGCAGGTTGACGCGGAGGGCGCCCCAGCTTTGCGCGCCGTCCACGTGGAAGTGAATGCCGCGGCGGCGGGCAACCTCGCCCAGTTCGCGGGCGGGCAGGCGAATGCCGCTCACGTTGGATACGTGGGTGATCGCGAGGACGCGGGTCCGCGGGGTTAGGGCGCGCTCGAAGATCGAGACCAGTTCGTCGACGCCGCCCGGCCGCGCGGGAGTGGCCACGCGCTTGACGACGATTCCCCAGCGGGCCGCGCGGACGTCCCAGGCGACGTTGTTGGTAGGGTGGTTCTGGTCCCAGATCACCACTTCGTCGCCCGATTTGAGCGGCACGCCGTTGTTGATCGTGTTGTTGGCCTCGCTGGTGTTGCGCACCAGGGCAACTTCGTCGGGACTGACGCCCAACTGCGCCGCCACCGCCGCGCGGGCATCCTCGCGCAAGCGGTCGAACTTCCGGCGGTTCTGCGACGAGCAATCCACGTCGATGTCGCGCGTCAACTCGGTAACGCACTCGGCCACGGCGCGGGGCGAGGGGCAGAGGTTGGCCGCGTTCATCGGCGTTTTGGCGTCGTTAAAGGCGAACTGGCGCCGCACCATCCCCCAGTAGGATTGATCGTTAGCGGAGGCGGGCGACAGCGCAATCCCCACGCCCAGCCCGGTGAGAAACGACCGCCGGGATCGAATCGTCATAGCGCACCTTCCTTATCCTTGTATGCTACCGCCGAATCTGCTCCAGCAGTTCCTGCCCGCCGACAACCGAGAAGAACACGAGCGCCGCGGCGAGCGCCGCATTCACCACCCAGTGACTGGTGAAGGCGCGGCCGACCCATCGTTCGCGCGTGTTCATGATCAGCAGAGTGAGCGCGAGCAGAGGAAGGAAGCAGGAAGCGACGATCCCGTAGATGAGCTGGATGTCGCGGACCGGCCGCCAGAGCGCGACCAGCGGGACGAAGGCGATGAACAGCAGGTAGCCACGATAGGCGCGGGTTCTGCGGAGGTCCGGCGCGCGATCGGCCGCGCGGCTCCGCTCGCGGAAATCGGCGAACATGTACGGGACGCTCTGCCAGACGCCGAGCAGGCTGGAGAAGATGGCGCCCCAGAGGCCGAACAAAAACGCGACGCGGCCCCACGGTCCGACGGCGGCGGCGAGTTGATCCGCCAGTTGCGTCGCCAGCGCGGCGCCCTGTCCCTCCAGCTCGAGGCGCGATCCGATGATGAGCGCCGAAATGCCGAACACCGCCGTGATGGCGTTGCCCAGCCCGAGGTCAAGCCGGCAAACCTTCAGATCGGCCAGCCCGGAGCGGCCCTCCTCGCGGATCCAGTAGCCGTACGACAACAGGGTCACGGTACCGCCGACGCCGCCCATCACCGCGAGGACCCAGGGACCGCCGCCCGGGGGAATCGCCGGCAGGAAGCCGCTCGCGACGGAACCGGCGCCGGGACGGATCACGATCGCGGTGATTACTACCGTGACGAACATCATGCCGGTAAGGATGGACATCACGATCTCGAACAGGCGGAAGCTACCGCGCCACGCCAGCGCCAGGCCCGCCATCGAATGAACGATGCCCCAGACGATCTTGGACGTTACGGGATCTCCCAGAGGCAGCAAGCCGCCCATGGCGATGCCGCAGCCCGTGACCAGCGCGCCGCCGACGGAGATCGTGAACAGGAAGAGGTAGCCGCCGAAGACCCAGCGGATCCAGGGACCGAGTCGCGAAATCCAGCCCTCGATCAGCGTGGCGCCGGTGGCCAACTGCCAGCGGGCGACGCCCTCGCTCAGGAAGTACTTCAGCGTCGCGCCGGCGGCGACGGTCCAGAGCAGGGCAAGTCCGACCTCGGAGCCGGCGAGGCTGGTGGTGAGGATGTCCCCCGCGCCGACGCCGGTGGCCGCCAGCAGGATGCCCGGCGCGACGCGCGAAAACCAGGAGCGGCCGGGGGATCGCCGGATCGGATTAGCGCCGAGGTTGGCCATTGTTCAATAAGCGGTCCGGCGGCGAGTCAACGTTGCTTGTGATAGGCAGCGCCACGAGACACGCCGAGGTGGATGGCTCATCCCGGCCAGTCCTCGGACTCGGTGACGCTCCACTCGCGGGCCTCGGACTTCCGCCACGGCTCGCCGGCGGCAGCCTTGTACGCTTCGTCCAGTTCTTCTTCGTCGATGGTGATGTAGAGACGGACAGGCATCCTGTTCAATCCTGTAGTACATGCAGTATCGCACTTGACGGGCGCCGTGGACCCGAATCGTGCGCGCGGCCGCGCCGGAAAACCGGCTCTTGCCGCCGACGCGCCGGCTCGGCTACGCTGGCAGTACAGATGAGCGAACTAAGCCGCATCGGGGTCGCCATCGATTCGGACCTGCTGGAGAAGTTCGATAAGCTGATCGGCAAACGGGGATACGCCAACCGGTCCGAAGCGTTTCGCGATCTCATCCGTGAGGAGCTGGTGGAGGAAACCTGGGAATCGCCGAACGCTGCGGTGGTGGGGACGGTGACGCTGGTCTACGACCATCACGTGCGGCTGCTGAGCGAGAAGCTGACCGACATCCAGCACGATTTCCATCCCTACATCCTGTCGACGCTCCACGTCCATCTCGATCACGACAATTGCCTGGAGGTGCTGGTGGTTCGCGGCAAGGCGGCGGCGGTGAAGCGGATCGCCGATACGCTGATCAGCACGAAGGGCGTCAAGCACGGACGGCTGACGATCACTTCCAGCGGGTCCGACCTGTGATCGTGGGAACGGGCATCGACATCGCCGAAGTCGATCGCATCCGGAGCGCGATCGAGCGGCGGGGGGAACGTTTCATCCAGCGGATCTTCACGCCGCTCGAGATCGCCTACGTGGAGCGGAGAAAGGCCACCCGGTTCGAGCGGTACGCCGCGCGGTTCGCGGCCAAGGAGGCGGGCATGAAAGCGATCGGAACGGGCTGGAGACGAGGCGTGCGGTGGAGGGACTTCGAGGTGGCGAACCTCCCTACGGGAAAGCCGACGCTGCGGTTCCATGGCCGGGCGGCAGAGATCGCGGCGGAGATCGGCGTCCGATCGGTGGCGCTGTCGCTGACGCACACGAAGGCAACGGCCATGGCGTTCGTGGCGCTCGAAGGCTAAAACTATCCGGGGATCCGGGAGGCGTCGCGGACGTAGCCGCCGCGGAGTTGGGCGTCTTCCAGCCGGCGGGTTTCCTGCCAGGTGTAGAACATGCGGTGCGCGACCGTGAGGTTGCCGAGCACGGCGATCACCCACAGCACGGGGGCCATGCGGTCGAACAGGGCGCCGATGATAAACAGGACAATCCGCTCAGGGCGCTCCATGAAGCCGACCTTGCAGCGCGGGACCACGTTCTCCGCGCGGGCGCGGGTGTAGCTGACCATCACGCACGCGGTCATGACGATGGCGGTGAGCACGATATAGAAGAATCGGTTGATGGAAGCGTAGTAGACCAGCAGGCCCATCAGCAGCCCGAGGTCGGAGTAGCGATCCAGTACGGAATCGAAGAACCCGCCGAAGCGGGTGACGCGGTTGGTGCTTCGGGCGACCCGGCCGTCCACCATGTCGAAGATGGCCGCGCCGATGATCACGAATCCTGCCGCGCGGAACCGACCGGCCGCGAGGAGAACGGCCGCGCCGATGTTGATCAGCAGCCCGATCAGCGTGAGGACGTTGGGATGAATGCGGGCGAGGGCGAGGCCGCGGACGATCAGGACCACGACTCTGTCGCAAGCGGCGCCAATAGCGCTGGTGAGTGTCATCGCAACAACCGACTACGGCCCCAAGGTTAGCCCGATTCGTGGATCGTGGTCAACTTGAGGATCTCCAACTCTCGAAGGCCGCCCGGACTCTGAATCTTCGCGGTGTCGCCGACGACTTTGCCGAGCAGACCCTTGCCGATCGGCGACGACGTGGAGATCATGCCGTTGGCCACGTTCGCTTCCTCGCTGGTAACCAGCTTGTAGGTGATTTCCTCGTCTTTCCCCACGTCGAAAACGACGACCGTCGAGCCGAGCCCGACGCGGTCGCGCGGGATCTTCGACACATCGACCATGGAGAACTCCCGGAGACGCGCCTGGAGTTGGCCGAGGCGGGCGTCCACCAGGCGCTGGCGTTCCTTGGCGGCGTGATACTCGGCGTTCTCGCTCAGGTCGCCATGGGCGCGGGCCCGGAGAATCTCTTTGGGAAGCTCGTTGCGCAGTTCGTACTCGAGCGCCGCGATTTCCTCCTCGAGTTTCTTTTTAATCTCGTCCATCCCCGGAAAAAAAGCTCCCGTGGCTCATTATAAGGCATCGCGGCTGGGCCGCTATCCGATGTAGAGGATGGCCGCCTTCGAGCTTACGCCGCCGATGGTGATCACCACTTCGCGCATGCCCGGCTGAAGGCCTTCGGGCACGATGATGTTGACCTGGTAGAGGCCGATGCTCTGCGGGGTCAGACCGCTGAAGATCACCGTCGCGTTCGCGCCGCCGACGGTCACCGTGGGTTGCTGCTGCGTGTAGACCAGCGTGGTTGCGGGAGCCGGCTCGCCGCTTGGGGGCGGATTGTCCACCGGGCCCAAGCCGTTGGCGAACAGTTGCGCCACGCGCCCGCGAGGCACGGGATTGGTCGAGCTGATGACCTGGTTCGCTTCGTCGCGCGCGGCGATCACCTGGCGGCCGGAGCCACCCAGGTCGCCGATCTCGAAGAACGCCGGCGAATGGTTGTGCAGAGGTACCGAGTAGAGGTTGCTCTCCGTGGTTGGCCCGAGCGAAACCTTCATCCGCGCGCTATTGAATCCCTGGAGTTCCCACGGGATCTGGACGTTGATCTGTCCCTCGCTGACGAAGTGGATCCGGCCGGGCGCGCTGATCAGCCGCTCCGGCACGTCGAAGCTGACGCTGACACCGGCGAGCGCAATCGGCAGGTACGTCGTGGTGAATACGCGGAGCGACTCGCTGAGATTGCGGCCGAAAATCGAGACGTAGGATCCTGGCGCCAGTCCCTGTCCCACCTGGCCGCTGCCGGCATTGACCACCCCGTTCTGGGTGATGGCCGGAAGAAGGCGCGCGCGGCCGAAGAAATCGATCCCGAGATTCGGCGCCTGCACGGTATCGGCGGTAAATAGCTGTTCGCCGGGATTCGGGCCAACGGTGACGGCGGCGTAGGCGATGCCAAGATCGTCGGTGCGCTCCACCGCTTCGATGACCTGGCTTGCCGGCTGGAACTGAATGGGCGCGCCGGGGACCGGAACGCCGAAGCGGTCGGTGATCTTGAACAGCAGATCGCCCGGCAGCCTCTGGCCGACATTGCCGACCCAATCGAAGCCGCTGATGGGCGCCACGTTGTAGGGAACGCCATCGCCGCGGAGGTACAGGTACGGCACGCGGAGCGTCACGGGTCCGCCCGCGATGACGATAAACCCTTCGTAACTGCCGGCCGAAGGCAGTTGGTTAACGCTGACCGTAACCTGCTGCGTAGCGCCGGCGCCCACGGAAACGGACGTACTGCTGAGGGTGATTCTCGCGTCCGCCGGCTGAACCTGCAGCGTCAGGTTGACCTGAGCGGAGCTTCCATTCCGCAGCGCCAAAGCCCGCGACGGCAGGGCGCCGCTCCCCAGAACGCCGAACGAGAGCGTGGCTGGTTCCACCGTGATCACGGCGCGAACGGCGTCGGCGGCGTTCAGCTTGCCGGCGCCCACCGCGGTAACGCCCGCGCGGATCCGGTTGAAGTCCTCATCGAAGTCGTCCAAATTTCCGGCAGCCGTGTTCACGACGGCCGACTTGAGCTGGGCCGGACCGTAGGCGGGGAACGCCTGTTTCACCAAGGCGGCGCCGCCTGCCACCATCGCGGCGGCAAAACTGGTCCCATTGGCTGTCGTTGACGTAAACCCGCCCGGATCCCACATCTCGCCGTTGGGGTCGTACGACTGCGTCGCAACGTAAAGATCCGTGCCGACGGCCGCGAGTTCAGGCTTGATGTGGTTTTCGCCGATAGCAGGTCCACGGGAGCTGAAGAAGGCGACCGTATCCGCCTCGGCATTGAACTCGTCCAGTTGCGGGTCGAGCGTCCCCGGGCGGTCGGCGTTGGAGCGGATGAACGAGAGCAGCGCCTGCGCGTCGGTTCCGCCGATCATGACCGCCGGGATGCCGGTATTCTTGAGTCCGGTCACCTGGAAAAGGAAGTCGGAGTCGGCGTGCTGCATAATGACGGCCGCCACGGCGCCGGCGTTCTGGGCGTTATTGATCTTGATGGCGAACGAGCACTCGCCGCGCTCGATCAGCGCGATGGCGCCGGTGAGGGTACCGGCGCCAAGCGGGGCGCAGGCGAGACCGTTCGGCTCCCGGGCTGCCACCTCACGCAGCGGCGCCGTCAACGGAGAGCCGGGCCTGGGTCCGTCTCCGAACAGAGCGGGTATGCGGCGGAGGTCATTCGGTACTGCGGAGCCAGTCACCTGGAGAGAGGAAAAGAAGATGTGCGAGTTGGTCGTAGCGCCCACGGTGATCGCCGAGGGCGCGGTTCCCGGCGAGTGTATCGAGTTCAGCGCCGGATAGCGGAGCGCCAGGTCGGCGTCATTACCCGCGG
This sequence comes from Bryobacteraceae bacterium, assembly GCA_026129905.1. Lineage (GTDB taxonomy): Bacteria > Acidobacteriota > Terriglobia > Bryobacterales > Bryobacteraceae > JAHCHE01. The sequence goes on along the minus strand of JAHCHE010000009.1, from coordinate 154,940 downwards.
ACACCACGACGGTCAGGCCGGCGCGGGCCGCGTTCTCGACAGCGTAGGCCCAGGGATCGCAGGGATTCGTGCCGGTTTGGTCGCAAACGGCGCCGCGGTCGTTGGGCCCCCATTCGGCTGGGAATCCCAGCGCCAGGACGGCGATGTGCATCTGGTCGGCGAGCGCGTCTTCCAGCGCCATGACGACGACGTCGTCAAAGGTGACGTCGTTCACGCCGGGGGAGCCGAAGACCTTGTAATTGCCGAGGAAGGCTTTCGGCGCAACGCCCGAAATAGCGGCTACGGGCGCGGGAGTGGAAACGCCGGCCGCGATCATGGCGGCGGCGGTGCCGTGTCCGACGCGGTCGCGGGGCGAAAGGTCGTCGGGACGCGAGAACTGCGGATTCTCCGGAAGCACCAGCAAGTTGACATAGCTGCGGGCGGCGATCACCTTGTTGTTGGTGTAGGCGCAGTCCGAACCGGCGCACTTGGGAAATCCGGCCGGGACGCTGAGAGAGGAATCCTGAAACGAAGGGTGCCGCTGGTCGATGCCGGTGTCGAGGACGGCGATGCGGACGCCCGCGCCGGCGTTGGCGGCGCCGCCCACCTGGGTCCAGGCGTTGCGGGCGTTCACCAGGTCGAGGGCGCGATTCATCTGGCGGCGTAGCGGGCGCGACCGCTGGACGCGCACCACGCCGGGCAGGCCGCGGAGGTCGCCTTCGGTCATTCCCGGGGCGAAAACGTAGACCGCGTTGAGCAGGGTGCGCGATTCCCCGATGACTTGGATCTTGCGCTGAGCCAGCGCCTGTTTCAGAATTCCGTGCGACGCCTCGATCCGTTGGCGCCGGTCCCCGGCGGCAAGGCGGGCGCCTTCCTTCCCCGTCTCGGCGGTCGCGGCAAGCGGCGGATCGTCGAGAAAAAGGACGAACCGGTCCAAGCGGCTGGCGCCGTACGCGCTGCCGACCAACAATAGCAACGACAGGACTAACCTACGCATGTTCTCCTCACCGGCATACTTAGACGGCGCGGCGCAAACATACGTTTCCGTTGATGTTAGCGGCAGCCGCCAGCGAACTCGACATATTTGGTTAGATTTGTTAGACTTAAATAGAGGACTGAGGCATTATACCGCATGGCTGGCAAAGCAGCATTTCCCAACAACGCGCAGGTCGAGCATCCCAAGTTCGGATGCGGCACGGTGCTTTCGTGCGATGACAGCTATGTCGTGATCAAGTTCGACGACCACGGCGAGCGAAAGTTCGTGTCTTCCATCGTGATCCCCAACCTGAAGAGCATCGAGCGGCAGATGCCCGCTCATGGCCGGAAACAGGCTCGAAAGCCGAGGACCAAAAAGGTGGCCGGCGCGGTCGGCTAAGGCGCGGTATTCAGCGAATTCGGTCCCGTTCAGCAGCTTCGATTCTGCTACACTGAGGTTTCCTCCATGAAGTTCGGCGTGGTAGTGTTCCCAGGAAGCAACTGCGATCACGACGCTTGGTACTCCATCAGCCATAACCTTGGTCACAAGGCTGAGTTCGTCTGGCATCGGGAGACGCGACTCAGCGATCTCGACGCGGTGATTCTCCCCGGCGGCTTCTCGTACGGCGATTATCTACGGTGCGGCGCGATCGCGAAGTTTTCGCCCGTAATGAGCGCGGTGAAAGATTTCGCCGCCGCGGGCGGACTGGTGGCGGGTATCTGCAACGGCTTTCAGATTCTGACCGAGTGCGGCCTGCTGCCGGGCGCGCTGATCCGCAACCGCAACCTGAAGTTCATCTGCCGGGAGCTTCCGGTGGCGGTGGAGACGACCGATTCGTCCTTCACCAACGCCGCGGTGAAGGGGCAGGTGCTGCGGCTCCCGATCGCGCATGGCGAGGGCTGCTATGTGGCGGACGAGCGCACGCTGGACGAACTCGAGGCCGAAGACCGCGTGGCCTTCCGGTACCTGGACAATGCCAATGGCTCGCAGCGCGCCATAGCGGGAATCCTCGACGCCAGGCGGAACGTGCTCGGCATGATGCCGCACCCGGAGCGCGCGACGGACCCGCTGATGGGGTCGAGCGACGGCCTGGTGGTGTTCGAGTCGATGGTGGGGGCGCTGGCGGAACGCAGATGAGCGCGATCACGCCGGACGTCGTTCAAGCGCACCAGCTTACGCCGGCGGAATACGAGCGAATCCTGGAGTTGCTGGGGCGCGAGCCCACCTATACCGAACTGGGCATCTTCAGCGTGATGTGGAGCGAGCACTGCTCGTACAAGAGCACCCGGCGCCACCTGAAGAAGCTGCCGACCCAGGGTCCGCGGATCCTGCAGGGACCCGGGGAAAACGCGGGTATCATCGACATCGGCGACGGTTGGGCGATCGCGTTCAAGATCGAATCGCACAACCACCCGAGTTTCATCGAACCGTTTCAGGGCGCGGCGACGGGAGTCGGCGGCATCCTGAGGGACATTTTCACGATGGGCGCGCGGCCGATCGCGGTGATGGACGCGCTTCGATTCGGACCGCTGGACGACCCCCAAGCGGGCGCGAGGAACCGGCGCATTCTGGAAGGGGTGGTCAGCGGGATCGCGCATTACGGGAACTGCTTCGGGGTTCCGACGATCGGCGGGGAAACGGTTTTTGACGAGTGCTACAACGGCAACCCGCTGGTGAACGTCTTCGCGCTCGGCGTGTTCCGCCACGATGAGGTCTTCTATGCCCGGGCCTCCGGGGTCGGCAATCCGGTGATCTACGTCGGCGCCAAGACCGGCAAGGACGGCATCCACGGGGCTTCGATGGCCTCGACCGAGTTCACGGAGGAATCCAAGCAGAAGCGGCCCAACGTGCAGGTGGGCGATCCGTTTCTGGAGAAGCTGCTGCTGGAGGCGTGCCTGGAGGCGATGAAGACCGGCGCCATCGTCGGCATTCAGGACATGGGCGCCGCCGGGCTTACCTGTTCGACGTGCGAGATGGGCAGCCGGGCGGGCACGGGCATCGAGATCGATCTCCAGCACGTTCCGCAACGCGAGACGGGCATGACGCCGTACGAGATCATGCTTTCGGAATCGCAGGAGCGGATGTTGCTGGTGGCGGAGAAGGGCCGGGAGGACGAAGTGGTCCGGGTCTTCCGCAAGTGGGGACTGGACGCGGTGACGGTCGGCGTGGTGACGGGCGACGGACTGCTGCACGTAAAGGATCACGGCGAAACGGTCGCCAGGATTCCGAACCGCGCGCTGGCCGACGAGGCGCCCATCTACGACCGGCCCTACACGGCGCCGTACCGGGCGGCGCCGATGGACGGTCCCACGTTCGAGAGCGCGGATCCCGGCGCCGACCTTGTGGCGCTGCTCACCTCGGGCGACCTGTGCTCCCAGCGCTGGATCTGGGAGCAGTACGACTACATGGTGCGCACGAACACCACCCTCGGGCCGGGGGCCGACGCCGCCATTGTCCGGATCAAGGGGACCGAGACGTCCGTCGCAATGGCGCTGGATGGCAACGAGCGGTACTGCTATCTCGATCCGCGGGAGGGCGCGAAGCTCATCGTGGCCGAGTGCTGCCGGAACCTTTCGACCGTGGGCGCGACGCCGGTGGCGGCCACCAACAACCTGAACTACGGCAACCCGGAACGGCCTGAAATCATGGCGCAGATCGTCGAATCGATCGAAGGGATGAGCGAGGCCTGCCGCCATTTCGGAACGCCGATCACGGGAGGCAACGTAAGCCTTTACAACGAAACGCTCGGCGAGCCGATACGGCCGTCGCCGGTGATGGGAATCGTGGGCCTGCTCGGGACAGCGGGGCCGGTTCCGGTGGAGTTTCCGCGGGCCGGACTGGCGATCCTGCTGCTTGGGGGCCTGGGCGACTGCGAGCCGCGCCGATTCGGAGGCACGCAGTACGCCAAAGTGGCGCTGAAGGATTTATGGGGACTTCCGCCGGCGCTGGACATGGATCTGGAGGCCCGCGTGCAGGAATTCACGAGGCGCGTCGTCGGGTCGGGACTGGCGGCCTCGGCGCATGACCTGGGCGGCGGCGGACTGGCGGTGGCGCTGGCGGAATGCTCCTTTGGCGCAGCCGGCATCGGCGCCCGGATTCAGCTCGATTCCGGACTGCGGAAGGAGTATCTGCTATTCCACGAGGGTCCTTCGCGGGTCCTGGTTTCGACCGCCGATCCGGAAGCCGTACGGCGGATGGCCGCCGAACTGGACGTGGAGGCGCCGTTGATCGGGTGGACGTCGCCCGATTGGCTTGAAATCGAGAATCGTGGCGTGCGGGTGGTTCATCTGAAGGTCGAAGAACTCCGCGCCCTGTGGGAGAATGCGTTGCCGTCCCGGCTGGGAGAACTGGGGCCGGGCGGGGCCGGCAGCGGCGCCATGTAAACGGAAGCGCGCCGGCAGAGGTCGGAGGAGGAACGGGTACCATGTTCGACAAATTCCGTGAAGAATGCGGCGTGGTCGGGATTCACGGCTATCCGGAAGCGTCCAACCTGGCGTACCTTGGCCTGCACGCGTTGCAGCACCGGGGACAGGAAAGCGCCGGCATCGCGACCTCCGACGGCAGGAGCATCTCCTGCCACAAAAGCATGGGCCTGGTGGCGGACATCTTCACGCCGGAAGTGGTAGGGCGGCTGAACGGCTACATGGCGATCGGGCACACGCGGTACTCCACCGCCGGCGATACGGTGCTGGAGAACGCGCAGCCGCTGTACGTGATGTGCAACAAGGGGCCGCTGGCGGTGGCGCACAACGGCAACATCACGAACGCGGCGGAGATCCGGCGGGACCTGGAGCGCGACGGGTCCATTTTCCAGGCCACCAGCGACACGGAAGTGATCCTGCACCTGATGGCGCACTCGCGAGAGCGCAACCTGGCGGCCGCGTTGCGGGAGGCGCTGCTGCAACTCGAGGGCGCCTTCTCGCTGGTCCTGCTGGCGCGCGACCGGATGATCGTGGCGCGGGACCCGCACGGATTCCGCCCGATGGCGATGGGGTTGATGGAGCTTTCCGGCGGCAGGAAGTGCTACTGCTTCGCCTCCGAGACGTGCGCCTTCGACCTGATCGGCGCCGTGTACATGAACGACGTCGAGCCGGGAGAAATGGTCATCGTGGACGCCGACGGCATCACGCGGCAGCGGTACACCGTACCGCGGGAGCCGGCGCACTGCGTCTTCGAGCACGTCTATTTCTCGCGGCCCGACTCGACAGTGTTCGGCCGGTCGGTGCAGCTTTCACGCGAGATGATGGGGCGGCTGCTGGCGCTGGAGCATCCCGCCGACGCCGATGTCGTGGTGCCGGTACCGGATTCCGGCGTGTCGGCGGCCATCGGCTTCGCCGACGAAGCAGGCATCCCGTACCGCATGGGCCTCATCCGCAATCACTACGTCGGGCGGACGTTCATCGAGCCCAGCCAGGCCATCCGCGACTTCGGCGTCAAGCTGAAGCTGAATCCCGTACGGCCGCTGCTGGAAGGCAAGCGCGTCGTGCTGGTGGACGACTCGATCGTGCGCGGCACCACCAGCCGGAAGATCGTCCGCATGGTGCGCAGCGCGGGCGCGCGGGAAGTACACCTGCGCATCTCGTGCCCGCCGACCGTCTCGCCCTGCTACTACGGGGTCGACACGCCGAGGAAGCGCGAACTGATCGGCGCCAATTACAGCGTGGAAGAGATCAAGAAGTTCGTGGAAGCGGACTCGCTCGGCTACCTGTCGATGTCGGCGCTGCGGAAAGCGGTGGACGACGACGACCAGGTGAGCCACTGCTACGCCTGCTACACCGGCGACTATCCCTCCGGCCTGGTGAATATCGAGGAGCTCTCGGCTCCGAAAGTCCGGCGGTACTGAGAGGCGCATCGGGCAAAACGGCCCTCGGAAGCGCTCGACTTCGATCTGCGGATTGTCGCCCGCCGCCGCAATAGCCCCTGCCGCTTTCGCAGCCAAGCCATCGAGGCGGTGATGCGCCAAATGCGCGCCCTTGCCGCCATCACCGGCAGCCCCAGCGAATCTTTGTCTAAGAACTCGGCCTTAGGCTGCCTGCACATGGGTCCAGTCTCAATCGCTTCTGACGGATCTTCCGCCAAAGATGGGGTTCAAAAACGGACTCTCGCCAACCTCTCCCACTGGAACCCTGACCGCGTCGAAGCCCTCCGCCACGCCCTCCGTGGCGAGTTCGATCACCTGGTCTGCCCCGATCCTACCATCGGGCTTCTCTTTGGTCTGTTGTTCGTGCTCAAGCAATTAGCCGATTCCGTCGGCCTCACCGCGGCCCTGGGCAGGGCGCGTTTGGCCAAGTTCGCTCTCTTCCTCGTCCTGGCCCGCATCGCCCATCAGGGCTCGCGTCTGTCGGCGGTGCGCTCGGTGCGCGACCATTATGTGAGTCTGCAAAAAGTAGAGCGCGACTTACGGTCGATGAAGACCGGACTTCTGGAAGTGCGCCCCGTCTGGGTGCGGAAGGAGAGCCGGACGCGAGGCCACGTCTTCTGCTGCATGTTAGCGCTTACAATCAGCCGGGAGATGGAGCGCCGGCGGCAGCAGGAGATCCTGGCGGCACTCGGTGTTGCCCTGCCCGCGCGGCAGGTGATGCAGCCAGAGGCCAGACGCCGCTCGCTTCGCCGCATCCGAATCAAAAGAAATCAGTTAGAGCGAAAAACTTCCTCCCCTGGCGGGGGAAGATCCGGTGGATAGTGCTTCAGCAGCGCCAGGTTATCCTCGTCGTCGCGAACCGTCACGCCCGCTGCGACGGTTTCATCCAGCACGCGGCTGCGATACTCCCCCAGGATCCGGTTCATCCATTTGTCGTAGCTCTTCACGGGCCGATCCAGGCGAACTGAATGTTGCAGCACCACGTATCCAATCGGCCGCATCGCGACAGGGGGCAGGTCTAGGTCGGCTGCGGGTTTCCTCGCCAGCCTCTCATCCCATTCTTCCCGCCAGCGCCGGAAGGTTGGGCCCAGGTTGCGAAGCCCCTGCAACGAGAACAGGTCCGGCGACAAACGGGATCACGACGCACGTCGATGCGATCAGGCCGGCTCGGATAATGGCGCCGAGATTTGGTCCGAGGTCCACCAGAACAAGATCGGCCTCGTGCGGTTTCGCGGCCCGCGGCATTATTTGCCAGAACGCCGAGATCACTCGAAAGGCGCGTTCTTTCCCGTCCAGACAGGCGCCCCACTGAGAAGACAGCTCATCCTCAAACCCCGAAAGGCCGAGATCGCCGGGCACAAGACTCAGGCTGTCGTCGATCGCCTCGAGGTGTGGGTCGTTTATGTCTCCCGTACCTTTCAACAACGGTTGGATTCTGCCCAAAATCGTCCTTGGGCGATCGATGGACGCCTTCGCACCGTCACCACAACGTGCGTGTCTTCCACACGAAACACTGGAGGCGGATTGCCGTTCCTCCGCACTTCCTCCCGCGCAATCGGGATTCCGACGCCGAATCGCTGCACGTACCCCAGGTTTCTCATCGCCTCCGCCAAGTGCGGGTTTCGGTAGTCGGTTACCCAACGGATCCTTTCCGATTTCAAGCAAGCCAAGCCTAGTCGGCGCGGCCGCTGGATCGAGGCTCGCGAACCGCATCGCCGCCAGTTGCTGTTCGTCGCTGCGCTGATTCTGTTCCAGGGATCTCGGGCGGCAGGGTGGAAGGCAGATAAACTCTGCGGAACAGGTCCAGGTCCAGATCGCCGAGGCTCGCCGATGGAAACGGCCGCAAATCGAAAGGCAAATCGCAAGCCCGCCGCTATTCGCTCAACCGCCTCTCCTCCTCGGCCGTGGCAACGTCGCGCCGCGGGCCGGTTCGGATCCAGACTCGACCCTTGTACCGGACCGGGGGAGCGTCCGCCGGATGGACCAGCACAACCGCGAGAGTTCCCGGTCGTCCATCCGCACCCAGTCTCACCCAACACTCTCCGGACAGCCCCCGGCGGTGTGCTAGCCTGAAGGTCGCCGGGGTGCTCGAAGTCCGCAATCTCAGAAAGGAATACCCTGCTCCGCGAACGCCGCTGACGGTTATCGAGGACGTCTCGCTCGAGTTGCGGCGGGGCGAGGCCGCCTCGATCATGGGACCGTCGGGCAGCGGCAAGAGTACCCTACTCTACATCGTCGGCGCACTGGAGCCGCCCACGTCCGGAACCGTGACGCTGGACGGCCGCAATCCGTACGCGCTCGACGGCAAGGACCTCGCCCTGTTCCGCAACCGCCACACCGGCTTCGTGTTTCAGGACCATTGCCTGCTGCCTCAGTGTTCCGTGCTCGAGAACGTGCTGGTTCCTACCCTCGTGGCCAAAGGCGACTCAGCGTGGCGGAACCGCGCGCTCGCGCTGCTGGAACAGGTAGGACTTGGCGGGCGCCTGGATCACCGTCCGGCGGAGCTTTCCGGCGGCGAGAAGCAACGCGTGGCGCTGGCGCGCGCGCTCATTCGCGAGCCGTCGCTGCTGCTGTGCGACGAGCCGACCGGCAACCTCGACCAGGAATCCGCCGCCAACGTCGCGGAACTTCTCCTTGACCTTCATGCCCGCCGGCAGACCATCCTGCTCGTCGTCACGCACAGTCCGCGGTTGGCTGAGCGCTTTGCGATCCGGTTCCAACTGCGGGGCCGGCGCATCGAGCGCGTGGAGTAAAGCTGCGTGCGCGCTTCCACGCTTGTGGGCCGGAGCCTTACCTACTACTGGCGAACCAATCTCGCGGTCGTCGCGGGCGTCGCGGTCGCCGTCGCCGTGTTGGCCGGGGCGCTGCTCGTCGGCGACTCCGTGCGCGGCAGCCTGCGCGAACTCGCGCTGCGCCGGCTTGGCAACGCAGGCCAGGTCATCGGCTCGAGTACGTTCTTTCGGGACGAGCTTTCGCGGTCGTTCGAAGGCGCGTGTCCCATGATTGCGCTCGAAGGTCTGGTGACGCACCAGTCGAGCGGGCGCCGCGCTTCCGGCGTGCTGGTCTATGGCATCGACGAGCGCTTCTGGAGCTTTCATCAACGGCCGCCGAAGGGACCGCGCGGCCGCGAAGGCTTGCTCAGCGAATCGCTGGCGAGCGAGTTGGGCGTTCAGCCGGGCGAGGGAGTCCTGCTCCGAATCGAGAAGCCGTCCGCGATCCCGGCCGAGTCGCTCCACGGGCGGAAGGAGAACGCAGCCGCCGTGCTGCGATTCTCGTTTGCCGAAGCGCTGGCCCCGGTAGACCTGGGAGAGTTCGCGCTCGCGCCGAGGCAGGGCAGCGTGCGGGCTGTGTTCGTCCCGCTGGAGCGCTTGCAAGCGGAAATCGCGCAGCCCGGAAAAGTGAACACGCTGCTGTTGCCGCCCGGCGCCGAGGCGCCGGAATCGAAGCTGCGGTCCGCCTTTCGTCTGGAGGACTTGGGTCTCCGACTGAAGCCATTCCAACTGGCAAGCGATGCCGGACTGCTGGCCGACAACGTCACGGCAACCGCCGGCGCCGCCGCGGAGGAACTCGGCCTGGAGACGCGCGGCGTCTTCACGTACCTGGCGAATACGATCCGCCTCGGCAAGCGCGAGGTCCCCTACTCGCTCGTCACGGCGACGGACCTCGATGCGCTGGCGCCCCGCGACGAGGCCGGCATCGTGCTCAACGACTGGACGGCCCGTCAACTCGACGCCCGGTCCGGCGACGCCATCGAACTCGACTTCTACGTGTGGCAGCCCGACGGCCGCCTCGCAACCGGCACGGCGAAATTTGAGGTGGATCGAATCGCGCCCCTGAGCGGGCCGGCCGCCGATCGCGAACTGGCGCCGGAATTTCCGGGCATCACGGACTCGGAGAATGTGGCCGATTGGGACCCGCCCTTCCCCATCGATCTGGGGCGCATTCGTCCGCAAGACGAGGACTACTGGGACCGCTACCGCGCCACGCCGAAAGCCTTCATCCAACTCCAGACCGGCCAGCGGCTCTGGGAATCGCGGTACGGCAACCTCACTTCCCTGCGTTTCGCCGGCGCCGGCGAATTCGAGTCGTACCGGTCCGCGCTGCGGCGGCGCATCGACCCGCTTCAGACCGGTTTCTTTATCCTCCCTGTCCGCGAGCAGGCGCTGGCCGCATCCCGCGGCGCAACCGATTTCGGCGAATATTTCGTCTATTTCAGCTTTTTTTTGGTAGTTTCCGCGCTGATGCTGGCGGGACTCTTCTTCCGGCTCGGCATCGAGCAGCGGATTCGCGAAATCGGCGCGCTCGAAGCGGCGGGCTTCTCTCCGGCGCAGGTCCGCCGGATCTTCACCATAGAGGGAGCGGCTCTGGCGGCGGCCGGCAGCCTGGCTGGGATGCTCCTGTCGCTGGGCTTCGCCGGGCTCATTCTTCACGGGCTGCGTACTTGGTGGGTGGACGCGGTAGGCACGCGCCTGTTGACGCTGCACGTGAACCTCGGCTCGATCGCCGCCGGCGGGGTCGCGGTTGTGGCGGCGGCTCTGCTCTCGGTCGCCGGTACGCTGTTCAGCCTGCGGCGGCTGACGCCGCGCGAGCGGCTTGCCGGAGTCACAACCCCGCCGCCCAAGGGGGTCTCCTCCGCGCGATCCTCGCTGCGCCTTGGCGCGCTTAGCGCCATTGCCGCTCTCGCGCTGCTCGCCGGCGCGGCGCGTGGCCTGCTGTCTCAAACGGCCGGATTCTTCGGCGCCGGGAGCCTGCTGCTGATCGCCCTCCTGCTATTCGTGCGCGCGCTGGCGGCGCGGCGGCCCCGCGACGCCGTTTCCAGCGTGAACGGGCTTGGTTTTCGGAGCATCTCCTACCGGCCGGGACGGACCGTGCTGTGTACCGCGCTGATCGCCTCGGCGACGTTCATCATCGTGGCGGTGGACGCCTTCCGCCAGCGAACCGTCCACGATCCGTACGACCCGCGGTCCGGGAGCGCCGGCTATCCTCTGATCGCCGAGTCCACTCTGCCCATCTACCACAATCCGGCTACTTCGGAGGGCAAAGCGGAACTGAACCTCGACGGTCTCGACGGCGTGGAGTTTGCGTCGTTCCGCCTGCGGCCGGGAGACGACGTGAGCTGTCTGAACCTCTATCAGCCGCGCAACCCCCGGGTGCTCGGAGCGCCGCCGGACTTCGTCCGCCAAGCCGCGGCCGACGACGACGCATGGGCGCTGATCGAGCAGCCCGACGAAAACGGCGCCGCCCCGGCCATCGTCGCGGCCAACTCGCTCACGTACGTTCTCCACCGAAAAATCGGCGATGAATTCACGCTGCCCGGCGCAGGCGCCGAACCGGTGCGCTTCCGCATCGCGGGGGTGCTCGGCGAGACGGTGTTTCAACGAGAGCTGATTATCTCCGAACGTAATTTCCAGCGCTTGTTCCCCAACGAGGCCGGCTACCGCGTTTTTCTGCTGAAGGGGCCGCGCGACAGCGTCGCCGAGGTCTCGGGCCGGACCGAAGAGGCGCTGGCCGATTACGGCTTCGACGCGGTTCCGGCCGTCGATCGACTCGAGGAATTCCACCGCGTGGAGAACACGTATATCTCGACATTCCAGGCGCTCGGCGCGCTGGGGTTGCTGCTGGGCACGCTGGGACTGGCGGCCGTGCTCCTGCGCAATGTGCTCGAACGGCGACGGGAACTCGCGCTGCTGCGCGCGGTCGGATTCCGGACTTCCCACCTTGCCCGAATGGTTCTGGCGGAGAACGGCGCGATCCTGGCCCTGGGACTCGGCTGCGGCGTCGCCGCCGCGCTGGTGGCGATTCTGCCCGCGTTTGTCGCGAGAAGCGGGAGCGTTTCCCCGGCGTCTCTGGCCTGGCTGGTTCCCGTGTTCGCGGCGGGCTTGCTTTCTTCGGCGGCGGCGACGCTGGCTGTGGTCCGGCTGCGCCTGCTCGAGTCGCTACGATCGGAATAGGCGCGCCGGAATCGGAAGCTAAACGCCGAGCGCTTTGGCGGCTTTTCGGACGTCGCCGGCCGCCACTTCCAGCATGCAGCCGAACTTCGGACCGGTCGACGCCGCCTGCACGGCATGGACGTTGACGCCGCTGGCGGCGAGCTTAGCCATCACCGAAGCGAGCGCTCCCACTTTGTCTCGCCCCACAATATGGAACGCGGGCGCCTCTTTGTTCAGCTTGATTTTGGCTGCCTTGGCGGCCGCTTTCAATCCGGCGGCGTCCGAGGTCACCAGCTCGATGCGCGCCGTGCCGCCCTGGCCCTGCGGGTACCCCCACATCGCGGTCAGGTTCACCTTCGCGCCGGCCAGCGCTTGCAGAACGCGGGCGCCTTCGCCCGGCTGATCGGGAACATCAATGGAAAAACGATCCACTTTGACGATTGTGTCTGCCATTTTTTCTCTCCAATGAACGGAATTGTTAAAGTTAGCGTAGCGTCCCCGAGGGGCGTAACGCAACCTGGAGCTTTCCTTCCCCGCCGCGAGCCGCGTAGCGGAACGCCCGCTGCATCCGTCTGCGCGACAATAAGTTGGTTGTGATCGCCTTTGTCCCGGACCACGCAACGGGACATCCCGGACCGCCCATCGATGAAAACAGGAGTCATCGTGAATCCCCGCTCGGCCGGAGGCAGAGCGGGCAAGCGCTGGAACGAGCTGCGCGAGGCGCTGGCCCGGCGCATCGGCTCGTTTGAAGTCTGCTTCACCGAGCGCCAGGGGCACGGCGCCGAGCTGACCCGCCGCCTGATCGAGCGCGGCTGCGAACGCATCGCCGGCATCGGCGGCGACGGCACCATCAACGAGATCGCCAACGGCATGCTCGAGGCGGGCGGCGAGGCGCGCATCGGCATTCTCCCTTTCGGCACGGGCGGCGATCTCCGGCGGACCCTGGCCATTCCGCGGAAGTGGCGGGATGCCATGGACGTGCTCGCGGACGGCCGCACTTTGGAGATCGACGCCGGCAAGGTCGCCTATCTTGCGCCGGACGGGCGGGCCCGCAGCCGCTATTTCGTTAATCTCGTGAGTTTCGGCATGGGCGGCGAGGTCGCCGCTCATTCCAACAACGTTCTCACTCCCTTGGGAGGCCGGGCCGCGTTCCTGTACGCCTCGGCGGTGAAGCTGCTGGCTTACCGCGGCAGGCGCGTCGAACTGGCCCTCGACGGCGGATCGCCGCTGAGTCACAAGGTTCTGAACGTCGCCGTGGGCAATGGCCGCTATCACGGAGGCGGCATGCATGTCTGCCCCGAGGCTGTCCTCGACGATGGGCTTCTGGAGGTGACCGTCATCGAAGACCTGGGGCTCCTGACTCTGGCGCGGGACCTCTCCTATTTGTACGACGGCCGGATCCTCGCTCACCCGAAGGTCCGCCACTTCCGAGCGCGGAGCGTCCGCGCGACGTCGCCCGAAATCACCCGCATCGAGGTCGACGGCGAAGCGCTGGGGTCGCTGCCGGTGGAGATCACGATCCTGCCGAAGCGCTTGAAGGTGCTCGCGCCGTGATGGTACAACGGGAGCCATGTCGGAAAACACGGTATCGCGCAGAACATTCATGGCGGCTGCTGGGACCACGCCGGCCGTCGCGGCCGCATTCGCCGCAGAGGGGACCTCGCAACTGAAGGCGCAGGGGGACACGATCCGCATCGTCACCACCTACCAGTTCGAGCCTCACGAAGCCCGCCAGATCGAACAGGCCGCGCCGGGAAAGAAGGTGGAGATCGTCCACTGCAAGGACCGCAACGAGTTTCGCTCCCGGCTCAAGGAAGCCGAGGTTGTCTATGGGGGCGTCAATGGCGCCGAACTCGACCTGGCGCCGAAGCTGAAGTGGATACAGAGCGGCGGCGCGGGGGTCGAATTCCTGCTGAACGACGAGAAACTCCGAAATAGTCCCGTCGTAATGACGAACTATGCGCGCACCTTCGCGCCGGGAATTTCCGAAACCGGCATGGGCCTTTTGCTCTGCCTGACGCGCGGAATTTCGAAGTATTACATGCCGCAGTTCTACAAGCGGCGGATGAATCCGATGGGAACGGTGAAATCCGACGATCACACCGAACTGGTCGGGCGCACGATGGGAATCGTGGGGTTGGGCGGCATCGGCAGCGCGGTGGCGCGGCGGGCCTATTGCGGGTTCGACATGCGCATCGTGGCCACGGACGCCAAGCCCCTGCCGAAGCCTGAATACGTGGCGGAGCTTCACGATCCGAGCTGGTTCAAAACGATGGTCCCGATCGTCGACGTGCTGGTCGCCGCCGCGCCGCACACCCGGGAGACCGAGCGAATGTTCGACGAGGAAGTCTTCCGCGGCATGAAAAAGACCGCCTATTTCCTCGGCCTTTCGCGCGGCAAGCTGTTCGACGACATGGCTCTTGTCAAGGCGCTGAAGGAGGGCTGGATCGCCGGCGCCGGCCTCGACGTGTTCCCGCAGGAGCCGCCTCCGTCCGAGCACCCGATCTTCGATTGCCCCAACGTCGTGATGTCCGCGCACACCTCCGGCTGGAGCCCCGACCGGCAGGTGCGGCTGATCGAACTGTTCGCCGATAACGTGCGCCGCTACGCGATGGGCATTCCGCTCATCAACGTGGTGGACAAGCAGAAAGGCTACTGAGCGGCCTCCTTCGACAGCTTGTCGAAGAACCGCTTGATAATCATCCGGGCGGTGGTGTCCATGAGGCGCTGGCCGACGTTGGCGATGGTGCCGCCCGCGTGCACCTCGCCGTCGTACGCCACTTCGGTGGAGCCGCCGTTCGGGATGAGGCGAAGCAGGCCGTCGCCTTTGAGGAAGCCGATTTTGCCGCGGCCCTCCACCACGAGGCGAAAGCTGTCCGGCGGATTCTGATCCTCGATGCGCACGGTACCGTCAAAGAGGCCGCTGATGCTGGCCATCACCAACTTCATCCGCATCTGGTAGGTGTCCGGCCCGGTGCGAACCAGGCTGTCGCACCCCGGCATGCAGCGGGCCAGCACTTCCGGATTCTGCAGGAGCGCGTAGAGCCGCTCCTGGTCGGTGGTTACCGCGTGCGCTCCGGCCACCTTCAACGGGATTGCTCCAGCGCGGCCAACAGCGCCCGCCGGGCATACACGGCCGCCATCTGTTTCCGGTACTCCGCCGAGGCGTGCAGGTCCGAGTTCGCCTCGACGCCGTCGGCGACCGCGGCGGCGGCCTTGCGGATCGCCGGCTCGGAAAGCTCCTGCCCTTCGAGCATCGCCTCCACGTTGCGCGCGCGGAAGCCCTTGGACGCCAGGCCGGTAATGCCCAGCCGCACCATGCCGGCGTTGCCGTTGGAGCGCTCCACCACCGCCGCCGCGCCGACCACCGCGAAGCCCGACGCGGGGTGCGCCATCTTCTGGTAGTTGGATTTCACGCCTTTCCCCTGCGCGGGAACGATGACCTCGGCCAGAATTTCGCCCGGCTCCAGCGCGGTGGCGAACGTGTCGAGGAGGAAATCCTCGAACGCCAATGTTCGCTCGGACGACTTGCCCACCAGTCGAACGCGCGCGTCGAGCGCCGCCAGCGCCGCCGGATAGTCCGCCGCGGGGTCCGCGTGCGCGAGGCTGCCCCCGAGCGTGCCGATGTTCCGCACCTGGACGTCGCCGATGTGCGACGCCGTTTCGGCCAGCAGTGGACACCGCGCGTGCAGCAGCGCCGACGATTCCAGGTCGAAGTGCGTGGCCATCGCGCCGATTCGGATCGATCCTTCATCCTCGCGGATGAAATTCAACTCGCGCACTTTTCGCAGGTCCACCAGGAGTTCCGGAGCGGCCAGCCGCAGCTTCATCAGCGGAACGAGGCTCATGCCTCCGGCGATCACCCTGGCGCCATCGCCGGCGAGAAGCTCCAGCGCTTCTTGCAGGCTTTCCGGCGCCGCGTACGAGAACGGGTTCGGAATCATTGTTTGCCTCCTTCCTGGAGAATCCGCCAGATTTTTTCGGGCGTCA
Source organism: Bryobacteraceae bacterium (assembly GCA_026129905.1). Taxonomy (GTDB): domain Bacteria; phylum Acidobacteriota; class Terriglobia; order Bryobacterales; family Bryobacteraceae; genus JAHCHE01. Next base: position 139,204 of record JAHCHE010000009.1, on the reverse strand, counting down.
GCGGCATGTCGATATGGGTGACGCCCCGGTGCGAGAGCGCGTCCACCACCGAGTTGACGACGGCCGGGGAGCATCCGATGGTGCCGGCCTCCCCGACGCCCTTTACGCCCAGCGGATTAACGGGAGACGGAGTCTCGGTGTTGCTGCACTCCATCCACGGGACCATGGTCGCCTTGGGGACCGCGTAGTCCATCAGTTCCCCGGTGATGAGCTGGCCGTCCTCGTCGTACACCCCATGCTCGTACAAGGCCTGGCCGATCGCCTGAACGATGCCTCCGTGCACTTGGCCGGCCACCAGCAGCGGGTTGATGATCCGGCCGCAATCGTCGACGGCGATGTAGCGGGTGATCTCGACGGCGCCCGTGTCCGGGTCCACCTGCGTCACCGCGATGTGCGCGCCGAACGGATAGGTGAAGTTCGAGGGCTCGAAGTAGCGCGTGGCGACCAGGCCCGGCTCGCCGCCGGGCGGGATCTTCAACCCGCGGTATGCCGCCGCGGCAATCTCGCCGAAACCGACCCGCTTCCCGGTCTTGTTGCAGACGCAGTCGCCGGCCGACAGCGAGACGTCGTCGCTGTCGAGCATTGTGGCGCCGAACTTCTTGAGTTTGGCCTTAATGTCCTGGACCGCGAAGTAGACGGCGGCGCCGCCCACCGCCGTGCCGCGGCTGCCGAACGTGCCGATGCCGTACTGGACCGCCGAGGTATCGCCGTGCAGGACGGTGATATCGTCGAGGCCGACGCCGAGTTCGTCCGCCACGATCTGCGCGAAGGTGGTCTCCTCGCCTTGTCCGTGCGGGGAGACGCCGGTGAGGACGGTGACTTTGCCCGAAGGCTCGACGCGAACCGTTCCGCTCTCCCACCCGCCGGCGGGCATCGCGCTGGACGGGCCCATGCCGCAGATTTCGCCGTACGTGGAGATGCCGATTCCCATCAGGCGGCCTTCGCCCCGCGAGATCCGCTGCTCCTCCCGAAGGCTTTTGTAGCCGACGATCTCCATCGCGTTGCGCAGCGGAAGCGCGTAATTGCCGCTGTCGTACGCCAGCCCTGTTCCGGTCTGGAACGGGAACTCGTCTTCCCGCACGAAGTTCTTGAACCGGATTTCCGCCGGGTCCATCGTGAGCTCGGTCGCGAGCACGTCCACCATCCGTTCGATGCCGTGGGTGGCCTCGGGCCGCCCTGCGCCGCGGTAGGCGTCGGTGGGAACGCAGTTGGTGAAGGCGCCGACGATCTCCGCCCGCACGTTGCGAAACCGGTAGATGCCCGGCGCCATCAGGACCGACAGCGTGGGAATGGCCGGCGTCAGCAACTGGTGGTAGGCGCCGCAATCCTGGATGATCTTGAGCTTCATGCCCAGCATGGTGCCGTCGCGCCGGGCCGCGAGTTCGTAGAAATCGACGTGCCCGCGGCCGTGGATCGTGGTCAGGTAGTTCTCGCGCCGCGATTCGATCCACTTCACGGGCTTGCCGATCTTCATCGAGACGAAACCCATCAGGGCTTCCTCGGCGTACACGTTGAGCTTGCTGCCGAAGCCGCCGCCCACTTCGGGCGCGATCACCCGCAGGCGGTTCTCCCCGATTCCCAACATGCCCGCGACGAGCGAGCGCACCAGGTGCGGGATCTGCGTCGATGTATACAGCGTGATCGTCTTCTCGCCGGAGTTCCAGCTTGCGATGACGCCTCGCGGCTCAATGGCGGTGGGGATGAGGCGCTGGCTGACGATGCGCTTCCGGACGACGACGTCGGCCTCGGCGAACGCCTTGTCCACTTCCCCTCCGTCGTGATGGTGGGTGAAGGCGACGTTGTCGGGCCACTCCGGGTGCACCGGCGGCGCGCCCGGCTGGAGGGCTTTTTCCGGATCGGAGACGGCAGCGGTGGGTTCGTACTCCACTTCGACGAGGTCCGCCGCGTCGCGCGCGAGATAGCGGTCCGTGGCGACGACCACCGCGACGGCGTGACCGCAGTAGTACGCGCGATCGGTGGCGAGCACCGAATGGACCGGAACGCGCAAACCCGGAAGCGCGGCGGCGCAGGGCACCGGCCCGACGCCTCTGACGTCCGCGCCCGTGAAAACGGCGACCACGCCGGGATGATCGAGCGCCGGCTTAACGTTGACGCCGCGGATCCGCGCGGCGGCGTGAGGGCTGCGGACGATCGCCGCGTAATGCATGCCGGGCATTTCGATGTCGTCCACGTATGCGGCGGTTCCGGTGATCAGCCGGGGATCTTCCTGGCGGCGGATTCCCTTGCCGACCAGCGGTTCGGTTCTTGACGCGGTAGTTGCCATCGCCTAATCCCCCATTCCCGAGGCGGCGGCGCGCACCGCGTTGACGATGTGCTGGTACCCGGTGCAGCGGCAGAGATTGCCTTCGAGGCCGCGCCGCACCTCCGAGTCGGTGGGATTCGGGTTCCGCGCCAGCAATTGTTTGGCCGCCATAATCATGCCCGGCGTGCAGTAGCCGCACTGCAGGGCGTGCTCGTTCCAGAAGGCTTCCTGGACCGGGTGGAGGGTTCCATTCGCCGCCAGCCCTTCGACGGTGAGCACTTCGCGCCCGTCGGCTTGCACGGCGAACATCGAGCAGGCCTTGACCGCCTTGCCGTCCAGTTCCACCGTGCAGGCGCCGCAAATCGAAGTCTCGCAGCCGATGTGCGGCCCCTTCAGGCCGGCGACATCGCGGAGGTAGTGAATCAACAGCAGCCGCGGCTCGACGTCCGCTTCGTGAGGCTTGCCGTTGATGGTGACACGAATCCTTTGTTGCATTCCGCTTGTTCCAACATCGAGAGATTTCGTGACCAGAGGCTTCCCAGAGGTCTTCAAAGAAGTTACCAGAAATCGGGCGGAAAGCAAAGACTCCCTTGCGGCCAGGCGCGGCCAGTGCGGCCAGGCAAGCGGGTCTCACGGACCGTCAGGGAGTTAGGGCGGGCCGGGCTGCGGCTACTCGCTGCCCTTCCAGCGGGCGACGAATTGCTCCGATGCGAGGGTTTCAATTTCCTTTTCGAACTCCCGCTGCCACTGATCGCTGGCGCGTTCCTTCAGCTTGTCGAGCAGACTGAGCTTGCGCCGCGCTTCGATCAGCCGCTCGCGCTGGGCCGCGATGCGCCCGAGCAACGCTTCCTTGTTGCGGGCAAGGAGTCCGTCCTGCTGCCTGGCGTAGAGATGGAAATCGTCGAGACGTTCGAGTTCCGCGCCTTCCAGGGGCTGCCTGGCGACCGCGTGGGCCAGCAACGCCTTCCGCGCCCCCTGTTCGGTCTGATGAAGATCCGCCACCTCGCACTCCAGCCGGCGCAATTCTGCGAACAGTTCCTGGAGCTTGGCGTATTCGATATCGATCTGGGTCTTCCGCCAAAGCCGGACGCGTTCCAACGGGAACGTAAAGCGTTTCACGCCCGCTTGGCTCCGGTTGGGGCGGCTTGGGACGCCGCGCCGGAAGCCAGCGCGAGCAACTGTTTCAGCGTGTCGCCGATCGGGCTTTTCTCCTCCGGCTTCTGGCGCAGAAATTCAAGCAGTCTCGGCCTGAGTTGGATGGCGAGATCCAGTTGCGGATTGGAGCCCGCCGCGTACGCGCCGAGGTTAATGAGATCTTCGGAACGATGGTAGACGGCCATCGCTTCCCGGATCTTCTGCGCCGCCCCCATTTGCTCCTTGGTGGAGACGCGGCTGGCCAGCCGGCTGACCGAATTGAGCACGTCGATGGCCGGGTAGTGGCCGGCCGCTCCGAGGTCCCGCGACAGCACGATGTGGCCGTCGAGGATGGCGCGCACCGCGTCGCAGATCGGCTCGTTGAAGTCGTCGCCCTCCACCAGCACCGTGAAGAAGCCGGTGATGGATCCACGCGCGAACTTGCCCGCGCGCTCGAAAATCTTCGGGAGGAGGTTGAACACGGACGGCGTGTAGCCCTTCTGGCTCGGCGGCTCTCCGGCGGCCAGCCCGATTTCTCGTTGCGCCATGGCCAGCCGGGTGACCGAGTCCATCACCAGCAGCACGTCCTTGCCCTGGTCGCGAAAGTACTCCGAGACCGCCAGCGCCACGAAACAGGCGCGGAGCCGCAGCGGCGCCGGCCGGTCCGACGTGGCGACGACGACCACCGAGCGGGTGAGACCGTCCCGGCCGAGTTCGTGTTCGATGAACTCCCGAACCTCGCGATTGCGCTCGCCGACGAGCGCGATCACATTGACCGCCGCCCCGCTGTGTTTGGCCATGGCGCCGAGCAGCGTGCTCTTGCCGACGCCGCTGCCGCCGAAGATCCCGATCCTTTGACCTTTCCCGCAGGGCAGGAGGCTGTCGATGACGCGGACGCCGGTGGTCAGCGGCTCCTTGATGGGCTCGCGCTCCAGAGGCCCCGGGGCTGCCTTGTATAGGTCGTACGATTCGGCGCCGGCCACCGGCTCAGCCCGGTCCATCGGGCGGCCGAAGCCGTCCAGCACGCGGCCGAGCAAACCGGGTCCCACCGTGATGCGCGCATCTTCGCGCCGGGCCACCACCGGGTCGCCCGCCTGAAGCCCGTCGGTCTCCTCCAGCGGCATCGACAACACCCGGCCTTCCCGGAACCCGATCACTTGCGTGCGTATTGGGCGGCCGCCGGCGGTCCGGATCTCGCAAAAATCGCCGATCGCCGCCGCCGGCCCCGCGCTCTCGACGAGCAGTCCGACAATGTTAGTTACTTTCCCGACCCAGCGCACCGGCTCGCCCGCAGTCAGCGACTCCAGGTACGGCTTCACGTCCCAGCGGTCGGCGTTCACGGCTGCCTCCGAACGATGTCGGCGAAGCCGCGCTCGATTTCCTGGAGCTGAGTTTCAATCGACGCATCGAGATCGCCGCGCATGGTCTCGATAACGAACGCCCCCCTCCCCAGCTTGGGGTCCGGCGCCACGTCCACGCGATCCAGCCGCAACTCGGCGAGGCACGCCTGAAGCGTCCGGGCATCCTCGGGGTGAATGCGGACGCGCAGAATCTCCCTCGCTTCCACCCGCCCAAGCGCCGCCTTCACCAGGCCCAGGATGGCTTCCGGATCGGCGGAAAGCTCCCGCCTCAGAATGCGGCGCGCGATCGCCACGGCAAGTTTGACGAGATCTTCCTCGGCTTCCCGCCGGACGCGTTTCTTGAGACCGGCCAGTTCGCCGGCCTGCGCGGCGAGTTGGGCGACCGCCTGGCGGTACGGGGCCTCCAGGTTCTTCCGCGCCGCGGCTTCGCCTTCCTGGAAGCCCGCCCGCTTGGCCTGGGCCTCGCGGGTGGCGATTTCCGCCTGCAACTGGGCGACGCGGGCCTCCAGGGCGGCAGCGTCGGGAGCTTTCTGCCCCCCTCCTCCGCCGGGCGCGGGCGCGCCCGCCGCATCTTTGCCGATCTTGCGCCAGGCGATCGGCTCGGCGTTCCTGGCGTCGCCTCCGTCGAGGATCTTAGACAACATACTGCTCGCCCACGGCGCCTTTCAGGCTGATCACGCCTTCGGATTCCAACTGCCGGACAATGGCGATGATCTGTTGCTGGGCGGCCTCCACTTCCTTGATCTTGATCGGCCCCAGCGCGTCCATGTCCTCGCGCAGCATCTCGGCGCCACGCTGCGACATGCACGCGAGGAAATGTTCTTTCAGCCGGTCGCTGGTCCCTTTCAGCGCCACGGTCAGCAGCTTGCGATCCACGCGCGACAGGATCTCCTTGATGCCCTCCTGGCTGATCAACAGCATGTCCTCGAAGACGAACATCAGGTGCCGGATCGTCTCCACCAGCGCGGGATCGGTCTCCTCGACCGATTGCAGAATATCCCGGCTGGTGGCGGAGTCGAGCCGGTTCATCATCTCCGCTACGGCCCGGACGCCGCCGTAGGACTCCCGGCTGATTTCGCCCAGCGCCTTCAGCTTTTGGCCGATGATGGAAGCGATCTTGGCAATGATCTCCGGCGAGATCTGCTCGAGGCTCGCCATGCGCATCGCGACGTCGGACCGCAACTCCGGCGGCAGCGACGCCAGCAAGCCCGCCGCCTGGGTCGAGTTCAGGTGGGACAGGATGAGAGCGATCGTCTGCGGATGCTCGCTGTGGATGAACTTGGCCAACTGCTGGGGATCGGCTTTCTGCAGAGCGTCGAAGCTGGCCGCGTCGTTGCCGAGCGCCTTCATCAGCCGGTCGATCAGCTTCCGCGCCTGCTCCGGCCCGAAGGCCTGCATCAGCAGTTCCCGCGCATAGTCGACGCCTCCCCGGATGACGTAGTTGTGCGCCAGCATCATCTGGTGCGTCTCATCGAGCACCTTCTCCGCGATCTCGGTACTCACGGTTCCCATCTGCGCGACCTCTCTGCCGAGGAGTTCCACTTCCTCCTCGGCCAGATGCCGCATCACCTCGCCGCTGATGTCCTTGCCGAGCACCACCAGCAGCGTCGCTGCTTTACGGAGGCCCGGGATCCGGTCTTGCGGGGCGGCGTTTCGGATCATGCTTCTAGTCCGTCTCCTCGTGCAGCCACGTGCGGATCAACTGCGCCATGGTTTTCGGATCTTTTCGCGCCTCGTCGGTGAGGTGTTTGACCAGGACGTCGGTCTTCTTCGTAGCCGCCGGTATCTTCAGCGCGTGCAACGCTTCCTGTTCCAGCTTCGCTTTGATCGCCGCCTGCTCCGCGATCTTGTCGTTCAGCTTGGCCGCCGCCTCGCTCGCCGCCCGGGCCGCCTCGTCGCCCGCCGGGAGAGCTTTTGTGGTGGCTTCGATCTTCAACCGCCGTTTACGCCGCTTCATCAGGATCAGCGCCAAAGCCCCCAGGAGCAGCAACGCTCCGGCCGCCACCCCGATTGCGACGGGTGCGGCTTTGCCCTTGAACGCATCGTTGTTGAGAATCTCCTGGAGCCAGCCCGGCAGCGGATAGGCGAACGGCGGGGCCGCCGGCGGCGCTTCCTCCGGCCTCCAGTTTTCCGTGGATTCGAACGGTAGCGCTTCGACCACAAGCTGATCGCCGCGATCGCTCTGAAGCCCGATGGCGCCCGCCACCAGTTCCCGAATCGCCTTCAGCTTCTCGGGCGAAGGCGCCTCCACCACCCGCTTGGCGGACTCGCCGGCGCCGTGCCAGCGCACCGTGTGATCCACCAGCAGCGAGACCGACATCCGCTTCACCGCGCCCTGCGGCAGCCGCACCCGCCGCACCGTGCGCGTCGACTGGTAGGCGATGTTCTCCGTCTTGCGCGTGTATCCACGCGAACCCGCGTCTGGCCGCGACGTCGGCCGCGGAAGGTTCGACGCCGATCCCGGAACGCCCGCCGTCACACCCATCCCGCTGATGTCTTCCGTCCGTTGCGAGTTGGCCATCACCGATCGCGAGGGGTCGTAGACCTCTTCGCTTTGCTCGCCGGAAGTGAAGTCGCAATCGACGCTGACGCTGGCGCGAAACGCCTCCGGACCGAGCAGCGGCTCCAGCGTCGAGTTGATCTTGGACAACAGGTCCCGTTCGATGCTCTGGCGATATTCCAGGTGCGCCTCCGACGGCTTGACGCCGTTGAGAGGCTCGCTCAATCGCGGGCGGTTCAGCAGGTTTCCGTGCATGTCAAGAACGGAAACCGCCTGCGGCTCCAGCCCGTCCACGGCGCTGGAAAGAAGATGGCAGATGGCGACTACGTTGGCTGGCGACAGCTTCGCCGCGGGCCGGAGTTTCACCAGCACGCTGGCCTTCGCCGGTTTGCGCGACTCGAGAAACACCGATTCCTTCGGCAGCGTGATGTGAACGCGCGCCCGCTCCACCTCCGCCAGGGCCATCACCGACCGCTCCAGTTCTCCTTCCAGCGCGCGATGATAGTTGACCCGTTCGGCGAAGTCCGTCGTGCCGAAATTGTTCTGATCGAACAGCTCGAAGCCGATCCGGCCGCTCCGAGGCAACCCCGAGGTAGCCATTTGCAGGCGCGTTTCGGCCACCGCCGCCGAGGGCACGAGGATGGTGGTTCCGCTGTCGGACAGGCGATACTGCACTCCGGCTTCCCTCAGCCGGGCCACCACCGCCCCGGCGTCTTCCGGCGCCATGCCCGTGTACAACGGACGAAAGTCCCGTTCCCGGTTCCAGTGGGCCAGCGAATACAGTCCGCCGGCCACCGCGATGGCTGCCACTACCAGCGAGATCTTCTGCCGTAGCGTCAGTTGCGAGAGTAGCCGTTTCAGATCCTTCATGGCAATTGCGCGCCAGCGGGCGCGACCGGCGTCAGCCGCTTCAATCCTCGATTTGCGCCGCGCCAGGGTTCAGCGCGCTCCGGGTCCGGATCTTCCTCGATCACACCTGCATGCGCATCACTTCCTGGTAAGCCGAAACCACCTTGTTCCGCACTTGCAGAAAAAGCTCAAACGCCAGCTCCGCTCGCTGCGTCGCCAGCGCCACCGTGTGCAAATCCTCGCCTTCGCCGGCCAGGAACTTCCCCACTTTCGCGTCGGCTTCCAGCCGGAAGCCTTCCACCTGCCCGATGGCCTCCGACAAGGCGTCCCGAAACGCGAGGGCTCTGGCGCCCGGCTCGCCGGCAACTTCGGGGGGCCGGATCAGCGCCGGCCCTACGGAAGACCCAAGCCCATTAATCGGCGGCATACATCAAAACCTCCAGTACCAGTACCTGTGATTCATCGGAGTAAATCGATTGCCCGGTGGATCATGTCCTTGACAGCCGACATCGCCGCCACGTTCGCCTGATAGCCGCGGCTGGCGCCCATCAGGTCTACCATGTCCTCCGCCGGGTTCACGCGCGGGAACGCGACATAGCCCGCCGCGTCCGCATCAGGGTGTCCCGGCATGTACCTCTTCTCGGGTTCCCTCGTGTCCTCAACTACTTCCGAAACCGCGACCCCCAGCGGCGCCGCGTCCAACTCCGCCCGGAACACGGAGTTGAAGGGCTGTCCCGGCCGCTCGGCGGTGAACACCACGTCCTTGCGCCGGTAAGGACCGCCCTCCGGCGTCCGGGTGGTCTCCGCGTTGGCCAGATTCTCCACCAGCACTTCCGCCCGCGCCCGCTGCGCCGCCATGCCGGAAGCGCTCACCGATAGCAGTGAAAACAAGCTCATGCATTCCCTTCCTTGATCGCCAGGCGGAGCTCCCGGATCTTCGCGCGCATCAGATTCGAGGCGGCGCCGAACCGGATGGCGTTCTCGGCCAGCAGGCGCGCCTCACGATCGAGGCTGACGTTGTTGCCGTCGTTCTTCCCTTTCAGGTCCTCGGGTTCGATCACTTGCGGACTGCCGCCCTGGATCAGACTGGCGTACTCGCGCTGAAAGTCGATGTCCTTGGCGCGATAGCCCGGAGTGTTCGCGTTGGCGATGTTCGCCGCCACCAGACGCTGCCGCGCCGCCAGCAAATCGAGGTAATGTTCGAGTCGCGTTCCGATTCCATCCACCATGCGTCAACGGAACAGCACCCGCCGTGCCAAGCCGAACCCCTGTTTTTTCTGGGTCAAACAGAGTCTCCCGTCGCCAAATCATCGTCATTCGACGCCAATTTGTCGCTCGGAGCGCGCACCGACCCGCCATTCCGGACCATTCGAGGCCGTCGCGGAGGGATTGCCGGGAGCGCGGGTTATCCGTCGTACATCCCGGGATAGGCCGTTCGCATCTCGCTGGCGATTTCGACCGCCGAGCCGATCTGCACTAGCGGTCCGGCGCCGATGCCTGGGCAGTTGCGCGCCGCCGTCGCCCAAGCCTTACGGTTCTCAACCAGCTCGGGCCAGAAGGGAAACAGCCGGCATTGGGTGGGTTTCGCCGGGTGGATGCGGCAGCCGCCGCTTTCCAGGAAGTGGCACTGCGAGCCCCTCGGCTTGCGCAGCCGCAGTCGCCGCCGCGTGCGGTAGACGTAGCGGGCCTCGAATTCTCCGGCGCTCAGGCCGACGAAGGCCGCGGCGCGCTGGAGGTCGGCTTCGGTCAGATAGACGAAGCCTCGCGCGTTGCAGCAGTTTGTGCAGCCCGGCACACAAGCAAAGCGCAGCCCCTCCACGGACCCATCATAGGCGACCGCGGGGCCAGCGGGCCGCAGCCGCTCTGCTCCCTCGGCTCCGCGGGGTTGAAACCGCGGCGATCCGCGCAGTAGTATGTGGGCGCCAGCGTCATGAGCGTCACATCTTCCCTTCAAACCGCGCCCGCCGCCGGGCTTAACCAAGTCCGTTTCTCCCGTTACGGCGGGGCCTCCACCGAACCTTCGCCGGTGAATCGCATGATGGCCTCCTTCGCGCGCGATTTCCGTGACGGCGTCGACGTCAACCTCGGCGTCGGCTACATCAACGAGCGGACCATCCCCATCCCCCAACTCGAAGAAGCGCTCCGCGCCGTTATCGGCGATTGCGTCAGGTACCGGCAGGCGTTCAACTACGGCGGACCGGAGGGCTCGCCCAACCTCATCCGCTCCATCGGCGACTTCCTGGTCCGCACGGGCCGCCTCGACCGGGCCGCGCTCGATCGAAAGCGGCTGATGATCGGCCCCTGTGGCGCCACCAGCATCCTCGACGGCATTGCGGAGATTCTCGCTCCGGGCATTGTCGTGACGGCGGACCCGGTCTACTACGTCTACGCAAACTCGCTGCACCGCCGGGGCCTCGAAATCGTGGCCGCGCCGGAGGACGCCGAGGGGATTCAACTCGACGCGCTCGCCCGGAAGCTCGAGGCGTTAGGCCGCGGCCTCGAACGCCTCTCTTTTCTCTATATCGTCACCGTCAACAATCCCTCGTGCGCGATCCTGTCGAACTGCCGCCGGCGCGCGCTCGTCGAGTTCGTAGCAGGCATTTGCCGGCGCGCGGGCCGCCGGATCCCGATCTTTTTCGACCAGGCCTACGAGTTCCTCCTGCACGACCCGGCCGCCGAGCGGTTCCAGTCCGCGATGCCGGACGACGAACTGGACATCGTCTATGAAATCGGGACGCTCTCCAAGGTGCTGGCCCCCGCCTTGCGCGCTGGCTATCTGCTTGGCCCCCGCGGACCGCTGATGAACGCCATGGTTCAGAAGACCAGCGACGCCGGCTTCAGCGCTTCGCTGTTCGCGCAGGAGATGGCCAGCTACATGCTTGATCGCCACATCGACGGGCAGCTTGAGCGCGTGAACGCCGGGTACCGCGAGAAGGCCCTCGCGCTGCGCGCCGGCATCCACGAGATCCTCGGACCGTACCTGCGCTCCTCGGTCGGCGGCAGCGCCGGCTTCTATTTCTACCTCACCTTCGACCGTGTCGAGACCCATGCGGACTCGCCGTTCTTCCGCTTCCTCACCCGCACGACCGGCGACCCCGCCGTGGACGGACCGCCGGGCGATCCGCGTCCACGCGTGATTTATGTCCCAGGCGAATATTGCGTTCATCCGACGGGCGACCTGGTCGCCGTCGGGCGCCGCCAGTTGCGCCTTTCCTACGGGTACGAGGAGACCGCCGCCATACTGCGCGCGCTCGCGCTGATGCGGGAAGCCGCCGAATACGCGCTGCGCTGCTGAAGCGGAAACAGCCCTCACCGGTCCGCGTTCGGCGCGTCCCGCGGCTCGATCTCCACGTAATCCAGGGCGGCGCGCTCGGGACCGTGGCCGGTTCGCGCGGCAGTTCGGCCTCCCCTCGCAGCGTTCGTCCCAGCATGCCTCGGATGCCGCGGATCAGCTCCTGTTGCGGCGCGCCGGCGACTTTGGACCTGGCCAGGACGACAACGGCGGCGGGCAGGCTGCGGTAGCAGGCGGCCGCGGCGTCATCGAGCGGCGCGTACCGGAGCCCAGGCTTCATATCTGGTCTCGGCGCGCACTCCGCAGGCCGTCGCGGCGAGCAGGAGCACAACGGCGCGTCTCATGCCGGGATCTCCGGGCAGCCCTCGTCGTTCGGGTCCGCCCAGCGGTCATTCGGAACCAGGGGAGTCCAGCCGGGGCGCAGCGGAGCTTCCAGGGGCGCGGAGACGGTCGTCGCCCGGATGTCGCTGATCTTCATGGCACAAAGCGAGTCGATGATGGGATCGTAGCATGAGCGGCGCGTACCCTCGCGCGCGCGAGCTTCAGCAGCAGCTATAATCGTGGTCTCGGCCCGTGGCCCGCCGGAACGATCGCCCCTGCCCGGCGCCCTGTGGGTGGCTGCCCACCAGTCCGGAGCTTGGGAAGCGCTCCAGTCTTCCTGGCCGAAGCCGCGTTCCGGTCCTTCCACGGCGCACTATCTGTTGCTGGCCGCCATCCACCGCATCTGCCAACCCGGGCCGAAAACGGAAGTGCCCGACTGGTACCGCCGCAGCGTTTTGAAATACTGGTCTCGTACTCTTGTCCAAGGCGGTCGGTCATTCGCGACAGACCTCCACGGAGGCTTCCGCCATGATCCAGGATCGAGCGTCGTCAGCCAGATGCGGTGGCGGGTGGCTCTTTGCCGTCGCAATTTCGCAAATCGCGCTGCTCGCGCCGTCCGCCGAGGAGCTTTCCGGGGGTGCATGTTTGGTTCGTTCCTGTACGGAGGTTCCGTCCGGTTCGGTATGCTGTTCACGGCCGCGCTGTTCGCGGTATCCCACATTCCGATGTTCGCGATGATGCCGCTGTACTTTGGCGTGGGAGTCGCGCTCGCCTGGCTCTACCGGCGAACCGGCGCTCTCGTCGCTCCCATCGCCGCGCACGCGCTGAGCAACGCTCTGTCGGCTCACTTTCTGCTTACCGGCGGATAAGGGCTCTGCTGCGGCTATCGGTGTACGCTCCGGCGGCAGCCGCTACTCGTACCGCAGCGCCTGCGCCGGATCCAGCCGCGAGGCCCGCAGCGCCGGCGCAAGGCCGCTCAGCGTCCCGACCAGAACCAGCACGGCGATGGTGACAGCCAGCGTTTCCGGCGAGATGACCAGGTGGATGTCGGCGCGCCCGGAGGTATCCTCGTAAAGCGGTCCGAGCAACGGCAGGGTTCCGATGGCCATCGACAGCAGGTGCGCCAGCGCCACGCCCGCCGCCCCGCCCGCGAGCGTGATTACCAGCGCCTCGCTCAGAAACTGCGCGCGGATGTGCCACTTCTTCGCGCCCAGCGCCCGGCGTAATCCGATTTCGCGGATGCGCTCGTCTACTGACACCAGCATGATGTTCATCACGCCGACGCCGCCGATGCCGAGCGTCAGGATGCCGATGAACAACAGCAGCGTCTGCAACCCGATGGTGATGCCGTCGATCACCGGCCGGAACTGTTCCCGGCCGAACGCCTGAAAGGCCCGCTCGTCGGTGGGCGAGAAGTTCTGCCGCTTGGCGATGGCCGCCCGCGCCTGGCGGATGGCGGCCTGCTCCAGCTTGGGATACGCCGTCTCGAACACCAGCACCGAACCGTACCGGTTGTTCCACAAGTCGCCGGCGGCGGAATACGGGATCCAGACCGACTCGTCGTCGCTGTTGAAGTAGTTGCTCATCTGGATCTTCTTGTCCATTTCGCCGATTACCGTGAACCGCATGCCCGCGATCGTCACCGTTTCGCCGATCGCTTGCCGGCCGCTGAAGAGTTTCTTCTTGACGGCGTTGCCCAGGAATACCACCCGCCGCCGCTCGATCATGTCTTCGGCGGTGATCCAGCGCCCGTTGGACGGAACCTCGTTGCGCATCTCGCCGTACTCGGGACAGACGCCGCGCACCGGGTTGTTGGTAAGCCGGTCCTGGTACGTTATCGATTTCCATTGCACTGTTTCCAGGCACGCGTACTTGACCAGGGGAACCTCGTTTAGGATGGCCGCCACGTCGGCCTGCTCGAACCGCACCGGACGGCCGGCTCGTTCGCCTCCGGCCTGCTCGCTGGTCTGGCCCGGCCAGCAGATCACCACGCTCTGGCCGAATGCATCGAACGCGGCGACCAGTACGGAGCGGAAGCTGGAGCCGTACGCCACCAGCAGCGCCACGGCGACGATGCCCCAGACGATGCCCAGCATGGTCAGGAGCGAGCGCGACGGGCTGCGCATCAGCGCCTGCCACGATTGCCTGAGGATCTCCTTCAGCATCGGCGCCTTCCGTCAGCTTCCCGGCTCGTGCCGCAACGCGACAATCGGATCGACGGCGGCGGCGCGGCTGGCCGGATAGAGCGCCGACAGGATGGCGGTGAGGCCGAGCAGCAGGAACGACAACATGGCCGATCCCCACGTCGGCAGCAACCCGGCGAAGTACGCGGGCATCGGCAGCCTGTTCACCGCGGCGCAGATGCCGAAGCCGACTGCGAGTCCGATGCCGCCGCTCAGCAGCACCACAATCATGGTTTCCAGAAAGAAGTAACGGAGTATGGCGCGCGACGTCGCGCCCACCGCCTTTCGTACGCCGATCTCCTGCGTGCGTTCGCGCACCGCCACCAGCATGACGTTCATCACGCCCAGCCCGCCGAGCAGCAGCGTGATCAGCCCCACGCCGCCGAGAAAGTACTTGATGCCGTCGGTCATCGTGCGGAACTGCTTCGAATTCTCCACCGTGTCCCAGATGCCCGCGGCTTCCTCGTCCGTGGGATCGAAGCTGTGGAGCCGGCCCAGCGCACGGCGCACTTCGTACTTGCACCGCTCGTGCAGCTCGAGGCTTTTCGGCGAGGCGATCAGCCGGTCGATGGCGTCGCGCGGCGAGGGCGGCTCCCGGGGAAAGTCGCGCGCCATGGTCGTGAACGGGATGAATACCTTGGTGATGTCCCGGCCGTCGTAGCTGGAGTCCTGGTCTTTCGCTTTCATGACGCCGATCACCGTGAACGGTACGCCGCGAACCAGGATCTGTTCGCCCACCGCCTTCCGGCCGGCGAACAGTTGCGTGTAGGAATCGCTGCCCAGCACCGCCACGCGCTCGGCGCGCTCGACGTCGCCCCAGTTGTAGAACCGCCCCTCGGCGATGTCGATGGTGCGAATGTGAGCGAACGGGGGGAGCGATCCCACTACTTGCAGCAGCGCGCTGTTGAAGTCGCTCTTGACCTTGCCGCCGCTACCGAGTTCGGGAATCACGAATTCGCAGGAGGTCGCCTCGCGCTGCACGTGTTGGTAGTCCCAGGTGCGCCAGCGGATCGCCCGGCCGGCCCGCATTCCGCCCGCCTGCATGCTGGTCCGGCCCGCGAAGACGATCATGATGTTCTTGCCGAACTGCTCGGCGACCTTCTCCTGCCCAACGCGGAGACCCTCGCCCGCGGCCACCATCAGCGTGATGGAAACGATCCCCCACGCGATGCCGAACATGGTGAGCGCCGTGCGCAGCTTGTGCGCCCAGAGCGTGCGCACGGTGTCAACCAGGAGGTCCCAAGCGCTCATCGCCCACCCGGCTTACTGGAGGATGATTTTGTCCCCCTGCTTCAGTCCCGCCACCAGCTCGGTCTTGATGCCGTTGGAAATGCCGAGCTGAACCGGCAGCTTCTTCCGGCCCGTTTCCGAGGTTGCGTCGGGCACTTCCACCGACGCCTTGCGGTCCTTGTCGTACACGATGGCGCTTTCCCGCACCAGCAGCACGTTCTGCTTCTCTTCGAGGAGGATCTCCGCGTTGGCGGTCATCGCGGCTTTGAGTTCGCCGCCCGGGTTGTGAATCGACACGCGAACTTCGAACGTGGTGACGTTGTCCTTCTCCACGCCCAGCGGCGAGATCTTCGTCACCTTGCCTTCGAACTTCTTCTCCTTGAATGATTCGACGACGATCCGCGCGGGCTGATCGAGGTAGACCTTCCCGATGTCAGCCTCGTCCACCTTGCCCAGCACGTACACGTCGCTGACGTCGCCCAGCGTCATGATGAGCGTGGCTTGCGAGCCCAGCACGAGAATCGAGCTGACCGCGTCGCCCACTTCCACGTCGCGCGACAACACCAGGCCGTTCATCGGGCTGATGATGGTCGAGTTCCGCAAGTCCTCTTCCGAACGGTCCAGCGCGGCCTTCGCCTGCGCTACCTGCGCCTTGGACCGACCGATCTCCGCGCGCGCCACCGAGACGTTCCGCAGGCCCGTCATCTGCTTGTTCAGCGCCATCTGGTAAAGCTTCTCGGCGTCCTCGAGCACGGAGCGCGAAACCAGCCCGTCGTCGTGCAGCTTGCGGGCCCGGTCCATGCTGGACTTAAGGAAGGGCAGATCCGGACCTTCGGCTTCCACTTTGTTGCGCTCGTACGAGGCCTCGGCCGCTTCCAGCGCCGCTTCGGCCGCCAGCAGCGTGGCGCTGGCCTCGCGCACGCGCGCCTGCAACTCCTCTTTATCCAACTCGGCCAACACCTGGCCCTGCTTCACCCAATCGCCGTAGTCGACGAAAAGCTGCTTCACAATGCCGCTGGCCTTGGACTTCACTTCCACCTTGGCCCGCGGCTCGATCTTTCCGGTCGCCACCACCGAGCGCGCGATATCGCCCCGTTCAATCTCGACGATTTTGGACGGATCGATTGCGCGGCTGGGCTTCAGGGCCGCCCGCACGCCCACGCCGACGCCGAGCAACACCAGCAGCACAACTGCCAGGAAGATCCAGCGCCGTCTCTTCTTGCCGTTCTTGCCGTTCTTACCGTTGGAAGCCATTAGGAATCGCCTCTTGAGACTTATACGAACCTGGGGCGGGAATGTTCCAAATTAGCTTTGGGCAAGAGTCCGCGGAGGCTATTCGAAGCCCAGGCGCCAGCCCAGCTTCGCGTCGTCGAGCCAGGAAATGCCGGCGGCGAACCAGCGGCTGTTCCGCACTACCTGGTACGCGCTGGATTTACGGGCCTTCAAGACGAACGCGCAGGGGCCTTCGCCGTGCCGGTGGAGGCGCGCCGCCAGCCAGGATTGCCCGTTCAGGGGGGCGGCGAGGACCACCGGGGCGCCTTCGAATGCTGCAAGCCGCGCGCCGAAGTCCGCATCTTCCTGCCGCGCCGGCGCCGGGAGACCGTAGGCTTCGCGGTACCGGGTCACAGCGGCGTCGAGATCGCGCACGGCAATCACGACGCGAGTCACGCCGGTGAAGTCCTCCGTTGTGGGCCGGCTCGCTGGATAAACTCGCCGCTCCCTCGGCGTCAGGTCGCGGATCAGGAAGGGGAAAAAGGTCCCATTGGGCTCGGCGCCGGCCTGCGCGGTCTCCCAATCCAGGCGCACGCCGTCCGGCCGCTCGCGGCCGCTGCGAACCGGCGCGCCGACGGGGACTCCCGCCGCGCCGAGGCGCGCGATTTCGGCCGCTACGTCGTTGCTCCGGACCGCCCACGCGCATGGCCCGGCGTCGCCCTCCATCCACTTGGCCCAGCCATGCGCCGCGACGGCGGCCGCATCTGGTTTGGCCTGGAGCGCGATCAATTCAAGGTACGACCCGTCGGGAAAGCTGGTCAACGCCATCTCCGTGGCGCGGTTCCGATGCGGGCCTCCGTATTCCGAGGGAATCCCGACGGTGGCGAGGCTCGCCCGCATGGCAGCAAGGTCCCGCCCCGCCGCAGTCACGTGATCGACCATTAGTTCCCCGGCGCTCATGTGCAGCGGCAATGCGATCAGTGCGACGGCAAGGAGCACAGTTCCGATTGTAGACCGCGCGAGGAGGCGCCGCCTGTGGACTACGCGCCCGGGGCGCCGCCCGAATCGTTCAGCCACTGCAATGCCCGGGCGAAGCCGGAGAGCCACAGCGGCGCCGGGGCGCGGCCCCAGAACTGCGCCAGCGGTCGAAGCCGGCCATCGTCGCATTGATAGAAGATGCGCTCGCTCCAGTCGCCGCCAAACACGTCCGCCACCGAGCGCAGCACGCGCAGCCGCCGGGAGCGCCGCTGCTGCGGCATCAGCAGCAGTTCACTCGGCGCCCCGCCGCGAAATTCCCGCACAAATTCCGAGAAATTCCTGGCATTGGTGAGATTGAGGACCGAACTCGGCTCGCGGCCATGACGGTCGCCGCCCGAAATCAGGGCCATTCCCGACCAGCGCGCCAGTTCGACGGTAAGCGCGTTCTCGCGCCGCCCTCGAAATCCGTTCCACTCCAGCGCATGGATCCGGCGCCCGTGAGCACGGAGGAACTCCGCGACGCGGCGCCGGTGACGCGGGCGGCCGATCCGGTTTTCGTCCCACATCGGATGGTTGAAAACAATCAGGACGTCCGGATCCCGGTCCAGTTCCTCGAGAATGCCGGGAAGCGCATTCTCCCGGGGCCGGGCCGTGTACGCCGCCATTTCGGCGAAAATCGATGCCGCGCGCGGACCCGGCAGGTTGTGAACGCCAAGATGAAAGAACGTTTCGCGGAACGGAACCGTCCACTCGACCGAGACCGGCGCATCGCGCGATTCGTCGAGGATCCGCACCATCAGCGGCGCGTCGATCGCATCGTGGTCCGTCAACGAGATCAGCACCAGAAGCCCAAGGTCCGCTTCAATCTGCGATTTCTCCACCTGCCACGCCTGCCGGGGCGACAGCGGCGGCGTCCACCACAGCCGCGAGTCGTCCGCGCCGCGGAGGAGACGCCCGAGCGCCCCCGACCGCCGTACGAAATCCGGCAGGAACGACAGCGGCTCCCTCGAATACGACGTGTGGCTGTGCAGCGAAACGGCTGCCGCGAACGTACGGGCCGCCTCGGGATTTGCCCAGCAAGACCGGATCTGAAACCTGGCCATTCGCGCCGCCAAAGGCCCCCTTTCCTGAGATCAGAGTGCGGCGCCAACGGTTACAGGTGAATGGCTGCTGCGTGTCCTAACAGTGAAACATTCCGGAAAGATTCTGTTTCTTTTTCAGGCCTGGACCAGGTTCTTGATCACGCTGAGGTCGCCCGTCTTGCCCGCCTCGAGCACCGGCCCCATGTAATCGTCGACCGTTTCCGGCGTGAGCGGCACGGGCATGTTCTGGAGTTTCATCCGAAGCTGCGGGTTTTTCGCCGCCGCTAGCGCCCGCTCGATATGCGCATGGCTGAAGCCGGCGACCTCGCCGAGCGTAGTCGGTACGCTCACTCTTTGCTCGAACCGGCGAATCCCCTCGGCCACCGCCATACCGGCTTCGCGTCCGCTCATCTCGGCGACGGCGGAATCGGCGGCCCCCGCGCGCGCCAGTTCCATGCCCGCCAGGCGGAGCGGCTCGGTGACGGCCGGAGCGTAAAACACCGTGTAGTACGGGTTCATCATGATGCAGGCGCGGCCGTGGCTCAGGATATCCACCAGCGAGAAGCTGGTGAGGTGAGCGCCGTTGGTGCCGCCGAGCATGATGGCGTACCCGCCCAGGTCGGTCGCCAGCGCCAGCGCTTCCCGGCCTTCTCCGTCGCGCGGATTCTCCATCACCCGCGGCAGGTAGGTGAGCGCCAGGCGGAACGTCTCGCGCGCCACCTCGGTCATCAGGCCGTAATAGGGCTTGTCCACCGCCCCGTACAGCACTTCGAGCGAGTGCGAGAATCCATCCAGAGCGCCGTCGGACGTGAGCGCGCGCGGCGCGCCGAAGGAAACCTCGTAGTCGTAGGCGGCGCGCGCCGGAACGATGGCCTCGTCCACGATGAGCTTCTTCTGCCCGGTTCGCGCGTCGGTGATGTTGGAGTACTTCGTCAGGTGCGCCGCCGAGCTCGAAGCCGTCTGGATTGCCACGTGCGGCGTCAGCTTTTTTCCGGACCTCTTCAGCGCCTCGGTGACCAGCCCGGTTCCGAAGTAGTCGTCGATGCTCCCGCCGAGCACGCGCAGAACTTCGGCGGCCTTGGCCGCGTCGATCGTGCTGCCGCCGCCAAAACTCACGTAGAAATCCGGCTGCAATTCCGTAAGCTGTTCCGTGATCCGGAAGAGGTCCTCGCGGGGGGCGTTGGGAGCGGCGCCGTCGATGACTCCGGCCACCTCGGCTCCACTCGACTCGAGCGACTTGCGAATGGCGGCCGCGTATTCCTCCGACCCGGGAAACACGTCCCGCACCAGCGCGGCGCGCTTGCCAAGACCCCCCGCCAGTTCCCCCACTCGCGGCAGGACGCCATAGCCGCTGAGATACGCATCGCCCTTGAATTGTTTGATGAGCTTGTATGCTGTGCTGAATTCGGACATGATCTCACTCCCGAACCTCTGAGTTTACACCCGCTGCCCCGCCGCGCCATCCCGCCGCCTCGATCACAGCGTCGAGATCGGAATCAGCGCGCGGTCGGATGAGCCGCCCGAGACCAGCGTGAACCGAAGCGCCATCAGTCCTGCTGCGCGAACGGAAGGAGCATCTGAAGATCCTCTCGGTCGGCCACTCTCCTGCGCTCGCCGGAAGCCTTCGAGAGTTCCGCCGGCGCAGTGCCGGCCGCCTGCGCCGCGGGCGGAACCACCGGGCTGAGATACGCCAGCAGCTTGCCGCGCGAGATCACGTCGGTCTCGGCGGCTCGGCTCCGCCACGTATCGGACAGACACGCGAATGCGAGGCGCTTGAAGCGTTCCGTCCCTCGCGCCGTCTCCTTGAGTTCGGCCAGCAGAAGCGAGTCGTCCGGGACTTGGGCGACAACCGCCGGCGAGTGTGTGTTGACAATGACCTGCCGCAAAGGGTTGTCGGGTCCAAGCGGCTCCCGGACGTCGGTGATAATATCCTGGAGCAGCCGCAACATGGCGGGAATCCGTTCGGGATGTATCCCGTTTTCGGGTTCCTCCAGGCAGACGAGACCAGTGGCGTGGGGATCGAGTTCGAGCACCGTGAGCGCCAGGAAACGCAGCGTGCCGTCCGAGAGCGCCCGCGCCGGATGCCGCGCGCCATCCGATCCGCTGACATTCAAGGTCAAAAACTCCCGCTTGTCGTCGCGGTCGATCCACACTTCTCGCACGTCGTCGATCAGTTCGGAGAGACGGTTCGCCACCTGGCTGTAAACGCGCCGTGTTCGCTCCTCGTCCGCGGCGGCGTCCGGTTCCTCTTCGTGGTTGGCGCGGGCAAGGTGGTAAAGCAATGCCGCCAGGTGCGATCCATCGGTCGCGAGCTTCGGTGGCGCGGTGAACGGGTCCGGCGTTCGCAAAGACGAAGGCTCCAACTGGAGCAACCGCCAGGATTGCATTTCCCGGCGGGCGAGCGTGGCGGTCGGACTCTCCGCCGCGTTCGCCGCGGAAAGCGCCGTCCTGGGAAGGTTGGACGCTAGCAGCTATCGTGGACGGCCGCTGCTTCCGCCATCCTGATGAACCATGATCTTGCGCTCCATGCCTTCGCCCTGTCAGGTGAACGGACCAAAACGAACATCCACGTCGACCAGGTTCTTGAATCCCGAGACCTTCAGCCGCGTCAACATGCGCCAGGTTAGACTCCCGATCCCCGGCCGGTGAAACCTTTCCGGAAGGAGCGCTCCTTTTTTCCCCAATCACTATAATGTATCCCCAGGTTGCCCGCCCGCCCCGCCCGGCCACCCGCCGTGATGCGCTACCTTATTAGTCACAACGATCTTCGCTATCGGAGGAAGAGGATGAGAAAAGCGATCTACGTGATTTGCCTGCTGGCCGCGGCGTCAGTGGTCTACGGGGCGGAAGGGACGCTGATGCATTGCTTCTACTTCACCCCCATCGCGGAGGCGACCGACGCGGACTGGCAGGCCTTCTACAAGGCCACCGACGAACTGCCGGGCAAGATTCCGGGCCTGACGAAGGTCTGGTACGGCAAGCTGCGCCGGCCCACGCTCAAGCGCGAACACGGCGTCTGCATGGAGATGAAGGACGAAGCCGCCCTGAAGGTTTACGCCGACCATCCGGCGCACGCCGAGTGGGTAAAGGTCTACGAAAAGGTGCGCCAGCCGGGCACGACCACGTTCGACATTCTGGGCAAATAAACGCCGCGGGCGAGCCATCGCGGCGGCGCTGCCGGAGGGCGCATTTTCGCTAAACTGGTGGCTCATGCCCAGTACAGATCCCTTCTCTCTCTCCGGAAAACGAGCGCTCGTGGCGGGGGCAAGCCGAGGCATCGGGTTGGCTATCGCGCAAGCCGTTGCCCGCGCGGGTGCTCACACCATCCTGGCGGCCCGCTCCCGGGAAGCGCTGGATCGGGAGGTGGCCGCCCTTCGCGCCGATGGCCTCAGCGCGGAAGCGATTCTCCTCGACATCACCAGTTCGGACTCCATTCGGGCCGCCGTCGAAGCGGCCGGCGACATCGACATCCTCCATAATGTGGCGGGGACTAACGTGCGCAAAGCCTTCCCCGCCTTCACTCCGGAGGAATACAGCCGCGTCATGCAGACCAACCTGCACGGCATCGTCGAACTGACCCAATTGGCGGGACAGAAGATGATCGCGCGCGGCGCCGGGGGCAAGGTGGTGACCATCGGCAGCCTCATGTCCGTTCGCGGCCTGCCGTTCCTCTCCGTCTACGCGATGACCAAGAGCGCGGTGGCCGGGCTGACCCGCGTGCTGGCGGCCGAGTGGGCGCGCTACAACATCCAGGTGAACTGCATCGCGCCCGGCTTCGTCATCACCGATCTGAACAGGGACGTGTGGAAGCAGCAGAAGATGCTGGACTGGCTCAAAGGGGTGCAGCCGAATCCCGTGCCCGGCAAGCCCGAGGACATCGCCCCGCTGGCGGTGCTGCTTTCCAGCCCCGGCTCGGACTACATCACCGGCCAGACCATCGCCGTCGACGGCGGCTACACCACCGGCGCCGTGTGGCCGTTCGAAGGATAACGGCACGGCGAGTCCGTATTTGAGACTTCACCACAGAGCCGCAGAGAACGCAGAGAAGGCGGGGAGAGAGGCAAGAGGGCCAGGCGGGTGATCTCGATGCGGCGCAAGCGGACAGTGTGCGGGAAGGCGAGTGTGAGGCGAAGGGCGGCAAGCGCGGGTTGAAGTCGGCGGAGGCGCTGGGAGAGGGCTTTCCGGACAAGCGGGGAAGTTAGGGCGCCCCCTTCTCCCGTCGCGCCCCTGTTTCCTCGTCTTCTCTGCGTTCTCCGCGTCTCGGTGGTGGAGTCTCAGGAATCCCCGGTTTCCGGGACTGTGGCGCCGGTCCCCGGGGATCTGGCTCATGCGGACGGCCGGTCTCAGTTGGTCGAGACCGCCACCGTGGACATCTTGACGTGCTGCCCGTAGGAAACGTATAGCAGACCCATCAGGGGCAAGATGAACAACGCCGGCATCCAACCGAAGCTGCGGTTCACCGCCACCATCAGGCCTGCGGCGGTGGCGCCGGCGAGGTAGTAGGGGAACGACCAGAAGTAGCAGTTCCGCCACGTGTCCAGGACGGATTTCCGTTCGATGAGAGCAAGCACTGTGGTTACCAACGCCGTGTTCACCGTGTACAGCAGCAGGGTGGCCACCCCAAGCTGGACCGCCAGCGATCGACCTGGGTCCATCGCCCCCAGTGTCCGGCAGAACAGGTGAGCGATCGCGACGCCCAACACGAAGCACGACGCATTAAACGCCACTTGGATCGAACGTGGACGGCCCCGGGCCCCCCACACGGTCTGGACAATCGCGCCGGCCGCTCCAATCAGCAACGCCTCCGGCAGCTCCATGGCGGCGACTGCGAACAGGGTAATCACGAAATTAACCGAAATATTGCTCGTCATCCCAGGGAGGCGGACTTTCCAGGTGGAAGCGATCGCGGCCAGCCCGACGCACCCCAGAAACAGCGCCGGCTCATGCGGGCGAAAGTCCGAGAGTGCGACTGCCAGCACCGTGATCGCCGCTGCGGTTACGGCGCCAATATAGAGCTTGGCCGCCCTCGGTATCTCCCGCTCCCCTTCCGGCGCGGCTGCCCGATCGCTGCCCCGTCCAATCGCGAGTCCGGCGAAGAAGTGCAGCAGGTAGGCCAGCGGCGCGACGATCAGCCAGGATTCGGCGGAGTCCGGCGCCCCGCCTATCCACAATACCCCCAGCAACGCCACCCCCAGCAGGTAACATGGGAATGACCAGACATACCACTGCCGGCATACTTCCGCCAGGGCGACCCCTTGAAGCATCGAGAGAACGCCCGAGACAATCACGGTGTTGATGACAAAATAGACCGCTGCCACCAGCGCCAGCATCGGCAATACCGGCAGCCCGGCATTGAGCAACCGCGCGAAAACCCAGGCGCAAACCGCGACGCTGACCGCCTCATTTGCGACATTGAATAGCGCCTGGATCACCGTCGGCGGTCTCCGTGCCCTAACCACTTGCTGTAAGAGGGCTGCCAGGCAGGCAGTCACCACCATTTCCGGCAAGGTGAATGTTGTGATGCCGACAACGAGGAACGCGGAATTAAGCGAAAAAGTGCCTGTGATTTGCGGCAATCCCAACCGGACCAGCGAAGCCAGGGCTACCAGCCCGAGATAGACCGCAAAACGGGCCGGAGCTGGACAGGACCAGGAGTACAGCGCAATCCCCCCTGCGGCGGCGCCGGCGGTCAGGATGCAGCCAATGTAGGCGCGAACGCTCGTAGACACGATGGTTCTCCTTCAGTTACGCCTGAGGCTCCGAATGGAACGGATCGGCTCCCGAACTTCAGGCCGAGTGGAAGCCGCCGGCGGCGCAAATCCGAGCGGTGTCTTGGAGTCCGCCGAATCGTGGTGCTGAGATCCATTCGGGATCCCATCTCTGCACTTGCGCAGCCATGTATCGAACTACTCCAGGCCATTGAAAACAACAGAGCGGACAGGACTGTCGCGCCCTCGCGGCCGGACGAACTGTCCGCCCCGCAGTCGCGGAAGCAGAACTTCTGTCCAGGGCGATATGGTTCAGATCGGACCATGCTTGCCGTATCGGATCCCAAAGTGAAACGGCCAGGCGCGGTTCCCGCGGTGATTCAATCGCTTACGCCTGGTAACCGACATGCCCTTCTGGAGGCATGCCCCGCTTGCTTCTCACACTGGCGCTGGTGACCACGTCTTTCGCAGGCGATCTCTCTCCGGCAGCGGCGAACGCCGACCGGCGGTTTCCTCTACGCGGTTCCTTCCTGACCTTCGACCGGGATATGCCCCACCAACAGTGGGCAAAGGAACTCGACTTCATGAAAGACGTCGACATGGACACCATCGTCGTTCTGTCGGTCGGCCGACTCCGCTCCAACCCGTCGGACCCGCTGGGCTACAGCCTTTCCGGCCAAGGGCTGCTGTTTCCGAGCAGATGGGTCCCGGCGGAGCGGCGTCCCGTTGAAGACCGCCTCGAAATGATTCTCACCCTCGCCGACGAGCGAGAAATGAAGGTCTATGCCGGCTCGCTGCAAACCGAGGGCGACTGGACGACCGGCTGCGAATTCGCCGCGCTTCGGGAGTACAACAAACGGGTGGCCGCCGAGATCGTCGAGCGCTATGGCGCTCATCCATCGCTCGTCGGCTGGTACTTTCCCCAGGAACTCTGGATGAACTGGGCGGGCCACTATGGTCCCGGCTACTACGGATCGAAAGTATTGGGGGATTTCGTGGCCGACATGAAGAAAGTCGATCCCGGCAGAGTCACGGCCGCCACCGTGGTCTTCAAGAAAGACGGTGCCGGACCGATGCCGGGCATGACGCCCGGAGAGCTTAGGAGGGTGATGGAGGACTTCCTGCGGGTTACGCGCGTCGATGTCCTGATGCCGCAGGATGGAGTCGGCGCGGGCGCCGGAGCTCCTTCGATTGAAGAGCTTCCCGCGTATTTCGCCGCCATGTCGGCCGCACGCGAAGCCGCCGGAGTCAACGCCGAGTTCCTAGCGATCGTCGAAACGTTCGCCGCTGAGGAGAGCCTCGGGGACGATCGATACCCGCCCGCGCGGATGTCGCGCGTCGCCCGTCAGGTGAATGCCGTCCGCCCGTTTGTCGATGGGGCTGTAAGCTGGATCTTCGGCCGCGACATGTCTCCCCAAGCCACGCACTATCCGCGTGAGGCCGGCGCCCTTTACCGGGAGTATCGCTACCAGTACGGCAAAGCGCCGTCTATCGGTCCTCTGGCGGCGAGACGGTGATCCGGATCGGGTCCGCGCGGAGATCGGCGACCTCTCCCGCGATCGTCCGCCGGCCGGCCGCCAGATGAGGTCCCTCGACCCAGTAGCTTCTCGGAACTCCTGCCGGCCTCAGGGTCCACCGGCCCTGGTCGCTCGACAGATCGCCGGTGACGCGGACCACAGCCCGAGTTGCTTTGGTTCCGTCCTGTTCGATGAGGTCCCGAATCTGTTCGAGCCGTACGCGGTTGGTTTCTGCCAGTCTCACCTCGAGCCGTCCCTCCCGCGCGTCCAGCGCGGCCGATTCGACGCCCCGCAAGCGGCGAACGCGCTCCGGCAGGGACTCGACGCAGCTCGCGCACGCGGCGTCGACAAACCACACGTCGATCGCCTGAAACTGGGCGGCGCCGGGAAGAACCCCGGCGAGGAATAGAAGCATCACCCTCATTCCAACTCAATATATGACAGGCGGGACGCGACGTTTGCGGCCGCGCAGCGAACTCTCTCGCTATTCAGGCCGCTTCAACCGGGTTTCGCGCCGCTGAATGGACTGCGGCGAGCAGGGCGGAGGGAATTCGGTTGAGGGGCGCGACCTGGTCCACGCCGCCGGCGCGGATCGCCTCTTTGGGCATGCCGAAGACGACGCACGAACTTTCATCCTGGGCGATGTTGAATGCCCCGACCTGCTTCATCCTCAGCATTCCTTCGGCGCCGTCGGAACCCATCCCGGTCAGGATCACGCCCACCGCCCGAGCGCCGGCGGCCTCGGCGACCGAGGCGTACAGGACATTCACCGACGGGCGCTGGTAGCAAATCCGCGGGCCGCCTCTGACGGAGACGCGGTAGCCGGAATCGGTCCTGCGCAGCAGCATGTGGAAATCCCCCGGCGCCACAAGCGCTCTGCCAGGCCTCAGAAAGTCGCCGTTCTCCGCTTCCTTGACCTCGATCCGGCAGTTCCGGTTCAGACGCTCGGCGAAGGCGCGCGAGAATCCCGCCGGGATGTGTTGCGTGACGACGATTCCCGGCATTTGCTCCGGCAATGCGGTCAAGATCGCTTCGATCGCCTCCGTGCCGCCGGTCGAGGCGCCGATGGCGATCACGGTGTATGGATGGAAGGCGCCGGCGGCCGTTCCGGCGAGAGGGCTCTCCGTTTTATGGACCTGCTGAGCGGCGAGGGCCTCCCGCCGAACGCGCGACGCGGACGCCGCACGGATCTTCATCGCGAGCGACGCGCGAAGCTCGCCGACCGAATAAGGACCGGACGGCTTGGCAAGGACCTCGACCGCGCCCAGCCGCATGGCTTCGATCGCAGCCTGGCAGGACGCCTGACCGATCGAGCTGATGACGATCACCGGCATGGCGTGGTGATGCATCAACTTCTTCAGGAACGTCAATCCGTCCATGCGCGGCATCTCGATGTCGAGCGTCAGGACGTCCGGTTGCAGAGCCAGAATTTTGTCACGCGCGACGTAGGGATCCGGCGCCGAGCCGACGACTTCCAGGTCAGGCTCGGCCGCCAGGGATTCCGTGAGGATCTTGCGGACAATCGCCGAGTCGTCAACCACCAGCACGCGGATCTTGCGTCGAATCGTCATTCGGGCTCCTGTGCGAGGAACGCGATATCAAGGAAGCCGCGCTCGAGCTCCAGGCAGCAATGAACGGCCCGACTGGAGGCGGAGCCTTCCAGCGGTTCACCGGCGCCGGGGGTCTCGAGCCGGAACGTCACGTCGCTCTCCAGTTTGCTGAGCGCCGCGCCCGCAATCATGTTCAGGAGTTCCCCTGCCACGCTTTCGGCCTGGATATCGGACACATCATCCTCCTCCTCGCCCAGGAACGTGGCGGCAATCGATCGTGCCGTGAGGCGGGGGAGCGTGATTTGGAACGCTCCGGACGGACTTCCATGGAAGTCCAAGCGGACCGTCACCTGCTCGGACGGACACAGTTGCTCCGGGCCGCACGTCCCGAGCACAGCGGAGAAGAACATGGTCTCCAGTACTTCGGTCGCGGTGGCGGCCAGGAGGTCTTCAACGCCGTCGCCAATGGTCGTTTCAGGCATGGACCTCTCCCAGCATTCTCTCCAGTTCCTCCCGAAGGGCTTCCGGGGTGAACGGCTTGCGAACGTAGCCTTTGGCCCCAAGCGTCAGCATCTGGTGGATCCGCTTTTCCGTACTATCGGTGGAAACCACCAGCACCGGTAGGGAACTGAGGCGGGGGTTGCTCTCCAGCCGGCGGACAAACTCCTCCCCGTCCATGCGGGGCATATTGATGTCGGTCATGACGAGGTCCACCCACTCCCGATCCAGAAGGCTGAGCGCTTCTTCGCCGTTGCCGGCTTCGAAGCATTGCGAGCAGTCGAACCCAGAGATCTGGATCACTCGCCGAATAAAGGCGCGCATCGCCGGCGAATCGTCGACGACGAGCACACGGTAAGCCATCAGTTCACTCCTTTCCAGGCGCCGCGCGGCCCATCCATCTCCCGCTCGGCCAGTCCTGCTTCGCGGCAGTACAGCTTGCCCGTGCCAATCTCGAGCCGCAGGCTGCGCGAACTCTGACCGCCGGTCGTCTCGGCATGGAGCATCACCCCCGCGCGCCAGAGGATTTTGCGCAGCGCCAGGCAGTTGCGCTTGCCGATGTTGAACACGCCCTCGGAATCCATCACCTGCGCGCCGCCGGCGGCGCGGACGATCAGCCGCCGTTTCTCCGCGCCCATCTCGTACGACCTCCGAAAAAGAAGGGGAATGCCGGTATCGGCGAACATGTACGGGTTCTTCGCCGCTTTCTGGATATCGATGGAGGATTCCGGCAACATGAAATGCAACAATCCGCCGACGCGCGCCACCGGATCGTGAATCGCCACGGCTACGCACGACCCGAGCGCGTAGGTGACTAGATTCGTGTCCGGTTCGGCGGACAACCGGCAGTCGGCGATTCCCACCACGACGGCGCTCACGAGCCGCTCCTCTCGCGCGCCGAGGTTCCGGCTTCGCCTCCAGGCTTCGCGTATACCGCCGGCTGGACGTATCGCAGGCTGTGGCTGATACCGGTAAGGCTCTCGGCGTGGCCCACGAGGAGATATCCGCCCGGTTCGAGCCATTCCGCGAGCCGGTTCACAACCGCCGCCTGCGTGGCCTTGTCGAAATAGATCATTACGTTCCGGCAGAAGATCAGGTGAAACGGCCGCGCATGCGAAAAGGGCTCAATCAGGTTCAGCCGCCGAAACTCGATCGTTCGCCGTAGCGCGGGTTTTACGCGGTAGTGGCCACGCCACTTGCCTTCGCCCCGGAGCAGATACTTGCGCAGCCACGCGGCCGACTGGCGTTCAAAACACTGCGCGGGGTAAACCGCGGCGCGCGCCGCCTGGAGCGCCCGGGTGGAGATGTCGGTCGCGAGAATATGAAATTCGGGCCCGATTGCGCCTTCCCACTCGTCCCGTATCGTGAACGCGATCGAGTAGGGTTCCTCGCCCGTCGAACAGGCGGCGCACCAGATGCCGATCGGACCTTTGCGCCGCAGTTCCGGAAGGGCCGTCCGTCTCAAGAACTCGAAGTGGGCCTCCTCGCGAAAGAAGCTCGTAAAATTGGTGGTCAATGCGTCAATCAGCCCCATAAGGGCTTCGCCGGTCCGATCGGCGACTACGAAATCGACGTATTCCCGGTATGAGCGGAAGTTCCCCTCCCGAAGCTTCTTGCCCAGCCTCGCCGAGACGAGTTCCTCTTTGCCGGGCTTCAAGTCCAGGCCGAACCGCTGGCGGGCCAGGCGCCGAATCGCCTCGAACTCTCTGGCCGACAGCGCGGCGCTTTGGAGCGCCGGCAGTGGCGGGGCCGGGTCAGGCATCGACAGCCGCTCCGAAAACGCCGTCGACGTCAAGGATGAGACCGACGTGCCCGTCGCCCAGGATGGCGCCCCCGGCAATGCCCCGTATGTTTTTCAGGGTTTCGCCAAGGCTCTTGATGACAACCTCCTGTTTGCCGATCAACTCGTCCACCATCAGGCAGAAGCGCTTACCCATGGATTCGGAGACGATGAGCAAGCTCTGGGCGGGGTCCTCCGAACGAGGGGCGATTCGAAAGCGTCGATGGAGCCGGACCATTGGCAACAGATTCCCGCGGACCATGACGACTTCCGCCCGGTTTTCGACGGTGAATACGGCGTCGCCCTCAGGCCGGAGCATTTCATGGACCGCGGACACAGGGAGAATATAGCGTTCCTTCCCCACGCCGACGACCAGCGCGTCGATGATGGCGAGCGTGAGCGGAAGCTTGATGACAAACGTGGCCCCTTTGCCTTTGGCCGAACGAATGTCCACGCGGCCGCGCAGTTTCGCGATGTTGCGCTTCACGACGTCCATCCCGACGCCGCGGCCCGAAACCTCGGTCACAATTTCGGCGGTGGAAAACCCCGGTTCGAAGATGAGATTGAAGACTTCGTTGTCGCCGAGCGACTCCGCGCCGTCCACAAGCCCCTTCTGGCGGGCCTTGGCGACAATGCGGTCGCGGTCCAGCCCGCGGCCGTCGTCGGCCAGCTCGATCACGATCAGACCCGATTGGTGATGGGCGCTGAGCGCAAGCCTGCCGAGCGGGCTTTTTCCGGCCGCCTTGCGTTCCTCGGGCGGTTCCAGCCCGTGGTCGAGGGCATTGCGGACCATATGCATTAATGGATCGGCGAGTTCCTCGACGATGTTCCGGTCCAGCTCGGTTTCTTCGCCGCTGAGGATGAGATCGACATGCTTGCCCGCCTTCCGGGACAGGTCCCGCACAAGGCGGGAGATGCGGCGGAACAGACTATCGATGGGTACCATCCGCATCGACATGGCGGTGCGCCGCACGTCGGTCGTGATCCGGCTCAGTTGCGACAGCGTGCGCTGGATGCGGGGAACGCGGAGGGCCGCCAGGTCGGGATCGTGCCGCAGCAGCGACTGCGCGATCACCATTTCGCCGACCATGTCCACGAGGTGATCCAGCTTCGCCGTGTCGACTTTAACCGCTGAAGCGACAGCGCGCGAGGCAGGCGAAGTCCCGGCGCTGCCGCTAACCGTGGCGGACTCGGCTGCGGCGCGGGAGGTCGGACGGCTGTTCTCCGGCTCGGTGCGGCCGGGATCTTCCATGTCCGGCGCGAACGGTCCGGCGTGCGGTTCCCCCACCGGTTCCGTCGACCTATCTCCTTCTGGCGGCGGGGGGGTGTCCGGTTCGGCGCCGAGCAGGCCCCGGATTCGTCGGATCAGGGGGCGGTGGTCGCCGGCGGCGCCTGACTGCTCGCCTCGCAAGGCCTTGTCCACGTCATCGAGGGCGAGCCGCAAGTGATCGGCTCCTGCCAGGACGATGTCGACGACTTCGGGGCTAATGGCCAGTTGTCCGGTCCGGGCCCGATCCAGGACGGCTTCGATCTCGTGCGCGACGTCCTGAATTTCGCCAAGTTCCAGGAATCCGGCCAACCCCTTGATCGTATGAAAACCGCGGAACGCCGAGTGCAGGGGCTCCAGGTTGGCCGGGTCCTGCTCGATCGCCAACATGTGCGCTTCGACGGACGAGAGATGCTCGGCTGCCTCCAGAACAAAATCGGCAATCAGGTCCGGATCCTGCGCCAGTGACGCGTGCGCCGTTATTGGGCCGTCGGGCGTCAGGGCGCCGGTTTGCACGGGCGAACCGGCCGGTTCGCCGTTGCTTTCGGCCTCGAGGTTCGCCTGCAGGTGGAGCACTCCCTCGCTGAGCCAAGCTCCAAAGTCCGGTTGGCCGGCTGCTTCGGTCAGCGCGCCAAGGAGGCTGCCCGCCGCCGCGGCGGTCTGTTCACAACCGGCCGCTTCTGCCTGCTGCCGGATGGTCGTCAGGATCTCCGCGACAGCCGCCGGTCCCCCGCCGCAAAGAGCCGCGTCTTTTGAGCTGCGCTCGTCGTCCTCCATGAGGATCCGCATGGCCAGTGAATCAATACTCCGGCCGAGACCCTCCGACCACTCCTGCGGCGTACGGGTATCCGACATGGCTGTCTGCCTCACTGTGGTCTTCTCCCGCCGCCGCTCGACGCGGCCGAGGAGGCGACCGAATCAGAACTCCTTGAAATCGTCATCCAGCGGGAAACTGGAGGCGGGCGACTTCGCGCCGGCAGGCTCCGCTCCGGGCGGCTCGCGTTCCGGCGAGGGAGAGGCTGTCACCACCCTGAGGGCTCGAATCGGATCGTTAGCCGCTTTTGAAGGCGGCGGAGCTTGCACGTGGGCGGCCGTTCTGCCTCGTTCCGGAGAACGTCGTGGCGACGCCGAAACGGGCTCGCCCGCGCCGATAACGGACCGCACCTGCTCGACCGCGCGGTTCATCGCTCCGGCCTGGGCGTTCAGTTGTTGACTTGCCGCCGATCCCTGTTCGGCGCTGGCAGCGGTCTTCTGCGTCACCTGCTCGATCTGCGTGATGGCCCGCGCGATCTGCTCGATGCCGCGCGCCTGTTCCTGGCTCCCGAGATTCACTTCATCCACGAGGATTTTCACCTTCGTCGCGCTCTCGGTTATCGACTTGATCGCCTCGGCGACCTCGTTGAGTTTGGCGCTGCCGCCGACGGACTTGGCGATGGAGTCTTCGATCATCGCGGCCGTGTCCCTGGCCGCCTGCGCGGAACGCTGAGCGAGATTGCGAACTTCATCGGCCACGACCGCGAACCCCATTCCGGCTTCGCCGGCGCGCGCCGCTTCGACCGCGGCGTTCAGCGCCAGGATGTTCGTCTGGAACGCGATCTCGTCGATGACCTTGATGATTCGGGCGATTTTGTCGCTGGCCGAATTGATGTCCTTCATGGACCCGATCATTTGCTCGAGCGCCCGGTTTGCCTGAGCCACCCTGGCTTCGACCTGTGTCATGTAGTCGGCGGCCGCCTGCGAATTTTCTGCGTTTTTTCGCGTCATCGACGTAATCTCCTCGCTCGACGCCGACGTCTCTTCGAGCGAGGCTGCCTGTTCCGACGCGCCTTGGGCGAGCGACTGGCTGGAGGAGGAAACCTGCGTCGCCGCCGAGGCTACCTGCTCGGCCCCTGCCGCCATTGTTTCGGTAATCCGCCTTAGCGTCTTTTGCATGGAGAGAAACATAAGAATGATTCCTCCGCAGGCGGCCAAGCCCATGCAATTGAGCGCGATCGACGTCCACGGCGGCCAGGCGCCGTTTGAAGCCGCGATGAGCGAAATGCAACTAAATACCAGCAGGGCCGCCAGTCCCGCCAGCGCCGCCCGTAGTCTTCTGCCGATGCTCATGTTAGGACCTCTCCATTGCGACTTCCTCGGGCTTACTGAAGCACGCTTTCCAACCCGCTGAGCAGCCCCTGGCTGCTGAGGATCTGGTCAATATCCAGCAGGATCTTCACTTTGCCCTTCACCTTGGCCATTCCCAGCAGATAGGGCATCGAAACGTCCCGACCGAAATCGGGCGTGTCCTCGATGTCGGCGGCGACCAGGTTCAGAACTTCCGAGACTCCATCGACGACGATACCCATCAGCATCGGAGCGCCGGCGCCGTGCACCTGCACGACGATGATGCAGGTACGCTGGGAGTATTCCAACTCCGGAAGACCGAACTTGAGCCGGAGGTCCACCACGGGAATGACTTTCCCGCGGAGGTTGATAACGCCCTTGACGCATTCCGGCGTCTGCGGCACAGCCGTTATGTCCTGTATTCCCATGATTTCCCGGACTTTGAGGACCTGAATTGCGAATTCCTCTCGCCCCAGGTGGAATGTGAGGTACTTGCCGGCCCGGTTCACGCCCCTGGCGGGCGAGCATTCCGAGGGAGCTGCAAGAGTAGCTGACATCGTGCTTCCTTTCACTGGTTGTGGGCAACGCTGCTGCCGACAGGAACGTGCGGCGGTCCGCGCCTCTGCCAGACTCTTCGGAGGGCCGGGGCAACTTCTTTAGTGGCCGGAGCGGATTCTCGCCTGGAAAGAGAAGACCCGGCGAATCGCCGTTCCACCGGCCGCGGCCGGAGGGCCGCGCCACCAGGGGGTGCGGCGAACGAGGCTCAGCGCCTGTCAGAACACAACAGTTCCAAACCGCGGTTGTGGGGTACCGTCGAAAGTCAACAGTCTTTCATTCCTTTTGGTGGCCCCGCGGGCCATGCTGACAGGTTGGCCGAAGGCGAGCCGCGGGGGCGATTGGCAAGCGGCCGGGCGGCGGTTGGGAACTGCCGCGCAGCATGAGATCCCGCCCCACAGGTCGTGGCTGAACTGGCATGGTGATTTCCCGACCGAGACTAAGCTGTTTGATCGCTTCCAGGCGCCGCAGCCGGAGCGAGAAAACGTCTGAAGAGTACGCAGGAAATCGCTCAAACCGCCGATAAGGCAGGTGTTGCTGTCATTGCCGCAGTTCCGGCGCACGCTGAACGGGAAAGGAGTAATTGATGGCCTTGAATCTACTGATTGTGGACGATTCGCCAGCCATTCGCAAGATTTTGCAGCGGGTGCTGCAGCAGGCCGATGTGCCGATCGGGGGGATTTTCGAGGCAGGCGATGGCGTTCAGGCGCTCAAGGTTCTGGAGATGCAGCATATCAGTTTGATCCTCACGGACGTGAACATGCCGAACATGGATGGCCTCCAACTGCTCGGCCGGGTCAAAGCGGATGCACGCTGGAAGGACATTCCCGTCGTACTGATCACCACTGAGGGCGGTCAAACGAAGGTGATGGAGGCGCTCCATCTGGGCGCCGCGGGGTATGTGCGAAAGCCGTTCTCCGCCGATCAGATCCGAGACAAGCTGCGGGGGCTCTACTGACATGGAACACCAAGACCAGATGGTGGCAGCGATCCGCGATTCGACAGCGGAAGTCTTCGCGACGATGCTCGGCCTGGAAGTCACTCCCCAAGAGTCGTATGTGGAGGTCAACCAAGTGGGTCCGAGCGGGGGGGTAGTGGCCCTGATCGGCTTGGCCGGCGCCTGGATCGGCACCGGCGCGCTGCACTGTAACGCCGAGTGCGCCTGCCTGATTGCCTCAGCAATGATGCAGCAGACCTACGAGGTAATCGGCGACGAAGTGCTGGACGCGATATCGGAGTTGACGAACATGATCATCGGCAACGTTAAGACGAGCCTGGAAGACGCGCTGGGCGTGCTGGGCCTCAGCATACCGACGGTGATCTACGGGCGCAACTTCATGACGCGGAGCGTCCAGAAAGCCGACTGGATCGTGGCGCCCTTCCGTTGCAACGGCTTCACCATACAGATCAAGATGTGCGTGGCGCGGGTCGACGAGCCGCAACCGGTGCGCCACGGTTTCTCGCAATCGCTGTTGCTGAACGGCTGACAGGAGCCCGTTGCGCGCGGCAGGCCTGCCGCTAGAGTCCTTGCCTATAGAATTGGGTGCGGCTACTTTGGAACGACCAACAAGTGACGCAGAATCAGTCAGTTGAATCCGATTGAGGTGGTTGACGATGCAGGCTTGGAGCCGGGTTATGGGAATAACCCCGGCTCAAGCGCCGGGCGAAGCTACCTGGACTGGGCGATTTTCGCTTGAAGCGCAAGCACGGCCTGCGAGATCTTCTCGAGCCGTTGAAGCGTGGCCTTGAGCTTGCGGAACTGTGCGGAGGCCGCCCGGTACAGGGGCGCCGCTTGCGGTGACAGACGCACGTTCACGGTCTTCCCCTTGACCTTGTAGGTGAGTTCGAAGTAGGGCCCATGCCGCTTGTCGAGGTCGGAGCGGCAGGCGCAATATGGCTTGCCGCACTTGGTCCTTCGCTTCAGCACGGTTCCCTTGCAGAAGTACTCCAGTTGATCCAAGCCGCGCTTGAGATCCTGGAAACGCTGTGCGTGTTTAGCCAGCGCGCTCGGCGCCGGGAAGGAGCGGGATCGCGACATTGTACTGTCGGTAATAATACCGTTAGTACATGAACATTGCAACCGCCTCTCCTCCCCGTCCTTCTCCGGCTGCCGTCGAGTTCGCTCTCTTGCCGTCCTGGCTGTCGGCCTCCACCACGCGGCAACTCCCGCTCCATGCCATCGAATCGCAGCAATCCGACAAGGGCCGCGAGGTCCAGCGCCTGTTGCTGCAGGCGCATCTGCAGCAGCGCGGCGACGGCGATGTCGGCTCGGCGTTGTTGGTCCAATCCGGCGACCGAGAACTGCGGTATGCTCATCGCCGCCTGGGCGCGCGCGCTCTCACGACCGTCTTCGGCAGGGTGGAGGTGGCGCGCATGGGCTACTCCCGTCCGGGCACGTCCAGCATCTTTCCTCTGGACCAAGCCCTCTGCCTGCCGCGGCGCTCGTTCTCCTATGAACTTCAGCGCCGGCTCATCAAGGCCGCCGTGCAGAACCCTTTCCTGGCTTCGGTAGAGACGATCGCCGAACTCACGGGCGTCTCCGTCTCCAAGCGCAGCCTGGAACAAATTCTGCCTGACGCGGCCCAGGACTTTGACGCCTTCTACCGGCAGCGTCCGCCGGATGCGGCCTCCGGCTCGCTTCTGGTGGCCGCGATCGACGGCAAAGGCATTCCCGTCGTCAAGCCGGTCTCCCCCAACCCGCTTTCCGCCTGACCAAAGGGCAGAAGGCCAACAAAAAGCGCATGGCGACCGTCGCGGTCGTCTTTACCCGCGCGCCCTGGGCGCGCACCCCGCAACAGGTTTCCGAATGTCTGTTCCCCGCCGCACGCCGCACACGCGCCGACCGAGCGGCGGCCCCGCGGCCGGAGAACAAGCGCGTGTGGGCCAGTCTGGTCAACAGCAAGTCCGCCGTGATCGAAGAGGTGGCCGCCGAGATGGACCGTCGCGATCCGGCTGGACGGCTCACCCGCATCGCTCTCACCGACGGAGAACGGGCTCTCCAGATCCGGGTCAAAAGCAAATTGCGGGTCACGCTCATCCTGGATCTGATGCACGTGCTCGAGAAGCTCTGGAAGGCCGCCTATGTTTTCCATGCCGAGGGCAGCCTGGAAGCCGACCTCTGGGCCTTGGCGCGCACCCTGCGCATCCTGGATGGCGGGGTGAGCCAGGTGATCAAGGGCCTCCGGCAATCCATCACCAAACGCCGCCTGTCCGGCACTCACCTAAAGACCCTGCAGGCCGTGGCGGGTTACTTCTCCAAGAACCGCTCCTACATGCGCTACGACGAATACCTTGCCAACGGCTGGCCTATTGCCAGCGGCCCGGTCGAAGGAGCCTGCAAGAATCTGATCAAAGACCGCATGGAACGATCCGGAATGCGCTGGACCGAAGCCATGGCTGAGGCCCTCGTCAAACTCCGCGCCATCTTCCTCTCCGGCGACTTCGACCGCTACTGGGATTTCCACATCCCGCAGGATCAGCAACGGCTACATCCGGCGCGATGGACGGTCGTTCCAAAGTAGCCACACCCATATGAAATTTGTCGAACACGATCTTGCCGTCGGCTTCCGGCACATGCTCCCGCACCGAGGCAATGTACGGATCCCACATGTCCATCGCCACGGCCCGAATACCGCCGATTTGCTCCTCGGTTAGCGTTTCCTAGCTAGACTAGGAGCCGTCCAAGCTGCTCTGCCTCCGATCTTCGGCCACGTACAGCACGCGCCCTCGAATCAGATCGTTCACCAGAGTCAGATAGCTGTGGCCTTTCCGAAACGCCTTCTCGTCCACACCGATCTCGCTCACCCGTTCGGCTTGGCGCCGCCTCAAACCACGCCGCACGGCCCGCTCCATAATGCCGTGGATCTCATCCCAACTCAGCTTCAACAGCCCGGCCACCGCCTTCTGGCTCGCCGCCTTCAACCACTCGATCGCCAGCGCCTCGAACAGCGCCGTAAAGCGACTCGAAGGCTCCGCCCAGGGAAGCTTCACTACCTTGACGCCGTGCTCCCGGCATTGGCTGCGCGGTGGCTCGGCGTGCAGAATCGTCTCAAGTGTCGAGGTGCCTCCAGCGCCTCTCCGGCTGATGATCATACAGTTTGCCGTCCGCTCCGCATTCCGGACACGGCCAGTTGATCATCTCGTGGTGCTTCAGGTAAACGTGGATCTCACCACCCTCCAACTTCAGATCCACCGAGTCCACAAACCAGGGAGCCTCGATTCCGAGAATGCGTCGATAGAGTTCGCAATCCTGCATCGCTGCATTGTCGCATGCAGCCCCAGCATCCCCGGGGGGTTACAATCCAGAGACCTGAGCGGAGGATAGGGATCTCCAGGGATGGAACCCGAGCGCCGACTCAGCGGCCGGAATGGCGGGCGGCCCACGCCGCCCCTCTCCCCAACCATTCTGGCGGGAAAGCGGTAAATCCCGGGAGCGCGAGGGCAGCGCCCTCGCATCCAGCATGCCTTCTTCCTCATTGACCGTCACCTACACGGACCGCACTGGGGTCACACCGCGCCCACTATAAACCCGGAATTCCCAAGAAATCTAATTCGAATGAGTCAAGTTTAGGCGACCAAGCGCTGGTCTTCACAGCAGGCATCAATGCGTGGTTTCGACGGGCGTTCCGCAGTCGACGCAAGCGGCGGTGACGCGTTCGCGCGAAAAGTAACGACCGAGTTCGGCGCTCGCTTCCACTGATTGCGGACGGGGGGTTCTGGATTATAAGGGCTCCTTGGATTCCGGCCACCTGTGGCTGGGGCGCTCATTTAGAGGCCGAGCGCTATGTCCAGCGCCAAGCGGCACATCGCGCATTGTCTCATCTCAGGTGTTATCTGCTTTACGTGGCCCTTCGAGCAGCAGGGAGATGTCAAGACGCCTATAGCCCCCCCCGTGATTCGGTTATTAAGGCCATAATAACCTTGACAAGAAAGAAAATGGATATACGATCTGATGCATGAAGCATTCGTTACCTGCGCTCATGGCGACCGCGTTGGTAGCGCCATGGTCGTTGCATGCACAGAAAATCGATTCGAGCCAAGTCTTTTCGGTAACAGCTTCGCGTGTTACGCGCATACAGGCTGTCGCGCCGGATGAGCTTCTGCTCTGGGTAGAAAGCATGCGCGAGATCGACAATCCGGGTCATGCATTCACCCGCCAGTACGACATTATCGAGTGGCATGGCGGCATCGAATTTTCAAGGCGTCCGGTCAGCCGGAGAGAGGCACAGCGGCGAGACGGCGAGGGACAGATCCCCGCAGAATCGAATCGGTTCAAGGTGGCCGTCTCGCCGACCACCGGACTCGGAACCGTAGTAATGTCGAACTGCGCGGATCGCGTGGATTTTTCCGGTGACGCCGAGATCAGGACGTACATAGCGAACGCCAGCACGGATATTCCGGCCGACGCGTCGCCGATAGTGGTAACCGACGTGGCCGCCGATCAGGAGAAAATCTACGTGCTTTATCCAGTCTTCTATCCCAGTGACCGCACTACGTTAGTAGGCCGGTTTCAGTGCGCGAACACCGGCAGGACCTTTAAGGCCTTTCGGTTGAGGCTCCCGTCCTCGCTGATCTACCCGATGCTAATTGCCGCAAGCGGCGATACGGTATTTATCGCGGGTGAAGCAAACAGAATCGCCGACGACGGAGGCGTTCAGTGAGAACATTGTTAGTTCAACTCTTCATTAATTTCTCCTCACCCAAGAGCAGGTGATGATTTCCGATTGCGCCAGCAACGGCGGGTAGGCAATAATAGCGATCTGGCGCGTCACGAGCGACGCGCTGTTCCCGCGGACGCAAGTATCCCGTCCGGGTAAGCGCAGCGCCGGCAGCAGATTCCAGCCGGGAGGAGAAATCCGGTCGAGACCGTGCGGATGTCGAAAGAAAGCGGGAGTAAAGGAGCGGGCTGCAACAAACAGCGATCGAGACGGTCTCGTCGTAGGCGAAACGATATGGGACGAGTTGGCTGGTTTGACGACAAGACGGATCTTCCAATCATCGACGAGCAGGCGCACAAGCTCGAGACGTTCACCGAGACGATGGCCGACGGGATGATCAGCAAGCAGGAACTCGAGCGGCAGCAGGCAAGCGTGGTGGCGGTGATGAAGGAAGTGGAAGCCATGCTCGACGATGCGCAGCACTCCCAGGTGACGCGGCTGCTGGTAGAGTTGAGCGCATATAACATCATGCGCCTGCTCAACGAGTTTCAAACGCAGCGTCTCCAGAAGGCCTTCGGAGATTAGCCGCGGTGGCGGTCACACTATCGCGCCGGGGCTTTCTCCAATCCGCGGCGCCGGGCTTGGCGGCGGCAGACTTCGCCTCGGCTGCGCCGGGCGGGGATCCGGCCAGTCTCACGCTGGAGGCAGCCGCGGCTGCGGTTCGGGCGCGCCGAATATCCGCCGTCGAGCTGACCGCGGCCTGTCTTCAGCGAATCGAAAAGCTGAACCCCATTCTGAACGCGTTCATCACGGTAACCGGCGAGCAGGCGCTCGAGCAGGCGCGTGAACTCGATGACGAGGCGCGGCGCGGGAGGCGGCGAAGTCCGATCCACGGCGTCCCGATCGCTCTCAAGGACCTGATCGACACGGCCGGGATCCGCACCACCGCGGCGAGCGCGCTGTTCGCCGACAGGGTTCCTTCCGAAGACGCGGAGGTCGTCCGGCGGCTGAAGGCGGCCGGCGCCGTGCTCGTGGGCAAAACGAACATGGACGAGTTCGCCTACAACTTCACGTCCGAGACCAGCCGCTTCGGGCCAGTGAAGAACCCCTGGAAGCCGGAGCGGATTCCGGGGGGATCTTCGGGCGGGTCGGCGGCGGCGGTGTCGGCGAGGATGTGCTTCGGGGCGCTCGGCTCGGACACGGGCGGGTCCATACGGCTGCCGGCGGCGCTGTGCGGCATCGCCGGGCTGAAGCCGAGCTACGGGCTGGTGAGCGCGAGGGGCGTGCTGCCGCTGGCATGGTCGATGGATCACGTCGGACCGATGTGCCGGACGGCGGCGGACACGGCGCTGCTGCTGGGAACGATGGTCGGCTACGACCCGGCCGACCCGGGCAGCGCGCAGGCGCCGGCGGCCGACTACGCGGCCGCGGTGAAGCAGCCTGTGCGCGGATTCCGCATCGGAATCGCGCGAAAGCCGTTCTTCGAGAGCCTGGACGCGGAGATCGAGTCGGCCGTGAACGCGGCGATCGAGACGGCGCGCGGGCTGACGCGCGAAGCGCGCGACGTGACGCTGCCGGAACTGCCACCCAGCCCGGTGATTCGCGCCGAGGCGCTCGCTTATCACGAACCGATGCTTAAGGAGTCCGCCTCGCGGTACCATCCCCACACGCTGCACGAGATCCGGGAAGGCGAGAAGGTGACCTTGGGGGATTACGTCCGGGGATTGCGCGAACTGCGACGGGCCCGTCGCGAGATCGGGCGGGTGTTCGAGCAGGTGGATATCGTGCTGACTCCAGTCAGCCCGCGGTCTCCATTCGCGCTCGGAAAGGTCGAGACGCCGGACCTCATCTACCTGCGCAATACCATTCCGTTCAACGTATACGGGATTCCCGCGATGTCGATCCCGTGCGGCTTCACCCGCGACGGCGCGCCGATCGGATTGCAGTTGGCCGGACCGCTGTTTGGCGAGGAGAAGCTGTTCGCATTCGCCGGCGCATTCGAGCGGGCGACGGAGTGGAGCAACCGGGTTCCGCCGGGATAAGTAATCGCCATGCTACTTCTACCCTGCTTAGTAAGTCTTCGGTAGGCTGCGCGGATGGATCTCAGAAGGCTTTCCGGCCTAAAGTAAATACAACGACGGAGGCGACTGGAACGTGTCCGTTCCCAATCGGGTTCTGAGTAGAGCCGGTACGAGCTGTATCCGCCGTGGCGCGGGGCTCCGGCCGGACGGGCGCGCTGGTCGCGTACACTAGTTCACGGGTTACCGGGTAATGAAACACAGATTTCTCTTTGCGGCGCTGGCGGCGGCTTTCGGCGCGGCTCGATTGCCGGCGGCTTCGACGCTCGTCTCCACCGAGTGGCTGGCTGGGCATCTCGATGACAGCTCGATTGTCGTTCTGCACGTGGGCGCGCAGGCCGATTACGACGCCGGGCACATTCCGGGCGCGCGGCTGCTGACGCTGGCGAGCATCTCGGTCAACGGCGAAGACGACCTACGGGTGGAACTTCCGCCGGTGGAGCAATTGCGGCTGGCGTTCGCCGGCGCGGGCGTGACAGACCAGAGCCGGATCGTGCTTTGCGCCGGGACGGACTCCGTGCCGGCGGCGACGCGGGTGTTTTTCACGTTGGACTATGCCGGGCTCGGCGACCGGACGGCGCTGCTCGACGGCGGGCTGCCGCTGTGGCGCAGCGAAGGGAGGCCCCTGAGCACGGAAACGCCCGCGGTCAAGCCCGGCGCGTTGACTTTGCGGCCGCGGCCGGAGCTGGCAGTGTACGCGGGGTGGCTGCGCGGGCGCCTCGGCGATGGCGGCACCGTCATTCTCGACACGCGGGCGCCGGAATACTACACGGGGGCCAGCGCGGGAATGATGCCGCGCGCGGGCCACATTCCGGGAGCGCGGAATATTCCGTTTACCGCGACCTTCGACGAGCAGCGGCGGTTCCACTCGCTCGACGAGTTGCGGCGGCTGCTCGCGGTCGCGGGCGCGCAGGAGGGCAAGACGCTGGTGAGCTATTGTCACATCGGGATGCAGGCCACCGTGGTCTACTTCGCCGCGCGGTTGCTGGGACGCGACGTGCGGCTGTACGACGGGTCGTTTCAGGACTGGAGCCGGCGGGCGGAGCTGCCGGTGGAGACATCGGCGGTCCCGGCCAATTAGAATCGGCTTGTATGCAACCGTGC
The DNA here is from genome assembly GCA_026129905.1 of Bryobacteraceae bacterium. Lineage (GTDB taxonomy): Bacteria > Acidobacteriota > Terriglobia > Bryobacterales > Bryobacteraceae > JAHCHE01. Next base: position 96,982 of record JAHCHE010000009.1, on the reverse strand, counting down.
AACGTGATCGCGATCGACGCCAACGCGCTCCCCTGGGAAGAGCGGTTCAACAAGCACCTGGGCCGAACGCTGTATCGGAAGAACCTGGTGGAAGACCCGGACACGGGCATGGAGGTCCGCCTGGTGCGGTATCCGGCGGGCGTGATCAATACGCGGCATACGCATCCGTGCGCGCACGGGATGTACGTGCTGGAAGGGACGCTGGTGACGCACGCGGGCCGCTTCGGGCCGGGAAATTTCGTGTGGTTTCCCGAAGGCGAGACGATGGAGCACGGCGCGTCGCCGGAGGGCGACGTCACGGTCCTGTTCATCACCAATAAGCCTTTCGAGATTCACTACCTGTAGCGCCGCATGGACGTGTTCGCTCACGCGCTCTGGGCCGGGGCCGCGGCACGGGGGGCTAACCTCAAGCTGCGCTCGCGAGTGCGGCCGTTGTGGGCTGCGTTCTGGGGAGTGTTCCCGGATGTGTTTGCGTTCACCTGGCCGATTGCCGTATCGATCTGGCAGCAAGTTGTGGAGAGGAAGCCGCCGGGGCAAGCGCGGACAAACCTGGCGCTGGCTTGGGACCTCTACCAGGTCAGTCACAGCCTGGTGATCTTCGCGCTGGTGTTCGGGTTGGCGTGGCTGGTTGCCCGCCGGCCGGTTCTGGAATTGCTCGGCTGGCCATTGCACATCCTGATCGACATTCCCACGCACACCGAGCGTTTCTTCCCGACGCCGTTTCTCTGGCCGCTGTCGACGTTTCGTGCGAGCGGGATCTCGTGGGGCAACCGGTGGTTTATGATCACCAACTACAGCGCGCTGGCCGCTGCGTACCTGCTGCTTTGGGTCCACCGGCGCCGGCAGCAGACGCCTTGAGGAACCTGCGGGCGCCTTATTGTCCAAGTGATTGAACACTCGGTTCGGGAATTCCTTTTCCCGCCATTCATCCCGGACGTGTTCCTGCCGGTTGAGTTCGGGCGCGTAGGGCGGCAGCGGCAGCAACCGGATATTCTCCGGGATCGCCAGATCTTTGGCCTTGTGCGAACTGGCCCCGGAGGACGGGCCACAACAGTGCCGGCGCCCAACACCGCCGAGGTCGCACCATGCGTCCAAAGCGGGCTTCGCCCTGAAACATCAAGCGCACGGGACGGCCTGGCCACGCCTCGGGCGTCAGCTCGGCAGCCAACGTCGCGGGAAGTTTTTCTTCCACTCCGCCTGGGCGGCCGGGTCGCTCTTGGGGTGACGCGTGTCGGGAGCCAGCTTGCGCCATCCATGCCGGGCCAACAGCCGGTACACCACCGAAGCCGCGACCTTCCTTCGGCCCAGTTTCTCGGCCAGGGCGGCTCGCAGTGGCGCGACCACCAACACGCCGGCGCCACGGGCTTGCTCGGCCCACGGCGCCAGAAACGCCCTCTCCTCTTCCAGCGTCATCATGGCCCGTCGGCGGCCACCCCAAGTTCCCGACGGACCAGCACGCGGTTGGAGTCCTTCGCGAAACCGCCGCTGAAGCCTTGGAACGCTCGCTCGGCCGACGCCGAGGAGCCGCCGTTTGCTCCAAAGTGGTGTGCGCTACAGCGGGCAGAAGGATTGCTTGAGCGGCGCGCAGTTGCTTGGCATCGACGGCCCGCGCGACTGCTGCCTGCGCCTGAACAACGAGTTCCTCATCGATCCGGCCTCGCCATGCCCTCACTGCATCATATGTGGGTATCGTCTTGACCGCGAAATGGAATTAGAAGCCTCCCCGCGGGCGGTATCCGGGGCGGCCCCTGACGCGATACTTCTTGCCAACGTCCGAGACGATTTCGACGGCCACCTTTCGGAAGCCTTCGTTCGGATTGTTGGCCGGATAGTACGTGACGGTGTACGAGTTGCCCAACGACTCGCGGATCGATTCGAAGGCCTCCACCTGCTTCTGCCAGGTCTTCGCGAAATAGACCTGGCCGCCGGTCCGGGTCGAGATGCGGCGGAACACGTTGCTCGACACCTGATCGTTGTTGACCTCGTTGGTCGAGATCACGTAGATGGGAATGCCTTCGTCTTCGGCCACGGCTCGGACGTCGTCGGGCGCCACCATACTGGAGTTGTCCGGACCGTTGGAGAATACGATCACGACCTTCCGGCCGGGAACCCGCGCCGCGTCGCGCAGGGTCAATAGCAGCGCGTTGTAGAGCGCGGCGTCATCGCCGGCCACGGCCTCACGCAGGCCCATAATCGCCATCGTCCGGTCGCGCGTCAGTTCCGCCGCTCGCGCCAGATTGCGGCTGAACGTGTAGACGGCCACCGAGTCGGCGCGGTCGAGGCCGCGGACGAAGTCCGCGATGGCGTCGGAGGCGTATACGAAGCCGCGATACATGTAGTTGCTGGTATCGAACAGGATGAACACATTCGTTCCGACGAACGCGTCGGAGCGGAGTTCGGCGGTGGGTCCCGGCCCGCCCGCCTCGCCGTCACGCGGCCGGGCGGAGGCAATCAGCGGCCGGGTGCTGCCATCGTCGAGCACTTCCAGCGGCGGCTGGTTGCCTTCGGCGAAAGTGGCCACCCGCTGCTGAATGCCGTCTTCGAGGATGCGGATATCCTTAGGCTTCAGGTTGTTGACGTATCTTCCTTTGCTGTCGGTGACGGTGAAGCTGTGGACCACCATGTCCACCTTCACGCGGAACACCGGCCGCTCCCCGGTCTGGGCTGTCAACGGCGTCTGGCAGAAGATCGCCGCGCCCAGCGCTATTGCCGCCGACGTTCCCACGAGTCTGCGATAATCATTCTGCATTTCGACTCCCCCCTATTGCAGCGACGCCTGTTCAGCCGTTTCCAGCCGCCGCCTCATCTCTGTCCGGATATCATCGCCCACTCCGTAGAGAGAACGCAACACGGCCGGCCAGTCCTCCAGGTGCGTCGCGAAGATCTTTTCCACTGTCTTCCGGGTCCATTCCGGAACCAGGCGGTTCAACTGCGACGGGCGCAGATAGAGTTCATCCGCGAGGGTCGCATAGTACAGGAGGTTCGATTCCCAGGTTTCCGCCATGATCCTGCTGGAGTAGCCCATAAGGGTCGGGAACGTGCGAAAGTGCATCAGTTCCGGGCGATAGGAGGTCGCAAGCGTCGGCTTCGGAGATCCGAACGCTCTGGAAATCGCCTCCCGGCCGAGCTGGCCGGCATGCTCGGACTCCAGCCTTCGAATCTCGCGTGCGGGGAGATCCCACTCCTGTTTTGCCGCCATAAGTTCCGTGGCGATGACGAACAGCTCGGACGGCGTCAGCGAAGCGAGCGCGCTTTTGACGTCGGTTTGCTGCAAATGCTCCTCGACGCGCTTCACGCGCGCGGGCGTCGCTTGATGCTCGAGGCGCTCGAGGACGATGCGCCGCCGCTCGACGTCGAGCGCTGCTTCCGCTACGGCGGATGCGCCATAGCGAACATGCAGCGCCAGCCAGTGCATCTGCTCGGGCGTCACGTTCCACCACCTGGGGATCTTGGCGGACAGGATCATCTGAGGCACCAGGTCCGACCAGATCAACGCCTGTTCCCGTTCCGGTATGAGGAAATTCTGCTCCGCTTCCGCCAACGCGTACGGCAGACCGCTCAGGGAACCGACGAGCCGTCCCCCGGCGCTCGACGGCCAGCCCGTGCCGAACATTTCCGCCAGATGCCACGTCTGTTGCGATCCGGGCATCCCGATAAAATCGTGGCCACGGACGAAGACGGAGTTGGTCAACAGGATTTGCGCGCCGGGGGGCGCGTAGTGGATGTAGTTCAGACCCACCAGGGTGTCGCGGAGAATCTGCGCCATCATTCCGCGCAGTTCGCGCAGATCCTTCGCCTTACCGATGGCCTTCTGCGCTTCGGTGCGGATCTGAAATCTGCGTTGCGCCTGAATGTGCCGCTCCGCCCAGTAGCCGAACGAGATTGAACTCTTCTCCGCGCTTGACAAGCCCTCATAGGGCAGGCGAACTTCGCTGAGCCGGGCCGCCAGCCGGTTGATGAGCGCCGAATTCAACTGCTGTTCTTTCCCGGCCGCGAGGTCTTCCAGGTGATTTCCCGCTTCGAGGATCAGGTCTACGGGAACCAGTTTCTGCGCCTCAAACAGGCTGATCAGCTCCTGGATCATCGCCTGCTGCGTTTCGTGGTCTTCGGTTTTGGCCGCTCCCACCAACAGGTCGATCAGCCGGTCGTTGGCGGATAGGTTTGAAGGTCCGTGCGTGCTCTGGAGCAGCGTCTGCACGCCCGCCGAGGCGCTGTCGAACAACTCGACGTGGTCCTTCAGCCTCCCGAACTTTTCAAGGATGGAATACAGCGTCTGGTCCGCCTCGGCGGCAGGAGTGGCGCCATTGCGGACGAAAATCTGCCAGAGCCCCACCAGCGCCTGCATGCTGCCGGCGACGTCAGAGCGCAGCAACCGGTTGCCGATCTGGTTGATCTCGGCCGCCTTGTCCATGTAGGCGAGGATCGTCCTGTCGGCGATGGCGTCGGTTTCGGTAAAGATCGTGTACTGGGCGCTCATCTCCTTATAAGACCGCGCCAACCGGTCGACGGTGGCCGGCTCCAGCGGCCGCGCCCGATGCCGGTTGGCGTCGCTCAGCGCCAGGTAGATCTTCAGCGGGTCGTTGCCTACCGGCTTGCGGCAAAGGGCGAACAGCGCTTCGAGGACGTCGTCAGGGTCTTTCCAATTCGGCGCCTGCTGCCTCAGCTTCTGGTCGTACTCCTTGTCCGGGTAGTGGACAAATAAGTTCCTCCAGACCTCGAGGGTTCCGGGCATGTGGGGTTTTCCGTCCGGATCCAGGCGTAACCTGGTCACCAACAGCATCAGGTCGGCGTTGGACCGGAACACCGGCCGCGCCGGCCCGGGACTGGTCACCCTTCCCCGCACCGCCTGATAGAAGCGATCCAACCTCGTCGGCTCGGTGAGGTAATTCCTCGCCGCGCCGCTGGCTCGGAGGAGGCAATCGAAGTAACTTGCCAGCCACCCGTCGTCCTTCGCGATCAGGCGGAGGAAAAACTCGCCGCCCTGGGAAGGCGGGGCGCCGACCATCTTTGCCCACATTTCCTCGCTGCGGGCGTCGCCCGGAACCACCGCTTTGCCGTTGCGGATCTCGAAGAATGCGCCGAAAAAGTCGAGCACGTGGGCGAAAGCCTTCAGCCGCGGCAGTTCCGCCGTCTTCCGGAGCGTCTCCGCCGTCTCGGGATCCAGCTTCGATAGACCAAGGTACAGCCGGCACATGGCGGGATCGCCAAGGAACGCGTTAATGAACGGCTCCTTCCGCCGCCTGTCCTGGCCCGCCAGCCAGTACTCCTCTCCGTAGAGGATCGGCACTCGCGTGGGCTTGTAGTCGTAAACGAAGGGCCGGCTGGTGCGCAGCGCCTGCTCCAACTCGGCCAAGGGAAAAGCCGAGTCGATGGTCAGAAAGGCGCGCGTCGCGTTCACCGTTTCCAGTATCACGTCGCTGCCGCAAGCCCCCCGCATCCGGTATCCCAGAACCCGGAGCAGTTCCGCCGTCTGGGGCGAATCGCAGGTTTCGATCCGGATGTGCTGCGATTCGTCCGCCAGCTTTTCCAGCTCCCGCGCTTGTGACAGGTAGCGGATTACGAGCTTCAGGTATTCGGTAGGCTGCAGCCCCTCGTAGCTGGCCGAGGCCTGGTAGCCGCTCGTTACCACGTTCCGCGCGATCGCCGGCAGCACGTGCTCCAGTTCCAGTTCCCGCGAGATGGCCGCCATTCTGGAAAACGACGGCAGCGGTCCCGGGATCTCGATATAGTCTCCGGCGGCTTGCTGACCGGTCTCCAGCGGCGCGATGGTCACGCCCTGTCCGATATCGCCACCGCCCGCCGCCCGGTATGCGTCCAGGCGCTGGGCGGCCGCCCGGTTGTCGCCGGCCATCAGGTCGAGCACCACGAGTCTCCGGGCGATCTCGGCTTTCCGGCGGTCGTCTCCATTCAGCTTCGCCAGCAGGGACGCGTAAGCTTCCCGGGCCTTCAAGTCTCCGCGCCGGTCCAGAAATTCCGCGTATTGCGCCAGCGTATTCACGCTATCGGGCTGCTCGCGAACCGCCTGTCGCAGCAGTTCCAGAGCGCCCGTGGCGTCGCCGTGCGCTTCCAATTGCCGGACCCGGCTTCCGAGATCCTGCGCATACAGCGCTGCAACCAAGCAGCAACAGCCAATGGCAAGTGGCAGAGTGCGCCTCATGCTCCCTCCGTAAAACAATCGTCCTGTCGGGGTATTGTACTATTTTAACCGCTACTCCTCCAAAGACAAAACTCGCACCCCGGCCGTTTCAGGGCCGGGCCTCGAAACTTGCTCCCGCCCCGACGATCCGTTCCGTGGCGCTTCCGGCCGCATTACACTACCCAATGTGTTGCGCTTTCTTATGCTGGTTGTCTTCGCCACCACCCTCGCCGCCCAGGAAGACACGGTAGCCGTAATAGGACTCGTTCACTCGCACGTCTGGGGTCATCTCGAGCGGATGATCGGCGGCCAGCCCGCTCGGCTCGTGGGGATCGCCGAGACAAACCCGGACCTGGTTGGCGAAGCCCGCAAGATGGGCGCTCCCGATGCCGTCTTCGCCTCCGACTACAGGCAGATGCTCGACGCGGTGAAACCCACCGTCGTCTGGGCCTTCGTCGAAAACAACCGCCACCTGGAAATCGTCGAAGCCTGCGCCCCCCGGAAGATCCACGTCATCTTCGAGAAACCCCTTGCATCGACGCTCGCCGATGCGCTCGCCATCACGCGCCTGGCGCGCAAGCACGGCATCCAGGTGATGACCAACTACCAGATGGCGTGGTGGCCCTCCAACTACGCCGCAAAGGCCGCGGCGGATTCCGGCCGGCTGGGCAAGGTCTGGCGCCTGCGCGGCATCGTCGGCCACGGGGGTCCCGGATCGACGGGGGCTCGCAGCCAGTACTTTTTTGCCTGGCTGACGGACCCTGTCAAAAACGGAGGCGGCGCACTGGTGGATTTCGGATGCTACAACGCGCTCTGGAGCCTGTGGTACCTGGGCCGGCCGGAAAAGGTCTACGCCCACGTGAACCATCTCCGTCCGGAAACCTTCCCCAAGGTAGAGGACAATTCGACGATGATCCTGTCGTACCGCAACGGCGTCGGGCTGTTCGAAGGCAGTTGGGACCTGCCCCGCGGGTTTCAGGACCTTGAAGTCTTCGGATTGGAGGCCAGTCTCGACGTCACCCGGGATGCCGTCCAACTGCGTTCCGGACGCGAGCAGGCGCGCCCGCTTGACCTCGCCCTATTGCCTCCGGAACGCGCCGAACCAGTGGCCCACATGCTCCAGGCGATCCGCGGCGGACAACCACTCGGCGATCTCGTCTCGCTCGAGATGAATGTCGACGTCGTGGAGATCCTTGAGGCGGCGAAGAAATCGGTGAAGACCGGCGCCGCCGTTCCCCTGCCCGCCGCGCGGCCGAGGTAGCCGTCACATCCTGTACAGCGCGAGGCCGGAAAGCAGTTTCGGGTAGAAATCCGTCGACTTCTGCGGCATCACGCCGCCTGAAAACGAAACGTCCGCTACCTGCTCTACCGTCACCGGCTCCAGCAGCAAGGCCAATTGGGCGGAACCGGAAAAGACCTCCGCGGCGGCGGCCTCCAAACCCCGGACATATCGCAGGTGCTTCTGCTCGCGGACAGCCTCGTCCCCGATGCCGAGCGCGTCGTTCAGGAGCAGATCGTGCGCCAGGGCGACGTCGAGTTCTCCCGGCCGCCGATCCTTCTCGAGCGACAGGATGCCCTCCGCGCCGGCGGCCACAACCGCAATCCGCATGCGGTCCGGCTTGGGACTCGCCCATTCTTCCTTCAGCGCCCCCAATGATTCCAGCCGCTGGGCGTGAAACCAGGAGCCCGCCTTCCGCGCGAATTCCGCAACGTCCAGACGATCGAGCCCGCTCACCACCCGGTGCGTCGCGAGAATTTTCAACCCGGGCGAGTGCATGTTCACCAGCGTCATAATCATAAACCGGGCCGCCGCCAGCCCGGGGTTCTCGTCCCGGTAGGTCAGCCCCGTTTCATAGCGGTGGTGCCCATCCGCGATCAGGAGCTTCGCGCCGGCCATTCGCCGGGTGATCTCGGTGGTAGCCTCGGGATCGCCGATCCGCCACAGCTTGTGCGCGGCGCCGTACTCGTCCTCCACGCACGCCTCCGGCGTTTGCCCTGCGGCGCGGTCCAGGATGCCGTCGATCGCAAACTCGGGATCGGAGTAGAGCATGAAGATCTGTTCAATGTGGGTCCGCGTGCGCCGCAGAAGCTCGAGCCGGTCTTTTTTGGGGCCCAGAAGCGTCCGCTCATGCCGGAAAACGACGCCGTTCGCGTAGTCCTCGATCTGCCCCAGCCCGATGAATCCCTTTCTGGTCACCTTGTCGCCGGAGTCCGGCAGGGTGAACTCCTGGAAATACGCGTAGAAGGCGGGCTCGTGATCCTGGACCAGGATGCCCTCGCCGATCCACTCCTCCAGATGCCGCTCGGCCCGCGTGTAGACGTTGTCCTCCGGCGAGTCGGATTCGCGCCGCGGCCCCAGCGCCAGCCGGACGAAGTTGTAGGGACTCCGTTCCAGGTAGCGTTGTTGCATCTCCGGCGTGATCTTGTCGTAAGGCTGCGTCGCCAGGTTCGCCAGAGCGCCCGCTTTGGCGGCATAGCGATACGCTCGAAATGGGAGAATCGTCGCCATCGTCTTCACTTTCTGTGGCTCACGGGCTTGGGCGCCGGCGCCGCCTCGGGCAAGGTTCGGCTCGCCATTGGCGCCGCCGTATTCTTTCGCAAGGTCAGGAACAGACCCACCGCCAGCAGCGCCAGGGAGATCCATTGCGTGGCCGAGAACGGTCCGCCGAAGGGATTGGGCTGATCGTGAAAGCGCAGGAATTCCACCGCGAACCGCGCCACGGAATAGAGGATCAGGTACAGCCCCACAATGCTGCCGTCGCGGTGCGGCTTCCGAAACCGGTAGTAGACCACTCCGAACGTCGCCAATTCCGCCGCCGCCTCGTAAAGCTGCGTCGGATGCAAGGGAGTATTCAGCGGCACGCCGACCAACCGGTGCGCTTCCGGATCGGTGAATGTCACCGCCCACGGGCGCTCGCACGCCACGCCCCAGCAGCAACCGGCGGCGAAACACCCGAGCCTGCCGATCGCGTGGCCCAGCGCCAGGCCCGGAGCGAACACGTCCGCCGTCCGGGCGGCCGGCAGTCCCTGTCTCCTCATGTACAGCCACGCAACCAGCAGAGCGATCACCAAGCCCCCGTAGAACACTCCCCCCGCCTGTAACGTCGATAGCGAGAAGATCTCGCCGGGGTTCCGCCGGTAGTAATCGAAGTCGAGCAGGATCATCAGCAGCTTGGCGCCAACCAGTCCGGAAAGGGCGCAATACGCTCCCAGGTTGGTCACCTGGTCCGGATTCAGCCCGGATTTGCGCGCCAGGCGCGAGGCGATCCACAGCGCGGCTAGGAAGGCAGTCGCGACCAGGACGCCATACGTCGGCAGGAAGAAGTCCCCGATAGTGATCAGCTTCGGATGCATGTTACGTTCCTGACGCCGCCCGGCGCGACCTCAGCAGATCGAGAACCAGGAGCGCCGCCCCAATCGTGATGGCGCTGTCCGCTACGTTAAACGCCGGCCAACTGTATGCGCCGGCGTAGAACTCGAGAAAATCGGTCACGCTGCCCTGCGCGATCCGGTCGTACAGGTTGCCGATCGCCCCGCCAAGAATCAGCGCCAGGCCCAAACGCGTGTATTTCTGGCCGTCCGCCGGTTGCGCCGGCAGGTTCCACAGAGAGAAAAATACCGCCGCGAGCACCGCCAGCGCCACCCCGATCAGCAGGATCGTCCGCCACGCCCCCGGGGCGTCCGACAACAGCCCGAAGGCCATGCCCGTGTTCTGCGTGTGGACGATGTTGAAGAATCCGGGGATCACCACCCACGTGTCGTACAAGCTCACGCTAGTCTCGATCCAGTACTTCGTCAAACGGTCGGCCAGAACGATCGCGGCGGCAATCATCAGGGCCAGAATCCTGGGACTGCGCACTCTCAACCGCCGGCGTTCTCCACCACCGCCGCGGCGCAGGCGGCGCAGACCGTCGGCAGGTTCGGGTGGCTCCCCACGTCGGCGGCGTACTTCCAGCAGCGTTCGCACTTGGTCCCGGTTGCGCGGTCCACATGAACCGCCAGGGTGGCTTCGGAATGTCCCTCCATCGATACCTGTGAAACGATGAACAGCGCCGGCAAGTCGCTTGCGTATTCGCTCAACAGCGGATATAAATCCCCGTTTGCCTTCAGATGAACGCGGGCTTCCAGGGGCGCTCCGATAAATCCGCCCTTCCGCGCAGCCTCGAGGCTCTTGAGCACGTTATCGCGAACCTCCACCAGCCGCTCCCAATCCGAACTGCGAAGCCGCTGCTGTTCGGTGAGCCCTTCCGTCAATTCTTCCGGCTCCGGGAACAGCCCGATGTGAACGCTCTCGGGCGCCCCTTCCGGCTTACGCAAGTAGCCCCAGACTTCCTCGGTGGTGAAGCTCACCAGCGGCGCCAGCAGCCGGACCAGCGCGTAGGTCACCCGGTACAGCGCGGTCTGAGCGCTCCGCCGCGCCTTCGACCGGCGGCCCGCCGTGTACAGCCGGTCCTTCAGCACGTCGAAATAGAGGGCGCTCAGGTCCGTTGTGGCGAAGTTATACAGCGCCTGGTAGATCCGGTGGAAGGCAAATTCCTCGTACCATGCGCGGCAACGCCGCGTCACTTCGGCGGCGCGCACCAGGATCCACTGATCGATCTCGATCATCTCCGCCGCCGGCACGGCATCCGCGGCGGGGTCGAAATCGTCCAGATTCCCTAATGCGAAGCGGAACGTGTTCCTCAGTTTGCGGTAGGCTTCCGTCAACCGCGCCAGAATGGTGTCGGAGAATCGAACATCCTCGGTGAACTCCACCGAAGCTACCCACAATCGCAGCAGCTCCGCGCCGTGCTTCTGGGCCACCGCCATGGGCTCGACGATGTTACCGATGGATTTCGACATCGCGCGGCCCTCGGCGTCGAGCGTCCAGCCGTGCGTGGCGCACTGGCGGTATGGCGAGGCTCCGCGCAGGCCCACCGCAACCAGGAGCGAGCTGTGGAACCAGCCCCGGTACTGGTCGCCGCCCTCGACGTAAAGCTCGGCCGGCCAGTGCAGGCCTTCGCGTTCGTTCACCACCGCCAGGTGCGACGAACCGGAGTCGAACCAGACATCGAGGATGTCCATCTCCTTCTCGAATTCGGCGCCCCCGCATTCGCGGCAGCGCGCCTCCGGTCCCGCCAGTTCCGCGGCGCTCAACTCGTACCAGGCATCGGCGGTGCGTTCTTCGAACAGCTTCACCACCCCGTCCAGCGCCGCGCGTTCCGTATACGGAGCGCGGCACGAGGCGCAGTAGAAGACGATGATCGGCACTCCCCACGCCCGCTGGCGCGAAATGCACCAGTCCGGACGGGTCGCGATCATGTTATAGATCCGCTCTTCCCCCCAAGCCGGCAGCCATCGCACGGTGCGGATGGCTTCGAGCGCCCGGGCGCGAAGCTCGTTGCGCTCCATGCCGATGAACCACTGCTCGGTCGCCCGGAAAATGGTGGGATTGTGACAGCGCCAACAGTGCGGGTAGCTGTGGCGAATCGTCTTCTCCGCCTCCAGCGCGCCCTCGCGCTTGAGCAATTCAACCACGGTCGGGTTGGCGTCCCATACGGTCTTGCCGACGATCTCGTCCGGCAAGCGCCCCTCGCTTCCGTCGCTCTGGAAAAAGCGGCCCGCGCTGTCAACCGGGCAGTAAATCGAGATTCCGTACTGGCGCCCAACCAGATAGTCTTCATGGCCATGGCCGGGAGCGGTGTGCACCGCGCCGGTGCCCTGCTCGAGCGTCACGTGATCGGCGAGTATCCCGAGCGAGTCCCGTTCGATGAACGGATGCCGGAACACGAGTCCTTCCAGTTGCGTGCCCGGAACTTCCGCCAGAACGTTCGCGTCCGGCCACCCGCAGGCGTCGACGGCCGCTTTCACCAGTTCCTTGGCAACGATGTAGACGCCGCCGCGGCTTTCGACGGCGACATACGTCAACTTCGGATGGAAGGCGATCGCCATGTTCGCCGGTATGGTCCAAGGGGTGGTGGTCCAGATGAGGCCGTACGTTTTGCGGCCGGCCAGCGCAGGATCGATCTTCTCCGGGTCCGAAGTGAGCGGGAAGCGGACCCAGATCGACGGGCTGCCATGGTCTTCGTACTCGACTTCGGCTTCCGCCAGCGCGGTGCGGCAATGGATGCACCAGTGGACCGGCTTCAGGCCTTTGTAGATGTATCCCTTGTCGAGGAAATCGACGAAGGCCCGGGCGATGACCGACTCGTACCCGGCGCTCATCGTCAGGTAAGGCGTTTCCCAGCGCCCCAGCACGCCCAGCCGCTTGAACTCGCTGCGATGGATGCCGACGTACTTCTCGGCGTAGCGGCGGCAGGCCGCGCGGATCTGGGAGCGCGACATGCTCACCTTGCGGTCCCCAAGCTCGCTGTCGACTTTGATTTCGATCGGAAGGCCGTGGCAGTCCCAACCCGGCACGTAAGGCGCGTCGTAGCCGGCCATGCTCTTGGATTTCACGATGAAATCCTTCAGGATCTTGTTGAAAGCGGTACCCAGGTGAATGTTGCCGTTGGCGTACGGGGGACCGTCGTGGAGCACCCACCGCGGCCGGCCCTGGCGCGATGTACGAATCTTGTCGTACAGTTTCGTTTCATCCCAACGCGCCAGAATTTTCGGCTCGTTTTGCGGGAGGTTGGCTTTCATCGGAAAGCCGGTGCGCGGCAGATTGACCGTCGTCTTCAGATCGAGGTTCTCGAAGTCCATGGAAAGCGTAAACCCGAATGGGGGGCTAACTCTTCATGTTACACGGGTTGGACGAGCCGTTACGCGGTTTACCCCGGGTCGCGGAATTCGCCGCGCGAGAGACGCCGGATGAAGTCGAGGTCGCCGTCCAGGAAGTCGTACTGCGGCAACTCGCCCGCCTTTTCCCAGCGGATCTCTTCGAACTGGTTGTTGCGCATGACGCCCTCGAAGCGCGCCACCCGGAAAAAGATCAGCAGGATGGGGCGGCGGCGGGGATATTGGTGCTCATACCGGACGATTTCGCGGCCGATCGTCGCCCGGATGGCGAGTTCCTCCTCCAGTTCGCGCTTCAAAGCCGCCCGCGGCGACTCTCCCGGCTCGACCTTTCCACCGGGAAATTCCCACTTCAGAGGGTGCCTGGCGCCCTGTTTGCGCCGGCAGATCAGCAGCCGCCCGTCCTGTTCGATCACCGCGGCGACCACGATCACCCGGACATTGTGACATAGTGGTGAACGCGCGGTGTACAGCGAACTCCTCCTGGAACACTTCCGAAATCCACGCAACGTCGGCGAACTGGCGCCGCCCGCCATCACGGTGGAGGTGATGAACCCCGCTTGCGGCGACATCATGCGTCTATCGGCGCATTTTGACGCCGGGGTGGTGGCGGAGGCCCGTTACAAAACCTGCGGTTGCGCCGCCTCGATTGCCGCCGGTTCCGCTCTCACGGTATGGATGGCGGGGAAGTCGGTGGAAGAACTGGCGCGCCTCGACGCGGGGGCGGTGGAGGCGGCCGTGGGCGGCCTGACGCGCGAGTCCCGGCACGCCGCCGTGTTGTGCGTGGACGCCGTTCGCGCGTTGGTCCGGGCGGCCGGGCCTCCGGCGGGAATCGAGCATCCCGGTCTGGGTGGCTGGCCCCTTCCTTGGTCTTGACGTTGGCCTGCAAACTGTATCCCATCGAGCCCAACAGTTCCCCCACCACGCCGTGGCTGACCGGGTGTCCTGCCTCTGTCAGGGCCTGCGCCAACTGCCGGGTGCTCTTGCACGTCCAACGCAGCGGCGGCATCGGGTCACCCCGCGTGTCTGGATCCACCAGCCGATCCAGTTGCTGGACAATCTCAGGATCGCGATCGGTCACCGGTTTCCGTCCCGCGCCCGGTTTGCGAGACCGCCCCAAAGGGACACCGGGCTTGCGTTGCGTCAGTTCGCCGAGGCCTCGATGAATGCTGGGACGGCTCATGCCGGTTGCCTTGGCCACCGCGGTGACACCTCCGTGTCCGAGCGACCGCGCTTCCAGGGCGGCCGCGATTCGGCGCTGACGCTCGTCGAGGTAGGCAAACAGGACAGCGAACTTCTGTTTGAAACGCTCATGAAGCTCCATGTCTTCATGATGCGCCGCCTCCTCTTAAATGTAAAGATTATTTGGTTCCAGACGCTAATTTCCTCTGAGGACTCGCTGCCGAACGGATCTGTCAGAAGTCCCACGGCTCGCGCAGCCGGTGGCTGTCCCAGACGGGTTTTCGCGGGTTGAAAGGTTGGGGTACGGGTTGCCGTAGGCGCCTGCAGCGGCGAAGTCGCCCAGCGTAGGATATAAGCCGGCTTCCGGGGAGTAATCCTGCGAGACTTCTCCGAACGGCGCTTACCGATCGTTTGGCTCGGCTACATCCCTATCTGCACAAGCGCGGCACTCTCGATTTCGAATGTGCGCCGCAGGCGCACCACAGCTGGCAGGCTGGGGTTCTGCACACGATTGGGGATGTCGTCGTAGGTTCGGCCGCGGAGCAGTCTTCCCGATGCTTTCTTGCGCACGCCGCCCCACTGTTTGAAGAAAAACGGGACCTTCGCTGCCTCACATTGCTCCCGAATCGAAAGAACCCACTCCTCTTTCATCGGACGCGCCCCGGGGCCACTTTCCCCCCCGACTATCACCCACGAGATTCCCCGGAGCGGCAGTTTGCCAACATCCTCCAGCAGCGGTTCAACTGAAAGGAACCGCATTGCGATAGGCGCAGCTTGCAGGTCGGCAATTCGCGGAAGTCCATACTGACGGTCTTCCACCGATACACCCCACCATATGTGAGCCTCGGCCGCTGCGTCCCTTAAGCGACCGGCTAGCAATTCTCTAAGACGCCCTGAGCGCTTCGTGAGAACCTGGTACGTGTGCCATCGCGCAAGGCGCATCGTGGCGGCCACTTGAGCGATGTACGATTCCGGGACCTCGTCGTGGAAGAGGTCGCTCATTGAGTTCACGAAAATCATCCTCGGCTCGCTCCACCGAAGAGGTTCGCCCAGCTTATGCGGTACGACTCTGATATCGAAGCCCTGCTCAAACGGATGCCCCTTCACTCCCCTGAAGCGCTCCGCAAACCGCTCAGCGTAGCAGTGCTTGCAGCCGGGACTGATCTTGGTGCAACCGCGCACAGGGTTCCATGTCGCATCAGTCCACTCTATTTTTGAAAACAGCGACATAAGCTTAGTCCCAGAGGCTTGTCTGATCCGTGCTATATTTGAGCACGTCGTCCCAGAACTTATAGGCCATCTCGTTGCGAGAGAATAACGCAAGGTAATACAGTGGCAAATTCTTTTCGACGGATCGGACCAGCTTCATGCGGTCCAGCGGTTTCTGGAGGTAGCCGAGCGAGGCCATGCTCAACGAGAATTCGGTGGCCAGGAACGGCCTGAAGTCGCTTTTCCTGACGCCCACGGTCTTCCACCGTTCGCGCCACTGCGTGTTGCCGAGAGCCTCGTCGATCTTGGTGGAGTGCCCATCGACATAGTGGTCGTAGTTCCGGTTGGCGTCCATGCCGATCGCCAGTAGCACTACGAAGTCGATGAATACGGCCGAAAGCCGCCGCAGGGTCTCGAACTTCATGCCGAAATCGAACGGGTCCACTAGACACAGGCTCAAAGTCGTGTTGCTCGAAGAGCCCTTCGGAATCGCGGCGCAGATCCTGTCGATCTCAGCATCGCAACTCCCGGGGACGAAGGTAACGCTCGCTGTCGGCGCAATCCGCTCCACTCGAGCCCTCAGCCCGGCCATGAGTTCCGCGCTCTCCTCGCAGAAAATGTACTTGTCGAACGGATCGGGCACGGTGAGCGCGATGAATGGTGACCCCATGAGAACCGTTTTCGTTCCCTGAATTCGGCTATACCCAGCGCCGGCGTATAGATCGATGGTAACTGGTTAGCGACCTTCTCGCCGTCATCGGCGCGGGGTGTCCGTTTCCCGATCTCGCGCGATTTCGCACGGGACTTGCCAGCCATAAAACAAAAGTGTTAATGAATGTTTTATGGTGGATGATCTGGAGGCTTTGGATCGAGCGGGGCTGATCCGCCTCATCCATGAACTGCTCCGCCAGAACGAGGAACTCCGTCAACTGGTGGAGCAGTTGCGCCGCCAGCAGCACCGCAGCGCCGCGCCGTTCTCGAAGGGCAAACGGAAACCGAACCCCCAAAAACCAGGACGCAAGCCCGGGCAGGGAGAATTCCGCCGCCGCGCGCAACCAGCGGCCGCGCCAAATCATCCGCCGGTGGATGTGCCCGTCGCTCATGCCTTGTGTCGCTGGTGTGGCGGAGCGTTGGAAGCGGAGGCGGCCGAAAACGTGTCGGTGACCGACCTTGCGCCTCGGCCGCAGCCGGTGATCCGCGTGTTCCGGATCCAGGTGTGCCGGTGCCGGCGCTGCGGCCGGACCGTACGCGGGCAACATCCGGAGGTCGCCGCGGATCAGCACGGCGCCACCGCCCATCGTCTCGGACCAGGCGTCAGAGCGATGGCCCATGCGCTGCACTACGGCCATGGCGTGCCGGTGCGGAGGCTGCCGGCGATCTTGCGGGAGATGACAGGGATCGCGTTGACCTCGAGCGCGATCACGCAGGACGCGCTGAAGCAGCTGAGCGGAGCCGTCGGCCAAGCTTATCAGCGGCTGCGGAAGCAAGTGCGGAACGCAGCGGTCGTTTATACCGACGACACCGGTTGGCGCGTCGACGGGGAGAGCGCGTTTCTGATGGCCTTCGACACCGACGAGCAAACGGCGTATCAAGTTCGGCGCCAGCACGGCAACGAACAGGTGCGGGAGCTGGTGCCCGGCGACTACGGCGGGACGCTGGTGACCGATCGCGGACCCAGCTACAACGCGGCGGAGTTGAGCGGGGTGAAGCAGCACAAGTGCTTGTCGCATCTGATCGGGAACGTGACGGAGGTGGTGGCCAGCAAGAGCGGCGCGGCGAAAGCGTTCGGCGCGCGGTTGAAGACACTGCTGCAACAGGCCAATCAACTCTGGCGCGACCGGCGGGCGGGCAAGGCCATGGACTACCAGGCCGAGGTGAACCGGATCGAGCAGGAACTCACTCGTCACCTGCGCATCCGCCGGTTGCGGGATCCGGACAATCAGCGGCTGCTGGACGGCATTGGCCTGCAACATGATCGGAGCCGCGTGCTGACGTTTCTCCACCACCCGGACGTCGAGCCCACCAACAACCGGGCGGAACGGGCGCTACGACCGGCGGTGATCGCCCGCAAGGTGTCGCACTGCTCGAAGAACACGCGCGGGGCCGAAGCCTTTGCCGCCTTTACCAGCGTGGCGAGAACCGCCGTCAAGAAAGGCGGCGCCTCCGTCGCCGAAACATTCCGTCTGCTGCTGCGCCCCAAGCCCTTGCCCGAGTCCACTTGAGCCAAGAAGGTCGCTAATCAATTACGATCGATGTACACTCGCTGGTCCCATTTATTCTTCATGCCCGTCGAGAACAATTCGTCGTACAGTGCCAGGAGGCGATATTTGCTTTCCGCCCAGCCGCCTACATCCGGGCAGATCAAGCCATCATCCTCGGCATGGAGCGCACGAAGTGCCACTTCAATATTATATAGAACATTTATGTCAGCAATGTCGTCACCGAAGCTGTAGAAATGGGGAGCCTCAGGATTTTCGTTTCTATGGCTAAGAGCAGTCGCGCTTCCCGCCGGGCCTGATTGCCTGGACCGACGCGCGGCGGCGGAGGTGCAGCGCGCAGGGTGAGGGGCTGACGGACGCGGAATTCGGCCGCGCGCCCTGGCGGAACATCGATGCTGGCCGACGTCTCGGTCCCGATAGGGCCATCCCACGGCCCCCCCAGGCCCATCTGAGCGGTGGCGCTGGCCCGTCTCGTAGGCTTACGGGAATATACGTCGACATACGTTGCGTTACGTGGATCGCCAATCTACCCCTGACTCTCAATAGAAAGGTGCGCCTGCCAATCAAAACGTTGGAAGAACTCCAGCAGCAAATTCAGACCACGCCCACCGCGATATGACGCGGGCGCTCAAATGCCCGGCACCGGCTGCGCCCAGTGGATCACCGGCCCGGTCCACATCGCATGCCGGCTTGTTGATTCGCAAGTGGAGCGCTTGGGGGGGTAGTCGGATGGTCGTCCTAGCGGTGCGGTTCAGGTCAGGAACGATAAACGCCCTTGTGTCCGGTTAACTCCCGGGCTGTGGCCATCCGGACAGTTGGCGATCTCATGAAGGGCTTCGTCCAGGGCGCTTACCGGTCGCCGATCACCAATCGACGGAAGCAGACGCTCCGCAGACCAGCTTATTGCGACTTTGTCGGGGAGGATGCGGACGCCGTTGCCGGTTTGCCGCGCACCGTCGGCGCGGGGAGAACGTCACTGCGCGTGAGCGGTAGGTCCGAGACCGCGCGTCTGTGACCAGGGTCGGTGAGCGACATCGGCATCGATGCGGCGATCCCGGCGGTTGTCGTAGCGACTCCCCGGTCGACCACCAGCCGCCATTCGCCTCCCTGCAGTTGAGGGAAGCGATCGCGCAGATAAGTATCCGGGGGAGTGATCAAGCGAACACAAGGCGCGGAAACCGCTGCGGTTACGCTATACTGCGGACGAATCCTGCCAGTCCGGAGGGGGCATGATCGGCAGCGATCCAGCGACGGAGAACACGGAGAACAACGAAGCCGGGCGGCGCGTGGCGACTCGCGACGAAGTCACGCGGGTGTTGCAGGAGTCGGAATCCCTGGCGGCCGCGTGCGCCGGGGTCTTCGAGGCCGTTTGCGGGAACCTGGGTTGGGAATGGGGCGCGCTGTGGACGATGGAGAAAGCGGGGGGCTCGCTGCGATTCGTCGCCTGCTGGCACGCGAGCGCGAAGCCGGCGCCGGATTTCGAGGCGGTCAGCCGCGAGACGACGTTCCAACCCGGCGCCGGGCTTCCAGGGCGGGTATGGGCTAGCGGCCAGCCGGCCTGGATTGCCGACGTCACTCGCGACCCGAATTTTCCCCGCGCGCCGGTCGCCGCCCGGGAGGGGCTGCGATCCGCGTTCGCATTCCCGATCCGGCTGGGCGACGAAGTCCTGGGCGTGATGGAGTTTTTCAGCCGGGAGATCCGGGAACCGGACCCGGGGCTGCTCCAGATGCTGGGCTCCATCGGCGGGCAGATCGGGCAGTACCTCGGACGCAAGCGCAGCGAAAGGGATCTGGACCGGTTCTTCGACCTGGCGCTGGACATGTTCTGCATCGCCGGGCTGGACGGTTACTTCAAGCGGGTAAACCCGGCGTTCGAACGCACGCTGGGCTTCCGGAGCGAGGAACTGCTTGGGGCGCCTTTTCTGAGCTTCGTCCACCCGGACGATCGGGAGGCGACGATCGGGGCGGTGGAGCGGCTGTCGCAGGGACACGACGCCATCCGCTTTGAGAACCGTTACCGCACTCGCGACGGCTCGTACCGGTGGCTCCAGTGGAACTCGACCATGTTTCCGGCCGAGCAGCAGATCTACGCGGCGGCGCGGGACGTGACGGCGGAGAAGGAGGCGGCCGAGGACCTGCGGCAGGCGAAGGAAATCGCCGAAAGGGCCAACACCGCCAAGAGCGATTTTCTGGCGCGGATGAGCCACGAAATCCGGACGCCGCTGAACGCGATTATCGGCATGGCCGATCTGCTTTCGGAGACGCCGCTGACCTCCGAGCAGCGCGAATACGTGCGGATCTTCCAGAGGGCGGGCGAGAACCTGCTGAATGTCCTCAACGACGTGCTGGATCTTTCCAAGGTGGAGTCCGGGTACATGGAACTCGAATCGATCGAGTTCGACCCGGCGGAAGCCGTCGAGAAGACGGCCGAGCTGATGTCGGTGCGGGCTCACGAGAAAGGGCTGGAGCTGGTTTGCCACACGGCTTCGGACGTTCCCGCCCGTTTGATCGGCGATCCGGGACGGCTGCGGCAGGTGTTGGTGAACCTGCTCGGCAACGCGATCAAGTTCACGGAAAAGGGTGAAGTGGTGTTGCGAGCCGAGCGCGACCCGGAGAGCGCGGAGCCGGGAGCGCTCCGGTTTTCGGTGCGCGATACCGGCATCGGCATACCGGCGGACAGGCTCGACTCGATTTTCGAGGCCTTCGCGCAGGCGGACACCTCCACCACGCGGAAGTACGGCGGAACTGGCCTGGGACTGGCGATTTCCAAGCGGCTGGTGGAGCTGATGGGCGGGCGGATCTGGGCGGCCAGCGCGCCCGAAGGCGGATCGACGTTCTATTTCACGGCTACTTTTTCCGTTTCGCCCTCCGATGAGGCGAAGCCCGCGCTCGACCTGGTCGACATACGCGGGTTGAAGACGCTTATCGTCGACGACAACGCGACGAACCGGCTGATCCTGCGCGAGATGCTGTCGAGCTGGGGGGCGCGGATCGACGCGGCGCCGCACGGGGAGCAGGCGCTGGCGAAGCTGAACAGCGCGCGAGAGGAAGGCGAGCCGTATCAGCTTGTGCTGCTCGACAGCCGGATGCCCGGAATGGACGGATTCACCGTGGCCGAACTCGTCGTGCGGGAATCGTCGCTCGCGGGCACGGTAATCCTGATGTTGACGTCGGACAACCGCAGCGGGGATGCGACGCGGAGCGCGCGGCTGGGGCTTGGCGCGTACCTGGTGAAGCCGGTGAAGCGGTTCGAGCTGCTGGAGGCGATCCGGGAGGCGCTCGGAAAAGAGCGGACGCGGGTGGAAAGCGGCGCAGCGGCGCCGGCGGCGGCCGAGAGCGGGAAACCGCCGATCCGGATACTGCTGGCCGAGGATTCCGAGGAGAACATTTTCCTGGTCCGGTCGTACCTGAAAGGCCCGCGTTACGCCATCGACGTGGCGCGCGACGGGGGCGCCGCGCTGGAGCGGTTTCTGTCGGGGGAATACGACGTGGCGCTGCTGGACGTCGAAATGCCGGTGATGGACGGACACGCCGTCGCGCGCAGGATCCGCGAATGGGAGCGGTCGAGGGACGCGGCGCCGCTGCCGATCATCGCTCTGACAGCCCACGCGCTGAAGGCGGAGGCTGCGAGAAGCATCGAGGCGGGCTGCACGTCCCATCTTTCCAAACCGATCCGCAAGCAGGCGCTGATCGAAGCGGTGGAGACGCATGCGCGGGGGAACCACGCCCCGCGTCCGCCGGCCCCGCCGCCGGAAACCATATCGGTTCGCATCGACCCGCGGCTGCGAGAACTGGTCCCCTGGTTTATCGAGAAGCGGCGCAAGGAAGTGGAAATTATCGACGAAGCCCTCGCGCGCGGCGACTTCGAGCTGGTGCGGATGCTGGGCCATAACATGAAGGGGTCCGGCGCGGGCTACGGCCTGCCGCGCGTCAGCGAACTCGGCGCCGAACTCGAGAGCGCCGCGAAAGCACAAAAGGCGCTGGAAGCCGGTCAGGTCGCGAGACGGTTAGCCGACTACTTGAGCCGCGTCGACATTTCGTTTGAGAGCGAATAAGACCGGAGGCGCGGCGCAGCCTACCTCCCGAACAAGCGGTCGAGGGGCGCCGTGATGACGGGATCCCGTGTTTTGAGGAGGCCGTCTTTGACTTCCATCCGGCTGTCGCTGGAGTAAATCCATGCTTTCTGGGAGCGGGGGTCCAGTACCCAGACGTAAGGCACGCCGAATTCCAGGTAATCCTGGATTTTCTCTTCCATCCGGCTCATGCGGTCCTCGGGGGAGAGGACTTCGACGCAGAGAAACGGCGGCTGTGTGAAAACCTGCTCGCGGGGTTCTGGTCCGGCGACGACGCAGATGTCCGGGACGCGATAGCGTGTTGGGGCGATCTGGAGGCGCTGTTCGGGATAAACCCAGATGCCCAGCTTCTGCTCAAGTCCAATCAAGAACGCCGTCAGAAGGCCTTGAACCCGGCTGTGATCTTTCTCGCCCACGTTCCGCTCCAGCAGTTCGCCCTCAACGAAGTCCACATCCGGCGTATAGCTTGAGGACAGGTACTCCGCCACGGAAATCAGGGCGCCGGTCGCCATGACCCAATTTTAACGCGGGGCGGAAGCCTGGGACCGCGTTCCGAGGCTTCCGCTGACGCCGGCGCTTACTGCGGGCGCGGCCTCTGGTCGAAAGCCGGCGTTTTTCCCGCGTGGACATCGTGGAGCCGGCGGTGGGTTGTCTTCATGGCGTCCACAAGGTCCGCATACGGCCGGTCGGTCACGTCGACGAGTCCGATGTTGTAATTCTCGCCGTCCATTCTGCCCGTGACGGGCTGATCCACCCACTGGAACCAGCTCGATCCGATGAAGGCCGGAAACGCCGCCGCCTGCTCGACGTAATAGCGGTAGGCAACGCCGCGCTCGGCCAGGTCGCGAACCTGCACCAGGCCCGGGGCCAGGCCTCGGCCCGGCATGCCGAAATGGAACTCGCCGATGATGATGGGGCGTTTGGTCGCCTGATAGATCTCTTCCAATAGCTTGGGGTTCACCGAGACGGAATAGACGTTGAGGCTGTAGACGTCAAACGCCGCCGAGGCGCGGAGCATCTCCGGCGGAGGAAGGCTGCCGCCGAAGCGCAGCCCGAGGTTCAAGTGATTGGGGTCGTGGCGCCGGATGGCCGCATTGATCACTTCCAGGTATTTGTCGAACGCGCGATAGATGAACTGCTTGCGCCGCTCCGCGGTGTCGCCGCCGGCCAGGAACGCCTTGGCCTCGCGCTGGATGGTGCTTGGCGGCCGATCGAGGATGATGTCCACCACCAGCGATTCGCGGCCGGGCCACGGCGGTTCGTTCGCGACGAAGTACCCGAGCAGGTAGGGATCGTTCTTGCGCGGGGCGCACTGCTCGGCCGCCGCCTTGTCGACGATCTTCGGGAATTCGTCCGAGAAGACATCCGGCATCCCCATATAGCCGGTTTCCATGCCCCAACCTCGCAGGTTGACGACGTACGCCTTCTTGCGGGCGTCCCACAAACCCGGATCGCTCCAGTTGCCGACGGTGTTCATGCCCCACTCCTCCATCCGCCGGACCGCGAGGTCGATCCACTTCGTTTTCCAGGCCGAGCCGTGGCGGCGTTCGAGGTTCCAGGCGTAGAAGCCGGGTACGCCGAACCGCCGCGTTGCGGCAGGGGCCAGATCCGGCGGCGGCAGGGATGCGTAGTAGTCCTCGCGGCCCTTCAGCCGGGCCTCGCCGCCAAAGCTGCCGATTCCGGTGGAGGCGGTGGAGAAGAAGAGGTGGCCGTCGGGGTCGACGAACCACCAGCGGCCGTCCACCTGTTCGACGCGGAAAAAGCCAGTCGCCTTGGCCTTGGTATTCGCGTAGCCGCCGTATTTGCAGTAGCCGAAATCGCCGGCGCCCAGGCCGGCTACTTCGGCGGCCCATTCTTTCTTCAACTGGTCCAGGCTCCCGATTTTCGCCGGCCAGTCCCCGGGGATCCACTGGCCGAACTCGTCCACCACCGGTTTCTTGTCGAGAATGTCGGAGCCGGGATCCTGCTTTGCGAGCCGGACCGATCGAATCTCGACGGTTGGTTTCCCGAGGGGCGTCTGCATCGTGACCCCGATCGCCTCGACGGCGTTGAGCGGCCCGTAGACGCCGCCGGTGCTGATCCAGAAGGAATTGCGTGGGACCTTACCCACGGAGGCGAGATCGAAGCCGGCGCGGTTCGGCTCGCGGTAGTACTGGAGGGGAACGGCTGCGCGGATCCAAACGTTAGGCAGCGGATGCATCTGCCGCCTCTGCGCGCCGTCGCGGGCGTAGAAGGTGAGATAGAAGCGCTGGGGCGAAGAGGCCTTCATCTCCAGCACAAGAAAATCGTATCCGGTCCAGTCGGCCGGAAGTTCCGGGTTCAGCTCTTTGAGCGTCCACTTGTGCTCGGATTCCTGACCCTCGAACACGACGCGCTTCGGCGCGGCGAGGGCGAGGCATGCGGCCACCAGTAGGATGGCAACGTAGGCGGTGATAAAGCGACGAATCATTAAGTATCTCCTTGCCGCCCCATCAACGGCGTTGCGGATCGGGCGGACGCCTCCAATATAGTCATTCCGGGAAGTGGTTGCGGAGGGCTGCTATAGGTCAGGCGGCGGGTGGGCCCGTCAGTCGGAGCCCGATTCGGAAGCCGGCATCGCCATAAGCGCGGCGATGGTCTCGATTCCTTCCCAGAGGTTCTGAAGGCGGATGTTTTCGTTGGCGGCGCGGTGATTGTTGTCGTCGTTCGCGATGGGAACGATGACGGCCGGACTGCGAACGATATCCTGGAGGACCGCGATGGGGAGACTGCCGCCGAGGGAAGGGATCTTGATGACGGGCCCGCGGGCCGCTTCCACCGCCGCGATGACGCGCTTGGAAATCTCCAGGTCCAGCGGCGTGCGCATGGCGTTATAGCCGGGCTGGCGAACGACGCGGCAGATCTTCTCGTGGGCCGCCCGCACATCGTCGCCGGGTTCTTCCTCGGTGACGAAGAAGCCGTTCTTGCGTATGTGCTCGACGATGCGGTCGATGGTGTTGCGGTGGTCCATGCCTTTGGCGAGCCGGATAATGAGCGAGGCGGTGGCGCTGGAAGGGATGACTTCGCGGGCGTCGGCGCCTACCGCGCCGGCGGAGACGCCGAGTATGTTCAACGACGGCTGCGTGACAATTTCCGGAAGCCGCAGCTTGCCGCCCTCGGTGAAGCGCAATCCAAGCTGCCGCGCCAGAGCCCCGTCGTTGTCCGGGATGGCGGCAATCGCCTGCTTCTCGGAATCGCTGAGCGGGGCCACGCCATCGTAGAAGCCCTCCACGAGGACGCGGCCGGAATCGTCCTTTATGCTTGCCAGCAGCCTGGAAAGCTGTTGCGCCGGATTGGGGGCCCACCCTCCGTAGCGGCCTTCGGGCAGCTCGGCGGGGGCGCCGAAGACGGTCAGTTCCAGTCCGGCGAATCCGCGGACGCCAAAAATGAGCTGCTGCTGGCCGCTGGGATGCACCCGGCCGTCGCACAGGAGCCAGGCGTCGCCGCGTAACGTGGAGCGGTGGGCTTTCAGAAGCGCCGCGACGTGAGGCGAGCCGGCCTCGTTTTCGCCTTCGATGAAGAACTTCAGGTTGGATTGCAGCGGGACCTTCCGGGCGCGCAGGGCTTCGAGCGCGGTGGCCATCGCGACGATGACGGCCTTGTTGTCGGCGGCCGACCGCGCATAGAGCCGCCACGCCGGATCGGAGGGCCAGCCGGGACGCGGCAGAGGGATGGGCTGCCCGCCTTCCTCCACGCGTCCGCTCATCAGCACCGGGCGGAACGGATCGCCGGTGTACCAGTGACGCTGCTCGACCGGGTAGCCGTCGTAGTGGGCGTAGAAGACCAGCGTGTGCTTGGCGCCGGGCACAGGGAACTCGCCATAGACGGAGGGGGGAGCGCCGGAAGTCTCCAGCAGCTTCGTCTGCACGCCGCGGCGGCCCAGCAGCCGGGCCACGGCCTCGGCGTTACGGCGCATCGAAACCAGGTCGCGCCCGTCGTTGGGGATGCGCAGAAGCTCGACGAATTCGTCCAGGATCGCGCGCTCGTGGGTTTCCCGCCAGTCGCGGGCGGTGAGTACGGGTTCCGAAGTAGCCCCGGCTCCGACGCCCAGAGTCGCGAGCAGCGCCGCTACTGCAAGCCGCATGTTTCGATCTTAGCAATCCCGCGAAGGCGGACCGAGGCTACATTTCCTTTCGATTTTCCAGCGACTTGAGCATCGTGACCTCGTCGGCGAACTCGAGGTCGCTGCCCACCGGTATTCCCATCGCGATGCGGGTTACCTTCAGGCCAAGCGGTTTCATGAGGCGAGACAGGTACGAGGCGGTGGCCTCGCCCTCGACCGTGGGATTGGTGGCGAGGATGATCTCGGCCGCTTCCTGGCGCTCGAGCCGCTGGAGCAGGCTCTTGATCCTGAGCTGCTCCGGGCCGATGCCCCTCAGCGGCGAGATGGCCCCGTGCAGGACGTGATAGAGGCCCTGGTAGCTGCGGGTGGTCTCGATGGGCAGAATGTTGTGCGGCTCCTCGACCACGCAGATGACGGACTGATCGCGGTTCGGGTCGCGGCAGTAGGGGCAGAGATCGCCATCGCTGATGTTGTTGCAGGTCTCGCAGAGGCCTAGCTTGTCCTTGACGTCGAGCACGGCCTGGGCAAACCGCTCGGCGGCGGCGCGGTCCGAGCGTAAGACATGAAACGCCAGCCGCTGGGCGGACTTCTGGCCGATGCCGGGCAACCGTTTGAATTCCTGGATCAGGTTGGCCAGAGGTTCGGCGAAATCGGGCATGCGCTAGAAGAGCCCGGGCGGCAGGCCCATGCCTCCGAGGAGTCCCCCCATCTTCTGCCGCGCCTCGTCGTCCACCTTTTTGGCAGCTTCGTTGACGGCGGCCATGACCATGTCCTGGAGCATCTCGACGTCGCCGGCTACTTCCGGATCGATTGTTACGCCGAGCACGTGCTTCTGGCCGTCCATCTTGACCGTGACCATTCCTCCGCCCGCCGACGCTTCCACGCGGATCAGGGCGACTTCCTGTTGCAGGCGCTCCTGCATCTGCTGGGCCTGCTTCATCATCTGCTGCATGTTGCCGGGCATTTTCATGATTGGATTGCTCCCGCGCTGCTTCCTCAAGCGTAGCGTGCGGCGGGACGGTTTGCTAGGGGCTCATTCGGCGCCTGGGGTTCCGCACTATCATAAGGCTTCGAGGCGTGGTCCGATGAGCGCGCGCAGCAAGCTGCGCCGGAGACCGAGGCCGGTGCGGAGAGGATAAACGAGATGAGATCACTGCGGTGGACGATCGGCCTGATTCTGGCCATCGCGATCGGCGCAACGGTCCATGTGTTTCCGCAAACGGGCGCTTCGTCCGGAACGGTGGAGCGCGTCAAGGCGCATGGCAAGGGCCTGGAAGGCAACCTTGCCGGAGACGCCGCGGACCGCGAGGTTTCCGTTTACCTGCCGCCGGGATATCGCGAAGGGAACCGGCGCTACCCGGTGATCTACATGCTGCACGGGTTCACGGACGACGATGCGAGATGGTACGGAATCCAGAAGCACTGGATCAATCTGCCTCTGGTAATCGACAAAGCGCTGGCCGGCGGCGAGGCGCGCGAGACGATCGTCGTCACGCCGAACGCGTTCACCCGGTACCAGGGCAGCATGTACTCGAATTCGGTCACCACGGGCAACTGGGAGGCGTTCGTCGCGGATGAACTGGTGGCGCACATCGACCGTCACTACCGGACGATCGCGGCGGCGGCCTCGCGCGGCCTGGCGGGCCATTCGATGGGCGGCTATGGCGCGCTCCGGATCGGGATGAAGCGACCGGACGTGTTTTCGAGCGTATATCTTCTGAATCCCTGCTGTCTCACGCCGAACACGGGGCTGGCGGACGGCAAGCGGATTGCGGAGGCGGAAGCGGTGCGGACGCCGGAACAGATCGAGAAGGTGGAGTTCCTCACCAAGGCGCTGCTGGCGTCCGGAGCGGCGTGGTCGCCCAATCCAAGGAAGCCGCCGCTATTTCTCGACCTGCCGTGGGTAAACGGCGCGCTTCAGGCGGAGATCGTGGCAAAGTGGGCGGCCAACGCGCCGCTGGCGATGATCGACCAGTACATCGACAACCTGAGACGGCTGAAAGCGATCGGATTCGACGCGGGGACCGAGGAGGCGGCGATCGCGGCCGGCGTCCGGAGGCTGGAACGGACGCTGACCGACTACGGCATCGCCCACCAGGCGGAGGTCTACGAGGGCAATCACACCAACCGGGTCGCCGAGCGGATCGAGAAGACCATGTTGCCGTTCTTTTCCCGGAGCCTCGCGTTCCGGTGACGCCGCGGGACGGGACCGGCCCCCGAGGGTAAAATAAGAGCGACAACTCTTATTCAACCCCGAGAAAGGACTTCGGACGCAACTTCATGCCATCATCAACACGTAGACGATTCCTGCTGGCCACGACGGCCGCGGGGGCAGCGGCTTCCTGCCGGCCTCCGGCCGAGCGCGCCCAGGAAACGGCGCCAACAACAACGATGAATCTGACCGATTTCGAACCGAAGAGCATGCTGGTGGTTCCGGAAACGAAGGTGGACAAAGCCAAGTATCCGGCCATCGACGTCCACACGCACGTGTACATGTATCCCACCAAGAGCAGCAAGGACATGGGAGCGAACACGAAGCAGATTCCCGCCGAACAGGTGGACCAGATCGTCCGATGGATGGATGAGATGAACGTGGAGACGTTGATCAACTCGACGGGCGGCTACGGGGAGGACCTCCAGCGGACGGTGGAAGAACTGGTGAAGCGGCATCCGGGACGCTTCCTGACGATGACGGAACCGGCATGGGACAAGGTGGGCGAACCGGGGTATGCGAACTGGCAGGCGGATGAGATCAAGCGGGCCAGGGACGCCGGCGCGGTCGGCATCAAGGTACTCAAGACGCTCGGCGTGTACCTGCGCGAGCGGGGCGACGAGGGACCGCTGATCAAGGTGGACGATCCGCGCTTCGATCCGATGTGGGACGTGGCCGGCCAGTTGAACATGCCGGTCTCCATACACACCTCCGATCCCGACGCGTTCTTCACGCCGATCGACCGGTTCAACGAGCGGTGGGAAGAGCTGGGAAACCATCCGGACTGGTCGTTCTACGGCAAGGACTATCCGAGCAAGCCCGAGTTGCTGGCGGCGCGCAACCGGATGTTCGAGAAACATCCGAAGACGAAATTCGTCGGATACCACATCGCGAACCACCCGGAGAACCTGGGAGAAGTTTCGCAATGGCTGGACCGGTATCCGAACCTCTACGTGGAGACCGGGGCTCGGCTCGGAGAACTCGGGCGGCAGCCATACAGCGCGCGGAAGTTCTTCCTGAAGTATGCGGACCGGATCATGTTCGGCACGGACGCGACGCCGAATGGCGAAGCGTATCCGCAACAGGACCTGAAGCCGGCGATGTACCGCTGTTATTTCCGGTTCTTCGAAACGATGGACGAATATTTCGACTACTCGCCGGCGGCCGTACCGCCGCAGGGACGATGGCGCATCTACGGGATCGGCCTGCCCGACGACGTGTTGAAAAAGGTCTACCGCAACAACGCCGCCAAACTGTACGGCTTGAAAGCGGTCTAGCGTTGGTCTAGCGTCGAGTCTCCGCGAGCGGACCAAAAAGACAGAATACCTCGATAAATCCCCGGCAGGGATTTACCGTTGCGTGGGCCGACGCCCCGCGCCCGGCTATAATTGACGCAGAGATGAAATCCGCACTATTGCTCATCGTAATTTCGGCCCTCGCGGCAGGCGCGGAGCCACTGTTCGAGCAATCCTCGTTCGCGAGCGCGCCTGGCGGCTTGCCCGTCGGCTGGCAGGTCTGGGCCGCGCGCGAGGAAAGCGCGCCGCGGGTGTACGTCGACGAAGTGAATTTTCGGGGAGAGCCCGGCGCGCTGGTTGTCTCGGGGGCCAGTAACACAGCGGCCAGCGGCGGCTGGGAACGGGTGGTAAACGGAATCCGGCCGGGTCAGTGGTACCGATTCGTGGCCTACTACCGGACGGAGCATGTCGCATACGAGCCGCGGCAGGTGGTACCGCGCCTGGACTGGATTACCGCCGAGGGCAAACGGGCCGGCAAACCGGACTACGTCTTCGCGACACAGGTAGTCGGCGACTGGAAGCGGGTGAGCATGGACGCTCCGGCTCCCAAGGGCGCCAGCGGCGTTCGCCTGCAATTGCTGATGTGGGACTGTCCCACCGGCACAGTCTGGTGGGACGATATCTCGCTCACGCCCATCTCGCCGCCACTGCCGCGCCCGGTGACGGTCGCCTCCATCAAGTATCGCCCGCGGACGGACGCTTCTCCGGAAAACAACGTTGCGCGCTTCATTGAAGTGATCGACAGGACGGTGACGGGGAAGGTGGACGTCATCGTGCTGCCGGAGGGCATCACGGTGGTTGACACCGGCAAGAAATACGCGGAGGTGGCTGAGCCGATACCCGGGCCGACGACCGAACGGCTGGGCGAGGCGGCCAGGCGGCACGACGCCTACATCGTGGCCGGGATCTACGAGCGGGAAGGACCCGCCATCTACAACACGGCGGTACTCATCGACCGGTCGGGAAAATACGCGGGCAAGTATCGCAAGGTCTACATCCCGCGCGAAGAGACCGAGGCCGGCATCACGGCGGGGTCCGATTATCCGGTGTTTCAGACCGATTTCGGCAAGATCGGCATCATGATCTGCTGGGACGTGCAATACGCGGACCCGGCGCGCGGCCTTGCTCTTCGCGGCGCCGAGATGATCCTGATGCCGATCTGGGGAGGCAGCGTCCCGCTTGGCAGGGCCCGGGCCATTGAAAACCAGGTCTTCCTCGCGGCCTCGGGATACGATTATCCCACCCACATTCTCGATCCCGACGGCGAAGTGCTGGCCATCGCGCGCGAGCAGGGGACGGCGGCGGTCGCGACGGTGGATCTCAACCACCGCTATACGGACGACTGGCTCGGTTATATGCGCGGCCGGTTCATGAAGGAACTCCGGCTGGACGTTCCGGTGGAGCCGGCGATGCTCGTCCGGTAGGCAGGTCCCGACCTGCTGTCGCGTGAGCCACGTTCCACATCGCGGGGGGGGCTGGACCGAGGCTGGACCGCGCGCCCAGGCAGCGGTGGTTTGGGGCCGCGGCCGCAGGGGCACAGGGACGACGATCCGCAGTTTCGTATAATGGGCCTCCGCCATGAAAATCGCCCTCCACTGGCTTGATTGGGTTGTCATCATCGTATACTTCGCTCTGAATATCGCCATCGGGCTGATCGTCGCCCGACGCGTAAAGGGAACGGAGGACTACTTCCTCGGCCGCCGCGGATTCAGCGTGTGGCTTCTGATCGCGCAATCGTTCGGCATCGGCACGCATGCCGAAATGCCGGTGTCGCTGGCCGGGGCGGTGTACCAGTCGGGGTACTCCGCCATTTGGTTCCAGTGGAAGAACCTCTTCATCACGCCGTTCTATTGGCTGCTCGGACCGATTTTTCGCCGGTTTCGCCGCACGACCACGGGCGAGGTGTACGAGGATCGCTACGGCAACTTCATGGGCGCCGTTTACGTCGTGTTCGCGCTGGCTTTCCTGACGTTCAACGTCGGCGCGATGCTGAAAGGCGCCG
The DNA here is from genome assembly GCA_026129905.1 of Bryobacteraceae bacterium. Lineage (GTDB taxonomy): Bacteria > Acidobacteriota > Terriglobia > Bryobacterales > Bryobacteraceae > JAHCHE01. The sequence goes on along the minus strand of JAHCHE010000009.1, from coordinate 65,856 downwards.
GAAAGCTGGTGAGCGCGGCCACTGGCGGCGAACTCTCGCCGAACGCCGTTGTCCTGGGGATGACGGCGGCATTTCTCGCGTATAGCTTTTTCGGAGGGCTGGTCTCGTCCGCCTACACGAACTTCGTCCAGAGCGTGTTCATCATCCTTCTGTCGTTCATGCTGATCCCGCTGGGGCTGGCGCGGATCGGCGGGTTCAGCGCGCTGCGCGAAGAACTTCCCGCGAACATGCTGTCGATGGTGACGCCGGGAGACATCAGCGTCTTCGTCATCGCGATGCTGACGGTGAACGGCCTGATCGGCATCGTCTCGCAGCCGCACCAGTTGGCCGCCGTCGGCACGGGGCGGACGGAGCGGAGTTGCCGCGCCGGGATGACCTACGGCAACTTCATCAAGCGCTTCTGTACGGTGGGCTGGGCGTTGGTGGGGCTGATCGTGGTAGCGATGCTGGCGCGGCAAGGCGTCGCGCTGAGCGACCGGGAAGACGCATTCGGGTACGCCACGCGAGAGTTGCTGTTTCCGGGCTCGGTGGGGCTGATGATCGCTTGCGTCATGGCCGCCAATATGTCCACCTGTTCGGCTTTCATTGTCGACAGCGGCGCGCTCTTCACGCAGAATCTCTACCGCCGTTACGCGGCGCCGGGCGCCTCGGACCGGCACTACCTGAGCATCGGCCGGTGGTCGGGAGTGATCGTCACGATGCTCGGCGTCGTGTTCGCGCTGTACGTGGACGTAGTCCTGGAAGCCTTTCTGTTCACCGAAACGATCGCGGCGTTCATGGGCATCAGCCTGTTTGCCGGCCTCTCCTGGAAGCGCGCCAACCGCCACGGGGCGCTCGCCAGTCTTCTCATCTCGAGCGTGGTCTTCTTTACGCTGACCCGTCGCGAGTTCGGCGCTTGGCTGCGATGGGACGCGGAGAACTTCGCCATCGCGATGATCTGCGGTTTCGCCGCCGTCGTGGTGGTGAGCCTGGCGACGAAGCCCGAGCACGAAAAGCGTCTGCGGACGTTCTACGAGCGGCTGGACACCCGCATGGAACTCGACGAGGCGACGGGCGAGGAGAGGGAAGTAAGGGAGCCGGGTCACGACCTGCTGGTGGTCCACTTGTTCAATTCCGGCATCATGAAGGGAGTGGGCCGCTTCTACCGCCGCTTTCGCGTCGACATCAACGGGTTGATTACGGCGGGCGCGGTGGTCGTCGGCTTGATCCTGCTCGCGAAGGCGATTTTTTATCTGCCGTAAGGAGGGGCTGTTCTGGTTCGGCGTTCCCTCCGTCTGGCGCGCCCCTGCGCATGCCGCGGCGCTTCCATTAAGATGAACGCGTGAGAGGAAGATGGGCGTTCGGGGACGCGCCGGCTTGACAGGACGTTAAGCCCCTTCTTATCATTAAGTTTGCAACCGCCGACCCGCGGCATCTCTAGTTTCGGAGGATGTTTTGATCAAAGCCGATATTATCAATGAGGTCGTGAACAAAACCGGGATAACGAAGACCAAAGCGGAGATGGCCGTGGAGACGGTGTTCGAGAGCATGAAGCGGGCGCTCGGGCAAGGCGAGCGCATCGAACTGCGCGGATTCGGCATCTTCAACGTGCGGCCCCGCAAAACCGGCATCGGCCGGAATCCCCGAACGGGCGCGGAGGTGGCGATCCCTCCAGGCAAGGCCGTCCGGTTCAAACCGGGGAAGGAGCTGCAACAACTGCAGTAGCGAAAACCTGTGAGCAGTCAGGGCCTACCCCCTGTTTACCTGCCGTACGGACCGATGGACGGGTCTGCGCGCATCGCCGAGGCGGTGGTTGCGCGCAAAACGAAACAGCGGTACTGGATTAACGTCCTGTTGTTCGCGATCACTTTGATCACGACCACGGCCGTCGGCGCGCGGATGGCGCACAATTTCGAGTACAACCTGCCGGCGTTCACCGAGGACGACTTGTCGATTATGGCGCAGTTCCTGCGGCACCCGATGGAACTGCTGCGGGGCCTGCCCTTTTCGCTCACGCTGTTAGCCATCCTGATGGCGCACGAGATGGGGCACTACCTTGCGTGTCAATACTACCGGGTGAATGCGACGCTGCCGTTCTTCCTTCCGGCGCCAACCCTTATCGGGACGCTGGGAGCGTTCATCCGAATCCGCTCGCCGATCTACACGCGAAAGGCGCTGTTCGATGTGGGCATCGCCGGGCCCTTGGCTGGTTTCGTGGCGCTGCTGCCGGCGCTGGCGATCGGGCTGGCGTATTCGCGGATCATCCCGGGCATAGCCGACCGCGGAGAGCTGATCTTCGGCGCGCCGGCGCTGCAGCGCCTGCTGGAAGCGGCGATATTTCCGGGTGTGAGTTCCAGCGATATCGCGCTGCACCCGATCGCGCGGGCGGCCTGGGTGGGGATGCTGGCCACCGCATTGAACCTGCTGCCGATCGGGCAACTCGACGGCGGGCACATCCTGTACTCGTTTGTGGGCAGGCGGCACAAGGCGCTTTCGTTCGTCTTTGTCGCGGCGCTGATACCGATCGGCCTGCTATCTGGCTCGTACGGTTGGCTCGTGTGGGCGGCCGTATTGTTCATCCTCGGGATGCGGCATCCCTCGATTCAGGATCGTTCCGATCTCGGAACGGGGCGGCGCAAGCTGGGCGCGCTGGCCCTGGCGATTTTCCTTCTCTGCTTCACGCTGGCGCCGGTTGGATTCAGCAGCGGCTATTGATGAAGATCTCCGCCACGATTATCACTTACAACGAGCAGAAGAACATCGCCCGGGCGATTGAAAGCCTTCGCTTCTGCGACGAGGTGGTGGTGGTGGACAGCGGCTCGGTGGACCGGACCGTGGAGATCGCCGACAAGCTGGGAGCGCGGGTGCTGGAACATCCCTGGCAGGGTTTCGCCCGGCAGAAGAACTTCGCGGCCGAAGAGGCGCGCTTCGACTGGATCTTCTCGCTCGACGCGGACGAGTCGCTGAGCGAGGCGCTGGAGGGGGAAATCTGGCAGATCAAGAAGAACGGGCCTCAGTACGACGCCTACACGGTCCCGCGGCTCGCCCAGTACCTGGGCCGGTGGATCCTCCATTCCGGCTGGTATCCGGACCGCAAGATCCGCCTGTACAACCGGTGCAAGGGGCGATGGACGGGCAACTACGTTCACGAACGCGTCGAGGTCTCCGGCAGCGTCGGCCACCTGGAATCGAACCTCCTCCATTTCACCTGCGATTCGCTGTCGCAGCACCTGGAGACGATGAACCGCTATACCACGCTGGCGGCGCAGCAACTGGCGGCCGAAGGAGTTCGCATCGGGTGGCGGCATCTTCTGCTCGACCCGCCGTGGACGTTCTTCCGCAGCTACGTGGTGAACCGAGGTTTTCTGGACGGCATGGAAGGGCTGGCAATCGCCTACATGGCCGGTCTCTACAACTTCATCAAGTACGCGAAGGCGCGGTTCATGACTCCGGATCGATAGGGATTCGCCGGGTGCGCGTCCTACACGTCGATACCGGCCTCCAAATGCGCGGGGGACAATGGCAGGCGTTCTACCTGAGCCAGGCGCTGCTCGCCGCGGGGCACGAATCCGTGTTGATGACGCCGGAAGGCTCGCCGCTCTCCACAGCCGCCGCCAAGGGCGGACTGCCGGTCGCGGCCCTGCGCTTCGGCGACCTCTGGAGAGCTTCCAGGAGCTTCGACATCGTTCATGCCCATACGGCGAGAGCGCACACGCTGGCGGCTCTGGCGGCCGTCCGACGGCTGGTGGTTTCACGCCGCGTCGCGTTCCCGGTGGGCCGGGGATTTCTCTCGCGGTGGAAGTACCGCCGCGCTGCGCATTTCTTAGCGGTGTCGAACCACGTCCGGCAGGGGCTCACGGAAGCGGGCATTCCCGCCAGACGCGTCTCGGTGGTCTACGACGGCGCGCCGTTGCTCGAGCCATCGCGCCTTACCGGCCCCGCGGTGGCGCCGGCTATCGACGATCCGCGGAAGGGTTCGGCTTTGGCGCGCGAGGCGGCCCTGCGGGCGGGCATTCCGTTGAGGTTCTCCACGGACTTGAGCGGTGACCTGCGGGAGGCCGGCATGTTCGTCTACATTACTCAACAGGAAGGGCTCGGGTCGGCAGCACTGCTGGCCATGTCGGCAAGCGTCCCGGTTGTTGCCAGCCGCGTCGGCGGCTTGCCGGAGGCGATCGAGCACGAAGCGACGGGCCTGCTGGCGGACAACGCGCCGGAAGCGATCGCCCGGTGTATGCGGATTCTGACCGGCGATCGTGAACTGGCGGCAGCGATGGGCCGGCTGGGGCGGGCAGCCGTCGAACAGCGGTTCACTGTCGGCCGGATGGCCGCCGGAACGCTGGACGCGTACCAGAGGCTGGTCTCGTGACCGAAGCCGTTCTGGCGGGGCTGGCCGGGCTGATTATCGGGAGTTTTCTGAACGTTTGCATCTACCGGATGCCTCGCGACCTGTCGGTGGTGCGTCCCCGGTCCGGTTGCCCATCGTGTGGCACCCCCATTGCGTGGTACGACAACATTCCGCTGGTCAGCTACCTGCTGCTGGGTGGCCGGTGCCGGCGGTGCCGCGCGGCGATTTCTATGCGCTATCCGCTGGTGGAGTTGGCGGTAGGCTTGCTGTTCTTCGCGGCTGTTTGGACGCAAGGGCCGACGGTGGAGGCGGTGAAGCTGTGCGTTTTCGCGGCGGTGATGGTGGAACTGGTTGTCTCGGATTTGGATTCGCGCATTCTGCCCGACGAGTTTACGCTCGGAGGAGCGGCGGCCGGCCTGCTTTTCGCGGCGCTGACGCCGATGCCCCCGGGGATCGTGGGCCTTCTGCTTGCGGAACGGCACTGGCGCCTGGTCTCCGTGGCGGAATCGGCCGCCGGCGCGCTGATTGGGAGCGCGGCGCTTTGGACGGTCGGCTGGCTCTATTTGCGAATCCGGGGACGCGAAGGGCTTGGCTTGGGAGACGTGAAGATGATGGCGGCGATCGGCGCATTTCTCGGGCTCCACCGGGCGTTTGTGGCGCTGATGCTCGGCTCGATTGCCGGATCGGTGATCGGGCTGCTATTCATTCTCCTGGCGCGCAAGGACGCATCGACGTACGAACTGCCGTATGGCAGTTTTCTAGGGGCGGCGGCGGTCGCATACGCGTTTCTTTTGGGGTGAACGACGAAGGCTGGCCAAACAAAAAAGCCCGGTATTACTACCGGGCTTTTGTTGTTAATCGGGCGACGTCCTACTCTCCCACACACTCGCGCGCGCAGTACCATCGGAGCTGAGGGGCTTAACTGCCGTGTTCGGGATGGGAACGGGTGTGACTCCCTCGCTATGGTCACCCTGAAGTTAAAGCTGTCAGCTTTCAGCGATCGGCTTCAGCTCAGAAGAATCAAAGCTGAAGGCTGACCGCTGATGGCTGATCGCGTTTCTGAATATCGACGGTTAACTACCTGCTGCCTGCGCCTGGTGCGCTATGTCCGCAGTTAATTTTATGGTCAAGCCGAACGGGCTATTAGTAGCGGTTAGCTCAATACATTGCTGCACTTACACATCCGCCCTATCAACGTCGTGGTCTACGACGGCCCTTGTTAGCGGCATTACCCGCTTGGGAGATCTCATCTTGGGGAAGGCTTCGCGCTTATATGCATTCAGCGCTTATCCTAACCGAACTTCGCTACCCAGCCGTGCCACTGGCGTGACAACTGGATCACAAGAGGTTCGTCCACCCCGGTCCTCTCGTACTAAAGGCAGGCCCCCTCAAATCTCCTGCGCCCACCACAGATAGGGACCGAACTGTCTCGCGACGTTCTGAACCCAGTTCACGTACCGCTTTAATAGGCGAACAGCCTAACCCTTGGGAGCTTCTACACCCCCAGGATGCGATGAACCGACATCGAGGTGCCAAACCGGAGCGTCGATGTGAACTCTTGACTCCGATCAGCCTGTTATCCCCGGCGTACCTTTTATCCGTTGAGCGATGGCCCTTCCATGCGGAACCACCGGATCACTAAGACCTGGTTTCCCACCTGCTTGACTTGTAGGTCTCGCAGTCAACCCGGCTTATGCCTTTGCACTCGATGGCGGATTTCCAAGCCGCCTGAGCCGAGCTTCGTACGCCTCCGTTACCGTTTAGGAGGCGACCGCCCCAGTCAAACTACCCGCCTACCAGGGTCCCTCCGCCGGATAACGGCGGCAGGTTAGAAGTCCAGCATCATCAGGGTGGTATCTCACCGTTGGCTCCCCCGAGTCCGAAAACCCGGGTTCAAAGCCTCCCACCTATCCTGCGCAGACAATGCCGAAATTCACTGGTAGGGTATAGTAAAGGTGCACGGGGTCTTTCCGTCTAGTGGCGGGCATCCGGCGTCTTCACCGGAACCACAAGTTCGCCGGGCGGGTTGTCAAGACAGTCGTCAGATCGTTACGCCATTCGTGCAGGTCGGAACTTACCCGACAAGGAATTTCGCTACCTTAGGACCGTTATAGTTACGGCCGCCGTTCACCGGGGCTTCGATTGAGAGCTTCGCCTTGCGGCTAACCCCTCCTCTTAACCTTCCGGCACCGGGCAGGCGTCAGCCCCTATACGTCGTCTTTCGACTTTGCAGAGACCTGTGTTTTTGTTAAACAGTCGCCTGACGCGTTTCACTGCGGCCACATTGCTGTGGCACTCCTTCTCCCGAGGTTACGGAGCTAACTTGCCTAGTTCCTGAACAACCCATCACCCGAGCGCCTGAGAATTCTCTTCTCGTCCACGTGTGTCCGTTTATGGTACGGGCGCCTGCACTTCCCTTAGAGGATTTTCCTGGCAGACGGCCTGGCGGATTTGCCAATCCAGACCTCCCTTGACCCGACCTCGAAACCATTGCTCGGCCGGGCGTACGGGCTGCGTCCCCCCATCGGTCTTGATCAAGTACAGGCGGTCGCGGAATGTTAACCGCGTGTCCATCGGCTACGCCTCTCGGCCTCGCCTTAGGCCCCGACTAACCCTGAGCGGATTAACCTTTCTCAGGAAACCTTAGACTTTCGGCGACCAGGGTTCTCACCTGGTTTTTCGCTACTTATGCTGGCAGAGTCACTTCCCAACGCTCCAGCGGTTCTTTCGATCCGCCTTCGCCGCGGTTGGGAACGCTCTCCTACCATCCGGCTTACGTCCGCCCTTGCGGGCGGGTTGGGCCGAATCCGTAACTTCGGTACTACGCTTAAGCCCCGTTGGATTGTCGGCGCCGAGCGGCTCGACCAGTGAGCTATTACGCTTTCTTTAAAGGATGGCTGCTTCTAAGCCAACCTCCTGGCTGTCTGAGCCTCTCGACTTCCTTTCCCACTTAGCGTAGATTTGGGGACCTTAGTTGACGGTCTGGGCTCTTCCCCTTTTGACAATGAAGCTTAGCCCCCACTGTCTGACTCCCGCGCTACTCGTTCCCGGCATTCGAAGTTTGGTTGGATTCGGTAACCTGGAAAGGCCCCTAGTCCATTCAGATCTCTACCACCGGGACGGACCGCGCGAGGCTAGCCCTAAAGCTATTTCGGAGAGAACGAGCTATCACGGAATTTGATTAGCCTTTCACCCCTATCCTCAGCTCATCCAAGCCATTTTCAACTGACACTGGTTCGGGCCTCCATCCGCTGTTACACGAATTTCACCCTGGCCAAGGATAGATCATCCCGCTTCGCGTCTATTCCCAGCGACTCAACGCCCTATTCAGACTCGCTTTCGCTGCGGCTCGCTTTCGCTTAACCTCGCCACTGAGAATAACTAGCCAGCTCATTATTCAATAGGCACGACGTCGGGCCGCCTTGCGGCATGGCCCTTCGACTGCTTGTAGGCATGCGGTTTCAGGTACTATTTCACTCCCCTCGCGGGGTTCTTTTCACCTTTCCCTCACGGTACTAGTTCACTATCGGTCGCTGGTGAGTATTTAGCCTTGCCGGATGGTCCCGGCAGATTCCCGCAGGGTTCCACGTGTCCCGCGGTACTCAGGGTCCATTAGAAAGAGGATTGCATTTTCGCATACGGGGCTATCACCCACTATGGCCGGTCTTTCCAGACCGCTCTGCTAACGCTTACCTTCCTTCGTTTAACCAGGTAACGCCAGGCCGGAAGCCTGCCGATACCTGATTATTATGGCCCTACAACCCCGGGCTCTCCTTGCGGATCGCCCGGTTTGGGCTCTTCCGATTTCGCTCGCCACTACTTTCGGAATCTCGGTTGATTTCTGTTCCTCCGGCTACTTAGATGTTTCAGTTCACCGGGTTCGCTCTACCCACCCTATGTATTCAGGTGGGAGTGACCCTTGCGGGCCGGGTTTCCCCATTCGGACATCCACGGATCAAAGCTTGTTTGCGAGCTCCCCGTGGCTTTTCGCACGCTGCAACGTCCTTCATCGCCTGTGATCGCCAAGGCATCCACCACATGCACTTATTCGCTTGACCATAAAATCTACTCCGGACACAGCACACATGCTTGCGCTATTGCAACTTGTAGTTGCCCGTCGATATTCAGTTTTCAAAGATCACGATCGCTTCCCGATCGAGCGTTCAGCGATCAGCGCTCGGCTCTCAGCCTTGAAGGATCTTCCTTCGGCTGAAAGCTGACGGCTGATGGCTGACAGCTTTCGTGGTGGGCCTGGGTAGACTCGAACTACCGACCTCACCCTTATCAGGGGTGCGCTCTAACCACCTGAGCTACAGGCCCGGGGTTCCGCTGGTGGAGCTGATCGGAATCGAACCGACGGCCTCCTGAGTGCAAATCAGGCGCTCTCCCAGCTGAGCTACAGCCCCCTTGCAGCTTTCAGCTATCGGCGTCCAGCGATCAGCCGCTGGAAAACATTACCGGCTGAAAGCTGACTGCTGATAGCTGACCGCTTCTTAATTCGAGGCCGGTTGGACGCTGCCGGCGGCGCCAGGCCGCGCGGCGTCGATCAATCCGCAGAATCGAGCAAGAGAGCTCCGGGACTTGGAGTGGAACGGCTGCCAGTTACTTTGGATGCCGGTTGCTTGCGCGCGCGGCTCCGTATTTCGCTGACTCCACCCACGTTCTCTCTTAGAAAGGAGGTGATCCAGCCGCAGGTTCTCCTACGGCTACCTTGTTACGACTTCACCCCAATCATGGATCACACCTTGGGCCGCTGCCCCCTTGCGGTCGGCCTGCGGACTTCTAGTGCAATCCACTTTCGTGATGTGACGGGCGGTGTGTACAAGGCCCGGGAACGTATTCACGGTATCGTTCTGATATACCATTACTAGCGATTCCAGCTTCATGCAGGCGAGTTGCAGCCTGCAATCCGAACTGAGACCGGTTTTTTGCGATTGGCTCCCCCTCGCGGGTTTGCAGCGCTTTGTACCGGCCATTGTAGCACGTGTGTAGCCCTGGACATAAAGGCCATGATGACTTGACGTCATCCCCACCTTCCTCCAGCTTGTCGCTGGCGGTCTCCTGAGAGTGCTTCCTTGCGGAGTGGCAACACAGGACAAGGGTTGCGCTCGTTGCGGGACTTAACCCAACATCTCACGACACGAGCTGACGACAGCCATGCAGCACCTCGACTGCAGTCCCCGAAGGGAAAGCCCGTGTTTCCACAGACCGTCCACAGCCGTTCGAGCCCAGGTAAGGTTCTTCGCGTTGCGTCGAATTGAACCACATGCTCCACCGCTTGTGCGGGCCCCCGTCAATTCCTTTGAGTTTCAGCCTTGCGACCGTACTCCCCAGGCGGCATACTTAACGCGTTAGCTCCGACACAGACCGACTGAACGGCCCACACCAAGTATGCATCGTTTAGGGCGTGGACTACCAGGGTATCTAATCCTGTTTGCTCCCCACGCTTTCGTGTCTCAGCGTCAGCAGCAGTCCAGAAAGCCGCCTTCACCACCGGTGTTCCTCCTGATATCTACGCATTTCACCGCTACACCAGGAATTCCGCTTTCCTCTCCTGCGCTCCAGCTCCCCAGTTTCCGGCGCACCCTCCCAGTTGAGCCGGGAGATTTCACACCGAACTTAAGAAGCCGCCTACACACCCTTTACGCCCAGTAACTCCGAACAACGCTTGCTGCCTACGTATTACCGCGGCTGCTGGCACGTAGTTAGCCGCAGCTTCTTCCGCAGGTACCGTCATTATCGTTCCTGCCGAAAGAGCTTTACACCCCGAAGGGCTTCATCGCTCACGCGGCGTCGCTGCATCAGGGTTTCCCCCATTGTGCAAGATTCCCCACTGCTGCCTCCCGTAGGAGTCTGGCCCGTGTCTCAGTGCCAGTGTGGCCGTGTGCCCTCTCAGGCCGGCTACCGATCGTCGCCTTGGTAGGCTTTTACTCTACCAACTAGCTAATCGGCCGCGGGCTCCTCCTCCGGCGCCTTTCGGCTTTTTCCTCGCGGAGTTATGCGGTATTAGCCCCGGTTTCCCAGGGTTATTCCCCACCAGAGGGCAGATTACCCACGTGTTACTCACCCGTGCGCCACTTTACTCAGGGATTGCTCCCCTTTCTCGTTCGACTTGCATGTGTTAGGCGCGCCGCCAGCGTTGATTCTGAGCCGGGATCAAACTCTCGTTGGAAACGTTAGAGTTTGTTGGCAACCGCATTCACGGCTGCCGGTCGCCCCGGATCGAGCTCAAAGTTCTGACGAATTAATCTTAAGCGTCCAACCAGATTTTCAAAGATCTGCGCGGTCGGCCTGGTATCCTTCCGGAAGCCCGGCCTGCCGCTGGCCTCGAAACCCGCTGCGAAGCCGCAGTCCACCGCAGGGCGCATCGCGCGTAGCGACAACTACTGCTGCCTCACTAATTTTGGGATCTCAAAAGAACCGCAGGAGGTCAACCCCTTTGGGCGGTCAACCTGTCGCGAACTTTTGTCGCCATTTGTTAGACTACCATGAGATTCCGTTCAGCGCAAGGGCGTTCTTAACTTTTTTTCGTTTTCCCCTGTTAGCTGAACGCGGCGACTTCTTTACCTTACCATGGCGGGACCCGATTTCGCAAGCCCCTGGACGCGGAAAGTGACTTTCGTTGTCATCTCATTGAAACCAAAGGGTTAAGGCACGCTCATGGCGCAGGACGGCTTAACATCGAGCGCGGCGCTACCTGATCTCGAGCTTCGCCACATTGCCGCCTGCGCCGTCCACCGTCGCCACGACGTCAACAGAACCGGTCGGCGCAGCGGCCGGCACAACGAAGTTCACCTGGTACAGACCGATGAATCCTGGCGCCAGGCCTGAGTAGATGACCTCTGCCGAGAGCCCGCCGACCGTGACCGCGGGAGCGATGGTCGTACGCGCAAAGGGTTCCTGCGAGGGCGCCGGGAATCCCGTTTCCACCGCCGGGCTCACGGCTCCCAGTCCGGTAAGGAACGCCGCCAGCGCTTCGCCGCGCGTGGCGGGATTCGTAGCGGTCACAACGGAGAAATTGGGGTGAAGGAATGCGCCGTTCACTCCATCGATCAGGAAAATGCCCGCCTGCCCCGCGCGCAGCGGCACGGAGACGGTGGCGCTCCTGGAGCCGTTGTTGTCTACAGCGACATTCACATTTCCGGCGATCGGAACCTCGAACGGAACCTGGAAGCTGATCTGCTCCTGACCGGCGAACGTCGCCAGGCTGTACATCCGGGCGGCGAATCCGCCCACGGTCACCGCAACGCCGTTCAACCGTTCCGGCCACGGCGCCTGCGTCGTCACCACCGCTCCGTTGGCCGGGGAGAGGTTCCGGCCGAAAATCGTCACCAGCCCCCCGGGCGCAAGCCCCGACGTGAAACTGGCCGCGTTCAGGACGCTCGCCGCCGTGAACTGGGGCGCAGACCCCGGCGCCAAAGGCGACACCCGCCGGATGCGGTTGTTCAGCGTATCGGCAAGGTAGATGGCGCCCGAGGAATCGAGCGCGATGCCGAAGGCGGCATTTATCGAGGCGGATGTCGCCGGCCCGCCATCGCCGGAAAAGCCCGCCGTCCCGTTGCCGGCGAACGTGCGGATGATGCCGTCGCGATCAATCCAGCGCCCCCGATGGTTCGGTCCGTCGGTCATGAAAAGGTTGCCGGCCTGATCTACGGCAAGACCGCCCGGAAAGTTGAACTGCGCCGCCGCCGCGGGTCCATTGTCGCCCGAAAAGCCGACCGAGCCGTTGCCCGCGAAGGCGCCAATAGTCCCGTTCGCGGCGATTCGCCGGATGCGCTGGTTCCCCTGATCGCTGAAGTACACATTACCGGCGTAATCCACCGCAACCGCGGTTGGGTTGTCAAGGATTGCGTTTGCCGCTGGACCTCCATCACCGGCAAACCCGCGCGTCCCGTTGCCGGCGATGGTCGTAATCGTGCCGTTGGCCGCGACCCGCCGAATCCGGTGTGCGCCCTGCTCGGCGATGTACATGACGCCGTTGGCGTCGACCGCGCAGCGGATCGGTAGAAAGATTCCGGCGGCGCTTGCCGGCCCGCCGTCGCCGGAGGAGGAACTCGCGCCGTTTCCCGCGAATGTCGTGATCACGCCGCTGCTGTCCACCCGCCGGATCCGGTTGTTGCCGGTATCGTTCAGGTAGATGTTCCCCGCCGCGTCGCTGCAAACGCCATTGACGCCGTTAAGCGACGCCTGGACGGCGGGACCGTTGTCGCCGGCGAAGGCCCGGGCGCCATTGCCGGCAAATGTCGTGATGACGCCGGTGGCAGGGTCGATGCGGCGCACGCGCTGGTTGTTCTCGTCGGCGACATAGATGTTGCCGGAGGGATCAATGTGGACGTAGACCGGCCGGTTGAAAGCCGCGCTCGCGGCCGGACCGTTGTCGCCGGAAAATCCGGCGACGCCCGTACCCGCGAAGGTCGTGATTGTCCCCTGAGCCGCCGCAATGGCGATGGACATGACGAAGCAGGAAACCCAGCGAAGCATGTCGTCCAGGGTACTCCGTGCGATTTCGCGGCGCAACAGCGGCTCGGATAGTCACCTCCGGCTCGCCAGCAGCCGCTCTAGCGCCGCCTTCGCACCGGCCCACGCGCCCTCCGGGTCCGCGCCATCCACCCGCACAACTTCGGCGGGTCCGCGCGCCGCCGGGCGCCACCGCCAGAAGGCGCGCTCACAGGCGAAGCCGGAAAAGATGCACACCAGCGGCGTCCCGCAAGCCGCCGCGACGTGCTGGCCGGCCGAGTCGTAACCGGCGTAAAGTCTGCTCCGCGCGATCTCGGCCGCGAACGGAGCAAAGGGGCCTTCCCACGTCCGGAGGTTGGCGTGGTCCGCCAGTCCCGCCACCGCCCTCTCCACCCGGCGTTGCTCTTCCCCCCCGGCGCCCTTGTCGACCAGCAACGGCAATCCCCTCTCGGCTAGGGCGCCCAGCAGCCGCTCTTCAAAAGGATCGGACACCCGTTTCCGCGGATTGTCGCCGACGCCCAGGCTGACCGTGATCCCTCCGCCGCCGCCCGTCTCACGCGGCGCGATGTACGGATTGGCGCCGCCGATGCCGAGGACCTCGGCGACCCACCGCCGGGTCAGCTCCGGCAGCGGCTCGTTGCCATCTCCTCCGTATGAGCGGCTCTCAAAGAACAGGTAACGTTCCTCCGCGCAAACTGGCAGCAGCCCCAACTGGGTGAGGCGCGAATCGGGATCGATGATGATCCCGTCCAGGTTCTGGAGCGCCAGCCCGGCGCTCAGCCGCTCAGAGAGCGTTCCCGCGCGGGCGTACGGCGCCGACACATGCCGCAGCCGCGGATCCCCCGCGAACAGCTCCCAATTCTTCGCAGGTCCGACAAACCAGATCTCCGCTCGAGGAAACCGTTTCTTCGCCGCATCGAGCACAACGCTCGTAATCGCGACGTCCGCGCCCAGCGTGACGCGAGAGAGCACGTAGATCCTCGCGGCGGCTTCCGAGGCGGGCAACGCGATCACCCGGCGCCGGCGCAGCCGTTCGTAACGCTCCGTGAGTTCACCCGGGCTCCACTGTGGGACCACCCGCGCGATCACCTTCGCGAAGACGGCCGCGTAGGCATCGCACAACCTGGGCTCGAACCGGTCGGCCAGCGGCTCGGCAACCTCGCGGAACAGCGCTTCCCCGGCGTCGCGTGCCGCCTGGCCGGTTCCCGCCGCCGTCTCGGTGAGGTTCAGGATCAGGTCGTCCGGGACCGCCCGCTCGCGCAGGCAGCAGTCCAGGATCTCGCGGGCCGCCTCAGTCCAGGTATTTTCCGACAAGCAATTCCAGCTTCTTGCGGGTAGCCGGAGGAATTCGGCTCTTGTCGGTGATCAGCGCGTGAGACAGCGCCGAACCGCACTTGCAGTCACGCTCCTCAGGCACGGCGGCAACCGCCGCCGCCACCACTTTCGCGGCGTTTTCCGCGTTCCGAATGAGCGTCGCGACGATCTGGTTCACCGTTACGGCGTCGTGGTCCGGATGCCAGCAGTCGTAGTCGGTCACCATCGCCACCGTCACGTAGCAGATCTCCGCCTCCCGGGCGAGCTTGGCCTCCTGGAGGTTCGTCATGCCGATGACGTCCATGCCCCACGTCCGGTAGATCATCGATTCCGCGACAGTCGAAAAGGCGGGGCCTTCCATGCAGAGGTACGTTCCTCCTGCCCGCGCGGTCACCTGCGCGCTCCGGCATGCCTGCTCCATGACGCTCGCCATCTGCGGGCAGATCGGATGCGAGAAACCGATGTGCGCCACCACGCCGTCGCCGAAGAAGGTCGAGTCCCGGCCCCGGGTCCGGTCGAAGAACTGGTCCGGAATAACGAAGTCCAGCGGCCGGAGTTCCTCCTTAAGCGATCCCACCGCGCTCAAGGAAATGATCCGGGTGACTCCAAGCTGCTTGAAGCCGTGGACGTTCGCCCGGAAGTTCAGCTCCGAGGGCGAGATCCGGTGCCCTTTTCCGTGCCTCGCGAGAAAGGCCACGCGCTTTCCCGCCAGCCGTCCGACAACGTAGGCCTCCGACGGCGCGCCCCATGGCGTTTCCAGCGCCGCTTCTTCTTCCGCCTCAAACCCGGGCATGGCATACAGCCCGGTCCCTCCAATGACGCCGATCTCCGCCTGCATTCTCCGTGACTCTGTTTTCGCTGATTTCGATGGCGCTAGACGATCTCTTCGCGCTCCGGGTCCCACAGAACCGTGCGGCCTGAGCGGTAGCTTTCCACCGCCATGCGGCACGCGATCGAGACGCGGTAGCCGACCTCGAACGGGCAATCCGGCTCGCTGCCCGAACGGATGCAATCTAAAAAGTTCTGCATCATCGCGCGGGGCCGCGTCTGCGCGCTGCCAAGGATCTCGACGCCGTCAGGCCGGTTCACTTTCTGCGGAAGGTAGCGGATCTGCTGGCTATGGACGATCGAGCCGTCGGAGCCCAGGACCTGTTCGCCCGTGCCAGGCTGGTTGTTGCCGAACCCGGAATCCCAGGTGAAGAGGATCTCCTCGTCGTGCTCCATCGACACGCTCATCGTGTCGGGCGTCTCGCGGCCATCCTTCCACAGGTACACGCCGCCCACCATGGTCACGGCCCGCGGAACGCCTAGATCCAACACCTTGTACCAGAAAGCAAGCTGCTGGCTCATGTTCTCGTGCACGCTCCCGCCGGAGTAGTCCCAGAACAGCCGCCAATTTACGAAGCGGTTCGCATCGAACGGCGTGCGCGGCGCTTCGCCGAGAAAGGCGTCCCAGGCGATCTGTTCCTCGGTCATGCCGGGGTAGACCGGGCGCGCCCATTGAGGTTTGCCGCGCGGCGTGTTGCGGAACATGTGCGCCCGGATGGCGGTGATTCGGCCCACCTTTCCGGCGCTCAGGAAGTTGATCGCATCCTTCACTTTGCCGGAGGAGCACCACTGGTGGCCGACCTGGACCGCGAGTTTTCCGGCCTGCGCATGCGCGGCGCGCATCTTCTTGGCCTGCTCCACGGTGAAGGCCAGCGTCTTTTCCTGGTAGACATGCTTGCCCGCCTGGAGAGCCGCGACAAAGTGTTCGGCGTGCAGGTGCTGCGGCGTCGCGACGATGACGGCGTCAATGTCCTTGCTGTCGAGGAGGCGGCGGTAATCGGCGTGCATCTCCGCATCGGGCGCAAGAGATTTGCCTTGATCAAGCCGTTCGGCGTAAGCGTCCGCAATCCCTGCCAGCGCCGTGTTGGGACAGGCCATCGCCTCGCGCGCCAGTTCCGTCCCGCGCGCGCCGAAGCCGATGACTCCTAAGCGGATCCGCTCGTTGGCGCCGAGCACGGAACCCGGCACGGCGATGCTTCCGGCGATTCCGCCGGCCATTCTGCCGATAAAATTACGTCGCGAGTGCATTCTCCAGACCTCGGGGAATCCTTAATCCTATCATCGCCGAAGTGCTTGCGGTCCGGCCCAAAGCATTGTACAATGTATATGTACAGTAGACAATGACCGCGCGCGCACCAAGCATTCGAATCGATCCGGCCTCGCGAGTCCCGGCCGTTCGCCAGATTGCGGATAGCCTGCGCGTCCTCCTGGTTGAGGGCGAACTGGAGCCCGGCGCCTCGCTCCCTTCCGTGCGCCGGCTCGCCATCGAACTGGGCGTTCACTTCAACACGGTCGCCGAGGCGTACCGCCAACTGGCGGCCGAAGGCTGGCTGGACTCGAAGCGCGGCCGCGGGGCGGTGGTGGTGGAGAGGCCGATTCCTCCCGCGAACCACTCACGAATCGAAGACTTCCGCGGACGGCTTCGGACGCTGGTGGCGCAAATGCGGTCGGAAGGGATGTCGACGGGCCGGATCGCGGCGGAACTGCGAGCTATGGCTGAGGGGATGACTCGATGATGCAACTGGTTCTCTGCGCTGTTTATCTTTTCACCGGCGCTTTACTTCTGGCTTTACCCAACCTGACGCGGCGCGGCATTCTCTTTGCCGTGCGCGTACCGGAAAATTTCCGGGACGGTAGGGAGGGGCGCCGCGCGATTGGAGAGTATCGAGGAATCGTTGGAGCGGTTCTGCTCGCCGGCGTAACGGCCCTTCTGCTTTCGCCGCCGGCGACGATCGGCATAGCCGCGGCGGTTATCCCGCTTGTCCAATTGGTGGCCGCGGGTACGGCGTTCTACCGGCAACACAAGAGACTCAGACGCTTCAGCGTTCGCGATGCCGGGCCGCGACAGGTCGAGGTCACCTCGGCGCCGGAGCGGCTTCCGTGGTATGCCTGGCTGGGCGCGGGTCCTTTCGCCATTCTGCTCGCGGCGGCGCTGTTTCTCAACGCCAATTGGGAGCGCATTCCGGAACGATTTCCTGTCCACTGGGGCGCGACGGGGCAACCGGACCGCTGGGCGGAGCGTTCCGTTCGGGGCGTCTACGGCCCACTCATCTTCGGCGCCGAACTAGCCGCGTTTTTCGTGGTGATGGCCTTGGCGGCATGGTACGGCTCTCGCCGTTCGAGATCCCGAATCACAATGCTCGGGTTCACGATCGCGATCCAATACATGCTCGGCGTATTGTTCGCGATGATCGCCCTCCAGCCCTTGTTTCAGATTCCCGTCTGGGTGATCGTGATCGCGCCCATGGGATTTCTTGTCCCGGCTTTGCTCATCGCGGCGCGAAAAATGAGCGAACCAGGACAGGCGGCGGACCCGACTCCCGAGGATTGCTGGAAGGCCGGTATCATCTACTACAATCCGGACGACGCTGTCCTGTTTGTGGAGCGGCGGGAGGGTTTGGGATACACCTTCAATTTCGCCAACCCGGCGAGTTGGGCGCTGGTCGGCTTGCTGGCAGCCGTAATCCTTTCCGGGTTTTTTATACTCGCGTGAGGAATTAAGGAATGCGCCGTGCGGAAGGGGTGGTCTTCCGCCTGCCGTACTACACTATCGGTAATGACACGACGCGAGTGGCTGGCGCTCATTTCCGCCGCGCCGGCGCTGGGTTTCAAGGATGCTCCGACGGCGCCGGTGGCGGTTTCTAAATGCCCATCCTATGACGAGGATCTTACCGCGCTGCTCGCGCCCATGTTCGACCGCATCGGCGGGCTGGACGGGCTTGTGCGTGGGAAGACGGTCACGATCAAGTTGAACATGACCGGCAGCCCGGGGCTGCGGTTTCAGGGTCTGCCGCTGGGCGTGACGCACTATTCTCATCCGAAGATGGTGGCTTCGGTGGCGCACCTGCTCGGCCAGGCGGGAGCGCGCCGCATTCGCTTTGTCGAGAGCGCCTGGGGAACCGGCGGCCCGCTCAACGAGTACATGCTCGACTCGGGCTGGAATGTCCGCTCCCTGATGCGCGCTGCGTCCGGCATTGAATTCGAGAACACCAACGCCATCGGGAGCTACCGCGACTACGCCCGCGTGAAGTCCGCCAGCGGCCATATCTATCCGGCGTTCGATCTCAACCGCGCCTATCACGACACCGACGTGTTCGTGTCGATGGCCAAGCTCAAGAATCACGAAACCTGCGGCGTCACTCTGGCGCTGAAGAACTGCTTCGGCATCACGCCGGCCTCGATCTACGGTGACGACGCCGGGCGCGATGAGCCGAACGAGAATCCCTCCAAAGGCCGCCTGGACGTTTGCCACCTGGGCAAGCGCCAACCGTCCCGTAACGCTCCAGGGGAACTTGACCCGTCCTCGAGCCGGGAACAAGGCTATCGCGTTCCGCGCATTACGGTCGACCTCGTGTCCGCCCGGCCCATTGACCTTTCGATCGTGGACGGTATCGAGACCATGGCGGGCGGCGAAGGGCCGTGGATTCAGGGCATCCGGATGGTGAAACCCGGCGTGGTGATCGTCGGCGCGAACCCGGTCGCTACAGACGCCGTCGCCACCGCCATCATGGGCTATAGCCCGCGGGCCACCCGCGGAACGGCCCCCTTCACGAACTGCGACAACACGATGCTGCTGGCGGAGGCGGCGGGGATCGGGACGACGGATCTGAACCGGATCGAAGTCCGCGGCGTCTCCATTGCCGACGCGATGTACCGCTTTTGAAATCCTCTTGACGCGCCGTGACGCAATGCGTCATAATGGGCTTGGATGGCCACGCAGCGCGTCATCAAACGCTACGAGAATCGAAAGCTTTACGACACGGAAACCAGGCAGTATATCCGTCTGACCGACATCGCGAGGCTCGTGCGCGAGGGGCAGGAAGTGGCCGTGATCGACAACTCGACCGGCTCCGACATTACCGCGCAGACGCTGTCCAAGATCATTGCGGAAGAAGGACCTTCGCGGCCGGCCCTGTCGGTTGAGTCCCTGCACCAGCTTCTGCGCCGGGGCGCGCAATCGGCTACCGCCGGTTGGGAGCAACTGCAAAAGGGGATCAACCGCCGGGTGCAGGACGCTCTCGAGCAAAAAACGCCGCTGCGCGAGATGCGCGAGGAAATAACTCGGTTGAAGGCCCGTATTAGGGAATTGGAAGAGTCGCTCAGTCAGTACGAATTGGAGGTTACCGATGGAAGCAACGACGATGGAGGGGATGGGAGTGAATCCGGACGAAAGCCGGACGGCGAAGCCTGATCCTCTCGATCCCGTTCTCGATGCCCTTCGGGGCGTCTGGCATGTCGGCCTGGGAATGGTCGTCCTAGCGGGTGAGCAAGGCGCCCGCCTCGTCCGGGCCGCGGCGGAAAAAGGGCGCGCGGCCGAACCGCGCGTTCGGGAATCGACGCGCAAAGCCGGCGAGAGGGTCAGCGAAACAGCCTCCGAAATGGGGGAGCGTCTGAAGGAAGTCGGCCAGTCGATCGGACGCGGCGCGGGAAGACTCGAGAACCTTGTAGATCAACGGATTTCCCGTACCGTATCCGAAATCGCCACGCCCTTGCAGGAGGAGCTGAAATCGCTCAACGCTAAGGTCGAAGAACTGAAGCAGAAGCTTGACGAAATCAGGGCTCAGCGTCCTCCTGCCCCGCCCGACGACTCCGGTCCCGCCTAAACAGCCGCCGGCGCGACGCGACGATCAGGCCGAGCGGCGAACCGCGGTCCAGGTGGCGGACGGGTACTCGTCCAGGCCGAGCTTTCCGCTCATCCGGTCTCCCGACAGCGTGCCCTCGAAATCGTAGGCAACGCGCGTGCCCTGGAACGGCATCATGCCTCGGAGGCGTACTTTGTCGCCGTCGATCGAGCCCTTCAGATCGGTACGCTGCCGTGTGCCGATGTGCGTTCCGTGGATTTCGTTGCCGCGGGCTTCAAGAAACAGAAGGTGGGAGGCCTCGCCGCGGACGAATTTCACTTCCACGTCCCAGCGGCCGGAGACGTCCCCGGCGGGCGGCGCGGGCGAATGATCCCGGGGTTTGGGAGCGTTGCGGAAGATCTCCAACAGACGATCCGCTACCTGCTTGTATTCCTCGGGCTTCATCGCCGCCGGACGGATGAGCAGCGAGTTGCCGTCGCCCGAAGCGTGCGCCTTGATGCGCGGATTTCCACCGAGCAGCTTCTGGCCGATCTCACCAGCCGTCAGTCCGATCCTGGAGAGATCCCACTCGACCGACAGAGACGGGAAGGGGCTGCCGCGGCCGGGGCCCCTGACGCGCGTGCTCACGCCGTCGACGGACTGGATTTTGGCGGAGATGTGGTCGTACCAGCCCTCCCACAGCTTGTATTCGGACTCGATGTTCCGCTGGCTGAACCACACCTCGACGGCCGTCACCATGCCGACGATCTCTTCTTTGCCCACCTTCATCATCCGTCCGAACGCGTGGTGCGGAGCGCTGTTGGCGAACGCCGCGCGAACCAGGTCCTCGCGGCCGATCAGCAGGCCCGCCGATTGCGGTCCCCGCGTGATCTTGCCGCCCGAGTAGGCGACCAGGTCGGCGCCCTCGGCGATGTATGGGTTCGGGACGATGAGGTAGTCGGCGGCCCCGTCCACCAGGACCGGGACGCCGGCGGCTTTGGCAATAGGCGCGACTTCGGCGAGCGAGAGCCGAGGCTTGTCCCAGCGCGTGCCAAGCACGATCACCATCGCGGTTTGCGGGCCGAGCGCCGAGCGCAATTCCTCCTCCGAATCCACCTCGATCATGCGCACGCCGGTGGCGCGAACGGCGTGGAAGTATTCGTTCTGAGAGGACTTCGGGACGACGACCTCGTTCTTGAGCCCGGTGAGGTCGGGAACCTGTTTCATCTTCTCGGGGTCCGTCCCGGCGATACAGGCGACGGTGGCGTGGCTCAGCGCGGCGGCGGCGCCGGAGGTGACGATGGCCCACTCGACCTTGAGAAGCTCGGCCAGCCGCTTGCCGGCGCCCTCCATCAACTCATCCAGGTCCACGTGGTAGTGCGAGGCCTGCTCGATGGCCTCGATGACCTCGGGCAGCATCCGGGAGCCGCCATTGATGGTGAGAGTCGCGGTGCAGTTGATGAAAGGCCTGACGCCCAGCCGGGTGTAGACGTCCGGCGGGGGTTCGGTCCGGCCCGGAGCCGCTACCGCAGGAAATGACGACAAAGCGCCAGCGGCGGCGGTAACGCCTCCCACGCAAAAAAGGTCGCGCCGGCTGACGGCGCGGGATTTCCTCGACAATTGCCGCTTCATGGTTGGATCGCCCTCCCCTTCCGCTCAATTGTATAGCACAGTCGGGCAACCGTCGAATGGTTCCCGGAATCGTTCACTGCAGGATGCCACAACGGTGGATGAAAACCGGCTCGAGCGGGGGTTAAGCTGATGAGTCAGCCGGGAGCGTGACCTGAGGCCGGCAACCGTCTGGCGCATACCCGCCTGTGAATCTGGCCCGGACGCTTACGCTTGTGCGTGGCGCAACAGGTTTGTGGCGCCCGCCGCGAGGCGGAGAACACGTGAAGGAAAGTCATCGGTTTTCCAGGCGTCCTTCGCTCGCGGCCAGGGAAGGAGGTGACGGATGATGAAGATCCTACACCCGCCGCTGTGCGGGGCTGGAACGTTCATAAAAAGACCATCGCCGCGTTCATTCGGATGCGGGTGCACGGGCACAAGATCGAAACCGAAGAAGCCGTGTGCGGGACCTTCACGCAGGAGTTGGAACGATTGCGGGACTGGCTCCGGCGGTTCTTGGCGACGACGCTGACCAATAACAGCAAGGGGGCGAACAACGAGACGGCGTCGTTTCCCTCCGGCGGCGTGGGGCAGCCCACGAGTTCGACGACGCCGCAAAGCGCGGTGACCAACTTCGCGTATGGGACCGGGAACGCCATACAACTGGCCCTGCTGCGCGTGCGAACTCCCGACGCGGAAGGCAACTCCCTGTTAAAAGCGACCGCTTAGAAGCGACCGCGGCGGACCGCAGACCATCAGCCGCAGAAAGGTCATGGTAAAAAAGGGCTGTGAGCGAGAGCAGACGGGAGTTCATGCGGCTGTGGGCGGCGGGAATGGCGGGCTCGGCGGTCCTGCCGGCGCAGCCATCGCGCATCCTGATCCTGGACGACGCCGAGGCGGGCTTCAAGCGGCGGCTCGCCGCGCGCGAACTGCTGCGGGGCCTGACGCGGCTGGTGCCGGGAAAGGAGGTGAGACTCGCGGATGGGTCCGCAAGGCCCGGCCGCGGCGACCTCGTTCTCGCCTTGAGAATCCAACCGGACCGCTTCCGCGAACCGGAAGCCTACGCGATTTGGGTCGAACCGGAGCGGGCAGTTCTTGCGGGAGGCGGCGAGCAAGCCATTTTGTACGCGGTCTTCGATTTCCTCGAGCGGCAGGGAATCGTCTTCGGAATCGACGGAGAGAGCCTGCCGTTCGATCCACCGGGAGAAGTCGCGCTGCCTGCGATGGGCGCCCCATGGGAGGCGTCGCCGCGGTTCGCGGCCCGCGGGTTGCTGCCGTGGCCGGACTTCCTGAACTGCATCACGGTCTTTAACGAAGAGGACTTCCGGTCGTACTTCGAAGCAATGCTGCGGATGCGCTTCAACACATTCGGGATGCACGCGTACACCGGCGGCGCGCAATGGGCGGAATCGTACCTGTCCTTCGAATACGCCGGCGCAGGGCACCTCGCGTTCCTCGACACCACCGCGAGCCACCGTTGGGGCTACCTCCCGCAGCGCACCTCCAGGTTCGGGATGGGCGCGGCGCAGCTCTACGACAGCGAAGTGTTCGGCAGCGACGCCACGCGCCTCGGGCGAGACCCTTGGGAAATCGCCGAACGCAGCCGCCGCCTATTGCAGGACGCCTTCGCTTATGCCGCGAAGCTCGGCATCCGAACCGGCATCGGGTTCGAGCCGTACCAGATCCCGGACGAGATTCTCCGCGCGCTGCCGCCGGAAGTCCGCGCCGCCAGGACGCCGGAGCGCGGCGCTCCGGGACCGCGCTTCGACATGGAGTCGGTCACCGCGCGCGACCTGTTGGAAACGCGCCTGGGCCAGCTTCTGGATGCCTATCCCGAAGTAGACCACGTCTGGCTTTGGGAAGACGAGCAGATGAATTGGGATAGCCGCAAGACGGGCCAGCCGCTCTCTCCGACTCCTTTTTTGGCCGCGCACAATTTCCTGCGGAGGCATGCGCCGAAGAAGCGGCTGGTGCTCGCCGGCTGGGGCGGCGTGGCGCGCCACTTCGCTCATTTTCACAAGGCGCTGCCGGGGGACGTGATCTTCACCTGCCTGAGCGATTCGCTGGGCTGGGACCCCGTTCACGAGGCGTTCGGCCGCCTTGAGGACCGCGAGCGCTGGCCGATCCCGTGGCTGGAAGACGATCCCGGAATGTGGCTGACGCAGCTTCACGCGCACCGGTTCGAGAGCGACCTGAACCGCGCGATCGATTTCGGCTGCCAAGGCCTGCTCGGCATCCACTGGCGGCATCGCATCGTCGATCCCACGGCGATCTTCCAGGCGCGCTTTAGTTGGGATGGCTCGCTCAAGCCGGCGGATCACTATCGCGCCTACGCACGGACCCAGGCGGCGGGCGAGCGGGCGGGCAAACTCGCGGACATCCTTACCGCCGCGGACCGCGACCGGACGCTGCTTTCCACGTGGACCGGCGAAATAAAGGACGGCCACGCGGAGACGCGCGAGTTCTCCGGCGATTACAGCGAAGCGTTCACGTTCTGGGCGGACTACGAGCCGGATCCGAAGGTCGCCGCTTCACAGAAGGAGGTCGCGGCGTCGTTACGGGCGCTGGCGGACGGCGCGGCAACGCCGCTGGAGCGCGAACGGCTCGACTACCTGGCCGGCCATGTCGGTTTCCTGGTCCCTTACACGGAAGCCTGGATTCTCGCGCACCGTTTGCACGGCGTGTTGAAGGCCGCGGATGAGCTGCGAAAGGCCGGCCGCAAGGAGGATGCGCGCTCCAAGGTGGCGGCTGAGGGCGTTCCCCTTTGGCTGAAGCTTGCGCCCGAGGTCCGCGCCGCGATGCTGCGCTTCCAGCGGATCGTCGCGACGCGCAACGATCTTGGAACGCTCGCCTCCAAGCACAACAAGTTCATCCGGCTAGCGCTGGTGCGGTTGCGCCTGTCGATAAAGGAATTCCTTGGTGAGCTGCCGGAGGAGACGGAGAAAGCGTTCGCGGAAGCGATTGCTCCGGACGCCGAGGCGAGGCCGAGGCTGTTCGTTCCGACGCGGCCGACGATGCTCGCCAGGGGCGAGACGGTTCGCGTGATGGTCGTCACGACGGGGGAAGCTCCGGTGCGCGGCGTCTTTCTGCACACGCGCGCTCACGGCGCGAAGCGATGGACCGCTACTCCGGCGAAACACCTGGGCCGGCGCACGTACGAGGCGCGGCTGACCCTGCCGGCGGGCTCGGCGGCGCTGGCGGAGTATTACTTCTCGGCGGACGTCGGGAGCGAGAAGCTGGTTGCGCCGCCGGAAGGCGCGTACCTGGTCACCGCGTGCTGAACGAGTGCCTTATGCAGAGCTGCGCGGGCGTCATCCGCCTCTTCCCGAACACCCGGAACCTGGGCCCCGCGCGTTTCGCGAATCCCGCATAGCGAAACCGCGCCCGGGCCCTCGGATCAAAACGAAAGGCCCTTTAGCGCTTCCCGCGCCTCGGCAATCTGCCGCTGGAGTTCGGCCTTGTGGCGGGACACCTGGCTGTCCAGAGCGCTGCCGGGCGAGGCGAGTTCCTGTTCCACTTCCCGCAGGTACTGTTCGGAAAGCTCCCGGCGCCGGGCGGCGGTCTCCGGGTTGTGAAATCCGCCGCCGTTCACAGCGACGTAGACGGGCGTCGTGTGCGCCACCTGGGCTTTGCCCGCGTCGCATCGGGCGGCGATCCACATTCCGTGCTGGACGGCGAGCTCCGTACGCAGCGACAGCCGCGCCGCGCCCTTGCCCTTCGCCGTTTCGATCGCCTTCCCGTGAACAATGATCTCCAGCGAGCGCAGCGGCGTCTGTTCCCGATCGCCGAAGGCTTCGGCCGTGATCTCAAGCTTCGACCCTGCCGCGGCGTCCAGCGTATCTCCCGGCAGGCGGCCGTTGACCGTGAGCAGCACAACCGGTCCGGTCGTGACGAACGTGCGGCCGGCTTTCACGGCCTCCAGCCAGCGCTCGAAAGAGAATTCGTTCCCCGCGTACGCGTAGAAGCGCGCGTTGCCGATCTGCGCGCCCTGCTCCTCGAATCCGTACGACGGGCCGCGTCCGCACCATGGGAAATCCGATCCGGCCAGCGCCGTGAGCCGGAATCCCAGGTCGAGGAAGTGATAGTAATGATCCACTGCCACCGGTCCTTCCGGGACGCAGAACTGGGCCAGCTCCAGAAAATCGACCTTCTTCCTCAGAACGTTGAGCGTCATTCCGCGGTAGCCGTGAAAGCTCATCCCCTGGTGCGCGAAGCCGGCGACGCCGCCAAGTTGCCGGACCCGGTCGAACAGCCGGTCGTAGGAATAGTAATCGTTGCGGAAGCGGACGAATTCGTTCGCTCCCAGCGAAATGGTGTGGCCGATTTCCGGGGTGCGCGGCTCCTCCTGGCCGGGTGACAGCACGTAGTTTCCCTCCCGGTAGCGTCCCTTTTCACCGAACGCGTACTGGGTGAAAAACGTGGCCCAGAAGTCTCCCATCTCGAGCAGATTGCCGACGTGGATGTCTTCGGCCTGCATCCAGCGCAGGATCGAGGCGTCGTCACGAGGCGATCGCTGCAGGTGCACGTGGTCGTCGGCGGAGTACCAGCCTCGCGACGGCATGTCGATCCACCGCTCGAGCCGGAATTCCCGGTTCGCCTTCTCGCCCGCCTTCAACGTAACGGCGTGCGTCTGTTCACGGTATTCGTTTCCCTTGGAGATCGACAGCGTATACGCGCCGGGCGGCAATTGTACGTCGAACGCTCCGTCCACGTAGAACGAACCGTCCGGCTGGAGCGCGTAGCCTTCGGCGCGATCCTGCCGGCCCCACATCGTGGCCACGGCCTGTTTCGGGATCGGAATCGCCGATTCGGACACCGCCACGGCTCCGCTCGCCTTCGGCCGGTTCCCCGCCGAATCCTGAAGCCGGACCCGCGCCGGCGTCGCACGCCCTGTGGCGGCGTCGGAAATGCGCACGGCGAGGGTGGCATCGCGCGTGGCCTGGGCGGAGTGGATGACGGCGTAGCAGAACAGTCCGATCAGCGCTAGCCGCCATCCGAGGCGAGCGGTAGTTCTTGAGTCGGGCATCCCGCGCTATTCTCTCTCATGTGACGGGTCGCGCGCTCCGGCAGGCGGCGAGAGTTCAGTCCACTACCGGCGTCGCCTGATTTTCCGGCGCAACCGGCGCGCCGCGGGATTCGCCGTCCGCTGAGTGCAACGCGGCCCGCAGTTCCCTCAAGCTGATCGGCTTGGCGATGTACCCGTCCATCCCGGCGTCCAGGCACCGGTCCCGGTCCGCGCTCATCGCCGCCGCCGTCATCGCGACAATCCGGGTCCGCTCGGCCAGGTCACGCCGGCCGGCTCGGATCAATCGCGCCGCCTCCAGGCCGTCCATCTCCGGCATATGCAGGTCCATCAGAACGACGTCGAACCGTTCGTTCTCGATCGCCTCTACCGCCAGCTTCCCGTTGGAGACCACGCGTACCTCGTGCCCGTCCATCTCCAACATCCGGGTCGCCACTCTTTGATTGATCGCGTTATCTTCGGCTACCAGGACGCGGAGCTTTGGTCCGCCCTCCACTCCGCGCGGCGCCGCCTCGGGTTCGGACCGCTCCGCGGCCAACTCGCCAGGCCCGGCCAACGCTTCCAGCAGATCCCTTTCTCGAACCGGCTTCATGAAGTACGCGGCAACGCGGCTCTGGCGTCGCCGTTCCGGCTCTTCCCGCTCCCAAGCTGTCGAGGTCAGCATGATGACTTTCGGCTCGGAGAAATCGGGGCGGTTCTGGACTTGCTCCGCCAACTCGAAGCCGCTCGTGCCCGCCAGGTCCCAGTCAACCAGCGCCACCGTGAACGGCGTTCCCGCGGCCGCCGCCTCTTCCAGCCGCCCCAGGGCGGCTGCGGCGCTTTCGGCGGTATCGACCTTGGCGCCGCGTCGCCGCAACATGTTCTCCATCGCGCGCCGGCTCGCGTCGTTGTCGTCCACGATCAGAATCGATGCCCCCTGCAGCGCCTCGGCGGCAGCCCCGGCCGGCGCCGGCCAGTCCACGACAGGCATACGCGCCGTGAAGTGGAAGATCGAGCCCCGGCCCGGTTCGCTTTCCACCCAGATGCGGCCCTGCATCATCTCGACAAGCCGCCGGCTGATCGTCAGACCGAGACCGGTCCCGCCATGTTTCCGGACCACGGAGTTGTCCGCTTGCGTGAACGCGTCGAAAATCGCCTCCAGGCGTTCCGCTGGAATTCCGATGCCCGTATCGGCGACCTGGAAATGTAAAATTGCCTCGGAGTCCGTCGCCGCCCCTTCCCGCTCCAAACGCAGCGTCACCTCCCCCCGTTGGGTGAACTTCAGCGCGTTGCCGACGACGTTCACAATCACCTGCCGCAACCGCGCCGCATCCCCCGCCACGGCGGCGGGCGCCGACTCGCCTATGTCGCACACCAGTTCCAGACCCTTCCGGTGCGCCGGAACGCTCAAAATTCGCAGGGTGTCTTCGATGGTTGTCCGCAGGTGGAAAGGTTCGCGAGCCATTTCCAGCCGGCCCGCTTCGATCTTGCTGAAGTCCAGTACGTCGTTGAGGAGCCCCAGCAGAGAGTCGGCCGAGGCCCGGATGATCGCAACATACTCCTCTTGCTCGACCGCCAGCGAGGTCGAACGCAGCAGTTCCGTCGTTCCAAGGATGCCGTTCATCGGCGTCCGGAACTCATGACTCATGTTGGCCAGAAACTCGCTCTTGGCCCGGCTGGCCTCATCCGCCGCCTTCCACGCGTTGCGGGCCCGGGCCTCGGCGCCCTGCAACTCGCGCGTCCGTTCATCGACAAGCCGCGCCAGTTCCCGCTCCCGCCGTCGCACGTGGCGCACCCGCAAAAGATAACCGCTCGCAAGCAGCATCGCCCCGAGCGCCCCCAAGAGCCCGTACCACCACCACGTCTGATGCCAGTGCGGCGCAACCGAGAACGCGATCGTCGTCCCGTGGTCGTCCCACGCGCCCGCGCTGTTGCTTGCGGCGATCCGGAACGCAAAGCGCCCCGGTCCGACGTTGCTGTAGTGCGCCGATCGCCGCGTTTCGCCGTTTACCCACTGCGAGTCCAACCCCTCCAGCTTGTACCGGAATCGAATCTTCCCCGCGTCGGTCAGGCTTGGCGCGGCGTAGTGGAATTCCAGGTCCCTGCTTCCCGGCGCAAGCTGCATCCCTTCCTGGACCGCGGCTTCCCGCCCGTTCACCAACATCCGTTCGATCGAGACGCGCGGCGGCGCCGGTGGCGGCGCCGTGTCCACCGGGTCCACGGTCGCGAGACCCTTCGTCGTCGCGAACCACAGCCGGCCGTCCCGCCCCCTCATGGAGAGTGGACTTGTGCTGACGCTGCACTTCAACGTCGCGAGTCCCTCCGCTATGCCGAAGCGCTGCGCCGGAAGGTTCGAAATCTTCCCCGCCGCGAACGCCTCCAGGTCCGACCGCCGCAATCGCGCGATGCCCTCCTCGCTGCCTGTCCACAGGAATCCATTTCCGTCGTACAACGTTTGCGTCACCTCGGTCGTGAACCCGGCCTCCGCGCCGAACGTCGTGAAACCGCCGTTGCGAAACCGCGCCAGCCCGGCCGGCGTGCCGATCCAGAGCGACTGCCGCTCGTCCTCGCAGAGGACGGGAGTGGAGTTGTGTCCCAACGCTTCACGATCGGCATAGACCACCGCCCCCTGGTCGTCGAACCGCGTCAACCCGCGTCCCGTCCCCACCCAGATCGCGCCGCGCGTGTCCTCATGGATGTGTCGAACCGAGTCCCCTGCCAGACCGCTGCCCATGCCATAGTGCCGCCACTGGCCGCCGCTGAGAACGTCCAGGCCGCTGCGGTGCGTACCGACCCACAGATTCCCGCGTCTGTCTTCCAGGACCGTCCTTACGGAGTCGCTGGACAGACCGTCGCGCACCGAATACGTTCGCCGGACCCGTCCGCCCTCGAACCGGCTCACCCCGCCGCTCGTGCCGATCCACAGACCGCCCTCTGCCGCCCCGCCGATCGCGTTCACATGCTCGTGCGGTAAGCCGTGCCGGGTGGTGAACACCGATACGCGGCCTTCCTGAATCCGGTTCAGCCCGGTGGGCGTGCCCACCCATAGAACGCCTTCATTGTCTTCGTAGACCGAGTAGATGTAGTCGTTGCTCAGCCCGTCGCGCCGCCCCAGCGTGACAAACGGCTGCTCGCGGAAATGATGCAGCCTCCCCTCGTTTGTCCCGGCCCACAAGCCGCCTGTCTGATCCTCGAACAGTACTGTGAACGGTTCGTTCTCCCCCGTCGCCTTCTTCCCGAGTCTCGCCCACTGGCGGGCTTTCGCTCCGTCCTGCTCGAATCGCCAGAGACCCCCGGCGGACGGAACCACCCAAAGTCCCCCGCGGCGATCTTCCAGCGCCGTCTGCATTTCTGTCGCGGCGAGCGCCGGCCACTCCAGCCGCGCCAGTTTCCCGTCGCGGTGTTCGTAGGTACGCTCGTGACTGGCGATCCAAATTCCTCCCCGCCGCCCGGCGTGGATCAGCAGCAGTTCCGAGGCGTCCGGCAGGCTGAACGCCGTCGCCTGTCTTCCGGCCAGGCGTACGACTCGCTTTCGCATGCCGATCCATAGGTTGCCTTCGGAGTCGCTTGCCAGCGCCAGCACGTGTCCGGTTACCATCTCCGGCCGGACAGCCTTGAACCGGGCGCCGTCAAACGAGGACGCGCCGTTATGGGTGCCTACCCACAGCTTCCCCTCCCATATCGCCAGGCACACGATATGATCGTCCGGCAGTCCGTCGCGGGAGTCGTACCGCCGGAATACGCCCTTGCTATAGTGGAGCAACCCGCCAACTCCGGTACCGATCCACAGCCCCTCCCCGTCCACCACCAGGGCCGTAACGTCGTTGTCGCGGAATGCCGGCGTGTTGCGCCGGTTGAAATGCCGGAACCCGACGCCGTCGAACCGGTAGAGTCCATCGCCGGCGCCGATCCACAAGTAGCCATCGGGCGTTTGCGCGATCGTATTGATCTGGCCCGCGGCCAGCCCCACCGCCGCGTCCCATACTTCGTGGTGGTACCGCCTCGCCGGCCAGCGGCCCGGAGAAGCAGAGGCCGCCGCGACCGCCAGCAGCAGAGTCAGCGCGGTTCTTATGCACGGATGCCACGTCCCCGGCGCGCGCCCTCGCGCGGCCGAGACTCTCACCGAGAGATACACGGAGCCCGGTCGATCCTTCCTCCCGTCATATCGACCGCGGCGCGACGTTCCCGCGCGTCCCGCGGGAAAATCCGACCTCCGCCGCTCTCGAAACCCCGGCGGGTCTCCCTTAAGCTAAGAAAGAAAGATGTGGCCCGCATCCGATTACTGCCGGCGGCTTGAGATCGGCGCTCGGCCGCGGGCCCGGCGACCAGGGCGCGACAGGATCCGATGACATACCTCCAGCCGGTTATCCCGCTGCTGATCGTCCTGCTTGTCTTGGGCCTGTCACGCCGGTCCTCGCGGACACGCAGTCAACGCAATGCGCTGATCGTCTTTGTGGCGTCCGTCCTGTTCCTGTGGTCCTGGCCCCCGGTGGTCCGGCTGACCTCCGCGACCCTCGAATGGCCCTACCCCGCTTCGGACCTGCCCTCCGGCGATGCCGAGGCGATCGTCGTCCTGACGGGAGGGATCGACGAACCTTTCCCGACGCAACCGGAGGTTCGAGCCGAGGAATCCACCTATCGGCGGGCGATCTATGCTGCGTGGCTCTATACCCACTGGAAGCCCCTGCCCGTCCTGGCCAGCGGGGGGCCCATGGGGCGCAAGGGCTACCTCGCCGCGGAGGTCGCCGGACGCCTTCTGGCCGGACACGGCGTCCCCGAGTCGATGATCTGGACCGAGCGGCGGTCCCGCTCCACCGCCGAGAACGCCCGGTTCTGCGCCGAGGCGCTGCGCGCCAGGGGCGTCTCCCGCATCGTCCTGGTAACCGACGGCTTCCACATGCTCCGCGCCGAGCGGTGCTTCCGCAAGCAGGGCCTCGCCGTGACGCCGGCGCCGTGCTACATGCGCCGCGCCCGCCCGCTTTCCCGCTGGACCGATTTCGTCCCGAAGGCCGAAGCCATCCTCGACAACGAAGCCGTGCTGCACGAGTGGCTCGGCCTGGCATGGTATTGGGTCCGCGGCGAGATTTGACCTGCCGGGCCGCAGGGATTGCGCGAGTCGCGTTCACCCGCGGCCCGCGCGCCATGGCAGTCAGCGTCCAGCTTGGGCGGTCGCCGGCGTTTCGAGATTCTCGGATGACATCACCCGCAGATACGGCTTCAGCGTTTTCCATCCGCCGGGGAACTTCTCCCTGGCCTGCTCGTCGGAAACCGCCGGGACGATGATCACGTCGTCGCCGCGCTTCCAGTTCACCGGCGTCGCGACGCTGTGCTTTGCCGTGAGTTGCAGCGAGTCGATGACGCGCAGGATTTCGTCGAAGTTCCGGCCCGTGCTGGCGGGGTACGTGATGGTCAGTTTCACCTTCTTGTCGGGACCGACGACGAACACGGAGCGCACGGTAAACGTGTCGCTGGCGTTCGGGTGGATCATGTCATAGAGATCGGCGATCTTGCGCTCCGGATCCGCAATGAGCGGGAAGTTCATCCTGCTGCCCTGCGTCTCTTCGATGTCGCCGATCCACCTCTGGTGGGACTCCATCGGGTCGACGCTCAGCCCGATCACCTTCACGCCCCGCTTGTCGAATTCGGACCGGATGCGCGCCACTTCTCCGAGTTCCGTGGTGCACACCGGCGTGAAGTCCTTCGGGTGGGAAAAAAGCACCGCCCATCCGTCTCCCATCCAGCGATAGAAATCGACGGGGCCTTCCGTCGTTTCGGCCTGAAAATTTGGCGCTACGTCTCCTAAACGCAGACTCATGGTTGCTCTCCTTTACCGATTTGGGTTTCTAGCGATCGAATTCTCCACCGGCGGGATTGCCGCAATCACCGTCGGATTGCAAGTGAACTTTGCGACGAAAGCGTCATATCCGCCCGAGCTGGGCTCGTGGCTAAGGTCTCCGTCCGTGCGGCCGACGACGTACGCTACGCCGCCGCGAGCGGAGACGGACGTGGCCCAATCCGCGCCATCCGTGCCGAACTGCGCGGTCCACGTTTCGTTTCCGTCCGCATCGAGCTCCCGGACGAACGCATCCATGCCGCCCGCGTTGGCGTAGCCGCGGAACGCCCCTTCGGTTGCCCCGGAGACATAGATGCGGCCGGCAGCGACGGAGATGCCGAAGCCGAAATCCGCGCCTTCGGTCCCAAACTGCCGGGTCCAGACCTCGTTGCCGTCAAGGTCGTACTTGCGGACGAACGCATCGGCGTCGCCGGCATTCGATCCGGCCAATGCTCCTTTGGTGCTGCCGGCGACGTACACGCCGGTTGCATCAGCGACAACGGCATTGGCCGAGTCGGCCTCGGCGGCGCCGAACTGCCTGGTCCAGAGTTCGTTGCCGTCGGCGTCGTACCGCCGGACAAACGCGTCCAGACCGCCGGCGGAACTCTGTCCCGGCAGGGCGCCTCGGACGCTGCCGGCCACATACACGCCGCCGGCGTCCACGTAGACGGCCCGGGGCGTTTCCTCGCCTCTGCTTTTGAACTGCCGGCTCCAGATCTCGTTGCCCTCCAGGTCGTGCCTGCGGACGAACACATTCCCGCGGCCCGCTCCGGTCCCGCCATGCGCGTAACCGGCGATGTAGATGCTGGAGGCGTCGACGGCAAGGCCCAGCGGCTTCACCCCGGCAGGGGCGGCGAACTGGCGGGTCCAGGCCTCGTTGCCGGCCGCGTCGTACTTGCGAAGGAACACGTCTTGCGTTCCCAGGCGCTCCTGGCCGCTCAAGGCTCCGTTCGTGGTCCCGGCCAGGTAGATGCCGCTCGGGGCGGTCGCCACGAGCCAGGCGCCGTCGTCGGCCGCCGTTCCAAACTGGCGAAGCCATTCCACCGATCGTTCGGCGCCGGACGCGGGTCGCGCGGCGGTGAAGGGCAACGTCAGCGCCAGGGCCAGTCCGGCGAGATTTCTGTTTGCGGAAAATCGCAGCATCGTTAACCCTCCGAGTCGTCCTATCCGATCTCGTCCTTCTGACTGAGAAGGCAACGAAACGAGGGAAAACCCGCCACCGCGCCTAAAGATTTTTTTCCGGGACCTTACGTTGTCGCCGGGCGCCGGGAGTGAAACCGGCCGCGCTACGCCTTTCGACCCTGGATTTGGCGGTCAAAAAGCTGGTACCTTACTTGGTATCGCAGCGAGGGACGGGCGAGGGATGAATCCTGGGCGATGGAACCGCATTGAGGCGTTGTATTGCGCCGCCCTGGAACAAGAGGCCGATCGACGCGCCGCCTTCCTCGACGAGAAGTGCCTTGGCGACCCGGATCTCCGCCGGGAAGTGGAGTCGTTGCTCAAGGCTGACGAGAAGGCCGGAACCTTCTTCTCGACGCTGGAAGCCCGTGCGGGAATCCGGGAGGCGGCCGCCGGGCCCGCCGCGTCTCTCGTAGGACTGCGGGTTGGTCACTATCAGATCCTGGCCCCGATCGGAGCGGGCGCGATGGGCGAAATCTACCTGGCCATCGACGCCCTACTCGGCCGGCGCGTCGCGCTTAAGGTGCTGCCGCGTCGATTCACCCGGGACGCGGCCTTCCTGGAGCGATTTGTCCGCGAGGCCAGGGCGGCCTCGGCGCTCAACCATCCGAATATCATCACGGTGTACGAAATCGGCCAGACCGGCGATACGCATTTCATCGCCACGGAGTTCATCGAGGGGGCGACCCTCCGCCAGCGGCTGGCCGCCGGGCCGATGGAAGTCGCGGCGGCGGTTGACATCGCCATCCAATGCGCCGCGGCGCTCGAAGCCGGTCATCGCGCGGGGATTCTGCACCGCGATATCAAACCGGAAAATATCATGGTCCGCCCGGATGGCTTGGTTAAGGTAGTCGATTTCGGGTTGGCCAGGATCGGCGACCCGTACGACGATTCCGGGCCGGCCGCCACGTTGCCCGGAATGGTGATTGGCACTCCGCGCTACATGTCGCCGGAGCAGGCGCGCGGGCAAAAGCTGGACGCGCGGACGGACATCTTCAGCCTTGGCGCGGTGCTCTACGAACTGTCGGCGGGCCGCCCGTGTTTTGCCGGAGAGACGACCGCCGACGTCCTTGCGTCGCTGGTCAGTCCCGAGTCCAAATCCGTCTCCGCCAGCCTGGAGCGCGCGCCCGAGCCACTGAAGAACGTCCTGCGGAAAGCGCTCGAGCAAGACCGCGACCGGCGCTATCCGACGATGCAGGAGTTCGGGCGCGACCTGGCCGAATTGCGGTCGAGACTGACGCCGGCGGGGCAGACGGGATCGGCGGCGATCCGCGAACCATCGGCGCGAACCGGTCCGCCGGCGTCGGTCGCGCGTTCACGCCGCGCGGTACTGGCGCTGGCGCTCGCCGCCGTTGCCGGCCTCGCCTTTATCGTCTACCGCTGGACGGGTGGTTCACCGGCCTCGAATACGCCGCCGCCTCGCGTTTCTCCGATAACCAGCTTTCCCGGCTCGAAGGATTTCGCCACCTTCTCCCCCGACGGCAGCCAGATCGCCTTTGCCTGGAACGGCAACGACGGTTCCCGGATGCGCGACATCTACGTGAAGGTAATCGGCGCCGGCGAACCTCTCCGGCTGACCAAGTCGCCTGAGGACGACTCGCTGCCGGCCTGGTCGCCGGATGGCCGATACATCGCTTTTCTTCGCGACCTTGCCGCAACGGGAATCCCGCAGGAGGCAGTCTTCCTGATTCCCGCGCTCGGCGGTTCCGAACGGAGGATCGTCGATGCGGGTACCGGCGTGGGGTGGTCGCCGGACGGCAAGACGCTGGCGCTCGTCCGCAGGACCGAGGGTCAGGATGGCGGCGGCATCTTCCTTTTAACGCTGGGGACCGGCGAGCAAAAGCAGATCACCAGTCCGAAACCGCACTCCGATGGCCTCCCGGCCTTCTCTCCGGACGGCAAATGGATCGCGTTCTCCCGCAATTTCTCGAGCGCTTGGCGCGAGATATTCGTCGTACCGGCCCGGGGGGGCGCGGCCCGGCAGCTCACGTTCGATCGAAGTCCCACCTACGGATTGACCTGGACGGCCGACAGCAGGGAGATTGTCTTCTCCTCAAATCGGGGCGGCGGAGACAGCCTGTGGCGCGTTGCGGTAACAGGGGGGGCGCCGGCGCCGATTTCGGTGGCCCAAAAAACCGCATTCTTCCCCACCATCTCGCGGCAGGGAGACCGCCTGGCGTACACCGAATCGTTCCTCGACGTGAACATCTATCGCTATGAGAGCGAGGGGTTCGGCCAAGGGGATGCGCCGGGGCCGTTTGGTGAGCCGAGGGCCCTGATTCAGTCCTCGCGAGAAGACACCAGCCCAAGCCTCTCGCCCGACGGCGAGCGTGTCGTGTTCCACTCCAAACGCACGGGCAGCGATGAACTGTGGGTTTCCAGCCGCGGCGGCGGGAATCTTGTGCAATTGACCTCGTTCGGCGGACCGCCGACCGGGACGCCGCGGTGGTCGCCGGACGGGCGGTGGATTGCGTTCGATTCGCGGCCCGCCGGCAGCGCTGATATTTTTACAATCTCCGCTGAAGGGGGCACCCCGCGCCAGTTGACCTCGGAGGCCGCCAACGACATTCTTCCGGCCTGGTCGCCGGACGGTAAATGGATCTTCTTCATTTCCAACCGCACGGGGAGCGACCAGATCTGGAGGATGCCATCGGAAGGGGGGGCGGCGCGCCAGGTGACCCGAGGCGGGGCCAGGGAGGCGCTGGTCTCGGCGGACGGCAGCATCCTGTACTACACCAGGTGGGGGTCGGGCATCTGGTCCGTTCCGCTGGAAGGCGGGGCGGAAACGGTCGTCCCGGGGCTGGAACATGCCGTCAGTACCCGAGCCTGGGGGGTTGTGGAACAGGGGATCTACTTCGGCTCGAAACAGTGGGAGGACGACTCGCGGCCGGCCATACGGTTCTTCAGTTTTCGAACGCGGAAAGTGACCCGCCTGGCGCCGCTGGAGAGCGAGCCATACTGGAACGCGCCAACCCTCGCCCTTTCCGCGGACGGCCGTTCGCTGCTTTATGCCCGCCTCGATCACGTCGTGAACGACATCATGCTGATCGAAGGCTTTCGGTAGCCCGATGAGCGCGCCTGAAAGCGGACTTACCCAACTGCTCGTCGCCTGGAGCAACGGCGACAAAGCGGCGCTGGATCAACTGGCCCCGCTGGTGGAGGCCGAGTTGCGCCGGCTCGCGCGCGTGTACTTAGGCCGGGAATCGCCGGGCCACACGCTTCAGCCGACCGCGTTGGTCAACGAGGCATACCTGCGCCTGATTCAGTGGCGGTCGGTGGAATGGAAGGACCGCGCCCATTTTTTCGCCGTGGCCGCGAAGATGATGAGGCGCATCCTGGTGAACCATGCGGTCGGCCGCGGCCGCCGGAAACGGGGAGGGTCCGCGGTGTTGATTGCGCTGGACCAGGCGCCGGAGGCGGGAACGGACCGTTCCGACGACATCATCGCTCTGGACGAGGCGCTCACAAAGCTGGCCTCGTTCGACGAGCGCAAGAGTCAGATTGTCGAGTTGCGCTTCTTTGGCGGCCTCAGCGAGGATGAGACGGCGGAGGTGCTGCAAAGCTCCGTGCGCACGATTCAGCGGGAGTGGAGCCTGGCCCGCGCATGGCTGTTCCGCGAGCTGAACCCGTAACTGACCTCACCAGCCGGCGGAGCTTGGTTTGCCAGAAAGGTGGGGCGAGCGGCAAGTCCCTCATGCACGGCGGCGGGGAGTCGAGCGACGGCATAGTACCAAACGAAGCGGGTCCAGCGGGCTGGAGCGTGTGCGCGAAGCAGCCAAAAGGGACAAGAAGCTGAAGTTCACGGCTCTGCTGCATGACGTGAGCATCGACCTGCTGCGGGAGAGTTATCACAGCCTGAAGAAACAGGCGGCGCCCGGAGTGGATGGGGTGACCTGGCAAGAATATGGAAATAGCCTGGAGGAGCGGCTTGCCGACCTACAAGTCCAACAACTGCAGCAGTATGCGGCAGTAATGACGAACCGTCGTATGCCATGTCCAAACCAGAATCTACCAATGCGCCCTTTCAGATCGCAGTCCAAGCTCCTGTGATCTCCTGGCCGTGATCTCGGCGCGCATGGAAACAGCCGATCAGAAGTTGTCTGCGTTAAGTAAGTTTTTGTTGATCGGAGGGACGACCGGTGGGCCGCCCATTTGGACCACAGAAGGCGCGCTATTTCGCCTCGCTCTCCCGCACCTTTAGGATCTGGTCCGCCTTCACGTTCTCCAATCGCTGGACGATCCGGCTCGGCCAGGTGATTTCCACCAGCTTCACCGTTGACGCCGCGCCCAGTCCGAAATGGACGCGTTTGTCGTTGGCCGAGCAGTAGCTGCCGGTCGTGGTCACGATGCCGTGCTGCTCGGTGCCGTCGGGCAGCACGATCCGGATCTTCGCTCCGATGCCGTCGCGATTGCTCTTCGTTCCGACCGTGTCGATCAGCAGCCAGTGGTTGCCATTGCCGCCATCGTTCTTCAGAACCACCGCGTCGCAGTCCTTGCAGTAGATCACCGCGTCGAGGAAGCCGTCGTTGTTCAGGTCGCCGAACGCGACGCCGCGGGAAGCGGTGACCACTTTGAAGCCTTCGCCCAACTGGGATGAGACGTCTTCGAACTGGCCCTTCACGTTTCGCATCATCAGCGGCGGCTCCAGGTATTTCAGCTCGGGCTCGGTCAGCTCGATGTTGTCCATGACGTGGCCCTGCGCGACGAACACGTCCTTCCAGCCGTCGTTGTCGAAATCGATCAGCCGCGCGCCCCAGCCGGAGTGGAGCATCGTGATGTTACGGATGCCGGACGGGCCGGAATTGTAGACGAACGAGCCCTTTTCGTTGCGGTACAGGGAGTAGTGCTGGCGGGCGAGCGCGTTGAGAAAGATGTCGGGCCAGCCGTCGTTGTCGTAATCCTGGAAATCGGCGCCCATGCCCGCGTAGGCTTTGCCGTCGTCGTCATAGGCGATGCCCAGCAACAGGCCCATCTCCTCGAACGTTCCGTCGCCGTTGTTGCGGAACATCTGCTGGGCCGTGGCGTCGTTGGCCACCAGGATATCGATCCAGCCGTCGCGGTCGAAATCGTTGATGGCGATCCCCAGCCCTTTGCCCGGGGCCTTCGCAAAGCCGGTGGCTTCCGAGACGTCGGTGAACGTTCCGTCGCCGTTGTTGCGAAACACCAGGTGATGAATGGCCGGGAATTCGTCCGGGTGGCAGTAGGAGCGCCTTCCGGGTTCCTTGCCGCCGCACCAGATGTTGTTTTCAAAGCTCCAGTCCATGTAACGCGCGACGATCAGGTCCAGCCAGCCGTCGTGGTCGTAATCGACGAAGCAGGTGCTGGTGGACCAGTTGCCGCCGGCCACCCCGGCCGTCGCGGTGACGTCGGTGAACGTGCCGTCGCCGTCATTGCGGTAGAGCGTGTTCTCGGGAAAGGCTGTGACGTAGAGGTCCGGGTGACCGTCGTTGTCATAGTCACCCACCGCGACGCCCATGCCGTAGTGCTTGCCTTTGACGCCGGCCTTGTCGGTCACGTCGGTGAACGTACCGTCGCCATTGTTGCGGTACAGGCGGTCCCAATAGCGCGGGTCCTTCTTGTCGGGCAGCGCGCCCTTGGGCATGGGATCGGAGATGGCGCCGCCATTGACGAAGAACAGGTCCTTCCGGCCGTCGCCGTCGTAGTCGAACATGGCGACGCCGCCGATCATCGATTCGATCAGGTACTTCTGCGAGGTCGAACTGGAGGCGCCGTGGAACCGGATGCCGGTGGCCTTGGTAACGTTGGAGTAGGTGGGCAGCCTATCGGCGCCGAGCGCCATGGCCGCGACCGGGAGAACAAGAAGGAACCGGGTGGGAAATTCGTGCAACGACTCGCCTCAATTATAGCCGACCCAAGGTTCCTGACCGCCGTACTGGGCCTCGCGCTGCTGCTCGGCGGCCCCCGCGCAATTCCCCAAACTCCCGCCCCCGGCCTCGAGGGGGCGCGGCGCCTGGTCGCTGAAGGCCGCATCGAGGAAGCCATCGCCGCCTACGAGAAGCTGCTTTCGGCGCGGCCGGACGACCCGGCGCTGATCGTGAACCTGGCCGTGGTGGAATTCAAAGCCGGGCGGTACGAGCGGGTCGTCGAGCGCTGCCAAAAAGCGCTGCGGCTCGCGCCCGGCCTCGCCACGGCCTCGCTGTTTCTTGGGGCCGGCTACTTCCAGCTAGGCCGCCACGCCGACGCGGTTCAGCCGCTGGAAGCCGCGGTCGCCGCCCAACCCCAGGAGCGCAACGCCCGGCTGATGCTGGCCGAGTCGCTCCTGGTTCTGGAGCGGTTCCGGGAAGCCGCCGGTCACTTCCAACCCGCGAGCGAACTGCTGCCAGACCGCCCCCGCGTCTGGTACGGCCTGGAGAGGAGCTATTCGAGCTTGGCGGACGAGGCCAAAGCGGAGCTGGAGCGGTCGGCGCCCAATTCCGCTTACGCGTTCGCGCTTGCGGGGGAGGAAATGCTGCGGGCGGCCCAGTACGGGCGGGCGCTCCACCTGTTCCGCACGTCGCTCGCGGCCGGAGAAGCGTTGCCGGGCATCCATGCGTCGATCGCCGCCGTGTACGACGCCTCGGGCCACGCCGGCTGGGCCGCGCGGGAGAGAGAACGCGAGAAGGCAGCGGCGTGCCCGGACAAGACGGCCCGGTGCCACTTCCTGGCCGGCCGGTACGGCGAGGCGGCGCTCGCGGAGGGCTCTGCTCCGGAAACGCTATACTGGCGCGCCAGGGCGGCTGGTCATGCTGCCGACGCCGCGCTGGACCGCCTGCGGCGCTTGCCTCCCTCGGCGGAGCTGCGCGAGGTGGATGCCCGAAGGCTCGACCGGCGCGGACGGTACCTGGAGGCGGCGAAAGCGTGGACAGAGGCGCTCGATCTCGCTCCCGATAGCGCCGTCCTCGAAAGAGGGCTCGCTCTTTCGCTGTTTAATGGCCGCGACCTGGCTGCGGCGCTGCCTCGCCTCGAGCGGCTGGTGAAGCGGCAGCCGGGCTCGGCCGAGTTGCAGTTTCTGTTGGGGAGTTGCCTGGTTCAGTTGGAGGAACCAGCCAGGGCGGTTCCGGTCCTGGAAGCGGCGCTCAGGCTGGACGGCGAGGCGGCGCTCGCGCACGGCTCGCTGGGAGAGGCGTACCTGAAACTGGGTCAGCCCGCGAAGGCCATTCCCCACCTGAAGGCGGCGCTGGCGGCCGATCAGGATGGCTCGCGTCACTTTCAGCTCGCCCGGGCGTACCAAGCCAACGGCGATCGCCAACTGGCCTCGCGGACGATCGCGCAATACCGGATCGTGCGAGCCGAATGGGAAGCGAAGCGGCGCGAACTCGAGGCCGACTATCCGATCGGCCCGCCCGGATAGCGCCCGCCTCTCACTTCTTCTTCCCCGAACCTTTCGCCGGGACGAGCAGCTTCGTCCCTTCCTCGATCACCCGCTCTCGCTCACCTTTGGCCCAGGCGTCCTGAATATCCTCTTCCGGCATGGCGGCGACCCGGCCAAGCAGGATGAACGATGGCAGCGCGTGCGGCAGATGGGTCCACTTCGCCATGTCGACGAGGGCCAGCAGGGCGCGCTCGCGAAGCTGGGAGAGCACTTCGGAATCGCGGGTCTCCGTCAGGTTCACCAGGTTGACCGCAGCCGTGGTCCGGTCGGTCCAGACCAGCGAGTTCAGCATTTCCACCAGCCATGTCGGCGGAATGCGAATACCGAGCGTGGGCCGCCGCGACGCGAGCACCTCGACCGCCGCTAAGGCCCGCATCGCGTTGCTGCGGACCGTCTCGTCCGGGTCTCGCACCGCGTAGAGCAGATCGTCCACCACCTTCTTCTTGTCGGCGGCGTAGCCGATCACATAAGCGGCAATCGCGCGATGCTCCTCGTCGAAGGAATTCCGCAGCGCGTCGCGGAGCACGCTCAAATGCTTGTCGGCGTAGACGAGGAAGGTTTCCTGGTGAGCGCGGCAGGAGGCGTTCGCCATCAGAGAATGCCCGTTCGTCAAGTCTTCCGCCGTGTCCCTTTCACGAACCGCCTCCGACAGGCAGGCCAGAAAACGGACGTACGTTTCGTGGATTTCCGCGGGCAGGACAACCGGGTCCGCCGGCGCCGACCGGAACTCGAATGTGGGGGCGCCCTTTTCCTCGACGCCCACGTACAGGATCGCCTTGCCGTCCTCGCAGCAGGTGGCCTCAACGCGCG
The DNA here is from genome assembly GCA_026129905.1 of Bryobacteraceae bacterium. GTDB lineage: Bacteria > Acidobacteriota > Terriglobia > Bryobacterales > Bryobacteraceae > JAHCHE01. The sequence continues at coordinate 24,348 of JAHCHE010000009.1, read as the reverse complement.
CCCGCACAATGCCCGAAACCTGTTCCAGCGCGTCCTCGACATCGCCCTTGGAACGGGGCAGCGGCTCGCCCTCTTTGACGCCGAGGCTCTCGCGCAAGCGCGATTCCGGCACGTTGCGGACGCCGTAGAAATCGATGACGCCAATTTCCGGAACCTGCCCGGACGACAGAGCCGGCAGCAGCAGAACGGTAAACAGAAGCCGCACGTCTACTAGACGCATTCGGGCGGCCGGACGGCTACGCCTGTTTTTGCGCCAGCTCCCCGATGACAGGAAGCACCACTTTCTGGCTTTGGTACGTTTTCCACATCATGAACAGCCAGAGACCGAGTCCCGCAAGGCCCACCAGCGGGCTGACAATGAAGTACACCGTCCACGGCAGCACGATCCCGATTACCGTCCACAACACCATCCACGCCACCGATAGGAAGATCGACTGGAAGGCATGGAAGCGGATCTCGCGCTTGTTTTTATAGGGCTCAAGCACCAGGAAAACAATGCCCGTAATGAAGCCCAGCAGGTAGCAAAGCGCCCCGGCGACGTTGTCAGTCATGCCGGACGAGGCAGCAGGCGGCGTCCCCCCGGGAGGGATCGCTCCCGAGGAAGCGCCGCACTTGGGACAGAAGTTGCCTTCGAATTGCGTACCGCAGTTTACACAGGTAGCCATAGCTCTCCTTGAGTCAGAAGTCGCGGTTTCCACTTTACCGGAGACGCGCCGAATGAGCAAGGGCCGAACGTACTGTTGCGCGCGCGGGGTCCTTCAGCGGCTGGAAATCGCGTTGGACAGGCTCGCCATCCAAGCGACCATCCATACGGCGGCGGCCGCGCCCGCGTAGGCCAGCGAGCCTCGGCGCATCCACCGGGCCGCCACTTCCGGCCCGCGCCGGAACCCCAGCCACTCGGCGCACGCCAGCGCAAGCAGCGCGACGCCGATCCCTGCCAGCGCCGCCACGAACAGGGGCCCCGCCGGCGTCAGCCCCCAGGCGGCAGCGAACTCTCCGTGGAGGCTGAGAACCACGCTTCGTGAAAGGCCGCAAGTAGGGCAGGGTAATCCAAACTGCGCCCGCATCGAGCAGGGCCATCCGATGGGCCTGCCCGCCAGGTAGACCGCGGCGTCGTCTGCGGTTAGCAGCGCCCGCCCGATCGCCCCCGACAGCAGCATGGTCAGCCCGGCGACCGCCGGGGCGATTCCGGGTATCTCGCGCCTGTTCGTGCGATTCATTGGGGATTGTTGATCACGTAACAGTTGACGGCCTTATCGTGCAGCGTCTGCCGCTGCGGGTCCCAGAGAGGCCACAGCAGATCGAGCACCGGAAGGACGGGCACCAGTCCCATCGCGACCTGCGCCACCAGCCTCACCAGCGCCGTCCCCTGCGACAGGAGCCGCCCGCTTGCGTCCACCACCTTCACTTTCACCACGCCCTGACCGATCGAGTAGCCGCGCTGGCTCACCAGGTACACGCGGTTGTACAAGCCCACCAGGATCGTCGCGATGGGAAACAGCAGAAACAGCATGCAGCAGGTCCCCGCCGCTGCGTCATCTCCCACGATGCCCGACAGCGCCGCCGCCATCCCTCCGGCGACCAGGTAAAGCGCAATCATCACCCCCGCCACCAGCAGGCTGTCGATGATGTAACCGATCGCCCGCGTCCCCCACGCCGCGTAATCCATCACGGGCGCGTAGGCCATCGGCATCGGCGCCTGCGGCGGGGGCTCGGCCGCTTCGAAAAACTTCGGGGGCAAGTCGGGTGGCGGCAGAGGCGCGCCGCAGGATGGGCAGAAAGCAGAGGTCTCGCTGGTGGCCGCGCCGCATTTCGTGCAGAACATGCGTTGTTTCTCCTTACAGAGCCGAAACGGAGCTATGTTATCACTCGCCAGCCTCCCGCACGCACCCCGGCTTCCTCGCCTTCCGGCTTCTTCGACTTCTGGCCTCCTGCACGCGACCCCGCTCCCCGGCGTCAATTTCTTCAGTACCGCCGTGAGGCCTCGCGTCCTTCTCCTATCGATGCTCGCCGCTTGCGCCAGCGCCGGAACCATACAAGGCGTCGCGCTGGAGCACGCTTCCGGCCGCCCGATGGCCCGGACGGTGATACAACTGCAACCGGTCCCGCAATCCGGAGCGCAAGCGCAGGCCCTCACCGTGCGCGCCGGACGCAGCGGCCAGTTCGAATTCCCGCCTGTGGCGCCGGGCATCTACCTGCTAACGGCCACGCGCCCCGGCTACTTTCCCGCCGGCTTCGGCCAGCGCCTCCCGGCCGGCCGCGGAACGCCCATCGAGGTCACCGCCGATTCGAAGCTGTTCGCCGAATTGCGGCTGAGGCGCAAAGGCTCCTTGACCGGCCGCGCGCTGGACGAGAACGGCATCGGCACGGCCGGCGTTCCGGTAGTCGCCTACCCGGCGCGGCTTCCGCTCCGCACGGCCGGCAGCGCCACTTCGGACGATCGTGGCGTGTTCCGCATCTATGGGCTCGACCCGGGCAGGTACTGGATCCGCTCGGCGGCGCACAAGCTCGACGACGGATCGGGCTGGCTCCCCACGTTCGGACCTGCGGCGCTGGAGACCCGCGAGGCTCGCGTCCACCAGGTCACGCTCGACTCCGACGCCATCGACTGCGACGTCAGTCCCGAACCCGGCGCGCTGTTCAGCCTCGGCGGCAAGATCACCTGTGATATCAAGGGACCGGTGCGCGTGACCCTCTCCTCGGAAACCGGCCGCCGCCGCGCACAGTCGTCCTGCCCCGGCGAATATCGCTTCGATGGGTTGGCGCCGGCCGCCTACGAAGTCTTCGCCACGCTCGAGGACGACTCCGCGGCGGGCTTCACCGAGCTGTTCGTCGGCCAGGACCAACGCGCCGCGAACGTCCACCTGATGGAACTGCCGGAGGTGAAATTCGAAGTACGCCGCCCCGGCGGGTCTACCCCGGTTGCGATCCCCGTCTCCATCTCCGGCCGCCGTCAAGACCTCTCGGAAACCGAACCGCCGCATCTGATCGAGGGGCCGAGCGCGTCGCTCGCCCCAGGCTATTGGGAGTTCCGCGCTCGCGCGCCGTCCGGCTACTACGTCGAGTCCATCTCCGAGCCTTACCGCCGCTCGGGCCGCTCCCGCAAGGCGGAGCGCTCCGCCGATTGGTACGAGGTCTTCATCGAGCCGCGCCCCGCCCCGTGGATCTGGATCACGGTCTCGGACCGCGCCGGCGAGATCGCCGGCCTGGTGAAGGCGGAGGGTTCGCCCGTGCCCGGCGCGCCCGTGTTCCTTTGGCCGGTCGCCGCCGCCGCCCGCCGTTCCCTGGGCGGCCCCATGCAGGCGCTTTCCGACGCCGCCGGCCGCTTTCGCTTTGACAGCCTCCCTCCCGGCGACTATCGCGCGGTCGCCAGCTTCGACATCCACGAAGTCGACGAGGAACTCATCGAACTCAGCCGCGCCCCGGTCATCGCCGTCGAGGCTTCCCGAACCACAGCCATCGACCTCTCGCTCTGGATCGCGCCATACTGAGAAGGCGCGCTAAGCTCATGGGGCAGGGCCGCGCTGTACTCGCTCTTGCGCACGTCGCGTTATTGCCTTCCCTTATAGCTCGGTGCCAGGGTGGTTCGCTTCACCTTCCCCGTACGACTGTCTCATTCGCTACTCCATGCCGGTTTATCCCGGCGCAATCCAAACGTGGACGCTCGCCCCACCGCACCAGACCCACAACCTCGGGAAAGGTTGAAACTCCACCGCCTATCCCGCGAGTTGGGCCTTTGGGTGGGGCTCGTATTCGATGAGGGCTTCACGGCCGCCGTTCAGGATCGAGAGGCGTCCGGCTTCCATTACCAGTTCGTTGTAGAGGCTGTTGGCAGGCGTGGCCATGACGCCAGCGGCGTCGATTTCCTTCAACAAGGCCGGCCGCTGCTCGGGCGGTGCCGCTTCCACCCGAAGGATGGTTGTCACGATGAAATCGACCGAGCGAAAGCCGTAGCCCACGGGAACCAAGCCCGGTCCGCCGAGGTCGAGGTATTGGAAGTAGTCCGTGCTTGGCTCGGCGTAGGTGGTGGCGCCCGCGCCGCCGGGGTTGCGCGTGTAACAGTACTTGAGGCCGCGATACTGGTCGGAATGGTCGATCCAGGCCCCGCCTTCCGGGCCTGCGCAGTACATCGTGAGGCCTTGCGTGTTGGTTCCGGGAGCGGCGTCGGGGAACCCGAGCGCGTTTTGCACGTTGAGGCAGGCGCCGTTATTCCAGATCACGCGCGCGTCGGTCCAGAGAAAGCCTTCGTTGCCGTTGGGGTACCGGTCGCGCAGGCCGTAGACGCTGACCGCCACCGGCAGCAGGCCGGTGATGAAGTGGACCTGGTCCACGTAGTGGCAGCCGATGTAGGTGAAGGCGTCCGAGTTCTCCGCGGTGCACCAGTTCTGAAAATTCGAGTGGCGGTAATACCACTTCTCGAGCAGGCGCGCCGTGCCGAGCTTGAACTCGCCGAACAGGCCTTCGCGGTACCGGCGGCGCGCCAGCAGCGACCGGTCGTCGAACCTCTTGTGGTACTCGACGCCGACTACCAGGCCGCGCGCCAGCGCTTCCCGTTCGATCTCGAGCGACTGCGTCGCCTTCAGCACCAGCGGCTTCACCGACAGCACGTGCTGGTTGGCTTGAAGCGCCGCCATGATCACCGGGTAGTGAAGCTGGTCCGGCACGGCCGCCACCACGATGTTGCGCGGCGGCATGCGCGCGATCTCCTCGCGGAACAGGTCCGGGTACGGCTGGTCGAGATTGCCGTCGACAGCGGGCGAGGCCCGGAACGACTGGCCGGGAAAGGCCCGGTGGAACATTTCGGAATCGGCCAGTTCTTTGAGCGGCCTGGCCTGGAGCGCGCAAATCACGATTTCGCCGATGCGTCCCTGGCGCTGAATCTGGTAGAGCGACGGGAGGATCTGGTCGTTGGTGATCATCCCGCCGCCGACGATGGTGACCTGTGGCTTCAAGCGGCCGCTCCTTCCACCGCTTCGGCGAAGGCTTCCTCGAATGCGGCCACGCTCTCGGCGACGGCCTCTTCGGAGATGACCAGAGGCGGGCAGATTTTCACCGCGCCGCCGCCCAGCCCGACCGGCGAGAACATCAGGACGCCCTTTTCGATCGAGCGGCGGACGGCCTCCCAGGCCAGGTCGCCGTCCGGCTCCTTGGTCCCGGGCTTGACGCAGAGGACGGCCGCCACCAGGCCCTTGCCGTCCACGTGTCCAATTTGCGGGAACCGGGAACGCATGGCCTGAAGCTTCTGGTGGAGCAGGTTGCCCATGCGGCAGGAGTTGCCGGCGAGGTCCTCTTTCAGCACGATCTCGACGGAGGCCAGCGCCGCCGCGCAGCATACGGGGTTGCCGGTATGGGTGGAGGTCATGCTTCCCGGAGGATGGAGGTCCATGACGTCGGGGCGGCCGACCACGGCCGCGATGGGCAGGGAACTTGACATTCCTTTGCCCCAGCAGATGAGGTCGGGCACGATCCCGTAGTGCTCGAAGCCCCACAGGGCGCCGGTGCGGCCGAAGCTCGCCTGCACCTCGTCGCAAACCAGCAGAGCGCCGTGCCGGTCGCACCACTCGCGCATCGCTCGCATGTACGATGGCGGCGCGAAGGCCGCGCTGCCCCCCTGGTAGGTTTCCAGCATGACGCCGGCGACGTTCCGCGCATCCACCCCGCGCTCGTCCAGGCTGCGCAGGAAGAACTCGAACGACGTGTCCTCGTTGCGGAAGCCGTCCGGGAACGGAACCTGGACAAAGCCGGGGTCCAGGTTGACAATCCAGTCCTTGAGCGCCGGAATGCCGCCGGCCTGCTGCGCCCCGAGTGTCCGTCCGTGGAAGGCGGCATCGAAGGTAACGATCACGTGCTTGGAGGCGCCGCCCGCTTTGATGCCGTGCGTCCGGCACAACTTGATGGCGCACTCGGTGGTTTCCGAGCCGGTGGTCAGCAGGAACACTTTCTTGAGGGGCTCCGGGCAGATGGAGGCGAGCTTCTCCACCAGGCGGACGCGCATCTCGGTAGGAAAGCAGTAGCTCGTAAGAAGCTTCGAGGACGCTTGCCGGACCACGGCGTCGACGATCTCCCGACGGCCGTGGCCGGCGTTGGTGATCAGGACGCCGGACGACCAGTCGATCCAGCAGTTGCCCCAGGCATCGTAGACCTGAAAGCCTTCGGCCCGGTTCCAGACGACGGGCGGCTGCCCCCGCATCGACACCGGCTCACACCGGTGGAGCGTTTCAAACAGGGGGAGCGATTCGGGAACGGGAATCGGCGTGACGATCCGGCGCAGCCGGGTTTCGACGCGCGGCACGGATCGTGGGGTCAAATCGTATTCTCTGGCCATGGAAGCAACTATTCTACCGTCCCGGCGGCGGGCGGCTTAGAACACCGTTTCAGGAGTCCGCTGTGCTCCAACGTTCCCTGCCGGCGGAACCCCAATCCGTCGGTAGCTGTCATCATGCGAGGGCCGGCGCTGGAACGGAGCTACGGCGGTGAAGAAATAGCCCCAGTTCGGGTGCGCTGGCTTCGGCGAAGACTGAGAAGGGTGATCCTTTCCGCTGCGGCGATGATGGAAGTGCCGCGCCCAACCGAACTTCCACATCTGTGGAAGTTGGGCCAACGACGCCTCTGCCCCCGAGGCAAGAAAGGGCCTGCAAATCCGTCGATAAGGATCCTGAGGTGGGTTTGCTTTAGACGCGGAGCGGCAGCAGCTTCAGCGCCTCCAGCCACTCGGCCAGTCGGGCCGCCGTCGTCGCCAAACGCAGCACGATCCTTCGCGCGTGATGCACCAGCCGGCCCGGCGTATTCAAGATGAGGAACCGCAAGCGCTTCGGCCGCGCCGTGAGCAACTCGGCCGGCAGCGCCAACCTCTTCAGCGCCGTCATTACGTTGTGCGAAATCGCCGCCAAGCGCAGCCACGCCGCGTTCGTTCCGAAGTACTTCGACGGCATCACCCCCGCCCCCAGTTCGTTCTTCAAAACGTCATGCGCCGCTTCCACGGTTCCCGCCTTCTCCCGATGCCACTCGATCAGCCGGCTCGCCTTCCATTCCCGAATGTTGCTCACCGCCGCGAAATGTTTCACCTTGCTGCCATCGGCAAACAGGCTCTCCTGACGCTGCCGAATCCGGATGGCGACGTAGCGCAAGGGTTGCGTGTCCTTGTGCTCGGACTTCTCCCCCGGCACAAAACTCACTTCCGCGCATTCGCGAATCTCCACCGGATGCGGTTGCCCATATCCCGTCCACGCCGCTTCCGGCACCTTCCCAATCGCCTTGTGCAACGCCTCGCTCATCCGTGCGCTGATCGCGAATCCGATGCGTCCACGCGGCCCCTCCGCGCGATTGTCGTCCCGCAGCCAATTGATCAGATCACTTTCATGGCAGGCCGAATCGCCCCGGTAGTAGTACGTCGTCACCGTCTCCGGCAGCGCCGCAAACGCTTGCTTGGCCACCGTCAGCGGATCCATCATCGCCGGCACATTCCCGTCCCGGAACTCGTCGGCCAGCACCAGGTTCGTCTCCGCCCACACCGCCAGCATCGGTTGGTAGCCCCGTTCCCCTTCGTAGGTGCGCAGCGCTTCCTGCTTGCGGCTCTCGATGATGGTCGCATCCTGATCCACCGTCGCGATCCGCTGATCCGGGCAGCGTCGCCCCACTTCCTGCACCAACGCCCGATTCACCAACCCCAAACCCTGCAGCGCCTCGGTCTCCTCCGGGATATAGGCGATTTCACCCCCGCTCCGCCGCTGCTTGGCCTCCTCGATCTTCTTCTCATCGTGAAACTGATACAGGAACTGACGGGCCGCTTCCGGGGAGGGAATCCCGTGCCCAATCATGCCGCTCAATCCCGGATCTTCCCGCAACCGCTGGAAGTCGTCGAAGCACTCGCCGCCCACCGCGTTCAGAATCACGAAGCTTTCCACCATCGTCGCTTCGTCGTAGCCCCGATCACGCTCTCTGACGTGCACGTGCTGTCGCACGCTTACGGGCAGCCCCAAGGAGCGGAATGTCTGCACCAACAGAGGCACGCCGCCCAGCGCGGTGAGTGTTTCCGGCAACGGCTCCGGATCGATCTCGATCAGCAGCGGCTGTTCGGTAGGGGAGGGTTTGCGGGCCTTCTGCACCTATCTATTCTACGGGCGCACCCGCGGGGTGCAAAGTGATCTCTCAACGTTCTTCCCGCCGGTCTCTCCCGGAGGCCGATCTAGCGGCCCTCCACGGGATCAAAGTCCTGACCGGCTCCGCTTAGGCTCTCTTACCGACGGATTGGGGGCGGAACGTAACTACTTGCTTTCCATGACAACGAGGAGGTCGGCCTGCCGGCGCCGGCGTACGTCCAGAGGACCTGTGATAAACGTTTCGCCGTTGAGCGCAGGTGATGCAATCTGGGGCCGGCCGTTCCCTGGTCCTCTCTGGAAGTAGTGTTCAGATATGGACGGAACTCCGGATAGAGAACACCTGGTCGCCTCGTAGAGGGTAATCCTGATCGACCCTCTTGCGGTCGGAGCGGCTGAGGTGTAGTCGGCTGTTGGAGAGTGGCGTGGATCCATTTGAGGCTTTCCGCGTTCGATCACGGCCATCGCGCGCGAAGCTACAATTAAAGTATGCCCGCCGACCGCGACCGCCTTCAATCGCTGGTGGATGCCCTCCCAGACAGCGACGTTCAGGTGGCTATTTCCTTCCTTGCCGAACTCGGTGAGCAGGAAATCATCGATGCCGAGACCGCGGCCAAGCTGGATCAAGCCCGCGCGGAACCGGGCGACGATGTCCCCCTGGAAGAAGTACGACGCCGACTCGGCCTGTGATACGCCGCGTAGTTTTTCGCCCTGCCGCGGTGCCTTGACCGTGTCGTTCAGGCACGAATCGATGCGGCGTTGGTGCGTTTCGCTGCTACGGGTCACGGCGATGTGAAGCCCCTCAAAGATCGCCCCGGTGAACTGTCTGCGGGTCGGCAAATGGCGAGTCTTCTTTAGCCTGGAGCTGCCGGATCTCGTCCGCGTACTCGGCGTTGACAACCGCGGCGAAGCCTACTGAACGCACTTCAGTGGCACGCGAATTGCCCTGCCCTATGCCGTTGATCGCGACCAGCCTCTGGTGGGGCGAGCCAAGTAGCGTTGAAATCGACGTGCAACACAACGGCGCTCCAGATGGTCTATTGCGGAGCGTCCGACCATACCGCGAGTTCATTGCCGTTGGGGTCAGAGAAGTGAAACCTCCGGCCTCCCGGGAATGAAAAAGTCTCCTTTACAATCGTCCCCCCGGCAGCCCTGATCCGCCTCTGAGCTTCCTCAAGGTCGCTCGTAAATGACGAGCAACAGACCGCTAGCAGGCGCGGGCCTTTCCATTGTGAATCCTCCGCCCAGGCGACCATCGAAGAAGCTCGCGTAATCGGGTCCATAGTCCTCGAACTTCCAGCCGAAGGCTGAGCCGTAGAATTCTTTCGTGCGTGGCATATCCCTCACGGGAAGTTCAACATAGTCGATCTGATTTTCGAGTCTCGGTCCCAGCCGGGCCATAACTGTCTAAAATCGGAGAACGATGAGCGAACGTGAGCTCTGCGGCGTCTCGGTTGTCGGACTGATGACGGCTCCTGTCACGGTCCACGTGCAGGCCGGGCAAACCTTCTTCGGGATCCGATTCCGACCCGGGATGGCAGCCGCGTTCGTGCATGGGGCTGGGCTACTCAACGACCGCGTCGAGCCACTCGAAAACGTTTGGGGAGTCGCAGCACGCCTGATGAATGAGCGGCTCGCAGAGTCGTCAAGACCGGAACAAATGGCCGGCGTAACTGAAGCGTTCCTGCGCCCACGTGACCCGCCCGACGCGGCCCAGCGAGCGTTGTGGTCGCTTTCTGCGACGGAGTACCGTTGGATCGGGTTGCCTCTGACGCCGGGCTGAGCACCAGAAGCTTCCGCCGTATGTGCGTTGAGCGTGCGGGCGTTTCGCCAAAATACTTGAGGCGAATTCTCAGATTCCGGAGAACAGTGGAATGCATCCGCGCTACCGCAAAACGCGGCGCTCAGCCGAGTTGGGCGTACTTGGCGTCCGCGTGCGGCTATTACGACCAGGCGCCCCATTCGGGAATTTCAGGAATTCGCCAGTTCTATTGTAAGAAACGGCCAGGCGGTTGCGAGCCGAGAAGAGGATGTCGACGCAACCATCCGGCAACACACAATGGCAACTCGCATTCTCGTGTTCTTCACGCCACCAGTAGCACTCTACGTATCGCGCAAGTCGCAGACTTGGGCGCAGTTCCCGATACGAATGAGGCACTCGGAATGATTCTAACTCGGGGTCGGGCCGGGAGTGGGCCGAATCGCTCGCCGCTGTTCGCCCAGCGTTTACCGGTTCCGGCCGCGTGCGCCGCTCGGAAGTTGAACGATTGGAGAGGACGATGAAGCGGTGAATCCACAAGCGAGCGTGAGGACGACTCGAAGGTCCTCCAACCGCCGGGCGTGAGTACTCCAGCCCGGCGCGCGAGGGGAGACGATCGGCGATGCTGAGCGCTTCCTTATTGAGTTGATTGCTAACCGCAAGAACTACGGCATCGGATTCGAAATCGAGAGCCTACAGTTGCGGAGCGAAGCCCTGGAAGTTGATGCTGAAGGTGGTTACGAACATGTGGCGGATCCCCGGGCCCATGAAGCGCTTGGTTTCATACCAATAGCCGAACTCGATGGCGTCGCGGCGGCCAAGGTTCCTCTTGACGCCGCACCCCCAGCGGGTGGTGGCCCAGCCGTGATCGGTGAAAAACGCCTCGGTCCCGGCATAGGGCGACCAACGCCCGTTCCGCGAGAATCGGAGCCGCTCACGGTAGCGATTGTAATCCAGGCCGCGGAAAATGAAGAATCGTTCGTACCCGGTCCGCGCGCCGAGCGCGAAATGCTCGCCGCGCCAGGTTCGTTCCAGGGACACGGTCGGCCGGAACACGTTTTTCCAGCCGCCTTTGTACTCGGTGCGCGACAGAAACGCGCCGGCGCTGAACTGGACGTCCCTGGTGGCCTGGTAGCGGAAGATCGGGACCGAGCTGACGTCGTACCAGTCGTTCTGCGCCGCCTTGACCCGGGCGCGGTTATGGACAAGGACATCCCAGGCGCGGCTGAGGCCGATTCGAGCGTCGATGGCGCCGTCGGCCTGAACTTCGGCTCCGACCCTTGTTGCGAGCAACAGCAGCGGAACGAACCGGAGCAGGCGCATCTTGGATACTATTATCCGAAATAACGCAAAAAACGAGTGTTGCGTATTTCAACGATTATAGACGGTGAGCTGCTGCTCCGTGGTGGCGCGCCATTGCTCGATCGGCGGGGCGCCCGCCTCGGCGAAGAAGCGATCCAGGTCCCGGCGAAGCGCGTCCAGCGGCTTGCGGTAAGCCCGGTCGGCGATCACGTTGCGAGTCTCGCCGGGATCGGTTTCCAGGTCGTACAACTCGCTCGGCCACTCCTTCGTGCGCTGGACGTATTTCAGGTTTTCGGTCCTCACCGCGCGAACGAATGAGTATTCGAAGTACAGGCGGTTGGGCGTTGCAGGCGCGTCGCCGCGGAGAAAGGCAGCGTAGCTCCGGCCGACGCGCACCGGATCGCGCGGCGCGTCGATGCCGAGGTAATCGAGGATGGTGGGGAAGAAGTCGTACGAGGAAACCATGGGCGTCAGGACCCGGCCCGGCCGGATGGCGTTCGGCAGGTTCCAGATCAGCGGGACATGGAGGGACTCCTCGTACATATTGAATGGCCAGGTTCCGTTGCCTTTGCCCCACACCCCGTGATGGCCGGCGTTCCACCCCTGGTCCGCGGTGAAGACGATCAGCGTATTGTCGCGAAGCCCGCGCTCCTGAAGCCGGGAGACGATGCGGCCCACGTTGTGGTCCACGCCCGTGATCAGGGCGGAGTAGGCGAGCTTGCTGGCGCGATTGCCGTGATGCTCCTTCAACCCGGGGTTCTGCCAAGGATGAGGAGGCGCGTCCGGAAAGCAGGAGAACGCCGCTTGCGCGTAGGGCGCCCGGTACGTTTCGGGCTGGTAGTCGAACGGCGTATGCGGCGCATAATAGGGCACGTACAAGAAGAACGGATCGTTGCGGACCGAGTCCAGGAATTCGAGCGCGCCGCCGGTGACGATATCGGTTTTGTAGCCGGCCACTTTCGCACGCCGGCCGTTTTTGACGAACTCGGGGTCGCGGTAGGGGCCGCCGCCGCCCGGCACGGTGTTCCACCAGGAAAAACCGGCTTGCGCGTTCTCGTCGTCTCCCATGTGCCACTTGCCGCTCATGCCGAGCCGGTAGCCGTTGCGGGCCAGAACCTCCGAGAAGGTGGGATGCCCGTCCAGCCACCGCCGGGTTTTTTCGCCGAAGCTGTCCTCGGGACGGAGCCAGTCCTGAACGCCATGGCGCGACGGAAGCCGCCCGGTGAAATACGTCATGCGGCTGGGCGAACAGACCGGAGTGCAGGCGAACGCACGCGTGAAGCGGGCGCCGCCGGAGGCGAGCCGGTCGATGTTGGGGGTCCGCAAGTCGTTGCAGCCGTAAGAGCCAAGCGCCCAGGCGCCGTGATCGTCCGTCATGAACATGACGACGTTCGGCCGCCTCGGGGCGCTTCCGGCGGCTCCGGCCGCCGCGAGGAACGAACGGCGCGTGATTCCGCTCATCGCCGCCTATTCTACAAGAGGCTCGCCTTCAGGTAAATGGAGTTTTTTTCCGGTAAGGATTGCCAAGTGCGCGGTAAACTCCGGCCGCCGCAAAGACCGTAAAGGGTTTTCCCCTGGAACTCTAGGAGCACAGGTTCGACGGTTTCGCCATGGCCAGGCAATTGCACCTCCTCGAAATGGTTTCTTGGAAGGAGGACCCAAATGATGATGGGAGATGGAATTTGGGCTCCGGTGGTGGAACCGCGAGGGGTGATTCCGGTACGCGTGTTGCACGCCAGCAACAACCGGGCGGACCGGATCGCGCTTCAACACATCTTGCGGCATACGAACTGGTTCTTGTTTCAGGCGATCAGCCTGGAGGAAGCTCGAGCGATCCTACGGACGCAGGCAATCTCGGTGGTGATCTGCGACTACGAGTTCTGCTCCATGCATTGGAAACGGGTATTCGATGAGTTTTCCAATGGGGCGGACCGGCCAAAGTTCATCGTGACCAGTTGGCGCGCCGCGGACGACGTTTGGGCGGAGGCGCTCAACCTCGGCGCCGAGGATGTGCTTGCCACCCCCTTCGAGCCAAAGGAGGTGCACTGGGTGGTGAGCGAACTGCACGTTTCATGGCTGCGCGCAAAACAGGCGGGACGGGTCTGAGACGCTACTGGGCCGGCATGCCCTCGAGGATCTTCTTTACGCGGACGGCGTGCTTAGTTGGCGTGATCTGCGCGCCGCGGGCGCGGACGTAGACCTGAGTGAATTCGGCGCCGAGGAGGAATACCTGCGCCGAATAGTAGACCCATACGAGGAACAGCACGTACGATCCGGCGGCGCCGTAGGCGGAACCTATGGCGGCCCGAGTCAGGTAAAGCCCAATGGCGTGCTTGCCGAGGGTAAACAGCAGCGACGTTGCCGCCGCGCCGATCCAGACATCCCGCCACGCAATCTCGGCGTCGGGCAGCACCTTGTAAATCACCGCGAAGACGGTGGTGATGACGATGAACGAAACCACCAGGTTCAGAGTCTGGATGACGGCGGGAGCGATGTGCAGATACTCTTCGATGCGCCGCGTGGCGGCGAGCATCGCGGTGCTCAGCGCCAATATCCCCAACAAAAGGAGGCCCATGGCCAGGACCATGAGGAACGAAAGCAGCCTTCGCTTTATAAAAATCTCGATCGCCTTTCCGGGCTTCGCCGTGATGCCCCACAGCCGGTTCAGACTATCCTGAAGACTCACGAACGCGGCGGTGGCGCCCACCATCACCGTAATCAGGCCGACCACGGTGGCCATCGGCGATCGCCGCCGGGCCTGTTCCAGAACGGATTCCACGACGCCGGCGGCGAGCGGCCCCGCATACGCCCACACTTGTGAGGTCACCTGCTCCCGCGCGGCTTCGCCGCCGAACAGCAGGCTGACGATCGCGACGGCGATGATCAGGACGGGGGCCAGCGAGAAAATGGTGTAAAAGGCAAGAGAAGCCGCAAGTTGCGGCGCGTCATCGTCCCAGTATTCGCTGAGCGTTTCACCGACCATGGCTGAAACGCGCCTTGCGAAACCCACATCTATGTTTATAGCAGGCGCACCGCCCGCCAAAGGAGGAGTTGTGTTTTCCAGATTCGCTGTGGTCGCAATGCTCGCAGGAGCGTTCCTGATCTGCGCTCCGTCCCAAGCCGCCGATGTAGAGCGCGGCGTTTCACTCTACAACCAGAAAGACTATAACGGCGCCGCCCGCGAGCTGCAATCGGCCGTCGATGCCGATGCCTCGAACCCGAGGGCACGGTACTATCTCGCCCTGAGCCAGATCGAGCTCAAGCGATGGGCGGAGGCCGACTCGAACCTGAAGCAAGTGGAGTCCGCCGAAAGCGAGAGACCGGAGAAGGCCGATGTCAAGGTGGCCATGGCCCGGGTGGCGATGGGCCAGAACGACCTCGGCAAAGCGCAGCAATACCTCGACGAGGCCCGCGACGCGAATTCCAACAGCGCCGAGGTCTATTTGCGCCGCGGCGAGTTGGCGCTGAAGCGGAAGGACTATCAGGCCGCCTCGAAGGAACTCGAACAGGCCATTCAGCTAGACCCCAACCGCGCCTATGCGCATTACTACCTCGGTATCGCCTACAGCAACCTACGCCGGCCCGACAAGATGGTGGAGCATTTCGAGATCTTCCGAAAGCTCGCGCCGAATGCGCCGGAAGTCGCCAAGGTGGAGGCTACTCTTCAGAGCGTTCGCCGATAATGAACATGGGCTTCGATAGAGCGTGAAACTTATCGCGGGCGCCATTGTCGGTGTTCTGGTTCTGGTATTAATCCTGCTGCACACCGCCCCGGTTCAGTCGCGCGTCCTCGAAGCCGTCCAGAGCTACTTAAGAACAAATTACGATATCGAACTCCGCGCGGAGGGCTTCGGCTACAATCTCCTCACCCTGACCATCGAACTAACGGGGGCAAGTCTCCGCGCGGCCCACAACACCTCGGCGCCTCCTTTTCTCGAGATGGACGCCGCGCACGTCGACCTGGCGTTTCCCCGCTTCTGGTCCGGCGAATACAGGATCGACGACGCCCGCCTGGTCCGGCCCCGAATCAACCTCATCCTTGCGGAGGGCGATCAGGGCAACCTTCCGCGCATTCCCGCTTCGCCCGAAGAGCAGGCCGAGGGCGCCACGAAAATCCTCCTGACGTCCGGCAGCGTCGGCAGGGCTTCGTTTCGTCTGGAAGACCGGACTAACCAGCTCCTGTTGGAGTTGCCGAACTGGAGCATCGGCGTGATGGGGAGCGCGGGCGACTTCACGCACGCCATGCACTTTCAGACGGACGCGCCGGGGAGGCTGACGTGGGAGGGCGAGAGCGTGCCCATCCAGCGGCTGGAGATGGATTCCCAATGGGAACTGGATTCGATGATTCTGGACCGGCTGTTTCTCCAGGCCGGCCAGACGGAGATCCTTGCGCGCGGCAAGTGGCCGGGGTTCGAGGAGCTCGACCTGACCGCCTCCGTCGAGCTCGCGCTGGCCGAGGCGGCGCGCATGGCGAAAGTCTCTGAGCCCGTCGAGGGGCGCGCGCGGGCCGAGGCCACGGTTCAGGGTCCGCTGGATAACCTCCGGATCGCGGGGAACATCAATGTCAGCCAGGTCGCCGTACGCGGCCTCCGCGATTTGTCGTTGGTTGCCGACGCCGCGTTGGCCGACGGGCGGCTTCGACTGGATTCGATGCAAGTGACCTCGCCGATGGGCGCCATCACCGGCGCAGGCGACCTCGCGCTGGCCGAAGGCAAGGGGGAAAGCCGAATCGAGGCGCGGGTTGAGAGGCTCCGTCTCCAGCCGCTCACGCGGGAGCTCGATTCGCCCGTCATGGTCGCGAGCGCGCTATCCGGAACGCTTCAGGCCACGATGAACGAGCTGGACTGGCGTACGGCCGCCGGGACGGCTAACCTTCGACTGGAAGCGTCCGGGCCGGTGGCGAAGGACACGCTGCCGGTCGCCGGGACCCTGCTCGTCGAGGGACGAAACCAGGATTTCACGGCCGAGATCCGTCAGTTATCCGCGCTGGGTTCCACCGTAAACGGCGTGATCCGCCTGCGCGATCTGAAGGGCCTCAGCGGACAGGTGCGCGCTTCCGCGGGCGACCTGGAACGGCTGTCGTCGGAACTGAACGCATTTCTGCAAACGGATGCCGCTCCGCCGCTGGGCGGCAGCCTCGAGTTGACGGCGGATCTCGGCGGCGCGATCGAGGCGCCGAGGGCGGCAGTTCGGCTTGCGTCGTCGAATCTCAGCGTCCATGACCTGCATGACATCACGCTGCGGGCGGCCGCGGATTACTCGCCGGACAAGGTGGATCTGCGGGAACTGCGGTTGGAATGGCAGGGCCAGGCCGTGACGGCGGCGGGCAACGTCGGGTTGAAGGGAGACAGCCCCGAGCTGAACATCGACGCCCAGGTCGCGCAGGCGTCCATCGCCGACATTCTCCGGGGACTCGGTCAGGATGTCCCGGTGGAGGGAACCTTCGACCTGACCGCGCAGATTCGGGGGACGGCGAACGAGCCGGCCGGGCAAGCCTCGCTTCAAACCGGGCCCTTGTCGGCGTACGGCGAGCCGTTCCAGGGACTGACCGCCCAAGCGCAGCTTGCCGGACAGCAACTCGAACTCACCCTGCTGGAGCTTCGAAAGGAATCGGGCCGGCTCGCCGCCACGGGGCGCTATGGTCTGGATACGCGCGCCTATGAAGTGGAAGCCGCGGCGGACGGGCTGGAACTGACCGGCCTCAGTCTGCCGGACCAGCCGCCCATCCGCGGCGTTCTGCATCTGAACGCCTCAGGCGCAGGGTCGGTGGACGATCCCTCGCTGGAAGCGAACCTTAAGCTCGCCAGCGTGCAATTCGGCGAACGGGACTTGGGCGACATCGCGGCCGATGCGCGGGTGGAGAACCGCCAGGCGGTGGTCAGGCTGAACGCTCCGGGCTTCGCCCTCGCGGCGGACGCGGCGATCGGAACCGAGGCGCCGTACCCGGTGGAATTCACCCTCGAGGCCAAAGGGACCGATCTCGCGCAGTTCCAGGTGGAACTCGGCGAAGGACGCGCACTGACCGGCACGGTGACGGCGCAGGCGAAGGGTTCCGGCGAGCTTTCCAACTGGGAAAACGGGACTGCCGGCGTCAGTGTGTCGGACCTTGACCTGGAGGTGGAGGGACAGCGGATCTCCAACGTCGGCCCGCTCGAGCTTCGTTATGACAAGGGCATCCTGGAGGTCCAGTCGGCCCAGATCGCCACCGGGGATTCGCGCCTCCGCGCCTCCGGCAGCCTCCCCATCGAGACGGAGGACCCGGCGCGGTCGATTCAGGCCGAGGGCGAGCTGAGCCTGCCGGCGCTGGCGGCGTTTGCGCCGCAGCTTTCCGAAGTGGTGGCCGAGGGCGTCCTGCAGTTGAGCGCCGAAGTCCGTGGAACGCTTCGCCAGCCGGTTCCCACCGGCGCCCTGCGGACGGAAGGGGCGTTTATCCAGCACCCGTCGCTGCTGGATCCAATCGAAGACATCCGCCTGGATGTCTCGTACCAGGACGACCGGCTCGACCTTCGTCAGCTCAGCGCCAGGCTGGGCGATGCGGCCATTCGTGCGCAAGGCGTTGTGCCGCTGGACGAAGGAGAGGCAAAACTCGAGGCGGACGTGGAAAACCTGGAGCTAACTTCGTTCACCGCGATGCCTGAGGCGGTGACCAGCAGGATAAGCTTCCGCATCGAGGCGCAGTCGCCGCGCGCGCAGGACCTGACGGCAGCGCGGGCCACAATCGCCTTCAGCGAGCTTTCGATCGGCTATGGCGACATGCGCCTCGAGCAGGAGGCGCCCGCGCGCATCGTGGTGGAAGGCGGCATGGCGCGCATCGAGTCGCTGCGCCTGTCGGGACCGGACTCCTTGCTGGAAGCCTCCGGCGCGGCGGGTCTTGAGAGCCCGTACAAGCTGGACCTGACCGCCAAGGGGAACCTGGACGCCGCGATCCTGTCGCTGTTCGCCGAGGACGTGCATGCGGAGGGCGAAAGCCGGTTCGAGATCGCCGCTCGCGGCACGGCGGAAAAGCCCGAAGTGACCGGCTTCTTCGAGCTTCAGGACGGGCAGATCGCCGTCGCGTCGCCGGAGATCGTGGCGGAGGAGCTCAACCTGCGGCTGGAGATGTCCTCTGGCCGGATCGCGATCGCGTCGCTGAAGGGAATGCTCAACGGAGGCGAACTCAGCGGTTCGGGTTTCGCCGAATACTCCGCCAAGGGTCCCGGCAAGGTGGACCTGAACATACGCGCGAAGGACGCATTCTTCAACATCCCGTCCGGGCTGAGGACCCAGGTGCAGGCCGATGTTCGCATTCACAACGTCGAGAACGCTATTGAGATTGCCGGCAAGGTCCAGATCGCGGAGGGCGCCTACCGCGAGCCGCTCGATCCGCAGACCCAGATATTCCAGGCGCTTCGCTCCTCGGGCGTGGAACTGGTGGAAGAGCAGAATCCGGTTCTGCAGCGAATCCGGTTCAATCTCCAAGTGGCCACCATCGAGCCGTTGCTGGTGGAGAACAACCTGATGCAGATGGCGGTGAACGCGAACGTGCGGCTGGTGGGGACGTACTACCGGCCCGGCCTGCTAGGCAGAGTGTCCATCGAGGAAGGCGGGCAGTTATACCTGAACGAGCGCCGTTACTTCCTGGAGCGGGGCGAGCTTGCCTTCGTCGACCAGCGGGACATTAAGCCGGACCTGGATATCCTGGCCACCACGCGCGTCAGCAACTACGACATCACGCTCCACCTGACGGGCGGGGCGGAAGATTACAGCGCCAGTTTCACCTCGGAACCGTATCTGGACCAGCCCGATATCGTCTCGCTTCTGCTCACCGGCCGGAAGCTGGAGCAGGTCAGCGGGCAGGAGACGAACATCGCGCGGGACCAGGCGTTGTCGCTCGTCACCGGGGCGGCCGCCTCGCGCCTCTCGGCCGGCGCCCAACGGACGCTCGGGCTGTCGGAGGTCCGAATCGAACCGACTCTGATCTCGCCGGAGTCCGACCCCGGGGCGCGTCTGACGGTGGCGCAGAACCTGACGGATTTCCTGCGCTTCGTATATTCGATGAATCTCCGCAACAGCAGCGACCAGATCCAGATTCTGGAGTGGGACGTCACGCGGAGGTTTCTCGCCCGCAGCACGCGTCAGGACGATAACACCTACCGGTTCGACCTTAATCACAGTCTCACATTCGGCGGCCGGCGCGATCCGGAAGCCGAACGGCGCCGGCGCGAGAGGCGCGAGATCGGCGCAGTGCGGTTTGAAGGCAACGCGGCGTTTTCGGAGAAGGAGCTTGCCGACAAGCTGGGCCTGAAGCCGGGCGGCGATTACAGTTTCTTCCGCATCCACCGGAGGCTGGAGAACCTGCGCGACTTCTACCGCGACCAAGGCTACCTGGAAGCGCGGGTCCGCACCAGCCGGAACATGCGCGACCGCATCGTCGATCTCACTGTCACGGTTCGCGAAGGGCCGAAAGTCCAGTTTGTGTTCGAGGGGTATGAGATCGGGAGACGCGGCCGCAACAACGTGCGCCGGGCGTGGCGGGAGGGCTTCGTGGACGCGCAGCGGCTTCGCGAATCCACCGACGTCATCCGGAACGAGCTGGCGGAGAAGGGCTACATACAGCCGGAGCTGAGCCACGAGGTGCGCGTCGCCTCGGGCGTCAAGCGCGTGCTGTTTGAAATCCAGCCCGGCGTGCGGTACCGGAACGTGGAACTCGCGTTCGAGGGCGCCAGCGCGACGAGGCCGTCCGAGTTGCGGTCCCTGCTTGACAGGGCCGACCTGCTGGAGAGAATCCACACGAATCCCCGGCAGGTGTCCAGTTTTCTGACCCGCTACTATCAGCAGGAAGGCTATCTGAGCGTGAAGGTCCAGGAGCCCCGGTACGACGTCAACGCGAACAGCCGCACCGCCCGCATCGTCGTGGAGATCAGCGAAGGTCCCCTGTTCACGATCAACGCGCTGAGGTTCGAAGGCAACGAAAACCTCAGCGCTCTGGGCCTGGAAAACGCGTTGCCGATCGCCGCGGGCGACCCGTACAGGTTGAGGAACGTGCGGGATTCCCTGAATGCCGTGGAAGAGGCGTACTGGGCCGAAGGGTTCAACGACGCCGAGGTGAACTACCGGGTAGACCGGAACGAAGCGCGGGGAACGGTCGACCTCGCATACGTAATCCAGGAGAATCAGCTCGAGGTGGTGAAAGAGGTCACGGTGGAGGGGAACGACCAGACGAGCGAGAATATGATTCGGACGCAGCTTGCCATCCGGACCGACGAGCCCCTCGACTATCGGAAAGCGAATCTCTCGCGCCGCAACCTATACGACACCGGCGCCTTCGCGCTGATCGACATTCAGAAGCGTCCGCTGGGCGAACCCGCCGACGGGGGATTGATCGCGCCGGTCGCTCTCGACGTGAGGATACGCGAAGTGAGACCGCACAACTTCCGGTACGGCGCCTCGTACGACACGGAGCGGGGCCCCGGGATCATTCTGGACTACATCAATCGCAATTCGCTGGGGGCGGCGCGCACGCTCGGCTTCCGCTCCCGCTACGATTCGGAATTCCGCGAGTTGCGCACGTATTTCACGCAGCCGCTACTGCGCCGCTTCCCAGTGAGGACGACGTTTGCCGGCTTCGGTTCACGCCAGATTCAGGAGGTCTTCATCACCGACCGGACCGGCTTCTCGCTGCAACAGGAAACCCGGCCGTGGGAGAGCACGCTGTTCTCGTACGGCTATCGGTTTGAACGGACGCACACGTTTGACAGAGATCCGGATTCGGTGTTTCAGCTCGCGCCATTCAATGTCGCGCCGCTCACTTTCAGCTATTCGCGCGACACCAGGGATGAAATTCTGGACGCCTCGCGAGGATCCATGTTCAGCCATGCCATCGACTACGCGCCCGAGCTGCTGGGTTCCGACATTCGCTTCATGCGCTATTTCGGCCAGTATTTCCGGTACATCCCGCTGGCGGCTCCCAGCGAAATCCCGATGGCGAGAGGTCTGATGCGAACGCGGCTGGTCTACGCGGGAGGCGTCCGGGTGGGTCTCGGGCGAGGCTTGGGAGGGCAGGACCTGGTGCGGACGGAGCGTTTCTTCGCCGGCGGCAGCACGACGCTGCGCGGCTTCGAGCGCGAGGGAGTCGGCCCGCGCGACGGCGTCGGTCCCACCGGCGGCAACGCGATGTTCGTCGTGAATAACGAAATCCGGTTTCCGCTGTTCAGCATCTTCGATGGCGTCGGCTTCATGGATCTCGGCAACGTCTACCGCCACGTATCCGATTTCGATCCCACCAATCTGCGTAAATCCACGGGACTCGGCTTGCGAATCCGCACACCGTACTTCCTGCTGCGGATGGATTTTGGCTTCGTTCTCGGCCAGAGGCAGCGGCCGGACGAACCGCGAAGCGGCTTCTATTTTGCTATCGGCCAGGCGTTCTAGCCCGCTGGGCCCGCTCGCCCGGCTCGTAGGAACGCGGCCGGCGTACGGCGCGAATTCAGGCGCGACGCCCGATTCCGTCTACGTCCAAGTCGGGGCGACCGGGCAGAGTATAATTGCGCCACGATGCCGCGCAGAGGCGAAATCACCCGAAGGCAGCTACTTCCGGCCGGGCTGGCCGCGGTCGCGGCTTCGTGCTCGAGAGCGAAGTCTCGCCCGAACATCCTTTTCGTCATGACCGACGACCATGCCACCGGCCGACTGGGGTGTTACGGAGACGCGCTGGTCCGGACGCCAAACCTCGACCGGCTCGCGGCGGAAGGGGCGCGGTTCACCAACAGCTTCGTTACCAACTCGCTGTGCGCTCCCGGAAGAGCCACGGTTCTAACGGGGGCTTACTCGCACATCCACGGCGTCCGCGGAAACTCGGAGGCGAAAGATGCGGTGGAGACAATCGATGCGGCCATGGCAACATACCCCGAGCTATTGCGAGCGGCGGGTTATCGGACCGGCCTAGTCGGCAAATGGCACCTGAGTCACGAACCGGCCGGATTCGACACATGGCGCATTTTGCCGGGCCAAGGTCTTTATTTCGATCCGGAATTCATTGAAAACGGGCAAAGGCGAAAAATTCGCGGCTATGCCACCGATATTACCACCGACATGGCGCTGGACTTTCTCGGCGAGAAATCGGACAAGCCATTCTGCCTCGTCTACCAGCACAAAGCGCCTCACCGGCCTTTCCAGCCGGCCGCGCGTCACGCCCGGCTCTACGAGGGGATCGAGCTGCCTTACCCTTCCACGTTCGACGACGATTATGCAACGCGCCGGGTTGCCCGGGAGGCCGAAGACATGCGGTTCGACGTCAGCCTCGCGCCCGACTATCCGGAGCTGCCGCGGAACCTGACGCCGGCGGAGCGGAAGAAGTGGATCTACCAGCGCTTCGCGAAGGATTACTATGGCGCGATCGCGGGCGTGGACGAGAACCTTGGGCGGGTGCTCGATCGCCTGGAAGACGACAAGCGCTTGGATGACACGGTGATCCTGTACACGTCGGACAACGGCTTCTTCGTTGGGGAACACGGGTGGTACGACAAGCGCTTTATGTACGAGCCGTCGCTGCGGGTCCCGCTGATCGTCCGGGCGCCCGGCGTTCGCCGCGGCTCGGTTCCGGCAGCGATGGCGCTGAATATCGACATCGCCCCCACGATTCTCGACTACGCCGGCGTGGAACCGCCGGCGTCGATGCAGGGAAGAAGCTTGCGCCCGGTTCTGGAGGGCGCCGAACCGGACGATTGGCGGAAGTCCGTTTACTATGCCTACTACGAGAACTCCTGGGTCCTGGCGGGCAAGGGCAAAGAAGCCATGTCCGATCCGACATTTCAGTACTTCACGCCGCACAGGATCGGCCCGCACCGGGGCGTCCGCACCGCCACCTACAAGCTGATCCACTACTACGCCGAGGGCGACTACTGGGAGTTGTTCGACCTTGGGTCCGACCCCGACGAACTTCGCAATCTCCACGGCGCGCCAGGCACGGAGAAGATCACCGCCGATCTGAAGCGGGAACTGGAGCAGTTGCGCCGGCAGTTTCGCGACGTTGGGTGATACCCGGGGCCGCGGCAGCCGAATTGCCGGCGTGCGCGGCGTGGTGGTGACGCAAGCGGGAGATTTACCCGAACATTTGTAAGGCGGGGAAGTTGTTGAGGCTGTGGGGGTTGCGGGGGCAGGCGGCGTGGGTGACGGAAGAATTGGGCGGCTTGCGTCACCGGGGGCGGCGAAGGGATGGAAGATTTCTGAGACTTCACCACAGAGACGCGGAGATCGCAGAGAAGACGAGGAGAGAGGCGAGAGGGCCAGGCGGGTGATCGCGATGCGGCGGGCTTTGCCGGTGCGGGGGAAGGCGAGGGCGAAGCCAAGGGCGGCAAGCGCGGGTTGAAGGCGGCGGAGGCGCTGGGAGAGAGATTTAGGCGCAAGAGAGAGGCCCAGGGCGGAGACGAGGTCGGTGGCGGAGCCGGTCCAGGAGCCGCGGGAGGTCATCAGGGATTGAATGGCGCCGGGGAGGGGATCGCCGTCGCCGGGGGCCGGGTCGGGGTCGGAGGCGATGGCGGCCAGGATCTCCGCTTCGGTGAGGCCGAGGGCGGGCGCGGCGGCCAGGGTCCAGGAGGCGGCGTCGGCCAGGCGGGGGAAGCCGTCGGAGCGCGTGGTGGGGAAGTTGCGCAGGGCCGTGCTGAGGGCGGCGCAGAGGACGGAGAGCAGGCGCGGGAGCAGAGATTCGAATTCGGCCCAGAGGCTGACGACGGAACGGTTGCGCTCCGGCGGGAGCGCGGCGAGCGAGACTTCCAGGGCGCGGGCGCGGAGCGAGGGGTGGGCGCGGAGAGGGGACGCGGGCGAGGCGGGGTCGGGTTGCAGGGTGAAAAGGACGGGGCGCTGGAGGTGGAAGGCGATGGGGTCGTGCGGATCGTAGCGCTGCTTGAAGTGAACGCTGAGGCCGGCGGCGAGCTGGTTGATGAACTGGGCGAGGCGGGGGCGGATGCGGTCGAGGTTGTCGAAGGCGACGACGGCGTTGCGGGCGGCGTGGTGGGTGAGGTCGGGGGTGGAGGCGGCGGGGTCGACGAAGGGAGTGGAGACGGGGTCGATGAGGCGGCGGAGGAGTTGGGCGGCGGTGGATTTGCCGGAGGCTGGGGGGCCGGAGAGGGCGAGGACGGGGAAGGGGCCGGAGGCGCGGAGTGCGGCGAGGAGCCAGACGAGGATGCGGTGGAAGTCGCGGGTGGAGGCGGGGTT
>JAHCHE010000008.1 GCA_026129905.1 Bryobacteraceae bacterium | reverse complement strand
AGGGGGCACTGGAAACGTGCGACAGCGTAACGCGCCTGTGCCCTACTCTACCAGAGCCCTTGAGCTCAGCAGCACTTCGGCTGCGTGTACTTGCGCAGAAGCCGCTCCTCGCTGAACTTCCGCCACTCCTCCTTTGAGTGCCGCCGGCCGTGCGCCGCCAAGTGGCGCGCGTACGCGTTCTCGTCCGCCAGTTCGCGTAGGAGGCCCAGAATCGTCTGCCCGAGCGTTCGAAGCTGCTTCATACTTCCTCCGCCGACAACCTTGACGGCACGAAGGGCGATTCCTCCAGCCGAGCCTCCCGCGTGCCGCGCAAGATCCCGACCCACACCCGCACGGAATCGACGAGGATCATCGCCACCAGGACGAGGAAAAGGCCACACACGGCCGCGTCGAGCCGGTTGTTGAAGATCACCGCCTGCATTTCCGCCACCCGCTCCGCCGGAACCGCTCCGGACGCCAGCCTGGCTTCCGCCTCCGCGGCCGCGGCCAGGAACCCCAACCGCGGAAGGTCGGAGAAGATCTTCTGCCACCCGGCGGTGAACGTCACCGTCACCAGCCAGCCGAGCGGGACCACCGTGATCCACATGTATTTCGCCCGGTGCATTTTCACCAGAATCGTCGTCGCCACGCACAGCGCGATAGCGGCCAGAAGCTGGTTGGCGATGCCGAACAGCGGCCACAGCGAATTGATCCCGCCCAACGGATCGCGCACGCCCTGCACCAGGAAATAGCCCCAGGCGATCACCACCGCCGCGCTCGCCCCGATCACGCCCGGCATCCAACTGGTGCGACCCAGGGGCTTGTAGATATGGCCCATCAGGTCTTGCAGCATGAACCGTCCCACGCGCGTGCCGGCGTCGATAATCGTCAGGATGAACAGCGCCTCGAACATGATGGCGAAGTGATACCAGAACCCCAGCAGCGCCCGTCCCGCTCCGGAGCCGGCGAAAATCTGGGCCATGCCCAGTGCCAGCGATGGCGCGCCTCCCGTGCGGTAGAACAGCGTGCTCTCTCCGACGTCCGCCGCCAGCGTGTGCATCTGGTCCGCGGTCACTGGGAAGCCCCATCCCGTAATCGTCGCGACGGCCGCCTCCGGCGTCACGCCTACCACCCCGGCGGGAGAATTCACCGCGAAGAACACGCCCGGGGGCAGCACGCACGCCGCGATCATGGCCATGATAGCCACGAAGCTCTCCAGCAACATCGAACCGTAGCCCACCGGCCGCGCGTGCCGCTCCTTGGCGATCATCTTCGGCGTCGTCCCCGACGAGATCAGCGAGTGAAAGCCCGAGATCGCCCCGCACGCGATAGTGATGAAGCAGAACGGAAAGATCTTGCCCGCGAAGATCGGTCCGTCCCCGTCCACGAACCGCGTGAACGCGGGCAGTTGCATCTCCGGCCGCACGAACAGGATTCCCAGCCCCAGCATCAGCACCACCCCGAGTTTGACAAACGTGCTCAGGTAATCCCGCGGCGCCAGCAGCAGCCACACCGGGAGCGCGCTCGCCAGGAAGCCGTAGACGATGATGCAACCCGCCAGCGCCATGCCCCCCAGCGTGAACATCGGCCCTAGCGTCGAATGATGAGACACCCACTCGCCGCCGAAGATGCTCGCCACAACCATCCCGAATCCGATGACGGAACACTCCAGCACCTTGCCCGGCCGCCAGAATCGCAGGTATAGCCCCATGAACACCGCGATCGGCATCGTCGCGGCGATGGTGAACGTGCCCCACGGACTGCCTTTCAGCGCGTTCACCACCACCAGCGCCACCACCGCCAGCAGGATGATCATGATAAACAGCACCGTGAGCAGCCCCGCCAAGCCGCCCACTTTCCCGATCTCCTCGCGCGCCATCTTTCCCAGCGACTTGCCGTCGCGCCGCATCGAGCAAAACAGGATCACGAAGTCCTGCACCGCCCCGCCCAGCACCGCGCCCACGATGATCCACAGCGTGCCCGGCAGGTAGCCGAACTGCGCCGCCAGCGTCGGACCCACCAGCGGTCCCGGTCCCGCGATCGCCGCGAAGTGGTGTCCGAACAGGATCCACTTATTGGTCGGCTCGAAATCGTGCCCGTTCCGCAGCCGTTCCGCCGGCGTCGCCCGGTCGTTGTCGAGCGCCATCACCTTGGCGGCGATGAAGGCCGCATAGAAGCGGTAGCCCACCAGGTAAATGCAACCGGAGGCCACCACCAGCCAGAAACTGTTAATGTGCTCGCCGCGGTGCAAAGCGATGCCCGCAAAGGCGAACGCCCCCAGGACCGATATGGCCGCCCATAGCAGGCGGCCCGCGATTTTTCTCATGGCAGTTGATTGTACCCGCGAGCCGGCGCCCGTGTCCTGCTAGCCGCCAAAGGCTGTCCGATGAAGGCTCCGTCAGAACCTGGGAAGGCTTCGCAGGATCGAGTCCGTTCCCGTCCCGCTCGGCAAGGTCACCGAATGGACGTTTTTCCAGTTCTTGTCCTTGGCGCCGATATAGAGCATCTCCTTGCGGTCTGCCCCCATCAGGATAACGGTCACGCCCAGCCGTGGATATTCGAGCGCCTCATACTGCCGCTCGCCTTGTTCCGACCGCCAGCGAACCTTCTCTGGCTCGCCCAGCTTGCGGACCACCGAGAAGTAGTTGTCCTCGGCCGTCAGGTTCAGGTCCTGCTGGAGCACGGCCTCGTAGGTGATCCTGCCGCCCGATTCGCGCCCGCGGAAGAAAGCCACCAGCAACGCGGTGGCGATAACCCCGACGATCAGCGCCCCGGCGACCAGGCGCTCGATCTTGACGTCGGTGGCCGATTCGCGCTGCCTTGGCGGCCCGCCAGGCTTGAGTTCCGCAGGCGCCGGCGCCGTGGCGGCGGGCATCGCCAGCACGCGCCGCTTGTGTGGCCACACGGCGCCCCCTTTGTATTCCAGTTCCTGACTCAAGCCGACGATCATCACCGGCTTGTCCACTTGCGACACGTCGCCCAGAAACCGCCGCGGAACCCACAACTCGGTTTCCATCTTGGTATTGCCGACCAGCACCTCGGACCAGGAGCCTTTCCGGTATACCCACTCGTTGTGTTCGATGCCGAGGATCGGCGGGTAAAAGGAGAATGGCCGGCCGGCGAACTTGTCGAGGTCGGGCGTGGACATTCGTCGCTTAACATCTTAGCGTAGGCATTTTCCTTCACGCGCCGCGGCAACGGGCGCGAAGGTCTACGAAATAGCGGGCTAGCAGCCGGCTGCGCCTCACCTCCGATGGAGACGCGTTTTTCCCGGACGGCCTCGGGCCGGAGTGTCGATTTCGGCGGCCACCGTTCGACTCACCGATGGAGATGCGCCAATGAAATACATGTTGCTGATCTATCATGAGGAGGGGATCCTGGACGACAGCCAACGCGAGCATTGCTATGTCGAGTCCGCCCAGCTTGCGCAGGAGCTTCACGCGAAGGGCCGTTACATCGGGGCGAACCCGCTGCACCCGCCTTCCACCGCCACCAGCGTTCAGGTGCGCGACGGCAAACGCCTGGTAACCGATGGCCCGTTCGCGGAGACGCGCGAACAGCTCGGCGGCTACTTTCTGGTCGAGGCCAGGGATCTCGACGAGGCCATCGGCATCGCCGAGCGCATTCCGATCGCGCGCGTCGGAACCGTCGAAATCCGGCCGGTACTCGAGGTCCCCGGTTTGCCGAGTTCAGCCGGCGGTCGGCCCGCGTAATGCCGGCAGGGATTTCGCTCGTATCGAATAACGCCAAACAGGAGGGGAATTATGAACACCGAACCGCGGAAAGAACACCAGTGGCTTCAGAAACTCGTCGGCAAGTGGACGTTTGAAGCCGAGATGATGAGTCCCGACAAGCCGTCTGTCAAAAGCGAGGGGACGGAAACCGTGCGGTCGCTTGGCGGCCTCTGGGTTGTGGCGGAAGGTCAGGGCGAGATGCCCGGCATCGGCCCCGCCACAACGATCATGACCTTGGGTTTCGACCTGGAGAAGAAGCGGTATATCGGCACATGGATCGGCTCCATGATGACCCACCTGTGGGTCTATGATGGCTCATTGGACGCCTCCGAGCGGACGCTCACGCTTGAATCGGAGGGGCCGAGCATGGCTGGAGACGGCAAGACCGCGAAGTACCGCGATGTCATCGAATTCAACAGCGACGATCACCGTCTGCTGCTGTCGTACTGGCTGAGCGACGACGGCGCCTGGCGCCAAATTGTAGCCGCGTCATACCGCCGGAAGAGCTGAGGCCGGAGGACAACGATGCGAAACCCGCTCATCCTCCTTCCTTTCGCCCTGGCCGGCGGATTAGTTTCCGCCGAACTCGACGACGCGTCCCGCCAGACGCTGCTCGATCATCTCAAGCGGAGCTCGTCCGAGTTCCTCGAGTCCGTCAACGGGCTCACCGAGGAGCAGTGGAACTATAAGCCGGCGCCGGAGGCCTGGTCCATCGCCGAATGCGCCGAGCACATCGCCTTGAGCGAAGACTTCCTGCGGGACGTCGTAGAGCAAAAAGTCCTGACCGCTCCGCCGACCCCGGAGCGCGCGGCCCAGCGCAAAGCTCTTGACGAAAAGGTGCTGGCGATGGTGACGGACCGAAGTTTCAAAGCCAAGGCCCCGGAGCCGCTCCAACCGGTCCGGCGATTTCCCACGCCGGACGCGGCGCTCCGGAAGTTCCAGGAGAGCCGCGAGAAGACGGTCGCCCTGGCTACGAGCCGCGGCGATCTGCGCGAACGCGCCGGCGCCAGCCCGTTTTCCGAGGACATGGACGCTTACCAGTGGCTTCTCTTCCTGTCGGGTCACACCATGCGCCACACCGCCCAGATTCGGGAGGTGAAAGCGAACCCGGGTTTTCCCGGCAACCGTTGAAAACCCGCCGCTCCGGCGTCAATGCGCTCCCGCCCGGCGCGGGTCTGCCTGCGCGCTTTTCAGAACGCGCGCTCCGGAGGGCCGTCGTACTCGGCCCCGTCTAGGTCGGCCGAATGCAGCGGCTTATAGCGCTCCTGCGCCTCCAGAGCGTGCGCCACCAGGCCCACCACCCGCGAAATCATGAACAGCGCGTTCGCCGCCTGTTTCGGGAACCGGATCTCGCACAGCAGCGCCGCGATCGCGCCGTCGATGTTCAACGGCAGGTTCTTCTCCACGACAATCGACGCCGCGCGCTGAAGGTGTTTCAACTGCTCGACGTACGGACCTTCGATGCCGATCTCCCGGGCGTACTCCAGCAAGCGCGTCACCCGCGGATCGTCCTCCGCCATCTTGCTGCCGAACCCCGCGATCCGCATTCCGCGCGAGCGGTATCGTTGCACCACCTCCGTCGCGGCTTCAAAGGGGTCCAGGCTCATGCCGACGCACTCCTCCAGCACCTTCATGCAGTCCTCAATGGCGGCCCCGTGAAACCGGGTGAAGGCGAGCACTCCGGCCGCCACCGCCGCGTTGAGCGGCGCGCCCGCGTCGACGACCGTCAGGGCCGCCCGCGCGCCTGGCGTTGAAGGCCCGCGCGCGATCACCGAGACCAGGATGGCGTCAATGATCTTCCCGGTCTTGGCGTCCGGCAGTTCGCCCGCCAGCAACAGGTATGCCGCCTGTCCCAGACTGATCCGGCCGATCAGGTCGCCGATGCGGTAGCCGCGCACCAGCACCTTGCCCGGCTCGGCCCAGGACACGGCCGTCTTCATAGGATCGCGTTTCATCTCACTTCCTTTGTACTACCGCGAGGAGGGGATGGGTTGGAAGGGCCGGGCGAGACGCGCCACGCCCGGCGAATTGTCAGGCAGTGCGGCGGCGAGCCGCTCGGATTTTCCCTCGCCGCCTATTTATAGCCGCCGCGCTCGTTGCGAACGAACGCCGGAACTTCCAGCTCGTCTTCGTAGTCGTACGGGGCCGGCTGCGCGCGTCCCGCCATCACCGGCTCCGGCGCCATCTCCATCTCCCGCTCCGGCTCCGGAGCGGTCATTACCGGCTGTGGCCGGGGCGCTTCGCGCCGCCGCATGGCGCTTTCGTCGATGAACTCCGACGCCGGCCGCCGCTCGATTTCCGGCAGGTTCTCCCGCAGGAAACCGGTGGCGATCACCGTAATCTTCACTTCGTCGCCCATCGATTCGTTCAACACCACGCCGAAGCTGAGCTGCACGTCGTCGTTCTGGGTGGCCTCCCGGATCAGCGAGCAGGCTTCGTTTACGTCGTGAATGCCGAGCGCGTTGGTCGCCGTGAAGTTGATCAGCAGCCCGCGCGCGCCGATGACGCCGCCCTCTTCCAGCAGCGGACAACTGATCGCCCGGCGCGCCGCCTCCACCGCCGCATTCTCTCCTTTGGCCGCCGCCGTGCCCAGCATGGCAAAGCCCATTCCGAGCATGATCGCCTTTACGTCGGAGAAGTCGCGGTTGATGAGGCCCGGCGTGGTGATGATGTCGCTGATGCCCTGCACGCCCTGCCGCAGCACGTCGTCGGCGGTGCGAAACGCCTCGACGAAGCTTGTTCCGCGCGGAAGAAGTTCCAACAGCCGGTCGTTCGGGATCGAGATCACCGTGTCCACTGTCGAGGCCAGGTCCGTCAAACCCCGCTCCGCCATCTTCTTCCGCTGCGGACCCTCGAACGTGAACGGCTTCGTCACCACCGCCACCGTCAGCGCGCCCAGTTCCTTCGCCAGCGCGGCCACGACGGGAGCAGCGCCCGTCCCGGTGCCGCCGCCCAGACCGGCGGTAACGAACACCATGTCCGCGCCTTCCAGCAGTTCGATGATCCGTTCCGTGTCGTCCAACGCCGCCTTGCGGCCCACCGCCGGATCCGAGCCCACGCCCAACCCGCCGGTGATACGCGCGCCGATGGCCAGCTTGTTCCGAGCCGGCGACGCCATCAGCGCCTGCTGGTCGGTGTTGATCACGTAGAACTGCACCCCCGCCAGCCCGTTGTCCATCATTCGGGCGATCGCGTTGGAGCCGCCGCCGCCGACGCCGATCACCTTGATCCGGGTACCCAGAGAGCGATCCTCATCGGCAAACTCGTACTTCAGATCGTTCACCGCCAAGTTTCCCTGTGGCATGTTTTACCTCCTTCATTCGGCCGGGCTCCCTGCGGTCACGGCCGTGTTGCTCATCAGTCCCCGCTGAGTCCGATGTCGCCTCAGCGCAATACCAGTTCCAGCAGTCCCGGCGCTTTGCGCTTGCTCTCTTTTCGCAGCTTCAGCCGCGCCGAATACATTGCCAGTCCGAACGACGCCGTCCACGCGGGCGTGTTGACGTCCACCGGCAGGTCCTTAATTCCCACCGCCAGCCCGTTGCGGGCCTGGCAATTCAGCACCCTCTCCGCCATGTCGAGCATTCCGTTCAGCAGAATCGCCGATCCGGTCAGCACCACGCCTTCCAGCAGCGACTTCTCCATCCCGACCCGCGCGATCTCCGCTGCGGTGTACACGAACAACTCCTCCGCGCGCGCGTCCAGCACCCGGTTCAAGTCCCGCCGCGACACCTCGCGCGCCTGCCGCCCGTCGTGCGCCGGAACAACCACCGAGCTGTTGTCGCCGGTCAGCCCAAGCAGCGCGCAGCCGTAGTCCTTCTTCAAGTCCTCGGCGTCCTCGTAGGACACGCCCAGGCCGCAGGCGACATCGCGGGTCAGGTGGTCGCCCGAAATCCGGATGCTGGTGGCGTGCACCAGCGCGTCGCCTTCGTAAATCACCAGGTCGGTCGATTGCATGCCGATATCGATCACCGCCACGCCCCGGCTGCGTTCGTCCGGCAGCACGGAAGCGTAGGCGGCCGCCAACGGCTCGAACACCGTTTCCTCCACCGACAGGTGCGCCTGGTGCATCGCGGAGACGATGTTCTGCGTCTCCTGGGTCGAGGTCGTAACCAGGTGTACGTTCGCCTCCAGACGCGAACAGGCCAAGCCCCGCGGGTCGGTGTACCCCGGATGTCCGTCCACCGTGAAAAACTGCGGGCACACGTGCAGGATCATCCTGTCGCTTTCCAGATTCAGGTTCGCGCCCTGCTCGATCGCGTAGGACATCTCCTCGTAGGAAATCTCGCGGGGTCTCGGAAAGCGGTAGGCCCAGTGGCTGTCCAGTCCTTGTACGGTTGGTCCGCCGACGCCCAACACGCCGGACTCCACCTGCACGCCGGCGTCGGCTTCCGCCGCGCGCACCGCTGCGTGAATGGAGGCCGCCACCCGGCCCTGATCCGAAACCCGGCCGCGGTACCAACCGCCGGCCGGCGCGTCCCCGCACCCGAGGAACCGCAGCGCCCCGTCGTCCACCGCCAGAACGGCGCAACGCGATCGCCAACTCCCCGCATCGATGCCCACAGCGAGCTGCTTTTTTCCGTTCTTCGATGCGCTGGAAAACACCGCGCCTTGCCCGTTGGTTTTCATTGCGTCACCCCGTCCACGGCCGTGATCCGGTCGTCCAGCCGCAAATCGAATCTCGTCGCCGCCGGCAGGCGCCGGTGAATCTCCGCATAGTGGTCCAGGAAGCGCCGGACCCGCGCCAGGTAGTGTTCGCGCCCCAGCGTCAGCAGCACGGAATCGCCCGCCGCCGTCATCCGGATCCGCAGGTTGTTCGGATCCGCGACGTCGACTTCGGAGACTTTGCCGCACAGCTCGTCGGCGAGTTCGGCGCACATCTGGAGGTAGCGCCTCACGCGCACCGCGCGCATGGCCGCGCTCTGGTCGTCCCGCAACCCGGTGAGGACCGGCAAGTCGTACGTGGCGCCGGGCGGCTTCTCCAGAATCACCCCTTCGTTGTCGATCAACGCGACGTTGTACAACTGGCCGGAGCGCCGCGGAGGCAACTGCACGAACGCCACCGGCTGCCGTTCTTCCACCTTCACCTCGAGCCGGTTTGGCCAGATGCGGGCGACCGAGGCGTTTTTCACCCAGTCCACCGCCAGCAGCCGGCGCCGCCGCGCCTCGATCGGGAACAGGTACAGGCTTCGGCCGGCATCGGCGGCGAATACGTTCATCACCGTCTCTGGCGAGGCATGTTCGACGCCCGCGATGCGGATGTCCGGCTTGGCGTCCGAATACTCCTCGGCCGAGCCGAGCGCGAACCGCCGGTCCTCGATCAGCAGCCGCTCGATCTGCTGAAAGGCCGCAACGCCGGCCACCAGCGCCGCCGCCAGCGACAGCGTGGACAGCACCCACGGGAGCGCGGCTCGCCAGGCGCGCCGCGGACGTTCGCCGTTGCCCTTTTTCTTTCCCATCTACCGCCTCTCCTCCAAGCCGCGCAACAGCAACTCGCCTGCCTGCGATACGTTGCCCGCGCCCAGCGTCAGGATCGC
Organism: Bryobacteraceae bacterium; assembly: GCA_026129905.1. Lineage (GTDB taxonomy): Bacteria > Acidobacteriota > Terriglobia > Bryobacterales > Bryobacteraceae > JAHCHE01. Next base: position 269,386 of record JAHCHE010000008.1, on the reverse strand, counting down.
GTCTCCGGGTTCGGCGTCGCGCAGCGCCGCTTCCACCGCGTTTTCCAGCGTCCCGGCGTGCATCGCCGCCCGGTGGCCGAACTCCCGGATCCGCTCCACTAGCGCCGCCGCCGTCACGCCTTCGATCGGCTTTTCCGAAGCCGCGTAGATGTCCAGCACATAGAGCCGGTCGGCCTGGTGAAACGCGCCGGCAAACTCGTCCAGGAGCAACTGCGTCCGGGTGTAGCGGTGAGGCTGGAAGAGCACCAGCGCGCGCCGGTAGCCGCACTGCCGCGCCGTCTCCAGCGTCGCGCGGATTTCCGTGGGATGGTGTCCGTAGTCGTCCACCACCGTGACGCCCGCGACCTCGCCCCGGATCTGGAACCGCCGTTCCACTCCCGCGTACTCGCGCAGGCCGGAGCGGATCCGCTCCAGGTCCACCTCGAGTTCCAGCGCCGTCGCCACCGCCGCCGCCGCATTCAACACGTTGTGCGCGCCCGGCGCGTTGAGCCGGAACACGCCCAGCTCGTGGTCCCGCGACCGCAGCCGGAACCAAGTGGCGAACGGCTCTCTCTCCTCGTCGCTCACCACGTAATCGGCTTGCGGGCTCCGCCCGTACGTGATTACCCTCCGCCCGATCCGCGGCAGGATCTGTCTAGCGTTCTCATCGTCCAGGCACAAAATCGTCGCTCCGTAGAACGGGATCTTGTTGGCGAAATCCGCGAAAGCCGCCAGCACCGCCTCGAACGTCCCGTAGTTGTCCAGGTGCTCCCGGTCGATGTTCGTGATAATCGCCAGAATCGGGGCCAGCTTCAGGAACGAGCCGTCGCTTTCGTCCGACTCCACCACCAGGAAATCGCTCGATCCGACCCGCGCGTTCGTTCCGCCCATCGCGCCCACCCGGCCGCCCACCACCACCGTCGGATCGAGACCGGCGTGGCTGAGCAGCGTGGCGATCATCGACGTCGTGGTGGTCTTCCCGTGGCTCCCGGCCACCGCGATGCCGAACTTCAGCCGCATCAGCTCGGCCAGCAGTTCCCCGCGCGGAATCACCGCGAGTTGCCGCCTTCGCGCCTCCCGAACCTCGGGGTTGTCCTCTTTCACCGCCGACGAGATCACCACCACTTTCGCGTCGCCGATGTGCGAGGGGTCGTGTCCCCGGTGAATGGCCGCTCCCAGCGACGCCAGCCGGTCCGTGATGCTGGTGAGGCGCGCATCCGAGCCGGAGACCTGGTAGCCCAGGTTCAGCAGCACCTCCGCGATGCCGCTCATGCCGATGCCCCCAATCCCGACAAAATGGATGCGCTGCGGCTTAAAAAACATTTTTATACCGTATTGTTCCGGTTTTTCGGACCCTATGTCAATACTTGACGTCTCGAATACCGCGTATTCCGCGACTATCGCGCCGCTCACCTTCCGCCGATCTCCTCCAGCACGTCCGCCGCGCGCTGCGCGGCCCATGGCTTGGCGAACTTCCGCGCCGCTTCGCCCATGCGCTCGAGCGTTCCGGGCTCCGCGGCAAGCGCCGCCGCCTGCTCGAAGAGCCTCTTTCCCGTCATCTCCGCGTCCCGGACCAGCCTGGCCGCGCCGGCCCGCTCAAATGCCTCCGCGTTGCGAAGCTGATGATCGTCCGCCGCGAAGGGGAAGGGAACCAGGATCGACGGCTTTCCCGCCGCCGCCACCTCCGCCACCGCGCCGGCGCCGGACCGGCACACCACCAGGTCCGCCGCCGCGAACGCCCGCGCCATGTCGTCCAGAAACGGAACCACCTCCCCTTCCAGCCCGCTGCGCCGGAACTCCGCGTCGATTTCCGCCCATCCTTCGGTCCCGGTTTGATGGATGAAGCGAACGGGGAACCCGGAATCGCGGAACAGCGGCCAGCTCTCTTTCGCCGCGCGGTTCAGCGTCCGCGATCCGCGGCTTCCGCCCGTCACCAGCACCGTCAGCGGCTCCTCGCGCCGCTTCGGCGGAATCGAGAAGAACTCGCTCCTCACCGGTAGTCCCGTCACCTCGCTCCGGCCCGGCGGGAAGTACCGGGCCGTCTCGGGAAAGCTGAGCAGCGCCCGCGCCACAAAGCGCCCGATGCGGCGATTGGTGAAGCCGGGCACGGCGTTCGGTTCCATCACCGCCACCGGCAGCCGCCGCAGCCACGCCGCCAGCACCACCGGTCCGGCCGCGTACCCGCCCATGCTGAACGTCGCTTGCGGACGGATTTTCTCGATCAGGCGCGCCACCTGAAACACGCTCGCCGGCAACTGCCCCAGCGTCCGGAACGCCCGCGCCGCGCCCACGCGCTTCAGGCCGCCGATCTCGATCCAATCGATCGGAAATCCCTCCGCAGGAACCAGTGTCGCCTCCATGCCCGTTCGCGTACCGACAAAAAACGCCTCGTGCCCGCGGCGCCGCAACTCCCGCGCCACCGCCAGCGCCGGAATCACGTGTCCGCCCGTGCCGCCTCCCGCCATCAAAAACCTGCCGCCGCCTTCACCGCGCACGTTCGCTCACGCTCAGCAGTAAACCAAGCGAGGTCATCGTGCTCAGCAGCGAACTCCCGCCGTAGCTGATCAACGGCAGCGGAATGCCTTTCGTCGGACCCAGGCCCAACGCGACGCTCATGTTGATGAACGCCTGAAACACGATGCTCACGGTGATGCCCACCGCGAGATAACGACCAAAATCGTCCAGCGCGAGCCAGTAAAGGCGCAGGCCCCGCCAGAAAATAACGATTACGCCCGCCAGCACCGCCACCGAACCGAACAGGCCCAGTTCTTCGCCGACAATCGCGTAAATGAAATCCGTATGCGCTTCGGGCAGGAAGCCCAGCTTCTGGTTGCCCTGCATTAAGCCCGTCCCCAGCACGCCTCCCGCGCCGAACGCGAGTTTGGCCTGGTAAGACTGGTGGTTGGTGTCCGGCGGCGCCGACGTGCTGTGCTCGTACGCCTTGATGGTCCCGGTGGGATCGATCCGGTCGAGGATCTTGTGCTCGGCGTCGAACCAGTGAATTACCCGTTGCAGACGGTACGGTTGCGAAACCACGGCGGCCACGGCCATCACCGCCGCAAGGACGAACGCGATTTTGAAGTAGCGCCGCTCCATGCCCGCGACGAAGAACACCGCCCCGGCAATGCCGGTCAGCACCACCCCAGTGCCCAGGTCCGCGTTGCCCACCAGTCCGCCCAGGATGGCCATCGCCATGCCCGCCTGGAGCAGCGTGTGGCGGCTGTTGATATCGGAGGCGCGCAGCGTCACCAGGTACGCCAGGAACACGATCAGCGCAGGCTTGGCGAACTCCGACGGCTGTATGCTCAGCGGCCCGAGCCGCAGCCATCGGTGGGTGTCCCGGTCCAGGAAGTACACCAGGATCAGCAGGCCCAGCACGATGCCAAGCGGCGTGAATGCCCAGCGCTCCGAGCAGAGCTTGCGATAGTCCCAGCGGCTCAGCAGCATCAGGGCGCATAAAGCCACCACGGCCGCGCCTGCCTGTCGCAGCAGGAAGAAGTAGGCCTGTTCCCGGTACCGCATCTCGGCCACCACCGAGGACGCGCTGAATACGAACACCAGCCCCAGCGACACCATGAACAGCACCGTGGCGAATAACGGCCAGTCGGTTCTCAGGCGCAAGAACGTACCTCCAGCTTCCGCACCGCCTCTTTGAATGCCCTCCCGCGATGCTCATAGTTCTGGAATTGATCGAAGCTCGCGCACGCCGGCGCCAGCAGCACCGTGTCTCCCGCCGCGGCGCGCCCCCATGCCTCCTGTACGGCCCGCTCGAGCGCCCCGCAATGAATCTTCTCGACGGCGTCGCCCAGGTGCGCATCGATCTTCGACGACGACGCCCCGATCAGCAGCGCCGCCCGCGCCTTCGCCTTCAGGGGCGCCCGCAGCGCGCCGTAGTCGCTTCCTTTGTCCTTGCCGCCCAGAATCACCCACAACCCGCCGTCGAACGCGTCGAGAGCCTTCAAGGTCGCGTCCACATTGGTCGCCTTCGAGTCGTTGTAGAAATCCACCCCGTCCAGGTTGCGCACAAATTCCAGGCGGTGCTCGACGCCCGGGAACGTGCGGATTGCCTCCCGGATCGACGTTGCCGTAGCCCCGGCGATCTGTGCGACGGCCGCGGCCGCCATGACGTTCTCCAGGTTGTGCCGCCCGCGCAACGGAACCTCGGACGCCTCGATCAGCGTCTCGCCCTCGATCGCCACGCGCCCGTCCTCCAGCCACAGGCCGCTCTCCAGCTTTCGCGCGCCGCTGAACCAAACGGTCCGCGCCCGCAGCGCTCCGTAGGAAACGCAAACCGCGTCGTCCGCGTTGAGCACGGCGAAGTCTCCGTACCGCTGGGTTTCGAACAGCCGGCGCTTCGCCGCGGCGTAGGCTTCCATCGTGTGGTGCCGGTCCAGGTGATCCGGCGTTACGTTCAACGCGACCGCCACTTTCGCCCGGAAACGGACAATCGTCTCGAGCTGGAAACTCGAGAGCTCGAGCACGTTCCACTGCCAGGGACGGCTTGCGTCCACCATCGCCGCGGGCGGCGTCCCGATGTTGCCGCCTACCTGCGCGGGTATCCCGGAAGCATGCAAAATGTGGCCTGCCAGCGCCGTCGTGGTTGTCTTTCCGTTCGAGCCCGTGATGCCGATCACCGGTCCGCGCAGGAAGTAGCTCGCCAGCTCGAGTTCGCCGATCACGGGAACCCCGCGTTCCCGCGCCGCCTCCAGCTCCTTAAGGTCCGCCGGAACGCCCGGGGAGACGATGATCAAGTCAGCCCCCTCGAACGCGCTCGGATCCTGCAACGTGAACGACGCGCCGAGCGAGGCCAGCCGTTCGACCGCTCCCGCCATCGTCTCCAGCGGATTCACGTCCGTGGCATGAAGCGAGGCGCACTTGCCGCGGAGCAGTTCCAGCGCGGCAAAGCCGGAAAGCCCCAGCCCCACGACCAAAACCCTCGCTCCGGTAATGTTCAGCACGTTACCTCAGCTTCAACGTCGTCAGCGCGAACAGCGCCATCACGATTCCCGTAATCCAGAAGCGGGTGATAATCTTCGACTCCGCCCAGCCGATCTGCTCGAAGTGATGATGCAGCGGCGCCATCCGGAAGATCCGCTTCCCGCGTAGCTTGAAGCTCGCCACCTGCAGAATCACCGACAGCGCTTCGATCACGAACACCCCGCCGATGAAAATCAGCAGAATTTCCTGCTTGATCAGCGACGCCACCACGCCCAACGCACCGCCCAGCGACAGCGAGCCGACGTCGCCCATGAAAACCTGCGCCGGATGCGCGTTATACCAGAGGAAGCCCAAAGACGCCCCGGTCAGCGCCCCACAGAAGATCGTCAGCTCCGCCGCTCCCCACACCCGCGCCAGATCCAGGTATTGCGCCCACAGCGCGTGACCGCTGGTGTACGTCAGCACCGTCATCGCGCCCGCCGCGATGATCATCAATCCGATCGCCAGACCGTCCAGCCCGTCCGTCAGGTTCACCGCGTTCGCCGATCCCACCAGCACCAGCGCCACGAACCCGAAAAAAAACAGAAAGGCCAGGGGGTAGGCGTACGGGCTATTAATCCAGCGGTGAATCAGCAGGTCCGGCTTGAATTCCTTGAAAAACGGCACGTTCATCGCGGTGTCGTAACGGTTGTAGTAGTGCAGGATTAGCAGCAGCACCCCCACGGCGAGCGCCACCAGCACCTGCAACCCGAACTTAGCCCGCGCCGTCAGACCCAGGTTTCGCTTGCGCTTGATCTTCGTGTAGTCGTCCCAGAACCCGATCGCGCCGAAGCCCAGCATTCCGAACAGGGCCACCCACACCTGCGGATTGCGCAGGTTGGAGAACAGCAGCGTCGGCGCCGCCACCGCGATGATGATCAGCAGCCCGCCCATTGTCGGCGTTCCGGCCTTCTTCTGGTGCGATTTCGGGCCGTCTTCGCGAATATGCTGCCCGATTTGGAATTCCCGCAGTTTCCGGATCAACCACGGCCCGACCGCGATTGAGACCACCAGCGCCGTCAGGCTCGCCAGCGCCGTCCGGAACGTCACGTAACCGAACAGCCGCAGCGGACCGAAGTGCGGACCCAGCGTCTCGAATAGCAGCCAGTAGAGCATGCGAGCTTATCTCAGAAAACTCTCCAGCGCCCTTTCCACCCGCGTCCCCCGCGAGCCTTTGAACAACACCACGTCGCCATCGCCGGCCACGCTCCGCGCGTATATCCCGGCCGGCTCGGGATCTTCGAAAAAGCAACCCGGGCCCGTCGGCAGTCCCGCCTCCACCGCCGACTCCACGATGTAGCGGGCCGCGCCGCGCACGCCGATCAGAACGTCGATCCCCCGCTCGGCCGCGTAGCGCCCCACCTCCCGGTGCAACGCCTCGCTCATCGCGCCCAGCTCGAGCATCTCGCCGAGTACCGCCACGCGCTGCCGCGCCGGAATTCCCGCCACCGCGTCGATCATCGCCCTTACCGCCTCCGGGTTCGCGTTGTAGCAGTCGTCCAGGATCGTAATTCCGTGGTGGAAGAACCGCCGTCCCCGCATCGGCCCGGCTTCAATCCCGGCGATCGCGTCGCGGAATTCCTCGGGCGCGTAGCCGAACACACGCGCCACCGCCAGCGCCGCCAACGCGTTGCGAACCGCGTGCCGTCCCGCCAGTTTCGTCGCGAACCAACCCGCGCCTGGGATCAGAAACCGCGCGCCGTCCGGCGTCGTCTCCATCGCGGCCGCCCTCAGGTCCGCGCCCTCGGCGAACCCGAACGTGACCGTCGGCCCGGGGTGGATCTCGCGGAACCGCGCCACGCGCTCGTCGTCCGCGTTCAGCACCGCCGTGCCCTCCGGCGGCAGCGCTTCGATCAGCTCGCGCTTCGCCAGCGCCACGCCTTCAATCGAATCGAAGAATTCGACGTGCGCGTAACCCACGTTGGTAACCACGCCGACGGCGGGCCTGGCGATTGCCGACAGTTGTCGGATCTCGCCGGGGTGGTTCATCGCGATCTCCAACACGGCCGCCCGGCAATTGTCCGGCAGCCGCAGGATGGAAAGCGGCAGTCCGACGTGATTATTGAAATTGCCCGTGGTCTTTCCCGTGGGCATCTTTGTCGCCAGCACGCGCGCGATGAAGTCCTTCGTGGTGGTCTTGCCCGCGCTCCCGGTGACGCCGACGACGGTTCCGCGCCACCGCTGACGCGCCCAGGCCGCCGTCTCCGCCAACGCTCGGTAGGCGTCGGCCACCGGCAGCAGCGTGCCTTCTAAGGTGAGAGGCTGGTCCACGACGGCGGCTACGGCGCCTTTGGAGAACGCTTCCCAAACGTACTCGTGACCGTCATGGGCCGGCCCGCGCAGCGCGAAGAAGACGTCGCCCCGGGCGGCGGTGCGGGAATCGACGCTCCAGCCGGACACCGCGATCGATGGCGGCCTCGCCGGGCTGCCCATCGCCGTGGCAACGTCCTGGAGATCGAGCGTCATGTGGCGTCTTTGGAATAACCAAAACCTCGCAGCAACCGCTGGGCCACCTCCCGATCGTCGAACGGGATCGTCCCGTCCTTGAGCACTTGGCGCGTCTCATGTCCTTTGCCCGCGATCAGCACGAAGTCGCCCTGGTTGGCTTCGCTCAGCGCCAGGCGAATGGCCGCCTCTCGGTTCGGCTCGACGCGGTGGGGCGTGTCGTAGCGGCGCAATCCCACCAGCGCGTCGTTGATGATCGACAGCGGGTCCTCCGACCGCGGGTTGTCCGAGGTCAGCACGACGAAATCGCTGCCCGAACCGGCCGCCTCGCCCATCAGAGGCCGCTTCGCGCGGTCGCGGTCCCCGCCGCAGCCGAACAGCGTAATCAACCGCCTCGGCTCCAGCGTCCGCGCCGCCACGATCACGTTCCGCAGCGCATCGTCGGTGTGGGCGTAGTCCACCACCACCAGGAACGGCTGCCCTTCTTCAATCCTCTCGAACCGTCCGGGGACTGCCCGGCAGGCCTCGACGCCCCGGACGATCGCCTCGCGATCCACGCCGTGCGCCATCCCTACCGCGAACGCCGCGAGAATGTTGTACACGTTAATCTTGCCGAGCAGCGGCGACGTCAACCGCGTCCGCGCGCCCTCCGCCACGACATCGAACCGCAGCCCGTCGAATCCCGACTCGATGTTCTCCGCCCGCACGTCGGCCTCGGCCGACAGCCCATACCAGATCACCCGTGTTTCGGCCTCCGGTTCGATCCTCGGAGCCCAGCGGTCGTCCCGGTTCAGCGCCGCGTACTGGGGAGGCGCCGCGTCGCGGTTGTGAAACAGCAGCCGCTTGGCCTCGAAATAGGCCTCCATCGTCTGGTGGAAATCCAGGTGGTCGCGCGTCAGGTTCGTGAATACCGCGGTGTGGAAGGGAACTCCGTGAACGCGTCCAAGCGCGAGCGCGTGCGACGACGCTTCCATTGTGACATGCGTCCCGCCCTCCCGCGCCAGTTCCGCGAACAGCCGGTAGAGATCCAACGATTCCGGAGTGGTGTTGATGGAAGAAAGCGGGCGGCCGGCCAGCAGGTATTCGATTGTCCCGATCAGAGCTGTTTTTTTGCCGGCCGCCCGAAGAATCGAATCGGCCAAGTACGTTGTCGTCGTCTTCCCGTTCGTGCCTGTGATCCCGGTGACCGCCAGTTGCGACGTCGCGTCCCCGTACAGGTTCCTTGCCGCCAGCGCCAGCGCCCTGCGGCCATGCTCCGCCTCCATCCAGGGGTGAGGGAAACCTTCCGGCCGCGCGGATTCGGAAACCACCGCCGCGGCCCCGCGTTCGATCGCCTCGTGCGCGAAGCGGCGGCCATCGTGCTTCTTTCCTTCGAAGGCGAAGAACAAGTCGCCTTCGCCGACCTTGCGGGAATCGTATTCCACCCCTCGGGCCTGCGCGCGGGCGAGTTCAGGCGGCAAAGTCGATTTCAGCGCGACACCTCGTAGCAACTCGCCCACTGTCATTGGCATCTGGCCCGCGACGGTCCGAGTCCAACCTCCTTCTCCCGTTGCGCTTAGCGCGCAAATATCACCCGCACGCGCTCTCCCGCCGGCAGGACCGAACCCGCCGGGGGGTACTGCCACCGCGCCAGTCCGGCGCCCGAATAATCCAGGTCCACCTTCAGCCGGCTGCACTCCCGCAACACCGCCCGCAACGACTTCCCTTTGAAATTCGGAATTTCCGGTCCCACGACGAAATTCGTCGCCGGCTGGGCGTCCGCCCGGGCGCCCGAGCCCACCGCGGCCTCGATCGGCGTCTCCTCGGACGAACCCAGCGCCACCGGCAGGACGTCGTGTTCCGGTATGTTCAACGCGGTCCGCACGTCCGCCGGCATCTTCGGCTCCTCGAACGCCGGCGCCGCGGTCAGATCCGCAACCGGAAGGTCGGCCGCCTCCTCCTCCGTCAGACCGGCCTCCCGGTTGCTTCCCTCGGGCGGTACGTCCGGGATCACCCCGAGGATTCTCAAAGCTTCTGTGGATACCCGCTGGAAGACCGGCGCCGCCACCAGGCCGCCATACCGCGACGCGCCGTTCAGCGTTACCGCCACCACCACCGACGGATTCTGTATCGGCGCGAACCCGACAAACGACGCGTTGTAGCGGTGCGTGTACCGCCGGATCGCCGGATCGAAAATCTGCGCCGAACCCGTCTTTCCTCCGGCCGTGTACCCGATCAGACGCGCCGCCCGGCCGGTGCCCTCCAGCACCACCCGCTCCATCATCTGCCGCATCTTCACTGCCGTCTCCGGCCCGATCGCTCGCCGGCCCTCCGCCACCGGTTCCTCTTTGCGTGGACTGCCGGGTTCCTGCCGCCACAGGATCAGCCGGGGCTTCGGCACAACCCCGTCGTTGGCGATCGCCGACACCGCCAGCGCCAGTTGGAGCGACGTCGCGCTTAACTCGTGCCCCATCGCGATCGAGCCGATCGACGTCTTCTGCCATCCTTTCAGCGCCCGCAGCTTGCCCGGCGACTCAGCCGGCAGTGGAATTCCCGTGCGCGTCCCGAACCCGAATCGCGTGATGTATTCGTACAGCCGCTCCTCGCCCACTTGTAGTCCGACCTTGATCGCGCCGATGTTGCTCGATTTCACCAGCACTTTCTCCATCGGTATCGTGTTATAGGCGTGAATGTCCCGAATCCGCCGCCCGAACAGCGTCATCACCCCCGGTCCGCAATCGATGAGCGACTCAGGACTCAACCGCGTCGTCTCCAGCGCCGCCGACAGCGTGAATACCTTAAACACCGAGCCCGGCTCGAACGGCGCCGAGATCGCTTGGTTCAGCCGCGCGCCTTGGTCGTCTTCCCGTTCGAGCTTGGCGTTCGGATCGAACGTCGGCCAGCTTGACATCGCGAGGATCTCGCCCGTCCGCGGATTCAGCACCACGATGCTGCCGAGCCGGCACGAGTTCTCCCGCACCCCGGTGGCCAGTTCCCGGTCCGCCATGAACTGGATGCGTTCGTCGATCGAGATGCCGAAGTCCTGGCCCGGACGCGGCTCCTTTACCACTGTCGATTCCAGCGTCCGTCCTTGCGCATCGAGCAGCCGGGTGGCCCGTCCCGGCTTCCCGCTCAGCTCCTTGTCCAGGCTCAGTTCCAGCCCCGAGTTGCCCGCGCCCGCGTGATTGACGCTCCCGATCAGGTTCGCCGCCAGCGCGCCTTTCGGATAGCGCCGGATGCTGTCGCGGTAATACTCCACCCACCCCAGTTTCAGGCCGCGGATCTTGGCCGACTCCTCCGGCGTTACGCGGCGCTTGATCCACAGAAATCCGCGCCGGTTCTCCGTCGCCCAGGCCAGCCGCTCCTGCAACTGTTCGGGATCCAAATCGAGCAGCGGCGCGAAGATCTCGCCGGCTATGTCGATGTCTGGCGTCAGTTTCGGGTTGATGGCGATCGATTCGGCCGGAACGCTGATGGCGAGGTTCCTGCCTTCCCGGTCGTAGATGCGGCCTCGCGGCGCCGGGATCTCCGTCGCGCCGCTGTACTGATCCTGCGCCGCCTTGCGCAGGTCCGGGTGTAAGTAGACGTGAAAATAGATCAGCTTTCCGAAGATGACGAGCGCCCAGATAACGCCGGCGCGAGCCACGTACCGAAGCCGGCGCGTCGAGTGAATCCCTTCTGTCGGCTCCACGGCTCTCCCCCCGGCATCGCGTCGCTTATCGGTTCATCGCCAGCGCCCGGTCGCCCGCCGGCGCCAGCGGAGCCCGGTCGTACGGCGCCGCGTCCACCAGTTGTCGGCTCGCGGCCACCTCCGCCATGATCGCCGGGCTCAGCAGCGCCGACTCCTCCTGCTCCAGCCTCGCCTTGTCGTCCAGCAGCCGCTGGTGCTCTACCTCCAGCGCGCTCAGCCGATAGCCCGCCAGAAGGTTGTACGCCAGCGGAAGCAACACTCCGACCAGCAGCGCCACCACCGCCAGCGATGCCACGATGGACTTCCAGCACGCCCGCGACGCGCCCGGCGGCGCTACCGCCCGCACTCTCGAGTTGTCAATCGTTCGCACCCAAAGATAGACCTGCTCGTTCGGCAGCGGACGGGAGAGGTATTCGCTCTCGGCGTTTTCGCGGACCTGCTCTTCCGCTTCCTCTTTGGTGCCCGTGATGCGCTCCATGATCGCTGCAAAGGTCGCCATCTTCTTTCCTCTTTTCCGTTACTGCTGTTTACTTCCTGAATTCATCTGGATTGCCCGCAATTTCGCGCTACGCGACGGCGCGTTCGCCCGGCTTTCTTCCAACCCGGGCTTCACTACGTGCTTGGTCAGTATCTTCGCTTTGCCCTCGCGCGCCAGTTCCTGGAACGCCCGCTTCACCGCCCGGTCCTCGGTGGAGTGGAACGTCAGCATCACTACCCGACCGCCGTTTTCCACCAGCCGCGGCAGCGCGCCCAGCAGCGCGTCCAACTCTTCCATTTCCTGGTTTACTTGCATCCGCAGCGCCATGAAGACGCGAGTGGCGGGATGCAAACGCGATTTCGTGCGGGGCGCGGCCGATTCGATCAGCCGGGCCAGTTGCCCGGTCGTCCGGATGGGACGCGCCCCGACGATTGCTCTGCTCAGTCTCCGTCCACCCCTTTCCCCCGCCAACCGGTAAAACAGGTCGGCGAGTTCTCGTTCTTGAAGTTGATTCACCAGGTCCGCGGCCGTCAGTTCCTGCCGCCGGTCGTAGCGCATGTCCAGCGGCGCGTCCGCGAACAGGCTGAATCCGCGCTCCGAATGCGTAAGTTGCCAGTAGCTGGCCCCGAGGTCCGCCACCAGTCCGTTCACCATCCCGAATTCCGCGGTCACGCTCTCCAATTGGGAAAACGACGCCTGCCGAAATACGATCCGTTCCTTCCACGGCGCCAGCCTCGCGGCGGCCAGCTCCAGCGACTCCGCGTCCCGGTCGCACGCGATCAGCCGTCCTGTTGTCAGCCGTTCCGCGATCGCTTCCGCGTGTCCTCCCAAGCCTGTCGTCGCGTCCAGGTAGCGTCCGTCCGGGCGCACGCCGAGGTGCTCGATCACCTCGGCCAGCAACACCGGAAAGTGCATACATGCTTACTTGAACCCTTTCGCTTCCAGCGCCCGGAGCTTCTCCGCCGCCCGGTCGCGCGCCCGCGCATGGCGCTCCTCGTAGACATCCTTGCCGAATACATTCATCCGGCCCTTGTGATACTGCAACCAGACCGGCTCGTTCTCCAGGTTCATCTCCTTCCGCAACTTCTGCGGCAGCAGGACCCGCCCCTGCGAATCGATTTCGGCCACGTCCCCGTAATTCTGCGCCAGAAACGCAATATCCTCGGTGTCGTCCGGGTCCCCGTTCGGCTGGTCGAGAAAATATTCGTTGTCACGCCAGGCCTTCATGCTATATATTCGAATTACCCGGTTATCGAACGAGGTGATGAACAACTTGTCGTTGAACGAGCTCAGGTACTCTTTCACTTCCACTGGCAGCTTCAGGCGCCCCTTGTCGTCGACCCGTCCGCTCGAGATCGTTCGCGGAACGTCAACGGCAGGCGCCGCCTCTCTTTCGCTGCTTTCGATCACCTCACCGCCACCCCGGGCGTCAGTTGAGCCACTTTACTCCACTGAACACCACTTTTGATCCAATTTGGGCCACTGCCAGTTTGACACATAGCTCGCCCGATTGCAAGTGTTTTCTTATATTTCGCCTTCCTTTCGCCTGTTTCCGGCGCAAAAAACACCTTAGAACCCTCCTCGCCCTCCTGTCCCTCCTCCCTTCCGCCGTCCTTCTCGCCCAGGATCGCCCCTTCCACGACCGCACCTTTCCCTCCCGAGTCTTTGGCGGAACGCGTAACTACCGCATCCTCTTGCCTCCCAGCTACGAAACCTCAGGTAAACGGTACCCGGTCATCTATTACTTCCACGGCCACAGCGACCGCTATACCCTCGAGCGCTACGACGACGGCCGCGACACCATTCCCAAAATGGCTGCCTTCGTCGCTTCCCATGACGTCGTCGTGGTCGCTGTGGACGGGTACGTCGCCGAGCACTATACGGGCTTCTACGGCGGTTCCCCTTGGGACATCCGCGCCGACGGCGGCGACTACGATTTCGGCCTCGTTTTCCAGGAACTCGTCGCCCACGTCGACGCCACCTACCGGACGCTCACCGGCCGGCGCCATCGCGCCCTCAGCGGTCTCAGCATGGGCGGCTTCATGAGCCTTTACCTCAGCGCCCGCTACCCCGGCCTCATCGGCAGCGCATCATCGTTTAATCCCGGTCCGGAGTTCTACGTCGGCGACAAAGGCGCCCGTTCCCTCTGGCGCGCGAAGGATCACGTCTCCAACCACAACCACACGATGGTCCGCCTCATCCGCGCCAGCGGCGACTACATCAGCCAGTACCATGAGGAGACCCGCGACGCCTACGCCCGCGCGCACGCCGTCGATTTCGAGTACCGCCGCGATGAGTACCACCGCCACTGGGCAACTTCCATTACCGAGACGTTCGACTTCCACATGCGGGCCTTTGCCAAACCCGCTCTCGACAACGTGCCGGAGTTCTTCAGCCATGCGGACGCCTACCGCAACTTCGAGGCGTGGGGCTATCGCGTCGATGTGCGCCGCTCCTCGCCGGCGATCGTCTATCTCGAGGACGTCTCTCAGGGCGGCATGCGCATCTCTACCCGGCGGTGGGCCCCGGACGGCCTTTCACTGCCCGACGCTTCGATCACCGTGACGACGCCGCCTCTCTACAGGCCCGGCGCCCGGTACGCGATGACCGAGCACGATCTCGCCTCGGGCCGGACGTCCCGGCGCGACCTCGCCGCCTCCGACGACGGCCGTCTGACCGTCACCGTCGACGGCGCCGGCCGCCAGTTGAGCTTCGCCGGACCCGGAACCGGCGCCGAGCCGCCCGTGCTTCTCCCGCTGACGTCTTCCGACCGCCTGCGCCTTCGCCCGAACCTTGAGCAGGCGTTGCCGGTCAAGATCTACAACCCTCGCGGAACGCCGATGGAAGAGGTCGCCGCAAGCATCGAGAGCGAATACCCTACGGTGGAGATCGTCTCCGGCTCGGCCAAAATCCCTCGCATCGAACCCGGCGCGTTCGCCGACCTCGCCTCGCGGCTGAAGGTGCGGTTCACCGCCGGCGCCGGCCACTTCGCCCCCGCCCGGCTCAAGCTGACGCTCACCTTCGACGGCTGGCATCAGGTCTCCCGCGACATCGACGTCCTCGTGATTCCGGAAATCGTCGCCGCGCCCGCAGCCCTCGAGATCCTCGACGGCCGGACGGTCACGCTGCCCGTATTCCGCCAGAAAGGAAACCAGGGCGGCGGCGGATCCATCCGGCGCACGCTCACCGAAGGCAAAGGCAACGGCAACGGCGTGCTCGAACCCGGCGAGGAAGCGACCATCTGGATCAAAATGCCGCAAGGCATGGACCCATTCGACAAGAACAACTGGTATCGCGCCAAGGTCTACCCGGAAACGCCGCTCATCACCGAAATCGGCGACATCCAGGAACAGAAGCAGCTCGAGTGGACCAGCGCCCAGGAGCGCACCAGCCTCATCCGCCTCGCCCCGGACGCCCCCGCTGGCGCGAAGCTGCCGCTCCTGCTCGACAACGAATCCTGGAGCTACCACTGGACCCCCGACGTCCGCTACGGCCCCGAGTTGCTCTACCAGGCCTTCCAACTCCACTCCCGCCATCTCCACCAGCTCACGCTCGAAGTCCCGCCCGCCCGGTAGCGCGTGCGCGCCGGCGGATGACTCCGTATCTCTGCGTGGCCATCACGCGCGACCACCCGTGTCCTGAACGTTGCAGTAATGATACGAAGCGGTGATAATGATCAAGGATAGTAGATTCAAATAAAAACTATCCGAACTCGACGAGAAGAGAGAGTGGAGGAGATCATGTCCCCTATTGCACACCACCCGATGCCGTCGAGCCTTCTCGCCGCCGCGTAACTAAATCGGCTGGCCGGGCTCGCGCCCATCGCACCGTTAACAAGCAAAACAGTTGGTGTCCCTTTGTGCGCCTGTGCGCGCGAGGGGTGGGTATTCGTGTGTGCAAGTTAGGAGAATATCTGTGAAACACAACCTTCGCCGCTCGAAAGAGTGGCAGACGGTGGATCCCGAGTTCGCGGAAGCCCTGTACGAAAGCGAGACCACTCGACGGTCTTCTCGTCGGCAAGCGGAACGGAAAGCACAACAATTCTGTCGGCAAGTGCAACGAGCGCTGAACCTCGCGCTTGCGGATCGCAGCCCCGGCAATGGTCTCAACGATGTGTTCGTCGAGGAAGTCCTACCAGCGCCGGATTGCGGTCGCCTGCTCGTGTATGTGCTCATCCCGGCTCAACGCCCGGTTGCCGGCGTCATCCGTGAACTCGATCGCGAAACTCCGCGTCTGCGTTCTGAAGTGGCCACTGCAATTAGCCGGAAGCGGGCGCCGGAATTGTGCTTTGTGCCAGCTTGCCCGAATGGGGGCGATGATGAGTGAACCATCGCTCGCTTCCCTTCGGGCCTGGCTCGCCGCGCCGATGGCGCGTGAAGCGTCGGAGGCGATCGAACGCCTCCGGCGCGCTCCCGACATTCAGCGGATCGCGGTGATGCCTGACGTACATCTCTCCGCGGATGTGTGCATTGGCGTTGTGGTCGCCACGTCACGTTTGCTCTATCCACAGGCAGTCGGAGGCGACATCGGCTGTGGCATGTTGGCTGTGGCCATGGACATCGAGGCCGCGGCGCTGCATGTTCCTCGGATTGCCGGGGAGATTCTCGCGGACTTTGGCCGAGTAGTCCCCGCACGCCGCCGAAATCGGGGCGCGTCAATACCCCAACCTGAGGATGTGGCGGGCGCCACGCTTAGCCACCCCACCCTCGAATCCGTCCGCAGGAAAGAAGGCGCCCTGGAGTTCGCCACGCTTGGCAGTGGGAACCATTTCATCGAGCTTCAGGAAGACGAGGATGGCCGCCTCTGGATGATGGTGCATTCCGGGTCCCGGGCGCCGGGCCAGGCGATCCGGGATCACCATTTGGCGCGCGCGCAGCCAGTAGGCGGCCGGCTCTGCGCGCTCGATGCCTCCTCGGACGCCGGCGCCGCATACCTTCACGATGCCGCGTGGGCTCGTCGCTTTGCGGACGCCTCGCGAAGGGCGATCGCGGATGAGGTTGGCCGGGCGGTCGCGAAATGGTTGGGGGCAGCAGTCTGCTGGGATACGCTGATAGCGACCGACCACAACCACGTATCGCGAGAGCGCCATGGCGGCGTTGATCTCTGGGTCCACCGAAAAGGCGCGATGCCGGCGCGCCTCGGCGAGAACGGCGTCCTGCCCGGATCGATGGGCGCCCTCAGCTTTCATGTCCAGGGCCGTGGGCATGAGGCCGCGTTATGTTCGAGCGCTCACGGCGCTGGTCGAGCACTGAGCCGGACCGAGGCTCGATCGAAGATAACCGAACGGGACCTCCGGCGACAGATGGAAGGCATCTGGTACGACTCGCGCCTTACCTCGCTGCTGCGCGACGAGGCGCCATCCGCCTACAAAGACATCCGCGCCGTCCTGAGGGCTCAGAAAGAGATGGTGAAGGTTACGCGCACCCTCCGGCCGGTCCTCAATTACAAGGGGGTGTGAAAAGCCGTCCGAATAACAGGCTTGGAGCCGGGTTATGGGAATAACCCCGGCTCAAGTGCCGGGCCAAGCTACTTGGACTGGGCGATTTTCGCTTGAAGCGCAAGCACGGCCTGCGAGATCTTCTCGAGTGGACCAGCGCCCAGGAGCGCACCAACCTCATCCGCCTCGCCCCCGACGCCCCCGCCGGCGCGAAGCTGCCGCTCCTGCTCGACAACGAATCCTGGAGCTACCACTGGACCCCCGACGTCCGCTACGGCCCCGAGTTGCTCTACCAGGCCTTCCAACTCCACTCCCGCCATCTCCACCAGCTCACGCTCGAAGTCCCGCTCGCCCGGTAGCGCGTGCGCGCGCCTCACGTTGCAGTAGGGCCCTTCTTGCGATCCCAGGCGCTCAAGATAGGGAGTCTGGGCCACTCTGGGCCACCACTCTCAGGGCAGCGGGGTCGCCACTTTCTGTACACTGGAATGTTGCCGACCGTTCCGCGCGCGGGACCCTACAGGTTGTTTTTCTATTCGGCTGACCGGGACGAACTCCTCACGTGCATGTGGAGCGGGAAGACGGGAAGGCGAAGTTCTGGCTGGAACCGGTTCGGTTTGACAGTAGCAGCGGTTTCGGGCGTTCTGAAATTGCGCGAATTGAGAGACTCGTCGCGGAACACGCGACTTTGTTGTTGAGGTCATGGCATGAGTTCTTCGAGACGTGAACTCAAGGCTGCGATAGCCCAGAGCGTGAAAGTCACTGACGATACCTTAGTCGTGGACCTTAACGATGGCCGGACGATCGCGGCGCCGATTGCCTGGTTTCCCCGTTTGGCCCACGGGACCCTCGCTGCACGCGCCAATTGGCGGTTGATTGGCGGTGGCGAGGGAATCCACTGGCCGGACCTGGACGAGGACATCAGCGTGGAAGGCCTTCTCGCGGGACGCCGATCCGGAGAGACGGATGAGTCTTTTCGCCGTTGGCTCCAACGGCGAATACCCGCCGCCTGACTGTTCTGGGAGACTCCGCCCCTTTCGGCCCGCCCGCAGCGCGGCTACGCCGTCACGCTCTCCGGCGCCATCCCTTCGCGAAACCAGAAGAAGCCGTACGGTTCCAGCCGGATTTCCTGGCCGCTCCGATCCTCAACATGCATGCTGCGGTTGGCCAGCAGGTCGTGCAGCACTTTGTTTCCGCCCGAGGTCCACCTTCACCGTCAGCTCGCGCGACGAGAGATTGTGGATCGCGAACACCGCCGATCCCTCTCCCTGGCAGCAATGCGCCAGCGCCGCCGGCTCCCCCGTCTCCAGCCATTGCCACCTTCCCGAGCCGAACTCGGGACACCGCCGCCGCAACCGCATCGCCCGCTCCAGCCAGCTCACCAGCGAATCGGGGTCCCTCTGCTGCGTCGCAACGTTCACCCGTTTGTAGGAATACTCGCCTGTCTTGATCACGGGAATGACGAGCTTGTCTTCCGGCGCCCACGAGAATCCGCTGTTCCTCGTGTTCGACCACTGCATCGGCGTCCGCACGCTCTCGCGTTCCTTCAGCGACAGGTCGTCGCCCATGCCGATCTCGTCGCCATAGCGCAGCACCGGCGTCCCGGGTAGGGTCAGAATCAGGCTGTGCGCCAGTTCCAGACGCTTGCGGTCGTTGTTCAGCATGGGCGCCAGCCGCCGGCGGATGCCGCGATCGTAGAGCCGCATGTTCTTCTCAGGCCCGAACGCTTGGAACACTTCTTCCCGCTCCGCATCGCTCAGCCGGCCGAGATCCAGCTCGTCGTGCGTGCGTAGGAAGTTGGCCCATTGGCAGTGCGACGGAATCCCGGGAAGCTCGTCGAACGCTTTGCGGATCGGCGTGCCGTCCTCGCGCGCCAGCGCCAGAAACATGTGCTGATTCACCCAGAAGTTGAACACCACATGGATTCGGTTTCCCTCGTGGAAATAGTGGGGAACTTCCTCCGGCGGCAGGTTCGCCTCCGCCATCAGCACCGCGTCGCCCAGGTGCCACGACAGGAACTGCCGCATCTCGCTCAGGTATTGATAGGGATCCTGGTCTTCCGTGTTCGGGATACCTTTCAATTCGATCAGAAACGGCAGCGCGTCCACGACGAAGTAGCCCCGGTAATGGGAGTCGGGATCCTGCCGCGCCTCCTGAAACCACGGGTGATCGTTCGACGTATGATTCACCACCAGGTCGACGATCACCCGGATGCCGCGTTCGCGCGCCTTGTACAGGAACTCGACGAAGTCCCCCAGCGTGCCCAGCAGCGGATTGACGCCGTAGTAATCCATGTCGTATCCGTTGTCGCGGTTCGGCGAGGGAAAGAACGGCTGGAGCCAAACGCAATTCACGTTCAGACCGGCCAGGTAGTCCAGCCTGCTCGTCAGCCCCTCGAAATCCCCCACCCCGTCTCCGTTTCCATCGGCGAAACTATCCACGTCGATCAGGCGCCTGCCCGATCTGTCATGACGCCCCCGCCCCTTCGCGTGACGCAACAGCTATGCTGGTATGCAGGACCCAGTGATCGGACGGACGACCCACCCTCTGCGCAGCGCCCTCCAAAGCCTTACGGCGCTGATCGCGGGCGTGTGCCTGACTCTGGGCGTCGTCAATCCACCGGCCGGGTCAACCTGCGCGCGGTCAGCCCCGCCCGACGCTGTCCTGTATCTGCATGCGGGCGGTCTGGCTTCCGGCGCCGTCGTTCCGCCGGACCCCAAGCGGCTCCGAACACTGGAATTCTCTCAACTGAAGAAAGCCGCGGGCGTGCTCGCCGGCGCTATGCGCTGGTCCGCTCCGGATTTCGTCGTGCGTACGACATCGATCCTGGTGTCGTATCGTTCGACCCTGCGGTCGTCTCCCGGACCGGCTCGATCTCCGCCTCCTCGCTTTTCCATTCCATTCGAAGTGCGTTAGCGAACCCGCGCGTCGCGAACGGCGCGATTCTCTCGGCCGAGCGGCGCCTCCCTGAAGCCCCGCAACCGGCCTGCCCGTTCGCCGCCGCGCAAGTGTGGCTTTGACAAAGAGGATAGGAGATTGTTATGGCAACGCAGAGAGTTCAACGTAACGTGTCCGCCCCAGCGGAATCCGCTCAAGCGGCCGCCCCGGACCGGCAAAACGACCCCGGCGGGTCCGGCTACGCGCCCAAACCGTTGAGCGCCAGGCAGACCATCGTGTTGACGGTGAAGATCCTGGCCGTCAGCGGCGCCATTTTCCTGTTGCTGTGGGTCCTGGACCACGCGAAGCGTTGAACGGCAGTGGGGCCGCCCGAGGTAATCTTCGCCCGAGCCGCGGCCCTTTTTCGTGTGCACGTTCCGTGTACACTGGATTCATGAGGAATATCACGCTAAGCGCGGACGAAGCGCTGATTGAACGTGCGCGCCGGCGGGCGGAAGCTGAGAACACGACGCTTAACAACTTGTTTCGCGAGTGGCTCGCCCGCTATGCTGGCGCCGGCCGTCTGTCGTCCGAAGAGGTCAGGCGAGCGGCGGCGGCAGTCGGTCACTTCCGAGCCGGACGGCGCTTCACGCGGGATGAGCGTAATGAGCGGTAGATTCTTCCTCGACACGAACCTGCTGATCTACGCGATTGATGCAACCGACCCGCACAAGCAGGCGGTTGCCCAGACATGGATTGCGACGGCCCACGAATCGGGTGATGGATTGGTCAGCTACCAGGTGGTGCAGGAATGGTTTAACGTCGTGCTTCGCAAAGCGGCGGCGCCGCTGAGCGTCGATGAAGCGGCCTCAATCTACCATCGATTGATCGAGCCGCTCTGGCGCATCCAATCGACCCGCGAGCTTCTCGATACTGCGCTCGATCTTCACCGGCGCGATTCCATTTCCTGGTGGGATTCTCTGATTGTAAGCGCGGCGCTTCAGGGCCGCTGTGAGAGGGTCCTCAGCGACGTTTTACAGGATGGGCGCACAATCCGCGGGCTGAAAGTCCATAACCCCTTCCGCGCCGTAAGCCCGAAGCGGAGAAGTCGAATCTAGTCCCGACGCTGTTTGCAGAAACCTTCCTGCCACCGTGCGCATCCAACCAGTAGTCCGCGAACAAGTCTAGAGTCCCGCCTTCTTTTCTGATCCATGGGCCAACGCCTGGTTATATATGTCGCCGTGGCGGGAGCAGCCGTGCTCGCCAATTACCTGATCGGACATTCCGGGCATCGCTCGGGAGGCGGACTTCCATCTCACATGCCACAACACTTTGATATCTCCGTAGTTACGCTCAATGTGGCGAAAGAGACCAACGTCGACAGGATGCTGCGCGATCTCCGGAGGAGCCCGGCAACGGCCGACGCCGATATCTATCTATTTCAGGAAGCGGTCGGAGGAAACGGAGCAGGCGCAGTGGCGGAACACCTGGCAGCCCTCCTCGGGTATCACGTGGCGGCCGTGCCGGCGAGCCCCGCTGTCACGGATCAAGGGCTCGCAATCCTCAGCCGGTACCCTCTCACCGACGTCAGGACGATTCAGCTAAAGGCTTGCAACCTTGTTTTCCGGTCCCGGACGCGAATCGCCATCGCCGCCACGGTGGACGCGCCGGGCGCCGCGATTCGGGTCTGGAACGCCCATCTTGATACTCGGATCAATCCCGTGGACCGGCTCGAACAGTTGCGGCCGGTGCTGGAGGAGGCCGCTCACTTCTCCGGCCCCCGCCTGATCGCGGGCGATCTCAACACCAACCCGTTCTACTGGATCGGCAATGTCATCCCGTTTCCGTGCTTCGGCAAGCAGGCTGGCGCAGTCCAGCAACTGATGAATGAGCACGGATTTTCCACGCCCGTTGGCGCCAATCGCGCCACCCATGACGCCCTCGGCATGCGGCTCGATTGGCTTTTCTTCCAGGGCTTGGAGTCGAATCATCTTGAGGTGGCGCCGATACCGTTTTCCGATCACCGCGCTGTTGCGGCCAACCTCGTGCTGAACGGCCGCGGTTCCGGAGAAAGCCTGCGTTAACGCCGCGCGCTCCTGCTGCGCTACGCCAGCGCTTCGTGGATCAGTTCGCCATGCACGTCGGTCAGCCGCATGTCGCGCCCGTTGAAGTGGTAGGTCAGCTTCTCGTGGTCCAGTCCCAGCAGGTGCAGCAGCGTGGCGTGGAGGTCGTAGACTGATTTCTTATCCTCAACGGCCCGGTAGCCGTACTCGTCCGTCGCGCCGACGATCGTCCCGCCCTTCACGCCCGCGCCCGCCAGCCAGACCGAGAAGCCGTCCGGGTTATGGTCGCGCCCGTCCATTCGTTGTGAAATCGGCATGCGGCCGAACTCGCTGTGCCAGACGATGAGCGTGGAATCGAACAAGCCGCGGCTCTTCAGGTCCTTGATCAGGCCGGCGATGGGCTTGTCGGTTTCCCGGGCGTGGCCTTCGTGATTCCCCTTGAGATCGAAGTGCGCGTCCCAGCTCGGCTCGAAGTTGCCGCCGCCCGAGTACAGTTGCACGAACCGGACTCCATGCTCCACCAGCCGCCGCGCCATCAGCGCCTGCCGGCCGAAGTACTCGGTGTGCTTATCGTCGAGCCCGTACAGCCGTCGCGTCGCTTCCGATTCCTTTCCGATGTCGATCGCCTCGGCCGCGTGCGTCTGCATGCGAAAGGCGAGTTCGTAGGAATGGATACGGGCGGCCAGTTCGCTGTCGGCGGGATTGCGCTCCAGGTGCGCCCCATTCAAATCGCCGAGCAGGTCGAGCCACTCGCGCTGCTGTTCGCGCGAGCGCCCCTTGGGAGGCTGCAAGTCCACAATCGGATCGCCGCTCGATCGGAACTGCGTGCCCTGGTACGCCGCCGGCATGTAGCCCGCGCCCCAGTTCGGCGCGCCGTTGATCGGACCGCCGCGGTAATCGGTGAAGACGATGTAGCCGGGCAGGTTCTCGTTTTCCGTTCCCAGGCCGTAGGCGACCCAACTGCCGACGCTCGGATGCCCGGCGAGGATTGTCCCGGTGTTCATCTGGTAGAGCGCCGGACCGTGGTCGTTGCTGAGGCAGTGCATCGAGCGGATCAGCGCCAGGTCGTCCACGTGCTCGGCCACGTGCGGAAACAACGTCGAGACGTCCATGCCGCACTGCCCGTGCTTGCGGAACGTCCACGGCGACGGCATCAGCCCGCCCGGGTGGCCTTGCGAAACGGAAACCTCTCCCGCCCCCGTCATCGCCTCACCCTGGCGCTGGAGCAGTAGGGGCTTGGGATCGAAGGTGTCCACCTGGCTGACGCCGCCGTAACAGAAGATCGAAATAACCGCTTTCGCCTTTGCCGGGAAATGAGACGGCCTGGACGCCAGCGGAGACGTGGCTGCGGCGAGCGCGCCCTGCCGGTGAAGAAGGTCCGCCAGCGCGAGGCTGCCGATGCCTCCGCCCATGCGGGAAAGCCATTCGCGGCGAGAGCAGACGTGTTGTTTCATTGGCGGTACGCGAACTCGTTCAGGTTAAACAGAAGCTGGCAGAAATCGGCCAGCGTTCCGGTTTCGCCGGCCAGGAACTCCAAGGCGCGCCGGCGCTCAAATTGGGACGGCGGCCGGCTCAGCGCCAGGCGGTACGCCCGGTCCACCTGCCGCCCCGGATCGTCGCCCGTCTCTCTCTCCAGGCGCTCGGCGAACTTACCGGCGTGCAAAACGACAAACGCATTGTTCATCAGCAGCAGCGCCTGAGGCGCGACGGTGGAGCGGTTCCTGCGATCGCAGGACAGCGTCGCATCCGGCTGATCGAAGGATTCGAACAAGGGGTAACGGATGCTGCGCTTCATGAAGACGTACAGACTCCGCCGCCATGTGGATGGGTCGCTGTCCGGCTTGCCGGGCCAGGTGCGCTCGGTGCTGCTTTGAAACAGGTCCGGGTCGATGTACGGAAAAACGGCGGGACCGCCAACCGTACGGTCGAGCGTGCCGGCCGCGGCGAGTATCTGGTCGCGCAGAATCTCGGCCTCCAGCCGCTGGCGCGGCATCCGCCAGAACAGGCGATTCTCCGGGTCGATGGCGGCATTTTCGGCGACGTCGTCGCTCGCCATCCGGTACGCGTTCGACGACAGCATCAGTCGGTGCATCGCCTTGACGCTCCAGCCGGAGCGGATGAACTCGGTGGCCAGCCAGTCCAGCAGTTCCGGGTGCGACGGCGGCTGTCCGGTCTTGCCGAAGTTGCTCGGCGTGCGCACGATGCCCTCGCCGAAGTGATGCTGCCAGATGCGGTTCACCATGACCCTGGCGGTGAGGGGATTCTCGGGCGATGCGACCCACTCGGCGAACCCGCGCCGCCGAAAACTCGACCGGGCATCCGGGGGCGCCGCCGGAAACTCGTACTCGCCGTTCCAGGCCACCGTGAGAATCCCTGGCGCCATGAGCGAGCCCTTCATGTCGGGCGCGCCGCGGTGCAGGAAGTACGAAGGCAGCGGCTCGCGGTCCTCCTCGCCGATGGCCCTGGCGGTGGGGTAGGGGGCTGGCATCCGCGCGTCGAGAGCCTCGAGTTCCCGGTTGATCTCGGCGCGCCGCTCGCGTTCCGCCTCGCTCATCGAGGCCAGAATTTCCTGCTCCTTCACCACGAGCGTCTTCTCGATCTGCTCGGCGTTGAGCTGCTGGCCTTCCGTGCGCTTATCCTTCGGCGTGCGCCAGGCGAGCTGGAGGTAGTCGGGAAGCTGAGCGACCTTCTCCTCGAAGATGCGCTGCCGGTGTGGCGCATCAATCTCCTTCCTCGCCTGCTCGAGCGGCTTTTTCAGCTCGCGGATCCGCTGCGCCTCAGCGTCGCGCCGGGCGACCACCTCGGGCGGCGCCAGCGGGTGTTCGACGCCCTTGGTGGAGAAGAATACCGCTTGCATGCGGTAGTAATCCTTCTGCGGAATGGGATCGAACTTGTGGTTGTGGCATCGCGCGCATCCCACCGTCTGGCCGACAAAGGCCAGCGACGTGGTCGAGACGATATCGTCGAGTTCGTCCATCCGCGTGCGCTCGTTCTTGATGTTGTTGTCCAGGCCGAGCCGCAGATAACCCGTGGCCACCATTGCCTCGTCGTCGTCCGGCGCGATTTCGTCGCCCGCGATCTGCTCGCGCAGAAACCGGTCGTACGGCTTGTCGGAGTTGAAGGCCGAGACGACGTAGTCGCGATACCGCCAGGCGTTGTGCCAGTCGAAGTCGCGCTCGAAACCGCCGGAATCGGCGTACCGTACCAGGTCCAGCCAGTGTCGCCCCCAGCGTTCGCCGTAGTGCGGGGATGCGAGCAGCCCTTCGATCAGCGCCGTCCACCGCTCCTCCGAGGGATCGTCGGCGAAGGCCTCCACCTGCTCCGGCGCCGGCGACAGGCCGGTGAGATCGAGGTAAGCGCGCCGGACCAGCGTGCGGGCATCGGCTTGCGGCGACGGCTTCAGGCCTTTGGCCGTCCATGCCTGCGCGAGAAAGGCATCCACCGGGTGCGAGGCGCCGCCGGGAGGATCGGACCGCGCGGGTTGCTTGTACGCCCAGAAACTGCGCTCGGCGGCGGTCACTGGGCGTTCCTCGAGCTTGGCCAGGCGAGCCTTCGCGTCGTCATCCGCCGCGCCGGCTTCCGTCTCCTCCAGCACCGCGCCGGCCGTGATCCAGCGCCGCAGAACATCGAGATCGCCCTCGGACAGCTTCTGCCCCGGCGGCATGGTCGGCTTCACGTCGTGCGTCGCCAGCTTATACAGCAGGCTGCGCGCGGGATTTGCCGGCTCGACGGCCGGGCCGCGGGTCCCCCCGGCCAGAATCGACTGCCGTGTTCGCAGGTCCAGGCCCGACATCCGCAGCGCCGCGCCGTGGCAATTTATGCAGTTCTTTTGAAGGATCGCGCCGGCTTGTCTAGGCAGTTCCTGCTGCCCGCGCAGCGTAGCGGCGGCGGAGACAAATAGAATGGCGCTCCCCAGACCTCCCAGTACCGAGCCGCCCAGCATTGATACTAAAGATTATAGTCTGCTCCGCCCGGCGCGGGAGCTTTCCCGCTGCTATCGCCTTCGACGCCGGTAGCGGCTGGCCGTCGACGGGATCGACGATCTCACGTTGGCCGGCGCGCGCCACCAACGTCGACCCGATGCTGGCGGCGCCTCCCATGCTCCCGATTGGTTATACTAGAATATAACTTGAGAACAACTGGAAATGCACACCACGAGTCTGCGCAAGGTCGGCGGCTCGATCATGCTGGCCATTCCGCCCGCGCTACTCAACCTCCTGCGCCTCCGGCCGGGCGTGAAGGTCGGCATCGCGGTCGAAAGCGGCCGGTTGGTTGTTGAACCGCACCAGCGGCGCCGCTACACACTGGATGAACTCCTCGCTCAATGCGATCCCAAGGCGGCGCGCGGTAAAGAAGATCGTGAGTGGCTCCGTGGCAAGCCGGCTGGCGGCGAACTCCTCTGATGAAACGGGGCGATATTTGGCTGGTCGGGCCTGATCCCGCCCAAGGCCACGAGCAGAAGGGGCGCCGCCCCGTCCTGATCGTCTCGCCGGACGCGTTCAACCGCGTGACCAAAGTACCCGTGGTCCTCCCCATCGCCAGCGGCGGGAGTTTCGCGCGGACAGCCGGCTTCGCTGTACCGCTGTCGGGCGCGGCAACCCAAACCACCGGCGTTATCCGCTGCGATCAACCGCGCGCCCTCGACCTCGCCGCTCGCGGCGGCAAGAAACTGGAAAGCGTCCACGGCGCCATCATGGATGAAGTGCTGGCCAGACTCGCGCCGATATTCGAGTGAGCGGACTCGTCCGTGCGCGTGATGCGCTGGAGCGCCAGGCAGGACGGCGCCCCGCGATTCCGACTCGCCGCCGTGAACTGCCGGTCCTTCTCTCTCGCTCCTGGCGAGATCCAGGGGCGCGCGCTCCGATGATGAGATCGCCAGGCGGAAGATTGATCCCGTTAGCCGCTTGTTCGCCGCCGATTCGCGCGATGATCTCCGCGGTTGCCTCCGTCACCGGATGCACCGGCGCGTTGGGTTCCCAACCGCGGGTCACAACCCGTTCCCGTTAATTATCCCCTTAATCCACAACCATTTCCATCTTTCCGCCCCGCCGATCCTCACTGCCTCCGCCGTAAAATACCTCATGAGGCCTGATATTCAGGTCTGAACGTTTACTTAGGGAGCTTATTTTCACGTGCTGGCATCGCCTGCGGCCTCCGGCGGCGTCCTCGTTTCCAGCCTCGGCGCCCGTTCGGTGGAAACCGTCGCCCTCCCGCTCCCCCTTGAAACCCTCCCCCAGCGCCTCCGCCTGCCCTCATCGCCGGGGTTCACGATCGTGTTCCGGACCGCCCATCACGGCCGCGACGCATCTTCGGTCGAAGTTGCGTCGCGGCGCGCCGAACAGCCCGCAAGTCATTCACCCACAATCACTTTCCCGACCGTTCCAATTTGCGCGAAAACTTACGTCTTGCGTCGCGCCCGCCTCTCCGCGTCTTCTCTGCGTTCTCCGCGGCTCCGCGGTGAAGTTCTGGATCTCTCCGGGCCGGCGCCGCAATTCCCGATCTCCGAAGCTGCTTTCGTGAGCCGCCGAAGCGCGGGCTTGCCGGTGAGCTTCGCGAAGGGCCTCGCCGGCCCACCACAAGGGAGGACCGGCGAGAATGGCTGCCAAAACCGCCGTCATCGCCATTTCCGTGCCAAATGGATTTTTCATGACGCTCCTCCTCGGTGCATGCCTGCGGCGCCTGGCTCAATTGCCGGCCGTCTGCGCCACCACTTTGTCCGCAGCGGAGGATTTCCGAATCGGCAACAGCGCGCGGACACGGCGGCGGTATTCGGCGTACAGCGGGCCGTGGAAGCGCATCAGGTCGCGCTCTTCCAGTTGGATGGCCACCAGGATGTAAGCCGTCGTCACCATCGCGAACAGGAACCGGCCCTCGGTCATCGTCGGCGCGGACCAGAACGCCACCATGAATCCCAGCATGATCGGATGCCGCAGGTACTTGTAGACGCCGGGCGTCCGGAAGCCGAGTTCCCTGTAGCGATCGCCCCGCAGGTACGTGTACACCTGGCGCAAGCCGAACAGATCGAAGTGATGGATCATGAAGGTGGACAGCACGACGAACAACCACCCGGCCATCGACAGCGCCGTGATGGCGGCGCTCGCCACGGGGTTGTCGATCTGCCACACCACGCCCGGCATCGGCTGCCACATCCAGAACAGCAGGGCGAACGCGAAGCAGGTGAACAGGACGAACGTGCTGCGCTCGATCGGCTTGGGTACGATCCGCGTCCAGCGCTTCTTGAATTCCGGCCGCGCCATCACGCTGTGCTGCAAGCCGAACAGGCCGAGCAGCGCGACGTTAATCGCAACCGAAGGCCAGAACGGCCCCGGCATCCCGGTGTCGATCGACTTGGCGACCATGATGTTGCCCACGAAACCGATCGCATAGAGCAGCGTCCCGAAAAAGATCAGGTACGCCACGGTTCCATATGCCAGCGCCGCTACGCGCGCGATTTTCGACGGGCTCTTTTCCCCGTTTTCCATTCCAGTCTGCGTTGTCATCTCGTCTTCCCCTTTCGTGTTTCAGGGTCCCTCTCGGCCCTTCACACCCTACATGCGAAGTTTTGCCTCGAAATGCGACATGGAACGTGTCAGAATTGTAGAACCGGGTAGATGGAGGGGCAAGGCTACATCACGACCTTGCTGGCGCAGGCAGGCGACGGCGACCGGGATGCGCTCGACCGTCTCTTCCCGCTGGTCTATGGCGAACTGCGCCGCGTCGCGGCCCACCAGATCCGCCGGGAACGCCCCTGGCACACCCTTGGCGTCAGCGGTCTCGTGAACGAGACCTACCTCAAGCTGGTGGACCAGCCGAAGGTGGACTGGCGCGGGCGGGAGCATTTCTTTGCGATCGCCGCGCGGGCGATGCGCCAGATTCTGATCGATTACGCCCGCAGGCGCAGCGCGGAAAAGCGGGAAGGGGAGCGCAAACGCACCACGTTCGAAGGCAAACAGATCGGGCTCGACGCATCGCTGGAAGACTTACTGGCGCTGGACAAGGCGCTCGATCGGCTCGATGGCATGGACAGCCGCATGCGGCACCTCGTCGAGTACCGTTATTTCCTGGGCCTGACCGAACAGGAGACCGCCGAACTGCTGGGCGTCACGCTGCGCACCGTGCAGCGCGAATGGGTGAAAGCCCGCGCCTGGCTCAACAGTGAGCTTTACGCCGCCGGGTAGCGCACAAAATGGATTGGCAGCGTGTCTGGGCGCTTTTCGAGGAAGCGCTGGAGCGGCCCGAAGACGAGCGTCTGGGCTGGCTCGCCGGAACTGCCGGTCCGGACACTGAGACGCGCCGGCAGGTGGAACGGCTGCTCGCCGCCCATGGCGTCTCCGGCAGCCTGCTCGATCAGCCGGTCTCGCCCTTTGCCGCCGCCGCGCTGGAGCCTGCGCCGGAATCCGACGGGGTCCCAACCGAAGCCGGACCCTACCGCATCCTCGGAGAAATCGGCCGGGGCGGCATGGGCGTGGTGTACAAAGCGGAGGATCCCCGGCTGGGCCGCCATGTCGCGCTGAAGTTCCTGCCGCCGCACCTGGTGGCCAATGACAAGGCGAAACAGCGGTTCGTCCGCGAAGCCCAGGCCGCGTCGCGGCTGGATCATCCGAACATCTGCACCATTCACGACCTGGGCCAGACCGGCGACGGGCGGCTGTTTTTCGCGATGGCTTATTACGAGGGCCAGACCGTCGCCGAACGGATCGCGAGTGGTCCGCTCCCCGTGGCGGAAGCGGTGGCCATCGCCCGCCAGGTGACCCGGGGGCTCGAGTACGCCCACCGCATGGGCGTGATCCACCGCGACATCAAGCCCTCCAATATCCTGCTTCCCGCCGAGGGCGAGGCGAAGATTCTGGATTTCGGACTCGCCAGGCCCCCGATGTCGCGGCTGAGCGTCTCGGCGCTGCGGATGGGAACCGTTCCCTACATGTCTCCGCAGCAGGCGCGCGGCGAGCCCGTGGATCATCGGACGGATTTGTGGTCGCTCGGCGTGATGCTGTACGAGATGACGTCTGGAAGCCTGCCCTTCAATGGAAAGACCGAGCTGGAACTGCTCCAGGCGATTGTGCATGGCGAGCCGGCGCCCCTTCCCGCCGCGACGCCGAAGCCACTGCGCAGACTTGTCGCCAGGCTCTTGCAGAAGAACCCCGACGCGCGTTGCGGCGGCGCGGCGGAGGTGGCGCAGGCTCTTGACAACATCCAGGCGCCGCGGTCGAGCCCCAAAGCGGTCTGGTATGTAGCCGCTTTCGCGGCGGTGGCCGTCCTGGTGGTGGTATCCGGAATGTGGATCGGATTGTGGGGACCGGGGGCGCAGCCGGGCGGAAGCGGGCTTCAGGTCAAACCATTCACAGCGTATCCGGGTATCGAATGGGGAGCGGCGTTTTCGCCGCGGGGCGACCGGGTGGCCTTCTCGTGGAACGGGATGAAGCAGGACAACTACGATATCTACGTAAAGCCGGCTGGCGCGGCCGGGCCGGAGAGGCTCACCCGCCATCCGGCTATGGATGGGTCTCCGGCCTGGTCTCCCGACGGGCAAAGCATCGCGTTTCTGCGGGAGCGCTCGGACGGGTCCAGCGAACTGCTGTTCACGCCGAGCACGGGAGGGCCGGAAGAACAGATCGCGATCGTGGACGCCAGCCCGTGGATGGGCCTGTCGTGGTCCGCCGACGGGCGCTATTTCGCCGTTCCGGACCGTTCGGGGCCGGATTCGCGGCCGGTGGTAACGCTGATCACCTGGCCTGGCGGCCAGTCCAAGGTTCTGGCCGAAGCGCCGCCGGGAGCGATTGAAGTTCGCAACCCCGCGTTTTCACCCTATGGCTCGATCTTGGCCTTTGAATGCCTGTACAGTTCCTGGCGCGGCGACATCCGGCTTGTCTCGACCGCTGGAGGTTCGCCTCGCCTGTTGGCGAACCTGGAAGGCCTCCCTCAGGGCCTGGCTTGGATGCCGAACGGGAGGGACGTTGTTTTCGCCCAGCTTGCCGGCGGCCGCCGCTCTCTATGGAGGGCTCAGTCCGCCGGCGGCCGGCCTTACCCAATCCCGGCCGGCGCGAACCCCAGCTATCCGGCCGTCAACGGCGCCCGGCTACTCTTCACCGAACGCGCCTCGCTGCACGATATCGTCCGTATCGCCGCCGGTCCGGGGGAAACGGGGCGGCCCATGGTCTTTATCGCTTCTTCACGCTACGACGGCAATCCGCGGTACTCGCCTGACGGTTCCGCGATTGCCTTTGCCTCCAGCCGGTCCGGCCAAGCCGCGATCTGGGTGTGCGACGCGGACGGGTCCAATCCACGGCAGCTTACGTCGATGAACCTCGCGAGCAGCCCGATGTGGTCTCCCGACAGCCGCCGGGTCGCCTTCGCCGCTCCAACCCGGGACCACGCCGACCTCTATGCCCTTAGCCTGCCGGACGGCAGCCCTTACCGAATCACCGCCGATCCGGCGGAGAATATCCTTCCGTCCTTCTCGCGCGACGGCCGCTGGCTGTATTACACCTCCAACCGCAGCGGACGTCTCGAGGTTTGGAAACTGCCCTCCGACGCCCGCGACGACAAAGGCGAACGGGCCATTCAGGTGACCCGCGGCGGTGGTCTTTTCCCGATTGAATCCGCGGACGGGAGGTTTGTCTACTACGCCAAAGAGCAGCGGGAATGGACGTCTATCTGGCGCGTACCCGCGGGCGGCGGCCCCGAGAAGGCGGTCATCGTAGGCCTTGCCGCCGGTTGGGGCGCCTGGGACGTTTCCGCCGACGGCATCTACTTCGTCACCCGCGGCGACGCGGCGGCCGGAGAGGGCTGGGCGCTTCGATTCTACAGCTTCGCCACGAAGGCCGTCGCTGACCTTGCCGGCCTGCCTAAGCCACCAAGCCTTGACGGTCCAGCGCTGAGCGTGTCGCCCGACGGGAAATGGATCCTCTGCGTGCAGTCCGAATCCACAGGCGACCTCGCGATGGTAGAAGACTTCCGGTAAGCGCGGCGCCGCGGGCGGACCTTACGAGGAGGTCGTCTTCCGGAGGGGCCGCTCCGCGCCCGAGTACTTCACGTAGGGGCCGGGAGCCCCGTTGGGCAGCGTCGTGGTCTCGTCGGTGCGGGCCTGCATCAGCATCTGCGCCGTCAGTTCGCGAGCGCCGGTGAGGTCGGCCCAGCGGAGGTCCATGGCCATCGTCCTCGCGCCTTCGAAGCGGGCTTGCCGCAGGTTGGCTCGGCTGAAGTCCGTACTGGAAAGGATGGCCGACCGGAAGTCGCAGTTGCGGAGGTCGGCGCGACTGAAGTTGGCGCGGCTCAAGTCCGCGTGGCTGAAGCGGGCGCCGGGCATCTCCGCCTTGATGAAGAGCGCGTTCTGCGCCTTGGCAAAGGAGAAATTCGCCTCGGGCGCGGAGATCGCCGACAGGTCGGTGAAATCCAGCCGAGCATGGTAGAAGTGCGCTTCTTCCAGGTCGGCGCCAATCAGCCGGCACTCAAACATCCGTGCGTGGTTGAACGCACTCCGCCGGGCCCGGATGTTCGTCAGGTCGCACCGCATGAGCCTGGCCTCGATCATCCGGCATTCCGTCAGCCGCGCGTCGCTGAACGTGGTCCCGTCCAACCGCGCTTCCGACAGATTGACCCGGTTGAGCCAGCAGCGGTCCAGTTGGCACTCGTCGAGTTGCGCTTCCATCAGGTCGGCGTCACTGAGGGTGCAGCCACGCAGATCCACCGCCGTCATGGCGATGCCGGTCATCTCGGCGCCGGTCAGATCGGCGTCCAGCCAGGTTATGCATTCCAGGGACGCATTCTTCAGGTTGACGCCTTTGGGCAGCGGGTCGTTCAGCGTGAGGTGGCGCAGATGCGCTCGGACGCCGTCTTTTTTCTGCTCGAGCCATAGCTGGTGCGCTTGCAGTACCGCCGGCAGACTGATCCTGGATTCGGAGGGCGGCTTCCAGGCGGCGCTGTGGCCGTCGCCCGGATAGCGGTTGGACTCGATCCTCCTGGCGTTGGTCATCAACTATCCATATCGACGAACCGGTGTAGATTCTTGAACCAACCGGGACCTAGAATGGGAAATAGGTTCTATGCCCTTATCCATTCGAGAAAGAGAGAAGGAAGGCGTGCAGATCCTCGACCTCAAGGGACGGCTCACCGTCGGCGAGGAGGTCGCGCTGCTCCGCGAAAAGCTCCGCACCGTGACCGATGCCGGCCACAAGCGCGTCATCCTGAACATGAAGGAGATCGACTACGTGGATAGCACCGGGCTGGGATCGCTGGTCATCTGCTTCACCAGCCTGCAAAAAGCCGGCGGAACGCTCAAGCTGCTCAACGTCAGCCGCCGCAACATCGAACTCCTCGTTCTCACGAAGCTGACGACGGTTTTCGAGCTTTTCAACGACGAACAGGACGCGGTGAACAGCTTCTTTCCCGGGCGCCAGATCAGCCGCTTCGACATTCTGAACTTCGTGCAGAGCCAAAGCGAGAGCTGACGGACCGAATGCGACTGGTAGTGATCGGGGGCGTGGCGGCGGGCCTGAGCGCCGCGGCCAGGGCCAGGCGCATCGACAAGTTCCTCGACATCACGGTTCTCGAGAAGGGCGAATGGGTCTCATACGCCGCCTGCGGCCTCCCCTATTTCATCGAAGGCCGTGTAAGAGCATTGGATGACCTGGTCCTCTACGCTCCCGACCGGTTTGCGCGGGAACGGAACGTGACGGTCCGTGTGAAGAGCGAAGTCGCGGCCATCGCCCACTCGCGGCGGGAGGTCGTCCTGGCGGACGGAGCGAAGGTCCACTACGATCGCCTGGTGATTGCCACCGGCGCGCGCCCGAACCTGGCGGGCATCGGCGGCCGGAACCAGGAGCGCGTATTCACCCTCCATACCCTCGCCGATGCGCGGCGTCTGCGAGAGTTCCTGTGCTCCAGGAAACCAAAGACCGCGGTGGTGGTCGGATCGGGGTACATCGGGTTGGAGGCGGTGGAGGCATTGCGGACCAACGGGCTCAAGGTGACGCTGGTCGCCGACGATGCGCGGATTCTCGGCCGCAGCCATCCCACGCTTTCCAAGGCGGTTCTCGACCGGCTGGAGCAGTTTCATGTCGAGTTTCGGCCCGGCGAACGGGTACGAAAGATCGAGCATGACTCAGTGGCGGGGATTCCATGCGACCTGGTGGTGCTTGCTACAGGTTTGAAACCGAACGTCGAACTGGCGCAGGAGGCGGGCGTCGAGACCGGCCGCACCGGCGCCATTCGGGTGACGGACCGCATGGAGACCAACCTGGCGGGCGTCTTCGCCGCCGGAGACTGCGCCGAGGCGATGCACCTGGTGACCGGCCGCCCCGCTTATGTTCCCCTCGGGACGACGGCGAACAAGATGGGCCGTGTAGCGGGGGCCTGCGCCGCCGGAGCGCGTGAGCGCTTTCCGGGGATCGTCGGGACCTCGATCGTCAGGACGTGCGGTCTCGGAATAGGCCTGACGGGACTTACGGCGGGCGAGGCGAAGGCTGAAGGGTTCGACGCGGCGTCCGCGCTGATTGAAGCGCCGGTTCGCCCTTCCTACTACAGCCAGCCACTTGGCATTCCGCACACGCAGGTTGAGCTGGTGGCCGACAGGCGCACCGGGAAGCTGCTCGGAGGACTGGTGCTGGGCGAGGAAGGCGTTGCGGGCCGGGTCAACGTGATTGCGGCCGGGCTGCACCTGGGCGCGAAAGTTGACGAGTTCGCGCAGTTCGACTTCGCGTACGCGCCGCCGTTCGCGCCGGTTTGGGATCCGCTCCTCATCGCGGCCCAGCAACTGGCGAAGCGGATCTGAGGGCCGCCGCGCCGGCATAGGGTAACCTAGGGGAAGGGATGTCGTCGAAAGTCAGCGAGGTAATCGATTCGGCCGCGGCGATCGCCAAGGGCCTCGGGGTGACGCTGAAGGAATTCTTTTCGCCGACGGTGACGGAGGACTATCCGGACGGACCTCCACGCTTCCAGGAACGGTACCGCGGCGTGCACGTACTGACGCGCGACGAGAACGGGCTGGAAAAGTGCGTGGCCTGCTTCCTGTGCGCGGCCGCCTGTCCTGCCCGCTGCATCTACATCGAGGCGGCCGAGAACACCGCGGAACTCCGTATCAGCGGCGGCGAGCGCTACGCCTCCGTCTACAACATCGACTACAATCGCTGCATCTTCTGCGGCTATTGCGTGGAAGCCTGTCCGACGGACGCGATCACGCACGGCCATGGTTTCGAGATCGCCAGCTTCGACACGTCGACGCTGATTTACCGGAAAGAGCGGATGTTGGCGCCCCTTCCGGACGGGGCCAAGCTGGCCGTGGCGGTCGCGGAGTAGCCTGCCCGCGGCGCCGCCGGTGCTATGGTAGACACCGGGAGGCGCCCCGATGAGATCTCCGAACCGGCTGAGGCTACTGGCCCCGGCCATCCTGCTCGCCTTGCTTCCGTTTCCGGGCCGCGCGGAAGACGACGCGGCGATCCGGCTTCCGCCACCGCGCACCGATGGCGGCCGGCCGCTGATGCAGGTTCTGAAGGAGCGCAAGACCGCGCGCGAGTTCCTGGACAAGCCGCTACCCGCCGGGATGCTATCGGACCTGCTGTGGGCGGCGTTCGGCGTAAACCGGCCCGACGGCAAGCGCACGGCGCCCTCGGCCTGGGACCACCAGGAGATCGAGCTGTACGTGTTCACGGCCCGAGGGGTTCATATCTACGATGCCAAAGGGCAGGAGCTGAAACGCGTCACGGGGGATGACCTCCGAGCCGCGACGGGCGACGTCGACTTCGCGCGGCGGGCGCCGGTGACGCTGGCGTATGTAGCCGACTACTCGAAGATGGTCAAGTCCGAATCGGACAGAAAGCCGTTCTACGCCGCCCTGGACACAGGGTTTATCGCACAGAACGTGTATCTCTACTGCGCCTCGGCCGGTTTGGGGACGGTGGTGCACGACGCGACCGACAAGACAGCGCTGGCCACGAAACTGCGCCTCCGGCCGGACCAGCATATCGTGCTCGCCCAGGCGATCGGGTTCGCCGCCCCATAGCCGCCGACGGCGCTGGCCCTTCGGTGCTACGGGGGCCTGTGAAGTTCATTCGCCGCGCCGCCGATAGAGACGGTGTGGGTATGTTGACAGCCAGTCCGACCTACTATCGCGACAAGGCGCTTCGAAGCCTCGGGGAACTACCCCCCTTTTCGCCGATTCTGAACAAACTGCTCGCCACGCTTGCCGACGAAGACGCCTCCTTCGCCCGGCTCGCCGAACTGATCGAAAAAGACAGCGTGCTGGCCGGCAATGTGCTCCGGCTGGTGAACTCCGCCATATACGGCCGCCGCGGCACCATCAGTTCGGTACGCCATGCCGTATCGCTGATCGGCGTGGTGAAGCTGCGCAACGCGGCGATGACGCTTTCGGTATCTAAAATGTGGACACAGGCCCGGACGCCCAGCCGGTGGTCGGCGATGCGGTTCAATCTTCATAG
The DNA here is from genome assembly GCA_026129905.1 of Bryobacteraceae bacterium. Taxonomy (GTDB): domain Bacteria; phylum Acidobacteriota; class Terriglobia; order Bryobacterales; family Bryobacteraceae; genus JAHCHE01. Next base: position 233,031 of record JAHCHE010000008.1, on the reverse strand, counting down.
CACCGGCGCGGCAATCATGTCCGACCTGCTCGCGCAGCGGGTTCCGGTCAATTATCCGGAAGGCGCCTTCGCCGGCGGTCTGCTTCACGATATCGGTCTGCTGCTAATCGCGGTTTCGCTGCGCGATCAGTTCGAGGAGATCGAACGACGCTTCCTCGCTGGCGCCAAACGGCTCGAGGACTGCGAAGCGGAAGTGATTGGATTCGATCACGCCGAGTTGTCCGCCGCCGTTCTGGCGGCGTGGAACCTTCCGGAGCCGATTCAGCAGGCGGTGCGTTACCATCATGACCAGCAGCGAGCCAGCGGCGGCATGTTCCCACTCAGCCGGATCCTGATGAGTGGTGAGAAGTTGGTCAATCTGATGGGGATCACGATTCTAGAAGGCAGCTACAGGTCCGAGGAAACCGCTGAAGCAATTCTCCGAGGCCTTGGGCTGGACGGCAGGATGGAGGAACTGACCGCCGAGTTCGAGGCCGAGTTCGAGCCGATCCGGTCGTTCTTCTAAACGACCGGCCGGCGCTCCTGGCCGATTACGCCTGCGGCAGCGGCGCCATCTCGTCTAGATTCACCTCCTTCACGCCGGGCGTGGCGGCGGCGACGCGCTCGATTTCGGGAAGCAGATCCATGGCGCTCACCTTCCCGCGCACGGACGCGACGCCGCTCCTGGCGGCGACGGCGAATTCCAGGTGCTGCGTGGTGGGCTCGATCGCCAGCCGCAGCTTTACCTGAGCCGCGAGCGCGAGATCGTCCATCGCCGCCTGGCACTCGGGTCCGAAACTATAGCAATCCTGCGCTTTGGCGAGGCTGGAGACGGTTTCACAGGCGGCGTGAATGGAAATGTATTCGAGGTTGACCACAATGTCGTAGAGAGACGGGTCGCTCCAATCGACGCCGTACAGGTACTGGGTCCATTTGCGTCGAGCGTCGTCCATCCGATGGATGTACGCGAGAGCCTCTTCCTCGCTGAAACGCAGCCGTTCGCGAGCCATGGTGACGCGCATGGGTAAGGGCGCGACGATGCGCGTGCGGAGTATGGGCGAGCCGCCCTCGAGCAGGAGGTGGCCGGCGTTGCCGTGATAAACGGCGCGTCCCCCCCGAACCTCTTCGGTAAGGGCAGCCTGAATCAGCGTGAGGTAGAGGTACTTGCGGTGCGTGAAGCGCTCGAGGAACGAAGGCGGTTTCTGGAGCGCGTCGAGCAATTCCTTCTGCGAGACGCCGTGCGCCGCGGCCTTCTCGACAATCACGTCGCGGTCGACGCAGCGATAGCCAAGTCTGTCGGCGAGACACTCCGCGAGCATCCTGCCGCCGCTAAAGGAACCGCGAGACACAGTGATCACCGACACGACCGTAATTTCCTGTTCCTCCATGATACAGGGGTGGGCGGGCATCCGAGAGTCCGTACCGGGGCCGTCAGCATGTATCATGTCAGTGACATGACGGGGATATTGAGGGCTTCGTGCGCGGCGGCCGCTTGCGTCGCGGTTTTCGCCGCCCGAGGAGCCGACGCGGAGCGAGTGACGGCGGCGCCGCTTTCGCGCGTGAGCATCGAACGGGCGGCGAAGGCCGCCGGCTTCCAGGTTCGCGAGTTCATGGCCGAAATACCCGCCGCCGAGCGCTCAAATTTCGCCTTTACGCCATTCAATTACGACGATCCGCAACTTGCCGCTTTGCGGGAGAAGTATAAACTCGAGGAGGCCGTCAAGGACGCCAAAGACGAGTGGGCCGCCCAGCTTCTGCTTAAACAATGGGTTTATGAGCGGATCCCCGGCGGAAATCCCGCTTCCAGCCCCAAGACCGCGCAGGAGATTCTGGACCGGTCCGCGAACGGAGAACGCTTCTACTGCACGCAATACGCGATCACGTACGCCGAGTGCGCCCAGGCGCTGGGGTGGCAGGCGCGGAAGATCGGCGTGGACCGGCGGCATGGACCGGAAGGCATGGGCAGCTCGCACCACGGCGCGGCGGAGGTCTGGTCGAACCAGTTTCGGAAGTGGGTGGTGATGGACTCGCAGAGCAACCTGCACTTCGAGAAGCGCGGCGAGCCGCTGTCGGCGTGGGAGATTCGCGCGGAGTGGCTGACGAACGGCGGCGCGGACGTGGATCATCTAGTCGGAATTCCTCCAAATGCCGTGAAAAAGAATCCGGCGATTGTGTGGTGGAACCGGCCAGACGAGGACGAAACGTCGACCTATTACTGGATCTATATCGCCGATCATGTGGCTGAGACCGAAAAAACACGCCACATCTTTCCGCTCGACGGGCTGCACGACGGGGCCGTCTGGTATCAGAACGACCCGGCCGGCAGCACGTTCCACATGGGATACCGGCGCAACCTGTTCCTTCCGACGCGCCGCCTGAGCGACGCCTACTGGAGCGTCGGCGTGGTGGAGGCGCGGGTCGACGGGGCGGAGCGGGGCGCCATCCGGCTGAGCCTCGACGGCTACGACCCGTACCGGACCCGGTTTGAAGCGTCGCTCGACGGCACAACGTGGGAACCGGTAGCGGACGCGCGGTCGATGGCCTGGCCGCTCAAAGCGGGATGGAACACGCTGCGGCTGCGGTCGGCGGGGCGGAGGGGGATCACGGGTCCGGAGATGGCCGTGGCGATGTTGCTCAAAGACGCAGCGGCGCCGTCGGAATAAGAGACGACAGGTCCGGACCGGAGGCGCGTCCCGAGACGCTGGCGCCGTTTGCGGCGGGGTTGCCGATACCGTCGATGCGGCTAAAGGCGCCGCGGCGAGGGCTCCAGGATTTCGAGTACCTGCGGCTGGCGGAGACGAGCCGGGACCGGACCCGCGAGGATCTGCTTCGGATGGCGGATGAACGGCTCCTGGCCCCGGCAGGCGGCAGGGATTACGGCGGACTCCGGAGGGCCTTGTGGGAGTCGCTGGCGGGAACGCGGGGCGCTGAAGCCAGGCCGATGAACTCGTGACCGCGCTTGCTACACTGAGACTGCCGAAGTTGTCATCCGGCTCAAAGGAGCGAACATGATCATCGGAGTACCACGGGAAATCAAGGATCACGAGACCCGTGTGGGCCTGGTTCCGAGCGCCGTTTCGGAACTGGTGGAACTGGGGCACCAGGTTCTGGTCGAGTCGCGCGCCGGCGCCGGGAGCACAATCTCGGACGAGGAGTATGTCGCAGCAGGGGCGGAGATCGTTCCGAACGCGGGCGAAGCGTGGGCGCGGGCCGACCTGGTGGTGAAGGTAAAAGAGCCGCTGCCGGCCGAGTATCCGTACATGCGGCCGGGATTGGTCCTGTTCACGTACCTGCACCTGGCGCCGTTGCCGGAGTTGACCGACCGGCTGGTGGAATCGGGCATGACGGCGATCGCCTACGAGACGATCCGCGAGAAAGACGGGTCGCTGCCGCTGCTGACCCCGATGAGCGAAGTGGCGGGGCGAATGGCGGTGCAGATCGGCGCGAAGTACCTGGAGGCGCCCAACGGTGGCCGGGGAATCCTGCTCGGGGGGGTCCCGGGCGTGCCACCGGCGAATGTGCTGATATTGGGCGGCGGCATCGTCGGGCACAACGCGGCAAAGGTGGCGCTAGGGCTTGGGGCGCGCGTCACGGTGGTAGACAAGAACCTGAACCGCCTGCGGGAGATCGACGATATCTTTAACGGCGAGGTCATGACGCTGGCCTCGAACATCTGGACGATCCGCGAGACGATCCGGTTGGCGGACCTGGTGATCGGGGCGGTTCTGATTCCCGGGGCGGCCAGCCCGCGCCTGGTGCGGCGGGACATGCTGGGTCCGATGAAGAAGGGGTCGGTGATGGTGGACGTGTCCATCGACCAAGGGGGGTGCTTTGAGACATCCCGGCCGACGACGCATACGGACCCCGTCTTTTTCGTCGACGACGTGCTGCACTACTGCGTATCGAACATGCCGGCGGCCGTTCCCCACACCTCAACGTTCGCCTTGACAAATGCAACGTTTCCGTACCTGCGGACGCTGGCGAACAAAGGGTTTGAGCGCGCGTGCGAGCAGGAGCCGGCCATCTGCGAGGGGGTGAACGTGCACCGGGGCCAGATCACGTATCCCGGGGTGGCGGAATCCCAGGGCCGGCAGTGGCGCGAGCTGGCAGCGGTTCTCTAAGAGGGGGCGCCGCCTGATTCGGGAGGCGGGAATCTGTTATGTTGATGCAGGGTCCCGGCAGCCTGCCAGGCTCCGGCATCGGGAGCGCAACTGGTTGAAACCAGAGTGTTCTCGGGTACGTCGGAAGTGGTGTATGAGCGGCCTGACGACAGCGCTTCCTTTCCCGCTTGCCGGAGACGAAGTTCGGGCGAAACGAAGAGTGAATTGGAACAACAGCGACGAAGCGGCGCTCGTCCGAAGGGTTCAGGCCAGCGACGAGATCGCCTTCCGCGAGATCGTTGAACGGTACCAATCTAAAGTATTTTCAATCATTTACGGGATTCTGCGGAACCGCAACGACGCCGAGGACATCGCCCAGCAGGTGTTTTCGAAGGTATATTTCTCGATCCGGAGCTTCGATTTTCGCAGCAGCCTGCTGACGTGGATCTATAAGATCACCGTCAACGAGTGTTACGACTATCTGCGCAAGAAGCGGGTTCGCAAGTTGGTCTACGAGAGCGACTTCACCGAGGAAGATGCCCGGCGGCTGGAGAACACGGAGCAATCGACGGTACCCGACCGGCCGGTGGACATGGCGCTGGCGCAACGGGACCTGGTAGCGAAGCTGTTGGGCAAGGTAAGCGAGGAAGACCGAACGCTGCTGCTGCTGAAGGAAGTGGAAGGCCACTCGGTGGAAGATCTGGCGCAGATGACCGGGATGAATCAGAATACAATTAAGGTAAAGTTGTTCAGGGCGCGCCAGAAACTTCTGAAGGCGGCTAAACGCCTCAGCGTACATTCGGGAGCGTAACAGGTAGCAAACGTGATATTGTCGGCAGGTCACGAGGCGATGGTAGAGGCGGGCGTCAGATCCGCCCACGCGAGTGACCACCGAGGCATCCGGCGCGAGAGCCGGATGGCGGCCGAGGGGCCGGTTGCGGCCGGTCCGCGGCGGTTGAAGTATTCAGGTGTTGAGGGAAGAAACAATGCATCAGCCCGTTAAGGACAGCCTCGAAGAATACCTGGGCGGGATGTTGAATGCCGGAGCGAGTCAGCGCGTTAAGGACCACCTGGCGGCGTGCGGATCCTGCCGCAGGACGGTAAGCGAGATGCGGGAACAGGCCGAGTGGCTGCGGGCCTTGCGCGGTCCGGACGAAGCCGATCCGGCGCCGGGATTCTATGCTCGGGTGATGGATCGGATCGAATCGCAGCGGATGCCGTCGATCTGGAGCGCGATGCTGGAACCGGTGTTCGCCAAGCGGCTGGCATACGCGTCGTTGGCGCTGCTGCTGCTGTTGGGGACCATGGTGGTGTCGGTGGACCACCCGGGGGCGGCGCTGGAGGTGGTGGAAATGCAGCCGCTAGTGGTTGAAGACACGCAGCCCACGCCGTTTGGCGTGGACCAGGACCGGGACCGGGACGTGGTCCTGGTGAACCTGGCGACCTATCAGTACTGACGATGCCGCTCTCTCCCGCGCCGCCGTGGAAAAACCCGCGGCTTCTTGTGCTTCTTCTCTCGGTGTTTCTGTGCGGCTCGCTGGCCGGGGCCCTGACGATGAAGCTCTGCTCGCCGGTTCGCAGCGCGCGGGCGCAAAGCGACTGGACGCCGGACAGCCGGACTAAGATGCTGGAGCGGTTTCAGAAGGAACTCGACCTTACGCCCGCCCAGACGCAGGGCTTCCAGCAAGTATTGGACGATTTCGGCAAGTACTACCACACCTTGCAGGCCCAGATGGCGGAAGTTCGGGGCGAAGGCAGAAGAACGATGCTGAAAATCCTAACCCCCGAACAGCAGAAGAAATTCAAGCGGATGGGCGAGGAACTCCAGGACAAGATGCCGCGGTAAGGCCGCAGTCCAAGGCCCCTTTCCACGATCTCCGTGGGCGTTTCCGAACGGACCGCAAGGCCGCCGCCGCTAGGAGGCGGTGGGGAGTCTGTGGCGGCCCGGGCGTTTGCGGCCGGCGAGACTGCGGGTGACGCGGGACCACTCGAGGACGACAGCGCTGCGGAGGCCGGCGAAGCGCTCCGGGTCGTGTGCCCGAACGACGACTACGGGCAGTTGGCCAACAGCGGTGGCGACGAGGCGGTAGTCTTCCGGGCCGAAGACGGCGCGGAGCTGGCGGCCCTCGCGGGCAAAGCGGGCGACACGGTCGATAACCGGTTTCGGCAGGCTCGGTTCGATGATCCGCTGCTCAATCACGGCGAAAGCTCCCATCTTCTCATCGGCAACTTGCGTCGGCGCCTCCAGGGGCGCGGCGAACTTTCCGCAAATCTAGTGCGGCGGCGGTGGGAACGTCGCAGGAAAAGCAGAGTTTCGACTCCTATTCGTAGGGGATGTCGAGGCCGTCCATGATGCCCTTCATGTATCCGAAGGCGAGCACCTTGCCGGCCATGGCATAGCCGGGATTGTCGTTGGCTTCGCCTTCCAGCGTCGGGGCGTGGTCAGGGCGCATCGGGCCGCGAAAACCGGATTCATGATACGCCCGCAACATGCGGACCATGTCGGTAGGGCCGTTGTCGTGGAAGGTTTCGCGGAAGTACTCGCCTTTGCCCTCGATGTCACGGAAATGGACGAAAAAGATCTTCTTTTCCTTGCACCACTGGCGGGCCAGCGATTCGATGTTTTCTCCCATGGCGAGGAAATTCGCTTGGCAGTAGGTGACCCCGTTGACGGGGCTGGGCACGATGTTCATGATGCGCCGGTAGTTGGCGGCGCTGGTGCAGATGCGGGCAATGCCGCGCAGGGGCGACAGGGGCGGGTCGTCGGGATGGAGGGCCATCTGGACGTTGGCTTTTTCGGCCACTGGAATGACCGCTTTGAGGAAGTACGTGATGTTATCCCACATCTTCTCCTCGCTGACCTCGCCCCATTCGGTGAGTCCCTGTTTCTTGGCGTCGGCGTTATTGAACTCGCTGGAGAGCGCGCCGCCGCGTTCCGGGACGTTAACCCGGGTCCGATACCAGCCGAGGCCAGCCATAAAGTTGTAGCAAATCATCGGGATGTCGACCTTCGATAGCGCCTGGATGGCGGCGATGTAATTCTCGATCTCCTCGTCGCGGCCGGGCAGGCCGAGCTTGATCTTTTCCGACGGAACGGGGCTGCTTTCTACGCCGGCGATGGTCAGTCCGGATTTCTCGTAATCGGCCTTCACTTTCGACAACGCGGCGTCATATTGCGAGCGGGGCGTTTTTGCCAGAAAGCCGGTGACGGTGGCGATGGCATGGTTGACGCCGACCTGCTTCAGCAGCCGGAGGCGCGACTCCTGGCCGGGGCCGACGACTTCGGCCAGCTTGATTCCGGGACCCGATTTTGGCTTGGCGGCGGTTGCCGGGACCGCTCCGGCGGCGGCGACCATGGCCAGCGTCTCGCGGCGGCTTATACGATTCATGGCGTTGCTCTCCTCAGGTCATTTATACACCAAGACGCGGCGGCCGTAGAGGGGAGTGACGCCGGCGGTGAGCGCCCGAGCGCGAGGTGGGGCGCGGCGGCGGATCCGCGCGGGCAGGGCGCCTGTCTGGCGAAGATAAGACCCTGTATTTAAAGAAGTTGGGGAGTTTGCCTGGAGCGGGGAAACCATGTTAAAATCGTTGAAACATTTCGACTGGAGATTGCTTTAATGCCGAGAAAACGAAACGTAAATCCGGTTTCCCCGGAGGGCGAAACAAGCGCGCAACCGGGGGCGGCAAAGAAGGAAAGTTCGTCCCGGCCGAAATCGCCCAGATTGAGAAAGGCTGCGGAGAATCCCGCGGCTTCAGCGGCGAACGGCGCGGCGGAACTGCCCGCCGCCGAATCGGTTCCCGCTCCCGCAGCTCTGGCCGCGGCGGTTCGGAACGAAGCGGCGCCGGCGAGACGGGTTCGCAAGTCCAACGGAGCGGCGAAGCCGGCGGCGCGGAGGAGCGCACCCGGGGCCGCGAGCAGGAAGGCCGCCCAGGCGGCGGTCGAACAGGAAGCGCGACAGCCATCCATTTCCGCCGAGCCGATCTTCGATCCGGCCGCGCATCAGGAAGAAATCGAAAAGCTGGCGTACGCCATTTGGGAAGCCCGCGGCGCCTCGAACGGATCGCCCGACGAGGACTGGTTCCGAGCGGAAAACGAGCTGCGCCGGCGCGTCCAGAAGGCGCGCTCGGCAGTGGCGTAGGCGTTCTGACGAGTCAATTCGGTACTGAGTTTCGGCGAATCCGCGCCGATTATCGAGCTGCGCCTCGCCTTTAAGGGTTTGTCAGGAATAAGTATTCCACACCCTATGGGCCGGCTCTGGCGGCGCGCCAACCTGCGTCGAGGACGGCGCGCATGGCCCGGACATCAGAGGCGCGGGCATCGTCGCGCGCGAGGTTGGTGAACTCGCGGGGGTCGTTTCGATGGTCGTAAAGCTCCTCGTCCGGATGCGGACCTTCCCAGCGGATGTAACGGTAGCGGTCCGTACGAACGGCGCGGCCGACGATGCCGCCGGGCGCGGCTACCTGGGTGAAGGCCGCTTTTTTCCACGGGCGGGCCGGGTTGTCCAGCAGCGGCGCCAGGCTCTGGCCTTCCAGGGTTGACGGCGGCTTCAGGCCGCACAGTTCGGCCGCGGACGGATAGAGATCCACCAGTTCCACCAGGGCGGGGGAGGCGCGGCCGTTTCCTTTGGCGCCGGGCGCGGCGACGATGAGCGGCACGCGGGCGGATTCTTCGAACAGGCTGCGCTTCTGCCAGCGGAAGTGCTCGCCGAGGTGCCAGCCGTGGTCGCTCCAGAACACCACCACGGTGCGTGAGGCCTGACCGGTCTTGTCGACCCGGTCGAGGACCCGGCCCACCAGAGAGTCCATGTAGGAGATGGAGGCGTAGTAGCCGCGGAGGGCCTCCTGCTTATCGCGGTAGTTCATGCCCATGTCGTTGGCGCGCGTGTTGATAGTTATCTCGCTGGCGCGGGGGATGTCGTCGCGGTCGTTGGCGGGATTTTCGACCGGCTTGATGGAGTCGAGGGGGTAGAGATCGAAGAAACGCTCGGGGGCCACCAGGGGGACGTGCGGACGGAGGAAGCCCAGGCCGATAAACCAGGGCTTGGCCGTGTTGGCGGCAACCACTTCCTCGGCGCCCTGGGCGGCCCGGTCGTCGGCCTGATCGTTCCCGTCGCCGCGGAAGGCGATCCAGTGCATTGCGTTGCCTTGGTTGTGGCCCGGGGTTGCATTCCGGCCTTGACCAGGGGTTTTGTTCTCGAGTCCAGGCGGGCTGACGGCGACATCCCAGGAGGCCGGGTCGTCCCACTTCGAGGTTCCCACCGAGGCGGGCACGTCCATGTGGTACATCTTGCCGTGGCGCGCGGCGAGATAGCCGTTGTTGCGGAACAACTGTGGCAGGGTGACCACGTCGGGCATCGTCTCGCGTACGGCGATCTGGTTTTCCCAGATGCGGGTGGCATCCGGGCGCATGCCGCTGAGGATGGAGGCGCGGCTGGGACCGCAGAGAGGGAACTGGCAGTAGGCGCGGTCGAAGCGGACGCCGCGGCCGGCGAGGCGGTCGATATTGGGGGTCCTCACCAAGGGGTGGCCGTAGCAGCCGAGGACGTTGTTGCAGTCGTCGGAGGCGATAAACAGGACGTTGAGGCGGGGCGGCGCGGTCTTCTTTGCGATCAGCAAACCGGGCGCGCCCGCGGCAAGACCCGCCAGCCATTCTCTTCGAGTGATGGTACGAGGCATCGTGAGATTTCCGGCATCCGTCTTTGCCATACTATACTCCCAGGGAAAGGAAGAAGTACGCATGTCGAGCAGGATATTGCGCGCCGCGATGATAGCCGGACTTTTGGTCACCGCATCTTGCTCTACCGGTGGCCGGCGGGAGACGGGGGAAGGCACGAAGGTGAACAAGGAATCGTTCGGGAAGACCGCCGACGGTGCGGCCATCGACATCTACACGCTGCGGAACAAGAACGGCGTGGAGGCGAGGATCATCAACTACGGCGCCATCGTCGTGTCGATCAAGACGCCGGACCGGCAGGGCAACCTTGGCGACGTGACGCTCGGCTTCGATTCGCTGGACGGCTACCTTGGCGAGCAGCCGTATTTCGGGGCGGTGGTTGGCCGCTACGGGAACCGGATCGGCAAGGGGCTGTTCAAACTCGGGGGCGTGGAGTACAAGCTGGCGCGAAACAACGGCGAGAACCACTTGCACGGCGGGATCAAAGGATTCGACAAGGTGGTCTGGGAGGCGAATGAAACGTCGGTGGACGGGGCGCCGGGGGTGGAGTTGCGCTACCTGAGCAAGGACGGCGAGGAGGGCTATCCGGGGAACCTGAACACGAAGGTGACCTACTCGCTGAGCGACAACAACGAACTGCGGATCCACTATGAGGCCACGACCGACAAGACCACGGTGGTGAATCTGACCAACCACACGTATTTCAATCTCGCTGGCAAGGGGGACATTCTCGGACACGTGTTGACTATCAACGCCGACCGGTTCACGCCGGTGGACGGGGGATTGATTCCCCCGGGCGAACTCAAGAGCGTGGAAGGGACGCCGTTCGACTTCCGGAAGCCGACGCCGATCGGCGCGCGGATCAACGACAAGGACGAGCAACTGGAGCGAGGGAAAGGTTACGACCACAATTTCGTACTGAACCGGTCCGGCGAGGGGCTCACGCTGGCGGCGAGGGTGGTGGAACCGGAGACGGGACGAGTAGTGGAGACGCTGACCACGGAGCCGGGCATTCAGTTCTACACGGGCAATTTTCTCGACGGGACGATTCGCGGCAAAGGGGGACAGGTCTACGGTCCGCGGACCGGATTCTGCCTCGAAACGCAGCATTTTCCCGATTCGCCGAACCAGCCGGATTTTCCGTCCGTCACCCTGGCGCAAGGCGAGCGCTACGACACGACGACGGTATTCCGGTTCTCGGTGGAGGCGTCGCGCTGAGGGAGCGCGTTTAGCGCCGCGGCGTTGACGCGGCCTACGGGCGAGCCGCATAATTTTATCTTCTTCTCAACTTCTCGATATCGGAAAGGAGCGGACTCTTGTCGAAAATCGGATTTGTCGGTCTTGGCATCATGGGGAAACCCATGTCGAAGAACCTGCTGAAAGCGGGACACGAGCTGGTGGTGTTCGACGTGGTGGCCGAGCGGGTGGACGAACTGACGGCCGCCGGGGCGGGGAAAGGGGCTTCGGCCGCCGACGCGGCGGCGAAGAGCGAAATCATCATCACGATGCTGCCGGACGGGCCGGACGTGGAGAAGGCTGTGCTCGGGCCAGCCGGCGTGCTGGAAGGCGCGGCCGGGGGATCGATTCTCGTGGACATGAGTTCGATCAATCCGCTGGTGGCGCAGAAGGTCGGCGCAGCGTGCGAAGCCAAGGCGGTCGAATTCCTGGACGCTCCGGTAAGCGGGGGCGAGCCGAAGGCGATCGACGGCACGCTGGCAATTATGGTGGGCGGCAAGCAGGAGACGTTCGACAAAGTGGCGCCGATTCTCCAGGCGATGGGCTCATCGGTGACGCTGGCGGGCGAGGTGGGCGCGGGCAACGTTACCAAACTGGCCAACCAGATCATCGTGGCGTGCAACATCGCGGCGATGGGAGAAGCGCTGGTTTTGGCGACGAAGGCGGGGTTGAATCCGGAGACTGTCTTCCAGGCTATCAAAGGGGGACTGGCTGGGAGCACGGTGCTGAACGCCAAGGCGCCGATGCTAATCGGCCGAAACTTCAAGCCGGGCTTCCGGATCAACCTGCATCACAAAGACCTGCGCAATGCGCTCCAGGCGGCCGAGTCGCTGCGGGTCCCCCTCCCCATCACCAGCCTGGTGCAACAGATGGTGGTGTCGCTGATCAACGAGGGCAAGGGCGACCTGGACCACTCCGGGATCGCGCAGTTCGCCGAGCAGGGGGCGAAGGTGGAGGTAAGAAAGAAGGCGTAGGCTGCGGCGCCGGCGTCGCGGCCTCGGCCTCTTCCTTTCTTCGCAATCGCGACAGGGCCCGCAGCGCGTTCTGGCGGACCCTTGGGTTATCGTCCTGCATCAACTCGACCAGGACTGGCCGGAACGACGCGCAGCAGATCTCCCCCATCGCCCAAGCGGCGGTGGCCCGGAACTCCGGCGAGGAATGCCGCGAGAGGTCATAGATTCCGCGGAGAGCCGAGGGATCGCGCATTCGGGCCAGGCCAACGAGCGCGTTCCCGACGACGCGCTGGTGGCCATCGTCGAGCGCCTTGACGAAGAGTTGGCGCTTCTCCGGGCTATCGGGCGTTTTCCAGATGCCTTGGATCACGTTGGCGCGGATGCGGGGGTCGGGGTCCCGCAACAGCTCCTCGTTTCGCCGGCTTGCGCCGGCGCGGCTCGCCAGAATAGCGACGATCTTCGATCGAACCCAGGCGTGCTCGACTTTCTGCAGGGAACTCAGGAGGTGCTGGACGCGTCCCGCGTTGTCCGTGACCTCTCCCACAAGTTCCAAGACTCGCTGCACGCTCGCCGCATCCGGCGGACTGGGATCCTGCCGATGATCCTCGATGAACGCCGTAACCAAGTGGACGTCGAGGCGGGAGTCAAACCGCCGGAGCTCTCGGACCAGCCGAACCGCATCGAGCCGGCTGAAGGCGGACGGGTTGAAAAGCCCGCGCATAAAGATGTCGAGCGTCAGCAATGGGCGAAGCGCGGGAATGGCGGCGTCGCCCGAAGTCTGGAGCAGCCGCAAGGCGGCCTCGCTGAAACGGGTTGGATCCGCGGCGCGAAGTTCCGTGGCCTCGGCCCTGGCGCGGTTGGGGTCGACGTTCACTTTTGCCACCACCCGCGCGAGAGCCCAGTCGACGTCGTTTTCCTGCTTTTGAGGCCGGTAATATTCGACGAATTGCCGTACCAATTCGGAAAACGACATGGCGCTGCTGTGCTTATCGGCAGAAGCCGGGAAAATGTCGCGCCAGACTGATGGGAACGTGGTCCTGCGCGTTTACTGCTTGTCGTAGACGAGCACGTAATCGGCTTCCGATTTCCCCGGGGATCGGACCACGGATGTCAGCGTACGCCCGTCGGGCGACACGGTCCGGGTGGTGATCGCCATCGGTTTCCCATCCTTCCGCCAGACGGTTTCCACTGTGCGTTCGTCAATCCGGCGGTGCGTCAGCGTCTCACCGTTCGGCTTGCCTTCGTAACGGTCGTGCGGTATCGCATCGTACGTTTCGGTGTGCACGATCTTCCGTTCTTTGCCGTCCGGCAGTGGGACGATCGCCGTAACCGTTACCACATCGCCCTCTCTCGAATAGCGCATCGAGAGGCCGGGAGGGGGTGGCTGGCTGCCCTTCTCGAAAGTCGATTTCACCGCGTTGAGTTTCCATGCCCCGACGAACGGGTCGGGCGCAGCGGCCAACAACAGCAGTGGCGCGAGTACGGCGGCGAGGCACAGGTTCATGCGCCGATAATACCAGACTTATTAGTCCGATATGCCGGACGATCCGCCACTACTGGATGTAGCCGAGTTCGCGCAGCCGTTCGAGATTCTTCGGGTCGGTTGTCTTCCGGCTTCCGGAATAACTCGGCGTGGCTGCGAGCCAGTTGTCCAAAAGGGTGAGCATTGACCTGGTGGCGGCCGGGTCCGCCGCGGCGATGTCGGTTACCTCGCGAGGGTCGTCGGCGAAATTGTAGAGGCGGGGACTGGCGCCCACCCCGGCGATCAGCTTGGTCGTTCCGACGACGGCGGCATGCTGCGGCAGCGAATCCGGACCTACGGGCCTGGCCAGATCTCTCCGCGCCGGTACGGAAACGGCGAAGACGGACCGGCCGGCCGGGACGCCACGCCGCAGACTCAGGCCGTCGAGCGGCGCCGGCGCGCGGCAGCCGAGGACGTCGAGGACGGTGGGCATGACGTCGACCTGGCTGGCCAGTTCCGTGATGCGCGCGGGCGTCCGTTGGCCGGGGTATTTGATCAGCAGCGGCACGCCCACCTGGTGCTGATAGGTGGAAGCGCCGTGACCCATCAACAAATGGTTGCCGAGCCCTTCGCCGTGGTCGGAGGTGACGATCAAGAGAGTGTTATCGAAGCGGCCAAGCCGGCGGAGGCGCTCGACCAATTGCGCGATCTGGGAATCCAGGTAGGCGATGGCGCCATCGTAGAGCGCGACCACGGCTTCTGCTTCTTCGTCTGTGAACGGAGTGCGCGTGGTCTGAAGACGCACGGACAGCTCTTCGAACTGGGGCCAGGCGAAGTTGCGCATGCGCCGGGGATAGAGGTCGCGGTAATAGGGCGGCGGCAGTAGGGGCACGTGGGCGTCCATGTAGTTTACGAACAGAAAGAACGGGGCATCAGAGCCGGCCAGGCGATCAAGGATCGGGAATACATCCGCATTGATCTGTCCGGCGCTTTGGTAGCGGCGCGTCAGTTCCCCAATGCCAGTGGGCCGAAGCAGCAACAGCACGCCACGTTGGAGGTAATACGGCGGCGGAAGCAGATCGTGTACGCGGAATGTGTCGAAGCCCTGGTCCATCCCGAAATAATCGTTGATGAACGCGGAGTTGGCGGATGCGGCAGCGGTGGCGAATCCGCGCTCGGACAGGACCTCCGCCAGGGTGACGAGATCGTGGCTGAGCCGGTTGGGGGCGGACGCCTCCGGAGATTCGCGGGTCGCGCCGTGACGGCGGGGATAGAGCCCGGTGAACAGCGAAGCGTGGGTGGGCAGGGTGAAGTTCGAGGTGGCGATGGCGTTCAGGTAAACCGTGCTCTGTTCGGCCAGCTTTCGCAAGCCCGGCGTCGTATCGCGGCGATAGCCGTTCAGCGAAGTGTGATCACCGCGCACCGTATCCAAGACCAGGAGCACGACGTCCGGCGGTTTTGGGGAGAGGGACTCGCCGGGTTCAGGGGCAGGATTGATGGTTGCATTTAGAGCCGCGCCGGTGATCGCGAATAACGCCGCGCCGGCGCAGGCGGATAGCGCGTAGCGCATGGGGCGACGGGCAGGGGCGGTGGAGGCCCGGAGACGAGCGTCGACTCGCCACGCGGCGGCAAGAAGCGCGAGATACAGAAGGACGCAGGCGAGGTCCGCCGACAGCGGACGGTCCTGCTCTGCCACCTCCCAAAGCCACGGAAGTCCGAGGAGGAGCAGGGCGACGCTCCAGGGGCTGGCGAGGACGGCCACCGATTGGGAGCGCAGGCGCGGAATCGCGTTCATGACGACCGGAACGAGCAACAGCGCGCCGACCGCGAGGCAGAACCGGGTAAAGGAACTGGCGGTGGTTCTTACCGATAACTGTAGCAGGAAGGCGGCAAGGAGCGGGATGGTGACCAGCGTCTGAAGCAGGTGCGCGCGATCCGCGGCGCCGCGGAACGTGCGGGCGCGGGCGGCGAATCGCAGCAACACTCCGGCAGCCAAGCCGAATGCGGCGCCGATTCCGGCGTAGACAAGCAGGGAGACCGCCGACATGAACCAGTGCCAGCGAGTGAACAGAGCGCTGGACGGCTCGACCAGAAAAGGGGCAACGGCCAGGAGGGCCATTTCGACGATCCCATAAATGGCCCAGACGATTGCGCCCTGGAGCGCCCCCGCGACCAGCGTGCTGCTCAGGCCGACGGCGTAGAGATCCTGTGTCCACTCGCTGCGGTTTGTCATCGGAAGCCCAGTGTTCTTTGACGCCGACAAGCCGGTTTCGTTACAAGCATCGGCAAAGTCGCGCCGGATCGAAGAAGCGACGTGAAGTTGTCAATGTAACGATCGGCAAAAGCATCGTTTATTTGTCGCACCCAATCTTACGGGATGAGTACAGTCTTTCCGGCTCGCCAGTCGCGGACGGTTTCGAAGGCGGCGTTGGCCTCGGCGAGGGGATAGCGGTGCGTTACTTCGCCGGCGAACCGCTCGGCCCAAGGTGACATGGAGAGGAAGGCAAGCGCCCGGTCCACGTGGCGAGGCTCAAACCCCCAGGAGCCGGCGATCTGCAACTGCTTCCGGGTGATGAGGTGCGGGTTGAACGATATGTCGCCCGCGTTGGCATACTGGCCGAGCACGAGGAATTTGCCGCCATCACGGCAAAGCTCGATGCCTTCGTTCACCGCGGTGGGGATGCCCACGCACTCGAGGACGACATCAGCGCCAAAGCCGCCGGTTTGGGCCAGCGCCGCCTCTCGCCTTGCGGCCGGCTCGCTGGAGGCGAAGTCGATCACTTCGTCCGCGCCGAATTTCCGTGCTAGGTCGAGGCGATGCGCCGGTCCTCCGATGGCAATCACTTTTTGAGCGCCCGACTGCCGAGCGACGGCGATGGCCGCAAGTCCTACCGGGCCCGTGCCCTGCACGATGACCGTGTCGCCGAGGAGAACGGGGCAGCGTTCGGTTCCATGAAGCGCCGTGGCGAGCGCGCAGCCCGCCCCCACAACAGCGGTGGTCTCGAGTTCGTCCGGGAGCCGGAAAATCGCCGTTCCGGCGCGGAGGTGGATGGCTTCGGCATGGCCGCCGCGCAAGTGGGGCGGTTGATCGGCCGAGTAGGAGATTCCGTAGGCTTTGCGGGAGAGGCACCGCGTCGGCTGGCGCTTCACGCGACAGTAGAAGCATTCGCCACAAACGATTGAGCTGGCCCAGGTAACGCGATGGCCGGCGGCGAGCGGCCGGCCTCGCCAATCCGTCTCGAGCCCATCGCCGAGCCGCTCGGTCCAACCCACGGTTTCGTGTCCCATGACGATCGGGAGCGGCACCGGCAACTCACCTTTCCAGAGGTGAACGTCGGTTCCGCAGATGCCGGCCATCTCGACGCGAACCACGGCTTCGCCCGCCGCCACGGCCGGGGCAGGGAATTCGCGGATCTCCAGCGGGCGATTGTACGCCGTCAGGACGGCGGCTCTCGCGCTAAGCATTTCGCTTCGCCCTCGCGCAGTGATCGAACAGCAACTGCCATTCCGCGCGCTGAATCTTCATCGCGAGTTCTTCGGCGGCGCTGCCCGGTTTGCAGCGGGCGTGTTCGCAGAAGTCGATGAAGGCGAACGGATCCCAACTCCCGCTCTGGGTGAACTCGACATCGGGGTATTCGGCCGCAATCCGCGTCGCCTCCGCCAGCAACGGCTCGAAGACAAGGTGACGGCCGGTCTGGCGGAACCAGTAGGCGGAATTGCTCGGATCCGGCTCCTGGCGGTGCATGATGGCATGCCAGAAACTACCTTCTGATGAATGAATTCTCTGCGAAACCTGGTGCGATTCTTCAAGGCAGGAAAAGTAGAGCCAGAGGCCACTGAATGCCGCTTCCGGAGCGCGCGCGCCGACGAAGAGGGCGTCGGCCTTCACTCCTTTGAGCCGCTCGGCGGCTTCCTGCGAAGAACAACAGCCGGAGGCCAGCGGCATCAGCCGGAAGCCGTTGCCGTCCAGAGCCAGGATCTCCGCCGTTTCCTGGCCGTAAGCGGTGGGATCGAAGGGCATTGGAAGCAGTGTAGCAGTACGTGGCGGCGAGAGCACTCGAGAGCACTGCGCGCCTTGAATCCGGGCGCTCCTTCTGGTAGTATCCATTACACACCACCGCTGCCACGCCTGGAAGGAGGGGAGATGGCAAGCTATTGCACAAAATGCGGCGCCGCGCTAACTGGGAGCTTCTGCGCGAATTGCGGCGCTCGAAGCGACCAAACGCAGCCAACCGCGGCCACGCCGGCCAGCGTCGCGGCGCCCGCGACGGCTGGAAGCAAGTCCAGCCCCGTCTTGAAGGTCGTCCTGATCGTGCTGTGCGTTTTTGGCGTTGTCGCGGCGCTCGGCGTGGCAGGACTGGTATACGCAGGGTACAAGGCCAAGGAGAAGATCACGCAGGTGGCTCGCGAGGCCGGGATCGACCTCAGCCAGGACCGGCCGGCGCCCGCGAGGGAACAGGTGGCCGACGGTTGCTTTCATCTACCGTCCGCCGAAGCAGGCGCCGTGTTG
The DNA here is from genome assembly GCA_026129905.1 of Bryobacteraceae bacterium. Taxonomy (GTDB): domain Bacteria; phylum Acidobacteriota; class Terriglobia; order Bryobacterales; family Bryobacteraceae; genus JAHCHE01. The sequence continues at coordinate 215,117 of JAHCHE010000008.1, read as the reverse complement.
GGCGTTCGCGTCGTGCGAACGGAACCCCGGGCGCCGGAAGGGTGCATCTACTTCGGCGATCCGGCGGAGACTGCCGAGCGCAGTGTGAGCGCCGCCAGGGAGGGCTATCGCGAACTGCAGGAGACCCCGGCCGCCCAGGACGCCCAGCGGGCGCTGGAGAAGATTACGCATGGCTTCGTCGGTTCCGCCGGCTCCGAGGGGCTGGTGTTCGCTTTCACGATTGACCGGAACGACGCCGGGAGCAAGTGGGCCGGCTTCAAAATCGCTTCGAAGATGATGGGAGGCATGAGCGGCGGCGCAGAAACGGAGAAGCAGGGCGTGAAGCTCTTCGAATCCGTTCCGGGCCTCGGCAAAGAAGCCATCTTCACGCCGTTGGGGGCGACGCTGCACGTCATTCAGGACGGCGCGTACCTGGAGATGGACTTTCGCGGCGCGCCCGCCGACCGCGACAAGAAACTCGCGCTCGCGCGGAAGGTCCTTTCCACGCTGTAGGGGGGCGTCCCCTAACAGCGGCTTGCCGAAACATTAGGGCCGTGGTATGTTTTAAGGCGATCCTATGCCACGCTACCGCATCTACCGGCTCAAGGAACCGCAACGCGACAGCTTTCGGTGGGCGCCGCACACCAGCGGCGCGACCACCGTGAAGCCAAAGGATTACGTCGAGCAAGGCGCGACCGAAGCGGAGACGCCGTACGGCGCTTGGGTCCTCCTGAAGGAATCCGGCGAACCGCTGAAGGTGGGCGACATGCTGGAGAGTCCGGACGGCGGTCTCCGGATCTGTAAGTACGTGGGCTTCGAAGAAGCTGCCTGGTTGGCGCCTGAAGCGGCCGAGCGCCGGGAGGCGGCCGCCGTCGAGTGATCCGGCGCGCCCGCGTCGCGCGCCCCGCTGCTACCGTCAGCCTCCGTTCGTCACTACAATAGGCAGGAGCGATCCCATGAAACTCTCCAGTTACACCATTACCCAGGGGCGCGACCGCGCCGGCGCGCGAGCGATGCTGAAGGCCATCGGCTTCACTGACGACGACCTCAGGAAGCCGATCATCGGCGTGGCGAACACCTGGATCGAGACGATGCCGTGCAACTACAACTTGCGCCAACTCGCCGTCAACGTGAAGGAAGGCGTTCGCGCCGCCGGCGGCACGCCGATGGAGTTCAACACGATTGCCATCAGCGACGGCGTCACCATGGGCACGGAAGGCATGAAAGCGTCGCTGGTGAGCCGTGAAATCATCGCCGATTCGATCGAGTTGATGGTGCGCGGGCACATGTTCGACGGCGTCATCGCGATGGTGGCGTGCGACAAAACCATACCCGGAGCGGCCATGGCGCTGCTGCGGCTGAATGTGCCCGGGCTGATCCTCTACGGCGGCACGATCATGCCGGGCCGCTACAACGGCAAGGACATTACGCTGCAGGACGTCTACGAAGCAATCGGCGCCGCAGCGGCGGGCAAGATTACGGACCAGGAACTGACGGCGATGGAGAACGCGGCCTGTCCGGGGGCGGGCGCTTGCGGCGGGCAGTTCACCGCCAACACGATGGCGACGGTCATGGAGTTCATCGGGCTCTCGCCGTTCGGCACGGCCTCGGTCCCGCAGGTGGACCCGCGCAAGGAGGACGTGTCATACCGCTGCGGCCGGCTCATCATGGAGGCCGTACGGCGCGACTTGAAGCCGCGCGACATCGTGACGCGAGCGGCCATCGAGAACGCCATCGCCGGCGTGGCCGCGACCGGAGGTTCCACGAACGCCGTGTTGCATCTGCTGGCCATCGCGCGCGAAGCGGGCGTGCCGCTTGAGATCCGCGATTTCGATCGCATCAGCAGCCGGACTCCGCTGCTGGTGGATCTGAAACCGGCGGGTCAGTATGTCGCGGCCGATGTGGACGCCGCGGGAGGATTGCCGGTGGTCGCCAAACGGCTGCTCGACGGCGGCTACATCGACGGCTCAGCCATCACCGTTACGGGCCGGACCGCCGGCGACGAAGCCGCCGAAGCGAAAGAGACGCCAGGGCAGCAGGTGATCCACCCGCTGTCCAGCCCGATCAAGCCGACGGGCGGCTTGGTCATCCTCCACGGAACGCTGGCGCCGGAAGGGGCCGTCATCAAGGTGACCGGACTCAATCGCACGGCCCATCGGGGGCCGGCGCGGGTCTTCGAGCGGGAAGAAGACGCGATGGGCGCGGTCACGCGCGGACAAATCAAGCCCGGCGACGTGGTGGTGATCCGCTACGAAGGTCCGCGCGGAGGCCCCGGAATGCGCGAGATGCTGGGCGTCACGGGCGCCATCGTCGGAGCGGGCTTGGGCGAGAGCGTGGCGCTGCTCACGGATGGCCGATTCAGCGGCGCCACCCGCGGGTTCATGGTGGGCCACGTCGCGCCGGAGGCCGCCACCGGGGGTCCGATCGCGTTCGTGGAAGAGGGCGACGAGATCACCATCGACCTGGAGAATCGCCGGATCGATCTGGAGGTGGCGCCCGAAGCTCTCGCGCAAAGACATGCCAAATGGCGCGCGCCCGCGCCGCCCTACCGGACGGGCGTCTTCGCCAAGTACATTAACACGGTAACGTCCGCCGCCGAAGGAGCGGTTACCAGCGGCGTTTAGAGGGGCGCCGACGGGTCACGCCACGGCCGCGACGTGGGGCTCCAGCATCTTCTCGACGTCGGACCTGCCGATTGCGCCGACGCGCTGATCGACTACCCGGCCTCCCTTGAAAAGCAACAGGGTGGGGATGCCCCGAATGTTGTATCGCATGGCGGCGCCGCCATTATGGTCCACGTCGAGTTTGCCGACTTTTACGCGGCCCTTGTAGGAGTCCGCGACCGCGTCGATCGTGGGCGCCATCATGCGGCAAGGCCCGCACCATTCGGCCCAGAAATCGACCAGCACGGGAACATCGGCGTTCAGAACCTGCTGGTCGAAATCCCCATCGGTAAAAGTCAGTACGTTTTGAGAAGCCATTCCGTATCTCCAGTCTCTATGATGAAATGACCGGCGGGAAGGATTCAACACGCTCCCCGGTCCGCGGGAGACGGCGTGAGACCATATAAGCAATGATGACCGTGCTGCTGGCTCTGCTTGCGGCGCCGTACTGGGAAAGCAAGCCTCCCGCGGAGTGGACGGCCGAGGAACTCCGGACGTTTCTCCAACAGTCGCCGTGGGCGCGCCTCGACCAAATCCGCATCGCCCCGGCGGAGGCCGGAGGACCCGCATCGGGACGGCAGTCCCTGGAAGCCGGCGTTCAGATCTTCCTGGCCAGCGCGGCGCCGGTTCGCGAGGCGGAACGCGAATGGCGGAAACGCTATCCTCCGGAAGGCGAAGCCGCCGAAGACGAGTACGGCGGAGAATTCGTCGAGTTTATGCAGGAGAACCCGGGCCGCTATATTGCCCTGGCCGTGCGCCTTCTGCGTCCGCGTTTACTCGATAAACCGTCGGAAGTCAAGGAAATGGAGAAACGGTGCGAGCTGAAAATCGGTGCGCGCCGCTACAAGCTCACCGGCCATTTCCTACCCAGCCCGGCCGACCCCTATCTCCGCCTAGTCTTTCCTCGGGAAGTCAAGCCGGGGGACGAGGAACTCGTTTTTTCGCTCTATTTGCCCGGCGTTTCCCTGCCCTACCGGGAAGTGACATTCCCGCTGAAACAGCTCATCTATCGGGAGCGCCCTGAATTTTAGAGAGCGCTATGTCCTCCGGACTCCCGTCCCCGGTTCCGGCTTGCTCTCCGGCGTAGTTGCGCCGCGGCCCAAGGTTTCGATTTCCTTCGTGTACACGCGGCGCCCTTCGTCCATGGCCAGGTTGGAAAGAATGACCGACGTGGAATCGGCGAGGCCGATTTCGAGATCCGCGACGGGGTGCTTGCCGGTGCGGACGCAGTCGAAGAAATCGAGCAACTGCGTGTCGACCGGATTGATCTCCTCCGGAACCATCACGCCTTTCTGGTAGAGCCACATCCGGGCGAATTTCATCTCCTTGGCGAGGAAGGATTCCTTGCCGGTGACCATGTCCTCGTCGAACAGGATGGGCCAGCCGCGGCGGCCTTTGCCCGTACTGGCCAACGTCGCGCCCGCGATAGCGGGTTTTTCCTTGGCGGCCTCGGCCGCTTTGGGCTCCTCCGGCTGCGGCTCGTAGAACCACATCCCGAGCGCCGGCTCGTTGTCGCTGCCCACCGTGATGTGGATGGTCCCGCCGGTACCCATGATGATCTCGCCGAACTCGTTCCGTTCACCGTGAAACAGCGAGAGGTGGTTGTTGGTGGAGATCGAGGAATACATCAGCTTCCGTCCGCGCGGATAGCTGTAGATGAGCTGGATATTGTCGTAGGTATCCCGGCCGTCCTTGTAGGTGTCGATGCCGCCCACGCCGACGACGAATTCCGGCTCGGCGCCGAACATCCAGGATGCGATGTCGATCTGATGGGAGGCGAGTTCCGCGGTCAGGCCTCCGGAATACTTGCGGTACACGCGCCAGCTCGGCGGACGCCACGTCTTGCCAAGGTTTTTGCGGTGCCACTGCGCCCGGATGTGGGTGATCTCGCCGATCATCCCTTTATCTACCATCTGCTTGGCGGTTCGGTAGAAACGGCTGTAGCGCCGCTGGAGGCCGGTCTGGAGCACTTGCTTGGGACGCGCCTGCACCATCGCGCGCAATGCGTGGACTTCTTCGGGGGTAAACACGAGGCTCTTTTCGCAGAAGACGTGTTTGCCGGCTTCGAGGGCGTCGCGGGTGACGGGGAAGTGCATGTACAGCGGGACGGATACGACCACCGCGTCGATATCCTGGCGAGCGAGGACCTCGCGATAGTCCTTGTAGCCCTGGGGCTTGTCCTTGGAGGTCTGGACGCCGTTCTTCAGGGCTTCGTCGTCGATATCGCAAACCGCGATGCACCGCCCTCCATCCAGGGAGTTGAAGTGCCGGATAAGGTAGGACCCGCGCCCGCCGGTACCGATCACCGCGTAATTCACGACGTCGTTGGCCGCGTGGACGGTCTGAACGCCGGGGGCGGCGGCGAATTTGTTGATCGCAGCCGCGGCTGTGGCTGCGCCCGCCATCATCACGACGTCTCGCCGGCTGACGTCACGGGACTCTTCCATTGGCGTACCTCGCAAGATTAAGGAAATCGTCTCTCCGGGCGGGTGGCCGCGCGGAGGGGGATCGCTCTGGATTTCTCCACCTTGAGTCTATCCGCTTTCGCGCGCCAATTGCAATTCCCGGCGAGTGGCCGCTCGCGCCGCCCATTCGGCTCCCGCCAGCACGACCATCGCAGCCAGAAAGCCCCACAAAACAATGGTTACCGAGTATACGAACGGTCCATATTCCAGCGCCAGTTTGGCGCGCAGCCAGGGCCACGTGACGACGTTGAGGTACTTGAGCGCCTCCAGCGCCAAGCCCACCACGATGGCCACCGGAACGATTGCGCGCAGCGACACTTTTCCGTTCGGCAGAACCCGGTAGATGAGGATCAGGAGTAACACCGTGATGGGAACCAGCGCCGCTTTGAACGCCGTCAAAGTCCACGCGGCGGCCCACGCCGAGTCCGCGCCCGTCAACCCCATCAAAAGATGCCGGTTCAGCACGCCCAGGCAGACCGAAGTCAGGATCAGCAGGCCCGTGGCAAAGGTCAGCAGAAAGCTGATGACCTGGTTCTTCACGTAATTGCGGTTCCGGGCGATGCCCCACGCCCGGTTCAGCGCCACTTCGAGGGGCAGAAAAATGCCGTTGGCCGTGTACAGCAGCAGCAGAAGCGAGATGATCGGAAACGTCCCGTGCGAGCCGACCGCCACCAACAGATTGCGACGGATGAAGCTGCCGAGCGGGTCCGGGAAGTAGCCTTGCAGCGCCACCAGAATCACCTCCTCCGCCGCCTTCCAGCCCAGCATGTAACGGCAGATCGAGATCATCACGATGAGCAGCGGAAAGAAGGAGAGGAGCACGTTGGCGGCCATCGAAAACGCGTAGACGTGCACCTCCACCTGAAACAGGTACCGGAGGGTCGGCCGCCAGCTATTGGCGATTCTCTCGATGACGCCGGGTGCGCGCTGTACGTCGCTAAAGATCACGAGGTCTATATCCGATTATGCCAGCCGCAGGGCTTGGCGCAGCGACGGGTCGTTGCGGACGCGCCAGATCTTGCTGTCCAGGTAGTAGTGGGTTAGGCCGAAGCCGCAGAAAAACCCGAACGCCAGCTCGGATGCCTGGCTCAATGCATGGCCGGGAGCGCGGTAGGCGAGGCTGAACACCAGGGCCAGCGCGGCGTAAGCGATCAGGCTCCGGGAAACCGCCGCCGGTATTCGCCCGACCCGCGCGGCCGGCGCCCCGCCGTAGCGGTTCCGGTTATGGAACCATACCAGCGCGTGGTACTGCAGGTTGTGAACGATGGTGATGGTGGGCACGGCGGCGCGCCAGCTCATGAAGGCGAACGTCAGCCAGTGAAGCGGAATCACCGCCGCCATCAGCAGCAGTTTCGGCGCGTTCAGAGGCTCGCGCCGCCGCCAGCGGCCCAGTTGCCGCCACAGGTAGGCCGCCGTCAGTGCGATAACGCCGGCCCACATCGCCGGCTCGGCCAGCGGCAGCGCCGTCTCGAGCGCCATCGATTTCGGCAGTCCCAGTTCCTCCGGATGATGCACGAAGAACCGGTGGAACGGCGGCGCGGCCAACAGCAGGTACAGAAAGCGCGCGTCCAGCCGGTTGTCCTCGGCGTCGAGATCACGGTTGCCGACCTTGTACAGCATCACAAAACCGTAATGCTGCCGCAGCACGTGATAATACGCCCAGGCTCCAACCAGCACGGCGAGAATTTTCACTTGGCCCGCCAGCACAAATGCCGGTCCGATGGAGAAGAAAAAGACGAGGCTTCCAAGCAGCAGCCGCCGCTCGGAACGGCGCGCGTTCCGGTCGAAGTAGGTTCTGGAAGCGGTCGCGAAAATGTGCGTCCCGTCGAATCCGATGGACCAGAACCACCACAGAAACGTGATAGGAACCTGGAACAGCAGATTCAGCGCCAGGTACAGATAACCCGCCGCCGCGCTGCCGATGACCAGCGACAGATCCACGCCCCGGCCGACAATCCACCGGGAGACAAACCGGACCGGAGCCTGATCCAGGGAAGCAGCGGCGGTGGCCAAGATTACTCTAAGGTACCATCTCCGGCGGGGGGGGGCCAACTGCTGTGCTCGCCTCGCCTTACGCCCGCGTCCTCACCTTGAATTCGTAGGTATTTGCCGTACAAGTTTGGGTCGATTTCCGGCTATTGCAAGTGTTTTGTAATGTCTTGTCGCGGTGATGACGATAAGAAAACTGGTGACGTCACGTATTACACCGGAGTCGAGATCGGAGGCGAGGGACCGTTTGGACCTTGCGCCGATCCGCCTGGTCGAATCCGAAGCGGAGATTCTGATCCGGCTGTGTGGCGCCGTCGACATCGGGGCGTCGGAAGCGGTCCTTGATGCGGCGCGCCAGGCCGCCAGCTCGACGAAAGCTGTCCGCCTCGACTGGTCCGAAGCGGATCACGTCGACCTAAGCGCTCTACAGATCGTCCTGGCGCTCGACGCGGCGCTCGCGACCGACGGCAGGGCGCTGGAGATCGGCGAGATGCCTCCCAGAGTACGCCAACACGTCGCCTCCGCCGGCCTCGCGGAGATTCTTGATCGTTCTAGACGCTAAGTGCATTTCGCGATGAAAATCCCGGCGTTACGTCCGCTGCGGCGGCTCGCGAAGAGGATTCTACGGCCTGGAACAGCCAATGGCCGCGACGCCGCGGGCGGGGATCTCCCGGTGCTCCCGGTTCTTTCCGCTCAATTGCGGGAGACCGCCGAGCAGGTGGAGGAAGCAGTCGTCTCCGTTTGCGGCGGCTTCCACGGCATGGCCGCGCAGGCGCGGGACACGGTGAAGCGCGCATCGCGCCTTTTGGCCGGCGAGGCCAATGGCGATGGCGCGGTGGAGCAGATGCTGGAGACATTCCGCCAGACGCTGACCCGTCAACTGGAGCGTCTCGATCGCGGTTCGGAGCTGTTTCTAAAGGCGATCCAGCACCTGGAGGACGTGGATGCCGCCATGGGGCGTGTTGTCAAGGTACTGGCGGAAGTGGACCGGATCGCGTTCTCGAACAAGCTGATGGCGCTGAACGCGAAGATCCAAGCCGTGCATGTCGGGGAGTTGGGAAGCGGATTCGGCGTGGTGGCAGACGAGATTTCCCTCCAAGCGCTCCGCTCGTCGGAACTCACCGAACAGGTCAGCGACATCGCGCGCCAACTTGGAGAGACGGTCAAGGTGACGGCGGCGGATTTCCGGGCGATCATCGCCGCCGACGAGGAGCGGGCTGCGGCGAGCCGCAAGGAATTGGAGACGGCGCTCGATGGACTGGGCCGTTCGCACGAGGAAATGCGCCGCTCGCTGGCGGAGGTGACCGATTGCAGCGAGCAACTGGCCGAGGACATCACGAAAGCGGTGGTGGCGCTTCAGTTTCAGGACCGGGTGAAACAACGGATCGGGCACGTCGTCGAGACGCTCGAGGCGCTCGGCACGGCGTATGAGGGCCATGGCTCGCCGCACATGACGGCCGAACTGGCCGAACGGCGCCGCCGGGTCGCCGATGACATGAGGAGTTCCTACACCATGGCCGCTGAGCGGTCGGTGCTGGAACGGGAGACCAGTGGCGTTGCGGCCGGCGCCGACGACGGAGGAGACGTGGAGCTGTTTTAGCGCCGGCGCGTCCGGCGGCCGGGAGATCGCGCAATGGGAAGGACGGCATTGATCGTAGACGATTCGGTTTCCATCAGGCAGTTGGTGTCTTTCACGCTGAGGGAGGCGGGGTTCTCGGTAATTGAAGCCGGCGACGGGCAGGAAGGGCTGCACAAGCTCGATGACGGAAGGGTGGATCTGATCATCACCGACCTCAACATGCCGCGCATGGACGGCATCGCGTTCATCCGAAATCTCCGCAGCCGTCCGTCGAGCAAGTACACGCCGGTGCTGATGCTGACCACAGAAAGCCAGGCTTCCAAGAAACAGGAGGGCAAAGCGGCTGGAGCTACCGGCTGGATCGTCAAGCCGTTCCACCCGGGCAAGCTGCTGGAAGTGATCGGAAGGGTCCTCCCGTGAGGTAAGCGCATGGAGTTCGACATCAGCCGTTTTCGGGACACGTTCTTCCAGGAGGCCGAAGAGCACGCCGCCACGATGGAGGCGGAGTTGCTGCGGCTGGAGCAGGGCGGAGGGGACGCCGAATCCCTGAACGCGATTTTTCGCTGCGCCCACTCGATCAAGGGCGCCAGCGGCACGTTTGGCTTCGACGATATCGCCAAGTTCACCCACGCGCTGGAAACGCTGCTGGAAGGCATGCGGGCCGGCCGGATCGAGCCCACTGCGGCGCGGGCGGCCCTGCTGCTGCGGTCGGTGGATGTGCTTCGCGAGTTGCTGGCGGCGGCCAGGACCGGCGGACCACCGCCGGCCGGCGTCGAGGAAAGCGCGGCGCAACTGGTGGTGGCTCAGCGCGCGGACTGGGCGCCGAATGCGCCCGCCGTAGCGCGGGTGGACGATTCCGCCGCGCGGCCGTATCGTATTCGCTTTGTCCCCGCTCCGGAAATCTTCCTCCAGGGAATGGACCCCGTGCTGGTACTGCGGGAACTCGAGCGGGCGGGCGAAGTCCAGGAGCTCCGCGTTGACCTATCGCGGCTGCCGCCGCTTGCCCAACTCGACCCGGAGATCTGCTACCTGGGCTGGGATCTGCGCTTGCGATCGGAGAAGTCCGCCGAGGATCTGCGCGACGTCTTCGCGTTCGTCGAGGACGGCGCCCGCGTGGAGGTCGAGCCGGAGACGGCGCGGCCGGCGCTTTCAGCGCCCTCCGTTCGCGCCCCGGTTCGCGACTCGACGTCGATCCGCGTGACCACGGAAAAAGTGGACAAACTGGTTGACCTGGTAGGCGAACTGGTGATCGCACAGTCGATGGCGGCCGAGATCCTGAACAATTTCACGGCTTCCTCCTTGCTGCGGCTCCAGGAGGCGTTTTCGGAAATGGAGCGCTACACCCGCGAATTGCAGGAGCGCGTCATGGGCGTTCGGATGCTGCCGATCGGCAGCGTCTTCAGCCGCTTCCCGCGGCTGGTGCACGACCTCGCGGAGGCCACCGGCAAGCGGATCGTCCTGGAGATGTCGGGCGAGGAGACGGAACTGGACAAAGCCGTGGTGGAGAGTCTCGGGGACCCGCTGACTCACCTGATCCGGAACGCGGTGGATCACGGACTGGAGCCGCCCGAAGAGCGGCGCGCCGCCGGCAAGCCCGAGCAGGGCGCGATCCGGCTGCATGCGTTTCACCAGGGCGGCAACGTCATCGTCGAGGCGTCGGACGACGGCCGCGGTCTGGATGCGGCCAAAATCCGCAGGAAAGCCGTCGAGCGGGGGCTGCTGGCGGAAGACCAGCCCGCCTCGGAAGAGCAGATCCACGCCATGCTGTTCGAGCCCGGATTCTCGACGGCCGAACAGGTGAGCAGCATCTCCGGGCGCGGCGTCGGCATGGACGTAGTCAAGCGGACCGTCGAAGGAATGAACGGCGCGGTTTCGATTTCGAGCGCGCCCGGCCGCGGGACCTCGGTTCGCATCAAACTGCCCTTGACGCTGGCGATACTCGATGGATTGCTGCTCCGCGTCGGCGAGCAGACGTACATCCTGCCGCTGGTCGCCATTCTCGAATCCGTGCGTCCTACCGCCGCGCAGCTCAATTCGATGGCCGGCCAGGGAGAGGTCGTGATCATGCGGGGCGAGCCGCTTCCGCTGGTCCGGCTGCACCGGCTGCTCAACGTGCCGACGGAAGTGACGGATGCCACCCGCGGGTTGCTGGTCCTGGTGGAGAACCACGGGCGGCGGCTGGCGCTGCTGGTGGACGAACTGCTCGGCCAGCAGCAGGTGGTGATCAAGAGCCTGGAATCCAACTTCCGGAAGGTGGAGGGCGTGGTCGGCGCCACCATACTGGGCGACGGCCGCGCCGCCCTGATTCTGGATGTCGCCGGCCTGGCGCAGATGGCCAGGAACGCGCGCGGCGTGATCGATCGGTGAAAGGCGATTTGCGCGGATTCGATCCGCGGAGGAGTAGGAGATGACAACGGCAGCAACGCTTGGGACCGAGACAGGAACCCAAGTCAACCAGTACCTCACCTTCACGCTCGGAAGCGAGGAGTACGGGATCGAGATCCTGAAGGTGCAGGAGATCAAGGGATATACGGGCATCACCCCGATTCCCAACACCCCCCCTTACATCCGAGGCGTCATGAATCTGAGGGGAACCGTCATTCCGGTGGTCGACCTCCGGGTGAAGTTCTCGATGGAGGAACAGGCGTACGACAAGTTCACGGTAATCATCGTCGTCACCGTTCGCGACAAAGTGATCGGCGTTGTAGTCGACGCTGTTTCCGATGTGCTTGACGTCGCCGCCTCACAGATTCGCGAGACGCCCGATCTTGGCGCGCGCGCCGACGTGCGCTTCATCGGCGGCATGGCGACAGTCGGCGAGAAACTCGTGGTCCTGCTTGACATCGAGAAACTGCTGAGCGCTGAAGAAATGAGTTCGCTCACCTCGGCCGCGTGAGGCAGGCGCGCGGACGCGGAAAGATTTTCATCAATGGAGTTAACGAAATGAAGTGGTTCAAAGACAGAACAACCGTTACCAAGCTCATGCTGGGTTTTGGGCTTCTGGCCGTGCTGATGGCGTTTGTCGGCTATCAGGGTTTGACCAGCATGACAAGAATTAACGACATGCTGAACACGATGTACGAGCGGGATCTCACAGGAGTCTCCGCCATTAAGGACGTGAACATTCAGTTCATGGGCGCTGCCCGCGAACTCCGCCAGGCGATCCTCGACACGGATGAACAGGACATGCGCCGGGACGCCGAAATGGTCCAGGCGCGGCTCGCGGCGATGGAGGAAGCTGTGACGCGCGCTGAGAAGACGTTTGTCACCGAAGAGGGCAAAGCGGCGATCGCGAAAATTAAAGCGGCGATGGCCGAATATCGATCCGCGGCCCAGGACGTGCTCCGGCTCGCGCTCGCTAATCAGAACAAGGAGGCGGTCGAGCGGCTTCGAGGGGCCCGCGCAGCGGCCGACCGGGCCGGCGAAGCCGTCGAGGCGGCCGTGCAGTCCAAAGAAGCGCTCGCCAAGGAAGCCTATACCGCCAGCGATCTGCTATACGGTTCGGCTCGCAACGTGATGCTCGCGGTCATCGCGGGGGCCGTTCTCCTGGCGGTCGTGCTGGGCTATTTCCTGGCGCGGCTCATCTCGCATCCGCTGGCGGAGACCGTGAAAGTCCTCGGCGCGGTTGCGGGAGGCGATCTGACGCGCTCGCTCGACGTGGAGACGAAAGACGAGATCGGCCAGATGGCGGCGGCGCTTAACGAGGCGGTCGGCGGAATGCGCGATGCGCTCACCCAGGTGTCGGGTTCGGCGGACAGCGTCTCGTCGGCGGCGCAGGAGCTGGCATCCGCCTCTGAGGAGCTTTCGAGCGGTGCGCAGGAGCAGGCGTCGAGTCAGGAAGAGACCTCGGCGACGCTGGAAGAGATCACGTCTACGGTGCGGCAGAACGCCGAAAACGCTAAGCAGGCGAATCAACTGGCGGCCGGCGCGCGCGAGACCGCCGAAAAGGGCGGCCAGGTAGTGGGCTCGGCCGTGACGGCGATGGGGGAGATCAACGCCTCCTCCAAGCGGATCGCCGATATCATCACCACCATCGACGAGATCGCATTCCAGACCAACCTGCTGGCGCTCAACGCGGCCGTGGAAGCGGCGCGCGCCGGCGAGCAGGGGCGCGGCTTCGCGGTGGTGGCATCGGAAGTCCGCAACTTGGCGCAACGCAGCGCCACGGCGGCCAAGGAGATCAAGGCGCTGATTCAGGATTCGGTGCGCAAGGTGGAGAACGGCTCGGAGCTGGTGAACAACTCCGGGCGCACATTGCAGGAGATCGTCTCCAGCGTCAAGCGCGTGACCGACATCGTCGCCGAAATCGCCGCCGCGTCGCAGGAACAGGCCACCGGCATCGAGCAGGTGACCAAGGCGATGGCGCAGATGGACCAGGTGACGCAACAGAATTCGGCGCAGACGGAGGAACTCTCTTCCACGGCGCAATCGCTGTCGTCGCACGCCGAGCAGTTGCAGGCGCTCGTGGCCAAGTTCGAGCTCGGGAACCAGAGCCGGCGGGGAGGCGCGAATCGCGGACCGGGACCTGTTCACCGCGCCGCTCCGGCGGCGGCGAAGGGAGTTGCCCGAAAGGCGAAGCATCGCCCGCCGGCGGTTCACCATGAGGAGTCGCTGGGCAACCTGTCGAAGATGACCCAGGACAACGGCGTCCCGGCCGGGAGCTTCGAGGAGTATTGAGCATCGGCAGCCGGGGCGTTCCGATCGGGACGCCTCGGCGCGATCCCCGGGACTCATGATGACCGCGGCGCCAGTCAGGGACTTTCAAACGTTGGAGGTCACGGATGAGGAATTCGCGCTCTTCCAAAAGCTGATTCACGAACAGTCCGGCATCCATCTGAAAGAGACCAAGCGCACTCTCGTGGCCTCGCGGCTCGGCAAGCGTCTGCGCCAGTTGGGTCTGAGCAGCCTTCTCGATTATTACCGCCTGCTGAAGACCAGTGACCCGCGGGGCGAAGAGCTCCGCCGCATGATCAACTGCATCACGACAAATAAGACCTCGTTCTTCCGCGAAGATCAGCACTTCACGTTCCTCCGAGACGCGCTGCGAGCGCGCGGTTCCCGGGCCGCCCGGATCTGGAGCGCCGCCTGCTCCAGCGGCGAGGAGCCGTATTCGATCGCTATGACGATTCTGGAGGCGCTTGGCGAAACCGCCGCGCGGGAAGCTTGTATTCTCGCCTCCGACATCGACACGGATGTGCTCGCCGCCGCCGCGCGAGGCATCTACGAGGAAGAAGGCATACAGGGCGTGGACGCCGCGCTGCGGCGGCGGTATTTTCTCTGCGGCCGCCGCGCCTACCAGGGGCTGGTGCAGGTAAAACCGCTGCTGCGGCGAATGGTCGAGTTCCGGCAGATCAACCTGATCTCGGGCGCGTGGCCGGTTCACGGCCGGTTTGACGCCATCTTCTGCCGCAACGTCATCATCTATTTCGACCGGCCGACGCAGGAGCGGCTGTTTGAGAGGCTGACGCGGCATCTCGAGCCGGACGGGTTTCTTTTCGTCGGGCATTCGGAGAGCCTGTTCTGGCTGACGCGCCTGGTCAGGCCGGTCGGGCACACCATCTACCGCCTGCGCGCGGGAAGCGACACGACATGACCTTCCTCCACCGGCATCGCGTGGTGAACCTCCGCCCTGGCGAGTTTCACGCCACCAAGGAGGGCCTGTGGATCCGCACGGTGCTGGGGTCCTGCGTGGCGGTCTGTCTGTACGACCGGGCGGCCGGAGTCGGCGGGATGAACCACTTCATGCTGCCCGGTTCGGGCCCGCAGGAAGCGCAGTTCCCCGCGCGGTACGGCGTTGATGCGATGAAGCTGCTGATTAACCGAATCGTGGCGCTGGGGGGAGCGCACGGGCGCCTGTCCGCCAAGGCGTTCGGCGGCGCCAACGTCCTGCGCCTCAATTCGACGCTGCCGACGGTCGCGGACGGCAATGTTTCGTTCCTGCTCCGTTTTCTTGAGGACGAGGGTATTCCCTTACAAAGCAGCCGACTCGGTGGAGACGACGCCCTCGACGTCCGGTTCTTCACCGGGTCGGCGCGAACGCTGGTTAGGCCGGTGCGTTCGCGGCTGGCGAAGGAATTGGCCGCTGCCGAGTTGCAGTACCGGCGGCGCCTGGAGGCGCGGCTGTCACGAACCGCGCCGCCGGCGGAGCTTCCCCGGAGCCGAAGATGAAGAAGACCAAGGTCCTGATCGTTGACGATTCGGCGTTGATGCGGCAGTTGCTCACGGAAATCGTGTCGCGGGATCCCTCGCTGGAGGTGGTCGGCGTGGCCGGCGATCCGTTCGTCGCGCAGGAGAAGATTCTGCGCCTCCAACCCGACGTCGTGACGCTCGACGTGGAAATGCCGCGGATGGACGGCGTGACGTTTCTCGAGAAGCTCATGCGGGCGCACCCGCTGCCGGTGGTGATGGTTTCCTCACTCACCGAGGCCGGCTGCGAGACCACGCTGCGCGCGCTGGAGTTCGGGGCCATCGATTTCGTCACCAAGCCGAAGTTGGACGTCAGGTCCGGCACGCTCGACCTAGGCGGCGAGATTGTGGCGAAAGTCAAAGCCGCAGCCGCCGCGAAAGTTGGCGCCCGGCGTCCTCGCCCCGCGGTTGCTCCGCCGCCGTCGATCCGAACGCACGCGATGATCAAGACCACCCACAGAGTGATCGCCATCGGCGCGTCGACCGGAGGCACGGAAGCGCTCAAGGACATCCTGACCGCTGTGCCCGCCGACTCGCCTGGCATCGTGATCGTGCAGCACATGCCGGGGACCTTTACCACCGCGTTCGCCAATCGTCTGGACGCGCTTTCGGCGATCCGGGTGCGGGAGGCCGCCGACGGCGACCGGATCCTGCCTGGGCACGCTCTGTTGGCCCCAGGGGGCTACCACATGGAGGCGTTTCGCAGCGGCGCCGAGTACCGCGTCAGAGTATTCTTCTCGGAGCCGGTGAATCGTCACAGACCGTCCGTCGACGTGCTGTTTCACTCCTGCGCGAAGTACCTGGGGGCCAACGCTGTCGGCGTGATTCTCACCGGCATGGGCGACGACGGCGCCCGGGGCCTGCTCGCTATGCGGAATGCCGGAGCGGCCACCATCGCGCAGGACGAAGCCACCTGCGTCGTCTTCGGCATGCCCAAAGAGGCGATCGCCGTGGGGGGCGCCGCGGAAATCGCCCCCCTTTCCCGCGTCCCCAGCGCCATGCTCCGCCGAGCCTGCGGTTGACGCCGGGCGCCGCCCTTCGCTATCGTGGAAGTTCCCGGTAGAGGCGCGGGAGCCATTGATCGCCGGCCGGTTGTCCGAGGAGCTTCGGAGTCCCGGCGAAAGGGGTAACTAATTCCCGCCGAAACCGCCCGCGCAAAGCACCCTTGGCCGGCGGTTGGGGGGTCGGGTTAAAACCCGCCCACTGTCATCCGGCAACGGATGGAGCGCTATCGAGGAGTGAAGGCTCGCGACTCGCGTATCTTCCCCCTCCGGCGCGCTCCTCCCGCGGAACGGATTATGACCGTCTTCGAGCTTGCGCGCCGCCTCATCGATATCGAATCGATCACCGGCAACGAGAAGCGCGTCGGCGAAGAGGTGTTTGAGATCCTCTCGCCCTTGGCTTCCCTGAACGGCGGCGCCGTCGAGCGCATGCCGGTTGAAGCCGATCGCTTCAACGTTCTCGCAAGCTGGGGCGACCCGGTCGTGACGCTGTCGACGCACCTCGACACGGTCCCGCCGTTTGTTCCCTCGCGCGAGGACGAGGAGTTCATCTGGGGCCGGGGCGCCTGCGACGTCAAGGGCCTGATGGCCGCCATGATCGTCGCCGCGCGCGAACTGCTCCAGGAAGGCGTTCGCAATTTCGCTCTGCTGTTCGTGGTCGGCGAGGAGCGCAACAGCGCCGGCGCGTTTGAAGCGGCCCGGAATCCCCGGGGTTCGCGCTACCTGATCAATGGCGAACCGACCGAAAACCGGCTCGCGCTCGGCTCCAAAGGCGCGCTTCGATACGAGGTGACAGCGCACGGGCGGATGGCCCATTCCGCCTACCCGGAACTCGGCGAATCGGCGATCGAGAAACTGCTAGACGTTCTGGCCGACATCCGCCGCCTCCCGATGCCGTGCGACCCGCTGCTTGGCCCCGGAACGCTCAACATCGGAACGATCGCGGGCGGGCGCGCCCCCAACATCGTACCCGACCAGGCCCGGGCCGAGATCATGATCCGGCTGGTGGGCGAGCCGGATTCTGTCCGTGGGGCCGTGCGCGACGCCGTCGCCGGCCGCGCGGAAGTCGAGGAGGCCCTCTGCATCCCCGCCCTCCGCCTCGGCGCGCTCGACGGCTTTGAAACCACCGTCGTCGCCTACACCACCGATATCCCGGCGTTCGGCGGTGCCTGGGGCAAGCCGTTCCTGATCGGTCCCGGCTCCATTCATGTAGCGCACACCCGCGAGGAGCGCGTCCCGAAGCGCGAGCTGGCGGAAGCCGTGAACATTTACAAAAGAATGGTGAAGATTTTACTCGCCAAATAGGAAGTTGAAAATAATATGTCGCAAAAAATCAAAGTGGGAATTCTTGGCGCCACCGGCATGGTGGGTCAGCAATTCATCAATTTTCTGCAAGGCCATCCCTGGTTTGAGGTGGCGTGGCTCGGCGCGAGCGACCGCTCGGCGGGCAAGAAGTACCGCGACGCGACGGTCTGGCGGCTCGACGGCGTGATGCCGCCCGGCGTGGCGGACCTGGTGGTCAACGAATCCAAGCCCGACTCCGCGCCCCAACTCATGTTCTCCGCCATGGACGCCTCCGTGGCCACCGAGATTGAGCGAGCTTTCGCCGAAGCGGGGCACGTGGTCGTATCGAACTCCCGAAACCATCGGATGGAGCCCGACGTCCCGCTGCTGGTCCCGGAGGTGAACGCCGATCATCTCCGCATCCTGCCGCGGCAGGCCGACCGCGGCTGGAAGGGCCGCATCGTTACCAACCCCAACTGCTCTACCGTCGTTCTCACGATGGGCCTGGCCCCGCTGAAGCCCTTCGGCATCACGAAAGTGATGGTCACCACCATGCAAGCATTGTCCGGAGCGGGTTATCCCGGCCACGCCTCGTTCGACATGAACGCCAACGTCGTGCCGTTCATCAAGAACGAGGAGCCGAAGATGGAAAGCGAAACCCAGAAAATCCTCGGCGAGTGCAACGGCGGCGCGTTCCAGGATCACCCGATGCGGGTCAGCGCGGCCTGCAACCGCGTCCAGGTCCTGGACGGCCACACGGAAACGGTTGCCGTCGAGTTCGCACGCAAGCCGTCCCGCGAGGATCTGCTCAAGGCGTTCGCCGGCTTCCGCGGCGTCCCGCAGGAGCGCGAGCTTCCGAGCGCGCCGCCCTGCCCGGTGGTTTACATGCCCGAGGACGACCGGCCCCAGCCCCGCCGCGACGTTAACCGCTTCAACGGCATGAGCGTCTTCGTCGGCCGCCTGCGCGACTGCCCGGTCTTCCATTGGAAGTTCCTCGCCATGGGCCACAACACCGTGCGCGGCGCCGCGGGCGCGGCCGTCCTGAACGCCGAACTGCTGAAGAGCGAGGGCCTAATCGACGCATGATCGTGATGAAATTCGGCGGATCCTCCGTCGCCTCCGCCGACCGGATCCGCCACGTAGCGGCCATCGTCGCCAACCGCCGGCAGCGCCGTCCGGTGGTAGTCGTCTCGGCGATGGGCAAGACCACTGACCGGCTGCTCGAGATCGCGGGCCATGCCGTGGCCGGCCGGCGCGACAAGGCGCTCGAGCTTTTGCGCGCGCTCGAACAGTTCCACCTCGAGGAAGGCGGCTCGCTCGACGGCCGCGTCGAAGGGCTGTTTGTCGAGTTGTCGGAACTCGTCCGCGGCCTGGCCATGCTGGGCGAACTGACGCCCCGCTCCATCGACGCCATATCCAGCTACGGCGAGCGCCTGTCCAGCCTGATTGTCGCCGAGGCCTTCCGCCAGGCCGGCCTCGGCGCGGTCCATGTCGACTCCCGCGAGGTTATCGTCACCGACAGCCGCCACACGCAGGCGTCTCCGCTGTTCGACGAGACGTACAGCCGGCTCCAGGCGGCGATTCCTCCGCTGGCGGGGAAGCGGGTGGTGGTGATGGGCGGCTTCATCGCCTCGGACCGGAACGGCGTCACGACAACCCTCGGCCGCGGCGGCTCCGATTTCACCGCGTCCATCGCCGGCGCCGGCATCGGGGCCGAGGAGATCCAGATCTGGACCGACGTTGACGGCATCCTCACCGCCGACCCGAGAGTGGTGAAGGGCGTCCACCGCGTCAAGGTCATCTCGTTCGAAGAGGCGGCGGAACTGGCGTACTTCGGAGCGCGCGTGCTGCATCCGGCCACCGTGCTGCCGGCGATTGAAAAGAACATCCCGGTCCTGGTCCTGAATTCGTATCGCCCCGAGGTCGACGGCACCAGGATCGTGGCCGATCGCGTTCCCTGCACGAACGTGGTGAAATCCATCTCCACCAAGCGAAACATCACCGTCGTGAACATTACGTCCACCCGCATGGTGGGCACGCACGGTTTTCTGCGGCGGATCTTCGAGATCTTCGACCGCAACGAAACCTCGGTTGATATGGTCTCCACCTCCGAGGTCAGCGTCTCGGCCACCATCGACCGGCCGGCCGAACTTCCGAAGATCCGCGATGAACTCGAAGCGTTCTCCCAGGTGGACGTTGAGGAGAACCAGGCGATCATCTGCCTGGTGGGCGACAACATCCGCTACACGCCGGGCGTTTCCGGCCGCGTCTTCAAGGCGCTGAACGGCGTCAACATCCGCATGATTTCCCAGGGCGCTTCGCTGCTGAACCTCGGCTTCGTTGTCGCGGCGAAAGACGTTGAGCGCGCGCTGGAGGCCTTGCATGCCGAGTTCTTCTCCGAACTCGATCCGCAGGTGTTTGAATGAAACTCGCCATCGTCGGCTATGGAAAAATGGGACGGATCATCGAGCAGCTCGCGCCCGAATACGGCTTCGAAACGGCGCTGCAGCTCGACATCCACAACAACGCCAACTACGAAGGAATGACGGAGGAGAATTTCGAAGGCATCGACGTCGCCGTCGAGTTCTCCACTCCGGACACGGTGGTTGAAAACCTGACCCGGCTCGCCATCCTCAAAGTGAACACGGTGGCCGGCACGACGGGCTGGACCGCGCATCTCGATTACGTCAAAGCTGCCGTTGAGGAGCACGGCTCGGGCCTGGTCTGGGCGCCGAATTTCTCCGTCGGCGTGAACGTCTTCACGCGCCTCGCGGCCGAGGCGGCCCGCCTGCTCTCCCGCCACGAGGACTACGGCGCCTGGGCCTGGGAGATCCACCACGACGCCAAGAAGGACGCGCCCTCCGGCACGCTTCTGAAGCTGGTGGAATCCATGACCCAGGCCGGCTACCACCGGCCGATCAGCGTGGCCGCCAATCGCGCCGGCAAGGTTCCAGGCATCCACGAGATTGGCTTCGATTCCGCCGCCGATACCATCACCCTCCGGCACGTCGCCCGGAACCGCGAAGGTTTCGCCCGCGGCGCGCTCGAAGCCGCCCGCTGGATTGCCGGCAGGAAGGGTTTTTACGAGTTCCGGCAGATCCTGTTCGGTGAAGTGACGTAGCCGGGTTGCTCGCCTATCTCGCAGCCGCTGTTTCGGGACACTGCCGGCTGATGCTGGCGAGGCGCTCGATCCCCAGGTTAATTCGGTCCGAAAAGACCAGGTCCGACCTGAGGGAGAAGCTGGCGCTGGTGCTGCGAATCCGCGATTTCGCCATCCAGGCCCTTGCCCTGCCCGACAACGGCAGCTATCGCTGCTACGCCGAGATCGGCCGCCCCGCGGCGGTGTGGACCGTGTTCGCCGCGCCGGAACTGTCGGTGGCGCCGGTCACGTGGCGCTATCCGCTCCTCGGCCGCCTGATCTATCGCGGCTTCTTCTCGGAAACGGCCGCGCGGCGATTCGCCGGCGAGCTTCGACTTCAGGGCAACGACGTCTACGTGCATGCCTCCCCGGCCTACTCCACGCTCGGCTGGTTCGACGACCCGGCGTTGTCCGCCTTCATCCACCGTCCGGAATTCGAAGTCGCCGGACTGATCTTCCACGAACTCGCGCACCAGAAGATCTTCGTCCGCGGCGATTCGTTCTTCAACGAGGCCTTCGCCGCCGCGGTCGAGCGGGAAGGAGTACGCCGCTGGGGCCGCGCACGCGAATTAGCGGAGGAAGCCGCGGAAAGCATCCTGCGCGCCGAAGTCGAGATCCGCCGCCTGCTCGGTCTTCACGACAAGCTCGTCGCGCTGTACGCGTCGAATCTCTCGCGCCGCGAAAAACTCGCGGCAAAGGGCGACGCGAACAACGCTCACCTGGCGCGAATCGCCGCCTATTACTCGTACGTTCCGTACTTTGAGACGCTCATCGAACGCGCGGGCGGCGACCTGTCTGCGTTTTACTCGGCGGTGAACCGCCTGGCTCGGCTGCCCGGCCCAGCCGCGCGGCGAGAAGCTCTAATAGGACAATCGCGGCGAAGCAGCCAGCCGGCCACTTGAGCGCCGCTCGCACGCCGTAGTTCTCCGCCAGTCGCCCCACCAGCCACGGCTGCGTCATCCCCCCGGTGAGCGCCATCGCGAACAGGATGCCGAACACCGCCCCGGTGCGCTCCTTGAACTGGGCGCCCGCCAAGCCGAGCACCGTCGGGAAGATCCCCGCCAGGCAGAAGCCCGCCATCACCGTCGCCGCGGCCGCCATGCCTCTCGACGGCGCCTCTGACATCAACCAAGAGAAGACCGCCGCCCCCGCGGCGCAGGCCAGGACGAACTTGTGGCCGCTCACGCGGAGCAGCCAGCGGCTCGCCAGTACCCGCGCCAGCATCAGCGCCGCCCAATACCCGGCGAGGACGTACGAAGCCGTCGCCACCGTCGCCCCGAGTTCCCGCGTCAGCAGCGTGGTGATGTAGCCGCCCAGGATGAACTCGTTCCCGGACTGGAAGAACAGCAGGAGCCCGAACGCAAGAACCAGCGGCGATCGCGCCAGCCGCAGTAGTTGCCGAAACGGCAGCGTCTCGCGCGCCTTGGCTCGAGGAAACGTCGTTGGTGCGCTGCTTGCGCCCGCCAGCGCGCTCAGCGCCGCGCATCCGGCCAGCAGGGGAACCAGTCCGACCGCCTCGATCAGCGCCCCGATCCCGAATGGCAGCAGCAGCGCGCCGAATCCGAAGAAGATGCCCAGGCGGTTCATGGCCGAGTTCTTCCGGCGCGGTTCGTCGAACAGGTCGGCCATCAGCGTGTTGGCGCCCGCGTTGATCGCGCCGCCGCCCGCACCGAGCAGAGCGAGCGCCGCCGCGAGTTCTGCGTAGCTCCCCGCGCCCGCTACCAGCGCCAGCGCGCCGGCAACGAGGAACGGGCCCGCCACCAGCAGCGGCTTGGTCCCTTTCCGGTCCATCAGCGGACCCGAGACGATGCTCGCCGCCAGCATCGCGCCGTTCATCGCCAGGAAGAGGTCGCCCGCCTGCGCCAGATCGAACGCCAGGCGCCGCGCCAGCAGCGGCAGACACGCGCCCAACAGCGCCATCACGATCCCGAACAGGAACATGCCGGCGCACGCCTGCGCTTCCAGGCGGCCGCGGCGCAGCGACGCCTCAGTCACGCTCGTACAGCTTCTGCGCGTAGATCTCGAAGACCCGCTGATTGTGATCCTTCTCGATGCCGGGCACGTTCGGCGAGACGAACGTCACCGGCGCATGACCCTTGCCCGCCAGCCGCGCGCCCGTCTCGGCCACCAGCGACATCGCGATGAACACCGCCGCCACCGTGGACCCGGCCGCAACGTTCTCCGGCCGGCCGATATCCACCAGCGCGTCCTCCGGCGGCACGCAGTTGTCGATGGCGATGTCGGCCACGTCGGAGAGCCTCTTCCCGCTGGAATGCGTGGGCCTAGCCGCCGCCGCGTTGGCGTGCGACGATACGGTAACCACGGTGAGCCCCTTGTCTCGCGCGGCCAGCGCCACCTCGATCGGCGCCGCGTTCAAGCCGCCGTGCGAGAACACGAGCATCGCGTCGCCCTTGGCCAGCGGATAGCTTTGCAGGAAAACCTCGACATAGCCTTCGGTGCGCTCCAGCCAGAGCAGCTCGCGCGCTCCGCCCGGACCCACCACGTTGAACCACATCAGGCGCGGATCGTACAGCGGAACGAATCCGACAAAGCTGCCGTACCGCGGAAAAATATCGAGCACCGGCAGCACCGAGTGGCCGCTCCCGAACAGGTACACGCGCCGCCCCGCCGCAATCGCCGAAGCGATCGCCTCACCCGCCTGCTCGATCCGTTCCAACTGCGTCGCGCGTATCCGCGCCAGAACGCCGGTCGTTTTTTCGTAGTATTGGATTGCCGACATAGACTCCTCCAAGATGAGCGCGCGAGAAATCGCGGGCCTGGCTAGACAAGGACTTGAACACTATGAATCTCGCATAGTCCGGCTTGGGAGGCAAGAGCCGATTCGGTGCGCGACATGAAGGTGAGCCCAAAGCGGCTTCTTTTTTTGTGGCTTGAAACCTCGAAAGGTCGGCGGCAAGACTGTCACCGAAACCTTTTCCACTCCAGCGGCCCTGCGTAAGACCCAAAACGAAACTGGGGAGTACCACCGGTTCCGCGCATTAAGCCGAGATCTGTTGGAGGTCAGCGAGAAGATTTGCCGTGCGCGCCCGCTGGAGGACACGCTGACGCCGGAGGAGAAAAAACGGCCGCGGCGATCCAGGTCGAGATCGCGCGCGAATTAACTACGCTGTTGGCGCGTGTCTTCGCGGAGCGCAAGCAAACTGCCCAGACGGACCTGGAGGCGGTGGAAATGGCTTTGCGCGCCGCCCGGCATCGGGCCGGAGCCGTGTTCACCCAGACGGCCTGGGATGAGGAATCGCTCCACCAGCGATCCGCGCAGGATCTCGGCGACTGGCGGCAGTTGTGCCGCCAACCCTTGTCGGCGCTGGCGCAGGGCCAGTTCGGAAAGCCGGCTCAACCCGTTACTTGCCTTCACTTAAGTGCAAGTCTACGGCGCTCATCGCGTCCGCTCATCGCCGCTCACGCCCGCGATTTCCATTGCAACCACCGCCGACCAGTGGTATCCTAAAAAGGACGTGGAGTGATTTAGATTCCGCTCCGGCGGATTTGGCTACTTGCAACCACGTAAAAAAAAGTGCTAAAGGCGAATCGGCTTCGGTAGATGCTAGCCCTGGCGCCTTTCGCCGGGGTTTTCGCTTTTATGGGCCGTTCGCTCTAAGCCGTGCGTCCACGTTGGACGCGGGAGGAAGTATGAGCGTAGGTCCAGGCGTCGCTCCGGCGCTACCCTGCCTGACAGGGCGCGAGGGAGAGCTGGTCAGCGTCAGAATCCATGTCGAGCCCCGCCTTCTCGAGGAACTCCTCGATGCGCTGGCCTCGGTCTCGTTTCCGGTGAATCCGCAGATCTTTCATCACGCTGCCGTCGGCTATGTCTATCCGGACGGTCGCGAAGAGGTCGTTTCCACGACGCTGGTGGAATTTCCCGCCTTCTCGAGCCATCTCCCGGAAGTGCGGGAGGCGTTGCGATCACGGCGCTTGCCGCCCGAGCTGGTTCACGTCCGAAGCATGATTCAGAACATCCACGGCGAGGACGACCAGGAGCCCGCGCCGGCGGGCGCGCCGTATCTTACGGTTCACCTCTACCGGCATCTCCCGGAAGCCGTGCTTACCACCACTGCTCGATGGCCCACTTGAACGGCCAGTGAAGCAACAGGGTGGCTGCCGTAAGCAGCAAGGCGCCGGTCTCCGCCGAACCCCGGCCAAACCAGCTCAGCGCTTCCCACGGTGGATGGCCGGTGACCAGGCAGCCCAAGGCGGCGCCGGCCGCCGCCGAGCCGCACCAGGAGGCGGCGACGACGAAGGCGGAAGCACGAGTAACGCCGCGCCGTGGTTGCTGCGGGGCCAAGTGGATGCCGGCGGCCTGGAGGCTTCGCGTGTACGCCTCGCGAGCGGGCATCGGTACGGTTCCTCCGGCGGAGCGGGAAGGCGATCTCGTCATACGTTGAACCTGAGTGCAGTTCCGCTGCCGAACCGAAACGATAGGTGGCCAATCACCGCAAGTTGTTCAGAGAATAGAGTGACCGCAACGAGGTCGCTGGCGGAAATGCCTTTTCGTCCATCCAGATCGATATCCATCCGGATAATCGGCTTATCGGCGAGACTATCGTTTTCGATAGCCCGCCCCGTCCGATTGCCGCGTCCGGGTCGACCACCACGCCAGCCAGATGAACCCAATCTGCATCGGCGCCCGAAGCCACAACGGCGTGGGCGGACTTCCCCCCAGGGTCAACCCTTCCTGGACCGCTCTTACGTTTGCCGGGAACATGGCGATCAGCAAGGCGCACAAACCCAGGCCGGCAATCCTTCGTGTGCTCCGCACCAGGATCCCGACAGCCGCCGCGATCTCGAGAACCCCGGTCAGATAGATAACTGCCTCCGGTTGCGGAACCCATTCCGGGACCATCCGGACCAGGTCGTGCCGCATCGCGGTGAAGTGCGCCGAGGCCGTCAACATCAGCATCGCAGCCAGCGCCCATCGGCCCGAATCGCGCCACGTGCTCCACGCCCGGACCCCGAAGGCGCCCGCAGCGCGGAACAATCCCCAGGCGCCGAGCAGCACCACCAGCACCGTCATAAGGTAAGGGTATCAGCCCGGTTCCCCCGGCGACCGTGTAGACTCTCGGGTGTGGGATACTTGATCTCGCCGGCAAGCACACCATGGCCGCTGACGAGCGCGACGACGAAACCATCTACAAAGTGGTCGTTAACCACGAGGAACAATATTCCATCTGGCCCGCCTTCCGCGATGTCCCCTCGGGGTGGCGCGACGCCGGCAAGGAAGGTCTCAAGAAGGATTGCCTCGCCTACATTGAGGAGGTCTGGACGGACATGCGCCCGTTGAGCCTCCGCCGGCAAATGGAGCGCTCGGAGGGCGAAACCTGACGATCCCCGCCCGCCGGCGGACCTCCGAATCTGGCAGAATCGAACCATCTTTACCATGCGTTGTACCGCGCTGCTGTTCCTCGCGCTGCCCCTGGCGGCGCAGCATGCCGATAAATCCGAGCCGAAGAAAAGCCACCCCGCCATCGGCGACTCGAGGGCCATCGCCGCCGGGAAAGCGCGCTTCGCCACGTCGTGCGCCGCCTGTCACGGGCCCGCCGGCGAGGGCGGGCGCGGTCCGAACCTCCATGAGCGCGGCGCCTGGCATCCGCTCGACGAAGAGGCCCTGTTCCAAACCATCCGGAACGGGATACCGGGTGCGGACATGCCGCCGACGCGGCTGCCCGACAACCAGCTTTGGGAGATCGCCGCTTTCGTCCGGTCGCTGACGGCCCCGGCCATCGAAACCACTCCGGCCGGCGATATTGCCGCCGGCGAAGCCGTGTTCTGGGGCAAGGGCGAGTGCGGCGCCTGTCACCGCATCCTCGGCCGGGGAGGTCTTCTGGGTCCGGATCTCAGCAACATCGGCGCGCAGCGCTCGGTCGACAAGATCCGTGAAGCCATCGTCGATCCGGACGCTGACGGTTTCCGCGGCTATCGCGGAGCGAAGGCCGTGCTCAAAGACGGCCGGGTCATTACCGGAGTAGCCCGGAATTACACCAATTACGCGGTGCAGATCGTCGACGAGCAGGGGAAGATCCATCTGCTCGAAACGGCGGACTTGCGCGAGCTGCAATTGAGCCGCCGCTCGCCGATGCCGGGCGACTACAAGCAGCGCCTGAGCCCGCGGGAACTCACGGACGTGATCGCCTACCTGTCGCGCCAAAGCGCCCGCCCGCTCCCGCCCGCCGCGAAAGAACCCTAATTCGGAGAGAGAGAGCAAGTGTTCCGATTCACAACGATGCTGCTACTGGCCGCCTCGGGCGGACTGCTGCCGGCCCAGGTCCGGTACGACGATATCCTCCGAGGTCCCGGCGACAACTGGCTGACCTATGCGGGCGACTATGCGGGCAAGCGCCACAGCTCGCTCACCGAGATCACGCCCGACAACGCCGGCCGGCTCGTTCCGAAATGGGTCTATCACGTGCCGGGCGCCAATGGTCTGCGAACCAGTCCGATCGTCCACGACGGCGTCATGTACATCACCAACAGCAACGAGGTCCGCGCCCTCGACGCCCGCTCCGGGCGGCTAATTTGGGAATACAAGGACTCCCGCTCGAAGAAGCAGGACGTCAATCGCGGCGCGGCGATCCTCGGCGACGCGGTCTACTTCGTCACCAGCGACGTCCACCTGGTCGCGCTCGACCGCCGCAACGGCAGCCTTCTCTGGCAGAAAAAGTACGGCAATGTGGAGGACGGCCTGAACGCGACGCTGGCGCCGCTGGCGGTGAAGGATAAGGTGGTGGTGGGCGTCTCCGGCGGCGACAGCGGGATGCGCGGCTATGTGGTGGCCCTGTCCGCCGCGACCGGCGAGGAGATCTGGCGGCTCTACACGGTTCCGGCAAAGGGCGAGCCCGGCGCCGAGTCCTGGGGCGATTACGTCGAGTGGGGCGGCGCCGGAACCTGGCTCACCGGCACGTATGACCCGGAGCTGAATCTCCTGTATTGGACGACCGGCAACCCCTGGCCCGACTTCTACGGCGGCGACCGCAAGGGCGACAATCTCTACTCCTGCTCGCTGCTCGCCATCGACCCCGACACGGGGGAAAGGAAATGGTACTTCCAGTTCACCCCGCACGACACGCACGACTGGGACGCGCAAGCATGGCCGGTGCTGGTCGATTTGCCCTACGAGGGCAAGCCCCGCAAGCTGGTGCTGCACGCCAACCGCAACGGCTTCTTCTACGTCCTGGACCGGACGACGGGCGAGTTCCTCTCGGCCTCCAGGCTGGTCGACAAGCTCGACTGGGCGACGGGCATCGACGCGAAGGGACGGCCAATCCTCGCGCCGGGCAAGGACCCGACGCCGACGGGCAACCGCGTCTGTCCCGGCGTCCGCGGCGCAACCAACTGGATGTCACCCTCCTTCAATCCCGCCACCGGCCTGCTCTACGTGGTGACGCTGGAGCAATGCGACATCTTCACCAGTTCGGCCAAGAAGCCGGAACCGATGAAGAACTTCGCCGGCGGCGGCGCGGGCCCTAAGCCCTCCGAGCTGGGACAGTTCTTCGTACGCGCCATCGATCCCCGAACCGGCAAACGCGTCTGGGAGTATCCGATGACGGGACCCGCGGAATCGTGGGCGGGCACGGTTTCCACCGCCGGAGGCGTCGTCTTTTTCGGTGACGACGACGGCCACCTGGTGGCGCTCGACGCCCGCGACGGCCGGCACCTCTGGCACTTCCAGATGGGCGAAGGCCTCACCGCCTCGCCGATCGCCTACGCGGTGAACGGGAAGCAATACGTGGCCATCGCCTCGGCCACCGCGATCTTCTCCTTCGGCCTCTTCGAGCCGCTGCCGCCCATCCCGCTGCCTGTCATCCGCTCGGCGCAGTAAGATCGCCTCGCCGCCGCAATCGCGTACAGTGGTGGGTGGTCATATGAGGTTTCGGGTTCTTCAACTCCTGCTTTGCGCTGCCCCGGTCGTCTTCGGCGCGGCGCCGCGGCGGGCGGATATCGTCGTCTACGGCTGCGCGTCGGGAGGCGTCGCGGCGGCGGTGCAGGCGGCGCGGATGGGCAAGTCCGTCGTGATGGTTTGCCCGGAGCGCCATCTCGGCGGCCTCTCCGCGGGCGGCCTGGGGTGGACCGACTCGGGCGACAAGTCCGTCATCGGCGGCCTTTCCCGCGAGTTCTACCACCGTGTCTGGCAGCACTACCAGAAGCCGGAGGCCTGGCGCTGGCAGAAGCGGGAGGAGTACGGCAACAAAGGTCAGGACACCGAGGCGATGGACGAGACCGGCCGCGCGATGTGGATCTTCGAGCCGCACGTCGCCGAGGGCGTTTTCGAGGCGTGGGTCAAGGAGGCCGGGATCCCGGTCGTGCGCGACGCCTGGCTGGACCGGGAGAAGGGCGTCAAGAAGGAGGGCGGCCGCATCGTCTCCATCACGACGCTCGACGGCCAAACGTACTCGGGGAGGATGTTCATCGACGCTACGTACGAGGGCGACCTGATGGCCGCCGCGGGCGTCGACTTCCACGTCGGGCGGGAATCCACCCGGACCTATGGCGAGAAGTGGAACGGCGTTCAGACCGGCGTGCTGCACCACCGCCACCACTTCGGCGCCGTCAAGACGCCCATTTCACCGTACGTCGTCCCCGGCGATCCCTCGAGCGGGATCCTGCCGCGCATCAGCGCCGAGCCACCCGGCAACTACGGCGACGGCGACCGCAAGGTGCAGGCTTATTGCTTCCGCGTCTGCCTCACCCAGGTTCCGGCCAACCGCGTGCCGTTCCCCAAGCCGGCCGATTACGACGCCAGGCAGTACGAGCTGCTGCTGCGCATCTTCGCCGCCGGCTGGCGGGAGACGTTCGACAAGTTCGATCCGATTCCGAATCGCAAAACGGACACGAACAACCACGGTCCGTTCAGCACCGACAACATCGGCCGAAACTGGGACTACCCGGAAGCCAACTACGAGCGCCGCCGGGAGATCATCCGGGAGCACATCGGCTACCAGCAGGGCTGGTTCTACTTCATCGCCAACGATCCGCGCGTCCCCGCCGACGTACGGACCGAGATGGCGAAGTGGGGGCTCGCCAAGGACGAGTTCACCGGCAGCGGGAACTGGCCGCACCAGCTTTACGTGCGGGAGGCGCGCCGCATGATCGGCCGGTACGTGATGACCGAGAACGAGCTGACCAAGAAGCGGCCCACGCCGGAGCCGGTGGGCATGGGCTCCTACGGCATCGATTCGCACAACATCCAGCGCTACATCACGCCCGACGGCTACGTGCAGAACGAAGGGGACATCGGCGTCAGCACCAACGGGCCTTACCAGATCTCGTACGGCGCGCTGGTTCCGAAACGAGGTCAGGCCGCGAACCTGCTCGTGCCGGTGTGCGTGTCCAGTTCGCACATCGCCTACGGCTCCATCCGCATGGAGCCGGTGTTCATGATTCTCGGGCAGTCGGCGGCCACCGCCGCGGCGATGGCCATCGATGGCGGCATCGCCGTGCAGGACGTACCGTACGACAAGCTGCGGGCGCGCCTGCTCGCCGATGGCCAGGTGCTCGAACTCAAGCGGGCGGCGCAAAAATAGGCCGGGCGGGGAAGCTAAGGCGTATTGCCGAAGCAGTACAGCGCGCTCCGGGTGCGAAGGTAGAGGCGGCCGTCGAGCGGGGCGGGCGTGGCGAACACCTCGTCGTCCATCGCGTTGACGGCCAGCACCTCCCACTCCGGACCGGCCTTGATCACCGAGACCTGTCCGGCCTGGCTGGAGGTGAAGATCTTGCCGTCGGCTGCCACAGGCGAGGAGTAGTAGAAGTCCAGCGCGCCCTGGAGCCGGCCCTGCTTCAACACCGTCCCGGTAGCCGGATCGAGCGCCGTCAGGATGCCGCCCTCCTTCATCAGGTACAGCACGCCTCGGTAGAGCAGCGGCGAGGGCACGTTGGGCAGCGACTTGTAGTAGCGCCAGAGGACGCTGCGCTCCGTCATATCGCCGCTCCCGCCGAGCCGGACCGCCATCACCGAGTTGACCGAGGCCCGCTTCTCGCGGAACTTGTCCCACTCGCGCTCACCGAGAAAGCCGTCGCGGTCCAGGTCGGCTTCGGCGAAGTCGCGCTCGTAGCGCGAGCCGGCCAGTTCATCCTTGGACAAGCGTTTGTCCTTATCGGCGTCCCGCTCCGCCAGCGTTTCGTTGAACGAGGGAAGGTTTTCCTGGTTGCCCTGGTCGGCGCCGCCGGCCCAGCCAAGCACGTAGACCGTGTCGCCGTCGACGACGGGCGTGGGCTTCAACTGCCACGTGAGGCCGCGGACCCACCAGATCTCGGCGCCGGTTTCGACATCGTACGCCACCAGGCGGTTCGTCCCGGCCACCAGCGCCTGCAAGCTGCCGCCTTCGGGTTGGTACAGCACCGGCGTCGAGAAGCCGCGGGTCATCTCCGGGCGTTCCACGCGCCAGACCTGGCGGCCGGTGCGCTGATCCACAGCCACCGCGAAGGAACCGCTCTCCGCGTCACAGACCTGGATCACCTTGCCGTTGGCCAGCACGGGCGAGGCGCCCATGCCGAACGGGTTGTGGAACGGCCCGAGCGGCGCGCGCCATCGCTCCTCGCCGTCCGGGCCGTAGGAGATCAGGCCGAAGTCGGTGAAGAAGGCGTAGGCGTTGGCGCCGTCGGTGGCGACGCTGGGAGAAGCGGGGCTGTTCGACTTGTGCAGCTCCTGCTTTCGGGGACGGGGAACTTCTCGCCGCCAGAGGATGCGGCCGCTGGTCCGGTCGAGGGCAAACACGTAGAGCGCATCCTCGGAGAATCCGGTGAGGAAGATCCGGCCGCCCGTTACCACCGGCGAGGAGTGTCCGGGCGGGAGATCCGTTTTCCAGACGACGTTCCGGCCGGGGCCGAATTCAACCGGCAGGTCCGTGGCGCCGGAGACGCCGCGCGCGTTGGGGCCGCGGAATTGCGGCCAATCCGCCGCGGCGGTTGCGCACAAGGCGGCGAAGACGAGAGGGGCGGCGCGGAGTCCCAGCATGACAGGTAGTATACCCGGCGCCGGATGCCGGCCGGGCTATTCGTGGACCGCCATGGCGGCGCGGCGCGCGTTGCGGCCCAGCTTGTCCCATTCGATAACGCCGGAGACGCCTTTCCAGGGGGAGAGCGCCTTGAGGGCGTCGCGAATCGCCGTTCGGTCGAGGCCGGCGTCACGGATGGCGGCCACCACCAACCCGGCGGCGTCGTATGCGTGGTAGGCGCCCGGATCGGGTTCCACGCCCCAGCGCTCCTGGAATCGCCGGGCGAAGGCGGAGTCCGGTTCGCCGAGGGGCTGCGCGTAGCGGACGCCGCGGGCGGAGGACCGGGCGAGTTTCGTAAACGTGCGCGTCGCCATGGCGGGACCGCCGAAGATCGCGAGTTCGGGCATCGCTCGGCGGAGTTCCGCCACGAGGGCAGCGCTGTCCTGCGGGCCGGCCAGCACGACGATGGCTTTGGCGCCGGAATCGCGCACGTGGTCGACCACGGCGGCGAGGTCCTGACTTCCGGGCTGGAAGTCGGCGCGCCGCCGGGGCCTTGCCTGAAGGCGGTTCAGCACGGCGACGAACTCGGTTGTCGTGATGCGCGAGTCGTGATCGGTGGCCGCCGCCAGCGCAAAGGCGTCGCGGTAGGGGCCGTCCAGCAGCGCCTCGCCGAGCGCCTCCATCAGCGCGCGGTCGTCCGGGGAGCAGGAGAACATCCAGGGGACGAAGGCCGCGTTGACGGTGCGGTCCGTGCTGGCCGGGTCGATCAGGGCCAGGAGCGCCTTGGCCACCACCTGCTCGGCCAAATGCGTGGATGTGCCGTCGATGCCGCCGATGATGGCCCAGACGCGCTCTTTGTAAGCCATTCGCACGACGACGGCCGCCCCTCCGGTCCAGGGATTGTCGTCCCAACCCTGCACCAGCCGGAACGGAGATCCGCGGTAGCCGCCCTCGCGATTTGCGTCCTCGATGGCGAGGGTCGCGCCCTGCCAGTACGCGCCGCCGACCGGGTGGGCCGGATCGTCCGGGCCGTAGTAACCAATGGCGATGTCGGCAGCGACGGCCGGCAAGCCGGCCAGCAGAAGGGCGGCGGCAAGCCTCATTCGTCGCCGGTAAGGCTTCCGCGCGTCACGCGGTCGCGCGCCGGGATGTAGCCGCGGGGTATCTTCAGGTCCTCGCGCGAGTGGTATTCCCAGCCGCCATTGTCAAAGCGGGCCAGGAAGACGTCGCCGAGGTCGTCCAGGGCTGCACTGAGCGGAATGTCGCCGGTGACGCCGGGCCACGGTCTGGTACGGTACGCGAGAATGTCGCGGATCTTGGCCCGGTTCAGCCCGGCTACCTGGGTCGCCCAGATCAGCATGTTCATTCCGTCGTAGGCGTGCGCGGCGTAGGTATCGGGCTCCTGGTTGAACTTCTTGCGGAACGCCTGGCGGAACCGCGCCAGCTTCGGGTCGTCGCGCGTCGGGTTCCAGGGAAAAGCGGCAATGACGCCGTCGGCGTTATGGCCGGCGAGCTGGACGAATTCGTCGGCTACCATGCGGTCGCAGCCGAAGAACGGCTGGTTCATTCCCATGTGCCGCATCTGGTTGAGAATGACGCCGCCCTCACGGGCGTTGCCCCAGAACACGATGGCGTCGAGGTTGGCCGATTTCAGGCGCTCGAGCTGCAAGGAATAGTCGTCCTGGCCGAGCTTGAAGGCCATCTCCATCGCGATCGGGCGGCCCAGGCGGCGGCAGCTATCCCTGACCTCGCGCACGCCGAAGCGCCCGTAACGGTTGCTGGAGCGGATGATGCCGATACGCTTGAAGTCCAGCTTGCGGATCATGTAGTCGATGAGCAGGTAGGCCTGCTGGCGGTCGTCGCCGATGGAGCGGGCGACCCAGGGAATGTTCGTTTCGATGAAGGTCGGATCGGTATCGCCGGTGTTCATCATCACCAGTTCCGCTTTGAGGGCGACGCGGATCGCAATGTGGCTGTTCGCGCCGTCGATGGTGCCGAGGATGGCCCAGACATGGTCCTTGTAAGCCATGTTAATGATCTCGTTTCCGGAAGAGCCCCAGAGTCCGTTGTCGTTTGTAACGACGAGCTCGAAGGGGATCTTGCGGCGGAAATAGCCGCCCTTGGCGTTGGCCTCCTCAATCGCCAGTTGCGTGCCCTGAAGCATCTTGATGCCGAGCGCTTCCTCGTGGCTCTTGCCGCCGGTGGCGATCGAGACCGTGCTCATGATGGGACCGATGAAGCCGAATTTCACGCTCTTGACATCGTCCGGTTCGGGAATTCCGCGGCCGGAGCCCGTGTACTCCATCTGGAGCAGGAAGTGTTCCTTGTAGGGCTTGACGTCCCGGAATGGCTCGAGGTCGGCGGGCGTGGAGGCGTAGTTCACATCCTTCTTCAGATTCAGCTCGGGGACGCCGTAGTAGCCGGCGGCGTTGACGCGCCGGAGCACCTCGGCGGTGTCTTCGTCAATGAGGGCCTTGAGTTCGGGGATCTTCTCCCAGTCGTCGGCGGGCCCGGCCGCGAAGAGCAGCAGCGGCAGAAGGAGAATCGTCAGGGACTTCATCGCTCACCTCCCTTGGGCCACAATCGACGGCCTGGTTCGCAGGCCGGGGTAATAGCCTTCGCCGATGCCGTGGCCCAGTCCCTTGGCCGTACCCACCCACACGTCGTTGCCGTCGAAGTCCACCGCGATCATGAAGCTGTGCGGGACGCCGGTCTCCAGGTCGATTTCCTCGAGCACGGTCTTGTCGCGGGTGACGAGGGCTTTGCCGCGGAGGGTTTTGGGATCGCGCGAATAGGCCACCCAGGTGTTGGTTTTGAAGTCCATAATCGCGCCCAGGCCCTTGTCGGTGCAGTACCATGCCTCATTGCCGCTGCGGGCCTTCATGTTGTTCTCGAAATCGCTCGGCAGGCCGGAGTCCTGGTTGTAGAAGACGCGCCAGTTGCGGCCGTCGTAGCGCGAGGCGCCGAAATAGCTGGAGACCCAGAGAATCTTGTCGACATAGCTGACGCCGGTGGTGATGACGTGGGCGATGCCGTCGTCACGGTAGAGGTCGATCTCCATTTCGCCGTCCGGGTCGAGGTACTCCTTCCACTTGCCGGTCTTGAGGTCGTATTCGAGCACGCCGCTGCCCCAGACGCCGAGGTAGACCTTGTCGTCGGCGTAGGAGACCGCGTAGTTCCAGATCTCCTCCATGGGGGCGTTCTTCTCGGTGAAGATGGTCCACTCCTTGGTGACGGTATTGTAACGGGATGCTCCTGCGGTGGTGGCGGCCCAGATGTTGTCGTTTTCCACCGCCACGCCATAGACGACATCGTTCACCAGGCCGCTGTTCAACTGGTGATAGTGGTCGAACCGGCCGCCGCTGAAGCGCGCCAGTCCGCCGCCGAACAGGCCCAGCCAGACGTCGCCGGTTTTCGGATCGACGTCGATGGCGGTGACCACCTTCCAGGGAAGGCCGTCCTTCTCGCGCCAGCTACGGATCTTGCCCGTGCGCTTGTCAATCATCGCCAGGCCGTCCTCGGTGCCGACCCAAATGCGCGGGCCGTCCGCCCGTACGGCGAAGATGTGATCGTTGGGCAAGCCGTCTTCAGTGGTGAAATGCTTCCACTTGGTGTAGACATAAGGCAGGTCCTCGCCGCGCGCCGGAAGCAACAGCGCGGCCAGCAGAGGCAGCGTAAAAGCGATGCGTCGAATCATGATGCCCTCCTTCCTCCACGTATCCCGATCGAGTTCGTCGTTCCCTGGCGCGAGAGCGCAGTATTCATAAGGTCTTCAGGTACTCGATCAAATCGTTGAGCTGATCCTTGGTCATGTCGTTGGTGACGCCATGCAAGTCGTTGGGGTTGTAGACCGTCCAGATCTCTTCCAAGGTGTTCGCCATGCCGTTGTGCAGATATGGCGCCGAATCGTAAATGTTGTTCAGGTGCGGCGTGTCGAATTTGGCCTGCCGGTCCTGCTTTTCGCGCGTGCCGACGTCGTGGAGCATGCGGTCGGTGTAGTACGGCGGGTTGTGACACGTGATGCAGCGGTTGCCAACCGGGATTTCCCGCCCGTCGTTGG
This sequence comes from Bryobacteraceae bacterium, assembly GCA_026129905.1. GTDB lineage: Bacteria > Acidobacteriota > Terriglobia > Bryobacterales > Bryobacteraceae > JAHCHE01. The sequence goes on along the minus strand of JAHCHE010000008.1, from coordinate 179,826 downwards.
CGCGCGTACGCTCGAAAATGACCTTGCCGCGACGCTGGGCCGGCGTGAAGTCGGCGCCGAGCGGACGGAAGCGATTCGGCGGCCGGGGGATCGTGGTCACGTACAGGTCGAGCGCCGAGAGTTCCTCGGGCGGAAACGGCTCCAGCCGGGTGAAGAAGACCGACAGCCGCATGCCGCACTGGCGGGAGAGGCTGGGATTGGTGCCCTCCCACTTGAAGGGCGCGGTATCCAGGATGCCGCGCAGGGTGCGGTTGTCCACCGGGCTGATGCCGATGCCGTCCGCCTCGATGTCGTACGTGAGGCCGTCCACGTGGCCGTCGGGGTGGCACGTGGCGCAGGAGAACTGGCGGTGGTGCGTGACCTTGGCATCGTGAAACAGCCGCTCGCCGAAGCGCGTTTTGGTGATTTCGGCCGGGCCGCCGAGGTCGATGCGCGCCGAGGCGGTCATGCCGGCCAGGTCGATCACCGTGATCGAGTCGTCGAGCGCATTGGCGACGTAGGCGTGCCGGCCGTCCGGCGCCACGAGGATGCCGCGCGGATTGATTCCGGTGGGAATGTGCTTGACGACGAACTCGGTCGGCTTGCCGGTATGGTTGGGCAGAGTGCGCCGGCGGTCCTCGGGCGACGCCTGCCGGATCATGGCGGTGAGCCTGTTCAGGTCCACCACCGCGACCCGGTTGGTCCCGCCGCTGGTGACCAGCGCGTACCTGCCGTCTGGCGTGATGGCCACGTCGTTGGGGTTGGGAAAGCCGATATCGGGCTCGTCGAGCAGCACCTGGTCCACTTCGCCGTCGAGCGACAGGATGCCGAGGCCGTTGGTGATGGTCCAGCCCTGGGCGAGGCGCGTCATCGGCACCAGGGTTTTGGTGCGGTTCAGCGTCAGCAGGGCGTACTCGCCGGAAGGATGCCAGGCGGCGCCCATCAGGAGGTTCGCCCCGGGGAAGATCGGGCGGTCCTCGACCGTGGCGCGGGTCGCATCGATGATCGTGGTTTCGGCTACCGGCGGCGCGCGGAACGGCCCCAGGCGCGGAAGCGTGTGGGTGACGACGATCCGGGAGCCGTCCGGCGAAAGCGCCAGGGACCAGGGGCGGCGGCTGGCGGACAGGTTCTTGATCCACTCGAGCGACGCCGCGTCGAAGACGGAGATGTCTTCCGAGCCGGTGTTGAGCACGTAGCAGTACTTGCCCTGCTTGTCCACCAGGACGCCGTGCGGCTCGTCGCCCGCCTCAAGGGTCTTCGTTACCGTTCGCGTGGCGACATCAATCACGGAGACCGTGTCGTCGAACATGTTCGAAACGAATGCGCGGCGTCCGTCCGGAGTGAAGGCGACATCGTCGGGCTGGCCGCCGACGGGGATTTCGGCCACTTTCCTACGGGTCAGCGGGTCGACGACGGCGACCGAATCGGAGCCCGAACAGGTGACGTACAACTCCTTGCCATCGGGCCGGAGCGCGAGGTTGACGGGGGTTTTGTAGTCGGGTTCGCGCGCCACCGGCGCGGGTCGTTTCGGATGAGCGATCTTCTCGCGGCGGAGTTCATACTCGGCGCCGTGTACGTTCTTGTGGCAGCGCGCGCAGGTTTGCTCGTCGGGAGTTTTGAGACCGGCGGCGCGGGCGGCGCGGGGGTCGCGCATCACCGCTTCGGCCATGTAGTCGCTGCCGGGCCCGTGGCAGGATTCGCAGCCGACGCCCTCGTCCGGGGAAAAAGATGGCAGCACGGCGGCAGCGCCCTCGGCGACGGCGGGGGAATGACAGGAGAGGCAATAGGGCTGGGTCTGCGGGTCGCCGGTGAGGCCGCGGCGGGCCAGGGCCTCGCGCGACTTCTCGCTGGAGAGAGTGGACCAGGCGCGGGCGTGGCCGCTCATCCGCCAGACGCTGTACTGGTAACCGTTCTGCGGGCCGCGGTGACACTTGCCGCAAGCTTCCGAGCCGACGTACTTGGGGCCTTCCTTGGCGCCGGCGCCGTCGGCGACCGCGCGCCGGATGGACTCCATGGTGGGATTCGGCGGGGCGGGATGGGCGATGGCGGCCAGTCCCTTCTTGACGTCGAACTGCGGCGAGGCGAGGACGGCGACGTGGGAGCCTTTGACGATGTGGCAGGTCATGCAGGTCTGCTCCGTCGGCATCTGGAGTCCCGCCTTCATGGCCGCCGCGCGGTCCTTCATGATCGCCTCGGTGGCGTACTCGCTGCCGGGGCCGTGGCAGCTTTCGCACTGGACGCCGTCTTCGACGCGGAAGGTGTCGTCCTTCTGCCAGGCTTCGGCCTGCGCGCCGCTGGAGTGGCAGCCGAGGCAGGTAAACGATTCCTGGGGATCCTCGCGAATCCCGCTGATTTGGGCGATCTTCTTGGATTCGGGTTTGGCCAGCGTGGCCCAGGCCTGACTGTGCTTGGAGTGGAGCCACAGGCTGAACTGGTAGCCCATTCCCGGGCCGGCATGGCAGTTGCCGCAGACACGCGCTCCGATGTAAACCGGGTCGGCTGCCAGGGCGGCGACGGCGGCCGGCGCGACAAGCAAGACGACAATCCGCGCTGTCATCGCTTTACTCCCTGCGCCTGCGCTTCGCGAAGGAAGCGCACGGTCTGATTGGCTTTCACATTCTGGCGTTTCTCGACCTTGCCGTCAGGCCAGCGGATTTCGATGTCCGCCGAGGTGGCGGCGCCGAGGCCGAAGTGGAGCCGCGGGTCGGCCTGCGAAAGATATCCGCGGGTGGGTTCAAGATCGTCCATCTGGCGGAGCGCTCCGGCGGTCACCGTGACGCGCGCGCCGATGGCGTCGCGAACGCCGGTGGGGAACTTCAGTTTGGCCTCCACCTTGATCCAGTTCCTCCGGTTGCCACCGTCGTTGCGCAGCAGTTTGGCCGCGTCGTTGATGTTGAGGATCACCAGGTCGAGATCGCCGTCGTTGTCGTAGTCGAGATGGGTGGCGCCGCGGCCCACGTATTTCTCGTGAAAATACTGGCCCGAGTCGCCGGAGACGTCCTCGAAGGTCCCGTCGCCCCGGTTGTGGACGAGCGTGTCTTCCTCGACGTACTCGTGGTGGGCGTTGCCGTGCGTGGTGAACAGGTCGAGCCAGCCGTCGTTGTCGTAGTCGAAGACCACCGGCGCCCAGCCGGTGTATTGCCCCATCACTACGGACAAGCCCGCCTGGCGCGTTTTGTACTCGAAACCGTTGGGGCCTTGTATCAAGAGTGTGCAGTAATTCAGGTCCGGGATGAAAATATCCATCCAGCCATCGCGGTTGAAATCGCCGAACGCGGGACCCATTGAGGCGACGTTCTGCCCGTTTTCTCCGTAAGCAAGGTTTAATTCGACGGCCCTGTCGATGAATTTTCCGTTCCCATCGGGCTCGAAGTAGTAATTTTCCATCGAGTCGTTGGCGACGTAGATGCCGAGCGAACCCTTGTTGCGGAGATCGACGGCGGTGACGCTCATCGCGCGCCCGTCGGGCTGAACGATGCCCAGCTCGCCGGAGACGTCGGTGAAGGTCCCGTCGCCGTTGTTGCGGAAGAGGGCGTCGGGCTGGCCCGCGTAGCTGAGCGGGCCCGGATAGCCCTGCGCCGGATAGAAATCGCGGAACTTGCCGTCGTCGTATTTCAGGTAATTGGCGACATAAACGTCGAGCCAGCCGTCGTTGTTGTAGTCGAGCCAGACGGCGTGAACGCTCCAGCGCGCATCGTCGAGACCGGAGGCCGCCGAGATGTCGGTGAACGTGCCGTCGCCGTTGTTGCGATAGAGGACGTTGGCGCCGTAATTCAGCACGTAGAGATCGACGTGGCCATCGTTATCGTAGTCGGCGGCGGAGCAGCCGGTGCTGAAGGTCTTGTCGCCGGTTCCCGACGCTTCGGTTACGTCGGTGAAGGTCCCGTCGCCGTTGTTCTTGAAGAGCTGGTTGGAGAGCTTGTCGCGGAGGTCGCGGCCGCGGTTTTCGCTGACGCCCTTGGTCCAGGCGCCGTTGACGAAGTAGATGTCGAGGAAGCCGTTGCCGTTGTAATCGAAGACGCAGACGCCGGCGCCGGTACCCTCGACGATGTTGTCCAGGTGATGGTCGCCGTAGCTGTGGCGGAACGTGACGCCGGCCTCGGAGGTGACATCGGTGAACGACGGCAGGCCGTTGGCCATGCACGCGGCGGCGAGCAAGGCGCCCCAGGTGGCGATTCGTGGAATGATCACTGCTGCGCTCCCATGTCGATCCACTCGATGATGGTTCGCTTTTCGTCTTCGGTTAAAGGCGCGGCGCCGCCGGGCGGCATGATGCCGAGCGGGGCATCGCCGTTGGCATGGTCCCAGGGCCGCGTGATCTTGCGTCCGAACAGGCGCCATATCACCGGGCTGGCGCCCGCCATGCCCGAGACGTGGATCCGCAGGTCGTTTTCGGCGGCGATGCGCGGTACGCCGCTGCCGACATGGCACGAGCCGGTAGCGCACTTGGCGGCGAGGATCGGGGCGATGTCGCGGTTGAAGGTGATCGTGCGGCGGCGCTCCGGCGGCAAAGTCAGGTTAGCGGCGCGGTTGAAGAGCGCCTCGGCCATGCGATTTTCCGGGGTGAGTTCCGGATCCTCGTGGCAGCCGATGCAGCCGCGGTTTTCGTGATTGCGGACCCAGATCCAGCGGCAGGCGCGGAGCGCGATGCCATCCTCGTCGAGAAGCTGAAGCTGGATGGGCGTGTTGGCCGGCACGCGGATGTGGAACGAGCCGTCGTCCTCGACGTTGAGTTCGCCGAGCACGCGCGCGGCCGGCTTGCCCCCGCCGGAAGCGGGTATCCCTTCCACCACGCGAAGGCGTCTGCCCGCTCCGGGCGGCAGCCAATCGCCGTCGCCGATGTCCGAGAGACGGGAGTTGAGGCAGTAGAGAACGCCGCTGGGGTCCTTGTCGTCCACCACCGAGGAGCGTCCGTCGGCTTGCGGCCGCGGCAGGATTGCTTTCGGCTGAAGGTCGTCGCGGGCCGGGTCGTCGTATACGAGGTCCAGGCTCCCGGTGGAAGGATTGAAGCGGTACAGGCCGTACGTGCCTTTGCCCGCGGCAGGGCGCCGCGCGACGAGCACTTCGCCGGAGGGCAGAGCGGAAGGCGAGCGGAAGAGGCCGTGCGAGGGGTCGGTGAGCTTCCGGTAGGAATAGAGGGCGCGGCGGAGGCTGACGGAGGCCAGGGTCCCGGCGCCGTCGGGAGACCAGGCGTCGCTTTCGACGAAGACGACGTCGCGGCCGGCGGTGACGGCGGGAGCGCGTTTGAAAGCCGCGCCCTGATCGCCGGCGTAGAAGGCGAGATCGACGCCGTCGATATTGACGCCGAACAGCGGCATGCGGTCGGCCGGACCGGCTTCGACGCGGTGACTCTGCCGGCCGGCGAACAGGATGCGGCCGTCTTCCATGAGGAGCGGGTCCAGGTCGCCGTAGGGATTGTGGCTGAGCTGCTGGATCCCGGTTCCGTCAAGGTGAACGCTAAAGAGGTTGGTCCGGCCGCCGGCGGTGGCGCCGACGAAGGCGATGGTGTGCGAGGGCTCCTCGCTGGAGAGGATCCACAGAGGCGAGAGGTAGATCGGGTTGCGACAATCCATCGCCTCGCGCGTGATTTGGCGAATGCCGGCGCCATCGGCCTGCATTTCGAAAATCTGCCAGCGATCGGAGGCGGTTTTCCTACCGGCGAACAGAATGCGCGCGCCGTCGAAGGAGATTTCCGGATCGGACGCCGAGAAGAAGCCGGCCGAGAGAACGGTCGGGGCGCCTTGCGGGTTCAACCGGCTGAGGCGGGAATCGTCGCTTTTGGCTTTGGTGCGGACCTGGGTGAAGACGATCGGTGCGGGGAAGTCGCGCGCAGTGGCGGCGCCTGGCGGAGAGGCGATCAGGACCGCGATGGCGATCAACAAGGGACTTCCCGTTCCGAACGCTGGCAACCCCTGCCGCATGAATACTGTCCGTTTAGGTCTATTTAAGTATAAAGGACCCGGTAGTCGTTAGTAAATCGGGAAATGCTAGCGTTAAAACATTAGCGTTCAAGCGTTTTCGGGCATTTCGCCAACTCCGCCCGCGGACTCGCAGCGCTTCGCCGTAACCGGCCGGCAGTGAGGCGATCCCGGTCCAGGTTGCGCGTTTTCTTGGCAGGAGGGGATCTGGGGGATGGAAATCCCTCAACTGCCGCCTGGGGCTCCACAATGGCTCACCGTGCAGTGGCAGGCGCAATTACAGGCGTTTTATCAAGCGGCGGGGAATCCCGCGGAGCAGGCCAAGTGCATTCAGGCGATGCAGGGGATGGTGGGCACGGCGCGCCAATTGGCGCAAGCCACTCCGCCTCCGACGCCCGTACTAACCCAGTTGGCGCAGCAGTTGCGGACGATGCTGCAACCGCTCCAGCAGTTCATCCGGCCAGCGCTCGCCGCCGCAGGCATGAGTGTCGCGTATGCGGGCATGGTAGCGACCCCTTACGGTCTAACCGGCGCGGCCCGCGGTGGCGATCCGCCGGCTCTCGGTAAGCAGTTCCCGGGTGGATTCAATCTGTTCCCGGCGCACCTGCCACAGCCCTTGCTGGACGAGGCCGAAAACGACAAACCAGCCCACGACGCCGAGCGCGAAGTACTTCAGGTTCATGACGGGCGGGAGAGGCGAATTCCAGATCATGTGCAAGGCGACGGGAATCAGGAAGGCGCGCCAGAACCGCGCGTTCACGAGGACTTTGGGAGTGAGCGGGCCGCCATCGCGGGCCCTCCAGAGAGCGCCGGCGGTGATGGCCGTCCAGGCGACGTGGCCGAACGGGCTGAGTAAGGCGCGCATCTGGATGTTCATCTGCATGGCATCGAAACTCCTGGAGGCGAACAGGGCGTTCAAAGCGTAGCCGGCGCTCTCGAAGATGGCAAAACCGGCGCCAACGGCCGCGCCGAAGAGCAGCCCGTTCAGGATATAGCTGTAGCGGGAGTGGCGTACGATCAGCACGACGGCCAGCAGCTTGCCCGTTTCCTCGACGATGCCCGCTTGCGAGGCGCCGAGCCAGTTCAGGTTCGCCGCCTCGAATCCGAACAGGCTCGCCATCAGCGACGCGATGCCGCCGAGGCAGACCATTGTGAGCACGCGGTGCAGCGAGACGTTGCGCGGCGTGTTCATTTCCCAGAAGAGGAAGACCGTGGCGAGCGGCATGGCGGCGGCGCCCATGATGATGAGGCCCGGGAGGAGGTTGGTGTTCTCGAAGCGGGACCAACCGTAGCTGAAGCCGGCGTAGATGAGAAGGACGAAGGCGAGCACGCGCATGAAGTACCACGGTTTGGGCCAGCCGGTCTGGACGTCCTGGATGCGCGGCGTGGTACGGGCCGTGCCGACGGTGAAGTATTCGTCGATCTCCTCGGGTTTGCGGCGGCGGAAAACCTCGGAAAACATATCGCGGAGGCTGAACCCTTCCAGCCTGTCCGTGCCGGCCAGTTGGTTGAGCCGCGCGGCCAGTGACTCGATCATATTGGGGGAGGGGAACGCGGGCGCGAAACTCCGCGCGGGCGCGTCAGGCGTTAGGGGCGCGGCGTCCGATTGAAGCAGGCGCGCGCCGCACGTCATGCAGAAGCGGCTTTCCGGATTGCAGGCGGCGCCACAGCTTGCGCAGGTCATCCTCCCCTCGCAGGTTCAGCCTATTTCACCGCCATCGGCGAGCGATGTCAAGCCGCGGCCGCGCGGAGAAGCGCCCGCGCGCCGGGCGACAAGGGCAGATAGGGTAAGCAATTTGGAGGGCGGGCGAAGCTGACGGGAGTCGGAGGAGAGAACTCCCGTCTGCTGGCAGGAGGTTACCAGCGAAGAGGCTGCCGCCCGCCCAGAAATACGATCAGGATCCGGCCGCGACACGAATCCGGGCGTTCGAAGAGCAATGGTCGGTCTACCGCGGAGGATTATTCTACCCCCAGTGTAACACCGGGGGCAAACGCGCTACTCCGGCTAAGGGTCGGCTAGGGTGAACCGTTTGCCGTTGGCCCAAAGGCCTTGCTACAGCGCCTCCAGCAGCGATGAGCGGCGGCCGGTTCCGGCCTGCGCCGGAGGAACGGCCCCATCGAGCAGGGCCTGAAGGCGGGAACTGTCCGCGAGAATGGTCTGATTCCGCTCCGGGCCGACCGAGACGGCGCCGATCTCGACTCCGGTGCGCTCCTCAAGAAATGCCAGGTAGCGGCGAGCAGCGGCGGGAAGATCCTGGAGGCGCCTGATGTCGCAGGTGGACGCGCCCCAACCGGGCAGGCACTCGTAGACGGGGGTCACCCGGTCGAGGCCGTCGTGAGTGGCGGGCATTTCGGAGATCGGTCCGCCGGCCGTCCGATACGCCACGCACACCTTGATCTCGTCGAGCTGATCCAGCACGTCGAGCTTCGTGATGACGAGGCTGTCGAAGCCGTTCACCATCGAGGTGTATTGAATTAAGGGCACGTCGAACCAGCCGCAGCGGCGCGGGCGGCCGGTGACGGTGCCGAATTCGTTGCCGGCGCGGCGAATGCGGTCGCCAGCCTCGTCCTTTGCTTCCGACGGGAAGGCGCCCGCGCCGACGCGCGTGATGTATGCCTTGGACACGCCGATAACGCCGTGCACCTTGGTCGGCGGAAAGCCGGCGCCGGTGCACACGCCGCCGGCGGTAGCGTTGGATGAAGTGACGAAAGGATAGGTGCCGTGGTCGACGTCGAGCATCGCGCCCTGTGCGCCTTCAAAGAGGATGCGCCGGTTCTCCGCCGCGGCCTCATGCAACAGCGCGACGGTGTCGGTGACCATGGGCCGAAGGCGCCGGCCGAACTCCTGGTACTGGGCGAGAATGCCGTCGAAGTCGAACTCCTCGTGGATCTGAAACGCCCGGGCCAGCGTCGCCTTATCTTCGGCGAGCGCGGCGAACATCGCGGGCAGGCTCTGCTCGTCGATCAGATCCGCCATGCGGATCCCGCGGCGCCCGATCTTGTCCTCGTAGCAGGGCCCGATGCCTCGCGAGGTGGTTCCGATGGCGATGCGGCCCTCCCGCGCTTCCGACATCTTCTCCATCATGCGGTGGAAAGGAAAGATGACGTGGGCGCGGTTGCTGATGGCGAGGTGGTTGACGACGTCGACTCCCGCGGCCTCGAGGACGTCGATCTGCCGGATCAACTCGGCGGGGTCGATGACCAACCCGTTGCCGATGACGGCGAGTTTGCCGCGGAGGATACCGCTTGGCACCAGCGTCAACACGTATTTCCGGTTGCCGACGACCACAGTGTGGCCGGCGTTGTGGCCTCCCTGGTAGCGCGCGACGAGGTCGAAACGTTCGCTGAACAGGTCGACCATCTTGCCTTTGCCCTCGTCGCCCCACTGGGCGCCTAGAATCACCACGTTGCTCATGGATTTAGACCAAAACGTCTCATTGTAACGCAGCCGGGTTGCGTGGCCGGCATTCTGCATCGCCGATCGACCTCCGGAGCGCGGCGCCCGCCCGGCAGCTTTCGGGACTCGGCGCGGCGCCGTGCGCCTCGTACGGTGGTGTTACACTAGGAAAGAAGCATCCGGGGCGTGGCTCAGCCTGGTTAGAGCGCCTGGTTCGGGACCAGGAGGTCGGTGGTTCAAATCCACTCGCCCCGACCATCTAATCCCCGCAAGTAGTCGCCATCTTCCGCTGTTGATTCCGATGCTGCGCCAAGAGATCGTGGTTCGCGAGGGCGCCGTCCCCCACATCCCCCCGCAGCCGAATTGCGCAGATCCGCATCACCATCCGACTCGACCAAGACAGCTCACCCTGTAGCACTTCAATAGCGCGAAGGGCGCTGGGTGCTGGTCGATCTCGCCGGGAAGGGAACTCTCCTCTGTAGCGTCCCCGTGCCCCCCTGGGCCAAAGCCCGCCGTCCGATGGCTGGACGAGCGCGATCCGGAGACAAGCGAGCGCAAATGAGTTTTCCAATCCCGGCGCGGGCATGCAATTCGACTTGGGACTGGGCGAGATCTCTACACGGGAGCGCCTGGCCTCTCGAGGAACACATGCGCCTGATCCACCGAGCGATGCCGGGCGGCACGATCTCATGACGATTTCCTGCTCCACCGCGCCTGGACAGCCTTGCGGGCGATTTCGCTGCGCCGCTCTGCGGACAGCTTCTTAGCCCGCGCTTTGCCGCCGACGAGGCCGGCTTTGCGGCCGATCTCGCTCTGTTGCTCCGGCGTTAGCTTCTCCGCCCGCGCCTTGCCGCCCATCGACGCGATCCGGCGGATGTACTTGTCGACCTCGGGATGTCTCCCATACCCCAGTCTTAACATGCTCGGAAAGAATAGAATTCAGATTGGCAGTTGACCACCTACGATCTGCTCTGTCCGCACAGCCGCGGCGTGGGACGGCTGGAAGTGCTGGTAAAGACCAAGACCGTGCAGTCCATCCAGCAGACGACCGAGATCGGCCCGGAGGACGTGCAGTTCGCCGAGTCGATCTATCCGGTGGTGCAGGACGCGATTCGGGACGCGCTGTTCTATCCGCGGCGCAGCTCGCGGCTTTGCTCGCGCCTGAATGAACTGGGTGAGAGTTCGTCGCGGAGCAGTTCGCCCGGGTGGATGGGCGGCAGTTTCCTACGCTGTGCCATGGTTCTTCCTCGTTTACCAGTCGCGGGCGCTCTTGACGGAAATGACGTTGCCGGTGTCGCGCTCCACCAGGGCGATCCGCCCGTCGCGCAGTTGCAGGTCCGCCACCCCCTTGAAGCCGGGGGGAATAGCGGCGAGAAAGAAAAGGTATTTCTTCGAGAGACGCTCGCGGGCCTGGATCCACCGGTAGGTCGGCGCGCCCAGCAACGTTCCCATCTCGACGCTCGGGCGCAGGCCCGCGGCCAGCGGCGTCGTACCCACATCCACGCCCCGCGCAATCACCTTGCCGTCCCAAGGCGCCTTCGTTGCGCGCTGGTTCTCCTGCCAGTCGCCGACCCACCAGTTGTCGGCGGACGGAAACACGTAGCCGATCAGCACGGGGTAGGCGGGGTTGTACATGGCGAACCAGACCCTGGGCTTCGAGCGGTCCAGCAGCCACACGTTGTAGCGGCCCGAATTGGGAGTCGCGGGAAAGAGCCGGAAGTCCACTTTATCGCCCCCGGGGACCTCCGCAACGGGCCAGGCGCCCGCCTGGAACTCCTTGCCATCGCGGATAGCGACCTTCTCAACCGAGGCGTCGACGATATTCCTGCCGGGTTCCAGGAAAGGCGGTCCGAAAGTGATGTGCTGCACCCAGTTGATCGGCCGGTCGTAAGGAACGAGGTTTTCGATCGATTCCTCGATATATCCGACGCTTTCGCCCGGAAGCAGCGTAATCGACCGCTCTACCCGATATTGCGTTTTCGGTAAATCGGCGGAATAAAGCAGCGTGACGCCATCCTCGCCCTGGTCGACGCGGCGCCGTTTCCACTCCACCGCCAATGCCTCGCCGTGCTGGCCGTAATCGTTTTGAAATTCCGCTTCGGAGCTGGGTCCGTAGTTGGGGAAGCACAAGAAATGGCCCATGTAGCCGCTCATCAGCCGCCGTTGAATGTCCGCGCCGTAAAGGGCGCCGTGTTTGGCCTCCTCGTATTCGTGCGGATCGATGGTCGGGTAGTGCGGAACGCGCATCGGGTTAACGGTCGTCTTCGGATCCCCGGACTTGAAACGGATCTCGCCGATGAAGCCTCCGCCCGGCAGCGTGCTGACGCGGATCAGGTCGTTTTCCAGGACAAAGGCGCGGCGTCCCTGAAACGTCTCCTCGCGAAACGACGCGGTCTGCCCGGCCAGGACAGTCCCCATCGCCAACAAGGCGGCCAATTCCCGCATATCGTCCCCCTCTTCGCCGGTCCGTCAGCCCGGAGCGAAATTCATGGAGCCAGCATACACGGTCGGACTGCCGACAGCAAAGGCGGAGGCCCCCGCAACGCGCCGCCGTGAAATCGGCCCGGCCGGCTGAACCGGGCGGCGGCGACGTGGGATGGAGCTTCGGGAGCGGCGCCAAGGCGGCGCTGCCCTGCGGCTGACCGGAGGGTGCCCACGTTGTAGGACCCCGGAGGCTTCTGGTATAGTCGTCTCGTTAATCGACTACGCGCCATTGGTCTGCGAATTTGGAATGCAAGGGCAGGAAAGGACGGTGTCTGGTGGGTTCTAAGAGAGACTCGGACATTCAGAAAAAGCCCAAAACCGGCTTCTCGCGACGCGGGTTCATGCGCGGCGTGGGACTCGGCGGCGGCGCTATCGGAACCGCGCTTTTGGAGAAGGAAGCAGTCGCGGCGCCTCCCCCCGCGGCGGCTGCGTCAGGGCCGGGGGAAGTTCCCATTTCGCTTTGGGTGAACGGCAAAGAACATAAGCTGAACGTGGAGCCGCGCGTCACGCTGCTGGATGCGTTGCGCGATCACCTGAGTTACACCGGAGCGAAGCGGGTTTGCGACCGGGGAACCTGCGGCGCGTGCACGGTGATCCTGGACGGCAAGGCGGTCTACGCCTGTTCGGTACTCGCCATCGACGCGCAAGGGAGGAAGATTCAAACCGTGGAGGGCCTTTCGCAAGGCAGCGAATTGCACCCGGTGATGAAGGCATTCGTACACCACGACGCCCAGCAGTGCGGCTTCTGTACGCCGGGCTTCGTGGTGGCGGCGAAAGCGTTCCTGGACGAGCATCCCAATCCAAGCGATGACCAGGTCAGAGACGGATTGGGCGGCAACCTGTGCCGCTGCGGCACGTATGTCGGCATCCGCCAGGCTGTGCTCGAGGCGGCAAAAGGAATGAGGGGGTAACCATGCCGGACTACAAATGGCCAGCAATGGATAAGCGCCGCGTGATGGGCAAGCCCATTGAACGCATCGACGGCCCCGAGAAGGCGAGCGGCCGGGCCAAGTACAGTACGGACATCAAGCTTCCGAACATGCTGTACGGCATGCTGCTGACGTCGCCGTACGCCCATGCGAAGGTTCGCAGCATCGACGTCAGCCAAGCGGAAAAGATACCGGGCGTCAAGGGCGTGACGGTGATCGCCGGTCCGGGAACCGAGCTCCAGTGGCAGGGCGCCGAAATAGCCGCAGTCGCGGCGGAGCGCGAAGAACTGGCGCTGGATGCGGTTCGCGCCATCAAGGTGGACTACGAGGTTCTGAACGATCATTTCGTGCGCGAAGAGGACTTCGCGAAGGCCCAGGCGGCGCAGAAAGTGCAGCCCTCGGGCGAAGTGGTAACCGGCGACCCGGACCAGGCGTTCAAGGAAGCCGAGGTGGTTTCCGAAGGCGAGTACGGGATTCCGGTTCTGACGCACTGCTGTTTGGAATCGCACGGGCAGACGCTGGCGTGGAACGGGGAAAAGATGGAGTATTTCCCGTCGACCCAAAACGTCTCCGGCATCGCGGGCGACCTGGCGAAGCAGCTCGAGATACCGGCCGAGCAGATTCACGCGCACCAGGATCACATGGGCGGCGGATTCGGCAGCAAGTTCCAGTCGGACCGCTGGGCGGCCGAGGCGGCGAAGCTGTCAAAGGGCGCCGGCGGACGGCCGGTGAGGCTGCACCTGGACCGGCGGACAGAACTGCAAATCGCGGGTTGCCGGCCGTCTTTCTTCGGCAAGATCAAGCTCGGCGCAAAGAAGGACGGCACGATCACCGCTTGGGATTCGACCACCTGGTCGACGGGCGGGCTGGGAGGCGGCGGCTTGAACGCGCAGTTGATGCCGTACGTCTACCGCGAGGTTCCCAACCGGCGCATCAACCACTCGTCGATCGTCACCCACACGGGCGGCGCGCGGGCGTGGCGGGCGCCAAATCATCCGCAGGTGAGCTTCCTGACGTGCTCGGCGATGGACGACCTGGCGGCGAAGCTGCGCTTGGATCCGCTGGAGCTGTTCATCAAGAACGCCAACTACACGGCGCGGGCGAACGTTTACGTCTCCCAGTTGAAGAAGGCCGCGGAGATGGTGAACTGGAAGAGCAACTGGCATCAGCGGGGCGATTCCGGAACAGGTCCGATCAAGCGCGGTCTGGGAATCGGGGTCGGCACCTGGCAGGGCTTGGGCCACAACGCCACGTGCAAAGCAACCATCCATCCGGACGGCGGCGTGGAAGTCGAACTCGGCAGCCAGGACCTGGGCACGGGCACGCGGACCATCATCAAGCAGGTGGCCTCGGAAAGCCTCGGCGTGCCGATGAAGGACATCAAGCTGAACATCGGCGACAACCGCTATCCGGTGGCGGGCGCTTCGGGCGGCTCGACCACGGTGGGCGGCGTTTCGGCGGCGACCCGTAAGGCGACGCTGAACGCGCTGGAGAAGCTGTTCGAGGCGGTTGCCGGAGGCCTGGGCGCGCCGGCCGCGGAACTGGAAGCGGTGGACGGCAAAATCCAGGTGAAGGGCAATCCCTCGAAGAGCATGACTTGGAAAGAAGCCTGCCGGAAGATCGGCGTGACGCCGATTACCGCGACCGGGGAGAACAACAACCGGTTTCCGGGCGGGCTGATCGACGGCGGCGTCGGCGGCGTGCAGATCGCCGATGTTAACGTCGACGTCGAGACCGGCGTGGTGAAGATCAACAAGATCGCCGTGGCGCAGGACTGCGGCCTGATCATCAATCCGAAGACGGCGGCCAGCCAATGCTACGGCGCGGTGATCATGTCGGTCTGCGGCGCGCTGATGGAAGAGCGCGTGATGGATGCCCAGACCGGGGTGTTCCTGAACGCGGAAATGGAGTTTTACAAGCTCGCCGGAATTAAGGATATCGGCGACATCGAAGTTCACCTGGACATCGTGCCGGAGTACGACGCGCGCGGCGTGATCGGCTTGGGCGAGCCGCCGGTGGTGCCGGGCATCGCGGCGATCGCCAACGCGGTGACCAACGCGATCGGCGTCCGCGTTCCGACGATTCCACTGACGCCGCGGCGGGTGCTGGACGCGCTGGCCGCCAACGAGAGGAGGAGATCGTAATGCAGGCCTTTGAATACGCCAATCCGTCCACCGTGGACGAGGCTCTGGGCTTGTTGGGTTCCACCTGGGAGGAAGCGAATATCCTCGCCGGCGGGACCGACCTCCTGAGCCTGATGAAGGAGTACATTCACACGCCCAAACGGGTCGTGAACATCAAGAACCTCAAGGACCTGGGTGGAATCTCGAAAACCGGTTCCGGGCTCCGGATCGGGGCCAACGTCACCCTGGCCGAACTGGCCGCCAACGCCGATGTTCGCAGTGAATACCCGGCGCTGGCGCAGGCGGCGATGGGAGTCAGTTCGATGCAGATCCGGAACATGGGGACGGTCGGCGGCGATCTGTGCCAGCGGCCGCGGTGCTGGTATTTCCGGAACGGTTTCGGACTCCTCGCGATGAAAGACGGCAAGAGCCTGGTACCCGGAGGCCAGAACGAGTTTCACGCCATCTTTCCCGCTGGCCAAGCCTATTTCGTGAGCGCTTCGACCCTCGGCCCTCCGCTGATCGCGCTGGGAGCGAAGGTAAAGATCGCCTCCAAGTCGGGCCCGCGGGAGGTGGAGCTCGAAAAGTTCTTCGTCGCTCCGAAGGACGACAAATCTCGCGAGGTCGATTTGAAGCCGAACGAGATTGTCACCGAGATTCTTGTTCCGTCCGGCTCGGGCATCAGGAGCGCGACGTACGAGGTGCATCAGAAGGACGCGCTGGACTGGCCGCTGGCCGCCGCCGCCGTGGCGCTGACGATGAAGGGCAGCCAGGTGGGCCGGGCCAGAATCGTCCTCGGTCACGTGGGTCCCACGCCGGTGGTGGCATCGCGGGCGGCGAGTTCGCTGAACGGGAAGTCGGTCAGCGAAGCGATTGCCGAGCAGGCGGCCCGAGCCGCTGTCGCCGGCGCCAAGCCGCTGAGCCAGAACGGCTACAAGGTACAACTGGCGCGGGTGGCGGTGAAGCGGGCCATTCTGGCCGCGATGGCTTGAAAAGGGGGTACCGATGAGCCAAACGGGACGCTTGATTCAGATTGACGACCGTTGCGAATACCTGCGCTGGAAGGGCCTCTACGTGGACGGGGAGCAGAACTACTATGCTTCCCAAAGCGGCGACCGGCTGTTCTGGTGCGTAAAGACGCAAAACTGTCTCGGCCCCGACGGCAGGATCGCCGACGACTACGAATGCAGCGCGGGCCGCGCTTGCTTCCGGCCCTTATAGACTAGGACGCTCTCTCGAAGGTGGGGCGAGCGTCCACGCTTGCAAGCCGGCTTTCATGCCGGCTTGTCCGCAACGATAGCCAGGGGACCCTAGATAGGACGGAACCGATAGAAGATTACTACCGTTCGCGAACGCCTCTTCGCTAGACCACAGCCAATCCGGACCTGCCGGGGCGAATTGTGAAACCGGCGCGCTCCTCAAGTCGCTCCAGTAAGTGGATTATTAATCCATACCTTAATCCCCGCAAATAGAACCTCGTGTGAGAAAAAGATTGCTACACGATTATGGGCAAGGTCTAGCCAAGGAAAGAAGAGCCAAGGAACGTAGTACAGCGCTAACCTAATGAAGTGGCCCAGATCAACCGCAGCGATGGACAGTAAAGCCGCGCATACTATAACTGAACCACCTACCTTCTGTTGCAACAGGTAGACGAGGACCCCAAGGAAAGGGATAATCGACCATACAATCAGCTCGGCGTTGTCCATTACCCCGGAAATCCGATTGATGGCGTTTTGCACTGCTGAATTATGCCCGCAAGTGTAGACGACATGCATGAGCAATGTGGCTGAAAGCGCACACACGCATTTCAATGGTTCAAAACTTTCCTTTCTTCCTCTTTATCGGCAGAAACGAACTGAAGGTTTCGGCAGCCCGCGCTCAGCCGGGCATCCGGCCCGCGTGACCCTTCCCTGGCGGCAAAGCGCCGGTCCCGCGACGGGCGGCGCTATTGTGCGCCCTTGGCCTCTGACGCCGACGGCTTGGCCGCGGGGCGATCCACGGGCGGGGGGCTTACGCGGCGCTTGGCGCGATCGTAGTCGAGCAACAGTTGTTTCGTGATACGCTCGGCGACGTCCGCGCTGGCCCCGCGGAATTTCGCGCCGCGGCTCTCCTGGACCGTAGACCAGATCACATCGCCATCCTTGTTGACCAGCCGAATGGCGGCCACCGCTTCGTGTTTCCTCTCGGTAATCCGCTGCGACTCGTTTTCTCCGGCGCCGCCGCTCACGGATACGCCCCGGCCGGTGGTGAGGCGGCCCGACGAGTTCCTTGGCGACCCTAGGCTGATGCCCACGCGCGTGTCCATGCTGTCGGAAGTCTGGTGGGTGTCGGTGTAGATGAGGTCTTCCGCCGAGCCCCGGAGGAACGTGTCGGCGCGGTCCGCGTTTTCCGTCACCAGAAACAGCCCCGTCCGCTGCAACTGGCTGATGATCATGTCGCGGATCTGTTCGGCAGGCTCGCCGCCGGAAAGCTTGTCCACGTAGATCCGGCGCACGCTTAACAGATTTTCGCCTCCGTCGGGTGCGCCGATCTCCGCCGCCGCGGCGACAGCGCAAAGCGCCAGAGAAACGAACCCAACGGCGCTCACCCCTTGCCCGCCTTTCGGGCGTCCTCGTCCTGGTACTCCACGCGTAGGTTTGTCCGCGCCTCCAGCGACACCAGCAGCGAGCGCACGTCGTCCTTGTCCACTCGAAAGACGAGCGCCTGCTGGCCGCCATTGTCGTCCTGAAAAGCGATGGTGACGTAGTGCTTGCGGCTCTTGCTCAACGCAAGCAGCGGCGACACCACCACGCCGAGGGCGTATCTTCGGTTGACCCGCTGGCCGTACTCGAGGAGGTTGATACGGCTCCACGGGATGGCATACCGGGTCTTGCCGGTTCGGAACACCAATGCTTCGGCATGCGTCATCAAAAGCTCGCCGCTGGGGTTGTGCCCCAGTTCGGTGATGGTTCCGCCGATGTACTGTACGCGCCCGCCGCGGTCTCCGGCGCCCGCCACGGCGGCAGCCGCCAGAATAAGCATGATGGTCCAACCGAGTCTCATCGCCGTAGTTCCGCTGTCGGTTTAGTGGAGGCGGGCCGGCTCTCTCTCAGGCGTTCGCCGGATTCCGGCCACCGGATTTTGCTGGTAGCGCGAAATAGACTAAGGGTATATCTTTCCCTTGCTCGCGGTACGGTTTTGCCTTACGATTGAGAGAGCGGGAGGGGCTATGAGGTTAGGCGCTGTAATCGTGCTGGGCTTTGGACTGCCGCTGTCGGCGCAAACTCCGAACGTCAACGAGGGCGGGGTAGGCAATTCGGCGACCGGGGCGGCGACCGTTGCTCCGGGCTCCTTGGTGTCGATATTCGGAAGCGAACTGGCGTCTTCGACGGCGGTGGCCGATTCCATTCCGCTTTCCACGTCGCTGGCCAACGTCTCCGTCACCTTCAACGATGTGCCGGCGCCGCTCCACTTTGTCTCACCGGGGCAGATCAACGCGCAGCTTCCCTGGGACACGCTTCCGGCCGGGATGCTCTCGGGGACGGCGAACGTGGTGGTGACGCGGGCGGGCGCATCGTCGGCGCCGCGCGAGGTGTCGGTCGGGCCATTCTCGCCGGGCATCTACTCCTTCAACAACCTGGCGATCGCGATCAATCCCGACGGAACGCTGGCGCAGCCTGTGGGTTCGATTCCGGGACTGACCACGCGCCCGGCGCAGCGCGGCGAGTTTCTGATCCTGCTCGCCACGGGCCTTGGGGCCGTGAGCGCCCCGATCGCCAACGGGGCGAGTTCGCAGGATCAGCTTCGCACCGTGCTCACTCCTCCGATCGTCACGGTCGGCGGCATCACCACGCCGGTGGCCTTCGCGGGGCTCTCACCGGATTTCGTAGGCATATACCAGGTGAACACGGAGGTCGCCCAGACGGTGGCCTCCGGCGATGCGCTGCCGCTGCAATTCCAGGTCGGCGGCATCACCTCGCCCGACACGACGACGATCGCGGTGGGGAACTGAGCGGGGATGCGGCCGCGCCGCAGCTCGCCTTTCCGCGGCGCGGCCGCCACCCTGGCCGACGCCCGCGTCGAACCCGAGATTCCGCCGTCGGCCGTCTTCCTAGGCCGAAGTTCTTTGGCAGCAGTGATGGAAATCCAGGCAGAGTGAGGGCTTGGCGAGATTTTCGGGCGGGCTACTGCCTACGGGGGCTATTTCAGTCGCAGGGGAACGTTCAGCAGATCGAAAGCGCGCTGCTGGATGACGGTGGGTTGGGTGAGCATATCGAAGGCGGCGACGTTTTTGTCGGTGGGCTGAATTCTGTTCTTGACGATCGTGGCTAGGTCACCGAACAGAGTTTGAAAGCTGTGCACCGGCAAACCGTCGGCGGTTTGTTTGGTTAAGGCCTTGCGTTCGGCAGCGGCCGAGCGTTGCGCGGGAGCGACGATGGAACGGCGCGCGGCCTGCGCTTGCGGTTTGTCGTCATCGTCAAACAGCGTCGGAGCCAGGCGTTGGCGCATGTGCCACTCGACATAGTAGGCCAGCATGCAAAGCAGGATGTGGGCGCGGACGCGATCGGGCAGGCGGTGGTGGATGGGGCGCACGTGCAGATCGACGCTCTTCAAACTGCGGAAGGCGCGCTCGACGCCGGACAAGCCTTTGTAACTTGCCACGACCTGCTGGCTCGATAGAGCTTGTTGGGGCACGCTGGTCCGAATCACGTAGATTCCGTCCAGACCTTGTTCGCGCTCGATGTTGGCGGTTTTGCGCTGGTAGTGAAACCTTCTGGCGCTGGGATTCCTGCTGATGCAGATCAACCGGGCCTCGGGCCTGGTCCTTCCCGCCTCCACGAAGTTCCTGTTCGACGACGTGATCGGCAGGCGGCACGTTGAGCTGCTGACGCCCCTGATTCTCGCCGTCCTTGGCGCGACGCTGATCCAGGGCCTTACGTCGTACTCGCTGACGCAACTGCTTTCCAAGGAGGCGCAGCGGCTGATCGCCGAGCTGCGGTGCAAGGTCCCGTCGCACAGTAACGGAAGCGATAGGGGATCATGCACCTGATGGAATGGGGACGAGGCTGTGGCGCAGGCGCGCTCTCGTTACTGACCGATACTCTTCGGGAGTGATCCGGAAAGTCGTTCTCAAAGAGAAAATATTGTTGTGCGCTGCCGCGCGACTTGGGACAGCGGAATAGCGGCTGCGCGATCCTATATAGACGCCACCAGCGGGATTCCGGTGGGATTTTGGCGTACGATTAGTGGAGAAGATTCATGAGCGCCAAAACATCCCCCTCCGCAACGGTGGTTACCCTAAGCGGCATATCTACGAGCTTCCCTCAGTTGCCAACCCCGTTGATCGATCGCCCACACATCATCAGCGCCCTCGACAAGATGTTCGAAGGGCAGATCCAGGTTGTCGTCCTGGAAGGTGAAGAGGGTATTGGTAAGACGACCATCGCCGCTCAGTTTGTCCAGTCACACCCAGGTCGAGCGTTTTGCTTGTTCGCAGTCGGCCCCAGCGCCTTGTCAAGGTCGCCTGAGTTTCTGCTTTCAGACCTCTGCGACCAGGTAGCCCTTCTCTTAACAGGAAAACGGTTGTCGCCTGGTGAGGATTCCGCGGTGTTTCTTCGTGGAGGTCTAACCGAACTAGCACGACGGGCAGCCAGCCACGGCGAGCCCTACTTCATCGTCGTTGACGGTCTCCTAGAAGGACCGGATAACGAAAGCACTATCGTCTGGTCAACCTTGGCTCAGTTGCTGCCACTCGGTCTGCGGGGATTCAAGTTCCTATTGACCGGCACCGTTGAGCGGCTCAGCACGGAAATCCAGAGGAGTCTCGTCATAAAGAGTTATACCCCCGCTGGCTTTGGGCTTCATGAAGCTCGCGAGTATCTGGGGGAGCTACTACCTGACCCCAAAAACTTCAATGACATTTACCGCCTTTGCGGACGCGGGATCCCCGGGAAGTTGGCGAGCGTGCGCAGACTATTGCAGCAGGGCAGGGACCCTCGAGAACTCGCGGACGGGACGTTCTGGAGATTGTTTGAACTCGAATGGAAGGCCGTGGAATCATGCGGTTCGGGAGAGGTTAAGGTACTCGCCTTTCTTTCACACTCTAGCCACAATCTAACCGCGGATCAGTTGGCGCACCTTACCGACCTTTCGGCGTCCGCGGTGCTATCGCTTGCGACAAAGCTCCCCTTCCTCTCCTTGGATGAGGCATCCGGCGTACTTACTTTTGTTTCGGCCTCGTTCAAAACCTTCGCCGCTTCTAGACTCGCAGCGGATCGGACCAAATGCATTGATCGAATCATTGAAACCCTCCTTGGCGACGAAACCTCTCCTGAGGCAGTTGAACACCTGCCGGGCTACCTGCAGGCGGTCGGACGATCAAGTGAAGTCATTTCCTACTTGACACCAGATCACCTGGCTTCAGTGTGCGAGCGACTCCGCTCCCTTGGCCCGGTTCGATCGGCAATCCAGCGAGGTGCGCGGGTTGCCGCTGATATGATCCTGCCCGTCGACGCCCTACGCTTCTCGCTGCAAAATGCCCTAGTGGCCGAGCTTGAGGTAGCGTCGGTGCTTGACTCAGAGGTTGGCGCCCGCTTGGAAATCGAGGGTGCGGCCGCTGCACTGTCTCTAGCTAACACAGCCTTTCTACGAGAAGACAGGCTTCAGCTCCTCTCCTGCATCGCTCGACACCAGAAAAAAGCGGGTGAGTTCACTGATCCGGCGGTCCTGGAGGAGGTACGTCAGCTTGCCTCCTCTGCGGATTTTAGCTCTCGCCCGGCTCGTGCAATTGAGATTGCGCAAGATCTAATCTGTTGTCTTCCCGACATCGCAATGGCGCTTGTTGAGAAGGCGTCAAGTGGTGAGCCTGGCAGGGGCCTCGACTTGGCGCTTGCCCGCCTATCCGTGCTCGCAGCTGATGCCGAGAGGCTCGGTGAAGAATCCGGCGCCTCGCGCGACTCAATCGTTCAGCGCATCCGCAGCACGGGGGTACGGCAGCTTGCGCGGGCGGCATCGGTGTTGGGGGGAGAATACAGTGCGGCGGAAATAATCCAGCAGTGTAAAGCGATGATCTCAATAGAGGACGCGCTTTTCTTGCTTGAGCACTGGTGTCTGGAGAGTCGAAAGAAATCCGAGGCTTGGGAAGCGACGAAATACGGTCTCGATCTGATACTTAAGACGGCAACCTACACGCCGACAGCTCGCGTGGTTAGGCGGTTGTGCACTCCACTTCCGTTCTGTGGTCCTGACCACCCCTACGAAACAAACACAATCCTGCAACAGGTGGACGCACAAGCCGGCACACTTCGATCACGCGGTCCGACAGTAGAATACGTACGGTTACAGCTCTGCCTCGCGGAGACTGAATCGACGTGGGACCTGAAGCAGGCTGGCTCGCGCATCGAGGAACTGTATTTTTTCATCGACGCGTTGCCAGCTCCCACTCGTCTGGAATCGCTTGCGAGGTGCGTGGAAACACTCTCGCAAGATGAAACCGGAAGACTGCATGCGTCAAGCACTGCGCTACTCTCCTTATTTGAGGATGAGGTGCAGCAAAGCGTCTCGCCGCTGTTGTCCTCTACTGCTGAACACGCAGAGATCCTGGAAGGCGTCATCGCTGCTCTCGCGTCAGTGAGACCAAAGTTAGTAAACGACATCATAAGGCGTGTAAACACAAGTGAGCGTCGGGACAAGCTCCGCCGTCGCTTCGCAATGTGCCGCGTCCAAGCCCACAGACCGCTCCCGCCCGCTGATGAAATCATTGAGGTGCTTGGGGAGTTCGAGTCTTCAGAATCAAGAGACGAGTGCCTTTCCGAGCTGATTGGGTGGCTATGGCAGTGGGCCCCTGGGCTGAGACAGTCAGTTAAGACACTGTTCGCCGTTCCGTGAAAATCCATTGTACTGCGGTTCGGTTCCGCTGCAAGATTGCGGTCATGGACGACCGCGGATTTTTTCTCACCTTGCAGGCGATTCGCCGGCAGCTCGCGGCGATGCCCAACGAGCTGTATCTGGTCCGTTTGATTCACCACCACACCCGGCGGGCGATGCCTGGCGAACGGCTGTGGACGGCCGGAGAACTGGGGAACCCAGCCATCGTTCGCTTCCTGCGGGCCCGCAATCGCGAAGGAGGCGAGATCTACGTTCATCCCTACGCCGGCGACGGGAACGCAGGCTACATTCTCATCGACCTCGATCAGGCCGCGCCCACTGTGATAGAGACCATGCGCGTCCACGGGCATGACCCGTGCGTGGTGGTCCAGACCAGCCCCGGCCATCTGCAAGCCTGGGTTCACCTCAGCGCCTCGCCGTTGGAGCCAGCCGTCGCCACCGCGGCCGGCAGGCTGTTGGCGCGCGCCTATGGCGGCGACCCGGCCAGCGCCGACTGGCGCCATCTCGGCAGGCTCGCCGGCTTCACCAACCAGAAGCCCGCCCGCCGCACATGGCGGCGCTACGCGCCGTGGGTGAAGCTGGTGCACGCCGCTGCGGGTCTGGCGCCACAAGCCGAGGCCCTGCTGCAGTCGGCCCACCAGTCGGCCTCGTCCCAGCCCGCACTGGCCGCCGGCCCCGGCTCGAGCATCCCGGACGCTGCCCCCGCCATCGCCGCCGCGGAGGCCGTTGCGATCTACCAGGCGTGCCTCCAACGCTGGCGCGTCCGCGAACGTTTCCCGCAGCCGGACTGGAGCATCGTCGATCTGTGGGTCGCCCGGCGCCTGCTGTCGCGGGGCACACCGGCGGCGCGGGTCCGGGACATCCTCCAGCTTGCCAGTCCCCATTTTCCCCGCCGCCACGGCGATCCCGCCGACTACCTGCGCCGGACCCTCGCCCGGGCCGGAGCGCCGGCTCTCCCCCACGCTGTGTGCGCCGCTCATGCCCCCACCCCCACTCCACCGGCCACCAAGGCTTGTTCGAACTCCACCGGCGACCGGTAATCGAGCGCCGAGTGCAGCCGCTTCTGGTTGTAGACGTGATCGATGAAGCGCGTGATCAACGTCCGCGCTTCGGCCAGATCCCGGTATTCCTGCCGGTTCACCTCTTCGGTTTTCAGCGTCTTCATCCACGACTCGCATCGGGCGTTTTCCCAGGGGCTCGCCTTGTGACTCATGCTGATCTGGGCGCCGTGTTTCTTCAGCAGGTCCGTGTAATCGCCAGACGCATACGGGCTGCCGCGGTCGGAGTGATGCACCAGGCCTGGCGACGGCCGCCGCAACGCGAGCGCCAGCCGCAACGCCGCCAGCGGAAGATCGTCTTCCAGCGTCCGGTCCAGTTCCCAGCCGATCACCCGCCGGGAAAAGGCGTCGATCACCGCCGCCAGATACACGAACTCGGTCTCCAGCCGGATGTAGGTGATGTCCGCCACCCAGAGCTGGTCGATGCCGGTCGGCGTCATCTGCTGGGCCAGGTTCGGATAGACCGGGCGGCCGTGGCCGGAATCGGTCGTCACCACGAATCGCCGCTTCCGCACACACAGCAGGTTGTCCTCGCGCATGATTCGCCGCACCCGCTTGTGGTTCACCGTCCAGCCCTGCTTGCGTAACTCGCGCGTCACCCGCCGCCAGCCATAGCAGGGAAACTCCAATGCGACCCGCTGCACGGCGTCCCGCAGGTCCATCTCGTCAGCGGCAACCGCCAGCGCCGACTGCCGCCGCCAGCGGTAGAATCCGGCTCGGCTGACCTGGGTCAACTCGCACATGCGCCGCACCGGGATCAGCGTAGCCAAGCTCACTTCGTTCTCCAGGTGCGGGTAGATGAGCCCCGGGTAGTTAACGCCTGCAGCTTCCGCTGCTCGTCGGCATGCTGCAGGCAGCGCCGCAAAAAATCGATCTCCATCGCCTGGCGCCCAACCTTGCGCTCCAGTTCGGCCACCCGGTTCTCCTCGGACCGGCTCCGGCCGTTGCCGGAAAACGCCTTCGCCCCGCGCTCGCGCAGCTCCCGCCGCCAGCGATGCAACACGTTCGCGTCCACCTCACAGGCGCGCGCCACTTCCGCCATCGAGGCTCCCAGCTCCAGACGCCGCACCGCGGCTTCCTTGAACTCTTTCGTGAACTTCCTTCGCGTTTGGCCCATGACTCTCTTCTCCATTTAATGAAAAGTGAGTCTTAACCGGTTGTCTCAGTTTAGGGGCCCACTCCACTGATAGGACAGAGTTTGATGAGTTGCGGTTGGAATGGCCCCACTGGGCCGACGACACGCGATGGTTTTGGCTTCCCTTTGCAGATCCTGCGCGGACGAAGCTGGACCTGCCTGCCCCTTGCGAAATGGGGAGGGGCCCAAATCAACCTTCCGCCGTCCGGCGCTTTTTCAGAACCGCGGAAGCAGGGCTTTCACGCTCCGACGAACATGCGGCAGCCAACGAGATATACTACCGGCGGAGGTTGCTGGAACGGCGGGACAAATCGCTCGTCCCAGGTTTTTGGGACAAGTTTATCTGGGGGGGCGCGCTCGGCTACCTGGTACGACCGTCACATCCATTCACTCTTCTCTTTCTCGCTTGGCTCGCCGCGTCGCTAGCGCTTGGCTTGCGAAAGACAGAAAGAGATGTTGCGGCGACACGCGAGCTTAAATTGACAACCTTTCCGGTTGAGCGAGCGACGAAGGCTCCGTTGAAGCGGTTAAGCTGGCGAGCGTGCCTGGCAAGCCTCGTTTTGATTTCAAAGATCAACCTTGGCACGAAATACAAAATAAAAGGCGATTTTCTGTTCTACCTCTTGTTGATTGTCTGGCTCGTGACCTGGGTCCTGGTACTCGCCCTACTAGTCTCGGTTGCCAGTGCCTTTTCCGATCTCGGGCGGCTGCTCGGTCCGATTCTGTGATAAAGGAGGATGGATGAAGTTTCGAGAGTTCGCTGCCGTTCTGGTCGCGTGTTGCTTTTCCGGCCTGACGCTGCAGGGACAGATCGTCTATCTCTCTGACGGACCCTTGGTAGAGGCGCCCGGACTCGGAATCCAGCCTCTGCGGGACGCTCGAGTTCACCTTGACAAAGCCGAGGCCTGCATCTTCGACGAGGACGCCTTCAACAAGGCTCGCGCGACAGAACTTGGTTCCATGCGGACGGCGATTGACAAGGGGAAGTTCATTTTTCTGGTCGGCGCGAAGCTTGTCCCGGGAGCCCTTGGGCGTCAGCTCGATCTTCCACAGCGGGGAGTCACAATCCGCCGTTTGCACGGAGAACGTGTTCTGGTGGCGGAAGGGATCAGACGGCTGGTCGACAGCGGTTCGCAGAGCGGGACCCCGCGTTATGCTCGTTTCTCCCTGATCCGCGAGTACCGTGACGCAATCACCGCTGCCGACATGAGCGAAATTGTGCGTTACATCCGTACCTCGATCCGCCCAGTCCTGCATGCCCGGGTTCAGACTCCCTGGCAGTCCGTTGGCGAGAAGTGCGCAGTTGACCTCCACGGCCCGCATGGGAGAGTGACCCACTGCGTGCGCGGTCACTATCGCACTGCCGGCGACCGCGGCGCAAACCCGACCGTCAACCAGTCAAAGGACCACTGGATCGTGGAACTGGAAAACCATGTCCAACCAGACAATCCGTGGAATACATCCATGGTCGCTGCCGCCGCTTTCGTAAGATCGGTTGCGAGCCTGTGGTGTCATGGCCCCACCGGCGAATCCCCACCCGGCGGTCGGGCGGTAGTATTGCTCGATTGTCCGCCAGGGCCAACCGCGCGGTGGGCGTGGGGGACCGGGACTACCACCATCAGAGACGCAACGGACTCGCCCGCGAGGACCTCGAAATCGAGCGTCTCATTTCGAGTTGGCAGCGCCGAAGCTGCGGATGAGTACGTCTGGACACCCGGTTTTCGGCTGGACGCGGAGGCGTACCAACCCATCGTACTTGAGTTTCGTAATGACTTGGAGTGGGTGGGGATCGGTGGACGCAAGGCAGCCTCCGGGTCCAACTTCGGTATCGAAATGGCAATTCAGCGGTAAGAGTCCCACGGGTTGTCGCCGCGAACTCACCACCGGCCGCAAACCTTGAACTGCCCGCACTGCGGGTTGGCCATCCGGGAGCAGCACCATTCCGCAGTCAACGGGTTCTTGGCGAAGCCCTCTACTCCATAGTGGTGACGCGGGCGGCGATCACCATCACCGCTTCCGGCACTTCCTTCACCACCACCGCGCCGGCCCCCAGCACGGCGCGGGCGCCCACCTTGATGTGGTCGCGGATGATGGCCCCGATGCCGATGAAAGCCGAATCCCCGACCGAGCAGGAGCCCGCGATATTGGCGCCGGGCCCGATGGTCACGTAGTCGCCGATGTCGGTGTGGTGACCCACCAGCACGCCGCGGTTCAGAATGACGTGGCGCCCGACCCGCGTGTGCGTGCCGATCATGACGCCCGCGCTGACGATGCTGCCTTCGCCGATGGCGCTCTTGGGCGACACCCGCGCCGCGGGATGGATCACCGTGGCGAAGCGCATGCCGAAAGAGGCCACCTGTTCGATGAAGCCCTTGCGCTGCGACGTCCCCACCGCGCAGACGGCCCAGTGCGTACCGGCGAGCCTGGCGGCGTCCTCCACCCAATAGACCGGGAGCCCTTCAAGTGTCTGGTCCGGCTTGCCCGGCTCGACGCTCTGGACGAATCCGGCGAGGGTGAAACCCGGCGTTTCCGATATCAGGTCGGCCACCTCGATGGCGAACGCCCCGGCGCCGAGGATGAGTATCGGGCGGGTGTCCATCGCCGTTAATCGCCCGCCGATTGCCCCACGGGCGCGGGAGCGGCGGCTTGCTCCCCGCCGGCGGAGCGGGAAGCGAGGAACGCCCGCACTTCACGCACCACCTCTTCCACGTCGCCGTCGGTCATTTCATAATAGAGCGGCAACGTGACGATCTCCCGATAGAGTTCCTCGGTGACTGGGAGCGAACAGCGCGAAGCGGAAAAGGCCGGCTGCAAGTGATTCGGTATGAACTGGATGGTGCTGCCGATGCCGCGTTCCTTGAGCCAAGCCATCAAGCCGTCGCGCCGGCCGCCCAACACCCGCGTGACGTAGTTGAAGGGAAAGACGCCTTCCAGGCAGTGCGGGATGACGGCCAAGCCCTCGGTCTGGGCGACGGCGTCGTCGTAGCGCCGGGCGATGGCAAGTTTTCTGATGCGGAAATCCTCGAGGCGCTTCATCTGCTCCAGGCCGATCGCCGCGTTGAGGTTGCCGAGGTAGTAGCGATAGCCGTGTTCGGAGATCGTGTAGTACCAGGGGCGCTCGCCCGTCAGCCGGCTCCAGGAATCGGTGTTTAGCCCGACGTTGTGACGGACCCGGACGCGCTCGGAAAGCTCGTCGTCGTCGGTAACCACCGCGCCGCCGCCTCCGCACGTGATGTTCTTGATCGGGTCGAAGCTGAAACAGCCGAGGTCCCCGAGGGCTCCCGCCCAGCGGTCGCCGTAGCTGGAGCCGAAGGCGTGGGCGGCGTCCTCGACGATCCGGATGCCGCGGCCCGCGGTGAGCCGGTACAGTCCTTCCATGTCGCAGACCCGGCCGCCGAAATGCACGGGCATGATCGCCCGGGTGCGCGGCGTGATGCGGCCGGCGACGTCGGCGACGTCGATGTTGAGGTCCTGCTTCCGCACCTCGCAGAACACAGGCCGCGCGCCCGCCGCCAGGATTGCCTGTACCGACGAAACGAAGGTCAGCGAAGGCACGATAACCTCGTCGTCCGGCGACACGTCCAGCGCGCCGACCGCCATGTGCAGGGCGGCGGTTCCGCTGTTGACGGCGATTGCATGCTTCACGCCGAGGTACTCGCAGATACGGTCCTCAAATTCCTTGGTGATGCGCCCGCGGCCGAGCCAGCGGCTGTCGAGCACGGCCTGGATGGCTCTCGACTCCTCCGCGCCAAAGTAAGGCCTGTGTGCGGGAATTCTGATCTGCATTACTTTATGATTGATCTCCTGATGATTGCTTTCGATCCAGAAATTCCTGGGTAAGGTTCAAGAGACGGCTTACCGAACGCTTCAGAGGCATCTCCTCCGTGGCGAAGCGGTATGCTCTCTCGGTTATTCGCGTCCGCTCTTCTTCATTGGCCAAATAGCGCTGAATCACCCCGGGCATCTCCTCGATGGAAGCGCTCACGTAGTGCTCGCCCGGGACG
Organism: Bryobacteraceae bacterium; assembly: GCA_026129905.1. GTDB lineage: Bacteria > Acidobacteriota > Terriglobia > Bryobacterales > Bryobacteraceae > JAHCHE01. The sequence goes on along the minus strand of JAHCHE010000008.1, from coordinate 150,933 downwards.
AACGGCGCGGAATCGTACATCGGCTCGGAAACTACCAGCGCTTTGTTTGCCATTCCCAGGATCAGCCGCAAGCCGGAAAATTCTCCGGCGAATCGCTGGATGTTCAGAAAGATCCTCGCGCGGTTGATAAGCGCCGTTCGGTTCTCGCCCCAGAACTCGGGGTTCGACCAATCGCCGCGTACCATCACGTTGAGGCCACGGCGCTGAAGGTTGGCAATCAGTTCGCGGCGGCGCGGCGGCTTCATGTCGCCGAGGAACAGCACGTCGATATCGCGGGAAATGCCGAGGTCCCGGCCGTGTTCCGGCGTGTAGCCGAGAGGCAGGTGATGCGCGTGGATGCCGCGTTCGCCCAGAAACTCCGCTCGGCCGCGGGTGGAGACGGCCAGCACGTCGATCGCGCCGGCCACCGCCACGCGGCGCAAAGCAAGATAGTTCGTGTAAATATTACTGATTCGTCTGTCCCGCAGAGCGATCCTCGCCACCTCTCGCCAGTTCGGCAGCGGCCACGAAAGCCCGCTTGCCTTGGAGGGTGGGAGAGGTTCCCAATGCCAAAGCGCCACCGCCGGCAGCTTTGCTTTCGGTTTAGAGAGCAATTGCCGTGCCAGACGCGGATACCAATACAAGTTGCCCAGGATCAGCAGCACGGAACCCATCTCGGGCCGCCACGGGCCGTCCTTCATTCGCTGCACGGCGTAGCCCAGGTCCTGCAGGATTCCCGTAATCCGTCCACCCTCTGTCTGGCCGCCGGTGACGCCACGCACGCAGGCGGCCAAAGGCAGGTTTCCTACAGCGGCTGCGCCTGCGCCACCATCCACGCCTGGAATGATCATCTCCTCCGAGTGAAAATACCACTTTAGCGCATCGGCGGCGCCGTCTTCGTCGGCGGGCGCGCGGCGCTGCCAACCCCCGCCCCAGCCCGCCGGAACCCGCCGCCCGCTCGCCGCCGCGCGATTATAATGAATGCAGATGAGTCAGCTCTCGCCACGGCTGCAGATCAAGGTTCAGCAAAAGCAGACCCTGACGCCGGGGCTCGTGCAAATGGTAACCGTGCTCCAACTGAACAAGTTGGAGTTGCGCGAGATGATCGCCAACGAGATCTCCGAGAACCCGTTGCTGGAAGAAGTGTCGGCGGGCGAGGAACTCACTCCGGGGGAGATTCAGGCGACCCTCGAGGTGGAACGCGATCCACATCCGGCCGACGAGTCCATCGTGTTCGCGGCCGAGGAGATCGCCGCATCCGACGCGGTCGAGGCGCCGATCGAGCGGACCGAAGCGGGCATGGACGGGGCCGCCGAGGTAATCGCGGCCGAGCCGGTCAAGGAGCCCGAGGCCGCCGACCCATTCAACGAAATCGATTTCGGCACCTTCTTCGACGACTATCTCGATCCGGGATTCCGGTCTCCGGCGTCCGAGCAGGTGGACAAACCCTCATTCGAGACATTCCTCTCCGCGCCGGTGACGCTGGCCGACTACCTCCAGCAGCAACTCAGCCTGGTGGTGCTGGCGGACGCCGTCCGGGAAGCGGCGGATTCCATCATCGGCAACCTCGACGAAAACGGCTATGTCACGTTGAGCGCCGAGGAAATCGCCGCGTCAGGCGAGCACGCCCTCGACGCCGTGAACGAGGCGCTGACCGTGGTCCAATCGCTCGACCCGGCCGGCGTGGGCGCGCGCGACCTCCAACAATGCCTGCTGCTGCAGTTGGCCAGCCGAAACGCCCAGGGGAGCGTCGCCTGGCAAATCGTCTCCGATCACCTGCGGCTGCTGGAAGTGCACCGGAAACAGGAACTGGCCAAGGCGCTGGGCCGCCCCATGGAGCACATCGAGATCGCCATCGACGTCATCCAGCACCTGGATCCCCGCCCCGGACTGCGCTACGCGTCGCCCGCGACGCGGCACGTCGAACCCGACGTCTACATTTTCAAGGAAGGCGACGAATACTTCATCCAGCTAAACGACGAGGATCTGCCGCAGCTCCGGCTGAACATGGACTACCGGCACATGCTGCGGCGCGACGGAGAGCCGGACAAGGAAGTCCGCGACTACGTAAAGGACCGCTACGCCTCCGCCCTTCAGCTCATCAAGAACATCGAGCAGCGTAAGCAAACGATCCTCAAAGTCTGCCAGGCGATCATCGGACGGCAGACGGAGTTCCTGGAGCGCGGCATCGATTCGCTCCGGCCCATGATGATCAAGGAAGTGGCCGAGGAGATCGGCGTCCATCCTTCTACCGTCAGCCGCGCTGTCGCCAACAAGTACGCCCACACCCCGCAGGGCGTGTTCGAACTGCGATACTTTTTCTCCGAAGCCGTACAAGGTCCGTCCGGCGCCGCCACGCCGCTGCTGATACTCAAGCGCAAGGTGAAGAAGATGATCGAGGACGAGGATACCAAGCATCCCTTGACAGACGAGCAGATAACAGCGAGACTCCGAGATGAAGGAGTGCAGGTTACCCGCCGCACGGTGGCCAAGTACCGTGAGGATATGAAGATACCTTCAACCCACCACCGTCGAGTGCGGGACTGAAACGGCCGCCGTCCTGCCGCCGCGGTAAGATTCCACGGAGGGAACATGAAAGTCACCTACAAGGGCAAGCTGGACATACTGCTCCCCGCGCAACGCAAGAAACTGGAAGCGAAGCTCGCGAAGCTAGGCAAACTGGTCGATGGCAGGGATGAACGCGAGGCGCACGTCATCTTAAATTCGGAACGTCATCTCCATCGGGCGGAGATCACCATCAACTTTCACGATCATCCGCTCGTCGGCGTCGGCGATTCCGCCGATCTGCTCTCCGCGGTCACCACCGCGGTCGACAAGCTCGAAAAGCAGGTCCGCAAGCTCCGCACCAAGTGGCGCGACACGAAGCGGGGCCCCGAGATGTCGCTGCGGTCGCAGCCCGGCGGCGGACCCGAGAGCGAAGCCGCGGAAGCCGAAGCCGAGGCGCCGGCCGAGAGGAGCGTCTATCGGGTCAACAGCCACTCCAAGCAGAAACCCATGACGCTCGACGAAGCGCTCCTCCGCATCGAGGACGGGCGCGACTACGTCGTCTATCGCGACGCCGAGACCGACCGGCTGTCGGTGTTGGTGCGGCGCCGGGACGGCAATTTCGACCTGGTGGAAGCCTGATTCCCGTATCCCGCCCACCGGTATCCAACGTCACTGATAAGGAATGACGCGCAAGAAGGCTGCCGGCGCAAAGCCGCAACCCGAACTCGTGATCATCACGGGGCTGAGCGGCTCCGGCAAGGGCACCGTTCTTAAGTGCCTGGAAGACCTTGGCTATTACGCCGTCGATAACCTCCCGGTCGACCTCATACCGACGCTCGCGGAGCTTACCAAGGACTCCCCCTACGTCAATCAAGCGGCGCTGGTGGTGGACGTCCGGAGCGGAGAAGGCTTCGAGCGGTTCGCGCAGATCTACGCGAAGCTGAAGCGGACCATCCACACCACGCTGCTGTTTCTGGACGCCGACGACAACTCGCTTGTGCGGCGCTTCAGCGAGACCCGCCGCCCCCACCCGCTCGGGAAAAGCCGCTCCGTGCTGCGCAGCATCCGCATCGAGCGCGAGCAGCTCGAGCCCATCCGTAGGTTGGCAGACCATATCGTCAACACGTCGAAGTTCAACGTTCACGACCTGCGCGAGTTCATCAACCGCACGTTCCAGGGCGGCGGCGAGGAATCCAAGATCATGGTCTACGTCACCAGCTTCGGTTTCCGCCACGGCGTTCCGCCGGACAGCGACCTGGTCTTCGACGTCCGGTTTCTCCCCAATCCGAACTACAATCCCGCGTTCCGGAAACTTTCGGGGCGGCACCCGAAGGTGGCGCGCTATATCCGCTCCTTCGAGCAGACCACGGAATTCGTTAACCGCATCTCGGACCTGTTGGTTTACCTGCTGCCGCATTACGTGCGCGAAGGAAAGAGCTATCTCACCATCGCTTTCGGCTGCACGGGCGGCCACCACCGGTCGGTGATGATCGCCGACGAGATTCAGCGCCGGCTCACCCGCGCGGGCTACCGGGCGAAAACGACGCATCGGGACCTGGCGAAGCCGGTATAAGGCCCGGATGACAAATCCTGTGGGGGGGCAGCTTCGCAGGCTGCGCGGCTCCCAGTCCCGCCAGGCGGGCCACCGCAGGCCACGGATCGAAGAGATGTTCATCACGGGCCGCGCGCCGTACCCGGTGGAGCGGACGCTGATCGTCAGCGGCGCGCTGGAGGCGTGCCTGACCTCGCGCCTGGACGGACACAAGCGGCTGGAGACGCCTCACCTCGCAGTGCGCTACCGCGCGCCGAAGGAATCGCAGCACGCGCGGGCGTAGATCAGGGGACTTCGATAACGTCGATCCGGGCGCTCAGCCCCGCGGAAGCCGCGTGCTTCAGCAGCACCACCGCCCTCCGTCCGATCTCGCCATAGCTCGTTTTGTACCAGCTAATATCCAGTTATCCAGTATCCAGTCTGCTCCGCCTAAGAATTAGCCAGGCAATGAACGCCCATACTTGCAAGGTGTTTTCTTTCCTTCTCGACTCATATAGTTAAAGCTATTTTCCGCATACACGGCAATTGCGGCATGGAAAATCGAGTGTACTCTGTCTATAATATCTGTGAGAACTCGATTGGCCCTAAATGATCAGCGCCTATTGAACGGCGGACCGCGGCTCCCGGAACTGACAACAGGGATCGGAGAGCATCGGTGCGGCTCCCGAAAGAGCTAAATGACAACTAGCCGACGCATGCACTAGAGCACGGTCAATGGATATCTACAACTGAAAGGAGTGAAGATGTGTATAGTACGAGGAATCCATCGGAAGATGGTGGTGCTATGGTCGACACTGAGTATATCTGCTTGTGCTATTTATGCTCAGTCATGCACTCCCTCTAGCACAAATCCTCAGAGCACATTCGGAAACTGCATCTTTGATCCTGTAAATGCCTACTTCAGTAACCTGAAACAAACTCTTTGGACTGTCAGGTGGCCGGACGGGGGCGAGTTCCGTGCAGGGGAATTTCGGCCACGGAGAGTGCAAGGCGAACTTCACCTGCGCTCTACAGGACAGTGTGTCATGCTGGGCATACTTTGACCAGCCTGTGCACTCACCGAACTACTGGTCGCAGACTGTACAAGATGCCCGAGCAGACTTCACCTCAGGTACGCATCCATGTCCTTATCCATACACAGGAACAGGATTGAATATAGTATGTTCTGGAAACGGCGTCTTCCGTACGGCTGTTCAGAACCACACCTGTGTGGGCAGTTCTTGTCCGCAGGTGTGCAACCCCGGCGACTGTGGCGGTTATACCCCGAGCTGCGGCGTTGACACCTGCACGTATCCCGGCGGTTGCCCGACCGGCCTCACCGCCATGGGTAGTTGTTGCTGTGATCCATGCCCGCTTCTCCTGGATGTTGATAATAGCGGATTCGCGCTCGGCGGCGCCGCAGATGGTGTTCGTTTCGACATAGGCGACGACGGTAAGCTGGATGTTGTCTCATGGCCCATGAGGGGATCGACCAACGCATGGCTTGTCCTGGACCGTAACCGCAATGGACGAATCGACAATGGAACTGAACTCTTTGGAACAGCGAGTCCTTGGCCGCGGCCTATCGATGGTCGGGCTCGCAATGGATTTGCCGCTCTTGCCGTGTTCGACGAAGTCAAAAACGGAGGCGACGGAAACGGTGTTATTGATAAACGAGACGCAATCTACGCGGATCTTCGACTCTGGCAAGATCTAGATCATGACGGGGTTTCGGCTCGCTCCGAACTGCATCCGTTGTCGGACTTTGGCGTTGAAGGTATTTTTCTGACGTACAACGAATCAAGGCACGAAGATGAGTTCGGAAACAGGTTTCGGTACCGAGGGAAGGTGATTCGCAATAGCCACTCTGAAGGCAAAGCAAGTATTCGTCTTTGGGATGTGATTCTGATCACGACAAGTGGGCTCTAAAGGAGGTATTTGGCATGAGATCGATTTGGCGTGTCATCGTGCTGGCACTCGTGGCTTCTCTGGATCCGGGACAGTCGGGAGACGCCTTGTTGTTTTCCCAACAGCGGTCCGTCGTCATCCGGAAAGTGACTGTGACCCCCGTGAAACCTGATGCCTTAGAAATCGAATGGGTGAATCAGTCAAACAAAACTGTGGTGGGGATCTGCATGAGATTCAAGAACGCACCACTTCTACTAGAGGAATTCTTTCTTCCCCACTCGGGTGTCCAGAGTGGCGCCAGCTATCGAACTACTGTCTTCATTGATCCCGCTCAGGCTAATATTGAGGAAGAAGTACAGACATTCAGGCTTGCCTGTACGGTCTTCGAGGACGGAACGATGGAGGGCCTCCCTGAAGATACCGCGATCATGGAAGAGGTGCGTGCTGGCAGGGAACTGCAGACCGAGCGTCTCCTTGCGTTAATTGATGAGATCGATACTCGGCCGGATGGGGAGCTGCGGAGCGCTATTCGAATGGCCATTGCGCGGATTACTGCGATGGATCTGATGCTCGAGGACGGAACTCAAGCGAGAGGGTTTCTTGCAAACGGAATGCGGAGCGCGAACAGCCGCCTCTTGATTGAACTTCGCCGGACAGACTCGATGATCGATGAGCAGGACCTGGCTAGTGCTCGTCAGCAGTTACTGCGGCTTAGAGCTGACCAGCAGCAGATCAGAGAGCTGCTGCTGCATAGCAGAAGCCGATTTCGGCTTCTGCAGACAGGCAAGTGAATGAACGGGCATATTCAGAAGAATTCAGAAGAATTCATAGTCACGTACAGAGAGTAACCACGGTCTTAGCAATTCGAAAGCATGTGAGGTTCGGGACAAGCGGAGCTTCAGCGACTGACTGGCCTACTCGCGTCCCGGGGCTTTAGCAGGCTGAGCACCCCGAGGACCGGGGGTATAGATGTGCCGGATCTGAAGCGTCTGATCGGAAGACAACGTCCTATTCGCCGCATGGTTCGGCGTCGCGGTAATCGCGTAGGCGTTGAGATCGCCCTCGACCGAAAACGTGTAGAAACTGGACCGGCATACCTCGTCGCCGGACGTGAGCAGCGCTCCGTTCGCGATCTCCTCCTGCGAGGCGTAGCGCCCGAACCGCGAGTAGAATTCGGCCTCAGCTTTGTGTAAGGCTACGATACATTCGACAGCTGCTCGCTCAAAGTCCCGTTCGCCAACGGTCGCCTCCCAATGAAAGCAGCTAAGGCCTGCAAGCAGAGAGACAAGCGCAAAGATTCGCACTTTGGTTCGTCGGAAGTCCGTGAGGCTCGTCACGTTCAAAATGATAGCCTAACTGTCGCGGCAGGCGCAAGAACGGTCAAGGTGAGAATCTGGCTCTGTAGCAGAATCTGTGGGCGGGCTTGACGAGGAATAAGGAAGGACCACGTCTCTGAATTGGGGGCCTGCCCCCGAGCCCCGGAATTTACCGCTTTCCGGCCAGAATGATGGTTTTGGTCTCGACTACAATGGAGGCACTTGGGCGGAGGATGGGGCTCTCCATGAATGGAACCCGAGCGCCGACTCAAGCGCTGGAATGGCGGGGGCGGCGGCAGCCGCCCCGAGTCTGAAATCACTCCCCGAAGAGGAATAGCTGATCCCGCAACGGTCAGGATTTAATCTGGCTGTTGAGCAGACAGGGACTCATCCTGGCGAGGAGATCAGCTATTCAGCTAAGCCGTTTTCGTTTTTCCTGAGGGATCTCCGTCCACGCCCGATAACCAGGAGATCAGGGCCTGATTCTTGTTATATAATTTGTGATCGGAGATTTACTATATGGAAAAGCCCTTGAGCGTTAGCCGTTCTCTCCCTCGGCATTTGCTTTCCACTGCTGAAGTGGCCCGCTGGCTAGGCATGTCGTCTCGAACTGTCTGCCTTTGGGCGGAGTCCCTCTATTTGCCCGGTTTTAAGGTTGGAAGACAATGGCGTTTCCGCGAAGCCGATATCCGTTCATGGCTTCAGCGGAGTGAGGCTCGGGCTCTTACTGCCAGCGATTTCCGGAAAACGTAGTTTTTCGCGGAACCGATGTCATCCTAAGGCCGCTTGTGAACGCAAAATTCCCTCTCCGTGTGCTTAGGCTGCAGGCCGGAACAACACTTCCCAAGAGCCGCACGATGGCGGATCCCCAGCTGTGCAGCGAGTTCATACAGCAACGGTTGCGGCACCTCAAGAACTACCCTTCTCGACCAATCGGAGAATTCTCGCGGGCGAGCCATGAGGCTCTCCCCATGGAGCCTCGCTGATTCACGCAAGCGCGCTCGGCGGAGCCGGTGTCCGGAACGACGATCACAAGCTGAGGCGTTCGAGTGTCTGGCGATCCCCCTTAGATCCCCCTAAAGGTCGATCCGCTCAATAAAGCAGCTGCCCGTGCCGAACGTGACTTACTCGGCGTGCCTGGTGAGCAAGATCGAAGAGATGTTCATCACGGGCCGCGCGCCGTACCTGGTGGAGCGGACGCTGATCGTCAGCGGCGTGCTGGAGGCGTGCCTGACCTCGCGCCTGGATGGACACAAGCGGCTGGAGACGCCTCACCTCGCAGTGCGCTACCGCGCTCCGAAGGAATCGCAGCACGCGCGGGCGTAGATATCAGGGAGCTTCGATAACGTCGAGCTGGCCGCTCGGCCCTGCCTTTGATCAGGCTGGAATCGGATAGGTCCTGTACGCGTGTGCGAGGTAGCTGGCATACGCCAAGCAGGCGAGGATGTCCTCTCGCGTCAGTCCAGGATAGTTCGTCAAGAGATCCTGTTCGGTCTGGCCGGCCGCCAACAGCTCCAGGATGAACTCGACCGCGAGACGCGTCCCTCGGATCACTGGTTTGCCGGCCAGGATCTCGGGGTCCACGACGATGCGCTCAGAAAGCGGCATATGCCTACAGTCTACCGTGCAGGCGTGGGCTGGAGACGCCCCACCTCGCGGTGCGCTACCGCGCGCCGAAGGAGTCGCAGCACGCGCGCGTGGGGATCAGGGGGATTCGATAACGTCGAGCCGGACGCTCAGCCCCGCGGAAGCCGCGTGCTTCAGCAGCGCCTCGTAGGTTACGGGCCGCAGGGGGACGCCTCGCTCCAGGTTGCGCTCGCGCGCCCGCATTTCGGCCTCGCCGGGGACGAGAATCTCGGCGACGCCTTCCATGCGCTCGGCGGATTTGGCCTGCTCGATCATCCGGTCGACGCGAGCCGTGAACTCGGCGGCGGGGGAAAAGAGTTCCGGGTCGATCGCGAGGAAGAAATGGCCGAGGTCACGGAGTTCGGAGTGATCGCGCATGCGCTCCCGGCGGTGATCGTGGCCGAAACCGGCGCCGGGCAGCGCTCCGGCCAGCGCCTCCATCACGAGGGCGAGACCATAGCCCTTGTGGCCGCCGATCGGCACGCCCAATCCGGCGGCCAGGTCGGCGGGATCGGTGGAAGGCCGGCCGAAGCGGTCGAGTATCCAGCCGGGCGGCAGCGGTTTGCCTTCGGCCAGGCGCAAGCCGATCTTGCCGCGCGGGGCCACGCTCAGTGCGATATCGAGGACGATCGGGTGATGGCGCCCGGCGGGAATGCCTGCGCCGATCGGGTTGTTGCCGAAGGTCGGCGTCACGCCTCCGGTGGGCGCCAGGATCGCGGGACCGTTGGTGGTACACAGCCCGATCAATCCCTCGCGCGCCGCGAGCCAGACGTAATGGCCGGCGGCGCCAAAATGATTCGAGCGGCGGACGCTCACCAGGCCCACGCCGCTCTGGCGCGCTTTCCGGATCGCGGTCTCCATCGCCGCGACGGCCACCCATTGGCCGGGTCCGTTGTCGCCGTCCATTTGCGCGCTGATGCGCGTCTCGCGCTCGATGCGAATGCGGGGGTCCCCGTTGATCGCGCCGGCGGCGATGCGCCGGGCATAACGCGGGATGCTGTCCATGTTGTGGGTGGGCTGTCCGCGGAGGCTCGCCTCGAGCTGCACGTCGGTGACGATGGCCGCGCCTTCGGGCGCCAGGCCCGCCCTCTCGAGCGCCTCGCGGCCGTAGGCGCGCAGGCTCTCGATGGTGACGTAGACCCCGGGTTCGCTCTCATCGGGGGGGGGCGCCGGGAGGACGGGCCGCGGCGGGGTGAGCGGTTCGGGCGGAAGAGAAACTTCGGCGGCGCCCGCGGCGCGAGCCAGTTCGGCGACCGTCTGATGCTGGAACAACTGCTTGAGCGTCACCGCCAGTCCGGCCCTATTCGCCTGACGGACCATGCGGACGCTGAGGAGGGAATCGCCGCCGAGTTCGAAGAAATTGTCGTCCACGCCGACGCGGTCCACGCGGAGCACATCGCGCCAGATGCCCGCCAGCCTCCGCTCGGCGGGCGTGCGCGGCTCGCGGAATGTCGGGGGCGCCTCCGCGGGCGCGCATCGTTCGCCTCGATTGACGGCGGGCAATCGGGCCGCGAGTGCGCTCCGGTCCACTTTGCCGCTGGGCGTCCTCGGCAGCGCGTCCAGCTCGACGATGGCGGCAGGGACCATGTAGTCGGGAAGTCTGCTTTTCACCAGGGCGTGCAACTCGCGGCCGAGATCGGGTTGCGCCGAGGGCTCCGACGTGGCGACGAACGCCACCAGGCGGAGATGGTCGTCCGAGTCCTGAGCGAGGACCGCGCACTCGCGAACGCGAGAGTGGCGCCGCAGGGTGACTTCGATCTCGCCGGGCTCGATGCGGTAGCCGCGGATTTTGATCTGGTCGTCAGCGCGGCCGAGCAGCTCGAGCGCGCCGTCGCGGCGGAACCGGCCGAGGTCGCCGGTGCGGTACATTCGCTCCGCGCGGTGGAAGGGATCGGGCGGAAATTGGGCGGCGGTGAGATCGGGCCGGTCGAAGTATCCCCGCGCGACGCCGGCCCCGGCGACGAACACCTCTCCCGAGACGCCGGTCGGTGCGGGCTCGCCCCGGCGGTCGAGCACGTAGACGCGCGTATTGGCGATGGGACGGCCAACCGGAACGGTGACTGAGCCGCGGGAAGGAGGCGAAATCGGATCGACGGTCACGATGCCGGTCGTTTCGGTCTGCCCATACATATTGATCATGCGGGCGGAATGGCCGATGTCGAGGGCCCAGGCGCGGGGAAGGTCGGCCGGCAGGCGCTCGCTGGCGGACAGGATCAGCCGCAGGTGGTTGTCGAGCAGCGCCGCGCGGGAGGCCGGCGGAAGGTCGAGCAGGTCGTGGATGCAGGCGCGCCAGTAGGACGGGACGATGTCGAGCACGGAGACGCGCTGCTCGCGGATGAGTTCGAACAGCGCGCGCGGATCGCGGATGGGGCCGGCGGGCGCCATGACCAGGGCGGCGCCGCATCCCAGCGGCACGGCGAATTGACGGACGGAGGAGGAGAATCCGAAGGACGCCGTGTGCAGATAGCGGTCTTCCGGCGCGATCGCATCGGCTTGGGCCATCGCGCTCGCGCAGTGATACACGTTCGCGTGGGTCACCATCACGCCCTTGGGAGTCCCCATCGAGCCGGACGTGTAGATGATGTAGGCCAGGTTCTCGCCAGCGGCGCCGCTCTCCAGGTTGTGCGGCTCGTGGCGGGCAATCTCCCCGGCGTCGGCGTCAAGACAGACCACCGCCACGGCGGCGGAAGGCCGAAGCCGGTTCAGCAGCGCCGTCTCGGCGATGAGAACGCGCGGCCGGGAATCATCGAGCATGAAGGCAAGCCGGTCCGGCGGGTAATCGGGATCGAGCGCGACGTAGGCGCCGCCCGCCTTCAGCACGGCGAGCGCGGCGACGATCAGGGACGCGGAACGCTGGAGGCAGATGCCGACCCGCTCCTCCGGACCGATGCCGAGCGATTGCAGACGCCGCGCCAGGCGGTTGGCTTCCGCATTGAGATCCGCATAGGAGAGCCGTTCGCGGCCGCACTCGAGGGCGGTCGCGCCGGGCGTCTTTTCCGCCTGCCGCTCGAACAAGCGATGAAAGCAGCCGCCGGTAAGCGATGGCTGCGCGTTCGCGCTCCAGCCGGTCTCGAGCCGGCGTCGCTCTGCTTCCGTGAGCAATTGGAACTCGGAAAGGCGCCGGCCCGGATCGGCTGCGACCTGCTCCAGCAGCGCCTCGAAGTGGCTTGCAAGCTGCTCGATCGCGGCGGCGTCGAACAGGTCCACGTTGTATTGCCACCCGATGGAAAGGCTGTGGCCGTCCTCCGACAGGTACGCCGTCAGGTCGAACTTGGCAACGCCGCCGTCGACCCGGAACGGCCGCGCGGAGAGGCCGGGCGCAAGCTCGAAGGACTCGACGCCGGGTTCGGGGACGTTCTGGAAGGCGAACATCACCTGGAACAGCGGCATGCGGCTGGGGTCGCGCTCAGGCCGCAGCGTCTCGACGATCTTTTCGAAAGGCAGGTCCTGGCGGGCTAGCGCGCCGCGGGCGGCGGCTTTGACGCGGGCCAGCAGTTCGCGGAATGACGGGTCGCCCGCAACGCCGGCGCGCAACGCCAGCGTGTTGGCGAAGCATCCGATCAGAGGCTCGGTCTCGACGCGGGTCCGGTTGGCGACGGGGATTCCGACGAGGAAATCCTCCTGGCCGCTGTAGCGGAGCAACAGCGCCTGGAAGGCGGCCATTGAGGTCATGAAGAGAGTGACGTTCTCGGCGCGGCTCCGATCCTTCAGGCTCGCCGTCAACCGGCTGGAAAGGGTCCGGGAGATGCGCGCGCCTCGGAAAGTCTGGACGGCGGGACGGGGCCGGTCCGCGGGCAACTCGAGCGCAGGAGGCGGATCGGCAAGCTGGCGCCTCCAATAATCGAGATGGCCGTCGAGGATGCTTCCGCGCAGGGTCTCGCGCTGCCAGGCCGCGTAGCCGGAGTACTGCATGGGGAGCGCGGGGAGCGCCGGCGGCCGGCCGGCCAGAGAGGCGGCATAGAGCGCCGCCAATTCGCGGTACATCAGGCCGGTGGACCAGCCGTCGGAGACGGCGTGGTGCGCGGTGAGGAGTAGGGCATGCCGGTCGGGGCTCAGCCGCAGCAGGCGGGCGCGAAAGAGGGGCCCGGCCGAGAGGTCGAACGGCCGGGCGGCTTCCTCGGCGGCATACCGCAGCGCCGCCGCCTCCCGTTCGGCATCGGGAAGGCCGGTGAGATCGGCGACGGGCAAGGGTACGCGGGACGGCGGAGCAATCACTTGGACGGGCTGGTCGCCGGCGATGGCGAACGTGGTGCGCAAGGATTCGTGGCGGCGCTGAAGCTCCGAGAGGCTCTCTTCCAGCGCGCTCCGGTCGAGCGGACCCGTCAGCCAGAGCGGCGACGCGATGTTGTAGGCGGGGTTTCCTGGCTCCACCTGGTCGAGAAACCAGAGCCGCTCCTGAACGAAGGAGAGCGGAGCGGTGCGGGCGCCGTCCACGGCGGCGACTGCCGGCAGCCTCACCGGGGGAGACAGCGCGCGCGCGACCAGGCCCGACAATTCGGCGAGCGTCGGCGCGGCGAACAAGGCGTCGCTTTCCAACTCGACGCCGAATTCCCGCCGCAGCCGCGCGACCACCTGCATCGCCGACAGCGAATGGCCGCCGCAGCGGAAGAAGTCGTCGTCAGGGCCTGGACGCTCGATGCCCAGGACACTCGCCCAGATCCGGGCAACCTTGTCCTGGATCGCGTCGGCGGAATCCGAGCCGGCTGCGTCGTCGCCGTTAGGCGATTGGAGGCCGAGGGTCGCCCCCAGGCGGAGCCGCTCGAGCTTGCCGGTAGGTCCGGTGGGAATCCTGTCCACGAGCGCGACGCGTTGGGGCGCCTTGAATGCGGCAAGCCGGGCGGCGACAAAGCGGCGAAGCTCGGCTTCGGCAGCGACGGCGCCGCGGCGCAGAACCACCGCGGTCCCGACGCCTTCACCCAGCGTGGGGTGAGGAAGCGGGAACACGGCGGCTTCCGCCACCGCGGGGTGGTCCAGCAGAACTTCCTCCACCTCGCGTGGGGAGATCTTTTCGCCGCCGCGATTGATAACCTCTTTCAGGCGGCCGGTGATGAACAGAAAGCCATCGGCGTCGATGTGGCCGAGGTCGCCAGTGCGAAGCCATCCGTCGACGAACGCGCCTTCGCCGGCTGCCGGCGGATCGTAGCTCCGAATCACGTTGGGACCGCGGACGGCAATCTCACCGGGTTCGCCCGCGGGAAGGCGGCGGCCCTCCGGGTCGAGGACAGCGATCTCCGGTCCGGCGGCGCGGCCCACCGATCCGGCTCGCCGTTCGGAGGACGGCAAGCGGTTGCTGGCGATCTGCGGGGCCGCCTCCGTCATTCCGTATGCCTCGACAAAAGGGACCCGGAACAGACGCTCGATGTCCGCCAGCAACTGCCGCGGCATGGCCGAGGAGGCCGAGCGGACGAACCGCAACCGGGAGCGGGCTATGGTATCGGGGAAGCCCGGCGCGGCATCGAGGATCCCCTGGTGAACGGCCGGCGCGGCGGTGTACCAGGTGGGGCGGAACTCTTCCAAGTCGTGAAAAAAGCCGGCAGGAGAAAACTCGCCCGAGCAGACCACCGTGGCGCCCGCCGCCAGCGAAGCGAAAATCGCGCTGAGCCCGTGAATGTGAAACAGCGGCATCACGCTGAGGCATCGGTCGGTCTCCGCAAGCTCGAGGGCATCCACGATGCTGTAGGCGGCCGCGCAGATATTGGCGTGCGTCAAAGGCGCCAGCTTGGGGCGGGCCGTGGCGCCGGAGGTGTGCAGCGCCAGGGCGATGTCGTCCGGGACAGCGGCAGGCAGATCAGGAGGAAGGTTCGCCGGTCCGTCGAAGCCGAGCGTGAAGACTCCCGCTACTCCGGCCCGCGGCGGCGCGACCTCGATTACCGGTACCCGGAGGCTGCGGGCGGCGGCCACAGCGGGCGAGGCGCTTCCTTCCGGCGCGAACAGCGCCTTGGCATTCAGATCGGTGAGCGAGAACTCGAACTCGCCTTGACGGCAGGCGGGATTCAAAGGAGCGCACGTGGCCGCGCACGCAACGGCAATCGTCGCCACGGCCGCCTCGGGACCGGAGGGGAGCGCCATGGCGACGCGATCGTTCCGCGCGATTCCATGGGCGCGGAGCGCCTGCGCAACCTCGTCGACATGGCTGAGAAGGCGGCCAGAGGTGAGCGGCTCACGGCCGGACGAGAGTAAGGCCACGGCGCCCGGTCTGCGCTCGGCATGGGCGCGGAGCAGGTCGTATAGAGACGCGTGGCGGCTGGCCTCAATTTGCGTCTTGGATTCCGCGCTTTGAGGATAGGCCAACCGTCACTCCTCAAGCAGGGCGCCGGACGGGCGGGGCGATGCGATGCAGATATCCACCAGCGCGGCGCGGCCTTCGCGTACCGTGGCGATCGCTTCGCGGAGCGCGGCTGTGAGTTCGACCGGATCCTCGACCGTGCGGGCCCAGAGGTCCATCGCCTTGGCTATGTTGGCGATCAGCGGTTGCGAGGGCAAGTCGCAACCAGGATAGTGGCCCGACTGGCGGGCGTAGCCGCCGGGCGCCGCCGCGAGGATCGCCTCGGTGGTAGCGAAGTACTCGCGGTTGTTGAAGACCACCGTGAGGAACGGGCGACGCTGCTGCCCGGCGGCCCAGTATGCCGCCAGAGGCTGGGAGAACTGCCAGGCGCCATCGCCGACCACGCAGACCACCGTTTTCGCGGGTGCGGCGAGTTTGGCGCCGAGCGCCGCGCCGAGGCCCCAGCCCAGCCCGCTTCCCAGGCACTGGAAATAGCCTCCCGGCTCGTTCAATTCCAAGTAGCTCCAGAGCGCGGGACTGTTGGTGACGGCCTCGCCGATGACAATCGTGTCATGGTCGATCGCCTGGTTGAGGCAATAGGCGGCCCATTCCGGGGCGATCGGGCGGCGCGTGGCAAGCTCGGCGGCTCGCTCTCGCAGGCGGCGGACCATCTCGCGATGTTCGCCGGTCCATGCGCGCAGGCGGGCGGCGAACCGGTGGCGAATGGCCGGGCTCATCCGGCGCTCCGCCTCGCGGGCAAGGGCATCGCAGACCAGAGCGGCATCGCCGTGGATCGACAGGTCCACAGGAAAGCCCCAGATCGGAATGTCGCGCTTGAGCGGATCGACGTCCACGTGAATGATGTGCGCCTGTGCCGGGGGCCTCGCCTGCGCCGGAACCCAGGGAACATCGTGGTCCACGATCAAGACGCAATCCGCCTGCTGGAGATAGCGCGCCGGCGCAAATCCGAGGTGCAGCGGATGAGCGGAGGGGAAGTTGACGCGGCGCCTCGACTCGACGACCGGCGCGGCGACGGTTTCCGCAAGCCGCGCCAGGGCTCCAACGGCCGCGAGGTTTCGACCGGCGTAGGCGGTGAGGATCAGCGGGGCATCGGCCTCGAGCAACCAGCCGGCGGCCCGCTCGAGGCTCGCTGGGTCGGCCATCGGCCGCGAGTTCTGTGGCTGCCCCCGCGCCGGGAGACTTTCCGGCTGCGCGGGCTGCGCCAGCACTTCCCTGGGGAGAGTCAGGTAAACGGGACCGGCGGGCTCGGCGCGGGCAAGCTGAAATGCCCGGTGCACCGCCAGCGACAGGTTCTCGGGGCGCGTGAGTTCATACCGCCACTTCACGTAACCGGCGACCGTGTCGGACTGGCAGTACTGTTCCTGCATCCAGTGGTTGTAGCGGTTGCGGCCGCCGGGGATGTCGCCATCAACGGTGTACGGCGACCTGCCGGCGCAGATCACCACGCCGGCGCGGTCTCGCTGCGCGTTGTGGAGGTTCGCTCCGATGTTCTGTGTGCCGACGTCGACATGGACCATCACCACCTGCGGCTTGCCGCTGACCATGAAGTGCCCGTGCGCGGCGGCCATCGCCATGGATTCATGGAGGCTGAGGACCAACTCCGGCGCGCGGGCGCCCACGGCCTCGGCTTTGGCGATCGCTTCGAGGATCGGCGCCGTATCGGTTCCGGGGTTCGCGAAGATGTAGTCGACGCCGTGCCGGTTGAGAAGATCGAGAAAGGCGTCGGCTACCGTTTCGATCAAAGGCTTGGGAGCGGGCGCGGGTGATGCGCCGGGCGCGGCCAGCCTTTCCTGGATCAGCGCAGCCATCCGCCGGACGGTGGCGTGGGCGAAGAAGGTGGTCGCATTGAGCCGCAGTCCGTAGCGCCGCTCGACGGAGTTCAGAATCACCATGGCGGAGATCGAATCGCCGCCCAGGTCCAGAAAATTGTCGTCCGGGCCCACGCGATCCACGCGGAGGGAGGTTCGCCATGCGTCAACCAACTCGCGCTCGACGCGGTTGCGAGCGCCGTCTTGGCCGTCGCTTTCACAGTCCGGCGCGGCGGCTTCGCGGCCGGCGAAGCGGGCCAGCAACTGGCGGTCGACCTTGCCGTTGAGAGTGGCCGGCAACGCCGGGATCGATTCCAGGCGGGCGGGTATTTTCCATTGCGGCAAGCGAGCCCGTAGATCCTCGCGCAACCTGCGCGGATCGAACGGGACCTCAGCCTTCATCACGACGAAGGCGCAGAGGCGGTCCTGTTCGCCCCTGAGGACGACGACGGCCGCTCCGGCGACGCCGTCAAGTTGCGCCAGATCCGCTTCAACTTCCCGGGCATCGACGCGGAAGCCGCGGATCTTCGCCAGATGCTCGCGCCGGCCCAGGAACAGCAGGCTACCGTCGGGGAGGAAGCGCGCCAGGTCGCCGGTACGATAGATGCGCTCGCCGGGGAAATCCTCCGCGGGCCGAAAGACGGCGGCGGTCTCCCGCGGATGGCGCCAGTACCCGTCGGAGAGAAAGCGGCTGCGGACGACCAGTTCCCCGGCCTCCGATGACGCAACCGGCCGGCCGGCCGCATCGACCAGGGTCAGGAACTTGTCGGCCACCGGGCGGCCCGCCGTGACGAAGTCCGGGTCGAGAGGCGAATCGCGGTCGAAGCGGGCCACGGTAAGGAGGGCGGTTTCGGCCGTCGAGAACCGGTGCAGCAGTACGCAGGAAGGGGCGAAACGCACCCGCCATTGCTCGACGTCGCGCGGCGTCACCACGTCGCCGGCCAAAGCCACCAGGCGAACGGATGGAAACAAGCCGGCGCCTTCGAGCGTCTCCAGCAGGCGCCGGAACAGCAGCACGGGCGGATGCAGCAGCGTGATGCCTTCCTGTCCGATCCAGTCGCGAAACTCCGAGAGACTCCGCGAGGCGACGTCGTAAACACACACTGCGGCGCCCTGGAGGAGCGCGCCGAAAATGTCGGATTCTGAGGCGGCGAAAGCGCAGTGGGTCAGCAGCGATTGCCGGTCCTCCGGCGCGATTCTGTCGTGCTCGGACGACAACCACACCCGGTGCATCACCGCGCGGTGGCTCTTCACCACGCCCTTCGAGCGTCCGGTGGTGCCGGAGGTGTAGAAGATCGTCGACGGCGTTTCGGGCGGAATCGGAATTTCGAGGTTCTCTTCCTGCGGGTGGAGTTCGTCGATCTCGTCGAGAGTGAGAGTTTGGCAAACGCCTTTGGCAATCTCGCGAGCGCGGTCCGACAGTGCGGCGCTGGTCAGGAGCAATTCGGGCGCCGCGTCGCTGAGGATCGAGCTTTGCTCGGGGGCCGGCATGGCCGGATGGATACCCAGGTAGATCTTGGCGGCCTTCAGCACGCCCAGGACGGCAACCACCATTTCAGGTGACTGCGGGAGGAGGAAAGCGATGCACGCGGCTTCCGGCCCCGTGCGGGCTCGGATGGCGCGTGCAATTCGGTTTGCGTGGCGGTTGAGGGCGGCGTAGGTCCAACGGCGGCCATCGCCGGAAAGGGCGGGACGGTCAGGAAAAGTGGCGGCAACCTGTTCGAAGCGCGCGGGGAGGCTCTGCGCGATCGCATCCCGCGTGAGAGGGAACCGCAATGGCGCGCGGATTTCGTCGGTGCCAGAACTTAGGGCCGCCACAAACTGGCCTGTTTTCACCTGCTACAGACCTTGAATTATAGCAAGCCGCCAGAACGGTGTCGAACCGCCAGAGTGGCCGCTTAAGCCGCTGCAAATAAAGCGATTCGCCGGTAGGGTTACGGCTACGACTTGCTTTCGAGGATGAATGTGGGCGCCAGGCCCGCCAAAGTGGAGAACCCGCTGCTGGCGTCGGTGAGCCAGCTCGAACAGTCGTACACCTTGCCCAGGTAGATGTGCGGTTGGACGTCGACCTGCATGTTTCGGATCTCCAGCGATCCGTATTGTAGGAGCGGGAACGGCACGCTCTTGGTCTCCACGCGCTCCTGAACCACGTAGGAGTAGCGCATGGCGGTCCGCAGGGCGCGCTCCCAGCCTTTTTCATCCGTCTCGCTGCCGATGAAGGCGTGCTGATCGGCGCCAATGTCGTTGGGCCGCAGCACCAGCGTCTCCCGGTTCTTGACGATGAAGTCGGGCAAGTCGACGGCCCCGTCCTTGTACGTGGTGCGGGTAGCCGAAACGACGCGCGTCCACGGGATGTGGTCCTTGATGGCTTTGCGCTCCGCCGCTGGGAAGCCGGCGGTAAGCGACTCGTCGGTCAGCAGGTCGAAGATGGCCCGCTTGTGCGCCAGTTCGGCACGGAAGCTGTTGACCATGCAGACCGCGCCGTCCTTATAGGCCTTCACCAGCGGGTGGGAGAGGTCGAAGCGGACGAGAAACTCCTGGACGGTCAGGCGGCGGTAGATCAGGTCGATTTCGTAGTCGCCGCTACGCAGCACGCCGCCGCGGTACTCCAGTTGATCGGGGGAGACCACCTCGGCGGGATAGCCGGCTTTGCGAAACGTCTCGGCCAGCAGCAGGTACTCGTTGGTCTGCGTGACTTGAAACGGCTGCCGGAACTCGAGGATGGCGATCCGCGGGTGGCGCTTCTTTCCGAATGCTTTGTAGGCCTGCAGCAGCGCCGACAGCAAGTGCTTGGTTCCGCCGACCTTGGTCAGCTCATAGCGCTTGCGGAACTCCTTCATAATCGGGAGGTTGTAGAAAATGTCCCCGAGCACTTCGCTGGAAGCGACGCCGGCCGGGGCGCCGACGTTGAACTTCATGAAGTACAGCGACCCGTTGCTGAACTGGGTGTCGAGCAGCGACGTTACGGCGGTGAAGGGGTAGCGCGGGTCGACGGCAGCCAGCATCTTTTCGGCGGGCAGCAGCTCCATCCGGCTAAGCAGCGCGGGCGTGGACAATGCGAGGCGTTTGACGCGGTCGATCGCGGAAAGCAGCGCTTCCGAAGCCCTGACGAGGCTCGCGTACTGACGGCGAGTGATAAAATGCGGCCGGAGAACGGGAAGAACCTGCTGGCTTCCTTGGGCGAGCTTGTTCCCTTTGATCTGATCCCGCAGGGCTTCCGCCCACTGAAGATCCTTATACCTATCGAGTTCGACCAGTTTGTGGTAACGGGCGACCGCCTCGTCCAGTTGCGTCATGTAACGTACTAATGTTTCTATAACTTAGTATCGCATACGACCCGGAATTAAACGGCATTTGGAAGGCGAACAGGGCGCGTTAACCCATTAGAAACAAAAGGATTATCCTGATTCTCGGGGCCCCTTGACAACTCCGCCGCCCCGGATGCGGGAGTCTTAAACCCGGGCAGGCGCGGCTACGCCGATTCGGCGATGCCATCGTGCGCCGGTTCGAGTTCCTCCGGCGCAGGCGGCAGTTCCCCGAGGGCTTCCGCGATCGCCTCCAGCGAACGCGGAGAAGTGTCAACCGGGACCGGACAGGCGATCTCGGAGTCGGTGGCCGCGCCCAGTTCCTGGAAGCGGCGGGCGCTTACCAGGACGCGCGATTCGAGCGATGACACGGCGCGGTTATAGGCGATTACCGTTCGGGCGAGATGACGCCGGGTTTGGTCGAGATGGCCGCTGAATTTGAGCAGGCGGCTGTACAACGCCCGGCCCAACTCACTGATTTCCTGCGCGTTGCGGGCAAGCTTCTCCTGCCGCCAGCCATAGGCGACCGCCTTGAGCAGGGCGATCAACGTGGTCGGCGTCGCGAGGATCACCCCTTGCTCGACCCCGAACTCGATGAGCGCCGGGTCCTGCTGGAGGGCGGCGCTGAAGAACACCTCGCCGGGGATGAACGCGACGACGAACTCGGGCGTTGGGGCGAACTGGCTCCAATATCCTTTGCTGCCCAGTCTTTGCAGGTGGCTGCGAATCTGCACCGCATGCTCGCCGAGTTTGGCGGTTCGGGCAGCATCCTCGCGGGCGTCGAGCGCTTCGAGATAAGCCTTCAGGGACACCTTGGCATCGACTACCACCGCCCGTTCCGAAGGCAGACGGATGATCATGTCCGGTCGTAGACGGCCGTCCTCGGTTTCCGCGCTTACCTGTTCGATGAAGTCGCAATGGGGCAGCATCCCGGCCAGTTCCACGACCCGGCGCAACTGGACCTCGCCCCACCGCCCACGAACCGCGGGTGAGCGCAGGGCGCTGACGAGATTGGCCGTTTCCGTGCGCAGCATATCCTGGGAGGAAGCGAGCGCCTTTACCTGCTCGGTGATGCCGGCGTAGGCCGAGGCGCGGGCGACTTCCATCTCGTGGATGCCGGCGTCCACCTTGCCGAGACATTCTTTCAGCGGGTTGACCAGCTCTTCGATGGCTTTCCGGCGTCCTTCCAGGTCCGACTGCGCGCCCTGCTGGAAACGCTCCAGCGTCTCCTTGGCAAGGTCGAGAAAGGTCTGGTTATTGCTTCGAAGCGCGTCGGCGGAAAGCGCTTTGAAGGCGTCGGAAAGCTTCTGCTGCGCCTCGGCTATGAGGGCCAGTTTTTCCTCGGCCGCGCCGCGGGTTTCCTCGAGCTTCGCTTCGAGAGCGGCGCGGGCGGCCCGATGCTCCGCATTCTGCTCCCGCTCCTGTTGAAGGGCGGCGCTAAGCTGTTCGATTTCTTTAGCATAGTCGTCGATGCGGGCCTGCTTGCCGGTGACCCGCTCGGTGAGTGCGGTGACCTCCGCGGCGGCTTCCGCCTTCGCTCGGGCGTAAGCGCCGGCGGACTCGCCACGCAACATAAGGAAGACGACAAGGCCTCCGAAGAGCAAACCGGCGGCCAGGGCCAGGAAGAACGTCATCAGTTCCAAAAACTACACCTCCGGGCTTTGATCGATCGTAACTTGAATTATCGGCAGGGCGCCGTCGAAAGTGAAGGGCGCCGGCGCGCGTTTTTCAGACGGTTGGGAGGCCTGTCATCGAAAAAGGGCTCAGGTGGCCTGCAGGCCTACGACGAGGGCGTCGAGGGCGAGACTCTTCTGGATGTTGCGGCGCAGCAGATAGGCCAGTTCGTCGGCGCGATGGACAGCGTTCCGGATCCAGGGGAATGTGACCGCGACGGCGATCTTCTCCAGGTCCGGGCGGATGTCCTCGTTGGCGATGCCGTCGCTCCCGGCGTGCAGGCGGAGAATGTCCTCCAGCAGCATGTAGAGCGGCTTCAGATAGAATTCGAGCTTCTCGGACCGGGCGGCGGCGAGTTTCTCCGCCACGGGAGCCCAGTCGGAGAACGACGCTTTACCAGCGCCGGCAGCCAGCAGGCTCAACATGGCCGCGCGGCGGCGGTCAAAGGTTTCCAGGTCGATCGAGATGGCGGCGCCGGGACTTCCGCCGGCCAGCGCGATGCGGCGCTCCGGGTGGTCGAGGCCTCGCTCGCGCGCGAAGGACTGCATCTCGCCAGGCGAAAGCGGCGCGAGGTAAAACGGAACGGAACGCGACCGGATGGTGGGCAACAGGTTGTACGCATTGCCTGCGGTGAGAACGAGAACCAGGTGATCGGGCGGCTCCTCGAGGGTTTTCAGGAGCGAGTTGGCCGCCTGCTCGTTGGCGCGGTCTACCTGGTCGATTAGAAACAGGCGGAACCGGCCCCGGAGCGGTTTGTATTGGGCGCGCTCTTTCAGCAGGCGCATCTGCTGGATGGAGATCTGGCGGAGCGGGCCGTCCGGCGGAAAGGTGTTGAAGTCGGGATGGGAGGCCAGCAGCAGCGGATCCTGCGCGCGCTGATCCGAGGCGAGTTTCTCCCGCTCGGCAAGCATTTCGGCGTTGTGCGGAAGGCTGAGGTCATCCTTCTCGATCTTGTCGGCGTCGCCCAGCAGGGCCGCGCCAAGGCGGCGGGCGAGGGTGGCTTTACCGATTCCCTCCGGCCCGTGGAACAGCAGGGTGTGCGGAATGCGTTCGCCTTCGATCATCTGGCGGAGCGCCGCGACCACGAGCGGATTGCCGGAGAAGTTCTCAAGCATGGATGCCGCTCACGGCGGGTTCGACAGCCTGCCAGATCCGGGATGCGATCCGCTCGATGTCGCCTCGGCCGTCGATCGGGCGGAACCGGCCCGGTTCGCGGCGGGCGAGGGTGAGATAGCCGTCGCGGACCCGTTCATAGAAGGCGGCGGACTGTTCGTCCATCCGCGTTTGGCCGGCGCTGGCGGCGTCGAGATTGCGGTTGCGGTCGCGGGCGCGGCGGAGGCTGGTTTCCAGATCGATATCGAGGAAGACCGTGAGGTCGGGCGTCAGGTCGCCGCAGGCGATGCGGTGCAGCGCGGCGACTACGGGCTCGCCGAGTCCGCGGCCGAAGGACTGATAGGCGAGCGTGGAGTCCGTGAAGCGGTCGCAGATGACGATCTCGTTGCGGCAGAGCGCCGGGAGGATGGTTTCCTCGACATTCTGGGCGCGGGAGGCGAAATACAGCAGCAGTTCGGCGGTGTGAGCGAGGGCGTGATTTTCCGCGTCGAGCAGGATGCGGCGGATTTGCGCCCCGATGCGGGTTCCGCCGGGTTCGACGGTGACGAGCGCGGGATGGCCTTCGGCGGCAAGACGCCGGGCAAGGAGGTCCATCTGCGTGGATTTGCCGCTGCCGTCGAGGCCCTCGAAGGTGATGAAGAGGCCGCGGCGCTCAGTCATAGACATAGTGAAAGACCTTCTTAAGGTCCTCCCAAGCCTCGCGCTTGGCCGACTGGTTGTAGGCGCGCAGCAGGAAGGAGGGATGGTAGGTCACCATCACCGGGATATCCCGCCAGCGGCGCCAGTTGCCGCGAAGCTTCGTGACGCCTTCCTTCTTACCAAGCAGCGCCTTGGCCGCCACGCCGCCGAGCGCGCAGATGGCCTTGGGGCGGATGGCGAGCAACTGGCGGAAGAGGAACTCGCCGCAGATCTCCATCTCGTCGGGCAGCGGGGTGCGGTTCTCCGGCGGGCGGCACTTCACAACGTTGCAGATGTAGATGTCCTTGCGGAGGAGCGGAATGCCCTCCTTCTTGGCCGTGTTCTCGATCATCTGCGTGAGCAACTGCCCCGCGCGGCCGACGAAGGGAATACCCTGGGCGTCCTCGTCCGCGCCCGGCCCTTCGCCGACGAAAACCAGCTTGGTTTCCGGATTGCCGACCCCGAACACGATTTTCGAACGGCCTTCATGCAGGCGGCAGCGCCGGCAGTCGCCGAGGTCTTCGAGAATGCGCGGCAGCGTGTCGCCCTCGGGCTCGAGGCTGGGAAGCAGCCCCGGGAGAACTTCCAGCTCGTTCGATGCGGAGGCGGTGGGAACAACAGGAAGAGACGCGGGCGCCGGCGCCGGTTCGACGGGCGCCGGGGCCTGCGCGAGCGCGGGGGCGGGCGCGGCTTGGGGGCGCCGATAGACGGATTTCACGCCGAGGTCCTGGTAGAACTCGAGGTAGCGGCGAAGCTGGTCGGGCGTCATTGCGCGGCGTGAAGCGCCAGGCGCAGTTTCAGCGCGTGATCGAAAATCCAGTTGGCGACTTCCAGTTTCGTGGCGCGAGGCAGCTTGATCACGTCGCCGGTCCGAACCACCAGAGTCACCTCGTTCTGATCCGCCTCAAAGCCGGTTCCATCGGTGCCGACGAGGTTCCCGACGACCATGTCGCAGTTCTTCGTCTCCATTTTGCGGCGGGCTTCCGCGACAAGGTTCTCGGTCTCGGCGGCGAAACCGATCAGGAGGCGGTCGCCTTTCTTCTGCCCCACTTCGGCGAGGATGTCGACGGTGGGGTCGAGTTCGAGCGAAAGCCGCATGGCGGTCTTCTTGAGCTTGCGGGAAGCGACGTTGGCCACGTGATAGTCGGCGACGGCGGCGGCTTTCACGATGATCGAGGCGTCCTTCAGATGCTCCATGACGGCCTGGCGCATGTCGGAGGCGGTGCGGACGCGGAGGACCGTGACGCCGTAGGGATCGGGCAGGGTCACCGGCCCCGAAACCAGGACCACGTCAGCGCCTCGCGCGGCGGCTGCCTGTGCAAGTGAGTAGCCCATCTTGCCGCTGGACCGATTCGAGATGAAGCGTACCGGGTCAATCGGCTCTTCGGTAGGGCCGGCGGTGACCACGATTCGCTCGCCTTCCAGGTCGCGGAGCTGGACGGCGGCCGCCGAAGCGATGGCGGCAATGCGCTCGGGCTGAGCCAGGCGTCCGGGGCCGGTCATGCCACAGGCAAGGTGTCCTTCCTCGGGCTCGACGATGTGGTGACCGCGGCGCCGGAGGGTTTCGAGGTTGGCCTGCGTGGCCGGATGCCGCCACATATTGGTGTTCATGGCCGGCGCCAGGACTACCGTTCCGGTAAAGGCAAGGTAAAGGGTGGTGAGAAAGTCGCTGGCCAGGCCGTGGGCGAACCGCGCCAGCAGGTCCGCCGTGGCCGGGGCCACGATGAGCATCTGGTTGTCCTGCGCGACCCGGATGTGCTCGACGGCGCTGGAGAGCGTCTCCTCGCCGCCGGCCGAGGCGAACAGATCGGTAATGACTTTTCGGCCCGTCAGCGCGGCGAACGTGAGCGGGCGCACAAACTGCTGGGCGGCTTCGGTCATCAGGACCTGAACCACGAACCCTCGCTCTTCGAGCAAGCGGGCCAACTCGGCCGCTTTGTAGGCCGCGATTCCGCCGCCGACGCCGAGAGCAATGTTCATTCGATCAGGCGTTCTCCTCGAGGACGGGAAGATCGTGAGTCCCTTCCAGGGCGGGATCGGAGTATTTTACCAGCCCGCGGCGAACCTCTTCCATGGCCGTCATAGTGGCTTTCCGGGCGGTGGTGGGGAGAAAGGACCGGGCGCCATCCTGCAACTGGCGGGCGCGCTTGGCGGCGACGATAATGAAGCGGTAGGTGCTCAACTCCGGATCGTCCGGGATGGCGTAAACGGGGGCGCGGGTGTCTCTATCCATAACCTTAAGGCTGTTGACCTGCTTTCTTCGGGAATGACTCCGCAAACGTCGCCAGGATCGGCTTGATCTCATCCTCCATCCGCGTCCGGCGGAGGCGCTGGACCCGGAAAACGGCGGCCAGATCAGCCGCGGACCTGTCGACCTCACGGTTGACCACCACGTAATCGTAGTCGTGATAGTTCCGGATTTCCTCAGCCGCCTCCCGCAACCGGCGCTCGATGACCTCGTCGGGATCTTCCGACCGGGATCGCAGGCGCTGTTCCAGAATCTCGCGGGAAGGGGCCAGGATAAAGATGCTGATCGCTTCCGGAACCTTACTTCTCAATTGTCGCGCACCCTGGACGTCGATGTCGAGTACCAGGTCGCGGCCGGTAGCGAGCGCCCGGTCGTAGTAGAAGCGGTGCGTGCCGTAGTAGTTGCCGAAAACTTCGGCCCATTCGAGAAATTCGCCGCGCGATGCGCGTTCCTCGAACTCCCGGCGGGGGATATAGTGATAGCTTTCACCCTGGATTTCCACGCCCCGCGGGGCGCGCGTGGTGTAGGAGATAGAAAACAGCAGCCGGTCATCTTCGGCCAGGACCCGGCGGAGCAGCGTCGACTTGCCGGACCCGGAGGGGGCGGACACGATGAATACGTTGGTCATTCGAGGTTGAGGGCCTGCTCGCGGATTTTTTCCACGTCCCCCTTCACGGCGAGGGCGAGGCTGGTGATCTCAAGGCCCAACTCGCCCACGGCGTTGGTTTTCGATAAAGTGGTGTTGGTTTCGCGGTTCATCTCCTGGAGCAGGAAATCCATACGCTTGCCGATTTCGCCGCCATCGGCAAGCATCTGTTCGAGCTGGGACGCGTGAATTTTCAGCCGCGACAGTTCCTCCCGAATGTCGCTGCGATCGACGAGGAAGGCGGCTTCCTGCGCCAGGCGCTGGCGGTCGATGGCGGCGTTTCCGAGCAGTTCCGAGAGCCGATCGAGGAGGCGGGCCTGGAACAGCGGCGCGGCTTGTTCACGGAGTTCCGCTATCCGGGAGGCGCAGCGGACAATATTGGCGACCAGGGCGCGGAGGTCGGCGGCAAGCTGGGTGCCTTCGCGTTCCCGAAAGGCGTTGAGAGCGGCGATCGCCTCGGTAACGGCCTCAAGCAGGCGCTGCTCGAACGCCGGTCCGAGTTCCTCCAAGCCGGCCTCCATTAGCATACCCGGGATACGGAACGCCGACGCCAGGTCGGGCTCTCCGACCAGGCCGAACTGCTCGCGGGCGGTTCGGGAGGCGTCCAGGTACGCCTGGAGCAGCGGCCGGTTGATGCTCAGGGATGGACTTTCCTTGCGGGCAAGCGAAACGCGAACGTCAACGTGGCCCCGGATCAACGCGCGGGTGAGGAGGACGCGCATGGCGTTCTCGAACCGGTCGAACTCCCCGCCGGTGTGAAAGCGCAGTTCGAGGCCGCGGTGGTTCAGACTCTTCAGCGACACGGACAGCTCGCCTTCCGGCAGGGTGCGGCGAACCTGCGCGAAACCGGTCATGCTGCGGATGGGCTTAGGGGAAGCGCTCACAGGTCGACTCCGAGGTACTGGAGGTCGTGCAGCCGCTGGTAGATTCCCCCGCCGGCGGCCAACTGCTCGTGCGTGCCGATCTCCGAGATTCTGCCGCCGTCGAGGACGACGATCTTGTCGGCGCGCCGGATGGTTGACAGCCGGTGCGCGATGACGATGACGGTCCGGTTGGCCATGAGGTTGGAGAGCGCCCGCTGCACCAGTATTTCGGACTCGGTGTCGAGGTGCGACGTGGCTTCGTCGAGGATGAGCACCGGCGCGTTCTTGAGCAGGGCGCGGGCGATGGCGATGCGCTGGCGCTGGCCGCCGCTGAGTTTGACGCCGCGCTCGCCGATGACGGTGTCGTAGCCTTCCGGTAGCCGCTCGATGAACTCGGCGGCGAGGGCGTTGCGGGCCGCCTCCACCGCCTCTTCGCGGGGGGCGCCGGGGCGGCCGTAGCGGATGTTGTTCAGGACGGTGTCGTTGAACAGGAACGTGTCCTGCGCGACGATGCCGATGTGGCGGCGCAGGCTGTCCACCGTCAGGTCCCGGACGTCGGCGCCGTCGAGCAGGAGGGCGCCCGACGTTACGTCATAGAACCTGGGAACAAGGCTGGCAAGCGTCGTCTTGCCCGCGCCGCTGGGGCCCACCAGCGCCACCACCTCCCCGAAGTTGACTCGAAGATCGATGTCGCGCAACGCGAAGCCGTTGGGCGAATTGGGATAGTGGAACGAAACGCCCCGGAACTCGATGTCGTTCTCGAAGGCCGGCAGGCGCGCGGCCCCGGGTTTCTCCGCCACCTTGCGGCTGCTGTCGAGGTGCTCGAAGACGCGCTGGGCGGCGCCCAATGCCTGCTGGAAGATGTTGTGGATGCCCACCAGCCGCTTCACCGGCTCATAGAGCATCAGCAGGGCGATGACGAAGGTGGTGAACTCGCCCGTGGTCATGGCGCCCACCTTGATCTGCTCGCGGGCGTAGGTGAGGAGGGCGACGATGGTGAGCGCGCCGAAGAACTCGATGATGGGCGTGGCGACGGCCTGCTGTGCGACATAGCGGAGAGTGGCCGCTTTGAAGCGCCGGGCGGCCGAATGGAAGCGTCGGGATTCGTGCTCTTCCATGCCGAAGGATTTCACCACCTGGTGTCCGCTGAGCGTCTCCTGGAGTATCTGGCTCAATTCCGCGGCGTGATCCTGCGCTCTCCGGGTGGTGCGGCGAATCCGGCGGCCCAGGCGGGAAGTGGGGATCACCACGACCGGCAGCACGGTAAGGCTCATCAGGGACAATTTCCAATCGGTGTGGAGGATGACGTAAAGCAGGCCCGCGGCGGTGAACGTCTGGCGGAGGCAGTCGGCGAGGATGTGAGAGGTCGCCACCTGGATCTTGTCGATGTCAATCATGATGGAAGACATCAGCTTGCCGGTGGACTGCATCTCGTAGAACTGCATGTCCTGCCGCAGCACGTAATCGAAGACCCGC
The DNA here is from genome assembly GCA_026129905.1 of Bryobacteraceae bacterium. GTDB lineage: Bacteria > Acidobacteriota > Terriglobia > Bryobacterales > Bryobacteraceae > JAHCHE01. The sequence continues at coordinate 121,968 of JAHCHE010000008.1, read as the reverse complement.
TGGCGCAGGTCGGTGATGGCGGACAGGCCGACGTAGTTGATGGCGTAGTTGCCGAAATAGTCGGCAAGCCCCTTGGTGAGGAAGACCACAAGGATGCCGAAGGCCACCATGGTCCATACGTTCTGGATGAACTCGGGCACGAGAAAGTGGAGATACACGGGTTCGCCCAACAACCGGAAGAGGATCACCGGTTCGTTGGGCGAGGAGGGATTCAGGACGCGGTCGAAGATGGGTCCCACCAGCAACGCGATCATGGCGTGGGCGCCGCCGGAGATCGCCATGAGGAGGACGGAGCCGAACAGCGGCAGTGAATAGGGGCGGACGAACCGCATCAGGCGCAGCCAGTCCTTCATACCCTCACCCGCAGCCGCTCCGCAGCTTCAACCACCTGCTCAACCGTGATGGCGACAATGCCGCCAGGGGAGACCAGCGCCTCGGAGCAGGTTCTCCAGGGGCCCCAGATCCTCGGATCGGAGGGGCCGAACAACACGACCACCGGCAGGCCGAAGGCGGCCGCCATGTGGGCCGGCCCGCTGTCGTTCCCGATGAACAGCGCTGCGCCGGACAGCAGCCGCTTCACCCGTTCGAGCGGTGCGCCGATGACCGTTCGAAAACGCCGGAATGGTTGCGTGTCGTCCCGGCCGGCGCCGATGAAGACCGGTTCGAGCCCCGCCCCGGCGGCGAGACGGTCGGCCAGCGACAGAAAGTGAGCAGCGGGCCAGGTTTTGTCGGGCGATGAAGCCACGGGGTGGAGCACGGCGTAGGGGCCAGCGGGAGCATCGCTGGGGGCCCGTGAATTCACGAAGAGCCGCCCGCGGGGAATCTCGCAAGCCGGGACGCCAAGGTAGAGCATTGCGGAAGCAAGGTGTTCAGCGGTATGGACGACCCGGTCCGCATTGAGGATTACTTGCGCTCTCGGTATCCGGATATTGTACGCGGCCAAAGCGCGGTAGTGGCCGAAGCCCGCGCGGTAGCGGGCGCAGGACGCCAGCGTCAGCAGGACGCTCCGCGTGCCGCCGTGGAGATTCAGGCAAAGATCGGGACGCCAGCCGAAGGCGGCGGCGGGGGTCGGCGGAAGAACGGCCTCGATGTCGGGGTTCCCGTCGAAGACCGCGCGGAAACGATCCTCGACGCTCACCGCCACGCGCAGGTCCGAGCGGAAGCGCTTCAGCAGTTCGAGCGCCGGCGTAGTCAGGACGCAGTCACCGAGCGAGCGCAGCCGAATCACCAGGATTCGCGCGCCGGACGGCAGAAACTGGAGGACCGTTTCGCTTCGCGGGATGGAGTTTCACTCCTCGATTCTGGCTTCGTCAATCAGCATCACGGGAATATCGTCCCGAATCGGATAGACACGCTTGCACTGATTGCACTTGAGCCCGTTGTCGTCCTGCTTCAATTCCAAGGGAACCCGGCAGACGGGACAAACCAGCAGGTCCAACAATTCCGCGCTGATTGCCATGACCCATCCTCACCGGGAGTCACGCCGCTTTTTTCATGTCGGCGCGGGCGGACGCGACGGCGGCCAGGAATTTCTTCGCGCGCTCTTCAAAGACCTCGTAGCGCTGCTCCTTGATGGTCTTCGCGTCGACAAGTTCGGCGCCGACGGCCACGGCGCAGGCGCCGGCCTTGAGAAACTCTCCCGCCGTTTCCAGGTTCACGCCGCCGGTCGGGATCATGTCGATCTGCGGGAACGGCGCCTTGAGCGCCTTGATGTACTTGGGTCCTCCGACATTGCCGCACGGGAAGACCTTGACGATGTCGGCGCCGGCTTCCCACGCTGTCAGCACTTCGGTGGGGGTCAGCGCGCCGGGGATCATGATTTTGCTGTAGCGTTTGACCATTTCGATGGTCGCCAGCTTGAGGGCCGGCGTCACGAAGAACTCGGCGCCCGCCAGCATACAGATGCGGGCTGTTTCGGGATCGAGGACCGTGCCGGCGCCCAGGACGATCTTGTCTCCGAACTGATCGGCGACCTTCTCCAGAGCCTTCACCGCGCCGGGGACCGTCATGGTGATTTCGGCCGAGCGGATGCCGCCGGCGTAAATGGCTTCGATCGACTTGATCGCGCTTTCGGCGCTCGATGTGCGCACGACGGGGACGATGCCTACGTCCTTGACAAAGGAAAGAATGGTCTGCTTGTCCATAATCCTCTTGATTGTATCAGCGGACCGGCGGAGGGACGCGCGTCCAGCGGGCGGGCCCTTGCGTGGTCTGACCGAGATCGAAGTGAGGGACGCGAGAAACCGAATTCGGGACGGTTCGCGTGGGAACTATCTCGCAGGGACAGTTGCGGGTTCGTTCGTAGCGAATCTCAAACGAGCCTTGATTTCCGCCGCCATACTGGGGCGGCTTCCACGAACTCGCGAAGCGATTGGCCTACGAGTTCGTCGCTCACGGTTCCAGCAGGGCCTCCGCGTATCTCCCGGCTCAAGTAACCCTGGCTGAACCGCTGCGATCGATTCTGTTGCACGGACAAACAAATGCGCCAGAATTGAGTGCTGCAGGGTGAGATACAGATACAGCGTGAGACCAAGGAAGAGAGGGGGGAGCCTAAGCCGATTTCTCCGAGGAGCCTTCATCTGATGCAGTTCTCCTGACTTGAGTCCTGAGGGCCTTGATGTACTTGGGTCCTCCGACGTTGCCGCACGGAAAGACCTCGACGATATCGGCGCCGGCTTCCTACGCCGTCACCACTTCGGTAGGAGTCAGCGCGCCGGGGATCACGATTTTGCTGTAGCGTTTGACCATTTCGATGGTGGGCCAACTTCAGGGCCGGCGTCACGAAGAACTCGGCGCCCGCCAGCAACTGATGCGGGCGGTTTCGGGATCGAGGACCTGCCGGCGCCGAGCACGATCTTGTCTCCGAACTGGTCGGCGACCTTCTCCAGGGCCTTCACCGCGCCAGGGACCGTCATGTTGATTTCGGCGGAGCGGATGCCGCCGGCGTAAATGACTTCGATCGACTTGATCGCGCTCTCGGCGTCGATGTGCGCACGACGGGGCGGTGGACGTCCCTGACAAAGGAAAGAGCGGACCGTTACACACTCTTGTCGGCTGCCTGGGGCAACCCCTTGAGTGCGCGGCGCGGCAACCGCCGGTCCCGCTGTGGTGTAATCAAAGCCATGAGGATGCGCAAGTCGATGGCAACTGGGAAGTGCGTCGCCATGGCCCTGACCGCGGCGCTCTGGCTGCTGCCTGCCACCGCCGCCGGGAACTGGCCCCACTGGCGCGGGCCGGACTTCGGCGGCGTCAGCGACGAAAAGGACCTCCCCGCCAAGTGGAGCCACGAAGAGAACATTACGTGGAAAGTCCCCTTGCCGGCCTGGAGCGGCGCAACGCCCATAATCTGGGGCGACCGGATCTTCCTTAACGTCGCCGATTCCGGAAACATCCAACTCTGGTGCGTCGACAGAAACAAAGCGGCTGTCGTGTGGAAAAAGCACCTCAGCGGCGGCGACGAGAAGCGGCGCAAGCAGAACATGTCCTCACCTTCGCCGGTAACCGACGGCAAAACCGTCTGGGTGATGACCGGCACAGGCATCCTGAAAGCCTTCGATTTCTCCGGGCAGGAACGATGGGCGCGCGACATTCAGAAGGATTATGGAAAATTCGGCCTCAATCACGGCTATGCCTCTTCGCCGTTCCTGTACGACGGCGATCTGATCGTGCAGGTGCTGCACGGCATGTTGACGGACGACCCGTCGTACATCCTGCGCATCGACGGCGCCAGCGGCAAAACGAAATGGCGCGTCGAGCGGCCGACCGATGCGCAACGCGAATCGCCGGATTCCTACACCACGCCGGCCTTGTGGCGCAAAGGGCAGACGACGCAGTTGATCATCACCGGGGGGGATTACGTGACCGGCCACGAGCCGGCCACGGGAAAAGAACTCTGGCGGCAGGGCGGCCTGAATCCCGAGAAGTATGAAATGAACCGCATCATCGCCTCTCCGGTGGTCTTCGGCGAGATGATTTACGTGCCGACCCGGAGGAAGCCGTTGCAGGCCTTCCGGATGCAGGGCCCTTCCAAGCCCGAGCGCGTGTGGACCTTCGACGCCGGTCCCGACGTGCCGACGCCGGTCACCGACGGCAAGTACCTGTACACTTTCGACGACCGCGGCATCGCGCATTGCCTGGACGCGCGGACGGGCGCGACGATCTGGGGACCCGAGCGCATCCCCTCGGCCACCTACAGCGCCTCGCCGGTGCTTGCCGACGGCAAGCTATACATGTCGAGCGAGGAGGGTCTGACGACCGTGGTGCGCGCCGGTCCGAAGTTCGAGATTCTGGCGCAGAACCAGCTTGACGGCTACACGCTGAGTTCGCCGGCGATTTCCGAGGGCCAGATTTTTCTCCGGACGGCGAACTGGCTCTATTGCGTCGGCAAACGTCGAATGGCCACGTCGGACTGACAGTCGCGTGCGTTGGAAGCTGTGAAGAATTTAGCCACCGATAGACACCGATTAAAGAAAAACCAAGATTCATCGGTGGCTGAAATCGATATGGTCAGAGCTTCTCAGTGCTGGGGCTTGAAATACAGCACCATGCCGGCGCCGGCCGCCGCCAGCGCGAAGCCCACCCATAGCATCGGATTCGGAGCGGTCTTCGGCGGATGCGTCGCCATCGTAACCAGCACGTTGATCACCGGCGCCCCGGCGAAAACCAGCGGCATCACGTAGAGGGGCAGCCCGCCCGTCTTAAACGAATAGATGATGCACACCGCGCCCAGCGCGCCGAGCGCGCCGCCGAGCAGCGCAAAGCGTACGCCGCCGGAACTGAATCCCGACAGCCCGCCCGACTGCGCCAGCGCCGCCACCGGAACCAGCACCCCGATTAGGAAGTACGCCACGCCGACGCAAAGCAGCGCGCGCAACGGATTGCCGAGCTGCACCTGCCCCTTGTGCAGCGCCGGTCCATACGTCCCCCAGCACAGCACCGCTCCCACCACAAACAGAACCCAGAGCATCGATCGTCCCCTTTTCTCCATGGCAGCCTATCTAAAATGACATTCGCAATCCCAGTTGAATTTGACGCGAGGATGTAACGGTCGAGCGGATGCGGCCGAGCGACGGCAGCGGCGGCTCGCGGTCCTGGGCCCCGGCGAAGGCGATCAGGCCGGGCGAACTGAAATTCGTATGATTGAACAGGTTGAAGAACTCCGCCCGGAACTGGATATTGGTGGAATCTCCGAGTTTTGCCGGCTTGAAATTCTTGAGCATAGCGAAATTAAGAATCCGCAAGTCGGGGCCGATTAGCGCTCCGCGCCCGAGATTGCCCAGCGTGCCCGCCGGTTGCAGGATGAAGGCCGACGGATCGAAATACCGGTCGGGACCGCCCAGGACGGCGTCCTGGTGCGTGCGGCCGGGCGCCATGCTGGGCCGGTCGAAGCCCACGCCGGGCGCGATGGAGGGCGACCAGAGCGACCGGGAACGGTTGCGCTGCACGAACGCCGTGAGGGGCTGACCGGATCGAACGTTGGCTATGCCCGCGAGCTGCCAATCCTTCAGCAGCAGGCCGGCCGCGCCATCCAGCCTCCGCGCGAACGGCAGCTCCCAGGTGAAATTCAGCATCCAGTTGTGCTTGGAATGGAAATCGGCGAGTCCCTTATTATAAGAAAAACCGGGAAACTCCGGAAAGGCCGAGATTGTTCCGTTGGTGGTGTCGGAGAAAAAGGTCCCGCCCTGCGTTGTATCGATGTTTCGCGAGAACGTGTACGAGGACTGCGCGGAAACGCCGCTGCCCCAGCGTTTTCTGAATTCCAGCAGAAACGCGTTGTACCAGGAATTGCCGTCGCTCACCTTCATCTCGATGGTGGAGTAGCTCGGGTAAGGCCGGACCGCGTTCGCCGGGTAGAAGACCGTGCCGTCGGAAAGGACTTGCGGCCGGGGCACATTGACGTCGGTGTTCCGCAGCAGGTGGACTCCGCGGGCGCCCGCGTAGCCGGCCGTCACCGCCGCGTCGCGCCACAGGCGCCGCTGTATGCCCAGGTTCCACACATGAACGTTCGGGTTCTTCAGGTTCCACTCGATCGGGCGGATCGAATTGCCCGATCCGCGGGCGAAGTCGGGCGACGGGAACGAGGGGTTCGCGATTACGTAGCGCGGCGTGGCCGGGGGATTGGTGGTGACAATCAGGTTCTGGTGGTTGTTGGTGTTGAAGAACCAGCCGTAGCCGCCGCGAAGCGAGAGGCTTCCGTCGCCGAGGACGTCCCAGGCGAAGCCGAACCGCGGCGAGATGTTACGCTTCGTCGGGTTGCGAAACGGCAGGCCTAGCGTCGGCTGCGGATCGGTGAGGTTGATCAACGCGGCGTCGCGGCCGTAGATGTCCTTCGGCTGCGTCGTGAATTCGTACCGTAGCCCGATGTTCAGCGTCAGGCGCGGCAGCACCCGGAAATCGTCCTGCAAGTAGAGCGCGAACAGCGTGAATCGCCAGTAGCGGTCCAACTGCGCCTCCGGCGACAGTCCGATGAACCGGATGGGGCGGTTGGCGAGAAACCCGGCAAGATCGGCGAAGGTGAAAATGCCGATGCTGAAGGTCGGGTTGTACATGTTGCTCTGATAGCGCTCCGCCAGGCCTCCGGCTTTCAAGGTGTGCCGGCCCCGGATCAGCGTCAGCCCTTCCTCGATGTTGTACACGTTCTGGGTGAGCCGCACGTTCACCGAACTCTGGGGGCCGAAGCGCGGCATGCCGCCAATGTCGATGTCCCCCATCATTCCGCGGCCGGCGACAAACTCCGGCAGCGGCCGCGACGTGTTCGCTTCCACATCCTGCTGGATGCGGGTGCGGCTGAAGGCGGCGCGCAGCGCGCTGAGCGTGCTCGGCGACAGTACGGCGTCATATTGGGCGGTGACGAACTGGTTGCGCGACACGAAGGCGCGGGGAAACTGCGGGAAGTCCGTCGGCAGATGCTGGACCGCGTCGTCGGCCGTATAGCGGACGAAGGCGAGGTGATTCGGGCTGAGCGCGTGGTCCACCCGCGCCTGGCCGAAATCCTGCCGGATCCGCTGGTTGAAGCCGAACAGGTAGTCCGCCAGCCCGCCGCCGAGATTGCGTCCGTTGGGCAGCGGAAACTCGTCCAGGTAGGGCCTCACGGCGGGGTCGGCCGGCAAGGCGCGGGACGCCGCGTCGGGAACTACCGTGTAGACGGTCACCCCCTTGTTCTCGCGCAGTCCTTCGTAGCCGGCGAAGTAAAACGTGCGGTTCTTCCGCAGCGGTCCGCCGAGCGAGCCGCCGTACTGGTTGCGCTTGAACTCGGGCTTGCGGCCGTCGAAGAAATTGCGGGCGTCCAGGTTGTCGTTGCGATGGAAATAGAAGAGGCTGCCGTGAAGCTCGTTCGAGCCGGACTTTGTCAGGGCGTTGATCTGCCCGCCGGCCATGCGGCCGAACTCGGCGCTGTAGGCGTTGGTCTCGACGCGGAACTCGCGGATCGTTTCCGTGCCGAGCGCGGTGGAGGCGGCGCTGCCGGCCGGGCCGTTGGTGAAGTCGTTCTGCGGCGTTCCGTCGAGCAGGTAAACGTTGGCGCGCGGGTCCTGCCCGTTGACGCTCATGCCGAGTCCGTGAGCCACAATCGAGCCGCCGTCGCGATTCGGAAACGCCACCACTCCGGGCTGCAGCAGCGCCAGGTCCGTGTAATTCCGCCCGTTGAGGGGAAGTTGGCGAATCGCCTCGTCGCCCACCAAATAGCTGAGTTCGGATGTCTGCGTGTTGACCAGCGGCGCGTCTTCGTTGACTGTGATGGCGGTCTCCACCGGCCCGACCTCGAGCGTCAGATCGACGGCGAGCGTCTCGGCGACCGTCAGGCGGATCCCGGCGCGAACGAACGGTCGAAAGCCTTCCAGTTCGGCGCGCACCTGGTATCGGCCGGCCGGCAACAGGGGAACCACGTACTGTCCGGCGGCATTGCTTTGGACGGTTCGCTGAAGGCCGGTTTCAAGGTTGGCGGCGGTGACGCGAACGCCGGGAACGGCTTGGCCGGTCTGATCGAAGATGCGGCCGGAGATGGTTCCCGTCGTCTGGGCCGGCAAGAGGACCGGAAGCAATAGAGCAAGAGCAAACCTCATCGGTGAACGAGCGCCTCGGCATTCCGCCTACGTAGGCAGACACGATCTCTATAACCCCCGCCCTCCCAGACAGTATACGGCGCCGTCGCTGGAGGCGATCACCAGGCGGCCTTCGCCGATGGCCGGCGACGACGGCAGGTCCGCGCCGGCGGCGAACTCCCACACTTTCTTGCCGCTGGCCAGGTCGAGGACGTACAGCCGGCCGTCGTTCGATCCCACGTACACGCGATTGCCCGCGATGGCCGGCGAGGAATCGACGCGGGCCTGGGTGGTGAAGGTCCAGTTCGCTTTTCCGGTGGCGGCGTTCAGGCAATGGATCATTTTGTCGCGCCCGCCCACCACCACGCGGTCGCCCGAAATCGCCGCCGAGGAGTAAAACGGGAACTTCCTCGTCGGATGCTCGTAGCGCCATAGGATCTTGCGCGCCACCAGGTCGACCGCGAGCACTTGGTTGTCGAACGTGCCGAAGTACGCCTTGCCGCCGGCCAGCGCGGGCGAGGCCCCGGTGTAGGCGCCCGAGGAGACCGTGAACAATTCCTTGCCGTCGGCCACGCGGATGGCGCGGAAGTTCTCGTCGCACCCGGCGATATAGGCGATGCCCTCGAAGACGGCCGGCGTCGCGTGCACCGGTCCCGCGGTCTCCACCGTCCAGGCGAGCTTCCCGGTCTTTGCCGACACGGCGTAAAGAACCTGGTCGTACGAGCCGACAAGCACCTTGCCATCCACAACGACGGGCGACGATTTGATCTCGGACCGGGCCTTGAACGTCCATGCGCCGGCGCCATCGGCGGCGTTGACGGCGTGCAGGACCCCGCCGAGATCGGCGATGAACACCATGCCTTCGCTCACGGCGGGCGATGACTCGCCGACCGGTTCGCCCGTCTTGTACTTCCAGCGCAGCTTGCCCGTGGCGAGATCGAGCGCCAGCAGTTCGCCCGCCGACGCGCCGACGTAGACCGCGCCGCCCGAGATCGCCGGCGACGATTCGATCGCATCGCCGGCTTCGTACGTCCACAGGGGTTTCAGCTCATCCGGCAGCGATTGCGCCGCGACGCCCGTCAACTGGGGATTGCCGCGGAACTGGGGCCAGTCCTGCGGGGCGGCCGTGAGGGCGCAGAGAGCGAATGTCGCGACCAGACGCATCTCCGGTTCGTTACCTGGCGGCGATCTTGTAAAGCTGGTTCCGGTTGGCGATGAACAGCGCTCCGTTGGCGGGTACCACCGTGGAATAGACGGAGCTGCCCATGTTCATCTCGCCGATCACCTTCTTTTCCTTGCTCGCCTGCATCACCACCACGTCGCCGTCCTCGTCGCCGATGTAGACCTTGTCGGCGATCACGATCGGCGACGCCCAGACGGCGGCCAGAAGGTCGTGCACCCAGTAGGGCTTGCCGGTCTCCGGATCCAGGCAGTGGAAGAATCCGCTGAAATCGCTGATGAACAGCAGCCCGTTGTGAATGGCGGCGGTCGAGATGGTGCGGCGGATCTTCTCGTAGTGCCAGACGCGGCCCGATTGGGTAATGTCGCCGCGCTTGGTGGCGTCAATGGCGTACATGTGTCCGATGCCCTCGCCGTGCTCCGGGTCCTGGCCGTTGCCGATATAGACGCGGTCCTTGTAGATCACCGGCGTCGAGATCAGCTCGTTGCGGGTCTGCGGCCACACGGAGTCCTTGGGATTGGAGTCGAATTCCCACAGCTTCTTGCCCGACATCGCTTCATAGCCGCGGACCCAGCCGTCGCCCTGCCCGTGAACCACCTGGATGACGCCGCCGATTTCCCCGACGGCCGGCGACGACCACTGGCCGTGCAGGATCCGATCGCCGACGGAGTTGTCTTCCCACACCACCTCGCCGGTGGTTTTGTCCACGGCGATGATGGCGGGCGCTTTCGGGGAAGGAATATTGACGTGGCTCTCGTCCTGCCCGTTGGAGGTGGAAATGAAGATGAGATTCTTGTACGCCACCGGGGAAGAATTCGCCAGGTTGTGCTGCTGTACGCCAAGCTCCTCCATCATGTCGAGCTTCCAGACGATGTCGGCGTTCTCCTCGCCGGTCAGCTTCTCGTCCTTATACGGCCCGTCGTTTTCGCCGTCGCGGAAGCCTTCGGTATCCAGGCAGATCACCTCGCCTCGATTGTTCACGTACCACACGCGGTCGCCTTCCACCAGAGGCGAGGAGGCAACGCCCTGGTACGGCCAGTCGTTCACGCGGCCCGAAGCGAGCTTCTCGCTGGTGTGCTGCCAGAGAAACGCGCCGTCGGATTCGCGGAACGCCTTCAGCACGCCGCGGTCGCCCGGCTGCTTCGGATCGCGCAGCGCCTCGTTGTTGGTGCCGACGAACACCTTCCCCCCTGCGACAACCGGATTGCCGTAGGTTTGCGAACCGAGCGCGGCCACCCACGCGATGTTCTTCTTCGTTTCGACGTCCCAGCTTACCGGCGGGTCCGGCATGGGGGAAACCATGTTCCGGTCCGGCGTACCGCCCCACATGGGCCAGTCGCCGCCGGTTTTGGAAGCCAGCGCCAGCGCCGCCAGAAGCGGCGCGGCGGAGATCAAGGCCAATCGGGTTGCGCGCTGTTTCGTGCTCATTCGTTGGTCGTCACTTTCAGGTTGTCGAAGAAGATTTCCGCCGGGGCGTTGGCGTAGAGTCCGGGGCTGCCTTCGTGATTCGGGATCGGGTCCTCGCGTTCAATCGTCCAGGCGTCCGGCTCGGGGTCGGCAACGGGCCAGACCTTGCCCAGGGCGCGAACCTTGCCGCCCGGCAGGTTCTCCACGCGCAGTTTCATGCGGTACCAGGTGTCCTTCTTCCACTCGAAGGGAACCCTGACGGTGCGGGTCGGATCGGCCTGCCAGGGGTGGATCTCCAGCCGCTGATCGTTGCCGAACAGCACCAGGCCGTGCCGCTGCGCCACCACGCCGGGGTCGCCCATCTGTCGGCGCCGCTCGGAGGCGCGGATGTCCACCTGGACCGTGTAGTCATGCCATTCCGGCGGCCCCATGAACACGCGCGCGCGATAGGTGGCGGGATTGTCCGACAGTTTCACCAGCACGTTGCCGCCGTCCACCGCGCGCACTTCGAACTTGCCGCCGGCGCTCACCCAGAACGGCGGCAGCGGACCGGGTTTCATCGATTCGAAGTCCTGGTTCCAGGGCAGCGGTGGAACGATGCGGGCCCGCGCGGTTCCGGCGAGGCCGTCCACCGTCGCTTTCACCAGCCCCGCCTGTACCGACGGCTGGGCCGCCGCGGTGAACTTGCCGTTGGCGCCGAACTCGCCGTTCAACCTCTCCACCGCCCAGCTCGCCTCGGCCTCGCGGATGAAAACGCCCTTGGCGTCGAACAGGCGCGCGCGGAATTGCGCCGTCTCGCCCTGCTTGAGGATGATTTCGGTAGGCGTCACCTGAAGGAAGGCCGGCGCCTCCGTCGAAACCGGCCGGGAACTCGCCTTCGGAACGAATTTGGCATCGGATTTCTTCCCGAAGCAATACATCGCTCCGTCGCTCACAACGAACACCTTGCCGTGGGAGATGGCGGGCGCCGCGATGATGTGCTCGGGGTGCTCCTCCGTGCCCAACAGGACTTCGTCGACAATTTCACACCCGGCGCGGCTAGGCTTCAGGATATAGAACTTGCCGTTCTCGGTCCCGGTGTAAAGCTTCCCGTCGGCGAGCGCCAGCGCGCCTTTTTGAATCGTTCCCAGCACCTTGTTCCAGAGCTGCTTGCCGGTGTTGACATCGAAAGCGTGCAGGACGCTGCCGTTGTCCACCTGGTAGATGGTGTCGCCGTCGGTGACCGGCGACGAGAATCCTCCAAGGAAACCTTTCACCGCCCACTTGATGTGCGACGGCCCGACCGCTCCGGTCGCCGCGGCGTCGACGGCCGCGAGCAGGCCCATCTCGCTGGTGTCGAGGTTCTCCTCGCTGTGGCTGACGATGGCGGTGGTCCCGTTCATGATCACGGCGGTGTTGATGCCGCGCTTGGCCATCTCGTAGCGCCACACCTCCTCGCCCGTCTGCGCCTTCAGCGCGTGGACCGCCCCGTCGCCCGCCCCGGCGATAATAAGCCGCGCGCCGTCAATATTCGCCGCCACCGGCGTCGAGTACGTTGTATCCAGCGCTCGGCCGGGCGCCGTGCTCACCCAGACGCAGTCGCCGTTGGTCTTGTTGAATGCCATGAATCGATGGGCGGCGCGCGCCTGGTCGCCCCAGCCGCTGGTGATGGCGCTGATGATCACCAGGTCGCCCTCGATGATAGGCGAGACGGTGCGGCCGCCGTGCGTGCTCATGATGCCGAACTCCTCGATCAGCGACCGCTGCCACAGCAGCTTTCCGTCGCGCGAGAGCGCGGTCAGCATCCCGGCCACGCCGTACGAATAGATGTTGCCCGTCTCGGGATCCCCCACCGGCGACGACCACGCGATGCGGTGCTTGGGAACGTCGCTATGGAAGACGTTGTGCCGGTACTCCCAGATCAGCTTGCCGGTATTGGCGTCGAGGCAGACCACCCGCTCCTGAAGCGTCGGCCCTTCGCCGCCGCCGTTGAACGCGAACAGCCGGTCCCCCATGACGATGGGCGTCGAGCGCCCCGGAAACGGCGCTTTCCACCGCAGGTTCTCTCCGGCGGGCGACCAGGACGACGGCAGGTCTTTCTCGGCCGAGACGCCGTCGCGGTTCGGTCCCCGCCAATCCGGCCAGTCGGCGGCGAGAGAATACGGCACCGCCATCAGGAAGCACAGAGCGAGATAAGCCACGCGCGCCAATGACATGTTTCAGGAGCCCTTTGCTTCTATTGTGACATTCCCGCCGGCCGCGCCGTGGCTATAATCGGACCAGTGGACAAGCCGGCGGCGCTGTACCAGCAACTCGACCCTCTTCGGCCATTGGAGGCGGACGAAACGGACCTCTATGTTGACTGGCAGAAAGAAATCGGCCCCGAGGATGTCAAGCAGCGGCTGGTGAACAGCATCGCTTTCAGCGGCGGCGTCCCTGTGACCCGGCTCTTCACCGGCCACCGCGGCGTCGGCAAAACGACCGAGCTCAAGCGGGTGAAACGGATTCTGGAAACCGGAACGGGCCCGCGGAAACTGTTCGTGTCTCTTCTTCTCGCGGAAGAGTCGGTGGATTTGCAGGACGTCCAGCCCGCGGACATCGTCTTCCACATGGCGCGGCAGCTTGTCGCAGACCTGCGCGAGGCGGGTTTCGGCTTGGGATGGACACGGTTCACCCAGTTCTTTAAGGATCTCGGCGAAACCCTGAACACGGAAGTCGAGCTCAAGAGCGTCGAAATCGGTGCGGACCCGGTGAAATTCGGCCTGGTGCTCAAGGACGTCCCGAGACTCCGGCCCGTCCTGCGCCGGATACTGGAGAACCGGCTGCCCACGATCTACGATCTGATCAACGTCGAAGTGCTTAAGCCGGCGCGTTCCTTGCTGCGCGGGCTCCTGGTGTTCATGTATCAGGACGACAAAGGCATCTGGTACGACTGGAACCCCGTGTTGGAGGAGGCGCCCGAGCCCATGAAGCGATGAGCACCTATGCCTCGGACCTGCCGCTTTCGATCGAAAACCGGGTCGAGCTTCGCAAGCTCCGCAACATGCTGCGCCTGGCCAACGGCTTCGTCCTGGGGTTCGCCGCGGCGGCGCATCCCTCCCTGAAACAGAGACTCATCGCCGAAATTCGCGCCGCGCTGCCGGAGAAGGAAATCGTCGAGCTGGCCGTCGATCCCGCCGCCGAGGCGGGCATCGTCACGCAATGGAAGCTCGCCCTGGGAGAGCGCCGCCCGGACGCGCTGTTCGTCCACGGTCTCGAAACCTTGTTCGACCTCACCACCGGCGATTCTCCGGCCATCGGCATGTTCAACTTCAACCGCGACTACGTCACGCGGCGCTTCCCCTTTCCCGTCGTCTTCTGGGCGCCGGAGTTCGCCATCCGCGAGTTCGCCAGGGCGGCGCCGGATTTCTGGTCGGGACGCTCCCAGCTTTACCGCTTCACGGGCGAGGAGGGCGACGCGAAAGAGACGCTCGAAGCCGTCGATGCGGAACTCGACTGGAATCTCAGCCGCAAGGACAAGCTCGAGCGGCGTGAACTGCTGCGGGAATTGCTCGAGGAGCTGGAGGGCGCGCCCGGCGCCGGCGCGGCTTCGCTGGCAAAGGTGAAATACCTGCTCGCGCAGGCGGCAGGTTACGAAAGCGAGTGGGACGAGGCGCGGGAGCTCTACCAGCAGGCGCTGCCGCTGTATCGGGCGATCGGCGACCGGCAGGGTGAGGCCAACGGTATAAAGAGCTTGGGCGATGTGGCGGGGATGCAAGACCGCTACGAAGAGGCGCGGGAGCTCTACCAGCAGGCGCTGCCGCTGTATCGGGCGATCGGCGACCGGCTGGGCGAGGCCAACGCGATAAAGAGCTTGGGCGATGTGGCGCGGATGCAGGCCCGCTACGAGGAGGCGGGGGAGCTATACCAGCAGGCGCTGCCGCTGTATCGGGCGATCGGCGAACGTTTGGGCGAGGCCAACGCGATACAGAGCTTGGGCGATGTGGCGCGGATGCAGGCCCGCTACGAGGAGGCGGGGGAGCTATACCAGCAGGCGCTGCTGCTGTACCGCGCGATCGGCGACCGGCAGGGCGAGGCTAACGCGATAAAGAGCTTGGGCGATGTGGCGCGGATGCAGGACCGCTACGAGGAGGCGGGGGAGCTATACCAGCAGGCGCTGCCGCTGTATCGGGCGATCGGCGACCGGCTGGGCGAGGCCAACGCGATACAGAGCTTGGGCGATGTGGCGCGGATGCAGGACCGCTACGAGGAGGCGCGGGAGCTATACCAGCAGGCGCTGCCGCTGTATCGGGCGATCGGCGCCCGGCTGGGCGAGGCCAACGCGATCCAGAGCTTGGGCGATGTGGCGATGAGGCAGGACCGCTACGAGGAGGCGCGGGAGCTCTACCAGCAGGCGCTGCCGCTGTCTCGGGCGATCGGCGACCGGCTGGGCGAGGCCAACGCGATCCAGAGCTTGGGCGATGTGGCGATGAGTCAGGACCGCTACGAGGAGGCGCGGGAGCTCTACCAGCAGGCGCTGCCGCTGTCTCGGGCGATCGGCGACCGGCTGGGCGAGGCCAATACCCTGCTCTCCCAAGGCCGCCTGGGCAAAACGCGAACACGAAGGCGCGCGCGCCGCGTTCTCGGAAGCGGAAAGACTCTACGCTCTCATCGGCCTGAACCACTGAGCGGAGCGAGCCGCCGCCGAAGCCCGGGAGATGTGACTTATGTTCAAACTCGTTATCACCTTCTGCATTCTTTCCGCTGCCCTCGCCGCCGAACCGGCGCGCGGTCCGCTGCGCGTTCACCCGGACAACCCGCGTTATTTTACGGACGGCAGCGGGCGGGCCGTCTACCTGGCAGGCTCGCACACCTGGAACAACATCGTCGATATGGGGCCCAGCGATCCGCCGCCGAAATTCGATTACGGCAAGTTTCTCGCGTGGCTGGAAGGCTACGGCCATAACTTCATCCGGCTGTGGACGTGGGAGCTGACCGGGTGGGACACCCGCGGCAACCAGGAGAGTCGGCGGCACACGGTGACGCCGCTGGCGTGGGCGCGCACCGGGCCGGGCAACGCGCTCGACGGCAAGCTGAAATTCAACCTGAAGAAATACGACAAGGAATACTTCACGCGGCTGAAAACAAGGGTGGCGGAAGCGCAGCGGCGCGGGTTCTACGTCTCGGTGATGCTGTTCGAAGGCTGGGGCCCGCAATTCTCGCCCGGCGCCTGGGAGGCGCACCCGTTCCACCCGAAGAACAACGTGAACGGGATCGACAGCGACGCCAACGGGGACGGGAGCGGCGTCGAGGTCCACGAACTCGTCAAGCCCGAGGTGACGGCGTTGCAGGAAGCCTACGTCCGCAAGGTGATCGATACGGTGAACGGCTTCGACAACGTGCTGTACGAGATCTCGAACGAAAACCACCCGGAGTCCACCGCGTGGCAGTACCACATGATCGACTTCATACACGCCTACGAGAAAAAGAAGAAGAAACAGCACCCGGTGGGCATGACCTTCCAGTACAAGGGCGGCAACAACCAGGCGCTGTTCGACAGCCCGGCGGACTGGATCTCGCCGAACCCGGACGGCGGCTACCGCGACGATCCGCCCCCGGCCGATGGAAAGAAAGTCATCCTGAACGATACGGACCATCTCTGGGGCATCGGCGGCAACCAGGATTGGGTGTGGATGAGCTTCCTGCGCGGCATGAACGTGCTGTTCATGGATCCTTACGACGGCCTGGTGCTGGAGAAGCGGACCGAATCCGAATGGGAACCGGTGCGGCGGAGCCTGGGCTACACGCTCGAATACGCGCGGCGGCTGGACCTGGCCGCGACGGCGCCGCGGGGCGAACTCGCCTCCTCCGGCTACTGCCTGGCGAATCCGGGCCGGCAGTACTTGGTCTACGCGCCCAAGGGCGGGACGGTCGGCGTGGACCTCGCCGCCGCCTCGGGCGAGATCGAAGTCGAGTGGTTCGATCCTTCGGCGGGCAAGAAACACGCCGCTCCGGCCGCGCAGGGCGGCGCTAAGCGCGAATTCACCGCGCCATTCGAAGGCGCAGCGGTGCTGTACCTGGCGGCGAGGTAAGCGTGTCCCTGTTCAGCTATCCCGCGAAATTCACCGCCGGCAGCGACGGCCGCGTGCTGGTCGAGTTCATCGATCTGCCCCGTGTGGCCACGGACGGCAAAGACGAGCGTGAGGCAATGGAGGAAGCCATGGATGCCCTCGGCTCCGATCTCTCCATTCGCCTCTCCCGCCGGGAGGAGATCCCGGCGCCATCCCCGGCGAAGCGCAGCCCTCCCGGCTTCCTCGGCTTCTGGCTTCCTCGGCTTCTGACTCCTCGCCGTCCGGCTTCTACCCGGCCGGATTTCCGTCCGCATCGAGGCGCAAGACCGGCCCGAGGTTGAGTTCCTTGATCCCGGCCTCGATCTTCGCGCGGTCGCCGACGATCACCCAGACCAGCCCTTTCGGGCGCAGGACCTTGTCCGCCGCCGCATTCACCTCGGCCGGCGTCAGCGCCCAGATCTTGTCGCCTAACGTCTCGAAGTAGTCGTCAGGCAGGCCGTAATTGACGATCTCCGCGATGCCGCCGGCGAGTTCGCTCATGGTTTCGCGGGAGCCCGGGAGGCTGCGCGCCCACGAATTCCTGGCCATGTCCACTTCGTCTTCGGTGAGCGGCTTGTCGTCCAGAATCTGCCGGAATTCCTTGACGATCTCGGCGAGCGACTCCTTGGTTTTGTCGATCTGGACCGGCGCGATCACCAGGAACGGGCGCTGCCCACGCGCGTCCAGCAGCAGCGACGTCGCGCCGTAGGACCAGTGCTTGTCTTCCCGCAGGTTCAGATTGATGCGCGAGATGAACTGCCCGCCGAGGCTGTTGTTCATCGTCTGGATGGCCACCTCGTCGGGGTTGGCCTTGGCGACGGCGACGTGCCCGCCCATGATCACCGACTGAAGCGAACCCGGCTTGTCGATGATGTAGACGTGGCCCCCCTCGCGCATGGGGACCTGCTGGATGTTCTTCTTCGGGACAAGGCCCTTTTGCCAGCCGGAGAACGCCTTCTCCAGCTTGGGCTTGATTTCCGCCATCGTCGTATCGCCGACCACGACGATCGTGGCGTTGTTCGGCTTGAACCAGGTTTGGTGGAACTTCACCAGGTCGTCACGGGTGAGCCTGGACACCGCTGCTTCGGTTCCCGAGCCTGTCAGCGGACTCGCGTAGGCGTGGCTCTCTCCGTAAATCAGCTTCGGCAGCACTCGCAACGCCATGGCGAAGGGCTGGGCTTTTTCGTTCTGGATGGCCGCCAGGCGCTGCTTTCGCTGGCGCTCGAGTTCATCCTCGGGAAAGGCGGGGTTCAGGGTGACGTCGGCGAACAGTTCCAGCGACTTATCCAGATTGGCTTTCAGCGCCGACATGCTGATGACCGACGTGTCGAGGTCGGAGCCGGAACCGAGGCGCATGCCGAGCAGGTCCAGTTCGTCGGCGATCTCCAGCGTCGATCGGGTCCTGGTGCCTTCGTCCACCATCGCCATGGCCATGCTCGCCGTGCCGGGCGTGGCGAACTGGTCTGCCGCATAACCGGCATCCAGCATAAGACGCATGTTGACGACGGGCAGTTCGCGCCGCTCGGCCAGGACCACGCGCAACCCGTTGGACAACGTGGCGCGCTGGAGCTTCGGAAGATGAAGTTCGGGCGGCTTGCCCGGGTCGGGCGGGCTGGACCGGTCCACGTCGGTCGCGGAGATGACCTCGTAGCGCGGAAAAGGCTCCACTTTCAGCACGAAGACGCCGTCGGAAAGCCAAGCCTTGGCGGCGCCGTGAATGTCGGCCGTCGAGGCCGCCTGCATGTTGGCCACGTGCTTCTTGTAGGCGTCGGGCGAGCCGGCGTACACCTGGCCGGCCGCCAGCACGTCGGACTTGCCGCCAAAGCCGCCGATGCGCTCCACCCCGCGCAGGAAGTCGGCGATGAAGCGGGTCTGGACGCGCTTCAACTCCTCCGCCGTGGGACCGTCCTTCAGAAAACGCTCCAGTTCCTCGTCGATCGCCTTCTCCACCGCCGCCGGGTCGACTCCGGGACGGACGTTGGCCGTGATGATGAACTGGCTGGCGATCTCGCCGGTGTTGATCGCCGCGGAGGCCGACGTGCACGACTGGTCGTCGTACACCAGCCGCTTGTAAAGCCGCGAGGTCTTGCCCTGCCCGAGAATGTCGGAGGCGAGGTCGAGGTGGTCCGTCTCCCGGTGGTAGATGGGCGGAATGTTCCAGACCCGGTAGATGCGCGTCTGCGGGACCCGGTCCTGGAGCGTCGCCCGCCGGACGCCGGTCATCTTGCCGATCCGGGCGTCCACGCGGCGGATCGGCGGGCCAGGAGGAATGGCGCCGAAGTATTTCTCCACTTTCTGACGGGCGGTTTCGGCGTCGATGTCCCCGGCGATGACGATCACCGCGTTCGACGGGCCGTAGTAGGTTCTGAACCACTCGTGGACGTCCTCCAGCGACGCCGCGTTCAGGTCCTCCATCGAGCCGATCACGGTCCACGAGTACGGGTGGCCCGCGGGCCAGGTGTTCTCCGTGATGGTCTCCTCCACCATGCCGTACGGCTGGTTTTCACCCTGCCGCTTCTCGTTCTGCACCACGCCCCGCTGCTCGTCGAGCTTCGCCTGCGTGATGGCGCCGAGCAGGCGCCCCATCCGGTCCGACTCCATCCAGAGGACCGTGTCCACCGCGGAACTCGGCACGTTCTGGAAGTAGTTGGTGCGGTCCTCGTTGGTGGTGCCGTTCAGGTCGGTCGCCCCGAGCTTTTCCAGAACCTGGAAATAATCGCCGTCGAAGTTCTCGCTGCCGTTGAACATGAGGTGTTCGAACAGGTGCGCGAAGCCCGTCTTGCCCTGTTTCTCATTCTTGGAGCCGACGTGGTACCAGACGTTGACCGCGACGATGGGCGCCTTACGGTCCTCGTGAACGATGAGCGTGAGCCCGTTCTTCAGCACGAACCTCTGGTGCGGAATGTCGATTCGGATGTCCTGCGCGGAACCGGCGCCGGCGAACGCCAGCGCCAGCGCGGCTGCGGCGAGAACCCGCGCATTGCGAGCGGCAATCTGCATCTTCGGGAAAGTACCCCCTGCGAGTATCGTAATGGATTTCGGACCAGCGTCACCGCTCTCGCGGGGCGGCGTCGGACCCTTCCGGCCGCAGCGCCACGGTGAAGCGTATGCGGCCCAGGGCGCGGCGAACGCGTTCGTACGCCGTCCAATCCAGAATGTCTTCCACCTTCGCGTTGACGGCCGGGTCGAGCAGTTCCGGCGTATCCAAAAAGACGCTGCGATCCTCGGGCGCATAGCCGCCGGCGCCGATCCGGAGGCGGGCGGTCGCGGGCGCTGTGAACGAGCAGGCGCCGGGACAGGCCAGGTTCCGGAGAACGCGCTCTTCGCGGCCCACGCGCCGAATGACGGCAACCGAACCGGTCACCGGCTGTCGCGTTTGCGCGTCCACAATCTCCAGGCTGACATTCGCCGGAACGGGCGAAGGACGCTCCGCGGCGCCGCGTTCGACGTAAATCGGGTTTGCGAGCGCGACGTGATTGTCGTTGTCACCGATGCACCGGACAACGTACCAGGCCGAATTGGACTCCTCGATTTCAAAGGCCGAGTCGAAGTGCGCGGCGGCCGGCGACAGGCGGCGGATCACGTCGCCGTTGCGAACCAGTTCGATCTCGCGCAACACGCTGGCGGGATCGGGCGCGGCCCAAGCCCGGACGTGAACGCGCAGCTTCGCCGGCCCCTGAATCGTGATGGTGTCGCCGATCGGCCGCCCATCGATCTCGAAAGTGAGCAGCGGGCCGCTGGTGACGAAATTGCGGCCGGCTCGCATCGCCTCGGCGGCCTTTGCGAACGAGAAGTCGCCCTCCAGGCGGGTGTAGATCCGGACCTTCCCCGGCACGGCGCCGCCCGGCCGGTCGAACGTAGCGTCCGAGGAGCCGGTTCCCGCGAGGCGGTAGCCCCGGTTCAGCAGCATGTACCAAAGCTGGAGACTGAGCCGGTTCACCTCGCGCTCGTGCGGCTGCATCAGGATGTCGATGGAATCGTAGGTGGGGCCGGCGATCGTGTCGAACGGGAGTTCCTGGGCCAGGTTCGAGATGAACTTGCCGGTCTCAGCGGGAAAGCCGTTGCGGCCACCCCAGTCGCCCCGCCACCAGCGGGTCGGATGCGTGTAGGACACGAAGCCGCCGAGGTCGTGGACAAGGGCGTGCGTGTCGAAGTTCGGCGCTGGCGTTTTCTCTTTTTCGAAGTCGTGCGCGTTCAGGGCGTAGAACTCGGCGATGGGATCCTTGCCGTCCGCCGTCCGGTCGCGCATCCCCAGCGTCCAGCCGTGCCCCATGCAATGCGAGGCGTCGCCGCGCCAGTAGTTCTTCGGCGTCTCCAAGTTCCATTGCATCTGGAAGTCGGGACGGGAATGGCGCGCGCAGACTTCGCTGAGGTCGGCGGCGGTGGGCTCCGGCAGGTTCCAGGCCTGCGCCACGGAAAGGTAATCGAGCCCTTCGGCCCGCGCCGCCCGTTCGAGATCGGCGAAGGTGGCGTGAACGAGCGCCTCGCCGTGCACCATGTGAACGTGGTTGTCGCCGGCGAACCAGCCTTCGCGGCGCAGCGGACTGCGGCGGCGCAGGCTGATCGTCAGTTCGCGCTCCTCACCCGCCGGAAGCTCGATGCGTCGCCGCTCCGCGCCGTAATCGAATCCGCGGGACACCGTCACCGCCGCCGGGCCGGGCGGCAGTTCCGTCCGGTATAACCCCGGACTCCGTACGCCTTCCCGAAAACCCGCGCTCTCGGTGATCACCGAACCGGCGGCGGTCTCGATGCGCAACGTCGCGGGCATGACGGCGCCCGTCTCCGCATCCAGAACGCGAACACTCAGGACCGCCTGCCCGCTCGCTGGATGAGCCGACGCGACGGCGAGGATCGCTGCCAGGCGCCACATGATCTCATTATGGCGTCCGCTTGTTATCGGATCTGAGCGGCGGCATCGAAGTCGAGTTCCAGGACGACGCTGGTACGATGGTGTGTGCTGAGGGGGAGAAGGGATGAGCTTACCTGAACCATGGTTGCGCGGTTCCCTGGAAGGGGTGGACGCGATGATTGCGCCGGCGCTGTTTTCGTTCCAGCAGGCGCGCGAGGACCTGGCGCAGTGGACGGAGGGGCTGAGCGCGGAGCAGATCTGGGCGAGGCCGCACGGGCTGGCGCCGCTCGGCTTCCAGCTCAAGCACATTGCCGGCAGCGTCGAGCGCCTGACGACCTACCTGGAAGGACGACAGTTGGACGCCGCGCAGATTGCCGCGCTCAAGGAAGAGATGACGGACGGCGCGGGCCGTGACGAGTTGCTGGCCGGCATCGAGCGCGCATTCGCCCGGTCCGAACGCGTGTTCCGCGCGCTGCGCGGCGAGGACTTAAAGCAACCGCGGGCGATCGGGCGCAAACAGCTCCCGACGACGGTGATCGGGCTGCTGGTCCATATTGCCGAACACACGCAGCGGCACGTGGGTCAGGCGATCGTCACGGCAAAGGTCGCGCGGGACCTGGGAAGCTGAAAACGCGCCGGCCGGCGGTCATCCCCACCAGGTCTCGCCTTCGGCCATGTGCTCGCGGAGCCAGTCCTCGTTGATCTCCAGTCCCAGGCCGGGGCCGTCCGGATACTGCATCGCGGCGTTGCGGACCATCGGTTGTTTCCGCCCGCCGCCATCTTCTCTTTGAAACCGCGGAACTCGCCGAGCGCGTTTTCGATCTGGAAGAAGTTCTGGATCGCCGCGGAAAGATGCACCGACGCGTATAGCCGTATGAGCGAGCACGGCCCGCTATGCAGTCCGACGGGGGTCCGCGTGAGGGCAGCGTAATCGGCTATCTTCTTGCATCCGGTGATGCCGCCGGAGTACGCGACGTCTGGATGGATCATGTCGACGGCCTGGTTGTCCAGGAAAGGGCGGAACCCGCGCACCAACTCGACCTTTTCGCCGGCGAACAGCGGAACGCGGGTGGCGCGCTTCAAGGCCAGCCACGCCTCCGAGTAGTGGACGGCCAACGGGTCTTCGATAAACAGAGGGTCGGCCGGCTCGATCGCGCGGCACAAGCCGATAGCGCTTGGGGTGTCGAACTGGCCGGTGCAATGCATGGCGAGGTCGATCTCCTCGCCGGCCGCTTCGCGCAGATTGGCGTAGGCCCTGCCCACTTTGCGGAACGTGGAACCGTCAAGGGTTTCCACAAAGGGCTCGCGGCCGGCGCCACCGCCGCCTCGCCTCCCGCCGGCCTGACCGCGGCCTGCGCCGCCGCCGCGTCCGTCGCCGATTCCGAGCCCGAATTTGAACAGGGTGAAGCCCTCCGGCGCCTGCTTGATGCGCTGCGCCCAGGCGCGGCACTCGCCCGCGTCCAGCATGTTGGCGATGTTGCCATGCGAGTAGACCGGCGCGGCCGCGCGCATCGGTCCGCCAAGAAGCTGATACAGCGGCCGGTCGAGGATCTTGCCGGCGAGATCCCAGAGCGCGATATCGATTCCGCTGATGGTGGGGATGTGCGCGACGAACGAGTATTGCAGCCCGCTCATCCGGTAGAAGTGGCGCTCGATGGCCAGCGGATCCTGCCCGATGAGCGCCTGCTGAATGGTCGCGATTCGTTCGCGGGCCATCCCGGAGTTGATTCCGGATTCGCCGTAGCCAATCAACCCGGAATCGGTTTCGATGCGGATGAGGCAACCGTCGCCGACGTTACCCAACTGAAGCGTCTTGATGGCCGTGATCTTGACCAGCTTCCGAGTACGGCGCCGCCATCGCCCGATAACGGGCGAGCCACGAACCCGCGGGCGACGCCAAAGCGGTTTTGAGGAAATTGCGGCGCGTCCAGTTCATAAAATGCAGTCCGATACTGTACTTACCGGTTCACGACTTTAGCATATAGGCCTTTTGCGCGTTTTCCCACGCCAGTTTCCGGAACACCTCGGGAGAAAATCGCAAAGGAAGGGAACCGGTCGCGCCATCGGGACGCGACCGGTCCGGGACTACGAAGTGCCTAGAATTCGAGGCGCAAGCCCATGCGGAATGCGCGGGCGAAGGGCTGGTCGCCGGTGGAAGAGCCGTTGACGCCGCCGACGCCCGAGATCACGCCGACCTGCTGCGCCTGGCTGATGTTCACCGCCGGATTGCTCCAGTTGGGATGGTTGAAGGCGTTGGTGGCCGTCAACTCCCACCGCAGCAGCGCGGTTTCGCTGAGGAAGAAGCTCTTGAACAGGCCGAGATGCCACACGTTCACCCACGGCCCCTTGATGACGCCCTTGGCCGAGGTGCCGAATCTCCCCAACTGCGGAGGAGCGAAGGCGCCCACGTCGAACCAGCGGCCGACACTGCGTTGATCGCTCGGGAGGTTCGCGTCGCGAAGGTGATCGGGCCGGATGGTCACTTCGGCCGGAGTCGCGCTCGCCGTGAAGGCGGTTCCCGTCGGATCGGGTCCGGTCCACAGCGGCGTCAGGAACTGGCCGGAGTAGTAGCTGTAAATGCCGCTGAGGTCCCAGCCGCCCACGAGAAGATTCAGGCTACGGCCGGCGGAGCTTAGGAAGGGGCGGCCGCGGCCGAACGGGAGTTGATACATCCAGTTCATCGTCACCCGGTGCGTAGGGATGTCGAGCGCGACGGCCCGCTCGCGCTGCCGGTCGAACGGGTTCTCGGACGCCGCGCCGCGCTCCAGGTCGCCGATGTCGCGCGCCAACGCCCAGGAGAACTGGTAGTAGAGACCGTTCTTCATGTTGCGCTCGACTTCGGTGGTCAGGCCGTGGAACTGGTGTCCGGCGCCGTTGGTGAAGTAGCTGATCGCGGGGTATTCGGGAAACGGACGGGGCTTCTCGATGAACGGCCGGGCGTCGGGCGCGGGCGAGTTGTAGTTGTAGCTGTAGTCGCCTTTCCGCGTGTTGGTGCCGATGTAGGAGAGGCGGAAGCCCGTGTCCCAGCGCGAATGCTCCAGCGTCAGGTTCCATTGCATGCTGTACGGGATCTGGAGATCGGGATTAACGGCGGCGGGGAGCCCAACGGTGGTGGGGCCGCCGGTTCCGGTACTCGGAAACGCCTGTGGCAGCGTGATCAGCGGGTTGCCGGCCGGGTTGGTGAAGTTCGGCTCGTTGATCACGTACGGTATGCCGCCCTGCGTGATGTTGCGAGGCACCACGTCATAGAAGACGCCGAAGCCGGAGCGGATGACGGTACGCTCGCCGAAGGGGCGGTAGGCCAGTCCGATGCGCGGCAGGAAGTTATTCCTGTCGCTTCGGATGAGCGTCTCCGACGGCAGACCCGCCGCGCTCGCCTCGACGACGTCGACGTAGCCGGTGGGCATCAGCGGGCTAACCAGGTTCATCGAGCCGTCAGGTACGACGATGCGGCCCGAGCCGATATCGAACAGCGCGCTGCGGCCGTGCTCCTCCCGCCATACGGGATGGTACTCGTAGCGGAAGCCCAGGTTGAGCGTCAGGTTCCGGTGAATCTTGAAGTCATCCTGAAAGAACAGGTCGTACTGCCAGCGCAGGCGGTCCACCACGACGAACGGGAACGCACGGGCGGCCGTGGTGGGGAGGCCCAGCAGGAAGTCGGCGTAAGGATAGCCGCTGTACCGGTTGGAATAGCTGTGCGTGCCGAAGAGGTTGGGGTTGGCGGCGCCGTCGTCCCATTCCACCCGCGTCAGGTTAAAGCCGGCCTTGAAGTTGTGGCGGCCGCGAAACCAGCTCAAGTGCTCCTGGAACTCCATCAGGAAGTTGCGGAAGCCGGGGCGGCGGTAGTCGACTTGGGTGATCGGGGTCAATCCCACGCCGGTCCAGTTGACTTTGAAGATCCCGCTGACGTCGGGCAGGTCCGGTACCAGGCCCGTCAGGCCAAGGTCGCGAACGACGTCGTTGCCCAGCAGCGGACCTTCGATCGGGTTATTGTTCAACGCGAAGCCCCACCGGAACTCGTTCAGCAGGCTTGGGGAGAAGGTGTGCGTGTAGGCGACGCTCGCGGCGCGATTGTCGCGTCGCTGGAAGCGCTGGCCGATCGTGGGCAGGTTTCCTTCGTACGGACGATTGTAGGCGCGCTGGAACGTGAAGCGGCCGAAAAGGGAGTCCTTGTCCGAAAAGCGGTGGTCGCCGCGCGCGGTCCAGTAGGTGGAGGGGTCGCGCGGCCGCACTTTCAGCTCGCGGTAGTTCTGGGGCGCCAGAGCGCTGGCGTTGCCGAAGTTGGGCAGGGGATAGAAGCGGTCCTGGATATTTCGGGCCACCGGGTTGATCCGGTCAGCGGGGATCACGTTGTTGGGAAACGGTTCGCCCGTGGAGGGGTCGCGAATCGTCGTTCCCAGGGAGGAGAAGTCGCCGTCGCGCCAGGATTCGAGCGGGACGGTGGGGTTCAGCAGTTGCTGGACGGCGCTGCCGCGCGACGTCTCGAATGAGAAGAAGAAGAACGTCTTGTCCTTTCCGTTGTAGATGCGAGGCAGGAACACCGGGCCGCCGACGCTTCCGCCCGGCGTGTGGGAGATTCCCGTGCCGCGCGCCGGAGCGAACGGATCGCGGGCGCGGAACCAGGGCGTGCTGTAGTAGTCGAAGACGTTGCCGTGGAGGTTGTTCGTGCCGGACTTGGAAATCATCGTCACCTGTCCGATCGTGCCGAACTCGGCCGTGTTGTTGGACATGTCGATCTTGATTTCCTGGAACGACTCGATGTAATTCGCCAGTGGGCCGATCTGCGTCTCGTCGACGCCGTCGCTCATGGTGGTCCCGTCGATGGCCCAGTGGGACTGATTGCCGCGGCTGCCCGCGAAGCGGATGGTGGAGGAGCCTCCCCCGGCCTGCAACACGTTGGGCGAGAGGGACAAAAAAGCCCAGATGCCCCGGGTGTTGAGCGGAATGGATTTCAGCAGGTCCGCCGTCTTGGTGTCGGAGATGCGCGCGGTCTCGGTTTCGATGAGAGAAGCGGCGGCAGTAACCTCGACCCGGGTCTCCACCGCCCCAACCTCGAGCGTAATATCGACGCGGCGGTAATCGCGCGCCACGAGCACGATGTTCTGCGTAACGTGCTCCTTGAAACCGGCGCCGCGGGCGGTGACCGCGTATTCGCCTTCCCGCAACTGGGCCAGCGTATAGATGCCGGCGTCGTTGGACTGCGTGGTGGTCTCAAAGCCCGTCGCCAGATGGCGGGCGATCACGGTAACGCCGGGAATCACCGCGCCGGTGGCGTCGTTGACGGTCCCCGTAATGGTGGCAAAGGTCGTCTGGGCGGACAAGGAGCTTGCGGCTATGAGTACTATGACCGCAAGAAAACACACGGAGCCTACGTGTCTGGTCATGCTTAACTCCCGAAGCGTTTCCCCAGTTCCCAGGGAGGAATTACTCTGACTTGAGAATACTTCGACAACAGAAATGAGTCAAGAAAAAAGCAACAGCTCACGAGAGAGAAGGCGGCGTTGCCGGACGTCCTCCTGCACGGGTCTCGATGCCAGGGCGGGACGTAGACAGAACCTTAACGAGCCGCGGGGAATTTGACGGGTTCGGAGCAGCATACCTTCTTTGGCGGCCTGGCGACTCAAGGCATTGATCCTCCGTGAGATAATTCATCGTGCGAAATAATGACCTTTCGGCGCCTCCTCGCGTCTCCGCGCGGCGGATCATATTAGCCTGTCGATTTTGGCGGGCGGCGCGCACTATTCGAATGGGCTCATAGGTGAACGGTGGCTGCACTCGAGGAACTGATCCGCGGATTCGGAAAGTGGGACGAGGTGGAAGGCTCGCCCGGCCCGATGGGGGCGACATGGGTGGAGTCGCTGCGGGCGTACAACTTCGCCTTATATTCGCGCCGGGCGACGGGCGTAACCCTGCTCCTTTACGCCAAAGACGACCCGTTCACGCCGGTCTATGAATACCGGCTGAACGCGCGGAGGAACAAATCGGGGCGGATCTGGCACTGTTGCGTGCGGGAAACGGACGCGAACGGCGCCACGCTGTACGCGTACCGGGTGGAGGGGCCGTACGAGCCGGAGTCGGGTAACCGGTTCGATCGGGAGAAGATCCTGCTCGATCCGTTCGCGCACTCGGTGTATTTTCCGCCGGGATACGACCGGGAACTGGCCAAGCAGCGGGGTCCCAACGAGGGGCGCGCTCCGCTGGGGGTGCTGCCGCAGCGGGAAAACGGCTTCGATTGGGGCTGGGATGCGCCCCCCCGGCACAGCCACGACCTGGTGGTGTACGAACTGCACGTCAAGGGATTCACAGCCCGAGGGAACTCCGGCGTAAGTCCCGGCAAACGAGGCACGTTCGCCGGGCTGATCGAGAAGATTCCGTACCTCCGGCAACTGGGCGTGACGGCGGTCGAGTTGATGCCGGTCCACCAGTTCGATCCGCAGGAAGGGATCTACTGGGGCTACATGACGCTGAACTTCTTCGCCCCGCACCTGGCGTACGCCTACGACGAGCCGATCGACGAGTTCCGCCGGATGGTGAAGGCGTTTCACGCAGCGCGGATCGAGGTGTGGCTGGATGTGGTGTATAACCACACCAGCGAGGGAAGCGCGGACGGTCCAACGTATTCCTACCGCGGCATTGACAACCGGTCCTACTACCTGCTCGACGCCGACCGCCGCTACCGCGACGACAGCGGCTGCGGCAACACGCTGCGCTGCGACCACCCTGCCGTGCGCTCGCTGGTGCTGGAAAGTCTCCGTTTCTGGTCGGACCAGATGCGGGTGGACGGATTCCGATTCGACCTGGCGTCGATTCTGACGCGAAAATCCGACGGTTCGCTGGACCTGGACAACCCGCCCCTGATCGCCGATATCGGTTTTCTGGCGGCGCGCAACGGGGCGCGGCTGATCGCCGAGGCGTGGGACATCCAGACGTCGCTGCTGGGGCGGGCTTTTCCGGGTATCAACTGGCGGCAATGGAACGGGGAATTTCGGGACGAAATCCGGGATTTTGTGCGGGGAAAGCCTGGAATGGTGGGCGCTTTAATACAGCGGCTTTACGGCAGCGACGATCTGTTTCCCGACAGTCCGGAAGACGCGTACCGGCCGTACCAGAGCGTGAATTTCGTCACCGCGCACGACGGCTTTTGTCTGTACGACCTGGTGTCGTACGACCGGAAGCACAACGAGGCCAACGGCCACGGCAACCGCGACGGGACCAACGACAATCGAAGCTGGAACTGCGGGTGGGAAGGCGACGAGAACGTTCCCGACTGCGTGATGGCGCTGCGCCGCCGGCAGATCAAGAACTTCTTCACGCTGCTGATGCTGGCCAACGGCACGCCGATGTTCTGCGCCGGCGACGAGTTCATGAACACGCAGCGGGGCAACAACAATCCGTACAACCAGGACAATGAAACGACCTGGTTGAACTGGGACCTGCTGGAGCAGAACGGGGACATGTTCCGGTTCTTCCGGCACATGATCGCCTTTCGGAAAGCGCACCCGTCGATCGCGCGGAGCCATTATTGGCGCGAGGACGTGAGCTGGTACGGGATGGGCCGTGAAGTGGATTTTTCGCCCCGCGGCCAGACGATGGCCTATTGTCTCCATGGCGAGCGGCTGGGGGACGGAGACATCTACGTGATGGTCAATGGCGGCGCTCGAAGCGCGCGGTTCCGCATTCAGGAGGGCGAGGCGGAGGAGTGGGGAAGGGTGGTAGACACGAGCCTGCCGTGCCCTCAGGACATTGCCGAGCCCGGGGAGGAACCGACTCTCGGCAGCCTGGATTACGCGGTCGGCGGACGGAGCGTGGTGGCGCTGTACCGGCCGGCGCGTCACGACGGCGGCCGGGTGGGCGAACCGTGACCGCGGATCAGGCGCCGGGCTGCGACGGGTCGCGCTTGCGCCAGCGGTAGGCGGCGACCGAATTCCTCCAGAAATACTTCTCGGCGGCGGCTGGCGACTTGGAAGCGAAGTATTCCCGCACGAGACCGAGCACGTCGGCGTAAGGGCGCCACTGGTCGCTATTGGGCCAGTCGCTGCCAAACAGAACGCGGTCCTCGCCGAACACGGCGCTGATTTCATCGAGGGTGGCCCGGTAGACGGAGAGGTCGCGGGGGACTTCTTCGCCGATCCGGCGGAACACTGCCGAGAGCTTCACGAATACCCGCGGGCGCTGTCCGAGTTCGCGCAGGCCGTCCTGGTATTTTCGCCGGAGGGCGCGATCGTCGGGCGCGCGCATCTGGGGGAGGTGGTCGATGACGACGCGGAGGTCCGGGACGAGGCCGGTGAGGCGCACGATAGCGGCAATGAGGTCCGGGTTCGGATTGGCGGTGTCGAGGGTGAGCCCGGCGGCGGAAAGAAGCTTCAAATTCGCGACGAAGTTGCCGCGGCCGAGTCCGGCGGCGAGATCGCGGCCCCAGAGGTTTCCATAGCGGATGCCCCGAAACAGCGGGTTGCTCTGAAAGCGGTCGAGCTGAGCGCCGAATTCGGGCGCGGCCAGATCGAGGTTGCCGATCACGCCGACGATGATGGGTTCCTCTGCCGCGAGGTCAAGGACCCACTGGTTGTCCTCGATCCAGGGACTCGCCTCCACCTTGATCGCGCCGACTACCCCGAGAGGCGTTGCGATCCGGCGGTACCGGTCGGGCAAAGCGGGCTGAAACAGGACCTTGTTATCCTTCCCCGGCCACGGGACGCCCTGCGGCCGGTTGGTGTCGAACAGGTGGATGTGCGTGTCGATAACGGGTATGCCAGCCGCGCCGAGGCCACGCGGGGCCAAGGAGGCGCCGGCGGCCAAAAGGAAGGATCGCCGCTGCACAGAAGCCATGATACCGGAGGAAGGCGGGACACGGCGCCCGATCCTTGTCAAGGCGTCGTGAATAACCGCGGCTCCGCTGCCCTGGCTCGCCTGGCGGCGCCGGCGGCGATTTTCCTGGCCTGATCGGCGGTGAAGCGGAGCCGGCCCTTTGCCAGATCCATGAGATCCGCGTCGGACCAGGACGCGCGCATCACTCCCGTTTTCGAATGCCCGGCCGTTCCCAGCAGGTGGCCGATCTCGTGCGCGAAGATTCCTCCGAGGATCACGCCCCGGCGCGACGGATCGCCGCCGTCCAGCTCGGCCGCCCGATGGAAGTAGGCGGCGGCAATCGAGCTGAATTCACCGCTCAATAGGGCGTAGCCCATGCAGGATGAGTTCCGGCCGGCGCGCTTCGCCATCTCCTTCCCGATGATCCGAAGCTGGAGATCGAGCGGCGTAACAGGCCTCCCGCAAAGCGGATTGGGCGGCGCCGGCTCTTCTTTGGGGGAGCACTCCGCCCATCTCGCGCGGACCCCCGCAGTCAGTAGAACGTCGCCCGCCGTCGCTTTCGCTTCCCGAAACATGGCCGGCGGAATCTCGACGTAGCTTTGAAGCCGTATATAGATTTCCTCGGCATGGGCGGCTGAGTGCGGTTCCAGGAACGACCAGGCGGCGAAAAGTGCGGCGCGCTTCATCGGGTTCACCTCGTAGGCAAGCCCGATGTTGGCCGAGGTTCGACGCCGGTTCCATAGACGCCGGGTGGAATGTGGCTCGAAACGGGATTACTGGCCGCTCAACATCTAAATGTCAGGTTCTAAATCACTTTTCCTCATGGTTTAAGCTTTCTGGAGCGCCTTGACAGCGCTCGGCGCGGTGATATCATGCGGGGAGGATACGAGGGGATGGCCGGGAACGCCGGAAAGAATCAGTCCATTCGCTTCGGTCCGTTTGTAGCCGACTTGCACGCAGGCGAGCTGCTCAAGAATGGCCGCCGGATCCCCTTGCAGGAACAGCCGTTCCAAGTGCTTGCGGCGCTCATCGAGCGCCCTGGCGAGGTTGTCGCCCGCGAGGACTTGCGCGAGCGCCTCTGGCCGGGACAGCCGTTCGTCGATTTCGACCAGGGCCTGAACACGGCGATTAACAAGATTCGCGACGCCCTGGGCGATTCGGCGGCCAATCCCCGCTTCGTCGAAACGCTGCCTCGCCGCGGGTATAGGTTTACTTTCCCGGTGGATCCGCCGGAACCACCGCCGCCGATTGCCTCACCGGCGCCAACAGCAACGGAAGGCCGGCAAGGCCCGTTCCCACTACGTAAGACGGTGGTTGCGTTGGCCGGCGCCTGCCTCCTGTTGACTGGGACAAGCATGTACCTGTGGCTCCGGCAGCCGCAGCCGAGTTCGGAACTGCCGCTGCGCCGATTCGCGGTACGCGCACCGCTGACCCGAAACCTTAGGCCCTTTAATCGACGGGCATCCATCTCGCCGGATGGCACGTCGATTGCCTTCGTCAACGACGATAGTCGTCTGTGGGTGTGGCGCTTCGATCAAGACCAGCCCTACCCCGTCGAAGGTTCCGAAAGGGCGGCGGGACCGTTCTGGTCGCCCGACAGCAAGATGATCGGATTCGCCGCCGGCGGCGGGTTGAAGCGAGTCTCGGCCACCGGGGGCGCCATCGGTCAGATCGCCGGTTTGAGAACGATCGTTTTCTTTGGGGCAGCCTGGAGCGTGGACGGTCAGGCCGTCGTTTTTTCCGACGGTCAGCAACTAAACGAAGCGCCGGCGGGCGGCGGAACGCCGCGGCTCGTGTTCCCTGGCAAGTCCTCACCCTTACCGCTGCCCCGCCCGAGATCGGATGGAAAGCCAGATCGCGGTTACCTCTTCAATCCGCAGTTCCTGCCCGAAGAAGCGGGGCGACGCGTCATCGTCTTCTCCGTGGGCTTTGAAAGCTCTCAGCTAGTCATTCTGGACCTGGGAACGGGACGGACCGAGCCGCTTGGAGTGGGAAGATTCCCGAGCTACTCGACTACCGGACACCTGCTGTTTCAATCGGAGGCGGACTTTCCGGACATCTGGGCTCAACCGCTCTCACTCAAGCGTTTGACCCCGGCGGGCTCCGCATTCCGAATCGCGCGGAATGGGTCCGAAGTTTCGGTCTCGGCCGACGGCACTCTCGCCTATGTCGACTCCCTGGAAGATTCGGAGCGGCTGGTGTGGCTTGACCGCGCCGGAGGGCGGCTGGCGGGACCGGGTCCGCCGCGGCTCCGGCTTCATTACCCCGCGATCTCACCCGACGGAAAGAGCGTGGCCGTCGAGACCCTTCAGGAAGGGAATCTCGATCTTTGGGTGAACGACATTGCGCGTGGTTCGCGCATCCGGCTGACGGCGGATCCGGCGACGGATCTCCTTCCTGTCTGGTCGCCGGACGGAGAGTGGATCGCGTACACATCAGGTCGGACCGGAGCGTACAACATCTTTCTGCGGCGCTCGGACGCAAGCGCCGAGGATGAAGTCTTGACAAGTGGAAAGGGCTACCAGCGAGTCTCGGACTGGTCGGCGGACGGCCAGCGCATCCTCTTCTATGAGGGTGACGCCTACTTTAGCCGCGAAGGGCGCGATCCCAACGGTTCCTCGTCGCTCCAGTACCTGGAGCGCAACGCGACGGGCGGCTGGGACGCCCACGTCTTTCTGCGCTCCCCACATAGCCTCCGCGCGCCGAAGCTGTCGCCCGACGGCAAGCGCCTCGCATATCTCTCGAACGAGAGCGGACGCTACGAACTGCATGTCCGGCCTTTTCCCCAAGGCGAGGGGCAATGGGTCGTTTCGCGAAACGGAGCGGCGCAACCCCGCTGGAACAGGAACGGCCGCGAACTGTTCTACGTCGAGCGTGACACGCTGATGGCCGTGCCGGTGCAAACGACAGGCGGCTTCGTTGCCGGTCCGCCGGCGCCGCTCTTTACTCATCCGAACTTCGGACTTTGGCTGGACCCGAACTATGACGTTTCGCCGGGCGGCGACCGTTTCCTGCTTCCGGAACGCTTCGGCGGCGGGGAAGCGGCAAGTACGCTCCGCGTCGTCCAGAACTGGTTCGCGGAGTTTCGGACAGCGCGCTAACCGGTCACGGCTGAACAGGCGTATCCTAGTACCGGGTCGTGGCGGCGAGGCCGGGTCGGCAGGCTGGGGAGAAGGGAGGCCTCATGATCGCGTCCGCCCCAACCGCCCCCGCCGCAGGGGGACGGTTCACCCTCCAGACTAGCGATCCGGCGCTGCTTCGCCGCTTGCTCGGCCAGGGTCCGGTCGCTCTCGCCTCGGCGTTTGTCTCCGGCGAACTCGAGGTCCGCGGCGACCTGGTGGCCGCCACCCGCCTTTATGGCGGCCTTCAAAGCGCCAACGGTTTCCACCGTATCGCCGCGCTGGTTCGCGTTATTCTCCCATGGCTGCGGGAGCACGTCGCGCAGACGGGCGTTCGGGCCAGCCGAAATGTCCGAGCGCATTACGATCGTTCGAACGACTTCTACCGCCAGTTCCTGGACGAGCGGATGGTCTACTCCTGCGCCTATTTCCGCCGGCCCGAGATGTCCCTCGACGAGGCGCAGGTCGCCAAACTCGATCACATCTGCCGCAAGATGGGCCTCACCAAAGGCCGCCGCTTCCTGGACATCGGCTGCGGTTGGGGAGGGCTGGCTCTGCACGCGTGTTCCCGCTACGGCGCCCGCGCCGACGGATGCACGCTCAGCCCTCAGCAGGCCGCGTGGGCCAGAAGCGCCGCGGCGGATCAGGGTCTGGAATCCCGCGTCCGCATCTTCGAGTGTGACTATCGCGACCTCGCGCCGGCCTACGACAGCATCGCCTCGGTGGGCATGTTCGAGCACGTCGGACGGGCTCGCCTCGAGGAGTACTTCGCGCGCGCGCGCGCGCTGCTTGCGCCGGGAGGCGTGTTCCTGAATCATGGCATCACCCGCCCCGAGCGGATATCGACAAACCTGACGACGCGGCTGTGGCAGCAGGCCGTGTTTCCGGGGTCGCAGCTTGTTCACCTGGGGGAAGCGGTCCGGGCGGCGGAACGGGCGGGTTTCGAGGCGCTCGACGTTGAGAACCTGCGGCCGCACTATGCCCTCACCTGCCGCCATTGGGTGGCGCGGCTGCGACAGAACCGCGAGGCTTGCCTGCGGATCGTGGATCAGCGGACGTACGGCGCCTGGCTCCTTGTGCTCGCCGGGGCTGCGGCCAGCTTCGAGGACGGCGGGATGGACGTGTTTCAGGTGCTGCTCGCTTCGCGCGGCTCGCCGGCGCGCCCGCTGACGCGGGACTACATGTACGCGCCGCCGAGACGAGAGGAGGCGCGCTTCAGTTGCCGTTGAACAGTTCAACCGCCGGCAGAGGGCGCGAGAAAAAGTAGCCCTGGCCATAGTCGCATTCGATGCGGCGCAGGAAGTCGAACTGTTCGCGCGTTTCGATTCCTTCCGCCACCACGCGCAGACCGAGGCCGTGGGCCATGGTCACCACCGCGCTCACGATGCCCGCCGCGCCGTTGCTATCCCGCATCGAGGCGACAAACGACTGGCCGATCTTCAGCGCGGTGATGGGGAGGTTGAGCAGACGGCTGAGGGAGGAATACCCGGTGCCGAAATCGTCGATCTGGACGCCGACGCCGAGTTCGCGCAGCTCGCGGGTGATGCGGGCGGTAGCGGCGGGATTCTCCATCATGACGGTCTCCGTGATTTCCAGCACCAGGCGGGAGGGGTGCAGGCCGCTTTCGGAGAGCGCTTCCTGGACGCGGAGCGGGAGGTGCGGATCGGAAAAATGCGAGCCGCTGACGTTGACCGAGACGTAAGCGCCGCGGGAGGCGCCGTGGTTCCGGCCGACCTGCCGGCAGGCATTGCGCAACACCCACAGATCGATCTCCTTCATCAGGCCGGTGTCTTCGGCGGTCTGGAGGAAGTCGCCAGGCAGGCGCAACCCGAGCGGATGATCCCACCGCAGAAGGGCCTCGTAGCCGACCGAGCCTCCGAGCGCGAGGTTCTGGATGGGCTGGTAGTGTAGCGCAAATTCCTCGCGCTGGATGGCGCGGCGGAGGCCAGCCTCCAATTCCAGCAGGAAGAGGAGCTTGTCCCGCATTGAGGCGTCAAAGACCTCGAAGCGGTCGCGGCCGGCTTCCTTGGCGCGGTACATGGCGACGTCGGCGTCGCGCACCATCTCCTTGGGGCCGGCGTAATCGGGCGAAGCTGGCGCGACGCCGATGCTAGCGGTGACGACAAAATCCTCGCCGTTGAGGGAAATCGGTTTGCGGATTTGCTGGAGAATGCGGCGGCAGATCTCCTCCGCTTCGTGGAGGCCTGGAAGGAGGTCGAGCGCGATCAGGAACTCATCGCCTCCGAGACGCGCCACGACGTCGCTCTGGCGCAGGACGCCCTTGAGGCGAGCGGCAACGGCGGTGAGCAATTCATCGCCGGCGAGATGACCGAGGCTGTCGTTGACAACCTTGAAGCGGTCGAGGTCAAGGAAGAGAACGGCAAGGCAACTTTCCGGATGGCGCTGGGCGATGCGGAACATGCGATCGAGGTGCTCCATGAACAGCGTGCGGTTGGGGAGGCCCGTGAGGGGATCGTGAAGCGCCTGGTAGGTGAGTTTCTCCTCGGCTTGTTTGCGGCTGGTGATATCGTTGAAGACCTTCAGGGCGTATCGTTCGCCGCCGACGTTCAGGACTTCGCCGGAGACGATGGCATAGCCTAGGGCGCCGTCCTTGCGGCGGAACGGCAACTCGGTCTCCTCCACTTTCCCCTGTTCGTGAAAGCGGCGGGCGATCTGATCGAGGAGCGCGCGGTCGGCGAAAATGTCGAGTTCGCCGGACCGCTTCCCGACGATTTCCTCCCGCCGGTAGCCGATCATCGTCAGTTGGGCATGGTTCACGTCCACGATCGTGTTATCGGACAGGCGCACCAGAGCGTTGCCGACCGGACTGAGGTGGAAGGCCTTGGCGAAGCGCTCTTCGCTCTCGCGGAGGGCCTCCTCGGCCTGCTCGCGCTCGCGCCGGGTCTGCGCCTCGCGGAGTTCGCGCTCGACGGCGGGGGCCAGGCGCGGAAGGTTGTTCTTCATGACGTAGTCATGGGCGCCGGCTTTCATCAACTCGACGGCGACGCTTTCGCCGACCGCGCCGGAGACGACAATAAAGGGGATGTCGCGGCCGCTGTCGTGAAGGATGCGGAGCGCGGCGGGGGCGTCGAATCGGGGAAGGTGGTAATCGGCGATGACGACGTCCCACGCGCTTGTGGCAAGAGCGGCGCGCATCTGGCCGGCTTCCTCGACACGCTCCGCCCGGACGTCGTAGCCGGCCTTCTCCAGGAGGCGCACGACGAGAGCGGCGTCGCTTTCCGAATCCTCGATCTGAAGAACACGAAGCGGCTTGTTCATACGGCTAACCGGAATAGGCCGGGGGAGGTTCATTGAGAACCAGCCAGTACAGACCGAGGTGCTGGATAGCCTCGGCGAACTGGTTGAAGTCGACGGGCTTGCGGATGTAGCTGTTGACGCCCAGATCGTAGACGGCGGCGACATCCTGTTCTTCGCGGGACGAAGTCAGGATGACAACCGGGAGCCGGCGGGTGCGGGCATCGGCGCGAATCCGGCGGAGGACCTCCAGACCGGAGACCTTGGGCAGCTTGAGATCGAGCAGCGTGAGGGCGGGGAGGCAGCGGGCGGCGTCGCCGGAGGCGCATCCAAACAGGTAGTCGAGGGCTTCCTCGCCGTCTTCGGCGACGACGAGTTCGTTGAGGATGCGTCCCTTGCGAAAGGCGCGCTTGGTCAGGTCGACGTCGCTGAGGCTGTCTTCCACAAGAAGGATGGTTTGAGGTTTCATTGATCTCCCAGAGTGAAATAGAAGGTGGCGCCGCGATCGACTTCGGCTTCGGCCCAGAGGCGGCCGCCGTGACGGCGGATCACGCGCTGAACAGTGGCCAGGCCGATGCCGGAGCCGGGAAATTCCGAAGTTTTGTGCAGCCGCTGAAAGGCGCCGAACAACGCGCCGGCGTAGGTCATGTCGAAACCGACGCCGTTGTCGCGGACATAGAATACCGGATCGCCGTCGGGTTCGAGGCAGCCGAATTCGATGCGCGCGCGGTCCCGCGGCGCGGTGAACTTGGCGGCGTTGCCCAGCAGGTTCATCAAGGCGATTTCGAGGAGACGCGGATCGCCGGGGGCGGTGAGCCCGGGCTGGATGGAGAAGTCGAGTTCGCGGCGGGGCTCGTCCTCGCGCAGCCGGACCGCGACGGCGTGGGCGAGAGCGGTGAGATCGACGGCCCGCCGCTGCATCTCCGACAGGCTGACGCGCGAGAGCTGCAAAAGATCGTCGATCAAGGCGCCCATGCGCTGGGTTTCGAAACGGACGCGATTGAGGTACTGGCGGGCCCGGACGTCGAGCTGGCCGCCGTAGTCCTCGAGCAGGGCGAGGCTCCAGCCGTCGATGCCGCGCAAGGGGGCGCGGAGGTCATGGGAGACCGAATAGGAGAAGGCCTCCAGTTCCTGATTCGCGGCTTCCAGTTGCGCGGTCCGGTCGCGGACGCGCTGCTCCAGTTCGGCGTTCAGGCGGAGAATCTCCTCTTCGGCGCGCTTGGCCTCGGTGACGTCGGTGACGCTCAGCACGGCCAGCAAGGGATTGCCACGATTGTCCCTGGCCAGCGTGCCTCCATACTTGAATACGCGGCGCCATTGGCTGTCGCGGCGGCGCACGAACGTCTCGACGTCCCGGATAGTTTCGCCGCGCAGGATGCGAGCCAGCGGCCACTGCTCGACTGGGAGCACGCCATCGCCGGCGCTGGCGAGCTCATAGTTGCGGTGGAATTCCGCAAGCTCGCGCTGGCCCTCCTCCAGCGAAACGTATTCGTGCATGGCGAGCGCGGCGGGATTCCAATAGAGAAGCCTTCCCCGCAGGTCGCAGACGATGACGCCTTCCGTAAGATGATCGACAACGGCTCTGAGCTGCGCCAGGGAGCGTTCGAGTTCCAGGTGAGCGACGCGCAGCGCTTCCTCGGCCTGTTTGCGCGCGGTGATGTCCTGGACCGTGCCGAACCCGGCGACGAGACGGCCTTCGACATCGAGGTCGAGTTCCGCGCGTTCGCGCACCCATTTCACCTGGCCGTCGGCGATGATGCGGTGTTCGATATCGTACGGCTGTCCTTTCAGCGCCGCCTCCCAGGCGCGATCCACAAGTTGACGGTCCTCAGGATGGACGCGGGATAGAAAGGCTTTGTAGGTGAGACGGGCCCCGACGGGGACGTCGAAGATGCGGTGGGTCTCGGCGGACCAGATCAGTTCGTTCCTCGCCAGGTCGAGACGCCAGCTCCCGGTGTGAGCGACCGCCTGGGCGCGGTTCAGGTCCGCCTGGCTCTCGCGCAAGGCTTGCTCGACGCCGCGGCGGGCGGTGATGTCCCGGACGACGCTGATCAGCATCCGCGCGCCTTCGATCGTCGCGCCCTGCGAGCTGACCTCGACGGGGAAAACGCTGCCGTCTTTTCGCTGGTGAAGTGCCTCGAAAAGGATGCTCTTGACGTCCGCCTCAGCCATCTGCCGCCGGGCAGAGGAGCGGTCGGCCGGGGCGCGGAGGTCGAAGACCGTCAGCGCGAGCAGTTCATCGCGGCGGTAGCCATAGGCGGCCTCGGCCGCGGCGTTGGCTTCGACGATGCGGCCATCGTCGAGACGGAGAAACAGGACGATGTCGCGGCTGTTACGCGCCACCAACTGGTAGCGGCGCAGCTCGTGCTCGGCGCGCTTGCGCTGGGTGACGTCGGTGATGAAACCGTGCCAGACGATGCTTCCGTCGGCCTCGGGCGCCGGCCGCGAGTAGCCTTCGATCCAGATTTCGCCTTTGACGGGATGAAGCACCCGGATCTCGTCGCGCCACGGAGCGAGGGTACGGGCGGACTTGGCGATCGAGGCGCGGAGGTGGGCGAGGTCGCCGGGATGGGTGGTGGCGAAGAGCGCGGAAGCGTCGTCGACGAGGTCTTCCGGCTTGATGCCCCACAACTCGGCCATGGCGGGGCTGGCGTAGGGGAGCGAGAAAGTTCCGTCGGGACGGAGGCGGAAGGAATAGATGACGCCGGGGACGGCGTCGGCGATGTTGGCAAGGCGTTCCCCCTGGAACCGCAGCGCCTCGCGCAATTCTCGTTCTTCGTGGATATCCGTGCTGGAGCCGAACCACTTTAGGATAGCGCCGGAGGCGTCTCGCTGCGGGAGCGCCCTCGCCTGGAACCAGCGGTAAACGCCGTCGTGGCGGCGAAGCTGGAATTCGGCGCGAAACTCGGCGTACGCCGAGGCCGCGCGTTCCCATTGCTCGATGAGCCCGGCGCGATCGTCAGGGTGCACCTGATCCAACCACCCGAAGCCGAGCAACCGCTCCAGCGGAACTCCCGTGTATTCCACGGCGCGGGCATTGAGATAGTCGCACTCTCCGTCGGTACGGCAACTCCACAGTTGCTGGGGAACGCTTTCGGAGAGAAGCCGGAGGCGTTCTTCGCTCTCGCGCAGGGCCCGCTCGGTCTCCTGCCGGCGGGTGATGTCGTTCAAAAACGCGACGTGCATCCGCCCGCCGGGGGATTCGACCACGCCCAGAGCGATCTCGACGAGGAATTCCGATCCGTTCTTACGCTGGCCGTAACGCGGTTTGCCGGCGTCGAATCGAGTGGATGGGTCCTGTAGCAAGGCGGCGCGGCCGGCTTTGTGCCGGTCGCGGATCGCGTCGGGCACGAGTAGTTCCACGGGCTGTCCCGCCAATTCGGAGCGTGCATAGCCGAAGAGACGCTCGGCAGTCGCGTTGGCGAAAGCGATCCGGCCGTCGGGACCGACGGCGACGATCGCCTGGGAAGCGGCCTCCAGTAGCGCGGCCGCGGTACGCTCGCTTTGCTCCACCCTCAGGAGCGCTTCGCGCTGGCGGCCGCAGAGAACGCTGATGGAAATTCCGACAACTGCGAACAGGGGCAACCGAATCGCTTCGGCGATATCGGACAAAGCCAGCGAATAACGGGGGTGGACAAAGAAAAACCATCCGCTTACCAGGCTGAGGAAGGTCGCCAGAAGCCCCGGGCCGAGGCCCCCGAAGCGGCCAGCCACAAGGACGGCGAGGGTGAACGTCAGGAGGGGAGCATTCGCGCCGAGCAGCGCGGATATGAGCTGTCGAAGTCCGGCCGCGCCCGCCACCGCCAGCAGGGCCACGCCGTAACGCCAAGCGAGAGGCGCATTAGAAGAAGCGGCCGTTTTTTCGCCCGAATGCACGCTTTGTTCCAGATTCGCCGGGTACTTGACTGCCTTTGCCAGGCGAACGACGTCGCGCGCAAGACCACCTGTGCCCAGGCCGGAGGGCCCACGGTTGCCAAGTTTCAGTAGTATAAGCACGCCGAGGGCCACGGCGCGAGCGCCGCCACATACGGAATCAACATATATTTGATTCGCCGTTTTCGGGCCTCACGCGGCAAGCTGGTGAGTGAAAACACCCAACTTCAGAGGAATAACCCAGCGACAACGTCAGGATTAGTTGCCTGTGTTGGGGTTCCGCCGCGCCGTCAGCGAAAACGCGGAGGCGCTCCTGGCGCCTCATATTGAAACCAGGAGCGCACAAGGCCGCCGCGGGCGTCGAAGAGGGCCGTTGCGGCAAACGCATCCTCGCCTGGAAGGGCGAAGCGGAGATCGATCACCTGTACCATCGTCCCACCGGCGGCATCGGGCGCCTCGGCAGGCGCGATGCGCCAGAGCGGGAACTTTGCGAACCAGAGGAACTTGCGGAAAGGTTCCGTCGCCAGGGCCTCGGCGGCGACCGGAGGGAGTTCCGGCTTGTAGAACACGCGGCCGGAGGCGGGGTCGAACCGGGTCTCCAGCAGGTTCACCTCAAACAGATGGTAGGCCGAGCGGGTCTCAACAATCCCCCGCCAGCGGAAGGGGTTGGCGACCGTAGGGAGCGCTTGGGCGCGCTGGGGCAGCTCGTCGGAGTAGACGCGGGCGTCCAGTACGTTGCGGGCCCGTTCGTGCAGGACGAAACGGCCAAAGTCGAATGCGACGAGACCCAGGAGCGCAACAACCGCAACGCCCCGGCCGGAGCTTCGGCCGGCCCCGATCTCCGAGGTCACCAGCCGCGAAATGACCATCCACCCGACGGCGGAGAACAGGATAATCCAGATCCACAGATCCATGACGCTGTTGATGCTGAGGGCGTACCACTCCTCGTTGAGAGGCGACAGGAGCCGTGCGCCGTAAATATTGGTCCAATCGAGGAGAAGATGACTCAGGACGCCGGCCCAGGATACAAGCCATGCGCGCAGCCACGGCAAGCGTCGGCGGGCGGCCAGTGCCACGATCGCCGGAGGCGCCAGGGCAACCAAGGGACTGAAGAGGAAGCTGTGGGTAGGCCCACGGTGACATTCCAGGATCAGTTCATCCCCGCCTAGGGCGCTGGCGAAGTCGGCGTCGGGAATGTTGGCGCCAATGGCAAGGAGCCAGGCGGCTGGCAGCGGCCACCGGTTGAAGCCCACGCGGCTCAGAAGGAACCCGGTAAGGGAATGGGTGATGTTGTCCATCCGGGCGCTAGTGGGCGTGGGGCGGCATCAGTTCGTAGAAATTGCGCGTCCAGGCGCGCCGTCTCAGGATCTCGAGAGTGGCCTCGTCCAGCGAACCCTGGCCGCTGACCGAACAACTGCTTTCGACCGTCGCCGGGCGCCGGAGGGCGGCCGGTGAAGCGTCGTCGTCGCTTCCTCGCCACATGGCCCCGCCGATGCCCCACGCGCCGAAGCCGATCTCGCTAACGGAGAGGCCGGTGCGGCCGAGGGTGCGGTAACGCATTAGCTTTCATGGTAGCAGTGGGGGGTCGTCACAGCGCCGCGGAGGGGAATACAATTGGACTATCAGGCAACGACGCGCTACGCACGGGGAACTGGTGGCTGCATCCAACGACAACGGTAACGGGGAAACGTATTCCCCCGGGTTCGGCTCGCGGGCCGACTCGCATAGCATAGCGCGCGATCTTCCTCTCGCTGCCGGCCAGGCGGAATGGCGCAAACGCACATGATCGACAGCGCGGTTGGGCGGCTCCTGGTCGTGGTCGAGGACAACGAAACCGACGTCTTCCTGCTCCGGATGGCGCTTCGGGAGCAAGGGATCGAGGACGAACCGGTGACCCTCGAAGACGGCGAAGCCGCGCTGAACTACCTGGGCGGGCTTGAAACGCAGCCGGCGCTGATCGTATTGGATCTCAATCTGCCCAAGCGCGACGGCCTGGAGGTCCTTTCAGCGCTGCGGCGGATGCCGGCGCTGGCGTCGGCGCCGGTGATGATTCTCACCTCGTCCACTTCGCCTCACGAAAGGCGGAGGGCCGAGGCGCTGGGGGTGGCCGCTTACGTTCACAAGCCTAACGACCTGGACGCCTTTCTGGGCGTCGGGAGGATCGTCGCCGGACTGATCGGGACGGGGGAGACCCAGCGCGCCGCTGTAGAATCGAATTAGGGCGATGTTGCGGGCAGTTTTTGCGCTAATAGCGATCGCGTCGGCGGCGTGGTGCGCCACCATCCGGCTTTACCTCACCGATGGCAGCTACCATGTCGTCCGCGAGTACGAGGTCAAAGAGGACCGCGTGCGGTTCTACAGCCTCGAACGCAGCGACTGGGAGGAGATCCCGCTCGACCTGGTGGACCTGGCGCGCACGCGCAAAGAGTTCGACGAGAAGGGCGCCGAGCGCAAGAAGGAGATGGAGTGGCTCCAGGCCGAAGAGACCGCCGAGCGCGAGCATGAGAGGGAAGTGTCCAGCGTACCGATGGACGCCGGCGTCTACCTGGTGGACGGCGAGCAACTGAAATCCATTCCGGTCGCCGAACTCGAGGCGGTCTCCGACAAGAGACGATCCGTACTGAAGGTTATCACCCCGGTCCCCATCGTCTCGGGCAAGCAGTCCGTCATCGTCAAGGGGGAAAATGCCCCGACCGTCGTCACGACGCCCACGCCGGAGTTCTACATCCGGCTGCAGCAACAGGAGCGCTTCGGGCTGCTCCGGCTCAAGCCGCGCAAGGGCGAGCGGCTGGTGGAGGAATGGTCGGT
The DNA here is from genome assembly GCA_026129905.1 of Bryobacteraceae bacterium. GTDB lineage: Bacteria > Acidobacteriota > Terriglobia > Bryobacterales > Bryobacteraceae > JAHCHE01. Next base: position 78,565 of record JAHCHE010000008.1, on the reverse strand, counting down.
GGCGCCGGTGACGAACCAGATCTACGAACAGCACGAGGACGTGGAGGTGTTCCGCCGGCAGGTGGACTTCAACCTTTATAAGCTGTGGCCGGTGAAGCCGCTCGAACCGGGCGAGTACGCCGTGGCGGAATTCTCCCCGGGGGAGGCGAACATCCAGATCTGGGACTTCGGATACTGGCCGGGCGGGACGCCGGCAAGCCAACCGGACGAGGACAAGAGCAGAGGGCGGAAAAAACGGGGCGCGGCCAAGTAAGGACGCGCCCCAGGAGAAGGGCGGGTCGTAGCCCAGGAGGCCAGGCCCGCCGCGTCCGATCAGTAGGTGAACCGCGCCGCCAGTTGGATGTACCGCGGGTTGGAACTGTACACTCTTGTCGGATCGTTGAACCACGGATTGCCGGGGATGAGATGGTTCCGCGTCTGGCGCGCAGCGCGGCTGGCGACGTTGTCCAGATAGCCGGGCACGTACTGCGGGTGGTTGAACGCGTTGTAGAACTGGGCGCGCAACTCGAGCGCCTTGGATTCGGCCAGCGGAATCTTCTTGATTACGGCCAGGTTCCAGCTATTGATCCCGCGTAAGGGCAGCGTCTGCCGGCCCCCGTTGGCGTAAGCCCCCACCTCGGCCCGAATGTAGCGCGCTTTAGCGTCGTTGGCAAGGTAGCCGACAATCTGTCCGGCGCTGTTGCGCAGCGGACTGACGCCGGAACCCGTGCGATCGACGCCGCCGGGATTCACGATCACCCGGTCGGCCCAGGGGTCCGCGTTAAGGTTGGAGTCCGTCCCGCTCTGCACGGTGGCGTACTGCGGCGACTCGACGATATAGGAACCGCTGAGCAGCCAATTGCCGGCCACGTTCCTCGTCCAGCGATTTGCGCTGGTTTTCATCCAGGGCGTTTCCCACACCCAGGTCATCGAAAGCCGGTGCGTCCGGTCCAGAAACGATCGCGACCGTTCCGCCCGCAGGTTGTCGAAGTCCTGGGGACGCCGCGGGGAGAGGACGGTCGAGAACAGGTCGGCCGTCGAATCGTCGATGGCCTTGCTCCACGTATAAGCGCCATTGAACAGGAAACCGCTCGAGAAGCGGCGCGTAAATTCGGTGGCCAGCCCGTGATAGGTGGAATTGCCGATGTTGGGAAAGGCCGTAAGAGGCGAATAGAAGCCGGCGGCCAGAAACTCCGGCCGGTAGAAGCCGCCTTCCTCGAATTCGGCGGCAAGGCCGTCCAGCGTGAGCGGCAGTCCGTCCAGTTCGGTCTGCGACGGCCGCTGGAGGTAGGTGGGCAGGTAGTGGTTCGCCGTCACCACCGACTGGACGTTGAGCCACTCCTGCACGAACAGCGCGCTGCCGCGCGTGCCGAGGTAGCGCACATTCAAGGTGTAGTCTTTCCCGAGCACCCGCTCGATGCCGAACGTCCACTGGTAGGAGACTGGAAGGCGCTGGTCGAAAATGTAGCCGGCCGTCGAGGCGCGCCACTGCGCGGGCGAGCGGGCGGCGGTCGGCGCCTGCAAGGAGATGCCTCCGGAGCCGAGAAAATTCGGCTTGTCGCCGCCGGGCAAGATGACGCTGGTCTGAAGCTGCGGCGGCTTCGTGCTGGCGCCCAGGTTATCGAAGTAGTTGTCGTAGGCCATGCCGGCCCCGGCGCGGAACACGGTCTTGCCGCTGTCGCCCGGCGACCAGGTGAGGCCGCCGCGGGGCGCGAAATTGCGCTTCCGCGCTTTGGGCGCCTGGAACGCGATCAGCCCCGGAACGTCGGCAACCTGGTTTAGCGCCTGCAGCCGGTCGTCGGCGAGGATGCCCTTGTACTCGTGGCGAAGTCCCAGAGTCAGCGTGAGATTCCGGCGCAGCTTCATCTCGTCCTGGATGAACCAATAGAAGTTCCAGGCGTTGCCCCAGTAGGGGCGGCCGCCGGCGTTGCGCGACGCCATCAGGTCCGGCTGGAGGTCCAGCAGGTAACGCTCCAGCGTGGAATAGTTGTAGTCGCCCCGCACCCGCGAGATGAAGTTGGTCGGCGCGATGTACTGGCGCGCGTCGATCCCCCCCTTGATAGTGTGCGAGCCCTTGATCCAGGTGAGGTTGTCCACCAGTTGATAGATATTCTGCGTGGTGCTCTGCGGCGCGCCGTCGAACGGTCCCAGTTGCAGGTTGAGATCGTGCTCGATGGTGATGTTGGGGAAAACGTCCAGGCCCGGGAAGCTGAAGTCGCCGGCGGGAATGCGGTCGGAATAGCGGCTGTAGTTGAGCCGCAGTTCGTTCAGCAGCGCGGGATGGAAGTTGTGGAACTCCGACAGCGCCAGAGTCCTCTGGCGGATGGTCCGGTCGCCGGCGAAGGCGGGCAGGTTGGGCGAGACGGTGATGTCGATGCCCGCCGTGCGCGCCTCGACGTAGCGGAACCGAAGTTGGTCCCGGTCGCCGGCGTTGTAATCGGCGTTGGCGACCCAGTTGTAGTTGTTGGAGTAGTTGGGAAACGTGATCGGCAGGATGCCGACCGGCACGTCGAAGCCGCCCACCCCGGCGGTTCCGGTTTGGGCGGGCGCGGGCGTGGCGTAGCGCTGCAGCACGTCCAGGTTGGCGCGCGACAGCCCGGGGATCGACTCCAGCATCCGGTAGCCCTCGGCCGTCGGCGTCATCGTGGCGGCATACGGGGAGCTGGCGGCGCCGAGCGGGTTGTATTCCATCAGTCCGTAGTAGAAGAGCTTGTTCCTGATCAGCGGCCCGCCGACGCTCGCGCCGACCGAGTTGCGATCATAGCGCGGATTCTGGCGGATGCCCTGGCGGGCGTCGGCCTCATCCACCGCATTGAGATGGCGATTCTGCAAGTACCAGTACGCCGCGCCGTGATATTGGTTGGAACCCGAGCGAAGCGCGACGTTGAACTGGCCGCCGGTGGAATGGCCGAACTCGGAACTGAACTGATTCTGGAGCGCCGAGAACTCCGCGACCGCTTCGTGCGGCACGGCCAGGTTGACGCCGGTGACATCCTTGCGGTTGTTGTCCACGCCCTCGAGGGTGAAGTTGTTCTGACGGGGCCGCTGGCCGCCCACCGAGGGCCCGTCGCCGACGCCCAGGCCGCCGCTGGAAGCCACGCCCGCGCTCATCAGGGCCAGGTTGTAAACGCCGTAAGCCTGTGAACTCAAAGGGTTGTAGATCGCCTGCGCCTGCCCGTAGGCCGAGCCGATGGTCGCGCTGGTGGTATCGATCTGGGCGGCGGCTTCCACCACGTCCACCTGGCTGGCCACCGCCGCGAGGCCGAGCGTCACATTGAGCGTCGTCGCGCGGTTCAGGGTGATGTCGATATTCTCGACGGTCGCCGGGGCGAAGCCTTCCGCCCGCACCGTCAGCCGGTAGCGGCCCGCCAGGACGTTCTGGAAGCGGTAGATCCCCGATCCATCCGAGCGCGCGGCGCGGACCACGTCGGTAGTGACATTGGTCAACTCGACGTCGGCGCCGGGAATCACGGCCCCGGTGGCATCCAGGACGGTCCCGGTGATATGCCCGTCGGTGGCTTGCCCGAAGGCGACGGCGGCGGCGAGCAGAGCGGCGACAAACGCGCCCACTCGAATACTCCTGACGGAGGTGCGATTCACGATTTCACTCCTTCTGCGTCGTCAGGCGCACCGCCGTCCGCGGCGCCGCAGCCAGGTTGGCTGACGGCCAGAGAGGGGCGGCGGATATCCCTGCAATTCACTCATCGGCGCTCGCCCGCAAACCTTTACCGGAAGGCGAGGAGACCGTGCAGGAATACGCACTTTTCCGTAAACGCGTAGGCGCGGCGGGGCATATTACTAAAAACAGGACGCCGCCCGCCGCCGGAGCTGCTGCAGCCACACGACTTACACGCATCGGGAGTTTGGCGCCTGAAATGCTAACAAGATCGTCTGCACGACTGCCAATAGAGTTCTAGGCCTGTTTAGCCAGATATTCGTGGTAGTCGGGATTCAGGTCTGTTAATATGAATGACTTGACCAGCCCGAGTTCTTCCTCGCAGGCTGAGTACTCAACGACCTGATCGCTTCATCGAAAGGGAGGCCAACTAATGAGAATCTTGGGGCAGGGTGGGCGCTGGAGCCTGGCGCTCGCCATCTTCATCCTCGTCTGCCTGCCGCTGGCGGGGCAGGAACGTTTCGGAAACATCACCGGCGTCGCGACGGACTCCAGCGGCGCTGTGCTGCCCGACGTCGCGGTAACCGTCACCAACAAGGCGACGAACCGCTCTCTGAACGTCACAACCCGAGGCGACGGCACGTTCCTGGCGCCGGAGCTCGAGCCGGGTCGCTACGCATTGCGGTTCGAGAAGTCTGGTTTCTCCAGGTACGAGGTGCCGGACGTGCTGGTGCTGGTGGGCAGGACCGTCAAGGTCGGAGCGCCGATGCAGGTCGGCACGCTGGAGCAGACCGTGCAAGTCGTCGAGGCTGCCCCGTTGATCGATACATCGAGCACGATGATCGCCCAAAACGTCACGGCCGAGGAAATCGACCGCCTGCCGAAGGGCCGCAGCTTCCAGGGAATCGCGCTACTGTCGCCGTCCGTGAACACAGGGGAGATTGAAGGCGGCTACCAGATCAATGGCGCCAGCGCCGCCGAAAACAACTACTACATCGACGGCGTTTCGACCACCAGCCTGATCGACGGCCGAGCCCGGCAAGACGCCAAGATCGAGTATCTCCAGGAAGTGCAGGTGAAAACCACCGGCCTGGAGGCCGAATACGGCGGCGCGCTCGGCGGCGTAGTGACCGCGGTGACGAAATCGGGCGGCAACGACTTCCACGGCGCGATTCATTACTATTTCTATGGCAATTCGCTGAACGCGAGCCCCGTCAAACGGTTGCAACTTAACCCCGACACGGAGATGGACCCGAAATACGTCCAGGACGAGAAGCAGAGCCGTTCCTACCAGGAACCCGGCTTCTCGCTGGGCGGACCGCTGGTCCGCAACCGGGTGTGGTTCTACACGTCGACGTCGCCGCGCTGGCACCGCGCTTCGAACAGCTATAAGTTCTCCGATGGTACGGACACGCTGGAGCGGGAGGCGTTCGCGCACAGTTGGTTCAATAAGCTGTCGTTCGACCCCTCCAGCCGGATCAGGACAAACTTCACTTGGCTCTACACGCCGCAGTACTTGACGGGATCGCTGCCCTCCTACGACGGGTATGAACCGAACGTAAGTACGCTGACGCTGGGATCGGCGCAGGGGTACAAGACCCGCGGCTACAGCCAGCCGGAGCAGAGCTATTCCGGCAACATTGATTTTCTGCCTACGAATACCTCGCTGCTGAGCGTCAAAGGCGGGCGGTACTATTTGAACTTCAAAGAGATCGGCATTCCCTATCAGGGCAGCTACTGGTGGCAAGCCACCGGCGTGGGACTTGACATACCCTCGATCCTTCAGCAGCCCGCCGGGTTCCGGACTCCCAGCGCCGCCAAGACCTCTTCTGACATTACAACCCGGTCGTACGTCCAGGCCGACTTCAGCCAGTTCGTGACGTTCCTCGGACAGCACAACATCAAGGCAGGCGTGGGAACGCAGAAGAACGTCAACAAAGTGCTCGACGACTCGTTCGGTCCGATGGGCCGCGTCGACGTCTACCCGGGGCTTTCCTTCCGGGGCGGCCAGGGCCTTTACGGTTACTACGCGGTGAACTACGGCGGAACGATCGGCTCCACCGGGGCGCATCTGACGCACCTCTATGTCCAGGACTCCTGGCGGCTGTTCGGCCGGCTAACGATCAATGCCGGGCTCCGCACGGAGAGGGAAACGATCCCAGCGTTTAACAAGGCGGCCGCGCAAGCCTTCTTCGGTACCGACTACGCATTCCAGTTCGGATTCGGCGATAAGCTGGCCCCGCGCATCGGCGCCAGCTTCGACGTGCTTGGCAACGGGAAACTGAAGCTATTCGGCGGCTGGGGCCGTTACTACGATTGGACCAAGTACGACGTGGCGCGCGGCACATTCGGGGGCGACGTGTGGCGAATGTTCTACCGGTCGCTGGACACCGCCGACATCTATAGCATCAATATCAACAATATGCCGGGAACCAACCTGTGGACTACCGGCGAGTTCCGTGATCGGCGCGTGCCGGGCTTCCAATACCTCGACCTGGATGTGAAGCCGATGAGCGTCCATGCGATGAATTTCGGCGTGGAGTATGAGATCCAGCCGCAGACGGTCTTTTCCGGCCGGTACGTTCAGAGCAAGCTGATCCGCACGATCGAGGACCTGGGCGCGTTGGACGAAGAAGGGAATGAAGTCTACCGGTATGGCAACCCCGGCGAAGGCAAATTCGTGATCTTCCCGTCCTCCGGGGCCACCTGCCCCATACAGCTTGGCGAGGCTTGCGGCTTCGAAATGCCTCGGGCCAAGCGGCGGTACGATGCGATGGAGATGTCCCTGACGCGCCGATTCAGCGGCGGCTGGTTCACCGATGTCAGCTACGTCTACAGCCGACTGTGGGGCAACTACGCCGGGTTACAGAGCACGGACGAAATCCGGCCCCCGACTCTGGGTTACGGCTTCGGACCAAACCAGGTCTTCGGCGCGGAGAACTTCCGCCCCGGCGGCAACGCCAACCGTTACTTCGACCTGGATGAAGCTTTGTTTGACGCCCACGGCAACGTGGGACTGTTCGGACGGCTGCCTACCGACCGGCCGCACGTGTTCAAGTTTTCCGGAGCGAAGAACTTCGCTTTCGGAACGCAAATCGGCGGTTTCCTCCGGCTGACCAGCGGTACCCCCGTGACGACGCAGGTGGTGACCGTAAACGACATTCCGTTCTATGTGGAAGGGCGCGGCAACTACGGCCGGACCCCGGTGTTCAGCCAGACCGACCTGCTGGTAGCGCACGAGTTCAAAGTCGGCGAAGGCAAGACGTTGCGGTTCGAGTTCAACATGATCAATCTCTTCAACCAGAAGACGAGCATGTTCGTCTTCGACCGGTACAACCGTGAAGAACACTCGGATTCGGCGGGCATCGACCTGCACGATACGGACCTGACGAAGGGCTTCGACTGGAGGCAGATGGTAGCCGAAACGCCGGATGGCGCACGCGCGCTGGATCCACGATTCGGCAAAGACGCTGTCTTCAATCCCGGTTTTCAGGGTCGATTCATGATCAAGTTCATCTTCTAGGATCCGAGAGGGCGAACTCGCGAACTTAAAAGGGGCGCCGTTCCGAACGGCGTCCTTTTTGTGTCTTCGAGGCGAGTCTTCAACCGGGTTACCCACGACAGCGGAAATCACGCACGGTCAGCGACTGATTCCGCGAGCTGGCAGGATGGAAGGCGAATACGGAAGACCGCAGGAACAGGCCGGGCGCTCATAGTCGGCGGAGGGCTGGCCAACAGCCCAGCCCCGCCCCGCCTGCGCGTTGCCCAATGCCGGCGTCGCGTCGCCCGGCATGACTGGAAAGCCTGTCCCGCGGCGCTAACGAATCTCGTCGCGGCGTTTCTTAGCCGGCGCTGGCCCGGGGTTTCTTCGCCGGCACGATCGCGTCCTTGCAGGCTTTGGCCACGCGGAACTTCACCACCTTCTTGGCCGGAATCTTGATCGTCTCGCCGGTGGCCGGGTTGCGCCCGGTGCGGGCTTTCCGATCCACCCTCACGAGCCGGCCGATGCCGGGCAGGACGAACACGCCCGTTTTCTTGGTTTCGCTGACCGCGGTATCGGCATACGCCGCGATGATGTCCTTGGCGACTTTGTTCGTTACGCCGCCGACGGCCGCGATCTTCTTTACGAACTCGGTTTGCGTCATATTCTGTTGTCTTCTCCCAACGAACCCTTCTCCCTCGTTACATTCGTTACAAGGTCGACAGGTTATGTTTTGATGCCATGATAAGGTATCTGGGAGGCGGTGTAAAGAGGAAAGTCGCTTGGAAGCCTAATTATTAGGGCTTTTGGGCGCACAGGGGCGGCGAGAGGCCCGTTTTTCGAGGGTTCGGCGTTCTGCTAGGCGGTGAGAGCCTTTGCCAGAGGGGTTTTGGCCGCTTGCGGCTCCGCCCGCCTGGCTTCCGGCGATTCGCCGGCGGCGGAGAGACCGAGCCGCGCGCGGAGGTCTCCTTCGAGGCGGTCGCGGACGGCGGGGTTGTCGCGGAGGAAGGCTTTGGCATTCTCGCGCCCCTGGCCGAGCCGTTCGCCGCCGTAGCTGAACCACGTCCCGCTCTTCTCAATCGCCTGGCGCTGTACGCCGAGATCCAGCAGGTCGGCTTCCCGGGAGATACCCTCGCCGTGAATCAGGTCCACCTCCACCTCGCGGAAGGGCGCGGCGACCTTGTTCTTCACTACCTTTACTCTGGTGCGGCTGCCGACGATGACGTCCCCCTCCTTGATAGCGGCACCCTTACGGACCTCCATCCGGACGGAAGAGTAGAACTTCAGCGCACGCCCGCCGGTAGTGGTTTCGGGATTTCCGAACATCACCCCGATCTTCTCCCGGACCTGGTTGATGAAGATGAGGCAGGTGTTGGTGCGGGACACGACGCCCGTCAGCTTGCGAAGCGCCTGCGACATGAGCCGCGCCTGGAGTCCCATGTGGCTGTCGCCCATCTCGCCTTCGAGTTCGGCCTTCGGCACCAGCGCGGCCACGGAATCGACAACGACGACGTCGATGGCGCGCGTGGAGACCATGGCCAACGTGATTTCGAGGGCCTGTTCGCCGCAATCGGGCTGGGAAACGACAAGGTTGTCGACGTCGACGCCAAGTTTGCGCGCGTAGACGGGATCGAGCGCGTGCTCGGCGTCAATAAACGCCGCGGTTCCGCCGGCCCGGTTGGCTTCCGCCACAATCTGAAGCGCGATGGTGGTTTTGCCGGAGGATTCCGGCCCGAACACCTCCACCACGCGGCCCCGCGGAACACCGCCGACGCCCAGCGCCGCATCGAGCGAGATGGCGCCGGTGGGGATAACGGTCACCGGTATCACGTTGGTTGAGCCAAGCCGGAGAACCGACCCTCGGCCGAACTGCTTTTCCATCTGCGCCAGTGCGACGTCGATAGCCCGCTGGCGTTCCGCGCCGTTCATCATGATTGCCTTTACCTACGGTTAGGATGTGGCGACGCGTGGGGAAAGCTCTCACGATGAGGCGCGACTTCAGCGTCCTCGGGAGGCGACGACAGGCGCTTCCTTGGCGGGCGGGGGCGAGGCGGCCGCGGCAGCCGGGATGAGCCCAAGCGCGGCGCGCAGCTCCGTGTCGAGTTTATCGCGAAGGTCGGCGTTCGTCTTCAGGAACTGCTTGACGTTCTCGCGGCCCTGCCCGATACGTTCGCCCTTGTAGCTGTACCAGGCACCGCTTTTTTCCACCAGGCGGTTGGCGACGCCGAGGTCGATCAGATCGCCTTCGCGGGAGATACCCTCGCCGTAAAGAATGTCGAACTCCGCTTCGCGAAACGGCGGGGCGACTTTGTTCTTAACCACCTTGACCTTGGTGCGGTTGCCGATGACCGTGTCGCCGTCCTTAATCGCGGCGATTCGGCGAATGTCGGTGCGCACGGACGAGTAGAACTTCAGCGCGCGTCCGCCGCTGGTAGTCTCCGGGTTGCCGAACATGACGCCGATCTTCTCGCGAATCTGGTTGATGAAGATCAGGCACGTGTTGGACTTGGAAACGATCCCGGTCAGCTTGCGCATGGCCTGCGACATCAGCCGGGCCTGTACGCCGACGAACGTGTCGCCCATTTCGCCGTCGAGTTCCGCCTTCGGCACCAGCGCGGCCACGGAATCGACAACCAGCACGTCGATGGAACCGGAGCTGATCAGCGTGCTGGTAATCTCGAGCGCCTGCTCGGCCCAGTCCGGCTGCGACACCAGGAGGTTGTCGACGTCGACGCCGAGTTGCCGCGCGTAGTTGGGGTCGAGCGCGTGCTCGACGTCCACGAACGCCGCCATGCCGCCGGCCTTCTGCGCTTCCGCAACCACCTGGAGGGCGACCGTCGTCTTTCCCGACGACTCCGGCCCGAAAATCTCGCTGATCCGGCCGCGGGGATAACCGCCGATGCCCAGGGCGTTGTCGAGCGAGATGGAGCCGGTGGAAATGCTGCCGATGGAAACGACGGCTTCCTTGGCGCCCAGCCGCTGCACCGAACCCTTTCCAAACTGCTTCTCAATCTGGCCCAGAGCCAGTTCCAGAGCGCGGTTGCGTTCCTTGTCGTCCATGGTTTGCCGGTGGCCTCGGAGTGTGGAAAGTCAATTATAGAGGATTCGCGCGGGCCGCGGCAGTGCGGCGCTTGATCCGCTTGATCCGCCTCATTCGGGCTTCGGGGTTCCGGCGGCGCGAAAGGCCGCGCCCGTGGGGGCCACCAGGAACCGGAGGGTGGCCGACGAAACCGGCGCGCCGTCCACTTGGGCCGTCCAGGTGACTTCCTGCCATTGGATCGAGGAAACGGACGGCCCCACCAGTTCGGTCCGGACCGGATAGGCGGCGTGCGGCCGGACCGGGTACCGGGCCGTTCCGCGGACTTCTTTCCAGCCATCCGGCAGCTTCACGGTGAGAGTCACGTTCCGCGCCTGGCCCGTGTCGTTGCGCAGCAGCAGCGGAACGCGGGCGGTCGCGCCGGCCACCAGCCGGGATTCCGGCGCGTGCAGTTTCGCAAGATGCTCGAGGTTGTGCGCGCTCCAGAAGCGGCGATAGAAATCCCACGGGCTGCCCAGCTCGACGGAAACGCCCTCGCGCGATTCCGGCTGGTGTCCCCGGACGGGGGCGAACGGGACCGGCCCGGGAGCAATGCCTTCGAAAACGTCCCCGGTCACGCTCGATTTCACGAGCGATCTTCCCAGGACGAGGTGGACCGGCGCCTCGTAATTTTCGTAATTCCCGCTTGCGAGCGCCCTGAGGGCAGGCAGACCTTCGGATTGCGTGAGGTAGAAGCTATTTTGGCGCGCCACGATGGCCGAGTAAGGGACCTTGCGGGAGGGCGAGATGTCCGTGGTCAAGTACTTGGGTCCCGCGCCCTCGAGGAAATCCGTGTGGGCCGTGTCGGAGACGTAGTACAGCTTCTTCGGCTGCCAGGCTTCGAGCCCCTCGGTAAGGTTGCCGTAGCCGCGAGGGTCCTCCGGCGGCGTCACCTGCGACGGGAAGGCGACCGGGCTGCCCGCCAGGTCGAAGGCTTCGGTGGCCAGCACGCCGGCGGCCTGGTGATCGCAGTGATTCTGGCCCGCCACGTAGTCGGGAAGCCACGTCAGCACGACCTCGGGCCTGGTCAGGCGAATCAGCCGGACGACTTCTTCGAGCGTCTTGCCGTGCGGCCATTTCTCCAGCGACCAGAGCGGATTGTCGCCCGAGATATTGGGCGCGTCGAGGAAGAAGACGTCGAGCACGCCGAGCGAGGCGAAGGCGCGGCGGGCCTCCATCTCCCGCACCCAGCCGAGGGAGGCCGCCTGCTCGACGCCGGCGCGGTTCGCTCCGTGATCGCCGCGGGTGATGAAGACCACGGCGACGCGCTTCTGCTCGTCGTAGACGGCTCGCGCGAGGTAGCCGATCAGCAGGGTGTCGTCGTCCGCGTGAGCGACGATCGCCAGGATGTCCGCTTTCAGGCGTTCGTCCGGCTGTTGCGTTTCCGGCGCCTCCGGAATCTGGGCCGCGGCTGGAAGCGCGACGGAGAGAATCAGGCATAACAGGATGCGCATGTTAATTCCTCGGCGGGCGGCCATAGGAGCCGTCGGTCCATTGCTCGTAGACGTCGAGAACGGTCTCGCCGCGGTAGAGTCGAGGCGGCGGCTGCCGGACTTCGCCCGATTCGCCGACCTCCGGCATGTACTCAAAGCGCATCGTCACCGGACCCTTGATGACCCAGGGGGCGAACTCCTTGATCCGTTCGACCGCGCGGCGCGCCCGCAGCCGGATGAGTTCTTTCGCCTCGGTATGGGAAAGGCTGATGACCGATATGGAGTCGCCGCGGCTGCTGACCGATGAACATCAGCCCGTCGAAGCGCCGGTCTTTCATATAGAAGTCGGGCCCGGTGTGCGGCCCCTGGATCAGCTTCGCGCGCGGGTGAATGTCTTCGATCGAGAGGCTGCGGTGGCCGTTGTGGCCATCCCACACCACCACTTCGCTCGCTCCGGCCTCAAGCGCGCCTTCGACGGCGGCGTTGATCTCGCCGGTGAGCAGCCGCTTCGATTCCTCGAACCGGCGCTGGCCGGGCGCCACCTGCTCTTCCCAACTGTAGACGCCGCCGACGCCCTCCATGTCGCTGATGATGAAAATCCTCGGCCCCTGCGCCGCCGCAACGGACGCGATGGCCGTTATGAGAATGATCCGTCGTGTCATCTTCCATTCTCCGAGGCCGGGCGAGGTTGCGGCCGCGGGGCGGTGAGGACTTTCTTCAACGGCAGCGCGTCGCGGTCGACGATCCGGCCGTCCTTAATCACGAGCGCGATCTTGCGGACGTTGTTGATGTCCTGAAGCGGGTCCGCGTCGAGGACGACGAGGTCGGCCGTCTTGCCTTTCTCGATTGTGCCCAAGGTATCGAGCTTGCGGTAGGCCGCCGCTACGTTGCGCGTCGCCGCCTGGATCGCCGCCATCGGCGCCATGCCGCTCTCGCTCATCGCCTGCAGCCAGAGGAAGGGGCCTTCGCGCAGCTCGAAGGGCCGGTCGATGCCCGCGCGCGGCTTCTGGAAGGCGATCTCGTCCGGATTGCGCAATCCGCCGTCGCTGGCAAGCAATAGCGGGACGCCGGACTTGATCAGGCGGACGATATTCTCCTGGCTCACCGTGATTTGCCGCGCCTCCTCGGGATCCGAAGCGTCCTCGATCATCATGTTGCGGCGCCGCGCGGTGAAGGGCTGGACGGCGGCGTGGAACTTGCGCGCGAGCATCAGCTTGATGAGGCCGTCCGGCATGGGCTCGGGGCCGGTGAGTTCCACGTGCTGCCCCATATCGGCCCCCGCCTCAATGCCCTGCCGCAGGCTTTCCACCGTCATGGCGTGCGTCTGCGCGACGATGCCGGCGCGATGGCACTCCTCGACAATCGCCCGCTGGGTTTCCGGCGAGAACATGAGGAAACTCGAACGGCCCCGGCCGTGTCCCGCCGCGGCGTATTTGAGAAAGTCGACGCCGCGCGCGATGTACTTCCGGACCTCGGCGCGGACCTGCTCGGGCGCACGCCACAGCAGGTCCGGCCCCGTGTTCTCCTCGTAAAGCTGGTTGATCCGCTTCACGAAAGCCTGCGACGCCGCCGTAGCCGCGTGCTGGTTGAAATCCGGCCCGAGCGGCCCGCTCAACCCGACGATGTTTCCGGCGACGAACATCCGGCTGCCGGCGACCTCGCCGCGGTTGATGCGATCGCGGACGTTCATCAGCGGCCCGAGCGGCCCCCAGGTATCGAACACCGTGGTCACGCCGTTTCTCAGGGCGACCTGCGCGGCTTCCTCGATCAGGTCCTCATAGCGGTCTTCGTAGCGGGCGTGAAACTCGATCGTCATGTTCAGCACGAGGTGGACGTTGGCGTCCATCAGCCCTGGGATGACGAACTTGCCCGCGGCGTCGATCTCACGCGCGCCGGCCGGGGTTTGGACGCCGGCGGCGGGGCCGACCTGTGCAATCTTAGAGCCCGAGATCGCGATCGCTCCGTCCACGATCGGCGGTCCACCGGCGCCGTCAATGATCGTGGCGTTCCGGATGAGGATCGACGGCTGCCCGAAAACCGGCAAGACGCCGGCGAGCGTGACGGACATGCAAACATCCGCGAGCATCGTCAATGCGCGCCGGGAAGAGTTGATCCGCATGAGTGGTCTCAAAGGGCCAAACTGGGCAGTATACATCGGCAGGCGCGCAATGACACGATTGAGCCGCAGCCGTGTCTCATGCGCTCCAAACCCCATTTGACAGCGCTCAGGCCGCCGGGTTATAAAAGCGAGACTGAGGGGAAGCGCTCGTCCGACTCGGAGGGGAGTGGGTACGCCGGCGACGTGCCCGATCCGCTCTCGCCTCGCGACCTGCGCCGTTGGACGCCGAAGCTCATCCCGATTGGAGTGTCATCCATGGCCGCTGCCGGAGCAGTCGCCGCCGCAAAAGAGCACCAGGTTTTCTGGGAGTTGCCGGACCGGCGCATTACGATGGGGATCGCCGCGCTCACCGGCGTGTTTTTCGTCGCTCTGTTCAGCATTCTGCTCGACCCGCACAGCCGCGCCGCCATCCTGCTTTTGGACCGGGTGTCGCCGCACTTTCCGTATCCGCTCACCATCCAGAACGTGATGCACGTCATGTTCTTCATCGGGCTGGGCGAACTGTTCATCCGGTGGCGCGTCGGCGAGCGGGAAACGCGGTTCCTCCGGAAAGGTTTCCTGCCCGAGGACGACCAGACGGTGTTGCAGATGCGCGACCTCGGGCCCATACGCAAGCGCGTGGCCAGGGAGTTCGACGGGGAGCACGGATTCCTCCCTTCGCTGATCGATCTCAGCATTCTCCAGTTCCAGTCCGGACGCTCGATCGATCAGAGCGTAGCGGTGATGAACGCCAGCCTCGAGCTGATCGCGCACCGCGTGGATCTCCGCTACGGGCTGATCCGCTACATCGCCTGGTTTGTGCCCACCCTCGGCTTTATCGGAACCGTGATCGGATTGGGGGCGTCGCTGGCGGAGGCCGGACACGCCGCCAACATCAACATTCAGGACATCGCCTCGACGCTGGCGGTCGGGTTCGACTGCACGATGGTCGCGTTGGCGGAAAGCGCCGTCATGGTGTTCATTCTCCAGTTGGTGCAGGAGAAAGAAGAAACCAGCGTGAACTTGGCGGGCGGGTACGTGCTCCGCAACCTGATCAACCGCCTCTATCTCGGGCCGAACGCATGAAGCGCCAGCACCGCGAAATCAACATCTTCAACATGTCGCTGCTGGACATCCTGTGCGGAGCGCTCGGCGCCTTCTGCTTCCTGATGCTGGTGCTGTTTCCCTTCTACAAACCCAGCGAGGCGAGGACAGGAGAAGACCACGGCGAGAAAAACATCGAGCAGATGGAAGCCAGCATGAAAGAGATGGAGCGCCAGCTTGAAAAGTTCCGCAAGATTGGCCCGCAGGCGAGCCAGGAATTCGTGCAGAAGATGCAGGACCAGCTCGAGCGGACGCAAGATCAGCTTGGCGAGGCGCGGCGGCGCGTGGACCAGGCCGAGAGGGACCGCGACAAGACCCAGGCCGAAATCGAGCAGATGAGGAAGCGCCTGGACCAGCTTGAATTGCGGAATCCCATCGGCGTCCAGATCCTCTGGAACAGCCGCCACGATGTCGACCTGTTTGTCCAGCAGCCGTTCATTGTCAAAGCGACGAACAAAACGGCCGAATTCGATCCGTCGAAAAAGCAGGGGCCCCTCTTCAACGGCGACTCGGGCACCGAAGTGACAAGCGGTCCGGGGAGCGAGGTCTGGATTCTCCGCGACGTTCCGCCGGCCGAGTACAAGGTCTACTACAACCTCTACGACCTCAAAGGGGATCAATCGCCAGTCCAGGTGCAGGGCGTTTACCTTTACAACTCGAAGATGAGTCTCCTCCCGCCGGTGACGTTGGGACCCAACCGGCGCCACGCCCTGATCGGCTCCCTGGTGATGGATATCAATGCCCAGCTCACGTTCCGCCCCGCACAGGGCGCCCCGCCCGCGCCTCCCCGGCGGACCGACCCCGGGAACTCCGGCGGTTCCCGGCCCGGCACGCCGCCGGCTGGCGGACAGCCCTTGGGAGGTCAGTGGTAGGCGATGAGTCGATGGCTCCGCCACCCGCTGGTGATCGCCGTGTTCGCCGCCGCCCTTCTGCTAGGCGCCGCCATGACGTGGCGATGGGTGCGTGACAATAGGAGAAGCGAATTGAAAGCCGCGCGGGAAAACGTCCCCTGGGTCCGGCCCACCAAGACGGGCAAGTACAACCCCGGCGCGGTTCCCGAGAGCGACAAGACGCTTCAGAGTGCGCCATGAGGTTACGCCCGACGCCCCTACTTCTACTGCCGCTGATTGCCGGCGCTCAGACGATGTCCATCGAGGAATACGAGCCGACGTCCACGCTGGTCGTCCCCGAGCACAAAGTGGAGCGGGCCCGGTACCCGTTCATTGACGTACACAATCACCAGCGGGGCGGCGCGGAGCGGCTCGATCAGCTTGTGGCCGACATGGACCGCATCAACCTACGGATCATGGTGAACCTCAGCGGAGGCTACGGCGAGCGGCTGAAAGAAACGGTCCTGACCTTCAGCCGGTATCCCGGCCGGTTCGCCGTATTCGCCAACATCGACTTTTCGGGCCTGGACGAACCCGGCTATTCCGAAAAGGCAGCCCGGCAGTTGGAGCAGGATGTCGCCAGCGGCGCCAAGGGCCTGAAGATCTTCAAGAATTTCGGCATGAATCTCACCGACCGCGCGGGCAAGCGCGTGCCGGTGGACGACCCGCGGTTCGACCTGCTGTTTGAAACCTGCGGCCGGTTGGGAATCCCTGTTCTCATCCACACCGCCGAGCCTAAGGCGCTGTTCGATCCGATGGACAAGAACAACGAGCGGTGGCTCGAGCTGAAGCTCCACCCGGGCCGCGCCCGGCCGCCCGGCCAGTACCCCTCCTGGCAGGCGCTCATGGACGAGCAGCACAACCTGTTCGCCAAACATCCCAACACGAAGTTCATCAATGCCCACCTGGGCTGGCTGGGCAACAATCTCGCCGAGCTGGGCCGGCTGCTCGACCGCCTTCCGAACGTCTACACCGAAGTGGCCGCCGTCATCGAAGAGCTGGGCCGCCAGCCGCGCTTCGCCCGCGAATGGTTCATCCGCTACCAGGACCGCGTCATGTTCGGCAAGGACACGTGGCGGCCGGCCGAGTACGCAACGTACTTCCGCTTGTTCGAAACCGCCGACGAGTACTTCGAGCACGACCGCAAGTACCACGGCATCTGGAGAATCTACGGGCTCGATCTGCCGGAAGAAGTGTTGCGGAAGTTCTACTATAAGAACGCGCTGCGGGTGATTCCCGGGTTGAGCCGATCCGGTTTTCCGGAGTAACTCTGCGCAACAGGACTCCTCTGTCCGATAATAAGAGTGGATGGACGCCGTCTGGATCATTCTGCTCGTCGTTGCGTGGCTCGTCCTGTCGCGATTCACGGGCGGTTGAGGGCCGCGCCGGCCCGGTCGTGGATCGGGCGATTCCTGCGATCTCCCGCGCTGATCAACTCTGCCGGCCGGCAGACGCCATCAGCGCGCCATAGGCGGCCCAGGTCTGCGCGGCCGCCTGTTCCCACGAGAATTCCAGCGCGCGCTCGTGTCCGCGGCGGCTCAGGCCGGACCGAAGCGTCTCGTCGTCGATGAGCCGCATCAGGGCTCCGGCGATCGCGTCTTCGTCGGTCGGATCCACCAGCAGGGCCGCGTCGCCCGCGACCTCCGGCAGAGCGGACCGGCTCGACGTCACCACCGGAAGCCCGCGCGCCATCGCGTCGAGTACGGGCATGCCGAAGCCTTCGTCCAGCGACGGGAAGGCGAAGATCGAGGCCCGCGCGTAGAGCGACTCCAGATCCGCGGCCGGAACATAGCCGAGCACGTCGATATCGCGGCGGCGCGGACTCGCTTCGATGTTCCCCAGGATTTCCGCGGCCCCGAAACCCGCCGAGCCGGCCAGCGCCAGCCGCCAGCCTGGCGCCAACCGCTCGAAAGCCCGGACGAGCCGCGGAATGTTCTTGCGCTTCTGAATCGCTCCGACGCTGAGGATCAACGGCTCGCGCGCGGGAGCGGACGCGGACGGCGGCGGCGGACGGACCCCATGCGGGATTACGCGGATGCGAGCCTCGTCCACCTTCAGCAATGCCTTCACCTGCTCCGCGGTGAATCGCGACACGGCGACAATGAGGTCGGCCCGCGCGGCGGCTTCCCGCGCCTGCCGCGCGAATCGCTCACGAAACTCCGTGGTCGAATACTGGGCCGTGAGCACGAACAGGTCGTGAAAGGTAGCGGCGGCGTAGCGATACCGGGCGCGCGGCAGCCTCTGGTTCAGGCCGTGAAACAGGTCCGCGGCCGCGGGACGGTCCTCCCACAGCGGGCGGCGCCGGCAGTTGCGCGGGCCCCGCTTCGCCAGGGCGCGCAGAAATCGATGCGGGCGATAGCAGTGCAGGAACTCCTGGCCGGGATGGGCCGCCGCGAGGCTGTGAAGGATCTCTGCCGAGTAGACGCCGACGCCGGTCAGGTCAGGTCCGATGCTATAGGTAGCATCGAGTGCTATCCGCATGAGCAGCCGCTTCGGAGGCGTTCCGCTCATTCTCGCACAGCGGCGCCGCGGCGGCCTGAATCAGTTGGTCCAGGTAGTTCAGTCCGTCCCGCGCCTCGCCGGCATCCGCCAGGCCGAACCCGACGCGGACCGCGATGTCGCAGCTTCCGCCGCGGCGGCTGTTGCCGCGTTCGACGGCGGCGCGAAGTTCCTCGATCCGCGCGGCGGGATCGGGTGGATCGCCGTTGAGCGAGGCGACGGCGAACCGCGCCGGCCCAAGACGGGCGACGACGTCGGTTTCGGCGCACGCGCCTCGCACCGCTTCGGCCGCGAGGATCAGCGCCATGTCGCGCTCCTGCGTTCCGAACGTCTGTTCGACGGCGTCGATCCCATCGAGGTCGATGACGAAGACGCCCAGGTCCAGCCGGGCCAGCCGGGCGATCCGTGCAAGCCGCTCCGCCAGACTATGGAAGCCGCCGGGAGTATAGAGGCCGGTGAGATCGTCGATAAATGCCAGACTCTTCAATGCGCCGGTTACGCGGTTCCGCTCAATCGCGCAGCGCAACGCTCGGGCCAGAGGAATGCAGTCGAGTTCCGACTTGATGAGGTAATCCTGAGCGCCCTGCCGAATCAGGCTGATGGCGAGCGCCTCGTCGTCCGGCGCCGCAATGACGACGATCGGAACGTCGGGCGCCACCGCCCGTACGCGCGAGAAGGCCTCGTGGCCGTGCGCGTCCGGAAGCGTGAGGTCCAGCAGGATGACGTCGAAGCTCTCCGCCTGCAGGCACTCGATGGCCTCGGAGATCCGGTCCACCGGCGCAAGCTCGCACGGATGCATCCACTTGCGGGCGTACATCCGCTCTTCCATCTCAAGCAAGGCTTCCTCGAATAGCGCGAGGTCGTCCAGATCGTCTTCCACCAGAAGCACTTTGAGGGCTCTGCCGCGCATGTCGCCTGGTTACGGACCGCTACACCTGGTAGTGCCCGCCTTCGACGAGTGCTCTCCGGGGAAACTCAGCCGCGGAGGGACGCCACGCGGCCGTCAGGTTAGGGAGCGATGAATATCGCCGCCACGGAGAGCTCCCCATCGAGCGGGGCCGGCAGCGGGCAGGTCATTTCACGGGTGAAGGCGGCGGTAGTCCTCTGCGGTCCGGTGACCAGGACCTGCTGCCGCTTGGGATCGACGATCCAAAAGCAGCGGCATCCGTTGGCCAGACAAATCTCCTGCTTGTCCAGCATGTCGTCCATCGTGTTGCCGGGAGACAGCACCTCAACGACGAAATCCGGCGCGCCGGAAAGGTAATCGTCTTCGGTTTCCTCCTCCCACCGATCGCGCGAGACGACGGCCACGTCCGCCGTCCAGACTTCGTACTCGGGCTTTGGGCGGAACGGCAACTCAATGGTCGCGAACGCTTTCGTTGCCGCGAGAGGCTCAAGCAACCGGAGCAGTTGTTTCTGAATCCGCGTGTGGGCTCGCTTGGGAGGCTCAACCACCACCGCGTGACCGTGACGCAGTTCGCGGCGCAGATCTCCCTTCGGATCGGGAAGCCGCAGAAATTCCGCCACCGTCATTAGGCCGGCGTCGTGTTGTGTTCCGCCTCTCAATTCGCCAAGTCATATTCTTTCAGCTTCCGGTAGAGGGTGGTACGTCCGATGCCGAGGAGGCTGGCGGCGACGCCGCGGTCTCCCTTGGTGTACTCGAGCGCGCTGAGGATCGCGCGCTTCTCCACTTCGCTCAGCGGGATCACCGGCGGATCGGCCGCTTGCGGAGCGGTGGTGGTTCGAGGCTCGATCCTCGCGGCGCCATTGCCGGCCCCGGCGGCGACGGCCATCGCCAGGGGTTGGCGCTGCCGCACGAAGTTCTGCAAGCTGGACGGCAGATCGGGAACGTGAAGCCACGGCCCGGTGTTGATGGCCACCATGTGCTGGATGCAGTTCTCCAGCTCGCGCACGTTGCCCGGCCAGGGATAGTCCATCATGACGCCGAGCGCTTCCTGGGTAAACCGGTGATCCCGCCCGTACTTGACCAGAAAATGATCGATCAGTGGAGCGAGATCCTCGTGCCGGTCTCGCAGCGGCGCCAGGCGGATGGTGACGACATTCAACCTATAGAACAGGTCGCGCCGGAAGGCGCCGCGATCCACCTCTTTCGCCAGGTCCCGGTTGGTGGCGGCGATGATCCGAAAGTCGGACTTGCGCGGCGTCAGCGAGCCGACGGGCCGGAACTCCTTTTCCTGTAAAACGCGAAGCAGCTTCGCTTGCAGGTCGAGTGGAAGCTCGCCGATCTCGTCGAGAAACGCGGTCCCGCCGCCAGCCAGTTCGATGAGGCCGACCTTGGCCGCCGTCGCCCCCGTGAACGAACCCTTCACGTGTCCAAACAGCTCGCTTTCCATCAGCGGCCCGACCAGCGACGAGCAGTCGATGGTGACGAACGGCCCCTTTGGTTCAACGTTGTACAGTGAGCGGGCGACGACCTCTTTGCCCGTGCCGGTTTCACCGAGCAAGAGCACCGGCCAGCGACCCCTGCCCACTTTCTCCACCAGGCGGAGCACCTGGCGGGTGCGGTGGGATCGCCCCACGATCTGCGGATGACCGTCTGCCGATTGCATGATCACAAAACGGGCCAAACAAGGTCGTTCACTTCATAGTGTCGGTTCCGCGCATAAAATCTAGCGAAAGATGTGGCGCCGCTGGAATCCATTACCCCGAGGGTGGGGCAAGCGTCCACGCTTGCGAGCCGGCTTTCATGCCGGCTTGTCCGCAACATGCTCGAAGCCGGTTGGAAAACCGGCGTCATGAGGCGACGCGACAGACACTACACGAAGATCGCTATCGTAGAGGTTCGTCCAGGCGTACTACGAAGGCCGGTCCGTGCTCTTTGCGGATCCGTTCGGCCAGGCTCGCGGCACCCTCGTAGGTCGCCTCGCGTCCGGCGAGCACGCGCCAGGTGGGCGGGTTGCCGTCGCGGCGCACCGATTCCGCGTAACCATACGTGCGCCGCAGCCGGTCGCGGAGTCTCGTCGCGTTGCCCTGGTTGCGGAATACGCCGGCCTGAACAGCGTATGTTTCGATGGCCGCGCCCGCCGGCGTGGCGATCACTTCCACTCGCACCTTGACGATGCCCGGTCCGATCATGTCGATCTGGCGCGCCGCCGCGCGAGACAGGTCGATGATGCGGCCGTCGATGAACGGACCTCGGTCGGTGATGCGAACCTCTACCGTTTTGCCGTTCACCATGTTCCTCACGCGAACCCAAGTGCCGAAGGGAAGCGTCCGGTGCGCGGCCGTGAGCTTGTCCATGTCGTAGACTTCTCCGTTCGCCGCGTACCGGCCGTGGTAAGGATTGCCGTACCAGCTTGCGACGCCCGCTTCAACGGCGCCGAGCGGAGGCTTCGCGGTCACCGGGACGCGAGGTTTTCTCTTCGCGCAGCCTCCGAGGAGAACGAGGAGGGCGATGCCGACGGCGAACGGCGCCCAGGCCAGCCCCTTCACGCCTCGCGAAGGCTTGCGCGGGGGTCCGTCCGGGCTCCGATGACGCTCGGAAATCATCTTCGAGGGCCCATCCTATAAGAACAATTCTACGCCTTTACGTTTTTTTCAGCCATAAGCGATCCGGGAGGCGACGGATCACCCCTGCTCATGCATTTTTCTCTTGACTTTCAACGCAAAGAATCTTATATATGAATCACACTGCGATCTTCGGATCGCAAATCTGATGTTAGGGAGAATCAATCGATGAAGTTCGCAACCAAGAGCGCGAAGAAGCCGGCGAAGAAAGCCCCGGCCAAGAAGAAGTCCAAGTAAGGGCTGGTAGAGCATCGCGGCTTCGCCGCTCATCAGAACGTTCAGGGCCCCGGAAAGCTTCCGGGGCCTTTTTATTTCTCCCCACGCTTCTCCAGCAGCAACGCGCGAAAGCTCTCGCCCATCCCGAACAGCAGCGACTTCAGTTGGAGGCGGCGGCGCAGGCGTTCCGCTTCGGCGGCGGCATCCAGCGCTTCCGCGAACTGGTCCCGTTCTCCCGTACGCAACAGCAGCGAGGCGAGCGTCTCAAGCCGAGCCTTATCAAAGCCGCGGCGCAGCGCATGCCGCTCGAGCGCGGTGAACGGCGCGTGCGCGGTGATGTCCTTCGATCCGGGATCCGCCAACACGTCTTCGGACGCCGCGTGGCGGCGATAGCTCATCAGCGTGCCGGCGGGAAAGCGCGCCAACTCCCGCGCCGTGTATCCGTAATCGATAGCGAGCAGGTATCCACGCGTCAGCCGCTGGGCCACCTTCGCGATCCACTCAAGAGCGTCGAGATGGACTTCCACAACCGCTCCGTCTTCGGCCACGCCGGCGAAATCCTCCAGGTACTCGCGGATCCTTCCCGCTACCGCCTCGCCTTCCACCCAACGAAAACCGCCGCCCTCGTTTCCGACGAGCATCGCGCGGAACGCCTGACCGCGCTTCACCGCTACATGCACCGGCAGGGCATCGAAGAACTCGTTTGCGAACACGACGCCGGCGATCCCCGAAGGCATCTCATCGCCCGCCTCCACCGGGACGTACCGCCACGACGAGAAGAACTCCGCCATCTCGCCGCGGCCCGGCCCCAGTTCCAACACCGTGAAATCCTCGGGCCGCCCCATCCGCTCGAACAGCTCGCGAACCTGCGAAGCGATGAGGATGCCGAACACCGGCTGAAGCTGCTCCGCGGTGTAGTAATCGCCCTGCTTGCCGAACGGATCGCGCCCCCGCCGGTAGTAACCGTGCTCCGGATGATAGAGCGCGACGTCCATGAAACGGTGGAAGGCGATCGGGCCGGTGCGCGCGATCTCCTCGCGCAGAATGCGGGCGACGGGATTCATGACGCCGCATCCCGGCTTTGCGGCGTGCGGGTGAACAGCTCCACCAGGTAGTCGTGGAGACAATCGTACAGATAGCGCTGGAAGTTCCAGGTGAACTGGCTCTGCTCGATGTCGCGCGGATGCAGCGGCGCGTAGTAGGTGTGGACGCCGGGCACGTCAATTTTCAGCGCGATCACCAGCTCGACGCCGCTCTCGGGCGTCTCGCGGGCCGAGAAATCCACCAGCGGGTGCTCGTAGCGGCGCAGCTCGCGCTCCACCTTCTCCAGTGGGCTCACGGCTTGCATTGTATGATGATCCGCATAGGACATGACGACCTTCCGGATCGCGGCGCTCCCGGGCGATGGAATCGGCCCCGAGGTAACGGTGGAAGCAATGAAAGCGCTGCGCGCGGTGGAAGCGCGGCTTCCGTTGCGCTTCGAGTTGGAAGAGTTCTCCGTCGGCGCGGGCGAATATCTCCGCGGCGGCGATCCTCTCCCGACAGGCGTTATCGAATGCCTTCAGCGCTTCGACGCCGTCCTGCTCGGCGCGATGGGTCTTCCCGACGTGCGCTGGCCCAACGGCACGGAGATGGCGCCGCAGCTCGACATCCGGGAGCGGCTTGACCTCTACGCCGGCCATCGTCCGATCCGCCTCTACCAGGAACGGCACACGCCGCTCAAAGGTTATCGCGCCGGCGAGATCGACTTCGTGATCGTCCGCGAGCAGACCGAAGGCCTGTTCTGGTCGCGCAAAGGTACATTCTCGCCGGACGCGAACGACGCCACCGACACGCTGCGCATCACCCGGCCAGCGGCCGAACGGGTCTGCCGCTACGCGTTCGAACTCGCCCGCAAGCGCCGCGGCCTGGTCACGCTGGTGGATAAAGCGAACGTGCTGCCGTCGATGGCGTTCTTCCGGATGATTTTTCGGGAGGTGGCCTCCGCCTACCCCGACATCCGCTCCGAATGCGTCTACGTGGACGCCGCCGGCCTGTACCTGGTGCAGCGCCCGCACACGTTCGACGTCATCGTGACCGAGAACATGTTCGGCGACATTCTCTCGGACCTCGCCGCCGCCCTGATCGGCGGCATGGGCATGGCGCCCTCCGGCGATATCGGCGAACGCTACGGCGTGTTTCAGCCTTCGCACGGCTCCGCCCCCGACATCGCCGGACAGGGAAAGGCGAATCCCGTGGCGATGATTCTCTCGGCGGCGCTGATGCTGGAGTGGCTCGGCCGGCCAGACGCGCTGCGGGCGGCGGCGCTCATCCATCGCGCGGTGGAGACGGCGCTCGCGGATCCCGGGAACGGCACGCCGGACTTGCGCGGATCGCTCACCACGGCCGAGATGGGCGATCGGATCGCGAACGAGATCCGTTCATGCGAGTTGGCCTGACGCTCGCGCTCTGCGGATCCCTGCTTGCCGCCGATTACTTTCCGCCGCCCGATTCGGCCGGCGGGTGGCGGACGCTCAGCGATCCGGCGGAAATCCGGCGCGTCTCGGGCATCGACATCGGGAAGCTGGACGAAGCTTTCGCGTACATCCAGGGCAGCAGCAAGCACGGCGGACTGCTGGTGGCGCGTCACGGCTGGCTGGTTTACGAAAAGTACTTCGGACGCGGGGCCCGCGACGCGACGCCGAACAGCGCCTCGGTGGGCAAGTCGTTCACCAGCATCGCCGCCGGCATTCTGATCCACGAACGGCCGGACCTTTTCCCCGAAGGGCTGGAACAGAGGATCTTCACGCGGAGGCACTTTCCTCCGGAAGCGTTTCCGCTCAGCGATCCGGCCAAAGCCGAGATCAAACTGGGGCAGCTTCTCGCAATGACCGCCGGCATTCGCGGCAACAATCCCGGTCTCGTTTACGGCCGCGAGGTGACGCTCGATCCGCCCGGCCCCGACGGCTGGCTCGCCATGGTCGACGAAATGGCGCTCGGCAAGGTGGAGGGCGAAAAGAACACGATCAGACTGTGGACCAAGCCCGGCAGGGGCTACTCCTATGCGACCGCCTCCGTGCATCTCGCCTCGATCATGTTGCGCCACGTCGCCGGCATGGAGCTCGAGCGCTACATCGAGGAAAGACTGGCGCGGCCGATGGGCTGGGGCAGATGGGGATTCGGCTACAAGCGGCCGGAGATCGCGCACACGCCGGGCGGCGGGGGCATCGCGCTGCGCGCCACCGACATGCTGCGCTCCGCTTACCTGCTGCTGCGCGAGGGCCGATGGGGCGCGCGCCGCCTGGTTCCGGCCGAGTACGTACGCCATTGCGCGAGCCGGTGGCCGTATAACCCGCACTCCGCCTACAGTCTTCAGTTCAACGTCAACAGCGACGGCGACATCGAGCAGGCGCCCCGCGACGCGTTCTGGAAAACCGGCTCCGGCGGCCACGCCATCTACGTCGTTCCCTCGCTCGACCTCGTCGCGTTCAAGCTTGCCGGAAGAGACGACCAGTATGAACCCGATCCGGCCATTCGCTACGATGGTTCACGAGAGGGCTGGTCGCCAACCGTCGATGCGGACGCGGCCGCTCTCCGAACGCTGGAGCTGATCGTTTCGGCCGTCGCGCGCTGAATGCGTCCGGCCGCCTGCGAGCACGGAGGACCGTTGGCGATCCCCGCATCCATCCGCGTCAAGCTGAGTTCGGAAGACGCCGGCGCGCTCACGCTCACGCCCGTGGTCGCGCAGGAGTTGCCTTTCGCCGAACTCCTCGATCGCATCGTCGAAACCGCGGGCAAGGACCTCGATCGCGTTCTCCGCATTCTGGAAGCCGGAACGATGTCGAGCGGCGGGACGCGCTACCGCTGGCAAGGGTTGGCGCCCCACCGCGCCGAACTGGCCCCCGCGCTGGCGGAATTCCCCGATGCGGACCCGGACCGCCCGTTCGAGGCGCGGCTCGCGGTGAAGGCGGTCTTTCAGGAACCGCTCGGCGCCCGACTCGAGATGCCGCAGCAGGCCGCGGGCGCGCGGCGCTTTCTTCGGCGCAGGTCGTTCTGGGACGCGTTGGTCGCCATTCTGGCGGCCGAAGAAGCGCTATACGTCGAGTATTCGTACAAAGAGAAGGCCGACCGCTACCGCATCCGCCTCTCCCGAACGGCGGCCGCCGCGATTCGCGCCCAAGCCGGCATGCTCGCGTACCGCGGGCTGGCGCAACGCGTGAAAATGTCCACCTTCGACGCCGTCGACGTGTATGTGCCCCGCGCTTCTGCTGTAAGATTTCAAGGGGACTCGTCATGATCAAGGTTCAGTCCGTTCATAAGTTCGAACACGTGGAAGCGGCGCTGGCGCGCGCCGCGCAACGCCATGGCGCAAACCTGATCGCGGTTACGCCGCTGGGCGTGCTTCTGAAAGAGGAAGCGCGCAAAGCAACCACCGACGCGGTGTCGTTCACCGTCTGTCACACCGATCTTCACGGCGCGCTGCTGTCGGCCGATATTCGCTTCGCCGCCTTCCTCCCTTCCCGCATCGCGGCCATTCGCGAAGGCGACGGTGTCCGGCTGGAAGCGATTTCGCCCTTGCTGTTCTGCCGGCATCTCGAAAGGCCGGACCTGGAGCCGCTGGCTCGCCCGCTGGAGGATCTGCTCCGGGCTTTGATGGAGGACGCCGCGGCGCCGGCCAGGACGCCGCACGTTGCGCACGCCGCGGTGGATGGGGGGCTCGGAGCGCACGAGGGTCAGATGAGCGCGCGCGGACCGCTTCCGCAGCGCATCGACAGCCACGGGACCAAGATCGAGGACCTCGCGGGAACGGGCAAGCTCGACGCCCCCGGCGGGTGACGTCCTCATCTTCGCACCGCGGCCCAACTCACGCCCAGCAGCAGATGGAGCGAATCCTGCCGCGCCGTCACGGTGTAGAAATCGTAGAGCGGACGCTCGAATCGCACGTAGCGTAACTCGGGCCGCAGCCGCAGCGTGCCCGCGCGAAACTCGACGCCTCCGGAAACCGCCGGCCCCAGCGCCGACCGGCTGGTGATGAACGAGGCGTCGGCCGAGGAACTCGTCCCGCCGGACGTGAACAGAAACCCGGCGCTGCTGGCGCGGCGAAGCGCCGCTCCTCCGCCGATGACGAGAGTTGCGGATCGCACTCTGGCCGTGCGCCACTTCAGCAGAAGCGGGACCTCCCACGAGTATCCGGCCAGCGACGCGCGAAACGTCGTTCCGGGAAAGTAAGTGGTTTCGGCGTGCCCGAAGCGTCGCGCGAGAAAGCTCCCTTCAAGCGAAAGTTGCCGGTGGAACCGCCAGTCGAGGAACGCCCCTGCGGCGAAGCGGCGCGTGGGGGCGTCGATGGTGGTGAGGATCTCCGATTGCGGCAGAAGTACGTCGTAGGCGCGGAGCAGCGGCGCGCCCGCCAGGATGCCGGCCTCGAAGCAGCAAGGAATCCGGCCGGGCGGAGGCTCGCGTTCATCGCCGATGACGCCGGCGACGCTCAACAGCGCTTCAGCCTGCGTCCTTGCCAGGCGCGACGTGGCGGGCATGCTCGACGTCCGCTCGGTGTCCCAGCGCGTCAGGCGAAAGCCGGGGGAGATGCGCAGCGGTCCGGCCCTGAACGCGAGGCCCGCCCCCACCGCCGCGCCGATCGACGTTCGCCGGTTCATTCCCTCGGGAGAACCGGTCCGGTACTCGATTACCTGGTCGGCGCCCGGAGGAAACAGCGGCCGCTCGGCGCGCTGACCCGTCTCGGTGATCGCGAACAGGCGGCGGATCGACGGCCCCGCGCTCACATAGGCGTTCGCTTTCGGGAACAGCCGCAGATGCGCCTTGGCGAGGATGGGGAACTCCAGCGAGTTACCCGTGGTGAACGAATTCGCGCTGAAGAGGGGACCCGCGGGAATGCCGCCGCTCGAAGCCGAATCGAAGCCGAAACGCTTGTACAGCGCGCCGGCCTCGACGCTGATCGGCCCGCGCACCCGAAACTCGACGAACGGCCCCACCGTATAGCGCCGGGGCGCCGACGTGACCATGCTGAAGCCGGTCCGGCCTCCGCCCCTGTTGTCGAGAATGAAATCCGTCAGCGGGATGCCGCCCGCGATTCCGACGTCTGTCTGTGCGCTCAACCGCGGGCCGAAAGCCGCCCAGACCACGATGGCACGGAGTATGGCCTTCACAAGATAAAGACCCCTCCCAATCGGAAACCGCTACAGCAGTATACTGGTCTGCGTTTTGGACGTTCGCCTCCGGAGATGACGCATGCTTCCTGACTACCTCGAGAAAGCGCGGCCCAATCCCGCCGCCAACCGGGCGCCCTGGTATGCCAACACCGCCCCGAGCTACGCCGGCATCTTTCTTTGGGTCGGCTTCTACCTGTCCATCGCGCAGGGCACGCTCGAACACGGCTCGCCGGGGCTCCTGATGGCGGCCCTGGTGGTGGCGGGTCTGCTGAGCTATGCCCTCTACTACTATGTGCCGGGAATGCTGGGCATGAAGACCGGGTATCCGCTGTACGTGGTGGGAAGCTCCACTTTCGGGACGGCGGGCGGCTACATCATGCCCGGACTGCTGATGGGAGTGCTGCAAGTGGGCTGGTTTTCGGTCAGTACGTTCGTCGCCAGCCGCTTCATTCTCAGCGGTCTGGGCACCGACGCGAGGCCGATGACCATTCCGTTCGTGATCGTCGCGATCCTGTGGGGGTACACGATGGCCTACGTGGGCGTCAAAGGGATCGGCTACGTCGCGAAGATGGCCACGTACCTGAGCATCATCCCGTTCGTCATGATCCTGGTCGTCTTCGCGAAAACCTCGGGCGGCTTGGCCAGCTACACGCCGCGGGATCCGCAGCCGGCGCTCGCTTTCGCGATGATGCTCCAGATCGTTATCGGCTTCTTCGCCACGGCGGGAGCGGCCGGCGCGGACTTCGGCATGAACAACCGCAACGCGAAGGACGTCCGGCTCGGCGGCCTGACGGGCATCGCGCTGGCGATCGTTTATGCGGGCGGCTTGCCGCTGCTTTCGGTGGCCGGCGCGCACGGGTTGAACTCTTCCCTGCCGAGCTACGCGTACGATTCCGCCATCGCCAGCGTGGGAGGCTTCCTCTCCTCCTCGATGTTCATCCTGTTCGCGCTGGCCTCGATCCCTTCGGCCTGTTTCTGCGCCTTCATCGCCGGCAACAGTTTCGCCACGATGATCCCGGCCGTCCCGCGTTTCTCGTCCACCATGGTGGCGGTGACGGTATCAATCGTTCTCGCCATCACGGGCGTCGCCGAAAACCTCATCAGCTTCTTCTCGATCGTCGGCGCGTCGTTCGGGCCGATCTGCGGCGCGATGGCGGCGGACTATCTGTTGGCCGGCCGCAAGTGGGCCGGACCCCGCGCGGGCATCAGCATCGCCGGCTACGGCGCCTGGGCCGCGGGTTTCCTGGTCGGCATTCTGCCGTTCCTGCCGGTGTCGGAGGCCGTCAAAAGCTACTCGCAGCCGGCGGCGCTCTACAGCTTCATCACGGGCTTGGTCGTGTACTGGCTGCTGGCGAAAGCGGGCTTCGAGCCGAAACCGGTCAGCCTGCGCGCCTCGGCTTCGTCTTCGTCTTGACGACGACCGGAGCGCCCTCGAAGCCGAAACGTTTGCGAAGCTGGTTGGCCAGGTAGCGCTCCTTCGAGAAGTGGAGCTTCTGCGAGCCGTCGCTGAAGACGACGAACGTGGGCGGCCGCACCGACGCCTGGGTCATGTACCGCGCCCTCAGGTTCATGTCGAGCTTCAACGATTCCAGGAACCGGTTCAGTTCGCCGGTGGTCACGCGCTGCGACGCCGCCTCATACCCGCGGCGGATCAGGCCGAACAACTGCGCGACGCCGGCCCCACTCGCCGCCGACAGGAAAGCGATGGGGGCGTAATCGAGGAACTTCAACTCCCGGCGCGCCGAGTCGACGAATGCGGCCTTGTCTTTCTTGGGCGCGATGTCCCACTTGTTCACGCAGAGGATGGTGATGCGTCCGCTCTCGTGGGCGTAGCCGCCGATGGTGGCGTCCTGGCTGACGACGCCGTCGGCCGCGTCCAGCACCAGCAGTACGACGTCGGCCAGGCCGATGTGCCGCCGCGCCATCACCACGCTGAGCTTCTCCGCCATCAGCCGCGTCTTGCCCTTGCGGCGGATGCCGGCCGTATCGACAAACACGTATTCGACGCCGTCTCTGACGATGGTTTCATCCACGGCGTCGCGCGTCGTTCCCGGCACGGGCGAGACGATGGTGCGCTCATGGCCCACCAGCGCGTTAAGCAGCGTCGACTTTCCGACGTTCGGCCGGCCGATGATGGCGACCTTGATGCGGCGCGTCGGCTCGGCCGGCGCATCCTCCCGCGTCTCGAAATCCTTCGTTACGTGATCGAGCAGGTCGTCGAGCCCGAGGCGGTGCTCGGCGGAAACGGGAAACAGCGCGTCGAAGCCCAGCTCGTGGAATTCCTGCGCCAGGATCTCCCGTTTCGGGACGTCGATCTTGTTCACGGCCAGGGTCACCGGCTTGCCCAGCCGCCGCAGAAGCTGGCCCAGTTCGCGGTCCGGCGCAGTCAGTTCGGACCGCCCGTCGACGAGGAAGATAATCTGGCCGGCATCCTGCAGCGCCACCCGCGCCTGCCGCAGAATCTCCGACGGTATCAACTCCGGATCGTTGGCGACGATGCCTCCGGTGTCCACCAGCCGGAAAAGCTTCCCGCGATACTCCGCGTCGCCGTGAATTCGGTCCCGCGTGATCCCCGGCTCGTCTCCGACAATGGCGCGCCGGCTGCCGATAATAGCGTTGAACAGCGTGGACTTGCCGACGTTGGGCCGGCCGACGATCACCACCGATGGCATGGGCCGGCTCACTCCCGCATGATAGCAGTCTGCATCCTCGTTTGAATCTTGTATGAAGCTGCTGATGGATGCCAGAGCTGCTCAGCTCGGTCTCGGACCACTGACGCTGGGGATCCTCCACCAGTGAGAGAGCGGTCGTTCGACCGTCAGAGCGATTCTTGGCTCTTTCCCTCGGAGAATTCAGCCACGCCGTTGTCGAGGGACAACGGCTGGCGGCGATACCGGAAATGATCCGAAGGTTACTGCGGACCAGATCGGCCAGGGCGGTGACGTGCGTACGAGGAGTAGAAGTTGCGTGAGGCGGTAAGTTGTTAATTTCATGGAGCGGGAGACGGGACTCGACCCGGCGACGTCCAGCTTGGGAAAACGGGCAACGGTTTGTTTTCAATAACATGACTGCGCATGGCGTTGATTTGGGCGCTCCAAAATGCCAAGAAATCCGCTCCCGATTTCCGCACACGCGCTAAACTAGACTCGCAGCTTGTCCAGATAACGGATCTGTTGCATGAGCTTATCCTCGATCTCCTCCACCCGGTAGCCGCAGATCACGCCAGTGATCCTGGAGACGTTCGGGTTGATCCGCGGGGCCTGGGCGAAGAAAGTCTCGACGTCGACCTTCTTGTCGATCTGCTGTTGCAGCGTCCGTTCTCGTAGCCGGTTAGCCAGTGGATGATGGCATGCACCTCCTCCTTCGTGCGACCCTTCTTCTCCGCCTTGGCGATGTAATGCGGGTAGACGCTTGCGAACGCCATTCTGAATACTCTCGCGTTGTCCATGGACGCGTTACTCCTCAGGACCTGCGCGCGATAGCGAAGATCGACCATTCCATTCGTAAAATGGCGCGGCGCCGACCAATCGAGGTTGCCAGTTTCATCCGCGATGAAGCCATGGCCATCGTGCGGCCTCCACATCGTAACAGTAAGGACGAGCCGGTTCGCATCGGAGTCGGCCCGCCGCGAAGCCGGCATGAAAGTGCAAACGTGGACGTTCGCCCCACCCGCTTCGAGTCGAGTTAGTCGAGCAGGCCGATTTTTTGCAGCGGCCAGTAGACGAAGACCGCCTTGCCGTAGATGAACCGGCGGTGTACCGGACCCCAGTTGCGGCTGTCGTTGGATGAGCTTCGGTGGTCGCCCAGGAGGTAGTACTGCTCGGGCTGAATGCGGATGGAGGGGCGAGATTGATGATCCCGGTACTCGGCCGGGACGTACGGCTCGCGGAGCGGTTGGCCGTTCACGATAACCGCGCCCTCGACGACCTCGATGGTATCGCCTGGCAGACCGACGACGCGCTTGATGTAGGATTTGGACGGCTCGCCGGGAAACCAGAACACTACCAGGTCGCCGCGGTGGATGTCTCCGATTCCGAAACGGTAGATGAACTTGTTGATGAAGATGCGGTCCTGGTCAACCAGGGCGGGCATCATGCTGGTGCCTTCGACCTTGACGGGCTGGTAGAGGAACAGGATGACGACGACGGCCAGCAGCACGGACAAGGCCAAGTCGCGAATCCAGGGAACCGTTGCGCCGATCAGCGAGCGCTTCTTTGACGGCAAGCCCCCTGCTTCGTTCGCAATGCCCTCTTCCATGTTTCCGACGGTTCTCTCTTTATCGTAGCTCAGGAGCGGCGACGGCTATAGCCGGGCGTTTGCGGCTCCCGGCGCCGCCCGGCGGCGCGGGCGACAAGTATCAGATTGCCACGGAGTTCTTTTCGATGTACGCCTCGACATTCGAACTCGCTTGCTCACGCCGGTCGATGTAATAGAACCTTTCGGCGTAGGACAAGTTATTCGCCGCTCCGTATTGCCGGGACTCCTCGAGGAGAAACTGCCGCACGTATTCCCGGTCGGCTGTCCGGTCGTCGGCGCCGAGCAGGGGAAGGCGTCTCCCTTGTTTTGCCAACCGGGCGCGAAGCAGCGAGCCCGCGTTGCCGCGACCCTGGGTTTTACATTCGACAATGGCGTCGATCTTCTTGTCGACCTGCGCGGTGATATCGACGACGCGGTTAAACGGCTGTCCCGGCCGGGCGTGGAAGTAATACGTTTGCGAAACGCGATGCGGCAAGACTCCGGCTTCCAGGTACTCGGGATACTCGTCCGCGATGCCGGACATCGAAACGGCCTCTTCCGCCGCTCGCGCGGTCACTCTCCGGTCGGGGTCGTCTTCCCCTGGCGCCCAGGGATTGAAGGCGATCACGGTGTCCGCCTTGAGCGCGCGGAAGATGAGAATCAGCCGCCCGCGGATATCGGTGGACGAGATACCGTTCATGCGAAGGTGCCGGTAGGACAGATCGAA
Source organism: Bryobacteraceae bacterium (assembly GCA_026129905.1). GTDB lineage: Bacteria > Acidobacteriota > Terriglobia > Bryobacterales > Bryobacteraceae > JAHCHE01. Next base: position 45,536 of record JAHCHE010000008.1, on the reverse strand, counting down.
CACATCCTTGAAACCGAGACCCGAGGCCATCTTCAGATGCTCCTGCTCGGTGTTCAAGACGTTCTCCCCAAGGGTCCGGTCACCGCCCATCTGGTCGTTGCTTGTCCGAACGACGTAGCCGGCGTAGCCCTCGTCGATGAGCTTGGCGCAAAGACCGGCGGCGTAGTATGGGACCTCGTACGAATGCGCATGGACAGCGACAAAGACTTTTCCGGTGTGAGGGCGTCCGGATTGCGGTCTTTCGACCACGATTTCCGATGCGGCGAGCTGCGCCGCGGCGGCATGAGCGGCGACGTTGGTAACGATGCTGTTTCGATTCATCTGCGTCTCTCCTTCGGCTCACAGTGGAACGGCGTGCGCGTCGATATATTTCTGGCGGCTTTCCCTCGGATTCGGGCGCGAGTCCGACGGACCGAGATAGTGAAACGCCTCGGCGTATTCCAGACCGAACTGGGCGCCGAAGACCCGGTTGTCGTCCATCATGAAGTGCTTGACGTAGTTGAAATTGGCGGAATCGTCATCGTCGCCCAGCAAGGGGAGTTTCTTGCCTTGTTTGGCCAACGCGCGCCGGAGGCGCAATCCGGCGTCGCCGGCGGAGCCCTTGTCCTTGTAGGCGACGTTTGAGCGCACCTTCGCGTCGATGTAGGAGCTAATATCGACTACCCGGTTTATGGTGTTGTGACCGTGCGCCGCGCGGGCGACGTAGTATTTCTCCCGCACGCCTTTCGGCTCGAACCCGAGGAGCTTGAAATGCTCCGGGTAGTCCCGCTCCTCGCTGGCCATCCAACAGGCGCCCTGAACGGCGTGGCTCATTACGGTGTGATCGGGATTCTCCTCGTAGTCGTTATACGGGTCGTAACAGACGACCGTGTCGACCTGGAGCAAGCGGAACAGGAAGATGAGCCGGCCGCGAATCTCGATCAGCGCATCCTCATCCAAGCGGTGATTCTGGTAGCCGAGGGAAAAGGCCTTCTTGCAGCCCAGGGCTTCGGCGACCGCGTCGTTATCCTTCTGGCTCAGCAGGACGCCGTGGCCGAGCGTCCAGTTTGGTCCGCGATTTCCGACGGGGCCGCTCTCATCGTTGGACAGGCGGATGAGGTAGCCGGTGTAGCCCTCGTCGATGAGTTTGGCAACGGTGCCGCCGCAGAAAATCGGGATGTCGTCGGAATGGGCCTGAACGGCCGCCAGCACTTTGCCCTTGTGCGGCTTGCCGGGCCGGTTCCGTTCGATGACCAGGTCGTTTGCGTAGACGAAGTAGTCCGGAGTCGTGGCCGCTCCGTATTCGGAGTGCGGCACGGTATAGGCGGACGGGGTGACTCCCGGCGGCAGAGCCGAGGGCCGCTCCTTGGCGGTTTGCATCGCGCTGGGACTTGCCAGCCCGCCGGCGCCGCCGAGCGTGAGGCCTCCGGCGGCCGATGCGCCGAAAAATCTTCGTCTTCTCATTTCCTCTCGTCTCCCTGTTTTCGTAGTACTCTCAGCCGGCAGGCATGGATGCAGCCAGACACTCGCCGACGTGTTGGTCTACGCCCCTGTTCCCCTCTGCGCGCGGGGTCCCCCCAAGCCCGCCGGTGACGCCAACGGCCGAAAGGTTCGCGGCGTACCTCCCATAACGGTATTCCGCCGGCGGTGTTAAGTCAAGGCGCTCCATCGGGGCCAATCGGGGCCAGGGGGGTTGAGTACACCCGTTCGGAAATACGGAGACGCAACCCGGAGGACCGGTTTGTTGGTGGAGCGGCGCTCGTCAGGGCTGTACTGAGTCCGGCGGGGAGACAATTTCACCGCTTGCTCACTAACCTTCCGAGCGCAGCCCGTTCCGACATGAGACTCCTCGCCAACGCCCTCCGTCCCACCGGTCTCCTGCTCTCGGCCGCCTGCTGGCTCGCGATGGGAACGCCGGCCGCCGCTCCGCAGGAGCTGGTGGCGAACCCCGATGTCCTGCTGTTCTCCTGGCTGGCCGCGCAGCCGCCCGCCCCGCAAACCGTCACCGTGACAACTACCGCCTCCCAGCCGGTCGCCTTCACGATTCGCCCAGGAGGCGCGGCGTGGCTGCGCGTGGACGCGGTCTGGGGCATGACGCCCCGGTCGTTCAAGGTCTCCGTCGATCCCACCGGGCTTGCTCCGGGCATCTATGCCGATAGCATCGCCATCGCGGCGGGTGAGAGCGTGCGCGAGATCGCGGTGCGCCTGGTGGTCCCGCGAACAACGCGCTTCCTGGTTGTTACTCCGCCGGAGCTTTCCTTCGAAGGCGACTCGAAGGGAACCAGGCCGATGACCCAACTCGTCACGGTCGCCAGCGCCATCGGCGAGAGGACGCCGTTCACGGTCTCGATCCTCGGGGGCGAACGCTGGCTTTCGGCGAGTCCGGCCTCCGCCGTCGCGCCCGCGCCTATCGAGGTTAGGGTCGACTACTACGTGCTTCAGCCCGGGCTCTATTCGGCGCTGGTCAACGTGCTGGACCCCGATGGTTACATCGCGTGCTCGGTCCGCGTGTCATTGAAGGTCGGGCCCAGCAGCCCCATTCAGCTCAGCCCAAGCGAACTCCGATTCACCGCTCAAGCCGGAACCAGCGTCTACCAGGTGGAGGAGGTCTCCGTCGTCCGCACCTGGGAGGAGGAGGTGGAGTTCTTTGTCACTCCGGTTACCGCATCCGGAGGGAACTGGCTCGCCGTGGATCCGTTGCACGCCTCCACCGCCGGCCTCTCGGCCTCGCTGATGGTGACGGTGAACCCGGAAGGCCTGGCCGTCGGAACCTACCGCGGGGCGATCCGGGTCACAGCGCTCTGGCAGACAGTGGAGCTGCCCGTGGCGTTGGAGGTGGCAAGCGGTCCGGCGCTGGTCGTAAGCCCCGATGAGCTTTGGTTCGCCGCCTATGGCGACAGTCTCCCGGAAGGGGCGGAAATCGCGGTCGACAACGCCGCTGGCGAGGAGACGCCGTTCCAGGTTTCCACCCGCGATGGCGACTGGCTCGAGGTCTCACCCATGTCCGGCGTCACCCCGGCCGCCGTTAAGGTGGCGGTCAAGCCGAACAGCTTCAACACGGGCGTCTATCGTGGGACGCTGGCCTTCTCGGCGCCGGGTTCTTCGCCCTCTACCGAGGTTTCGGTCACGCTCGAGGTTGCGGACCGCTCCCAGATCGACGTCTCGCCTTCGGAGATCGAGCTGATCGCCGACGCGAGCGACGGCAAGCCGGTCTCGCGCGAGGTCTCCATATCCAGCTCGGTCGGCAGCCCCCGCTTCGACGCCACCGCCTCGCCGGCAGCCTGGCTATCGGTGGCGCCGGCGTCCGGAACATCGCCGGCGAAGCTGATCGTGGCCGCCGATGCATCGGGGTTGGCGGAAGGCCGCTACTCCGGGGTAGTCGCCATCGACTCGCGCAGCCTCGCCGACAGGCGAATCTCCATCCCGGTGACGCTGACGGTCACGAACCGCCCGGTGATCGCCGCCGTCGTTCACGCGGCCTCGGGGCGGTCGGGCGTTTTCGCCCCCGCAACCGCCGTGTGCATCTACGGCGGCCATCTCGGCCCGCCGGAGCCTGCATCGATGAAGATGACCGCCGACGGCGTGGCGCGGACGGTGCTGGAGGGGGTACAGGCGCTGTTCGACGAATTGCCCGCTCCGCTGCTGTACGTTTCGGCCTCGCAGCTCTGCGCGGTGATGCCGTACAACCTTCTGGATCGGCGTTCCGTCAAAGTGGTCGTCGAGACTCGCGGCCTCCGCTCCAGCCCTGCCGCCGCGCAACTGTTCGATGCCGCCCCGGGCATCTTTAGCGCCGATTCGTCCGGCAGCGGCCTCGCCGCCGCCATAAACCAGGATGGAACGGTAAACTCCGCCAGCAATCCAGCGGCTCGAGGTTCAATTGTCAGCATCTACGCCACCGGGGCGGGAGCGATGAATCCCGCGCTCGAGGACGGCACGATCGTGAAGCTGCCGGCCGCCGTTCCCCGCCTCCCGGTTCGCGCCTGGATCGGCGGCCGCGATGCCGAGGTGCTGTACGCCGGCGGGGCTCCCGGCCTCATTGCCGGCATCTTACAGATCAATATCCGCGTTCCGCCGGGCGCGCCGACCGGCCTGCCCCGCCTGCTGATCGCCATTGGCGACATGACTGCCCAGCCCGGAATCGCCGTCGCGGTGCGCTGATCCGGTTTATACCTCTCCGACGGGCGCGAAGGAGTTGGTATTTCCGAGAGATAAAGGGGAGGAAGGAAGGGGTGGGCGATGGTCGGGGATTCGGCCGCGTCAGCGGAGCGAAATATTCGGATTTCCCCTTAGTACTTTTGGTGCAAAATAGGGATACGGGGCGACTAATCCTCGCGGGGTCCGCCGCCGATAATTGGGTTATGCAGGACAGACGTGCCGAGCCAAGGATGCTGTGCGCCGATCTTGTGGACGTGGAATGGCACGATTCGAGCGGGCGGCTGAAGCGGACGGTGGCGAACCTGGAAGATATTTCGCATTCGGGCGCATGCCTGCAACTGGATGTGGCAGTGCCAGCGCACACGACGGTGCGGATCAACCACCCGCGGGGAGAACTGGTGGGGACAGTACGGTACTGCGTGTACCGGGAGATCGGCTATTTTCTGGGGGTACAGTTCGATTCCCGCTCGAAGTGGTACCGTCGGAACTTCCGGCCGCTGCACCTGTTCGATCCGCGACGGCTGGTGTCGCGGCGAGAGGGGAAAGAAGGGCCTGCGGAATCGGAGGGATAGCCGATTTGGGGCCGCGGTTCAGCCGGTTCAAGCCGGTTCAGGGGTTTATTGTGCCGGGCGCGAGGGGCGTGCTAGGATAGGAATCGACACGACGTCCTAGCGGGGACGTAGTTCAGTTGGTTAGAACGCCGGCCTGTCACGTCGGAGGTCGCGGGTTCGAGCCCCGTCGTCCCCGCCATCCGTTTTTCAAGATAAGTTCCCCGTTCGTGCGGAAGAACTGCGACCGGGCGCGGGAACTCGACTTGGTTCGTCGAGCCCGGACTGCCCGTCGGTCTGCCGGCACAAGAGTCCACACGAGCGGGCGGCATAGTTACGCTTGGGCAAGCGGAGGCAGTCCGCAGTCTTTCCAGAGCTTTTCCCAATTCCAGATGCCGTGGGGCACCTTGTCGGGTAACGCCAACCCGAACTGATGGGCGAGCATACATACCTGGCCGCGATGGTGAGCTTCGTGAGAGATCATGTAGCAGAGCATTTCGATGCCAACCGGCCAGGGGGGCGCCCAGCCGTCGCGGCGAAACTTCTCGATGCGGCCGGAATCGGCGAGGGCTTCGACGAGCATCTCCGCGCAGCGAGCGGCGCTCTCGGCTAATCCCGCGCAGGCCTGGCGCGGCGTGCAGCGCGCGCGGTTGAGTTGCGGCGGGACCTTCAGGTGCGGCGCCGTGAGCCTGATCCACTTGGTACGGACATTGTGCATGTGCGTGAAAATCGCCGCAATCGTGCGGACATTGCCGGGCGGCCTGGCTCTCCAGGCGGCAGGGTCAAGATGCTCGATAAGAAGCTGGTTCATGCGATCGTTGGCGGCAAAGATCCGGGCCGCGGCGCGGCCGAACTGGTCGTGAACGTTGGTAGGAAGGTCGGTCACGGCTTCAGGGTCAGGGGGCGGGTTTGGGGGGAGGCGAGGCCGGGGACCCAGCGGAGGGCGTTGTCGCGGTAGAGCTTGCGGAGGACCGGTTCGGGGAGGGAGAGGCCGGCGACGGAGCGGCCCATGTATTCGACGGGGCCGGCGGTGGCGAAATAGTCCCAGTCGCGGAGGAGGTCGGCTTCCCAGCGCTTGCGTTTCGCTTCTACGTCGTCGCCGGGGAGGATGACGTGATCGGTGGCGTAGAGGACGCGGTCCTGGTACTTGAGCAGGAAGGCGCGGACTTTGCCGCGGTCCTGGAGGGCGAGGTGCGTGACACGGGCGGAGGTATCGACGGCGAAGTTTGGGTGGCGGTCGAAGCGGGCGGCGATGTCGGCGACATCCTCCTCCATGCTGCCTAGGTGGCAGCCGACGACGCGGAGCTTGGGGTGGAGTCCGAGCATGCGGTCGCGGGCGGCGAGGATCTGGGGCTTGGAGGGGCGTTCCGGATGGCCGTACATGTGCCAGCCGGGGTTTTCCTTGTAGTAGCTGGAATCAGGATCGTTGGGGTCGAGAGGCTTCCATGCGCCGATGGGCTCGGCAATGTGGGCGTACACGGTCTTATCGTGGGCGGCGATGGCTTCGAGGATGGGGGCGAAGGCGGGGTCGTCGGGCATGACGTAGCGGCCGGAAGCGGACTTCAGGTACATGCCGATGGTCTTGTAGATTTTGACGCCGACGGCGCCGTCGCGAAAGGTGCGCTCGAGGGCGGCGATGGAGCGGGAAGAGAAGCCGGGGCTCTCCCAATCGGAAGGGTCGAAGGTGGAAACCCAGGGCGCGCGTCCAGCGGCGGCGCGGGCGACCTCGAGGGCGTAGCGATGCTGCGGCTCGAGCAACTCGAAGCCGCGCTCGATGGGATCGACGACAGTGATATTGACGAACCGGAGGTCGAGGCGGCTGAGCATCTGGCGGATGCCAGGGTCATCGACGAAGATGTGGGCGTGCGCGTCGATGGCGCCGACCTTGGCGAGGGTCAGGGGAGCGGGCGGGGCAGCCAGGAGCGGCGCGAACGCGAGAATCGGCAACAGGCGACAGATGCGAGGCATGACAGAGTAGAGTCTATCGCGACGGGGGGCGCGCGGGAAACGGCCGTCAGCGGCCAGTAGGAGAAGGCTGCGCGATGCGCTTGTAGGCGGCTGGGCGGCGGTACGGGGCGCCGTAGACGGGGTTCCAGGCGGCGCGGACTTCGCTGAGGGCAGTGAGGTTGAGGTCGCCGACGAGGACGCCGGGCGCGCGGTCGAGTTGGGCCTGCGTGACTCCTTCGAAGTCGATGATAGAGCTTGTTCCGGAGTTGCGTGGGGCGCCGTAGTTGACGCGGAGGACGTAGGCGCGGTTCTCGAGGGCGCGGGTTTCGAAGAGATGGATGAGGAGAGGGCGGGAGAAATCGGAGGCGCAGTAGGGGACGAAGAGGATTTCGGCGTCGCCAAGGGCGAGTTCGCGCGAGGATACGGGATGCTGGATGTGGTAGCAGATCTGGGCGCCGACGGTGGCCTCGACGTTATCGACGTGGATCTTCCAGACGGGGAATGCGTTGCCGTGAGTGACGCCGGAGGCGGTCATCCAGTTCTGGAGATGAACCTTGCTATAGATGCCCTCGATGCCGCCGGAGGGGTTCATGAGGACGGCGGAATCGAAGAGCGAGCCGTCGCGGTTTTCGTCCATGCCGAAGACGAGCCAGAGGTCGAGTTCACGGGCGAGGCGGGAGAAGCGCCAGACGCATGGGGAGGGCCTCCTCATGCCGCCACTTTTTTCAAAAGCGCCTCGAGATTACCGGCGAGGATGCGTTCGCGCTGGTCTTCGGTGAGGAAGGCGTGTTCCACGCGGGCGATGACGGTGGCCGGGTCGTTGATGGAGAAATCGGAGCCGAACAGGATACGGCCGGGGCCGATTTTGTCGACGGCGTATTCGAGGACGCCGACGCGGTCGTGTCCATAGCCGGAGGTATCGAGGTACGTGTTCGGATGGGCGGCGATGAGGTCGATGCGTTTGAAGATGTTGCGGTACTCATTGCTGTCGCCGAAGTGAGGGAAGACGAGCGTGGCCCTGGGGAACTTCTCGATGACGTACTGCATTTCGTCGAGTTCGGTGTGGACGTCGAGAGCCATGTTGAGCTTGACGGCCTGCTCGACGAGGAGTTCGAATTCCTTGATCGTGTACTGGTAAGGGACAGTGTAGTTGCACAGCTCGCCGACCCAGACCATACCGTACTTGCGGCGGCAGTCTTCCATTTCGCGCAGAGCTTCATCGATAAGCAGGGGGTTGACGACGCAGGCGGGGAGAAAGCGGCCCTTGGACTTCTCGGCGCGGCGGGCGACTTCGCGATTGCCGGCGATGAATCCGGCGGCGTCCTTGGCGAGCTGTGAGCGGACGGAGTTGATGATGCCGCGCTGAACGCCGGTGCGGTCGAGATAGGCGGCGAACTCGTCGAACGTGCGGGTGACGGGATGCCACTGCCAGACGGTTCCGTCGTCGCTGGGGCAGTGGAGGTGGGCGTCGAAGATCCGTCTGGTTCGCGAGGCCTGGAGGGGGTTGGCGGGAGGCGGGACGGGATGGGCATGCGGCTCGGGAGGGCGAGGGTTAGCGGGGCGAGGGGCGACCGCGGGGGCGAACATGCCAAGGAAGATGAACTTACGGCGCTGGACGGAGCGCCTGGGGCGAAAGTGGAACAAGCTCACGGATAGCCTCCTTTCGAGAGCGAGCCGGCGCGGCTTCGCGGCAGCCAGCCGGAGGGTCCACGCGCCGCCCGCCATCATAGCATCGCGAAGGGGCGGGGCGGGAGGGACGAGGGGGCAGGCGGTTCAGGCCAATTTTGCCTTGTATTTTCAAGAACTTACGGGTTGGCCGTTTCGGGCGGGGTGCTAAAATTGAAAATAGAGGGGATTTTGGCACCCAATACGGTGAAAAAGGAAGTTTGCATCGGATGAGATACAAAATCATGTGCGGCGGTCTGCTGCTCGTAGCGGCCATGCTTGGCTTGGCGCAGACGAAGGTAGATCTCCGCTCGCAGACCCGAAACGTCGACTTTGCCGACGCCACCGCAACGCGACCTTTTGCGGTCGGGACCGCTCTGCCTGAAACTTGTTCGCCAGGCCAGGCGTTCTTCAAGAGCAATGCGCCGACGGGGGAAAACCTCTATCTGTGCACGGCGCCGGATACATGGGGCGCGGCCGGGGCGAGCGCGCCGTATTTCAAGCAGTTTCCGACAGCGGAGAATTCCTGGACCGTGGCCGGAGCAGCACACGGGCTTGGACCGGATGTCGAAGTGTTCGTTCAGGAGGACGACGGGCCGAACTGGAAACGGAGCTATCCCGGCTCGGTATTAATCGACAAGATCAACGGCGACATCACCGTGAGCTGGTCCGAGCCGAGGGCAGGGAGGCTGATGGTTTCCGGTCTGCGCGGGGGAAGCGCCGGCAGCGGCGGGAGTACGGCGGAAGCGCACGCGGCGCAGCATCAGCACGGCGGCGACGACGAGGTGGCGACGGCGGTTCCGGCGGCAAATGCGATTCCGAAGGCGGATGCGGCCGGGCGGTTGGGCGAGGCGTGGATCGACGCGGCGATTTCGCGGGACAACGAAGCCGTGGCGGCGGGGGACGTGAGCGGGAGCCTGGCAAGCGGGTACCAGATCAATAACCAGGCGATCAGCGTAACGAAGCTGCGGGCGGGCAACGCGGCGGCAGCGGGCTACTACGTGCGGGTGGCAGAGGACGGCACACAGTTTACGTACCAGGATCCGGCGGAGATCCTCGCGGAGGCGGGCGCGGCTCCGGAGACGCATGCGGCGCAGCACAAGCATGGCGGCGACGACGAGGTGGCGACGGCGGTTCCGGCGGCGCACGCGATTCCGAAAGCGAACGCGGCCGGGCGGTTGGGCGAGGCGTGGATCGACGCGGCGATTTCGCGGGACAACGAGGCCGTGGCGGCGGGGGACGTGAGCGGGAGCCTGGCAAGCGGGTACCAGATCAATAACCAGGCGATCGGCGTAACGAAGCTGCGGGCGGGCAACGCGGCGGCGGCGGGCTACTACGTGCGGGTGGCAGAGGACGGCACACAGTTTACGTACCAGGATCCGGCGGAGATCCTCGCGGAGGCGGGAGCGGCTCCGGAGACGCATGCGGCGCAGCACAAGTATGGCGGCGACGACGAGGTGGCGACGGCGGCTCCGGCGGCGCACGCGATCCCGAAGGCGGACGTGGGGGGGAAGCTGGCGGCGGGCTGGATCGGCGAGAGTTCGGTGACGCAGCACGCGGCGGCGCTGTCGATTGCGCCGTCGCAGATCGCCGGGTTAGACGCCGGGACCGACTTGACAATGGATCTGGAAGAAGAGCATCACGCGGCGGAGCACCAACACGGAGGCGACGATGAGATCGCGGTGGAGGCTCCGGCGGCGCACGGTATTCCCAAGGCGGACGCGTCGGGGCGGCTGAAGCTTGGTTGGCTGCCGGAGATGACAGGCGACGCCGGCATGGGGGGACAGGCGGGAGTGGTTCCCGCGCCGGCGGCGGGCGACGCGCCGAAGTGTCTGAAAGGGGACGGCACGTGGGGGACGTGTCTGGACCACGCGGCGATGGAGAACCGGGAAGCGGCCGATCAACATCCGGCTTCATCGATCACGAACACACCGTCGGGCGGGGTGTCGGCGACGACGGTGCAGGCGGCGATCGAGGAGCTGGATGCGGAGAAGTTGGCGACTACGGCGAGAGACGAAGCGAACGGCGTGGCGGGACTGGACGCAGCGGGAAAGGTGCTCCGGTCGACTCTGCCGGCGATGGAAGGGGACAGCGGCGAAGGCGGGCAGCCGGGAGCGGTTCCGGCTCCGCAGGCAGGAGACGCGAGCAAGTGCTTGAAAGGCGACGGCGCGTGGGGCGAGTGCTCCGGGCCGGTTGCGCTGGACGAGGCGGGGGCGGTGACCGGGATTCTGGGCGCCGCGCACGGGGGGACGGGAAGCGGCTTCACAACGTTCGCGGGACCGGCCGGCACGACAAAGACGTTCACGTTGCCGGACGCCTCGGCGACGATCCTTACCGATCACGCGGCGGTGACGGTGGCGCAGGGCGGGACCGGAATCGCGAGCGGCGTCACGGGTGGCGTTCCGTATTTCGCCGGGGCAAGCAGCATGGCCTCGAGCGAGACGCTGGCGGCGGGCGCGGTGGTGCTGGGAGGCGGACCGGGGGCGGCCCCGACCACCGCCGGCCAGATCACGATCCAGGCAGCGGAGACGAGCGGGACGCCGGTGGCGAACGCAGGCGACGCGACGTCACTGGCGAGAAGCAATCACGAGCACCTGATTCCGTGGCAAGTGGGGATCCCGTTCACCGGAGCGCCGACGACGGGAGATTTCGCGGTGCGACTGCCGACGCCGGCGAACTGCGGTGGCAGCGTCAGCGTGACGTCGGTGCGGGTGATCGCGGCCAACAAAGGCACAGGGCCGATGACCTACCAAGTGTATTCGTGCACCAACGGGGCGTCCGAGACGTGCTTGTCGATGTTCAGCGGAGGGAACCAGACGTACAGCCACACGGGGAACATGTCGCAACAGGCGGCGACGGACCAGAACAACAGCAATCTCTCGACGAGCAGCTTCTTCAAGGCGAATATCGCGGCGGTGAACGGGCAGTCCGGGGTAACGCTGATCGTCAACGGAAGGTGCAAGAACATATGACGCGAAGGCTGATGGCGCTGGCGGCGTTCGCCTTTCTGGCTCAAACGGCTTTGCGGGCCGATTTTCAGCGGGCGGCGGGCGCGTTTCAACTGAGCACGTCGACGGGGACGCAGACGATTTCGGGGCTAGGATTCCAGCCGAAGATTGTGTTTCTGAAGTGGAGCGGACAAACCACGACGGGCACGTTCGCAGCCGATTACTCGATCGGATACGGGGCGGCGATTTCGGCGATGTCGCGGGCGGCGGTATTCGCGAGGCAAGTGAACGGAGTGCTGAACGCGAAAGCGATCCACGCCGACAACCGGTGCCTCGTGGTTGTGAGCTACAACGGGACGCTAACAGAGGCGGCCGATTTCGGGTCTATGGACGCGGACGGATTCAGCATCAGCGTGGTGACGGCGGGGAGCGCGATTCGAGTTACGTACGAGGCATGGGGCGGCACAGCGGTGACGGATGTGGCGCTGGTACCGTTCTCGACGCCGACGACGACGGGCTCGCAGACGATTACAGGAGCGGGATTCGCCCCGGACCTGGCGCAGTTTTTCACCGTCGGGCAAACAACTGCGCCGCCGTCCAGCAGCACCGGGGGGCGGTTTGGACTGGGGTTCGCGGCATCGCCGACGCAGCAAGCGGGTTTTGGAAATTCCACGTTGACCAGCAGCAGCAACGACACCGGCGCGCAGAGCACGAGCAAAGCGATCTATCTTCCCGACACGTCGGCGATGTACCTGGAGGGCGCGGTCAGTTCGTTCGATTCCGACGGGGTTACGCTGAACTACACGAAAACGCCGACGAGCGCCGTTTACGCTTGGGCGGTGTTTGTGAAGGGGCTGCGGGCGAAGGTCGGGTGGTTCAGTCAGCCAACTTCGGCGCAGAGCCAGACGATCACGTCGCTCGAGTTTGAGCCGCAAGCGACGATTTTCGCCAGCTACTGCTGGGCGGCGGCGGCGGCGCAATTGGGCACGGCCAAGGTGAGCCTGGGATTTGTGGTTTCGCCGGCCGAGCAATCGGTGAACTGGGCGGGGGCAAATACAAGCAACAACCAAAGCCAGATGGTGAATTTCGCCAACTACGCCATCGCGTGTTACACGGCCGCGCCGTCGAACGTGACGCTCAACTCCCGAGCCGCTCTGGCGAGCAACAATACCGACGGAATGACGATCACCTGGAGCAATGCAGACTCGACGCAGCGGCAGGTGATTTTTCTGGCGGTGGCGGAGAAGACGGAAGACGAGGCGGCAGCGCCGCTACTGATCACGCAGCGATTCGCGGGGCGCAGGCGGTAGGCTAGTCTCCCTGTCCCGTCTACTGTAACAGTTGACAATCCGGTCAACGCCGATGTGTGGCAGGGCCGAGGCGTCAGACCGTCTTGGCGGGACCTTGAGTCCCGCGCCGCCTAAGAGGCTGCCCCCCACAGGTATTGTAAGGTCTTGTGCGGGACAGGATACTCTAGGCTCGGCGCCGCCCATCAGGTTTTTCCCGGATCCGATAGCCGCGTACGTAGCCTTGATTTAATGCATTTCTCCAATTGCAGGCTCAGGCTTCCCAGCATAAGCTGGAGGCGTGAGGCGATGGTGCGCGTTGGGGCTTGTGGCGATGTCCGGGGTAGCGCTGACGCAGGAGAAGAGCCGGGAATACACGTCGTACGTCTACGACGCCAACGGCAATCGAGTCGCGGCGGAGACGGCGAAGGATATTCGCGCAGACTCGCGACGGAGCCGTACGGAACGAATCCAAACAATCAATGGAGGTTCGGCGCCACTCGAGCAGGTTGACGAGAGCGTCGTCAGCGAAAGCGCGGAGGGGAAGGCGATCGAACGCACGATCCGGAGGTTCGACCAGAACGGGCATCCTCTGCCGGTTGAAATAATCCGCATCAAAGAGCGAAAGACTTCCGCCGGGACAACATCCACATCCACGGTCTACCGGGCGGATCTGAATGGGCGCCTGACGCTCACTGAGCGAGCAACGACGGAATCGACAAAGACGGGCGACGTGGTGAAGTCGACGACGGTGGTGGAACGGCCGAGCGCGAACGGCTCGGTGGAGACGGTGGAGAGGCGCGAGGGCATCGAGACGGCGCGCGAGGGCGCCTCGTCGAGAGACGCCGTGACGTGGCGGCGGGACGCGTCGGGGAGGTTCTACGAAGCGGCCCGGGAAACGGCGGAGGCGGCGCGGCAGGGCAACCGTTGGATCGAGACGGTGACGCAGTACAACGCAGCGGTAAGCGGAACGCTGGAGTTCGCGGGGCGGAACGTTACCGAGACCGAAAAGGACGCGGCCGGCTCCGAGCGGCGTGTGGTGAATGTCTATGGTCCGGCGCCGACCGGGCGCGCGGCGTCGCAGGCGGATGGCCAGGCATTCCTGAAGGAACAGCAGATCATCGAGACCAGAAAACGGCCCGACGGCTCGACCGTGGAGGTGTTCGGCATCCGGAGGCCATCGGTGTCCGATAGCCGGCTGGGCGAATATCAGCGGATCTCGGAAATCGTGTGCAGGGGCGATTGCGGAAACGGAGCGGCGGAAGAGAAGCGCTGAGGGTGGGAGCGATCAGCTTTCAGCAGCAACTATCGGTGGCCGAAGTACATTAACCAGCCGAGTCCGAAGACAGCCAGCAGGAAGTAGCCAAAGCAGCGCACGCCGTAATGCAGGCGTTCGCGGTTGGTTTTGCGGCTGACGACGCCCAGGACGACGGACGAAAAGAGCGCAAACAGCAGGCTGGCTTCGAAATGGGTCAGGTTCATCTTCATCAGCTCTTCCTCCCAACGGCGATTTCGAACGCGTCGACCATGGCGAGAATGTTCATAAGCCCGGCGGCGACGAGGAACTTGGTTCCGTAGTCGTGAACGTGGCCGGCGACGTCGGGCTGGGCATAGCCGAGCCAGACGGTGAAGAAATAGAAGACGCCGGACGCGAGGTTCCCAATAAAGCCGCCGACATTGATGATGGTAGTCAGCAGGTCGCCGGTTTGGGGCTGGAACATCGTTCCGCGCATCAACAGGCCGATGATGAAAGTAATGGCGACGCACCCGAGGAGGATGGCGCCACGGCCGTGGCGGCGCTGGAGGAAGTGGCCGCCGCCCGGCACCAGCCAGGCGACCGCGAGAATGTGGCCCCAGAGATTGATGGGGGGGATCGGCTCCTTCTTCTTTTTGGTCTTGGACATCCCTGAGATTCTATGGTAGCAACTGCGGCCGTTCAGGCTCAGCGATCGGGCGCCAGGCGGTCGAAGGCCGTCTGCATGTCATCGAGGAACGCCGCGGCGGCCCGGCGGGGATCGGGCGCGCCGGCGATCGGTCGTCCGACAACAAGGTAGTCGGCGCCGGCGGCGATCGCGTCCGCGGCGTTCACGCGGCGCTTCTGGTCGTCCTGGGGGTAGCCCTCAGGCCGGATGCCCGGGGTGACGACAAGGAGCCTGCCGGCGGCCACCGCCTTGATCGTTTCCGCTTCGCGGCCGGAGGCGATGACGCCGTCGCATCCGGCCTCCAGAGCCTTGCGCGCGCGGAACAGCACGAGTTCTTCGACGGAGTGCCGCGTGTAACCCATCTCCGCCATATCGCCCGCGTCCATGCTGGTGAGGACGGTTACGGTGAAGAGCTTGAGCGAGGAGGCGCCTCGGCCTTCGACGGCGGCTTCGATCAGGCTGGCGGGGCCGTGAATCGTCAGGAACGACACGCCGATTCCGGCCGCGCGGCGGACGGCTTTACGTAGCGTCTCCGGCACGTCGTAGTACTTGTAGTCCAGGAAGACCTGTTTCTGGCGGGCGATGAGCGATTGAATGAAGGCCTCGACGCCGGGCGCCAACTGCAGCGCCAGCCCGACTTTGAAGAAATGGACGACGCCGTCGAGGCTTTCCACCATGCGCCGGGCTTCTTCAACGCCGGGGAGGTCGAGGGCGAGTATCAGGCGATCCTTGGCGTCGATGCGGTTCATGTGGTTGTGGCCGGCCCGTTCAAAGAAACAATGATAGCCCGGCGAGGAGACAGGCTTAATCGAGGGGGATCTCGAAGTAAAAGAGTTCCTGACCGGTAGCCGCTTCCGAGATGCCGGTGATGTAGAGTTTGGCGCCGCGGTGGTCGGCCGTCTGGAAGTAGAAAAAGCCGTTGGCGGCCTCGCCAGCGGGGAGCATCCTTGCGGAAAAGGCGCGGCCTCCGATCTCCCAGACGTCGAGGGGATTCTTCCTGCGGCCGCCGAGGCCGGGGATGGGATAGGTTGGCGGGGCGGTTCTGGGCTTCGCCGGTCCGTGCAGGTAGGGCACGTCGGCGGCGGGCGTGGCGATGACGGAGCGGCCATCGGGGCGAATGTATTCCACACGCATGTCCTGAAGCCGGAGGGTCTGGCTGGAGTCGTTCTGCATCACGACGAGCACGGGCAACACTCCATGCTTGTTGGGATCGAGTTTGCCAAACGCGGACTTGACTTCCTGCTGCGTGTTGTAGACCTCGGCGCCGATGGTGAGCGAACTGATGGTTGCGTTGCTGGCGTAAGAGGCGGCCGGCTTGACCTGGAACGAACCATCCTTGTCGGCGCCGTAGGCGGTGGCTATACTCGAAAAGAGCGCCAGGCACGCGAGGGCCGCCCGCGGCGCGGCCACGCGCTTCCGCCGGGTTGAGGCCGCGGCGTGGAGTGAACAGCGCCAGCCTACCGTGTTTCCGGGGAAAGACATCATTTTCTTCTTCTACCGCCTGTTGACCGCGGCGGCCTTCCCTTTCATCGTAATCTACCTGTTCTGGCGAGGACTGCGGGACCGCCGGTACTTCGGCAACCTGGCGGAGCGCTTCGGCCTTCTGCCGCGTTCGATTGAGGGGACGGGCGGCGTTTCCATCTGGTTGCATGTGGTTTCGGTGGGCGAGGCGATGTCGTCGATCCGGCTGGTGGAGCGGCTCCGGGCGCAGTACCCAGGCGCTGGAATCTATGTGTCGTCGACGACGCTGGCTGGCCGGGCGATCGCCTCCGAGAAGCTTGGCGGAATGGCGGACGGCGTCTTCCATGCGCCGATCGACTACTGCTTCGCGGTGCGCCGGGTGTTGCGAAGGTTGCGGCCATCACTGGTGGTGGTACTGGAGACGGAGATCTGGCCAAACCTGTACCGGGAGGCGAAGCGTTCGGGCGCGGGCTTAACGATCGTGAACGGGCGCATTTCCGATCGCGCGATGCCGCGGTACCGGCGGCTGGCGTGGGCGTTCCGGCCTGTGCTGGCGCTGCCCGACGTAATCCTGGCGCAGAATCCGGCCGCAACGGCGCGATTTCTCGAACTAGGGGCGCCGGCGGATCGCGTCCGGACGGCGGGCAACCTGAAATACGACTTCGATCCCGGCCGGTGGGGAATACCCGGCGAGATCGCGGCGTTCCTTCAGCGGACACAGCCGGCGGCGGTGTGGGTGGCGGCCAGCACGATGCCTCCGGCGCACGCGGCGGACATCGACGAAGACGACGCGGTGCTGGAGGCGTTCGGGCGGCTGGCGGCAGCGCGGCCGAAGCTTCTGTTGATCCTGGCGCCGAGGCGGCCGGAGCGTTTCGACGCGGCGGCGGGGAAACTGCGGGACCGGGGCATCCGCTTTGCGCGGCGGTCGGCGTTGCGCGGCGAGACGGAGCTCCAGCTTCCGGGCGCGCTGCTGCTCGATTCGATCGGCGAGCTAAGCGGGCTGTTTTCGCTGGCGAGCGCGGCGTTCATGGGCGGGACGATCGCCGAGCGCGGCGGGCACAACGTACTGGAACCGGCGTTCGCCGGCTGCCCGGTGGTGGCCGGTCCGCACATGGAGAATTTCCCGGATATCGCGGAGGAATTTCAGGCACGCGGCGGGCTGGTTCGGATCGCGAACGCGAAGGAGATCGAAAACGCGACGGCGTTGTTGCTGGACGATCCGGCGTACGCAAGGCGGGTGGGAGAGACGGCGCGCGCGCTGGCGGAGGCAAAACGGGGCGCGACGGACGAGGCGCTGGTGGAGGCGCGGCGGCTGCTCGGGAGGTCGATCCGCCGGCCGGTCCGCGGGGGATTGACGACGGCGGCGTTGTGGCCGCTGACGTTGTTGTGGCGCGCAGGCGCAGCCGCACGGCGGGGCTGGACGAAGCCTAAGAAGCTGGAGACGCCGGTGATCAGCATCGGGGGCATTGGCATGGGGGGCAGCGGCAAGACGCCGTGCGCGCTCCGGCTGGCGCAGCTTCTGAAGGACCAGGGGCGGCGGCCGGCGATCCTCACGCGGGGGTATCGGAGGAGGACAGGAGAAGCGTCGACGGTTCTGGCCGAGGGCAGCAGCGCGCCCGTCTCGATCACCGGCGACGAGCCGCAGCTCTTTCTGAGGGCGGGGGCGGGGCCGGTGGGCATCGGCGCGGACCGGTACGCGACCGGCGTATTGCTGGAGGCGCAGTTCCGGCCGGACGCGATCCTGCTGGACGACGGGTTTCAGCACTGGCGCTTAGCGCGGAAGGTGGACCTAGTTCTGATCGACGCGCTGGATCCGTTCGCCGGCGAGGCGGCGCCGCCGCTAGGACGGCTAAGAGAACCGCTGGAGGCGCTGGGCCGGACGGACGCGTTTGTGATCACGCGGGCGGCGCCGGGCTGTCCGCTGGAAGCGATCGAGGCGCGGTTGCGGGAACAAAATCCGCAGGCGCCGATATTCCGTTCGCGAATGGCGCCGTCGCGGTGGGTGGACCTGGCGACCGGAGAGACGCTGTCGGCGGCGGCGGTATCGTCGCTGCGGGCCGTGGCATTCTGCGGGCTGGCCAATCCCGGTTCGTTCTGGCAGACGCTGGGGGAACTCGGCTGCCGGCCGATGGAACGGCGAAGCTTCGCCGATCACCACAGGTACGCGCTCCGGGATGTGGCCGCGCTGGCGGCGCGCGCGAAATCCGCCGGGTGCGAGGCGCTGCTGACGACGGAAAAGGACGCGATGAACCTGCCGGCGGGCGCCGCCGCGGCGATCCGTCCCCTGCGCCTGTTGACGCTCGAAGCGCGGATGGAGATCGAAGAAGAGGAGCGCCTGATGGATTTTCTTCGGGCGCGATTACAGTCCGCGGCCTTGAGCGGCAGCGCGCCGAGCTGAGGCGCCGGCCTCGAGCTCAAGCAGCATCTCCTTGACGCGGAGGCCGCCGGCATAGCCTCCCAGCGAGCCGTCGGCGGCGATGACGCGATGGCAGGGGACGACAATGGCCACGGGATTCCGGCCGTTGGCGGCGCCGACGGCGCGGGTGGCGGCAGCGGATCCGATGGCGCGAGCGATGTCGCGGTAGCTGCGCCGCTCTCCGTACGGGATACCGCGCAACGCGCGCCAGACCTTGAGCTGGAACTCGGTTCCGCGAAGGTCGAGCGGGAGCTCGAATTCGCGCCGCGCGCGGCCGAAGTAAGCTCGAAGCTGTTCGGCCGCGTCGCCGAGCAGAGGGTGGGCGTCGTCGCGCCACCAGTCTTCCGAGGAGCAGGCGCCGCGGAGGCCAGCGACGAAGGCGGCGGTACTCTGCTGAATCGACAGGCGGCAGAGGCCGCGCCGGGTCGCGGCGATATGGACCGGGAATCCTTCGGCGGGCTCGAGCGACGTCCAGGCGGCCATGGATGCAGTCTCGCAGAAGAAGCGGCAGGTGTCCACCCGGGAAAAAGGCTAGGGCGTCGCTTGGGGTTCGGACGCACAAGAGCCGAGATGAGTCTCGGCTCGGCACGCCCGAGTGCGCGCGCCACGCGCCCGTTCTAGCCGGATGGAACTAATTCGGATATGCGGGTGTCAAAACCGAAAGGCCCGCTTCAGCGGCCCAGAGGTTCAGATGCGACGGGATCTATCATACGCGCTGCGGAACATGACCCGGAATCCGGCTCTTTTCGCTCTCGCAGCACTGACGCTCGCCATCGGGATTGGAGCCAATACGGCCATGTTCAGCGTCACGCATGCCGTCCTGCTCCGGCCGCTGCCCTATCGCGACGCGGACCGGCTGGTCACCATCCGAGCGGGCATCCCGAGGCTCAATATCTCGGGGGCGTTCGTCGAATACAACACGTTTGTCGACTGGTGGCGCGCGCGGGCCGGGTCGTTTGACGCGATGACGGCGTTCAGCCCCGGGACGGCGAACCTAACGTCGGGCGATCAGCCGCAGCGGGTGCGGATGCTGCGGGTAAGTGACGGCTTTTTCCCGCTCCTGGGCGTGCGTCCCGCGCTAGGCCGCGACTTTTTGCCCGGCGAAGACCGACCAGGCGCCCCCCGCGTCGCCATCATCAGCGACGGCCTTTGGAAACGGCGGTTCGGCGGCGACCCCGCGGTGGCGGGCCGCTCGATCGTCCTCGATCGCGCCAGCTACGAGGTGGTCGGGGTTCTGCCGCCCGATTTCGACCTTCACCGGGAGGACGTATTCACGCCGATCGCCCACAGCGGCGCGCGAGCGCCGGGCATGCCGACGGTCGGCGTATACGGGCGGCGGAAGCCGGGAGTGGCCCTTGCCACGGCCCAGGCGGAGATCGACAGCCTGTGCCGCGGGTGGGTTGAGCAATACGGATACCCCCCCGATTGGGGCGCACGCGTATGGCCGCTACGCGCGTTTCTTGTGCGCGACGTGCGGTCCAGCGTAGTGGTCCTCGGCGCGGCCGTGACGCTGGTTCTGCTGATCGCGTGCGCGAATATCGCGGCCCTGCTGTTGGCTCGCGCCGGCGCGCGCCAGCGCGAGATGGCTGTCCGGACCGCGGTGGGCGCCCCACGCAGCCGTCTCGTCCGCCAACTCCTGACGGAAAGCGCCGTTCTTGGCGCCGTGGCCGCCGCGTTGGGGCTGGCGCTGGCGTGGGCGTCGGTGCGGACGCTGGCCGGACTGGAAATGCCGTTTCCCTTTCTGGACAGAGTTACGTTGAACACGTCCGTCTTGTGTTTCGCCGCCGGGGCAACGCTGTTGACGACGATTCTATTCGGGCTCGTCCCGGCGTTGAGCGCCACGCGTAGCGGGCTGGCGGGCTCACTTGGGGAGGCGGGGCGCGGTGGCAGCGAAAGCCTTCGCCGAAGCCGAGCCCGGTCCGCGTTGGTGGTGGGCGAGGTAGCGATCGCGCTCCTTCTGACGATCGGCGCCACCCTGACAGTACGCAGCCTGACGCGCCTGCTGGCGGTTGATCCGGGCTTCCAGCCGGAAGGCGTCCTCACGGCCGAGATCACTCTCCCGCCGTCCAGCTACCCCAAGCCCAGTCAGCGCATGAACTTCTTCAACGCCTTGCTGGAGCGCATGAAGGCGTCGCCCGGCGTGAAGGATGCAGGCATGGGGTCTCACCTGCCGTTCAGCGGATCGAAAAGCGGCAATGACGTATCCGCCGAAGGCGCGGCGCCCCGATCCGGCGAGCGCAACATCGCCTTTATGCGGGCGATCGATCCCGGCTACTTCGGGGCTATAGGCGTCTCGCTGATCGAGGGCCGGTCCTTCACGCCTCGCGATCCCGCGGGATCGCCGGTTGCGATCATCAACGAAACCATGGCGCGACGCTGCTGGCCGGGAGAGAGCGCCGTAGGCAGGCGCTTCGCGGTCGGCCGCGGCGATGTGCGCATGACGGTTGTCGGCGTGACCCGGGACGTCCGGAGCACGTCGCTGGCCGATGAGCCTGACGCCGAATACTTCGTGCCCTACGCGCAGACGCCGGGCGAAACCATGGCCCTGGTTGTGCGCACTACGGGCGCCGCGGAAACGCTGGCTTCGACTCTCCGGAACGCCATACGCGAATTGGACAAAGACCTGCCGGTCTCGGATGTGGCGGCGTTGGAAACCGCCGTTTCCCGGTCCACGTTCGTGCGCCGTTTCTCTGTTACCCTGCTGGCTGCTTTCGCCCTGGTCGCGCTGCTGCTTGCCACGATCGGCATCTACGGCGTCGTTTCGTATTCGGTCGCGCGCCGGACGCGGGAGATTGGGGTGAGGATGGCGCTGGGGGCCGGCCGCGGCCGAATCGCAGCCCGTGTCGTTGGCCAAGCCGCGCTGCTCGGACTGGCCGGCATCGCCATCGGGCTGGCAGGCAGTCTCGCGCTAACCCGGGCGCTACGCGGCATGCTGTACGGCGTCAGCCCCACCGATCCGACTCTGTTCGCAGCCGCTTCGCTGTTCCTGCTCGCGGTTGCGGCGTTGGCAGCCTACTTGCCCGCCCGCCGCGCGGCGTGCGTGGACCCGGTTACGGCGCTGCGGCACGAATAGGGGCGATCGGGAGACCGGCCCTCGCAGGCGTCGCCAAGCTGGGTGCAGTCGATGGCAAAGGCTGATTCTCAGTCGCTCGACGCCGCGCGTTGGATCAGTTCGACGTCAATCGTGATGGCGACGTCGTCGCCCACCGAGACGCCACCTGTCTCGAGCACCCTGTTCCAGGTCATTCCGAATTCCGAGCGCTTGATCTTCGCCGTCGCGGTAGCGCCCATGCGGAGACCGGCGCGGTCCTTAATCGGCGGCGTGATGCCCTCGACGTGCAGCACTACCGGCCGGGTGACGCCTCGGATCGTGAGATCGCCCGTCATCTTCAGGGCGCCTTCGCCCGCCGGTTCGGCTTTGGTGGACTTGAACGTCATGGTCGGGTACTTCTCGACGTCGAAAAAGTCGGGGCCCCTCAAGTGCGCGTCCCGCTTCTCCACCCGCGTGTCGACGGTAGAGACGTCCACTTCCGCCAGGATGGCGCTGGCGGCAGGGTTAGCGGGATCGTAAACCACGGCGCCGGTGGTTTTGCCGAAATGGCCGCGAACGGTGGACACCATCAGGTGGCGGACGGAGAACTGCGTGGCCGAGTGGGAGGAGTCAATTTGCCACTCCCCGGCCAATCCGGCGGAACAGAAGGCGAGCGAAGCGAGGGCGAATCCCAGTCTGTGCATAGATCAAAAGGCGTTTCGCCGCAGCCGCGGGTTACAGGTTCACGGGCGGCTTAGACGTCCAGCTTGCCCATATAAAGGGTGTTGATCGTGGACTTGTGATTGTCGATCACGCGGGCGCGGCGCACCTTCATTGTCGGGGTCAGTTCGCCGTCCTCGATGCTGAAGTCGCGGTCGAGGATGTGATAGCGGCGGATCTGCTCGAACGGCGCCAGGTTCTGATTCACGCGCGCCACCAGCTTTTTCAGCTCTGCCTGCACCGGCCGCGCCTTCACCAGTTCGGCCATCTTCATCTGCCGGAAGCCGTCCATGCCTTTGATCGCCTCGGCCGCCGCGGGATTCAGCGTAAACAGGGCGGCCACGTATGGCATCCGGTCGCCGAGAATCAGCACCTGGTTGATCAGCGGCTCCACCTTGAACAGGTTCTCGATGCGCGAAGGATAGATCTTTTTCCCGTTGGACGACACCAGCACCTCTTTCTTCCGGCCGGTGATGTAGACGAATCCGTTCTCCCGGATCTCGGCGATGTCGCCGGTCGCCAGCCAGCCGTCGCGGAATACGGAAGCAGTCGCCTCGGGATCGCGGAAATAGCCAGCGAACAGGGTCGGGCTCTTGATCAGCAGTTCGCCATCGCCGGCCAGCTTGAACTCCACGCCGGGCAGCGCCTTGCCGATGGAGCCGGAAACCGGCTGACCGATGGGGTTGAGGCAGACGATGCCCGCCTCGGTGAGGCCGTAGCCTTCGTGCAGGGGCATGCCGATCGCCCCGTAGAAATCGGCCAGGTCCGCGGCCAAAGGTGCGGCGCCAGAGATCGCCAGGGTCATGCGCCCGCCGAAGCGCGCCCGAATCTTGCGGAACACGAGCCGGTCCGCCGCTTTTGCCGCCTGCGAGAGCCAAGGCGGGACCGGGCGGCCTTCCTGCCGCCGCCTCCAAACCTCGAGGCCGATGCCGAGCGCCCAATAGAACATCTTCTGGGTGAGGCCACCGCGCTTGCGGACCTCGGTGCAGATGCTGGCGTAGATGCGCTCCCACACCCGCGGCGGCGCAACGAAAAAGGTGGGCCGGACCGCCTTCATCTCGTGCGGCAGCTTGGTCAGTCCTTCGGAAAACCAGACGGGGATACCCATCTTGAGCGGCACGAACTCCATCGCCACGCGTTGCGTGATGTGGGCAGAAGGGAGAAACGCGATCGTGGCGTCGTCCGGACCGTTGCTCAACACGTCCGGCCCCAGGTCCACGTTGGCCATAATCGCGCTTTGCGTTACCAGCCCCATCTTCGGCTCGCCGGTGGCCCCGGAGGTCATGTAGAGAATGGCATGGTCGCCGGGGTTAACTTCCTGTTTCAGGCGGCGCAGGAGTTCCGGATCTTCTCCGATGGCATCGCGCCCCAGCCGGCGCAACTCATCGAAGCTAATCGCACCCTCGGCATCGCCGGTGAGCAGCAGCCAGATCACGTCGAGCGGGGGGTCCGTCGCCTGCCGAAGCGAGTCGAGCACGTTCGGGTCCTCGACGAAAATGGCTTTCGCGTCGCACGCCTGGAAGGTCCGCACCAGTATGGCGGCCGGATAGGTGGTGTAGACGGCGGCGGCGATGGCGCCCGCCACCATGATGCCCAGGTCGGCGATGTAGAACTCGGCCCTGGTCTCGGCGTCGAGGCCGACAATATCGCCTTTGTTTATGCCCAGCTTGCGAAGCCCGGCCGCCACCTCTTCGGCGGCCTGCTTGTAATCGATCCAGTTGTAGATTTCGTACTTTTCGCCGGCCTTTCCGGGACGCGGCTGGTGGAGCGCGGGCAAGGCGCCGAACTTCGCAACCGCCTCTTCCAGAAGGTTGTAAACGATGCGGTCCCCCATCGGGTCAATGCTATCATGCTCCGAGTGAGGGGGAGCCTGGTTTGGCCACGGTGCGCGTTGTACCTGCTGGCGCTGGCGTTGTGCGCCGAGGAACCGACGCCCATCCGGTTCCGCGATGCCGCTTCGGGCGCCGGCATCGACTTTGTTCTGCGCAACAGCGCCACAGCGCAAAAACAGATCATCGAGACGATGGTGGGCGGCGTTGCGGCGTTCGACTACGACGGCGACGGCCTGACGGACCTCTTCCTCGCCAACGGCGCCGCGATTCCCTCGCTTGAAAAGAACGCTCCCCGATTCCACAACCGGCTGTACCGCAACCTCGGGGGCATGCGATTCAAGGATGTCACAGCCGAGGCCGGGCTCACGGGCGAGGGCTACTGCCACGGCGTTGCGGCGGCCGATTACGACAACGACGGCCGCGTCGACCTGTTCGTGTCCGGTGTCCGCGGAAATCGCCTTTATCGCAATCTTGGCGGCGGAAAATTCGAGGATGTCACGGAAAAAGCCGGCATCAAGAGCGGCGTCTGGGCGATCACGGGCGGCTGGTTCGATTACGACAATGACGGGCGCCTGGACCTGTTTGTGGCGAATTATCTGAAGTGGTCGCCGGAAAACCCGCCATTTTGCGGCGATCCGGCGAAGAAAATCCGTTCCTATTGCCATCCGCGTCTCTACGAGGGACTTCCCAACGCGCTCTACCGGAACCGCGGCGACGGGACGTTCGAGGACGTCTCGGCCGCGTCCGGCATCGCCGCTCACGTAGGCAAAGCCATGAGCGTCTCGTTCGCGGATTACGATCGGGACGGCTTCACCGACATCTTCGTAACCAACGACAAGATCCCCAGCTTTCTGTTCCGCAATCGTGGCGACGGCCGGTTTGCCGAGGCCGGGCTGGAGATGGGCGTCGCCCTGCCGGGCCACGGCGGTGAAGTCTCCGCGATGGGCTCGGACTTCCGCGATTACGACAACGACGGCTTGCCGGACATCGTTTTCGCCGCCCTGGCCGGAGAGACGTTTCCGCTGTTCAAGAACTTCCCGCGAATCGGCTTCCGCGACTGGGGCCGCCGCAGCGGTCTGGACGCCCTGACCATCCGCCGCAGCGGATGGAGCCCCGGCCTGTTCGATTTCAACAACGACGGATGGAAGGACCTGTTCGTCTCCAACGCCCACGTCAACGATACGGTGGAAGCGTTCGAGGCCGCCCGGTACAAGCTGGCCAACAGCGTGTTCGCCGGCGGCGGCGGCCGCTTCCAGGACCACTCCAGCGAGGCGGGCGGGGACTTCCAGGTCCCGCGCGCGCACCGGGGCGCCGTTTTCGCCGACTTCAACAACGACGGCCGCATCGACGTCGCGGTAAGCGTCATCGGAGAAACGGCCGAACTGTGGGAGAACGTCAGCCCGAACGAGAACTCCTGGCTGATACTGAAACTCGAAGGGGTCCGCAGCAACCGCGACGGGATCGGCGCGGAAGTTCGCATCGGCGACCAGTTCAACCACATGACGTCCAGCGCCGGCTACGCGTCGTCCAGCCTGTTCGGCGTGCATTTCGGTCTCGGCCAGGCGAAGACCGCCCCGCGCATTGAGATCCGCTGGCCGAGCGGCATCGAGCAGGTCCTCACCGGCGTCCCGCTGAACCAGGTCTTGAAAGTGCGGGAACCTGAGAAGTAGATGGGACCCTTGCTGCTATGCCTGATGCTCATGGCGGCGCAGGCCGGATACGAGGCGGCGCTCGACCGCTACCGGGCCGGACGGTTCGCGGAAAGCCAGGCCGTGCTGGAGCGGCTGGTCGCGGAAGGCAGCCGCGACGCCCGGGACTTCAGCCTGCTGGCATGGTGCCACCACCGGCAGGGCCGGCCAGACGAGGCGCTGGCGGCGGCCCGGCGCGCCATCGAGCTGGCGCCGAACGAGGCCGTCTGGTACAACCACGCCGCACAGATTTTGCTGGAGAACCGCAGCTTCGAAGCGGCGTATCGGACGGCCGCGAAAGCGCACGACGTGGACCCGACGTCGGCGCAGGCCCTGAAGCTCAAAGGACGTATCGAGCTGGAGCGCGGCGCGAACAAGCAGGCGGCGCAATCGTTCGAACGGGCGGCGGCGCTGAACCCGCAGGACCCCGAGGCGCTGTTGTGGCTGGGGACGGCGCGGCAGGCATTGTGGCAATACAAGGAGGCAGCGGCCGCGTTCGAGAAAGGGATCGCCGGTTTCCCCGGGTTCGCACCCCTGGTCGCCGCGTACGGCCGGTTGCTGTTGGAACCCGGGATGGAGGATGAGGCGCGGGCGGTGGCGCTGCTGGAGAAAGCGTTGGCGCTCGACTTTGCGCTGCCGCAGGCGCATTACGATCTCGGGAAGCTCCGGTTGGACCAGGGCAAGATTGCCGAGGCGGTGCGCCATCTGGAACTCGCGGCGAAGCTGGACCCCCGCGGCGCGCGCAACCACTTAGCCCTGGCCGAAGCGTACCGCCTGTCCGGCCGGCCGGCGGACCAGGCGAGGGAACTGGAAATCTACCGGAAGCTGGCGGCCCAGTAGTTCAGAAGGCAGAGTGCGCGGCGGTGGCAAAAGCCGGGACGTCCTTCAGCAGCGCCTTGTCGGCCGCGTTGACGTGCTCGGCGCGGCGCAGCTCGAAGCTCATGTAGCGGTCCATGGCGGCGCCGGGACCCAAAGTATAGCCGGCCGCCTCGCCCAAAGCGTGCAAGGCGAGGCCCGCCATTATCCACGGCAACGCGGCCCAGAAGCGGCTTTCGCGGCGCTTGGCGGGCGAGTCGAGCAGCTTGAGGATGCGGCGCAGGCGGATCAGGGGAACGAGCGGGAATCCGAAGGCGCAAGCCCAGGCCCGGATCTTCGGCCACTCCTGGGCGCGGCCGCCGCCAAAGACCCGGCCCCCATAGAAGCTGTGAGCGAGGTAGGAGCCGGCGCGGGAGATGTTGACGTGATTGGTGGCGGCGCGGGGTTCGAGCAGAATGTGGTGTCCTTTCGCGCCCAAATCGAAGTGGAGCAGACGCTCGGAAACCAGCCGCCGTTCCAGGTCGGGGTACGCCAGGAGTATGTCCCGCTTGTAGCTGGTGTTGTGCCCCGGTGCGGTCGCCGCCAACTGGCTCCGGTCGAGCGAGGACCACTCGATGAAGCAAAGCAGGAAGTTCGCCCAACTGATCAGCGAGCCGGGATTGCCATTCCGCATGGCAGGCCCTACGGCGGCATAGTCGCGCTCGTGCGCCTCGATCAACGCCTCCGCCCAGTGCGGCTCGGGGTAGGAATGGTCCTCGCATAGGACAACCACCGGAGCGCGCGCGGCCTGGATTCCGGCTACCCAACCGGCCGCCGCGGTCGGCATCCGGGGAACGGTCAGAAGCTGCGAGGCGCCGAGCGCGTCAAGCGATGTCGCATCGATCCGGGCGGCCTTCTCCGGGGTGGCGACGATGATCAGTTCCAGTTGGTCGCGGACGGACTGCGCGCAGAGGTGGCGGATGGTTTTTCGGATCGCGTCGAACTCGCCTGGCATATTGAGAATGGCCGAGAGCCGGGGCATGCCTGCAAAGGGGCGCCGGGTGGCGAGTTCCATCTACTCAATAGAGCACAAAAAACTCACGGTGTTGCGCCAACCTGGCAGAAAAAAAGGCGGGCTCCCGAGGGAACCCGCCTTGCGGCAAGACAGCGTTTTGTCTTGCGCTAGAAGTGGAATCGGGCCGTGTACTGCACTTCGCGCCCGTAGTTGCCGCCGAAGACCCAGGTGCTAATGCCCATGGTGCCGCTGCCGACGCCCATGTCCGGGTTGCTCGGGATGAAGTGATTAAGGGTGTTGTAGAACTCGAAGCGAAGCTCGAGCCGTACTTTTTCGGTGATCGGCGTGTACTTGACGAGGGTCGAATCGAGGTTCCAGAAGCGAGGCCCGCGAAGGCCGCTGTAGTACCACGGATTCGTGCGCGGCGTATACGCCGGCAGCACCGTGAACACGTCCGGATTGAACCAGCGGCCCGAAGGCACGCCGGAGGTCGGGTCGCCGTTGACTTGCGCGGCGTTGAAGGTCAGCAATTGGCCACCCTGAAACATGAACCAGTGGCTGGTGGCCCAGCCGCCGATGATCATGTCCACGGCGCGATTGACGCCGCTGGCATACTTGCGGCCCCTGCCAAAGGGCAATTCATAGGTGCCGGCGATGCGCAGATTGCTCCGGGGCCGGCGGCGGTCGATCATGGTGATCCGCTGCGCGTAGAGATCGGGGTCGTTGAAGAACTCGCTGTGGATCTCGCGGTTGTAATTGTAGCCCAGGATCAGGTTCCATCCTCCGACCATCGACCGTATCGCCTGCAACTGCAAGGCGTAGTAGCGGTTGCTGATTCCGGGGCGGAACTGCATATTCAGGTTGGTGAACTGCGGATAGGGACGCAGCAACTGGCTGACCGAGACGGTCTCCTGAACGCGCAACTCGCCCGGCATCTTGGTTTCCGGCAGCAAGTTGTAGAAGGGGTTGGGCACCGCGGCGTCCACCGCTCCCTTGTGGGTGTAGGCCAGGTTCGGATCCATCATGTTCAGGGGTTGGCCATAGTTGCCGCCCCACATGCTGCCATCGTGGACGTTGTGGCCAAAGTGCATGAAGAAGGTGCTGTCCAGCATGAAGGAGGCGGGCAACTGCCGCTGCAGCGAGAAGTTGATCCGGTCCGCGGTGGGCGGCTTCAACTCCTGGTTGAACCAACTCGCGGAGGTGCCGAGCACGGTGTACGCGCCGAGGCTTTTCTCGGGCGGCAGGATCAGCGGGTTGCTCGAGGGGAACGGGTTGCTGATGAGCGTGCGGGGCATGCCCTCGATGGGTCCCAACACATTGGTGACCTGCGTATATCCGTTCTTGGGGATGTCCCACGACTCGGTGTAGATGGTCCGGATCGGCGTGGCGAATCTGGCATAGCCCGCGCGGAACGACGTCCTGTCGTTGATGCGCACCGCGATGCCGGCGCGCGGGAGAAAGATTTTCTTCGATGCGCCGTAGACACCGCGGTGAGTGTCGTCGGTGAAGATCCAGGCGCCGTTGAACGTGGGCTGGACGTTGCTGATCGCCCTCACCTCAGACGGCATGGTAATGTTCTGGAGTTCGGGAATCGGCGTGCTCAGGTCCAGGTATCGGGAGAACAAATTCGTCGCCTCGGTGGGAGCAGTCTCATACTCCCAGCGCAGGCCGAGGTTCAACGTGACCCGCCGGTTCAGCCGGATGTCGTCCTGGAAGTACAGACCATACTGGTACATTGACATGTCCCACAGGGGGCTGATGCGGGCCGAACCTTGGTTGACCACGCCAAGCAATGCGCTGGCGAATTGGCTGCCGCTTTGGCTGGCATTGTAACCCAGGAACGAACTGCCCGTGTCGATGGAGTTGAAGGTGAACCCGTTGGGACCGGGACTGCCGTTCTGCTCCCACTGCTTCCGCCACTGGTATCCAACCTTCATGGTGTGCCTGCCGCGGGTGTGGGTTACGTTGGCCTGGGTGCTGAGACCGTAGATGTCCACGATCCACCACCCGCCGATACCGGAACTGGCGCTTCCATTTCCGCTGAAATTGAAGTTGGGGTAGTAGACGCTATCCAGAGCCGACGTAACCGGTTTCCACCAGTTATTGGAACCCCAAAGGTCCGCCCACACGTCCTCTCCCAACGTGAACGGAGAGGATCGGTACAGGTCGATCGAGCGGATGAAGCCGAAGCGGAAGTTCAGCGTCGTCGCTGGGCTCAGCATGTAGATTGCGTCGGCCGCCCCGTTGTTGGCGTCCATCCAGCCGCCGTTGTCCGACCGCACCGCGCGCGTGCCGCCCCAGTTGGGGTTGTCCAGGCGGGTGTCATAAGTGGAGTAACGGAAATACATGCGGAGCCTGTCGCTGTGGTTGTAGTCCACGCGGTCGGAAATGTTCCAATAGCGGTGCCACCAGGAGTAACCGGCGGCGAAGTTGTTGATGCCGCTGGGAT
Source organism: Bryobacteraceae bacterium (assembly GCA_026129905.1). Lineage (GTDB taxonomy): Bacteria > Acidobacteriota > Terriglobia > Bryobacterales > Bryobacteraceae > JAHCHE01. Next base: position 15,679 of record JAHCHE010000008.1, on the reverse strand, counting down.
CGTCGCCGGCGCGGCTGGGCTTCCAGAGATCGTTGATCGCCTTCAATCCGGTGGGATCGAACCTCGCCGATGGGACGCGGTTGCCGGCAAAGGGCGTTCGCGTCACGGTCGAGGTGGCGGGATCGAAAACGGTCGAGAACGGATCGTAAATGGGCCGCAGCGCGCCTTGCGGGGTGCGGGTCTGGGAGAAATCGCCGGACCGCTCCAGATCCGTCGGAACGGTGTTGACCGTGGCCGTGGGTTGCATCTGGCGCCAGTGCTCGTACGAGAAGAAGTTGAACAGCTTGTTCTTCTTGATGGGATTGCCGACCGTACCGCCCCAGATGTGGTTCCGGATGAAGCTAGGATCTCGCGTAATCCGGTTCGCCATCGCATTGAAGACGGGGTTGCGTCCGAAATAGAACGCGGTGCCGTGCCAGTCGTTGGTGCCGGACTTCATGGAGAGATTCAGCACGCCGCCGGCGCTGAAACCGAACTCGGCGTCCACCGAGTTCTGCATCACCACGACTTCTTGAACAGCATCCATGGGCGAGTTGTAAGAGCCTCGCGCGGCGACGCCCGTGGGCACGCCGTCCAGCAATTGGTCGTTCTTGCCACCCGTGGAACCTCCGATATCGAGACCGGAGTTGGACCACATGTAGAACGGGTTCCGATGCGAGACGTCCCAGTACTGGTTGACCACCGCCGGATTGAGCAGCGCGAGCGTGAACGGGTTGCGGGCGATAACCGGGATGTCCTTGAGGACGTTGGCCTCCACGGTGGTGGTCATGGTACTGGTGTTGAATTGCACCGATGCCACTTCCGCCGTGACGGTGACCGCTTCTGTGACATTGCCCACCGTCAATTCGGGATTCACCGTAACGGCGCCGGCGGTCAGCACGACGACGTTTTCCTGGATGTACCGGTTGAAACCGGGGGACTCCACGGCGAGCGTGTATGTGCCGGGCACGACGAAATCGAACCGGAAATAACCAGCCGCATCCGTCTCCCTGGCCGTCTCGACGCCGGTGTTGACGTTGCTGAGCGTCACCTTCGCGGCGACGATCGCGGCCTGGGACGGATCGGTCACGTTGCCTTGCACGCGGCCGCGGGATTCCTGTCCGGTTGCTACAACTGCAAGTAAAACGAGCATCGCAAACGCCGAGATGAGGATTTTGCGATGCCGTGTGTTTCTCATAAAACCTCCTTCAGACGATCGGGCGCGGGGCGCGCCCTGTGAAAGACTCCTGAGGACTCCTTGTACAGAGTCCTGGCGATGTTTGTGTGTTGAGCCGCAACGCATGTTCAGAGGAGCGTTCGTTCGCAACATGTCGTGATCGGCTCCTGAGGAATCCGGGAACTGGCCGGAATCCAGACTCCCACCACGGAATCATGGTGATTATACTCCCGCGTCAAGCAGATTTCAAGGCCATGTTAACCCGTTTGACAAGATTGGGTGGGCGGGTCCGGGGCTTCGGCCAACGACCGGGAATTTGGATCTGGGGCCTGACCATACATCAACATACCTGGGGGTAACAACCTGACGGCGACCCGACCGGGAGGACCGCTTCCTCGCGGTCGCGGCTCGGTAGTCGGGTGGAGTAGCAGGAGGCGGCGTGCGGAAAAGGGGCGAAAAAAACGGCGCGGCTCCTTATGGGAAGCCGCGCCGGTGAGTTACGGGAACCTTGCGGTTCCGGTTAGAACATCAACTTCAGGGCGAACTGGACGTTGCGCTCGCCCTGGGCGCCAAGGATTTCGCCGAAGTTGGCAGCCGTCACGTTGCGGGACGGCGTGCCGAAGATCGGCGTGTTGGTCAGGTTGAAGAACTCCGTCCGGAACTCCATCTTGAAGCGCTCGGTGAGCGGAAACAGCTTCTGAACGGAGAGGTTGTACTGCGTCATGCCGGGGCCGCGGACGACGCCGACGCCGGAGTTGCCGAGCGTGCCGCGCGCCGGCTGCCGGAAAGCCGACCTGTCAAGCCAGGTCGTGCCGGGACCCACCTGCTTTGGACCTTCGCCGTCACCCAGGCGATCGGCGCGCGGACCGCGGGAAATGGTCCCGGAGTCGTCGCGGGCCTGGATGGTGAGCGGGAAGCCGGAGCGCAAGGTCAGGATGCCGCCGAGCTGCCAGCCGCCGAGGACGCCGTCGGTGATCCCGCGCCAGGCGGAGCCGAAGGTCTTGCCGCGGCCGAACGGCAGGTCGTAGACGTGGACGAAGGTGAAGATGTGCCTGGCGTCGAAATACGTTGGGCCCCACTCGGCGCGCCGGTCGTACAGATTCTGCCAGTAGGCGGACTGCGAACCGGCCTGCCCGCCTTCGCCGTAGTAGCCGATGGCGTCGCTCATGCCCTTGGAGAAGGTGTAGGACACCTGGTACTCCAGGCCATGCGTCATGCGCTTGCGCAACTGGGTCTGCAAAGCGTCATAGCGCTGATTCCCGTTGGACTCGGTGCCGGAAATCTGGGCGATGCGGGAAAGCTGCGGATTGCCCGAGAGGTAGGGGCTGGGGCTGGTGGTCCCGTCCGGATGCAGGATGCGCTGGAAGTACGGCATCGGAACCACGAGATGCGTGCCTTTCTGGCCGACATAGCCGGCGCTGAACACGGTTTGGGAAGGCAACATCTGTTCGATGATGAAGCTCCACTGCTGGACGTTGGCCGGCCGGACAAACGGATCCCAGAGGCGGATGTTGCTGCCGACATAGGGATTCAACGCCGACACGGTAGTGAAGCCCTGCTCAGTGGTCTGGCCCGGAACCGGGCTATCGTAAATGGATTCGAACTCGACGTTAAACGGAGGATTGAGCGGCAACCGCAGGTTGGTGCCGGTCCCTTCCATGAAGGAGGAGATGGTGTAGGCGCCGCGCAAGACGGTGCGGCGGCCGAGCGCCTCCGGCGTCCAGGCGAAGCCGATGCGGGGCTGGAAGTCTTTCTTAAACGGCTCGTACAGCGCGCGGCTGTTGCCGTCCTGGCCCGCGAGCATCTGGCGGCCGCTGAAGGGCTCGAAGTTCGACTGGCGATCGTTGACCTCGACGAGCGGGCTGTGATACTCCCAGCGAAGGCCGAGGTTGAGGGTCAGCGTGTTGCTTACTCGCCAGTCGTCCTGGAAGTAGAAGCCGAGGATGTTCTTGCGGTGACCCCAAGAGCCGGTATCGACGCCGCGCCGCGTCCGGGAGGGATAGCCGAGGAAGAAATCCGCCTCGGCGAAGCCGTTGGACGCCGGCGTGCTTGCGGTGGCCGGATTGCCGGTGAAGTGGCCGTCGAAGTCGATGATGCCGGTCCGGCCGTTGTTGCCGGCGTAGAACGGATTCATCTGCTGACGGAGAAGCTGGCCGCCCATCTTCATCATGTGCCGGCCTCGGATGAGCGTGAAATTGTTGGCGAAATGGTAGGTGTTGTTGGGGAACTTCTGCTGGGTGCCGATGTTAGCGTTTCCGATGCCGGTGGCGAAGCCGTTGATGAAGCTGAAAGCCATCAGTCCGGGGCCGCGATCGTTACCTTGCTGGATGCCGAGTTGCTCGGCGACGTTGCCCATACCCTTGTCTTCACCGCCGTTCCAGGTCAGGATGCGGTTGGCGCCGACGCGGAACTCGTTCACCATCGTGGGACCGATGGTTCGGGTCCAGTTGATCACGCCGTTCTGAAACGGAGCGGTGTTGAACGAGTTGAAGATCAGCGGGAAACTGTTCGCGCCCGGGACCAGTTGGCGTCCCCAGGAATACCGCGCCGACAGGTCGTCCTTGTCGGTGAGCTTGGCGTCTCCCTTGACGTCGAACTGATCCGAGACGGTGCGGCTGGAAGCGGCGTTGAGCTGGTTGAACCGCAGGCCGCTGTTGAGCGGCAGCGGGTAGAGGTCGGGATTGGCGAACAGGTTGGTGGCCACGATGTTTCGGCGCGCCACCGGGATCTGGTTGTTCACGAACGGCTGCTTGATGCCGTTGGCGTCGCGGGTGAGCGGGTCGTAGAGCTGAATGTTGTTCTCGGTGAGCAGCCGCGAGAAGTCGCCGTTGCGGAACTCCGCCGGAATGACGTGGATGGTGCCGACGGCCGGCGGGGTGTTGCGGCGAATGCCCTGGTAGTCGCCGAAGATGAACAGGCGGTCGCGCTTGATGGGGCCGCCCAGCGTGCCGCCGAACTGGTTCCAGCGGATGGGCGTTCTGGGATTGCCCTGGTAGTTGCGCTGCCAGTTATTCGCGTTCAGCTTGTCGTTGCGGAAGAACTCGAACGCGGTGCCGTGCCACTGGTTGGTGCCGGACTTGATGGAAACGTTGATCACGCCGCCCTGAAAGTTGCCGAACTCCGCCGAGGCGTTGTTGGTGATCATCTTGACTTCCTGGATGGCGTCCAGGTTGGGCTGGTACGACGTGAGGTTGTCGGATGTGTGGTTGTTGTCGATGCCGTCGAGCAGGAAATTGTTGGCTTCCTTTCGGTTGCCGTTCACGTAGGGACGGCCGCCTCCGGTGGAGCGCAAGCCGTTGTTGAAGGCGTCGGGATTCGTGGTGGTGACGCCGGGAGTCAGCAGGGTGAGCGCGATGAAGTTCCGGGTGACCAGCGGCGTATTGACGATCTGGTTCTCGGTGATGGTGGTGCCGACGATGGTGGTATCGGTGTTGAGGATCGGCGGCGCGCCGGTGACCTCGATGGTCTCGGTGACGGCGCCCAGTTCCAACGCGATGTCGAGGCGGGCCCTCTGGTTCAATTCCAGCCGGATGCCCGGACGGCTGGCGGTTTTGAAGCCGGCGGCTTCCACCGTGACGTCGTAGGTTCCGGGCGGGACGCGCGGGAAAGCGTAGACGCCTTCTTCATTGGTTTGGCTGGGCCAGGCGGTACCGCGGTTGACATCCCTGGCGGTTACGGTAGCGGCAACCACCGCGGCCCCCGATGGATCGGTGATTCGCCCCGTGATGCCGGCGCTGACCTCCTGGGCCAGGCCCGAGGTTGGAGCGATGGCAAGCGGGACCAACGCAACGGCGAACGCCACCGTCGTACGGCCCGCTAGAAACGCAAACTTGCGCATAGACAAACCTCCTCTGAACACACTTTGGTCGTCAAAATTAACCCCGAAGCGCTTGGCGCTTCCGAAATGATCCGGGCAGCCCTTGCCCGGAATGCGAGTTACCTATGCCGCGATTATATCACCACGGCGCGGTGGGATGAGGTGGAATGCAGCAGTAGAAGATCGGCTAATGCCGCGGGCAGGTATGGGGGGATCAGGCTACCTGGCGAATTTCGACGATACGCGAGGTGACGATCGGGCGGTTGAAACCGGGGTGGCGAAACTCCAGGTGCATACCTCGCCCAACAAATGCCACTTTGAGCATTGAGCCGCCCCAACTTGAGCCGTGTATCTTCACCAGGACAGGCGTGGGGCAAAACTCGGGATGCCCCTCGATGACGGCATCGCCATCGCCGCGATTTACGAGGCGATAAAGGCGGTTTTGCGTCCGGATTTCAAGGATGCAGTCGCGTTCCAGGTCTTCGAGATAGACGCCGCCTTCAATTTCGGACCTGATGATGGCTCGGTTAATCTCATCGCACAGATGGGGGTGGGGGATGAAGAGATCGGTCTTGAAAGGCGCGTAGCTCACCTTTGAACCGCCGAGTCCATTATAGTACAGATTCCCGCCAAGTTAGTGCCTGAAAACCGATAATCCTCTCTGAAACCATCGTCTCGCGGCCGGGCGGGAACCGCAACAAAAACGACGTCCGGCGCCAACCGGGAGCGACCGCGTGGGCGGCGAAAGCGGCGCGAACGCTCCCTTGGACCGGCGCGAGGCTATCGAGGAACCGGGTCTCAGGAATAGCTGCGGACGGCTGTCGCCTCGTCCTCGTAAACCTCAAAAACGGTGTAAAGCTTGGTGATCTGGAGCAGATCCTGGATTCGCTTGGTCAGGCCCAGGAGCTTGAGCTGCCCGCCCTGATTGGTAACCGTCGTGAACGCCGATACCAGCTCGCCAATGCCAGAGCTGTCGATATAGCTGACATCGGCGAGGTTCAACAGTAACTTCTTGTCGCCTTTGGCGGCCAGCCCTCGAATCGTGTCGCGAAAAATGCTGGACCCTTCGCCTAACGTGATTCGGCCCGCCGAATCGATCACCGTTACATCTCCGACCTTTCGGGTCGTCAGTTTCACACTCACGCGCGTCTCTCCTTTTGAACTTCGCTTATAATTTCCGATCCAAGTACTTCACCAACTTGAATTCCGTTCCGATGGGCTCCAGTTTCCTGACTTCGAACTCGTCCATGAAGGCCTTGATCAGGAAGATGCCCCGGCCGGACTGGTTCAGCAGGTTTTCGGTTGCCAGCGGATCGGGCAGGGACGCGAGATCGAGCCCCTTGCCCTCGTCGGCAACCGTTATCGTCAACCGGTCGGCGTCTTTTCTGACGCCGAGGCGCACCTTTTTGTTCCGGCTATAGCAATTGCCGTGAACGACCGCGTTAACCACCGATTCCCGAATCGCCATCCCGATGCGGTACTGGTCGTCCTCCGCAAAACCGAGCTCCCGGGCCGCAATCGTGACGATCTCTTCGGCGACGTCGACGCTGTCCAGAGTGGATTCGAGTTCGGACACCACGCTCGCGGTCCGGCCGGTCCTGTTTTCCTGCATAGCTGATTGCGGCCTTTCCAAGCGCGGCCAATCAGAAAGGTTACATTAATCTAGCGCATGGCGCAAAGTCAACCGGTGGAATTGACGCAGCCCTGCAGATTCAGACCTTGCGGCGCCCCGGCGGCCCTACGGCGCCCCCCGAATCTCATACAGGCGGTACTCGTACGGCTCGAGATCCGTCAGCAGGGAACCGTCGCCGAGTTCGGCCACGCTCAGCGTGCGCTTCCGACCCGTCTTGATATCGTTCAGCTCAAGGCGGGCCGCATCGCCGAGGCCAAGCGTCTCCGGCTTCACCCGCCATAGGACATTCTTACGCATGGCCGGACCGGCGTTCGAGATCACCACTACCGCGGGCGCGCGCGCGCCGTACACCGCGCCGTAAACGTCCTCCCAGGACGTGCGCACCGCGCCGGAGAGAGCGTCGTGAAAGCGGTATTCGGCCAGGGGGTAGGGCTTGAAGGCTCGGAAGAGTTTCAGCGTCTCCTCGTAGGTTGCGCCGCCCGTACCCCCGGCCGTGCCCGTGCCGGCCGAACCGGACCAGGGGAACATCCCCAGCACGGCCAGGTGCGCGATATTGTTCCGATTGCGTTCCCGCTCGCGGTCCTTCCGATAGGACGGGCAGGGCGAACGGGCGATGCTCTCGGCCAGCGTGGTGACGATCGGGATGCGGTCCATGGTCATCATCTGTTCGGCGCCGGAAACCTCCTCCATGTTCACCACCAGGTCCGCGAAGTTCTCGAACGCGATCGACGGCATGGCGCCGTAGAGGTGGAGGATGAGCGTTCCGTTCGGCGCAACCAGGCGGCGCGTCCAGGCCAACAGATCGATGACGCCGTCCGTGCCCAGGTGCAGCTTCTCGTTGTGCGCCTTGTTGTTGCACGGCAGGGTCATCACCCAGTCGTAATAAATTCCGTCGAAGCCCAGTTCCCGGTACGCCTTCTCGATGTCGGCCTTGCGCCGGTCGAGCCACTTCGATTGCGGACACATCTGCGCGCCGAACTCGCCCTTGCCGACATGGTTGTGGTAGACGGTTCCCGCCTGGTCGTTGCTGCGCTTCCACTCGTTCTCGTTCTCGGCGTATCCCTGGGCGACGGGGTGGAACTCATGAATGGAGAAATACGGAACCACCGCGATCTTGTGCCTGTGGCAGGCGGCGACGATCCGCTTCACTTCCGCCATGCCCGCTTCGTCGTACGGCGGCCAGGCGCCGTCATGCCAGAAGTTCTCGTCGGCCGCGTAGTCGTTGTGAAGCCGGACGATGTTGACTCCCGCTTCGGCCCACGCCGCGATCTCCTGGTCCGAGGGCCAGGGATGGTTGCCGAACGACAGGTGCATCCACTTGCGGTCCGCCTTCTCGACGATGCGCGGTAATCCGAGGTAGTAGCTGAACAGGTACTCGCCCTTGGCCACCTTCATCGGCGTGGGCGCATGAAGGGGTTCGCGCAGCATCTCGACGGACCGGCCGTCGCCGGCCACTCTCGCCTCGAAACGCCCTACGCCGCCGCGTCCCGTCAGGCCGGTTTCCCACGCCGCCAGGTCAGAGGCGACATTGACGTCGAAACCCTCCTTGCCGCGATCGAACAACAGCATGTACGACGGGGCGTGGCGCTCCGAGAACAGGAGCTCGCCCGCCCGCGAGAGCTTCCCGAACCGCGCCGGCGCCATTTTCCGCCGGTCGGGATCGTCGGTCGGGCCGACGCGCAAGGCCCATTCGTCCAGGTCGGCGCGGACCGCCGCCGATCCGATGCCGACCGTGCGGACTTGCGCGTCCTCGGTGAACCTGAGCTTCTGATCGGCCCGCACGACGAAGGGCGACAGCGTCCAGACCGTCTCGAACTCGATTGGACCCGCCGCGCGCCCGGCGCCCGCCATGCGCCCGGAAAATTCCAGCCGGAGCACCCCGCCCTGCTCGGACGACCGCGCCTCGACGGCCGGCGCGTCGCGATCCGACCACTGATCGACGTACGTCGCAAACGGCTTCACCAGCAGGTTGGCGCCCGACCCGTGTGGAAACACGATCGTGTCGAGAGAACCGCCGTTGCGGAGGTCGAACTCCACGCGCCAGTACGGGGACGACACCTTGACGCGGTCCCGCGGCGCCATCTCGACGGTCATCTTCCCGCCGCCCGGAGCTTGTATGTCGGGCAGCCCGGGCCACAGCGCCAACAGTAATAAGAAATTCATGCCTGAACATCCTTTCGCCGGGGCTTGACATCCGGCAGAGGAAAGTCTACCAGAGTTACATGGCCTCCGTTCCCAAGCTTTCCGTCCTCGCCGCGGCCGCGCTCGCGGCGCTCTCGCCGGCGTGCGGCCCGTCTGGCGTCCGGTTCGAGCACATCGTGATCGACGCCGACGGTCCCGTCGATACCTGGCTGAAGACCGCCGGCGATCTGAACGGCGACGGGCGCATCGACCTGGTCGCCGGTGGCGTCACGAAAGGGGGGCTGGTCTGGTATGAAAACCCTTCGTGGCGGAAGCACGTCATCTCGCCCGAACCGGGTTTCTCCACCGACGGGGAGGTCGCGGATATCGACAAGGACGGCGACAACGACCTGGGCGCGCTGACGAAAACAGCGATCCTGTGGCTGGAGAACCCGTCCTGGAAGGTCCACCATATCGACGAAGTCACTTTGCATGACGTCGAAGTCGCGGACCTGGACGGTGACGGCGACCTCGACCTTGTGGCCCGCAACCAGGGCGCGTTCGGAACCACGGGCAACGTGCTCTACCTGTACCGCCAGGACGCGCCCGACAAGTGGACGAAGCGCACGATCGACATCCCGAACGGCGAGGGCCTCCACCTCGCCGATATCGACGGCGACGGAGACATGGACGTCGTGGTCGAGCGCGCGTGGTTCGAGAACCCGGGCCGTATCCTCGACGCCGAGTGGACCCGCCATGAGTACGGTCCCGACTGGGCGCACCCCCACGCCTTCATTGCCAGCGGCGACATCAACGGCGACGGCCGCCTGGACATCGTGGCCTCGCCGTCGGAACTGGCGGGCCAGCGCTACCGCATCTCATGGTTCGAGGCGCCAGCCGATCCGAAATCGCGGTGGATGGAACGCGTCGTCCAGGACGACGTCGAGGCCGTTCATCACTTCATCGGCGTGGCGGACTTCGATGGGGACGGGAGCGCGGATATCGCCACCGCCGAGATGCACCAGGGCGAGGACCCCGACGAGGTGCGGATCTACTTCAATCGCGGCAAAGGCGCGCGCTGGTCGCCGCTGGTACTGGCCACCACGGGCTCGCACAGCATGCGGATCGTCGACGTCGACGGCGATGGCGACAAGGACCTGTTCGGCGCCAATCACCGCGGCAACGTCATCGAGCTATGGAAGCGGAAACGGTGAAGTTCGCGTCCGCCTGATCGCCGCCATCGACCTCATCTGAAACAGCGCGCCGCCGGCCATTGTCAACCCAGCAGGAGGAGCGCCGCGGCGGCATGCCGTGGGGCCATCTCACCGGGAGGAACCGATGCGTGCCAATTCTTTGTCCCGCCGCGACCTGCTCAGAACCGCGGCTTTGTCAGCTCTCGCCTTGCCATCCGCGACGCGGGCGCAGTCGTCTTCGCTTCCGCCGCCGGCGGAGTCCGGCATCCGGCACATTGTCGTGCTCATGATGGAGAATCGGTCGTACGATCATTTCTTCGGATGGGTTCCGAAATCGGACGGGAAGCAGGCGGGCCTCACGTATTTCGACGCCGACAATCAGCCGCACTCCACGTATCGCCTGCGGGACTACCAGGGATGCGGCTTCCAGGATCCGGACCACTCGTACGAGGGCGGCCGCGTCGAGTACAACAACGGCCAGTGCGATGGCTGGCTGCTGGTGAACGACATCTATTCGATCGGTTACTACCGCCGCGACGACTTCGCCTTCTACGGTTCCGCGGTGAATCACTGGACGGTGTTCGACCGATATTTCTCCGCCACCATGGCGGGAACGTTCCCGAACAAGATCTATCACTGGGCGGCGCAGACCGACCGGAAGGAAAACACGTTCGAGATCTGCGAGCTGCCGACGATCTTCGACAGCCTGCTGGCAGCCGGGCGCACGGCGCGCTATTACTTTAGCGACGTGCCGTTCACCGCGCTTTGGGGATCGAAGTACGTCTCCATCAGCCGGCCGTTTGCGGCCTTTCTCGCCGACGCCGCCGCCGGCCAGTTGCCCGATGTCGCGTTTGTCGATCCGCGTTTCCTCGGAGAAGCGCAGGGTGTGTCGGGCGACGATCACCCGTTCACCGATATCCGCAACGGCCAGGCGTTCATCAACCAGGTCTACGAGGCGGTCACCCGCGGCCCAGGTTGGGACGGCACGGGATTTATCGTCAACTACGACGAATGGGGAGGATTCTTCGATCACGTACCGCCGGAGACGGCGCCGGATAACAATCCCGATTTCGCGCTGCGCGGATTTCGAACGCCGGCTATGATGATCGCGCCGTGGGCCGGCCGCAAAACCGTCTCCAGCGTGGTCTACGATCACACGTCCGTTCTCAAAACGATCGAGTGGCGGTGGGGGCTGCCTTCTCTGACCCTTCGCGACGCTGCCGCGAACAATTTGGCCGCCGACCTGGACTTCAGCGCCAGGACGAAAAAGAACGCGCCGAAGTACGACGTCCCAGGCGGCTTTTTCGGCGCGCCCTGTACAACGGTTCCGATCCCTGACAAGTGGGACGTGCTGCGCCAACTGGCGGTGGGCTTCGGCTTCGCCCTGCCGTAGCTTATCTCCGCACCGACTGCTCCAGTTGCTCGAGCAGCGTTACGATGCGGGATGCGGCGTCGCGTCGGCCGCCGAAGCGCAGATCGTTGTACGCCGCCGTCAGCTCGGAGACGATCGCTCGGGGGGCCTGGGCGGGGAGCCCGTGCGCGAACTCGAGCGGCGTCAGCGACGGCGCGCGGTCGAAGCCGGCGCGCTTCAGCACGTCCAACGCGTGCAGATACAGGCCCGTTGCGTCGTCGGTCCTGACCTCGCCCTGGAGGACCCTTCGCGCCCGAAGGCGGCGCCGCAGCCAGGGCCGCAGAATCGCCGCGATGGGAAGCAGGCCGGCCAGGAAAGCAAAAGCGATGGCGATCGAGCGGCCATAGCGGCGATACCACTCGCCGACGCCCGCTTTCCACTGTTCCCACGTCTCGCCGATTCCCAGCCGGCGGTCGGCGACAAAGCGCCGCCGCAGCTCGTCCATTCGCGCCGCTAGCGAAAGCTGGCGGTTCTGGTCGTAGTTGACCACCCAATTCTGCCAGAACGTCTCGGCGGCGTCGATCACCAGGGCGATGCGCGACCACAGACTGGGATTCTCGGGCGAGAGGTCCGGCGGCGTGGGGTCGTAGGTCATCCAGCCGCGTCCCGGGATGAAGGCTTCCACCCAGCTATGGGCGTCGGAGGCGCGAATCACGTGCCAGCCGCTGATCGGGTTGTAGGTTCCGCTCTGAAAGCCGGTGGCCACTCGCGACGGAATACCGATCGCGCGCAGCATTACCGCCATCGCGGAGGCGAAGTATTCACAATGCCCGGCGCGCCGCTCGAACAGAAAATAGGCCAGGGCGTCGGGGGGCTCGGTTTGGGGCAGCTCGATCGTGTAGGCGTACTGCGTCTGCAAATGGTGCTCCAGAGCCGCCGCTTTATCGGCCAGCGACGCGTAGCCGAGCGTCACGCGCGCGGATAGCTCCGGGATGCGCCGGTCGAGCGGGGGCAGCGCGAGGTACTCCTTCGCGTCTTCGGGAACCAGCAGCGGAGGAACCTGAGGCGATTCGCTGTGCTGGTCCTCCAGGAAGCTGTAGACGCCGTACTGGAGCGTGTCCATCGGCGCATAGCTGAGTTGGAAGCTGTCCCACGGCATCCGCCGCAGCGACCGGAGGTTGGTCTTGAGGAACTCGGGCCGGCCGCCGATAAACATCACGTCCGCTCCGAACGGATGCAATTGCACTTCGTAATTGACGCGGCGGCCTTTGCGGCGGAGCTGGTTGTCGTCGGCCAGCGCGACCTGCTGGCTGCCGAAATTCAGAATCCGTCCCGGCGTAATCGGGTTGAACCACCGCTTGCCGTCGAAGCGTCCGAGGGCCGCGCCGCGCCACTTCAGCCGGACCTGCCCGTCGACGCCGTCCACCCGCACGTGCATCATGACCCTGCTATTGCGCTTGATCTCGCCGATCTCGCCGAGCGTGACTTCGTTGGAGAACGCGGTGATGCGGTACCGCTCCGGTATCAGGCGCTGGAAGGCCGCGTGCGCCGTGCGCGGAAGCACAAAAAACATGCCGCTGGTGAGCAGGAGAATGCCGAGGGTCACCAACGCGCCGGCGCTCGCCAGCCGCCGGTTCAGCGACCGGGCGGCGCCTCGCGATACCAGCGCTTCCGAGCGCAGCGAGCGCCGGATCTCCCAGCTTACGAAGGTGGACACCGCGAACCAAAGAAACAGCCCGAGGAAGATGAAGAAGCTCAGGTTCAACGACAAAATGGCGGCCGCGGCGAGTTCCAGCAGCGCGATCGCGATCAGACTGGAATAATCGCGGTCTGTTTTCGCGGTCACCAGGCGGATGGCTGCAAGAAACAGCACCAGGTGGACGCTCGCCTGAAGAAAATCGTTCGAGACGAACAGGTAATCGAGCGGATAAAACCCGACGTAGGCCAGCGTCACCGCCGTCACCCAGCGCTCCGGCAATTCGGCCCGCAGGAGGCCGGAGACGATCAGGAAGCGGAAGGCCAATGGCGCCGCCGTGAGCGCGACGATGGCGTTCGACAGATATCCGGACCCGGCGATGGCAAGGTAACCGCACGCCAGCAGGCCAAGCAGCGAGAGCTGAAAGAACCTTTCCACCGGAGAAGCGGCGATTTCCCCTGCTGTCCTTGCGGCGGACATCTACTATTCATTGTAGGCCGCCGCTTCTACGCTACCTTCAACGCTACAATGAAGGTGTGCCGAAGGTAACCTTCCTGCCCGCCAATGTCACGGTGGAATTCGAACACGGCGAGCTTCCTTACAAGGAGCACGGCAAACCCGAATCGCTGTTGGACATCGCGCTCAACGCCGGGGTCCAGCTCGAACACGCCTGCGGCGGGAACTGCGCCTGCACCACCTGCCACGTGATCGTGAAGCAGGGCGACGGCAATCTGTCGGAGATGGACGACGACGAAGCGGACCGCCTGGATATGGCCGCCGGGCTGACCCTGCACTCGCGGCTGGGCTGTCAGTGCGTCGTGCAAGGCGACGTAGTGGTCGAGATACCGGACTGGAACCGGAACTACGTCAGCGAAGGCGGCGGGTCCATCAATCTCGGCGAAGCCATCCCGGCCGGCAGGCGCTGAACTTCAAGCTTTCAGCGATCGGCTGTCGGCCGTCAGCTTTCAAGACGTGCGCTTCCTTCTAAACTGTACCTAATGGTCCGAAAATCGGGTATAATTCGGGCAGGATGAACGACACGCGGCGGGAATTTGCGGTCCGGTTCGGGTCCGGTTTCGTCTCGCTGTCAACGCTTCGCGCCTGCCGGCAGGACTCGCCGCCTGCGAACATGGCGCGCAAGGAGTTCGAGCCGGCATACCGGAAACTCGGCCGCGAGGAACTGGAGCGTCGCGTCCGCGCCTTCAAGGAAATCTACAAGAGCTGCCGTCTGTGTCCGCGCGCGTGCGGCGCCAACCGCGCCGGGTGGGCGACCGGCGTCTGCCGTTCCACCTCGCGAGCCAAGGTCTACTCGGCCCATCCGCACTTCGGCGAGGAACGGCCGCTGGTGGGCCGGGGCGGCTCCGGAACCATCTTCTTCAGCAACTGCAATCTTCAGTGCGTCTTCTGCCAGAACTGGGAGATCAACCACCGGGGCGACGGGACGTACGTCTCCGACGAGCGCATCGCCGCCATGATGCTGGAACTCGAGCGGCGCGGCTGCCGCAACATCAACGTCGTCACCCCGACGCACGTGGCGCCGAACATCGTCGCCGCCGTCGCCATCGCCGCCCGGCAGGGGCTACGGGCGCCGATCGTCTACAACTGCGGCGGCTACGAGTCCCTCGAAGTCGTCAAGCTGCTCGAAGGCATTGTCGACATCTATCTGCCCGACTTCAAATACGCCGACGGCGACATGGCGGCGAAATACTCGGCGGGCGCGCGGGACTATCCCGAAGCTGCCGCCGCGGCGATCAAGGAGATGCACAGGCAGGTGGGCGAACTCGTGGTGGACGAGGACGGCGTGGCGCTGCGGGGCCTGATGATCCGCCACTTGGTGATGCCCGGGAACATCGCGGGTTCCGACAGGTTTGTCCGCTGGGTTGCCGCCGAACTGACGACCTCCACTTACGTCAACATCATGGGCCAGTACCGGCCGGAGTACAAAGCGAGCCAGTTCCCCGACATCGCCCGCCGCGTCACCGGCGACGAGCACCGGCAGGCGATCCGGTGGGCCCGCGAGGCCGGCCTCACGCGCCTGGACGGCGCTATCTGAGATCCGCCACGCCCTGCGGCTAAAATGACGTTGTCCGTTGCTTCCTGCTCGAACCCGATATCGGCAAACGGCGAGGGCAAGCTGCTGGACCAAGGTCAGCCTGAGGTCAGCCTGATCTCGCCCCCGCGTCGGCCGGCCCGTTCCGGCAGGAGCGGACCGCGACGCCCCAGGAGGTCCTCTCGGGAGGTCCTCCCGCCTAAGCGGAAACGAGAACCCACGAATCCAACGCCGCTATATGTTTCGCGGGTTGTTGTGCTCATAGACCGCACTCACAGTCCGCGGCAATAACCGCCGAGCGCGAAGGTGGATCTCGAAGAGTAACTGGCGATTCTGAGTCCGCTGGGCTAACTCCGCGAGCCGCTCCAGCAGCAAAGCGGGACTTCTATCCAGCATCATGCGGATTGCTGGTTTTTCGTTCGGAAGATCCATCGCCAGCCGGCGAAACACGTCCTCGTCAGACGACCGCATGATCAAATATAGAATTTCGGCAGCGGTGATCGGGTGCTCACTGCTGAGCCAACGCAGACTCAATGAACGCGGCTCGCGCCACTCCTTCAGGAGATCGCGACTTCTGTCCATCATTTCACCTTCGTCTGACAGTGATCGCATCAGCCGCAGAAAGTCGCCAACTGTCGATGGTTGCGATCCTAGTAGTTCAA
>JAHCHE010000071.1 GCA_026129905.1 Bryobacteraceae bacterium | reverse complement strand
TGCCCTTCAGGATCAATTTTTCCGCAGAATCCTGTCCATCGCCTTCCCCCTGGCCAGCTCGTCGATCAGCTTGTCGAGGTAGCGGATCTCCCGCATGGTCGGCTCCTCGATAGTCTCCACCCGCACGCCGCAGACCACGCCCGTGATCAGGGCGCGCGCCGGATTGATCCTGGGCGCCTTGGCGAAGAACGTCTCGAAGTCGGTCTGCTTCTTCAGCTGGGCCTGGAGCTCTTTGGGACCGTAGCCGGTCAACCAGGCGATGATCTGGTCGACCTCTGCCTTCGTGCGACCCTTCTTCTCCGCCTTCGCGACGTAGTGGGGATAAACGCTGGCGAAGCTGGTCGTGTAGATCCGGTGCTTGGCCATGGGCTCCAACTCCTGTCCTCAG
This sequence comes from Bryobacteraceae bacterium, assembly GCA_026129905.1. Classification (GTDB taxonomy): domain Bacteria; phylum Acidobacteriota; class Terriglobia; order Bryobacterales; family Bryobacteraceae; genus JAHCHE01. Next base: position 1,725 of record JAHCHE010000071.1, on the reverse strand, counting down.
CCGGCGCCGATGCCGGCGGTCATGCCGCCGTCCGACACGAACTCCGCGCCGGTGACATAGGTCGCCTCGTCCGATACCAGCTAGGTGACCAGTGACGCCATCTCCTCGGGCTCGGCGAAGCGGCCCATTGGCGTCTGCGCCATCCAGCTTGGACGGCCGCCTTCCTCGCTGGGCACGCGGACGATCAAGGCCCTCATCAGCCCGGTCATGGTTGGGCCGGGACGGATCGAGCGAAGAGCGGCCGGCGTTGCCGCGCGGCATTACGTGACAGACGGCGTCGTTGGCGCGGCGGCGAGCTTGCGGCGGGGCCGGGGCTCGCTGGCCGGACAGCCCCAGCCGCTGCAATACTGCAATAACGCAAGCCTGACACGGTACACGGGATGGTCAGGCCCGACGCCCGGGTGTCCGCTGGTTGATGAGCAACTCAAATCGGGTCAGAAGCTCGGCGGGCTTGGCGTCCTTGAAGATATCGACAGACGCGCAGCCAAGCGAGCTCAAACAACGCAACAACGCAAGCCTGACACCGATGTGTATGCGCGTTGAGCGGTATTCGACTAGCGGCTGTTCCTTTGTTCCAATTTGAACAGATCTGGGTTGCCCCATATAGCGATGCGGAAGACATCCAATTCATCGAATCCTCGTTCGACAATTCTTGGATCGTCACGCCAAGCAAACCACACGTCGCCCAGGTTGATCTTGCCGGCTGCCAGTTCATGTATTGTATGGGAGAATTTCGGATCGTCTTTGTAGGCTTCCCAAAATGACCTAGCTTTCTCCGGCGTTATTTGGGGATGGCGCTCGCTGTATGTAATTGTCGTCGGATCTGGGAGCTCCAGTGGCTCTTTTGGCTCTTCTGTGCCAAAATCGAGAGTTAACTTGTATTTCACTTGGGCTCTCCCGCGAAGGTTGGTCGCCGATCAAATGTAAGGCTCGATGTTTGCTCGGTGCCAGGATTGCGTTATTGCATTATTCACCAGTGCGCTACCGCACAGCGCGCGCTGCATCGACATCACCCTGCCCCCATGCCCGCGGTCATGCCGCCGTCCGACACGAACTCCGCGCCGGTGACGTAGGTCGCCTCGTCCGACACCAGCCACGCGACCAGCGACGCCATCTCCTCGGGCTCGGCGAAGCGGCCCATCGGCGTCTGCGCCATCCAGCGGGCGCGGCCTTCCGCTTCGCTGGGCGCGCGGGCGATGCTGGCCTTCATCAGCCCGGTCATGGTCGGGCCGGGATGGATCGAGTTGCAGCGGATGGCGTAGCCCTTGGCGGCGCAATGCAGCGCCACGCTCTTGGTGAACTGGCGCACCGCCGTCTTGCTCGCGCCGTAATGCACGGATAGCGGGAAACCGCCGTAAGCCGCGCAGGACGAGACGTTGACGATCACCCCGCCCTTGTCCTTCATCAGCGCTATGGCCGCGCGGCAGCCCAGGAACACGCCGTCGAGGTTCACCGCCATCACCCGGCGCCATTCCTGCAGGGTGCAGGTCTCGGGATCCGCGGGACCACTGGTGCCGGCGTTGTTGAACAGGATGTCGAGCCGGCCGAACCGCCCGCGGATCTCGCGCTCGAGGCGCGACCAGTCGGCTTCGCTCGCGGCATCCTGCGGCAGGCAAGCGCCCGTCTCGCCGACAATGGTGGCGGCTTCGCTCGCCGCCGGCACGGCGATGTCGGTGCCGATCACGATGGCGCCTTCATCGGCGAAGCGCCGCGCCGTGGCGCGGC
>JAHCHE010000070.1 GCA_026129905.1 Bryobacteraceae bacterium | reverse complement strand
AGTGTACAACAGTTCAGCCCACTTTCCCGGAACGTACCTAGACGCGTACTGGTTCTTTCAGACGGACGACCGGGATCCTGTTAATCACAATTTCTGGAGTACTACCTCATACACGGTCGGAAAGTGGACTTTTGAGCGTTATATCGGTCCGCGACCTGCTCGCGGCAGTGCCGGACCGAAAGCAACCGGAAGACCAGAGTCGAATGTGAGTCGCCGAAGCGTCGGGCGCAACTGGCAACCGTAGCGTGAGGACGATGTTGATCCGAATCTTATTAGTGGCCGTCGCGATACCAAGCATTTCGGGCGCGTCGGGATGTGACATTCCCGATCAGGCGACTGCAAGTCTGAAGGCGCTCTTCACCTACTCAAATGGGCGCCGCGAGAACAAGCCGAAGGAAGAGCGGTTTTCAGCATTCTGGTTTCGAAATCGCCTGTTCTTGCGGCACAATACGCCTTCGCCAAACACTGACACTAACCTGTACCCCGTGTTTGTGTACGACGCCGCAGGTGTGAATCACGCCTTGAACTGTCCGTCAGATGCGACCTGGGTGGGTTGTGTCGTCAACTGGACAGATAACCCGCCGCGCGTTGAAAGAGTTGTGCGCGGCGAAGAGGAGCCTCGAAGGCCAATTGCGAGCAAAGAGAAAGAACACACGTGTGAATTCACCCTACAAATACCAGCGTGGGCTCCGTCGCCGGACGACGAACGGAAACGAAAGATCGCGGGTGAGATTCTGGATGAGATTCGAACGTATTCCCGGAAAGAACCAAGCGAGGTTTACGTCCGGGACTTCAATTTGAATGATCCCGATATCCTGATCTACATCATAGATAGTCCGACGGATGACTGGTTGCTAGGCTGCACCTTCACCGCTAAGGAGACTCCGCATTGCCGTTGGCACATGTTCGGTCAATCGCCGCGCGACGTTTTGCGTGATGATGTGATGCGGCGACCGTACAGGCTGTATCCGCCGCCGATGGGCAACTTTAAAAGACATTAGTCCGGGAGCAGGTCGGCGCAGGCGGGGGGTATGATGGGGATGCGGAAGGCCAGGCATTGGATGCTCGGATTGGCACAAGTAGCCGCTGGTGCTTGGCTGCTTTTCGCGGCGGCCTGCCGAGCGTCGCAGCCTACGGAGCCGTGTGCGGCGAGGACCCAAGTCCCAGTCGAGCAGATCGGACCAGCCCTAACGACCCTTGTGTCCTCGTGTACGTTCTGGTATGGCTCTGCTTGGCTGGAGGACTACAAAGAGGGCGTCGCGGTCGAAGCCACAGCGGTCGCGACAAGAAAGAATGTGGTTGTCTTTCTCGCCGCCGTTGGCGTTCAAGCCGAGTTTGACCGAACGCCGGAGGGCAGGCTTCGCGGCAGGAGCATAGCGCCAATACCGAAAGCAGAATCCAATCGCTCTGCTGTTGAGGAATACCTGCGGCAGCTTGCGTCGGAATATTCGCCGGAAACCAGAGCGAAAGCGGACCGATTCAGCCGGCCCGGGGGTGGACCTTCCGTTTGGAAGCCGAAACGCCAGGAACCTCCCCGGTATTGCCGCACGGATTTCACGATGCAGACACCGCGAGTGGCATTCCCAGAGTACATCGCAGAGCGCCGCGAGCCTCGCGACCTTGCATCGCTCGTCCATCGCGTCAAGGAGGATTTGGATCGCGGGATCATAGCTTGTGGAGGGCGGCTTCCGCATTGATTCCTCTATGCGGTCCAGACGATCCTATAGTATTCGTCACTACTGTCGACAGCAGTGAGTATTCGTCTTCATCGAGTACAAAGATGGTTCCTGCCGGCTGTGGGTGAGCAAGGACGGCAAGAGCGGGCAACTGGACAGCTATTACGAGTACGACAATGAAGGGCGGATGACGAACGAGCTGTATCCGAACGACCAGGCGGCGCCGTACGAGAGTCCGTACCTGGGCTACATTTACGACGCGATGGGGCGGCTGGCGGAGGTGCGGCGGAAGCGGAAGGTCCCCAACGATTCGATCACGCTGGCGTCGGGGGCGACGTACGGGCCGGGCGGGGAGCTGCTGGGGATGAGCTACCTGGGGTACGGGGAGACGCGGACGTACAACGGGCTGGGGCAGTTGACGCGGATACAGGCGGCGGGGACGGGGCTGCCGGCGTTTGACGAGCAGTACGTCTTTTCGGGGGATCAGAACAACGGTCGGATCGGGCAGGCGAAGGACTGGGTGAGCGGGGAAGAGGTGAACTACCAGTACGACGCGCTGAACCGGCTGACGCGGGCGGAGACGACGGGGGCCGGCGGGTGGGGGCAGAGCTTCACCTATCTATGATTTTGTCAACCCCAAAATGCAAAGAATCTCGTCGAGGCTTGGCAGTGAGAGCTTGCGCCTCTTCTCTGATCAGGTAGGCAAAAGGAGGCCTGGGTCAAGGCTGCGGACGCACCGCCCGCAGGGCGGCTTGGCCTTGACGCAGGTCGCCTTTTGCCGGATCGAGGATTCAGGAGGCGCAAGCTCGGGGTTGTACCTTGCGGGGCGCCTGATTGCGGACAACGCGGCGATTGGTCAACACGCTCGCGGCAAACTCGGTCGCGCCGGCTTGATCCAGCATGCGGATTTCGCCGGGGTTCGGCGCCGATAGCGAAGGCAGATCTTCGGCGGCGTAGACCGCCGGCAGTCCCTTGACCGTCTTGGAGCGGACGCCGGGCGCCAGCGGGGCGACGGCCGGTTGGCCCTGCGGAGGACCGGTCTTGCGCCGCTGGCCGGTGGCCAGCACGCGCAGCTTGCGCAGTTTCTCTTCGGTGGGACCCGGCAGGGCGTAACGATACGGCTCGTTGTTTTTCAGCATGTGCCAGGCGATGGTCACCAGCTTCCGGGCGGTGGCCACCACGGCCACGTTGCGGTTCTTCTTGCGGGCGATCCGGCGGAAGAACACGCCCAGCGGACCGGGATGCTGGTCCAGATGCTGGGCGGCTTCGACCAGCATCCAGCGGGCGTGCGCCGAGCCGCGTTTGGTGATGCGGCCGTGATAGGTCTTGTGGCCCGACTGATAGGTGGAAGGCGCCAGCCCGAGATAGGCGGCGGCGCGATCGGGCGAAGGGAAACGCGTGAGATCGCCGAGGGCGGCCAGCAGCGCCTGGGCCACGACGAAGCCGACGCCGGGCAAGGTCATCAGCAGCCGAACGCGCGGGTCCTGCCAGGCCAGCGGGGCCAGCGCGAGGCTGGAGGCGGCCAGATCGCGCTCCACCAGTTCCAACTGGCCGAGCAGACGATCGAGCGCCTGGCGGCCCACAGCGTCCAGGGGCAGCGCGCGCAGCCAGTCGAGCCCGGCGGGGGTGAACAGATCCGCGGGCGCCGCGATCAGGCGTTGATTGAGGATGGAGTGGATGCGGTTCTTCAACCGCGTGCGGTCGGCGGTGAGGCAACTGCGCTCGGTGGTTTGCCGGCGGAGTTGGCGGGTCGGCTCGTCGGGGATCCAGACTTCGGGCAGATAGCCGAGGCGCAGCAGGTGCGCCAGCACGCGCGCATCGATCTTGTCGGTCTTGATTTTCGACGCGGCGATGGCGCGGGTGAGCAGTGGATTGCCGACGGTGACGGAGTGAACGAAGGGCCGGATGAGATCGACCACGGCCCAGGTGTTGAAGGTGGCCTCCATCGCGACGCGATGCTCGGGCGAAAGGTGGTGATGCGCGAAGGCGGTGATGGCCTGGCGGGTGGCGGGAAAACGAAGGCGGCGAGTGAGGCGGCCGTCGTCGTCGACGAGGGCGGCTTCGATCTCGGCCTTGTGGAGATCCAGAGCGGCAAATGGCATAGTGGAAGAGCCTCCTATGGCGATCCAGCTCGACAGCAGGGAGGGCCCGGAGGGGGTGCTCGAACACTCCCGCCGGCCAGGGCGAAACGGCAACTATCTATGCGAGCTCGAGGCTCAACCGGGTTCGCCGGAGGGGCGGCCAGATACGACGGCGGGCTCGCAGCCCATACGCGAACTCGGCCTGCCCCGAGGTGTTCCGCCCTGCTGTCCGGGCTGGGATGTTGGTTTACACCTCGTCCCGAACCCAGTGAGCTTCAGGGTAGCCCATGGCTGCGGGCTACTTTTTCATCATGCCCGGTACGACGGGTTCGGGAACCTGACGGGGGAGGGGCAGATCAAGGGAACGGTTCCGCAGATGACGCTGGCGGTGAGCGGGACGACGAACCGGATCACGACGGCGGGGTTTGGGTACGACGCCAACGGGAACCTGACGCAGTCGCCGGGAGTTACGTACAGCTACGACGTGGAGAACCGGCTGGCGGCGAATCCGGCGGACGGGAAGGCGTACAGCTACGGGCCGGACAACCGGCGGGTGTGGGACGGGGAAGGGTTCGTGTTCTGGAGCGTGACGGGGCGGGCGATCGGGCGGTATCAGCCGTACGCGGCGGGGACGGGGCTGGGGTGGCAGACGCTGGAGACGAAGCTGTGGTTTGGGGGGCGGCTGATCGGGGAGGGGTCGGGGCTGGGCGGGACGGCGTACACGGCGGTGGTGGCGGACCGGTTGGGGTCGGTGCGGGTGCGGGGGAGCGAGCGGTACGGGTACTGGCCGTACGGGCAGGAGCGGACGGCGACGGCGCAGGGGCGGGAGAAGTTCGGGACGTACCGGCGGGACGGGTCGGGATTGGATTACGCGGACCAGCGGTATTACGCGTGGCAGTGGGGCAGGTTTCTGACGGGGGATCCGAGCATACCCGGGCACTTAATGGATCCGCAGTCGCTGAATCTCTACGCCTATGTAGTCGGAGACCCAATGAACTTCAACGATCCGTCTGGGCTTGACGTCGATATTCCATTGGAGAGAGGCGGCTCACCTACTAGCTGCCTGAATTACACGCTTATGCCATGGTTTAGCAACAATGGCTTCCTTGTCCATGACAACTTCGGCGACTTCGGAAACACGCCCACTAGCATCCTCGCGCTATCACTGTATTACGAGGATGCTCAAGGCGCAGAGGCATTGTATCAGAATTTTGCTCAGGTGTTCGCGAATGTGTATCATCTTGGCCAATCAAATCCAGCGTTGGCGAGCAGGCTTGGACTCACAATAGGCAGCTTTTCAGGCGTTGTGAAGGGACAAAGCCAGGTCTGGACGACAAACGGGAATCTTAGAGCGCAGAATGATCTGACGCGACTGATCAACTACGAGGTGGTCGGAAACTGGAATAAAGTCGGTAAAGCAGCGTGCGATAATTTGCTGTTGGCAATCAAGGTCGCCGACAAGGCGATGAGAGAAGT
>JAHCHE010000007.1 GCA_026129905.1 Bryobacteraceae bacterium | reverse complement strand
ATGCCGATCGGCGTGCCCTGCGGCTTTTGCCAGGCCATCCGTGTATGCCGCAAAGCGCTTCTCCTGTGGGCCTGGCGCGGACGGTGTACCCACAAAACAATTCTATCACAGAATGTTCCGGTTATAACACAGTAGTACTAAGGCTCCGTTAGGAAATAACCATGACAGTTCCGCCACAAACGTGGGGCAGGATCTCATCCTGCGCGGCGGTTCCTAACCGCCCGGCCGGTCGCCGATCGGCCCGCAGGTTGCCTTCTGCTAAGAGGCGACCTTCCCGCTTCTTCTCAGCTCCGCGCCGTCTCCGGATCGAGGCCGAAACTGCGTAAAGCGTCCCGTTCCGTGTCGTAGGCCTCGAGCACCGAGTCCAGGCGCGTCACCCGCATCATCTGGCGGATTTTCGCCCCTGGATTCAACAGCTTCACCATCCCCTGGTTCCGCGCGGCGTGAGTGTGCCAGGTGATCAGCAAGGCCAGTCCGCTGCTGTCGATGCGGCTGACGCGGCTCAGGTCGATCAGCACCTTTGTGTCGGACTTCGGGTCCATCTGTTCCAAGGTCTGCTTCAACTGTTCCATTTCGTCCGACTGGATCGTCAGCGCCGCGGCGCCCGTGAAATGCAGGATCGTGACATCCTCCAACCGGCGCTTCTCCACCTTCGGTTTTCCCAGCACCTGAAGAATCAGGCGGGACGCCACCATCTCCTCGAAGAGTTCACCCGACGCAAGGTATTCTACTTCAAAGGATTCGGCGGCCTCCGGACTCAGTTTCCGGAACAGGTAATCGCGAATGCGTTCTTCCCGACGGAGCCTCTCCTCTTGTGTGTCCATGGTCTACCGTCCCGATACTTAGTGTCGTTTACCCTCCATGCGTTTCAGCCACTCCTTATAGACGTTGCGAAACCGGTCCTTTGCCCGGAACAAGGCCACCCGGAACTGCGGATCGGTCATCTTTAACGCGCGGCAGATCTCTTCCTTCGTCTTTTCTTGAAGATAGAAGGCGCGAAGGAGGTGCTGGTCCCGGCTCGACAGCTCTGCCAGCGCTACCGAGATCGCCTCCCGCATCTCGATCGCCTCCGCCTCCGGCGAAACCCATCCTTTGCTCGGCAGCATCCCCGGCTCCATCACCGGTTCCTTCCAGATCCGGCGCCGGTACTCCAGGATGACGTTGTTGCATACCCCGCTCAGAAAAGCCGGCGCGTTCTCCGGGTTCCGGATCTTGTCTTCTTCGTACGCCCGCAGAAAACGCGCCAGCGTTTCTTGAACGATATCATCGATATCCGGGCAGAATCCCCCAAGGTGATACGCCACTTTGTACCGCAGCCGGACGCGATAGCGTTCCAGGGTTTCCGGCTCGATTTTGGCTGCAGACGCCATTGTGCCGCTGCCCCGATGATACACCCACTCGGGTACAGGACGCTGATCGAGTACCGCATACCCACGCCTCCTTGGACAGGAACCAATCAGCGAGTGCCCCAGTGTACCAGATTCGGAGGCCTTGGCTCGCGCGAGGCGAAAATTTCGAAAATTCCCCACGCCTGCCGGTACAGCTCCCGTTGTCATCCGCGATCCGCCCGGGGTCCGGCGCCGCGCCCGGCCCTCGAGTCTGGGAACCATAGCCGCGCGCTTGTAACGAGTAGGACTTTTCCTGCACTTAGTACTAAAACCCAGCAGTACGAGGTAACACACGTTCGGAGGAGAACCCACCATGACTACGGGACAAAGCGCGGTCAAAGCTATGGCGTCCGACCTCGGCCTGACGCCGGACGAAAACCGTTTTCTCGAAGCGCTCGGGGAAGTCTTTTATCGGGAGGAGTTCAGCGCCGTCGCGAGCAACTTCCAAGTCGCCTACAGGTTTGCCCAAGCCATGCATGGCTTGCCGGCCGAAGGGGAGATCGTCCTCACGCCGGACCATAACAGCGCCGCCTGGTCCATCCGCAAGAGTTCCAGCGCGCAAGCGTCCACCCGCGCCATGGCGTTCGGTACCATCTGTTATTTCCCGCCGCCGCCCAGGTTCTGTTTCACGGCGTCCGTTAGCGGCGACTCATCCCAAAGCGCGTAGCCGGGGATCCGGCGCAGGTCCGCGGCCCGCTTCCGGTCCTGTTTCCCGCCAACTCGACATAGGATCGCTCAAACGCGGCAGAGTTGCCGGCGTGACTACAGCAAGCGGTCGCGGACCCCAAAAAGTGAGGGAGCGAAATGCGAACGCAACGTCCCCAACACGTCCATTGTCCGACGCGTATCAAGGTCGCAGCGCTATGGCTTCTGTCGGCCTCCTGGCTTATGGCGCAGGGGCCGGACGCCTCCTTGCGCGGTGTCGTGACCGATGATGCGGGCAAGCCGCTTGCCGGGACCGAAATCACCGTCACGCAAACCGCCACCGGCCTGGCGCGGCGAGCGCGGGCGGATGACCGTGGCGAGTACCTCCTGATCGGCTTGCCGCGCGGCTTGTACCATCTCCGGGCCGAACTGGCGGGATACCAGGTCGCGGAAACTGCCGGCATCGAGCTCCGGGTCGGCGGAAGGCACGAAGAGCGCATCGTGCTGAGCCGCCCGAGCGCCGCCGACCTGGAGCCCGGCTTGCCCCCGGCGCCGTCCCTCCCGGTCGAAACTGTCGCTTCCTCGGTCTCCGTCGTCGTCGAGGAGAATCGGATTCTGCAACTGCCGCTGGCCAGCCGCAATATCTATTCCTTGTTCCTCCTCCAGCCGGGCGTCACCTCGCAGGGAGGAATCGTCCGCCGGGGGCTCTCTTTCTCCGTTCACGGCCAGCGGGTCTCGGGCAGCAACTACCGCCTCGACGGCGTGGATAACAACAACATCGTCCTGACCGGTCCCGCGACGCCCGCTTCGGCGGAAGCCATCCAGGAGTTCCGCATGGTGAACAGCAGCTTCTCCGCCGAAAACGGACGCGCCACGGCGTTTGTCGCGCAGGTGGTCACCCGGGCGGGCAGCAATCGTTTCGCGGGCAGCCTCTTCGAGTACTTCTCGCACAACAATCTGAACGCCAATACGTTTCAGAACAACGCCTCCGGTATCCAAAAACCGGCCTTCAAGCGCAATCAGTTCGGCTTCTCGCTGACGGGGCCGCTCCACAGGAACAGTACGTTCTTCTCCGGCGTGCTCGAATTGTCCCGCTTCCGCTTTGGCGGGCACGCGTCGCTGATGGTTCCCACCCCGGCGTACATCGAGAGCCTCCCGGCGGATTCGCTGGCCGGCCTGCTCCTTCGCCGGACGCCGCCTCTTGCCCCTACGGCGCCGACCGCCGATCCGAACGTAGGCCTCCTGGACGTCCAGGTTCCCAACCGGATCGACACCACCTTCGTCACGGGACGGCTGGACCATCACTTCGAAAACGGCGCCAGCCGTCTGGGATTCCGCTACACCGCGGCGCTCACCGGCGAACAGCGGGCCGAGTACTTCAACGGCTATCCCGATCTGTTTCCCAAGGACGATTTTCAATCGCAGAACGTTATGGTCAACTGGAATCGCTCGTTCCGCGGCGACTTCGTCAACGACTTCCGAGCCGGCTGGAACCGCGAACGCATCTGGCTCCGGCGCCCGTTTGATTTTGTGCCCGTGCTGCTCGAGGCTTCCAACGTCTCGCTGCCCTCCACGATCCGGCAAACCGCCGAGCGGGAGAATAACAACGTCCTTCAGGTCTCCGATACCCTTTCCTGGCGAAAAGGCCGGTCCGCCGTCATGATGGGCTTCGAATATCGCCGGAACATCAGCAGCGGCGTCAGCCTGGGCCTCGAAACCGAGGCGCTGGGCGGCGTCGCTCGCCTACCAGACGGCTTCTATGCTTTCTCCGGCCTCGACGCCTTCCGGCAGGGAGTGGCATTGGCCTTCTTCACCGCCGTCGACCGTACCTCGCGCGGGGCTCTGCGCCGCCCCGATTTCTACCGGAAGTATCGCTCCAACGAATTTGGCTTGTTCGTACAGAACGACATCCGGCTCACGCCCCGCCTCTCACTCAATCTCGGACTTCGCTACGAGTATTTCGGCGTGCCCCGGTCCGCCGGCGCCGGTCGCGACTTCAACTTCTACTTCGGGCCCGGCCAGACGCCCGAGGAGAAGGTTATTACGGGAGGCCTTCGTTCCACCGATGATAATCCGGGCGACCTGAAAGGGCGCCTCTACCGCCGCGATTTCTGGAATTTCGCTCCGTCCATCGGTCTGGCCTGGGATCCGTTCGGCAGCGGCCGTACCATCTTGCGCGCCGGCTACTCCCTGGCGCTCGACCGTGTGTTCGATACTCTCCGCGACCTCCGGACCAACACGATTCAAGTGGTCGGCTGCCCGATCTGCGATGTCGATTGGGCGCCTTTCGTTATACCGGTCGAAGCTGCTCTGCCCCTGCTCGAAAGAAACCTCGCATTTCAGCCGCCCCCGGACGTGATCCAGCTTGACGAGAACCTCCGCACGCCATACGCGCAGAACTGGTATTTCGGCGCGCAGCGCACCCTGACGCCGGACACCGTCGTGGAAATCGGCCATGCGGGCTCCGTCGGCCGGAAGTTGATCAGTCGCGACCTGCTGAATCGTCGGCCGCCCTGGCCGCTCCCATCGCCAAATCCGGCCTACGGCGAGATCACCTACTTGTCAAACTCCGGCAACTCCAATTACCTCGCGTTGGAAGCCAGCGTGCGGCGGCGGTTCGCCCGTGGCTTCCAGTTTCAGGCTTCCTATACCTACAGCCACGCCATCGACAACCAAAGCGACATCTTCGAGGGCGTCCGGACCGGTCCGTGGCCCTACGCACCGGCGCTGGCGGCCTTTACCCGCGCCTTCGATCCGAGAATCGACCGCGGCAACGCCAACTTCGATCAGCGCCAAAACCTGGTCTTCAACGCCATCTGGCAACTGCCCGGCCCGCGCTCGACGGCGCGGTGGTCGCGATGGCTCGCCAACGGCTGGACCGCTTCGGTCATCGGAGCATACCGCACCGGCTTCCCCCTGACGGCGATCGAGACCGCTGGCGGCTCGTTCCGGGCCGACGGGCTTTGGAACAATCGCCTTGACGTGATCGGCCAGCCCGGACGCTCGCCGGTTGCGGGAGGCGTCCAGTGGCTGAACCCGGCCGATTTCCAGCCCGTCCAGGGCCGCCCCGGAACTCTCGGGCGCGGCGGGCTCCCCGGCCCGGGCTTCTGGAATTACGACTTCGCCCTGTTGAAGACTTTCGGTCTCCGGGAACGCCTCCGCGTGCAGCTTCGCGCCGAGTTCTACAACCTGTTTAACCACGCGAATCTGGCGGCGCCGTCAACGCTCTATTACGGTTCGTTCAGCCTGCCGAACCCCGAGTTCGGCATTGCCCGTTATGGGGCAAACCCGCCGTTTTCCCGATTCGGCGACCTGCCCCTCGAAAGCTCGTCCCGGAGGATTCAATTGGCCTTGCGTATCGAGTTTTGAGCACTAGTGTTCTGTCCCGCACCAGACTTGACAATACCTGTGGGGGGCAGCCTCTTAGGCTGCGCGGGACTCAATAGTCCCGCCAAGACGGACTGACGCCTCGGCCCTCCCACAAATCGGCGTTGACCGAGATTGTCAACTGTAGACGGGACAGCAGCGCTAGCCGTGCGGCATCCGGCCTCCGCCGAGCGGCCGTACGGCCCCGATCGCGTAGACGTTCGACTGCGGAGCCTATGCTGGGTATCGAGGCAGCAGTTCTTGTCGATAATCCGGGCCCCGTCGTGGGTTCCGCTCGCCGCCGACAGCGCCATGCCTTCCTCTTGGGTCTCCAACTGGCGCTGCTGCTGGCCTTTCACCCTACCCTTGCCCGCACTGCGCCTGGAGACGAAGTTGTGCTGCTCATCGAAAGCCAGGCGTCCATCTACCAGCAGGCCGCGCTCGGATTCCAGGAGGGATTCTCCGGCTATTGCCCGATTCGGCGCGTGTCGATGGACGGGGTTCGGCGCGACCTTGACGTCGCCTTCGACGACCTTCGCCGCGCCCCCCCGTCCCTGCTCGTCACCATCGGCACCCAGGCGGCGCGCGCCGCGAAAGCGCAACTGCCGGACGCGCCTCTCCTTTACTGCCTCGCGCTCCGGCCCGACCAGATCAACCTTTCCGGCGGGAACGCCGGCGGTATCGCCATGGACGTCGAGCTGTCCCGCCAGTTGGACGGCATCCGCCAGGCCTTCCCCAAACTGGAACGTCTCGGCGTCGTCTACGACGAACTCACCAGCGGCCGCCTCATCCGCCAGGCGCGCGCCCAGCTTCCCCCCGGCATCCAGCTCATCTCCCGCGCCGCCCGCACTCCCCAAGACGCCGACCGCGCCGCCCAGGAGCTGATCGGGAGCGTCCTCGGCGGCGCCGATGCCTTCTGGCTCCTCTGGGACCCCGTCGTCGCCAATCCCGCCAACTTCCGTCGCCTCGTTCAACTGAGCCTCACATACAAAGTCCCGCTGATCGCGCCCGCCCGGCCATTCGTCGAGGCGGGCGCGCTGATCAGCGTCGGGCCGAACTACCGCAAAACCGGCGAACAGGCCGGCAAACTGGCGCGCATGGTCCTGGAAGGCAAGCTGCGCCTGGAAGATCTCGCGGCCACGGCGCCCGAGCAGGTCGTCATCACCGTCAACGCGGAAGTGGCGCGCCGCCTCGGCGTCGGGTTTCCGCCGGATCTGCGAAGGGAGGTCCTTGCGCCGCCGTAACGCGCGTCCTCGCGCCGTTGCGGCTGAGACTCGGTGAACGCCATGAGCAGATTAGGCATTACAGGCAAATTGGTCTTCGGCCTGGCTTTGATCCTGGCCGGACTCGGCACGGCCCTCACCACGCAGGCCGTCTCCCAGTTCGGACAGTTCTTGCGCCAGCAGGCAACCGAACGCCTGGAGGCGCAAGCGCTGAATTGGATTGAAGCCAACTACTGGCAGATGGTGGTGATCGGCGATCAGCCCACGCTTTCCAGGCTCGTCCGCGACCTCCAGGTGAAATCGTCCGTTTCCTACGTCATCCTGGCGAACTCCGAGGGCGCCGTTCGCGCGGCGATCGGTGTCCCAGCCGGACTTTCGCAGGCCGTCTCCCGCCGCGGCGATTTCATGGGCCGCCGGTGGACCGAGGTTCGTGACGGCGCCGGCGTCGAATATTTCGAACTCGAAATGTCGATTCCCTCCACCGGCACCGGCATGAGCAGCGACCTGGAGAGCATGTTCGGACTGGCCAGCCAGGCGCGCCCTGAGCGCCTGCCGCAGGCCGCCCATCTCGGCTGGCTCAGGATCGGCGTCGATCGCCGCGATTTCAACAGCCGCCTCCAGGTGGTCGTCCGGAACAATGCCCTGCTGGCGGCGGGCTTGGTTGGCCTGGCCGTGCTCGCCAGCTTCTTCTTCGCGCGGCGCACGGTCCAGCCGATCGCGGAGATGGGCAAGGCGGCAACCTCGATCGCGGGCGGCGACCTGTCGCTGCGCGTCTATCGGGGCGTCAATCACAGCGACGAGGTCGGCGACCTGGTCCGGAACTTCAACGCCATGGCCGCCAGGCTGGAACACAACTCCTACGAAATGGCCCGGTTCCGTGCCGGCCTCGAGCAGATGGTCGAAGAGCGCACCCGCGCCCTCGAGCAGGCCAAGCGCCAACTCGAGGAGCGCACGCTCGCCCTACAGGAAGCCAATAGCAAACTCGAGGAACGCGACCGCGCCAAGAGCGACTACATCTCCACTGTCTCCCATGAACTCCGCACGCCGCTCACCTCCATCAAGGCGCACGCCGAACTCCTCATGGACTCGCCCGATCCCTCGCCGCCCGAACTCGAGCGCCGCCTCGCGATCATCAACGAGTCCACCGACCGCCTGACCCGCCTCATCGGCGACATCCTCGATCTCCGGCGCATCGAGAGCGGCGTCGAGCTCTGGAAGACCGCCGACGCGGATCTCCGCCCCATCGTCCGCGGCGCGGCGGAACTGCTTGCCCCCAAGGCGAACGAGAAAGGGATCTGTCTGTCCGTCTCCACGCCGGACGAGATTTGGGCTCGCGTCGATGCCGACCAGGTCCAGCGCGTCATCACCAACCTCATCGGCAACGCCATTCAGTTCTGTTCGCGCGGCGACGTGATCGAAGTCAGCTTGGCCCGCGCCGCCTCGGCCGGACCTTTTGGGAATCGCGAAGGGAACTTCGCGCTCATCCGCGTCGCCGATACCGGTCCGGGCATTCCCGCCGACGAACACGCCAGGATCTTCGAGCCGTTTCAGCAGGCCAAGAAAGCGCCATCCGTCGCCGCCGGCGCCGGCCTCGGACTGACCATCAGCCGCGAAATCGTTTTGCATCATCACGGGGAAATCTGGGTGGAGTCGCAACCCGGGTGCGGCAGTAGCTTCCAGTTCACGCTGCCGCTAACGCGCCGGCCCGCGTTTGCCGCCGCCGCCCAAGCCTGAGCCGAAAGGAGAACGCATGTCAAAGAAGGTCCTGTCGTGCGACGACGAACCCTACATCCTGGAAGCCGTCAGCTACGTTGTCGAGCAGGAAGGCTACATCGCCCTCACCGCCCAGGACGGCGACGAAGCCCTGCAAGTAGCCAAAATCGAAAAGCCGGACCTCATGCTGCTGGACATCATGATGCCCAAGAAGCGCGGCTTCGAGGTCTGCCGTGAACTGAAGGCCGACCCCGCCACCGCCCACATCTACGTCGTCATGCTCACCGCCATGGGGCAGGAACGCGACATGGAACACGCCAGCGAATGCGGCGCCGACGAATTCATGACCAAGCCTTTCAGCCCGCGCAACCTGCGCAAGCGGTTGCACGAACTGCTGGACTGACCGCCATGCCTCGTTCCTGCCCGCGAGCGCGGCGCGCCCCGCGCCGCGGCTACTCCTTCCCCTCCTCCTTGATCCGAATCCTCCGATGGATCATGCCGCCCTCCTCCACCCTGTAATCCGGCGGCGCCTCGAACAGGCTCGCCGGAGGACTCGTCCGCTGAATGTTCGTCAGCCGGTAGGTGGTGTCGCCCGCCATCGGGTCCTTCGATTCGCTCAGCACCATCACTTGCAGCTCCGGCGAGTACCAGCTTTCGTGCGTGATCGTGATCGGCCTGTCGTTCCCCATCTTGCCCACCGGGATGGTCGTCGTCACCCGCGTCCCTTTTGCCAGAACGCCTTCAATGTTCCGCTCCCCCAGTGCCTCTTCTTTCGATTCGTCGCCCCCGAGGTACATTACCGAGCCTGCGGCCGCATGCGCCGGGAATGCGCCCATGCGCCGGACCGCGGTTACCTGGCTCGGCAGCGGCGGCGGTGGAGGAGCCGCAACCATGACGTCGAACGGTTCTCCGCCGCCCGCGAACACCCCCGCCCTCACGCCGGCTGCTGGCATCCTTCCGGAAGTCTCAACCCGCTCGTCCACGTTCACCTTGATCTTCCGGGCCGTCTTTTCTTTCGCGTCAAGAATATATACCGTCCCCGCCACCGGATCCGAGATCGTCACCGTCGTCGGCGGCTCGCTTGCCGACGCCCACTCGCCGATCGCCGCCAGCGTCTGTTCCCGCCGCGTTCGCCCTTCGTTGTCCCGGTAGACTTTCGACGCGCTCCGTTGCCGGATCTTCGTCCCGTCGCCCAGCGTCCGCGTCGTCTCGGTAACCCCATCGGCCGAATACGGCGCGTTCTTCACCACCTGCCCTTCCATCCCCATTCCGGCCCCGATAAAGTGAAACGTGGCCGGTTGGGCCGCCATCAATCCGGCGTGCGCCGGCGAGGCGGCCGTAAACGTCCGCGACTCGACCCGGTGTTCGACTGTCTCCTCTCTCACGCTCTGCGTTTGCGCCTGGATCGCGTTCCCGCACAGAAACACTCCCAGCGCGAATGCTGTTGATTTCATCACGATGACTCCTTCCTCGACTTGCTGGCGCGCGCCCGGTCTCCCGGCCGCCGTCAGTGTTGTACGAATCGGATGGCTCTGGCGATCCCGTCTTCCCCCAGCACCACGTCGGCTTGTACCCGCCCCTCGGCGCCGTCCTCGAATACCGGCAGCCCGAAGCGGACCATCTCCATTCGCGGCACGCTGATCCGCACCACTTGCACGAATTCGCCCGGATACAGCGGCCGGCCGAATCCCACCGGCATGTAATCCGTCGCGATCGTCTCCGGCGGCGCGCCCTCCGCGCGCGGACCTTCCGGCCGCGGCAGCAGGTTCAATACCGCCAGCGCGATCACTGCGGCCGCCGCCAGCGGGACCACGATCCGGCGCCGCCGCCGCTGCCTTCTCCGGAACGCTTCCCGCAGCGCCTGCTCGACTCGCCCGGGCGCCTCCAACGGCCGCAGCGCGCCCGCCAGTTCCCGCAACTCCTCGATCGCCGCCGCTTCGTGCTCCGTCTTCATGCCCGGCTGCTCCGCGCCGCGGGCGCCAACTTCCGCCCCAACAGATCCCTCGCTCGGTGCAAACGCGATCGGATCGTGCCCACCGGGCACTGCAATACCTCCGCCGCCCCGGCGTAATCCATCTCTTCCAGGTCGCACATGACCACCACTTCGCGATAGTTCTCCGGTAGCGAAAGCACCGCCTGCCGTACCGCCTCGATCGTCTCCCGCCTCGAGATGTCCTCCCCGGCCTCGCCCGCTAGGTCCTCCGGCATCTCCGCGTACCGCCCGCTCCTGGACAGGTGACGCAGAACAAGGTTCCTTGCCACCCCCAACAGAAACCCCGCGGGCCGCCCGCGGCTCGGGTCGTACTTGCACTCGCCGTTCAGCAGACCCAGGAAAACCTCCTGCGTCGCCTCCTCGGCCACCGTCGCCGAACCGCTCATTGCCAGCGCAAACCGGTAAATGCGTCCCTGGTGTCTACGATAAAGCGCCGCAAAGCACCCTTCGCTTCCCTCCAGAGCCCGCCTCAGCAGCGTCTCGTCGCTCAGCTCTTCCGCCTGCATTGGCCCTGGGTTGGACGCCTCGCCATCCGATTCTGTTAGCTATTCACCCCGCGCCGCCCCAAAGTTCCAAAAAATTCTTCCTCACTTAAGCTGATAGCTGATCGCTGACAGCTCTATTTCCCCGCCGCTCCGTACACGCGCGCCCAGTTCCACATCTCCACCACCCATTGGAATATCTGCGCCGCCCGTTGCGCCGTCTGCTCGATGCTGTAGTGCTTCCGCACGTTCTCGTAGCCCGCCGACCGCAGTTGCTCCGCGAAATCCCGGTCCCGCAGCACCGACCAGATCCCTTCGGCCAGGCTCGCCGGGTTGTCCGGTTCCACCAGCACCCCGCCGCCCGTGTTCTCGATGATCTCCGGAAACGCTCCCCGCCGCGGCAGCACCACCGGTACCCCGTTCGCCATCGCCTCCAGCGCGAACATCCCCTTCGGCTCGTCGAACGTGCACGGCACCGACAGCACGTCCAGGCTCTGCAGAAAGTCGATCTTCTCCTCTCGCGTCAGCTCGCCCCGGTACCGCATCCGCCCCGCCAGCCCCCACGATTTCAGCTTGTTTTTGATGTCCGCCAGGTAGCGCGCGTGCTCCGGCGCCATGTACCCCGCCACCTCCAGCGTCGTCCCCTCCAGCCCCCGCTGCCAGCGCAGGTCCCGGTACGCTTCCGCCAGCACGTGCAAACCCTTTTCCGGCGCGATTCTCGCAAAATACCCGATTTTATACCGTCGCCCCTCCCTCCGGAACGAGTAACGGTGCCCGTCCATGTTGATCCCGGCCGGCGTCACGAACATCTTTTCTTCGGAAATTCCAAGGTATTTCGACATCAGCGAGGCGTAGAACGCGCTCACCGGCAGAAAAGCGTCCACGTTGTCCGATTGCCTCTGGATCAGCTCGATCGCCCGGCGCCGGTACTTCTCCGGAAGCCCGTTCAGGAACAGGTCCTCGCCCTGCAAGCTGCAGCACACCGGCCGCCGCAGCCCCTCCCGCAGCGGCCCCGCCAGTGAAATCACCAGCGCGTACGGCAGGTGAATCACGTCCGGCGGCGCCTCCCGCGTCGCCCATTCCAGCAGCTTGTCGACTTCCTTCCGATGCGGCCCGCTCACCCCCTCGAGCATCGAAATCGTCAGCGCCCCGAGCTCCGCCGGGTTCACGCTCATGCTCCGCGACGAAACCCATCGCAGCAGCGTCGGCGAGTCCAGCAGCCGCTCCATTCCGCCCAGGCTTTTTTGAAAAAACGCCGATTTCTGCTGGAGATACAGATTAATTCCGCTGAAGAACACCCGCTCGTGACTGACGTTTTCTTCGTCCGTACGCGTCGGCGTGTACAGCGGCGTCAGAATGACGTCGTGCCCCTGCCGGTTCAGCTCCGCCGCCAGCGCATTATCCCGCAGGCAACTGCCGCAGTACATGTTCGCGGCGCCCGCGGTAATGCTCAGAATCTTCACGCCGCCGTCCGGTCCTCCTTCCTCTGAAACGCCCGCCGCGCGTACAGGTGCTCGAACAGGTTTCCCTCGTGCGGCTGGTCCCACGCGATCCGCACCGTCGGAATCGCCCCGATGTTCAGCCGTCCCACCAGCGGCGACGCCAGCAGCCGCCTCAGCAACTCTTGGTTTTCCGTGATCGCCGTCAACACCAGCGTGTGCCCCAGCGCCTCCGGCAGCGCGCTCTCGGGAACCTCCACCACGCTCGCGAACGGAAACAGAAATTCCCGGTTCGCCAGCGCGTGCTCCCGGTCGCACAACACCACCGTCGGCAGCAGGTACCGGGAACCCTGCCAGTCCGCCAGCCGCCCGCTCCCCCGCCGCTCCGCCGTCACCTCCCGCGCCGCCGTCCCCGCCAGGTCCTGGTCGATCATGGCCGAGATCCGCTCCGCCACGTCCCGGTTGGCGAACGGCGCGATCTGCGCCTCCTCGTCCGCCGCGTCCCGAGGCATCACCCGCGCCAGCCTCTCCGCCAGCGCCTCCGCGATCTCCTCCGCCCGCCGCGGAACCCAGATCCCCGACGCGTTCACGCACGACCGCCCGGAATTCTCCACCACCGACGCCGCCATCGCGTCCAGGTACTCTTCCCACCGGTCGATCGCGTCCTCGCCGATCACGATCTTGCTATACCCCGGACCATGCACTTCCACCCGCCGGTCACCCGCCCATGGCTTGGTGGTCGCCGTGTCGCCGAACACCATCCCCCGGCCGCACTGCCGCAGGATCTCCGTCCCGCCCGCGTGGTCCGCCGGATAGTAGCCGAACGCCTCCTCCGGCGCCCCCGCCTTCAGGAACGCCTGGATCATCCGGTACGGCGTCCACGGCTCCGCGCTCCCCGGCTTCAGCGCCAGCGGCATCTTCAGCGCGGTCGCCGGCGCCCAAAGCGCGTGCACCCCGGGCGAATTGCTCGGCAGCACCACCCCGAGCGTGTCCGCGCACGGATAGTAGCTCATCGCCGTCCCGCCCTCTTCGCCGAAGCCTTCGTCCAGCACCCGTGGATCCAGGTGGCGCGTCAACCCGCCGATCACCTCATCCACTTTGTCCAGAACGGTCCGGATTTTCTCCATGTTCCGCCGCGCCATCGCGTACGGCAGCCCCGTTGTCGCCGAAAGCTGCTCCACGTACTGCTGAGGCGTCTGCGTCGTCTCGCCCAGCGGCAGCTCGTCCTCCATGAAATGACGCGCCGCCCGCCTTGAAATTGCCATCAATTCCCGCGCCGGAATTCGCGCCAGCGCCGCCCGCGCGCTCGCCTGCCCCATTAGGTCCCGGCGGATCAATCCGCTGTTGGCCTGGCTCACCTCCGCCACGACCTCGCCCGTCCGGTAGTGCTTTGCCCGCGCCGTGTCCAGGCTCCGGTACGGTTTGCCTCGCCGCAGTAACGGTATGTGGATCATCAGTACACGCCCTCCACCACCTTCGTCTGTAGCGGCGCGAACGGCCGCACGTTCCGCACCCCGTCCCACGGGTACGCCTCGCACGGAACCTCCCGCTCCGCTTCGTCCCGCTCCAGAAACCGCGGCATGAAGAATTCCTTCGTCAGCGTCGTCAGCCGCACCCGCCCCGTCTCGCCGTATTCCACCACCCGCTCCGGCCGCTCCGGATCCACCACCTCGATCATCGCCCGCGGCGCCGGCGGATAGTAAATAATCGCGTAATTATCTTCCGGCGCCGGCGGCTTGTGCGTCGCCAGCCCCATCAGCGTGTTGCCGTACGTCGGCGCGAAGTACACCCCGTCCAGCAGTTCCTCCACCGCGAACCGGTGAAACTGCGGCGTCATCTCCGTGCCCCCGCAGAAGATGCCCTTGATCCCCATCTTCTTCAGCGACACCTTTTCGCACAGCGCTTCCAGCAGCCGCGGCGTGGTGAACAGACACTGTATGCCATCGTGGGCCCGCATCAACGTGAGCGCCTGGTCGATTACGTGCCACTTGTACCGCTCCGCCATCTCCCGCTCGCCCATCTTTAGCAGCTTGATGAACCACCGCGGATCCAGGTCCACCAGAAAACAGATCCCGCCCCGGTGCTGCGCTAGGTGCTCCACCGCCAGCCGCAGCCGCCGCGGCCCCGTCGGACCCACCATCAGCCAGTCCGCCCCCTTCGGAAAATGCTCCTCCGGCAGCCGCTCGCTGAAAATCTCGTAATCGATCCGAAAATCGTCGATGTTTATCCGCGATTTCGGAACCCCCGTCGTCCCGCCCGTCTCGAATACGTACACCGGCCGTTCCGCGTAGCCCTTCGGAACCCACCGCCGCACCGGACCGCCCCGCAGCCATTCGTCCTGGAAGTTGCCAAACATCCCCAGGTCGTCATATGCTCGTATTTCTTTTCTGGGGTCCCAGTCCAGCCGCGCCGCGTAGTCGAGCCAGAATGGACACCCCGTCGCAGGGTCGAAGTGCCACGCCACCACCTCACGCACCCACGCATCCAGCGCCCTCCGCGCCTCCCCAACTCGTTCTTTCATCACATAAAAGTATTGCACACGCCTTCTGAAACTCACCTCCTTCTCCACTTGTTCCCTATTGACAGCTTCCCTCCACCTGGTGTATTACATTCGTAATACGTAAGAGCGCCCCCGTCAGCCCCGCCAAATGGGACTGAAGGGGCGGTAGCTTGTCCCATTCCTCCGAACCCGCTCCCCGTGTCCATCCTCAAACGCAGAGATCGTATCGTGGTGTTTCGCCTTACCCAGGACGAATATCGGCGCCTTCAGAAGGCCTGCTCTTCCACCGGCGCCCGCTCCATCTCCGACTTCACACGCAAGGAACTCCTCGACAAAGCCTCCTCCCCCGCCGACGGCCTTCACTCCCGGCTCACGGTCTTCGAACGCCGCCTCTCCGAGCTGCAATCCGCCGTGCGCCAGATCAACTCGCTCCTGAAACGACTCGCGGACTCGAATCAATCATGAGAATCTTTCTTCTTCTCTTCGCCCTCGGCGCTTCAGCGTTGTCCGCCCAGGTGATGGACGACGCCGGAAAGTCAAATCTCCCCTCTCAGCCCATCGGCGTCGACGACCTCATCGCCGTCTCCGTCTACCGCTCCCCCGAACTCACCCGCACCGTCCGCGTCGATTCCACCGGCGCCATCGACCTCCCCCTCCTCGCCGAACCCGTCTCCGCCGCCGGCCTCATGCCCCGCGAACTCGAACGCGCCATCGCCGCCGCCCTCAAGTCCGAGGGCATCCTCGTCAACCCCATCGTCAAGGTCACCATCGCCGAATACGCCAGCCGCCCCATCAGCGTCATGGGCGCCGTCAACAAGCCCCTCACCTTCCAGGCCGTCGGCCGCGTTACGCTCCTCGACGCCCTCGCCAAGGCCGAAGGTCTCGCCCCCCACGCCGCCCAGGAAATCCTTGTCACGGTCCCCAAGCTCGACGACGACCTCAAGCCCCTCATCCGCCGCATCCCCATCCACGGCCTCATCGACGCGGCCAACCCCGAGCTCAACCTCTCCCTCAACGGCGGCGAGGAAATCCGCGTCCCCGAAGCCGGCCGCGTCTTCGTCGTCGGTAATGTCAAGAAGCCCGGCGCCTACCCGTTTCCCGATCCCAAGGACGCCACCGTCCTCCGCCTCCTCGCCGTCGCCGAAGGCCTCGCCCCCTACGCCCAGAAGCAGGCCTACATCTACCGCCAGGAGGCCGACACCGGCGTCAAGCGCGAAATCCTCATCGAGCTCGCGAAAATCATGAAGCGCGAAGCCCCCGACATGCCCTTGCTCATCAACGATATCCTCTACATCCCCGATAACACCGGCAAACGGGCCACCATTAGCGTCATCGACCGCGCCGTCGGATTCGGAGCCTCCACCGCCTCCGGCGTCCTCATCTGGCGCCGCTGACGTAGCGCACGCTCTCAGCGTGCCGTGTCCGCACTCCTGCGGACGCCTGAAAGGAGACAAATGCAGCACATCACCCCAGCCCGGCCCGACCACCCCCAAACCCTCACAGCGGTCCGCGAACACGCGCCCACCTATTACCCCCTCGCCCCCGCCTGGTGGGACATGAATCCCGGCGAGCCCAGCGTCCCCCTCGCGCACTACCTCTTCATCCTCCGCCGCCATCTTTTCAAAATGCTGGCCTTCGTCATCGCCTGCACCCTCGCCACCCTCATCGTTTCCTACCGCCTCACCCCCATCTACGAGTCCACCGCCACCGTCGACATCGACCGCTCCTCCCCTTCCGGCATCGTCGGCCAGGAAGCCCTACAGCCCTTCCTCAACGACGCCGACCAGTTCCTCGCCACCCAGGTCGACCTCATCGAGTCCGACTCCGTCCTCCGTCCCGTCGCCCTCAAGTACCGCCTCTTCGAGCGCGAGGAATCCCTCCTCGACTCCGTCTTCGGCAAGCCCGTCTTCGACCCCACAACCCCCGTCCGCCTCCGCAACCTGGAAATCAAGCGCCCCCCCAACACCTACCTGCTCAAGATCTCCTACCGCTCCCCCGACCGCCAGCTCGCCGCCGACGCCGCCAACGCCATCGCCCGCTCCTACCTCGAGCACACCTACAAAATCCGCTACCAGGCCGCCGTCGGCCTCTCCACCTTCATGGAGCGCCAGCTCGAGGAACTCCGCGCTAAAATGGAGCGCTCCGGCAACGCCCTCGCCTCCTTCGAGCGCGAGCTCAACATCATCAATCCCGAGGAGAAAACCACCCTCCTCTCCGCCCGCCTCCTCGAACTCAACACGGAATTCACCAAGGCCCAGAGCGACCGCGTCGAAAAGGAAGCCTCCTTCCGCGCCCTCTCCTCCGGCGCCCTGCAGGCCGCCCATACCTCCTCCCAGCGCGAAGCCCTCGTCAAGCTCACCGAGGACTACAACCAGGCCAGCCAGAAACTCGCCGAGGTCAAGCTCCACTACGGCCCCAACCACCCCGAATTCCAGCTCGCCGCCGCCCGCGTCGAGGAGGTCAAACAACTGCTCGACGCCACCAGCCGGAACATCGTCCAGCGCGGCGAAATCGAGTTCCACACCGCCCTCGACCGCGAGCAGATGCTCGCCCGCGAATTCACCAAAAGCAAGGCCGAGTTCGACAGCCTCAACGCCCGTTCCTTCGAATACCAGAACCTCAAGCGCGAAGCCGAAGGCGACAAGCGGCTCTACGAGGAACTCCTCCGCCGCATCAAGGAGTCCACCATCAACGCGAGCATCCACAACAACGGCGCCCGCATCGCCGACCCCGCGTTGCCCGGACCCAAGCCCGTCTTCCCCCGCAAAGGCATCAATACCCTCGTCGCGTTCATCCTCTCCGCCTTCCTCGCTGCCGGCGCCGCCATCGCCGCCGACCACCTCGACAACACCGTCCGCGACCCGGAGCAGGTATCCCGCACGATGAACACCCAGGTTGTTGGCACCCTCCCGATGGTGAAGAGCTGGAAAGGCCGCCTCGCCGCCGCCGCGGCCGCCGACCCCAAGTCCAACGGCGACCACCGCGCCGCCCTCGCCCTCAACGGCTCCTCTGATTCTTCCGTCTCCAGCTACGGAGAAGCGATCCGCACCCTACGCAACTCGATTCTGCTAGCGGACTTCGACCGCCGCGTGCGTTCCCTGCTGATCACCTCCGCCTCCCCCGGCGAAGGCAAATCGACGACGGCGTTCTACCTGGCGATCGCCCACTCCCAGCAGAACAGCCGAACGCTGCTGATCGACGGCGACCTCCGCCGCCCGAGCGTCCATCGCCGCTTCAACCTCCCCGGCAACATCGGCCTCTCCTGCGCCCTGGCCGGCGAACTCCACTGGAAGCAGGCCCTGGTGAAGCCCGAAGGACTCCCGAATCTCGACGTCCTCCCGGCCGGCCCCCCGAGCCACCGCGCCGCCGACGTCATCGGCCGCGGCCTCGTCCAACTCATCGATGAAGCCGCCCGCGAATACGACCTCGTCATCCTCGACGCCCCCCCGCTCTTAGGTTTCGCCGAACCCCTCCAAATGGCCACCGCCGTCGACGGCGTCGTGGTCGTGACCCGCGCCGGCCAAACGAACCGAAAAGCGGTAAACTCGGTAATAATCACGCTTCGAAGGCTGAGGGCCAACGTCGTCGGTTTAGCGCTGAACGAAGTTCACAAGCAGATCAGCGATAGTTACTATTACTACGGCTATTACAGGAAATACTATCACGGGAATTCCCGAGAGCCGTCTAGACCTGAAGGCACCTGAAGCGCAGGAGGACACGCACGCCTTGGCCAGATCGCATCCACTCGCGCGAAAGCTTAATACCCTTTGCCACAGGCAGGACTTCCGCAAGCATCCGTTTGAAGCGCTTGCTCGGCGCGTTTGGTGGCGATGCCGTTGGCGTCTAAACAAAAGCCCTTGGGAGGTTCGTTTGGCCGAGGGTCTTTGTGCTCTTCTTCCAGAAACTGGAAGTTCGGCTCTCATATACTATCAGGGGGTCTCTGAGCCCGGCACTGCTGGCCTGCTTCGATGCCTGCTCAAACCAGGAATGATATTCTTTGATGTCGGATCTCACATCGGAGAATACACTCTAATTGGAGCACGATCAGTAGCAGCGTCTGGCCACGTCCATGCGTTCGAACCGGGCCCCTCAGTATTTGGATTGCTCTGCTCAAACATACAGCGCAACGCGTTACCAAATGTTACGGTCCGTAAAGTGGCCATAGCAGATGTCGACGCAGAGTGTGACTTTATAAATCTTCCAGATACATCGCTGTCATTCTTAGCGACGTCCCGCCGGAACCTTCACGGCAACCGTCTTCGAATTGCCACTCGCACGCTCGACAGCTACTGCCAAGAGGCCGGCATCATTCCGAACCTCGTCAAAGTTGATGTCGAAGGTGCCGAACTCTCCGTCCTAGCTGGTGCCCGGTCTTTACTCAGGATGCCCCGCCTCGCCGCGCCCTCATGGGTAATTGAATACTCCCCCGACACATATGCACGCTTTGGCACTACATGGCACGATTTGCTTTTGACTTTTGAAGGCCATGCATACTCCTGCTTTGTAATTTCAGATCACGAAGACCCGCGCCCATTACGCAGGGTCAGTGACGAGCCTCCCTACAAGTTCAACATATTTGCCACTAAAACTGCGGAACAATACGCCAATCTCTGCAGCCCAGGACCCTGCCTTCGTGAGTAACGAACAGGTAGACAGCGCAGATATCTCCGATCTGCGCCAGTGGGCTAATCGGCCCTACGCCCTTGTACGTCTCTGGTCCGGTCGCGCCGTACTCACGGCGCTTGACCACGTCCTAGTATCCGGCGCGAACTTCGTCCTATCCCTCCTGCTAGCGCGATGGATCCCTCCATCTGAATACGGCGCGTTTGCGAGTTCCATGGCGGTCGTCCTGCTCGTCTGTGGCTTCCACAATGCACAAATATTGGAGCCGATGACTGTCATCGGCCCAGTTCATTACCCTCGCAGAATGGCATGGTACGTAGGCGGAGTAAGGATGTTGAATCGTACGTTTGCCATCGGCGCCAGTCTTCTAATGGCTGCCGGGGCTGCAGGCGCTACCTTGAGGGGAAGCTCGGTTGGCGCCCCTTTGTTCGTCTTCGCGCTGCTCAGCCCGGCGCTGCTTTGGTTCTTTATGCTGCGTCGGATTTGCTATGCTCGACTTGAGCCCGGCCGGGCCATCTCCGGGAGTTCGGCGTACGCTGGACTTATCATCATCGGTGCCGCCCTGACCGCCTGGGTAGGCCAACCCTCGGCAACAACTGGAGCGCTAATTATCTGCCTCGCAGGCTCCGCCGGTGGCGTGGTTTACTTTCGTCAGTTACGGCTCATGAGGTTCCGCGCTGCTACTCGATCACCGCGCCGGCTACTTCGCCTGATCGCTCTTCGGCACTGGCGATATGGCCGGTGGATAGTTGGCGCTGCCGCCGTTGGCTGGTTTGCCTCCTCCGCTTACCTACCCCTAACCGCCCTGAAATTAGGCCTTCGAGCCGCTGCCGGCTACAGGGCGATGGAAAATCTCTTTTTGCCGCTAGGTCAGGGTCTTACTGCTCTTAATGTTCTGTTTCTGCCAAAGGTCTCCGCTGACGCGGCCCATGGTTTTACTGTAACATTGAGGCGCACAACCCTAGCCTTTACTAGCATTCTGACCGCGTGCTCTCTCATCTACACGTTGGTGATCTGTCTGAGTGCTCCTTCAATCACCAGAGCTATGTATGGCATTGGCGCTGACATCTACATAGGCAGCGTATCATCCGTTCCGTGGCTGGGAGTTGCCTATGTTTTACGGTCGGCAGGCGACGCTGGCCTCGCACTCGCGCTAAGGGCGCTTCGACAAACCAGGACCCTCTTTTGGGCGTCGGCTTTAGCCTCGACTCTTACAGTCACTGTCGGTCTTGTGGCCGTGTCGCGTGGAGGAGTGAAGGGCGCCGCCGCTTGCTACGCTGCAAGCACTTTTCTGCAAACAGCATTCATCGCCTCAAGATATTTCATCTGCTCGGCGCGCCCGGCCCCCCCCGCTACCGTGCTAACGGCACAGGAAGTGCCTCCGCGTGTCACATGAACCGATACTGTGTCACACCCGACACTGTGGTGGCACCTCGGCGACCTTCCAATTTAATTTAGAGAGCCGCGCTGAATGCGCGCTGGCGTACTTGACGTTCTTTCCTGCAACAGAGGGACCGCGGCAATGATCACTACGACCGGAGCGACGGCTGCCCAGCCCCTAGTTGCGGTCTTCGACATGTCGGTGACAGCAAATAGTCCGGCAGGCAGCTGCATGCTCCAGATCGTCCGCGGACTGAAGGACTGCCTCTCCTTTCACGTCGTATCTGATCAACTCGACGAGGCCGTGCGTGGAAGCTCGGTTCATTGGCTGAGAGTCCCTCTGCCGCAGCGCCCGGTGCTTCTCCGGTTCGTTACATACCAGTTCCTGTGCCCTATTTTCTACCGCCTTCGGCACAGATCTTCCCATGCCGCTCTCCGGATTGCAACGCAGGGAGAATTTGTTTCCTGCGACATTTGCTACGCTCACTTTTGTCACCGCGCCTATCTCGCTCTCCGGATCAAGAGTGCGCCGTTGAATCCTCTCCGCGAGGCAGCGAGATGGCTGACTCATCGATTCTGCGCCAGGAAGGAGATCAAGGCGTTTCGGAATGCTCGGATTATCGTTGTCCCGTCGAAGCGTCTCGCTGCCGATCTGCGTTCTTCTTATCCTGAACTGAGCCAGAAGACCATTGTCGTTATCCCGAATCCGGTGGATCTCTCGAGCTTTGAACGTCCCGGCGACTTCGACGCCATTGAATTTCGTCACGATCTTCAACTGGAAGCCGGTGATCTAGTCCTGGCGTTCGTCGCCCTCGGCGACTTTGAGCGCAAGGGGTTGCCGATTCTTCTGGAATCGTTGGCAAGAGTCGCTACTCCCAGTATGAAGCTGCTCGTCATAGGTGGCCGTGCTCACGAGATATCGACGTACCGGCGCTTTGCCGAAAGATACGGCCTTTCCGGCAGAGTCACATTTGTTGGCTACAGGAGCGATGTCCGACCTTACCTGTGGTCGTCGGATATATTCGTCTTCCCGTCGCTTTACGAAATATTCCCGCTCGCCGCGCTGCAGGCTGCAGCTGCCGCGCTTCCGATTGTCACCACTCGCGTAGGCGGCGTTGAGGAGTTTATACGCGAGGGCGCGAACGGCTGGTTCATTGATCGCAACCCAGAAGCTCTGACGGAGCGGCTTACGCGAGCCGTTGACTTTCGATCACAGCTTCCAGCGATAGGCGCGAAAGCTCGTGAAGCCGTAGGCCGATACGACGCTAGCGCCTTTCACAAGCGATGGGCGGACATAATTTTCGCCTCGCTGTAGCGCGCTCTTTCAAGGCTGGCGCCTTGTGCACGGATTATCTGCGGTAGATGCAGCGGGACTCCTGTTCTGGGTTGCGCTCCCTGTCATCGCGCTCGGACCGCCGAAGTGGGCGCTTTGCATCTGGGTTCTTTCCACCAACCTCGATGGCTCGGGACATCATTTCGAAGCGGGATCCAGTGTTGGCTTGATAAACGTCATAAAGGGGATTCTGATTCCTCTACTTCTCCTTTGGCGTCTTCGTCGCCTGCCCAGTATCACCCTCAATACCTGGGCCGGGCGGTCCTGGCTACTGTTTACATCCTATGCAGCGGTCGCGACGCTATGGTCGCCATTTCCGCTCTCTGCCGCAAAGATCGTTGGATATCTTGTCGGCATCCTACTTGCGTTTATCATTTTTGAAAAGGCTGCGCGGCTCGGCCTTATTGATTCGCGGTTCATTCTAGTTGCGATTATAGGTTCACTGACAGCTGCCCTCGTGCAGACGCTTTTCTTCAAAGAGTATAGTTACGAGCCTTTCACGTCGGCAGTGAGACTTACGAGCTTTGTGAGCGCTCAACAATTCGGAGCTCTTCTTGTCGCGTTTCTTGCAATCTCGCTATGGTTTCCCCATTTTTCGCCGTCGGCGCGAATCGCGGTATCCGCTGCCATCTTGTTGGCGTGTTACCTGAACGGGAGCAGAACGTGGTTTATTGGTGCGCTAATCGTTATCACTATTTTTGCCTATCTCCATGCTAGAAGGGCTATTCTCTACCTGGTCGCAATCACGCTCCTCCTTGCAGTTCTCGGCCTTTCGGTTGAATACCTTGGCGTCAGCGATAGTAACATGATGAGCACTCTTCGCCAAAATCGTATCTCCGCAACCCTTCACGCGGTTCTTGGCGATGATGACAAGGCGACACAATTAGGCCTCGGCACGCTGGGATTTCGGGTCGCGATGTCTCGATACACGATGAGGGAACTCCGCGACGCTGACTGGAAGGCGCTGCTTTTCGGCCACGGCAGCGCCAGCGGCGGTGATTTAGCCATCAAATATTGGCGAGGCGTAAATTTGAGATATCTAGACAACAATCGAGTCTTCCATAACGAATGGTTTCGCATTCTCTACGAATGGGGCATCTTCGGTTTCATGATATGGCTAGCTACGCTCACTAGCTTCGTTTGCGCTCTTGCTGTTGTTCGCCGTCGCTATCCGAGGGTGAACGTGCAGCCCTCACTCGCCTACTTTCCAGCGTTTTTGTTGGCTCTAGCCAGTGAAAATATTCTGGCGGGCGCCGGAAATGCCGTTACGATCGGTTTCGCGGTCCTGCTCGGTCTGATGTGGATCAATCCAACCACGGAAGATTTATCAAGTACCTGGCGATGGTCGACTTACGGGTCGCGCTTTTAACTAACTTCATACCACCCTACCGGCTTCCTCTCTACGAAGAGCTAAGTCGTCGGCTTCGGAGGCTGATGATATTCCTGTCCGTCGAGACGGAACCGAACAGGGCTTGGAGTCCCGACCGCCGCGATCTATCTGTTACAGTTCAGAAGTCTCTGACGATCAGTCGCACCTGGCGTCACCCGAGGGGATTCGCTGAGCGGACGTACACACATATTCCTCTGCGCACGATTCGACTTCTGAAGGCGTTCCGTCCGGATGTCATCCTCACGGCTGAATTCGGCGCCCGCACGATCCTCGCGACTGTGTATCGTTCGATGTCGCCAAAAACGAAGCTCATAACGTGGGCTACTGTTTCTGAGGACACAGAGATCGGAAGAGGCCACTGTCGGTATTGGCTGCGGCGGGCGATCCTGCGGTATTCCGATGCCGTTCTGGTGAATGGAGCAAGTGGTGGAAGATATATCGCTGGGCTCGGCTTTCGGCGAGACAAGATTTTCGTTGCGCCTTATTCCGTCGACGAGCAATTCTTTAAACAGGCCACGCTCGATCGGACGAACCTAACGCTACGACGGCTTCTTTATGTTGGAAGGCTGGAGGCAAGGAAAGGCTTGCTTCCCTTTCTTGCCGCGCTTGACGATTGGTTGCGATCCAACCCTCACCAGCGCATTGAGCTTTGGGTGATTGGTGACGGTCCCCTTAGGGCGGAGTTGACGGCGCGCGTTGTTCCAGAAACTCTTACACTCAGATTGTTCGGCAATTTGGACTATGAGCGGCTCCCAGATGCATATCAGCGCTGTGGTATGCTAGCGTTCCCAAGTCTTGCTGATGAGTGGGGTATGGTGGTAAGTGAGGCCATGGCATGCGGGCTGCCGGTCCTTGGAAGTGTTTACAGCCAAGCAGTGCAGGAGATGGTGGTGGACGACGTTACTGGTTGGCGTTTCCGCACTGATTGTCATAGCAGTATTGTCCAATCGATCACGAGAGCGTTTTCGGTCGATGAGGGACGCCTTCTTGACATGGCGAGCGCCGCCCGCGCGCGGGCGCTGGATTTTCGGCCATCGGTAGTGGCTGATAATATTATCAAGGCGATATGGCATTGCCACACAGTGTCCTGTTGATTCACAACTATTATCAGCGACCGGGCGGCGAGGACGAAGTCTTTCACTCCGAGAGTTCACTACTGCGGGAAAAGGGCCACGGAGTTCAGCTTTTCACGCGCCATAACAATA
The DNA here is from genome assembly GCA_026129905.1 of Bryobacteraceae bacterium. Lineage (GTDB taxonomy): Bacteria > Acidobacteriota > Terriglobia > Bryobacterales > Bryobacteraceae > JAHCHE01. The sequence goes on along the minus strand of JAHCHE010000007.1, from coordinate 254,872 downwards.
GTGTCGCTACAATCGGCCTTGGGGGGACAGCTCGATCAATGCTTTGGAACTCTAAGGTATATAGGGAAGTGCAGGAGACGGTTCGTCGCTCGAGAACTGAGATTGGGCATTGCCACAACATTTTTCCGCTGATATCTCCATCGGTCTACTATGCTCTCGATTCGAGTCGGGTGCCGATCGTACAGACGCTGCACAACTACCGACTGAGATGCCCAGGCGCTACATTTCTCCGAAACGGCGCGCCGTGCGAAAAGTGTGCTAAGTTGCGATTCGCCTGGCCGTCCGTCGTGTATGGGTGTTATCGTGAGAGCCGCGTGGCGAGTCTGGCTGTGGCGACGATGAGCACCCTTCATCGAGCTTTTAGGACTTGGGATTCGATGGTGGACGTCTACACTGTCGCCAACGGCTTCATGCGTGCCAAGTTCGTTGATCTGGGCCTGCCGCAAGACCGGGTCATCGAGAAGCCGAACTTTATTCGGATTGACCCTGGCGTAGGAGATGGCGCATCGAGTGTTTTTCTCTTTGTTGGAAGGTGGAATTTTGAAAAAGGCATTTCGACTCTTCTCGACGCCTGGAGACATGTTGGTGGTCGCGCGAGGTTGATAATCGCAGGCGATGGACCAATGCGGGACTGTGTTGTGCACAGAGCGTCTCTTCTGCCAAATGTTGAAGTTCTTGGGTGGCAATCACATGAGGATATTCTGTCGCTAATGAAGCGCTCCTCTGCATTGATTGTTCCCTCACTATGGTACGAGGGAAGCCCTCTGGTTATCATTGAGGCTTATGCAACTAGCTTACCAGTAATCGCAAGTGACGTTGGAAGTTTGTCAGGCTTGATCCGAGATTTTGAGACGGGGTTGCATTTCCAGCCGGGAGATTCATTGGATCTCGCGTCCAAGATCGACTGGTTCCTCTCTCAGGGGCCCCGGGTCCTGGCAATGCGGCGAGAAGCGCGCGCGGAATACGAGGCCAAGTACAACGCTGAGGCCAACTACGTTAGGTTAATTAAGATCTATGAGCGCGCGAGGTGTCGGAAATGAGAACTGCCGCAACAGGTTTTGTTGCGGAAAACACGATGAGGGGGAAGACAGGAGTCGTATTAGGTACGAAGATTGACGTAACCGCGGCTGGCGACGCTGCGAAGAGTGTGCTTGCACGGGCTGGTCAATCTTCTTCGGACTACCTTTGCTTCGCCGCCGTGCATAGCGTCATGGAGGCGTATGACTCCCCTGACCTCCGCCGCATCATGAACGAAGCCGGCCTCGTCGCCCCAGACGGCATGCCGCTCGTCTGGAGCCTCCGGCTCCTCGGCTGCAAAGACGTCGAGCGGGTCTATGGCCCTGATACCACGCTCCTCGTCCTCGATGCCGCCGCCCGAGATGGCATCCCTGTCGGCTTTTATGGCGCCGCCCCCGCTACGCTCGCCGTTCTGCTCAAGGTGATCCGGAGCGCTTTGCCTGGTATTCACATCGCCTATTCTTTTTCGCCGCCTTTCCGCCCCCTCACCCTCGAAGAAGACGAACAGGTCGTCCGCGAGATCAATGATTCGGGTGCTCGCATCCTATTCGTTGGTCTTAATACACCGAAGCAGGAGTATTGGATGGCCGCCCACCGCGGGCGCGTTCAGGCCGTCATGCTCGGGGTCGGCGCCGCTTTCGATTTCATCGCTGGAACCAAGCCGCAGGCCCCCCGCTGGATGATGCGCGCCGGCCTCGAATGGCTCTTTCGCCTCGCCACCGAGCCACGCCGCCTCTGGAAACGCTACCTGAAGCACAACCCTAGGTTCGTTTTTCTGTTTGCCCTGCAATTGCTGGGGCTGCGGGAGTTTCCTCCGTCGAGGTGACGTCTTCGCAATTATAACTCAATGTGGCCTACGCCGAACGTCAGGGACGGATTCGCCTGATCTCGGCGCGGAGAGTGACGCAGTATGAAGAGGAAGATTATCTCCGGCAAAACGCTTAATTCGATACCACCGGAGGAGGTTGAACGGGCCGCCCGGGCGGATCCTGATGCGCAGCCTCTCACTGCGGAGGATGTCAGGCGGATGAGGCGCACGCCGCAGGCGAAGATCATCCGCCGTGCTCTGGAACTGACGCAAGAAGAATTCGCCGCCCGCTATCACATCCCGCTCGGCACACTGCGGGATTGGGAGCAGGGTCGCACGGCGCCGGACCAACCGGCCAGGGCTTATCTGACGCTGATCGCGCGCGATCCCGGTCACGTCAACCGGACCTTGAACCGGGACCGTTAGACGATCACCAAACGACTTCACCTCGCTGCACAACGAATGCTGACGAAGTACATTCAAGCCGCGATGCGCCACGCCCGCTATGAGTTGATCGAGGACGCGGATCTGGTACTACGGCTGCATTCCTCCGTTCGAGGGCGTCTGGGCCACCGGCAAGACGCTGGAGGAGTGCAGAGAGGAACTCCGGGAAGTTCTCGAGGACTGGCTCTGTCTCGGCCTTCGGCTTGGTGATCCGATTCCGGAAATCGACGGCATCCGGATCGCATCCGGGGAGTTGGAGCCAATGGATATCTAAGTCCGTACCGATCCCCTGACGCGGTCACGTTCGTCGCATGCGAGCACTCGGGTTCTCAGCCGCTTCTCTCCGGTGTCGCGAACCCGTTTTCATCCCCTCCAGTCTCGGCCCCACGCGCCCGAAATCGCCGGTCACAACCATTTCATCTTTAATTCTCGATGCGTTTCTTCGCTTTACCGTCGCCAACTGGCGGCCGGCGCTCGCCCTCATGCTAGAAAGGTACTGAGACGTAGTGTCTTTAATGCGCTTAACGACCGAAAATTACGGAAATTCACGCAACCGCCGGTCCGCCTGCGCATGGCCATTCATCACTTTTCATCACATTCAACACTTCTTGCAGCGCGACGCATCATTCCCTCCGATACGTCGCCCTCGTGCGTGGCGCGGCCGAAGGCGGACCGCAAACCGCACGCATTCAATGACTTACCAACTCCTCAACGCAATGCAACAAGTTTTGCGAAAATTTCCTAACTTGCGTCGCGCCTGATCTCTGTCGAAAGAAATGGCCGCCCCCGCCCCTTCTCGCATCGACGCCCTCGCCGCCCCGCGCCCGGTCCCCGTTGTCGCTACGGCCGCCAACCCCGCCGCCACGTCGCTCGCCCTGCTCGCCACCGACGCCGGCGCCGTCCTCCTCGCAAGCTGGCTCGGGGTCTCCCTCTGGAGCCTCGTCAACCCCGGCGTCAACATGTCGCACTACTTCCACCTCGGCCTCTCGCTCGCGCTCTTCCTGGGAGCCTACCTCGCCTTCGGCCTCTACGCCCCCGCCGGCCTCGGCCCGGTCGAGGAACTCCGCCGCCTCGTTCTCGCGACCGTCCTCGTCGCGCTCGTCCTCAGCGCCGCCGTCTTCCTTGCCAAGGCCGGTGCAACGTACTCCCGGGGCGCGTTCGTCGTCTCCGGCGCCCTCATCTCCCTGCTCGTTCCCGCCGCCCGCGCCGCTCTCCGCGCCGCTTGCGCCCCCCGCGCCTGGTGGGGAGTGCCCGTGCTCATCCTCGGCGCCGGCACCACCGGCCGCCTCCTGGTCGGCAAGCTCCGCGCCCAGCCCGAACTCGGCTTCAAGCCCGTCGCCTGCCTCGATGACGACCCGGCCCGGCATGGCGAGTGCGCCGGCGTCCCCGTGCCCGGCCCGCTGTCTCTCGCCCCGCGCCTCGCCGAAGCCGCGGGAATCCGTCACCTCGTCGCCGCCATGCCCGGCGTCGAGCGCAAGCGCCTCGTCGCCATCCTCGAACGCTACGCCGCCCAATTCTCCAGCATCATCGTCATCCCCAACCTCTTCGGCGTCGCCAGCCTCTGGGTCACCCCGCACGACCTCGGCGGCTTCCTCGGCCTCGAACTCCGCCAGAACCTCCTCGGCCTTGCCAACCGCTTCGTCAAGCGCCTGGTGGATCTGATCCTCGCCTCCCTCCTCGGCCTCCTCGCCCTGCCGGTCCTCGCCGTCGCCGCCATCTGGATTCGCCGCGTCAGTCCGGGACCCGTTTTCTACTCGCAGCAGCGCGAGGGCAAAAACGGCAGCCGCATCGTCGTCCGAAAACTCCGCACCATGCGCCTCAATTCGGACGAGATCCTCACCGGCCACCTCGAAGCCTCGCCTTCCGCCCGCGAGGAGTGGACCCGTTACTTCAAGCTCCGCGACGACCCCCGCGTCCTCCCCCGCATCGGCCACTGGCTCCGCCGCACCAGCCTCGACGAGCTGCCCCAGCTTTGGAGCGTCCTCCGCGGCGAGATGAGCCTCGTCGGACCCCGCCCCTTCCCCGCCTATCACCTCGACCAGTTCGAGCCCGAATTTCGCGCTCTCCGCTCCCAGGTCCGTCCCGGCCTCACCGGCCTCTGGCAGGTCGCCGCCCGCAGCAACGGCGATCTCGAAGTCCAGCGGGAACTCGACACCTACTACATCCGCAACTGGTCCCTCTGGCTCGAACTCCACATCCTCGCCCGAACCCTCGCCGTCGTCCTCCGCGCCCGCGGCGCCTACTGATCCCCGCCCCCCGTACCGCCCGCCGGCTTCAACGCCCGGTCACGCCCCGTTTGTCCTTCGAATTGCTTTACGCGTCAGCGGCTTACCGCCGTCGCTTGGCGCTTGACCGCTCAGGCCGTGCTACAACGGCAGTGAGGAGTGGTGTCTCCGGATTCGGAATGGCCTTCAACTGGCCCGCGGCAGCGCCGGCCGTTCTACACTTTTCTACACTTTCGACGCCTTCGTCGGTTTTCGTGGTGGTGACGCAAGTTTCTCCGGGCTTGCGTCACGCCCCTCCGCCGCGCCGCGCAGCTTCGACGCAATCCATTGCAAATAAGGAGCTTATCGGATCGTCCTGGTGAACGGTCAAATGTTGCGAGAGTTTCTCAACTTGCGTCACCTCCCGCGCCGGCGCACGCCAGGCCGCCGGCGCCGCTCATCCGGCCGCCGCACACCCGCCTGCTAAAATCGAGGGGAATTCATGAATATCGACAAGGTTTATGAGCCCCAGCGGTTTGAGCCCCGCTGGGCGAAGTGGTGGATCGACGAGGGCGTGTTCGCCGCCGGAGACAAGCCCGGCGCCACGGTTTTCTCGCTCGTCATCCCGCCGCCCAACGTCACCGGTTCGCTCCACATGGGCCACATGCTGGAGCACACCGAGATCGACGTCACCATCCGCTGGCATCGCATGATCGGCGACAACACGCTCTGGCTCCCTGGCACCGACCACGCCGGCATCGCCACGCAGATGGTGGTCGAGCGCGAGCTGGCCCGCAACGGCGTCAAACGCCAGGACCTCGGCCGCGAGGAGTTCGAGCGCCGCGTCTGGGAATGGAAGCGCGAGTACGGCGGCGCGATCCTCCGCCAGATGATCCGCCTCGGAGCTTCCTGCGACTGGAGCCGCGAGCGTTTCACCATGGACGAGGGCCTGTCCCGCGCCGTCCGCGAGGTCTTCGTCCGGCTGCACGAAAAAGGCCTCGTCTACCGCGGCCGCTATATGGTCAACTGGTGCCCGCGCTGCCAGACGGCTCTCTCGGACCTCGAAGTGGTCCACGACCCCGCCGCCGGCAACCTCTGGCGCATCCGCTATCCGGTTAAGGATTCCGCCGACTACCTGGTGGTCGCCACCACCCGCCCGGAAACCATGCTCGGCGACACGGCCGTCGCGGTGAATCCAGCCGACGAGCGCTACCTGCGCCTGCACGGCCGCTCGGCCATCCTCCCGCTGATGAACCGCGAAATCCCCGTCATCGCCGACGAGGTGGCGCAGCCGGAGTTCGGCACCGGCGTGGTCAAGGTTACGCCCGCCCACGACCTGAACGACTTTGAAGCGGGCAAGCGCCACAACCTGCCGCACGTCAAGGTGATCGACGAACAGGGACGCATGACCGCCGACGCCGGCCCCTACGCCGGGCTCGACCGCTTCGAGGCCCGCGCCCGCGTGGTGGCAGACCTTGACGCACAGGGCCTGCTCGCCGGCGTCGAGCCCTATTCGTTCGCCCTCTCCAAGTGCCAGCGCTGCAAGACCCCCGTCGAGCCGCTCGTCTCCACGCAGTGGTTCGTCCGAATGAAGCCTCTTGCCGAGCCCGCCATCGAGGTGGTGAAGGACGGCCGCATCCGCTTCACCCCCGAAAACTGGACCAAGACCTACTTCGAGTGGATGTACAACATCCGCGACTGGTGCGTCTCCCGCCAGCTCTGGTGGGGCCACCGTATCCCGGCCTGGCACTGCCTGGACTGCCGCGAGATCGTCGTGGCGCGCGAGGCGCCGTCGCGCTGCCCGTGCGGCTCCTCGAACCTCGAACAGGACCCCGACGTGCTCGATACCTGGTTCAGCTCCGCGCTCTGGCCCTTCTCCACCATGGGTTGGCCCGGCGACACCGAGGACCTTCGCAAGTACTACCCGACGTCGCTGCTCATCACCGGCTTCGACATCCTCTTCTTCTGGGTCGCGCGCATGATCATGATGGGCCTCGAATTCATGGGCGACGTCCCGTTCCGCGAGGTCTACATCCACGCCCTCGTCCGCGACGCCGAAAAGCAGAAGATGTCCAAAACCAAGGGCAACGTGATCGACCCGCTCGAGGTTACCGAGAAGTACGGCACCGACGCCGTCCGCATGGCCCTGCTGCAAGGCGCCGCCCCCGGAACCGACATCGTGCTGAGCGAAGAGCGCATGGTCAGCTCCCGCAATTTTGCCAATAAAATTTGGAATGCGGCAAGATTTTTGTTCTTAAAGATGGAATATTCTGGCATCGAGCCGGCCATTCCAGAATTTCACGGCGATTTGCGCGCCGCGCCGCTCGAAGACCGCTGGATTTTCAGCCGGCTCGCCCGTTGCGCCGAGCAGGCCAACCGGAGCGTCGCCCAGTACCGCTACCACGAAGGGGCCCAGACGCTGTGGCATTTCTTCTGGGACGAGTTCTGCGATTGGTACATCGAAATCAAGAAGCTCCGCTTCCAGGAGAATTCGGGCCTCACCGACGACTGGCGGAACGTGCTCACCGTCTTTGAAACGGCCCTGCGGCTCCTCCATCCCGCCATGCCCTTCATCACCGAGGAGCTTTGGCAGCGGCTGGCCGCGGGCTCTGCCTCTCGCCCGAAGTCGATCGCGCTGGCGGCCTACCCGCAACCCCGGCCGGAGTGGCAGGACGAGGAGGCCGAGCGGGCGATGGGCCTGCTCCAGGAGATCGTCGTCTCGGCGCGCAACCTCCGCGCCCAGATGAAGATCGACCCGAAACAGCAGCTCGACGGCGTGCTCTACGCGCGCGACGGCGCCCGCCAGGTGGCGCTCAGCGAGGCCGAAGCCATTCGTAAGCTTGCCGGCGTCAATCTCGAGGTGAGCGCCGCCGAGCCGCCGCAAACCGGCGCGGCCCTGCGTTCCACGCCCGAGTTCGACCTTCTGCTCAGCGTGCCGATGGCCCAGGTGGAAGCCGAACGGGCCCGGCTCGCCAAGGAAATCGCGCAGCTCGAAAAGCTGGTCGACAACTCGAAGCGCCAGTTGGCTAACGGCGCTTTCGTCGAACGCGCGCCCGCCCACGTGGTTGAGAACATCCGCGCCAAGCTGGTCGACTACGAAGCCCAGCTCGACAAAAGCCGGTCCGCCCTGCGGGGGCTGGCGTGAGCTTCGACGTCTCCCATCCGGAAGTCCGGGATGTCGTTCGGCGCGCCCTGGAAGAGGACATCGGCGCGGGCGACGTCACTTCGGCCTCGTGCGTCCCGGCGGACCGGATCGCGGCCGGGACCTTCTTCGCCCGCCAGGACCTCGTGCTCGCGGGCGTCGAGTTGCTGCCCTTGATCTACGAGCTTCGCGGCGGCGTGGACGAGTTCGAACTACTGGCCGCCAGCGGCGATTCCGCGCGCGACGGACAGCCGGTCGCCAAGGTGCGAGGCCCCGCGCACCGCCTGCTCGAATGCGAGCGCGTCTCGCTCAACTTCCTCCAGCGGCTCAGCGGCGTCGCCACGCTGGCCCGGCGCTACGTGGACGCCGTCGCCGGCACGGGCTGCCGCATCCTCGACACCCGAAAAACCACGCCCGGCCTCCGCCGCCTGGAGAAGATGGCGGCCGCCGCGGGCGGCGTCGTCAACCACCGGCTGGGCCTCTTCGACGCCATTCTCATCAAGAACAACCACATCACGGCCGCGGGCGGCATCACGAACGCCCTCGAGAACGCCGCCGGCGCCGGGCTTCCGATCGAAATCGAGGTCCGCACCCGAGCCGAACTGGAAGAGGCGCTCGCGTGGGGCGCGCCGCGCCTGCTGCTCGACAACCTCACGCCCGCCGAAGCCGCCGAGTGGATCCGCTTCATCGACGGCCGGGCCATGGTGGAGCTCTCGGGCGGCATCACCCTCGACACCGTCCGCCCCTTCGCTGAAACCGGAGCGGACTTCATCTCCTGCGGCGCCATCACCCACTCCGCCGTGGCCGTGGACCTCAATTTCCGGTTGTCCTGGAGCTGACCATGCAGTTTCAGATCGCGAGGCTGGAGACCACCGCCTCCACCATGCAGGACGCCGCCGGCGGTCCGGTTGGAACGGTGGTCGTCGCGGAAGAGCAGACGGCCGGCCAGGGACGCCTTGGCCGCCACTGGCATTCCGAGCCCGGCTCGGGCCTCTACTTCTCCGTGGTCCTGCCCCTGCCGCCCGGCCCTGAACCGCCGACCGTCGCCACCCTCGCCCTAGGCCTCGCCGCGCGCGACGCCATCCAGGAGGCGGCCGGCGTGACGGCCGACCTCCGCTGGCCCAACGACCTCCTGATCGCCGAACGCAAGTGCGCCGGCATCCTGGTGGAACTCCGCCGCGACGCCCTCGTCGCGGGCATCGGCGTCAACGTCAACCACGCCCGGTTCCCCGAAGAACTGGCCGCCATCGCCACCTCGCTCCGCATCGCCACCAGCCGCGAGCACTCCAAGGACCGGCTGCTCGACGCGATGCTGGAAGCCATCGCGGCGTACTGGTCGCTACTCGAAACCGAGGGCAGGGAAGCGATCCTCCGCCTGTTCGCCGGGGCCTCGAGCTACGTCCAGGGCCGCCGCGTCGCGGTCGAAGGCGTCGAAGACCTCGAAGGAACCACCGACGGCCTCGACCCCTCCGGCTTCCTCTGGCTGCGCCAGAACAACGGCGTCCGAAAGCTGATCGTCGCTGGCGGCCTTCGTCCCGCCGCTTCAGTAAGGAGGTAATAGGATCTGCCCATCCGCTCCCGTTCCGGCGGATAATTGAGCTATGGCTACCACACGACGCCGCTTTCTACAGGCGACAACAACCGCCGCGGGACTGGCCGCCGCCCAAACCGCAGCGGGGCAGACGCAGAATTACTCCCCGAACGACCGCATCCAGATCGCCACCGTCGGCGTCGGCGGCATGGGTTCCGGCGACACGGACATGGCGCTCGCGATACCCGGCGTCGAACTGGTCGCCTTGGCCGATGTCTACGACGGCCGCCTCGCCCGGGCCAAGGAGGCTTGGGGTGGCCACGTCTTCACCACCCGCGACTACCGCGAGATCCTGAGCCGCCCCGACGTGGACGCCATCATCGTCGGCACGCCCGACCACTGGCACGCCCGGATCACCGCGGACGCGCTGAAGGCGGGCAAGCACGTCTATTGCGAGAAGCCGATGGTGCAGCAGCCCGAGGAGGGCCACGCGGTCATCGAGGCGGAGAAAGCGTCCGGCAAGATCCTCCAGGTGGGCAGCCAGTACGTCAGCTCGGTGATCTACCACAAGACCCGCGACGTGATCCAGAGCGGCGCCATCGGCAAGCTCAACATGGTCGAGGCCTGGCTGGACCGGAACACCGCCCTCGGCGCGTGGCAGTACTCGATTCCGCCGGACGCCTCGCCCCAGAACATCGACTGGGACCGCTTCCTCGGCTCGGCCCCCAAGCGGCCGTTCGAGCCCATCCGCCTCTTCCGCTGGCGTAACTACCGCGATTACGGCACAGCCGTGGCCGGCGACCTGTTCGTGCACCTGCTGTCGGGGCTGCACGTCTCCACCCGCTCGCTCGGGCCCACGCGCGTCTTCGCCACCGGCGGCCTGCGCTACTGGAACGACGGGCGCGACGTCCCCGACGTGATGCTGGCGATGCTCGACTATCCGGAAACCGCCGAGCACCCGGCCTTCAACCTGGCGCTGCGCGTGAACTTCAAGAGCAGCGTCAACGAGGAGCAGTTCGGCTTCCGCTTCGTCGGCAGCGAGGGCGTGATCATGGCCGGCTCGAAGGTCACCGTCTCGAAAGTGCCGCTGGAACGCGAGCCCGGCTTCACCATCGGGACGTTCCCCAAGGCCGTCCAGCAGAAGTACCTGGAGGAGTACCGCCGGAAGTACCCGCCCGTCGAGCCGACGGCGGACAACATGCGGCCGCAGGAGGAGGTCGTCTATGCGCCCCCTGCCCGCTATAGCGCCCACCAGGAGCATCACAAGGTCTTCTTCAACGCAGTCCGGAGCGGACGCCCGGTAGTCGAGGACGGTACGTTCGGCTTGCGCGCCGCCGGCCCCGCTTTGCTGTGCAACACCAGCTACTTTGAAGAGCGGATCGTGAAGTGGGATCCGACGACGATGAAGGCGAGTTAACGCGGACGGCCGCCGCGCCGCGCAGCCTGATTCAAGCCCGTGGACACGCTGAGCCCCGCCGAACGAAGCGCCGTGATGCGGCGAGTGCGCAGCGTCGACACGACCCCCGAGATGGTCATCCGCCGGTTGGTCCACAGCATGGGCTTCCGGTACCGCCTGCACCGGTCCGACCTGCCGGGCAAGCCCGACCTGGTGTTTCCCCGCCTCAACCGGGTGATCTTCGTGCACGGCTGCTTCTGGCACGGCCACCGCTGCCGCGCGGGCCGCAACCGCCCCAGCTCCAACATCGAGTACTGGCTCCCGAAGCTCGACCGGAACGCGAATCGCGACCGCCGGAACCGGATGAAGCTCCGCCACGCGGGCTGGCGCGTCCTGGTCGTCTGGGAATGCCAGATCAAAGACAAGACAGCCCTCCACGACAAGCTCGCCCGCTTCCTGCACGACGGCGACGGCTAATGGCCGAGCGGCGAACTCCACAGCTCTTCAGCGGCTGAGGCTATACTGGAGCGATCGGGAGGGAACGTGACCGGCCAGGGCGCCACATCGACGGCGATGCTTTCGTTCGGCCAGGAACGCCTGTGGTTTCTGTCTCAATTGGAGCCGAATTCGCCTGCTTATAACGTCCCCCAGGCGTTTCATCTCGCCGGCGCCCTGGATGTGGAAGCGCTGCGCAAGGCGCTGGAGGATGTGGTCGCCCGGCACGAAGCGCTGCGGGCTACCTTCCGGGAATTCGAAGGCAGGCCGGTCCAAATCATCCACCGTGATGCGCGGCTCCCGTTTGAAGTTCTCGATTGGCGCGCGAAAAAGCTGGCGACGGATGACGTCCGAGTGCGGGAATACCTCGCCCGCGAAGCGTACCGCCCGTTTGATCTGGAGCGGGATCGTCCCATCCGCGCCTCGCTGCTTCGCCTGAGCGACGAGGAGCACGTGCTCCTGCTCTGCATCCACCATATCGCTTCCGACGGCTGGTCCGGCCGGATCCTGGCGCGGGAGATCGATAGTCTCTATGCCGCGCATTGCGGAGCGCCGGCGGCGGATCTCCCGGCCGCGGGCTCGTACCTGGAATACGCCAAACGCCAGCGCGAGTGGTTTGAAAGTCCGGCCTTCGAAGAACAGCTCTCGTATTGGAAACGGCAGCTCAGCGGACTGCCGTCGGCCCTGGAAATTCCCGCCGATTTCCTCCTCCCCGCGCAGCCCGATCACCGCGGCGACGTGGTCTCGCGCGACCTGGCCCCGGAACTGTGCCAGACGTTGGGCGCCGTTGCTTCGGGCGAGAGCGGCACGCTCTTCATGCTGCTGCTCGCCGCCTTGGAGCTCCACCTCGGCCGGCTGACGGGCCAGGACGACTTCGCCGTCGGAGCGCCAATTGCCGGCCGCGCCGGCCGAAAGACGGAGAACGTCATCGGTTTCTTCGTCAATACCCTGGTGATGCGAGCCAGCCTCTCGCCCGGTATTTCGTTCCGCGACCTGCTGCGGCGCGTCCGCCAGACGGCGCTTGATGCCTACGACCACCAGGAAATGCCTTTTGAAAGGCTCGTCGAGGAATTGGGCGTCGAGCGCAGCCTCAGTCGGAACCCGCTGTTCGAGGTAATGCTGAATTTCGCCGGTTTCTCGGAACAGCCGCACCGCCTCCCCGGACTGACGGTCACGCGGTGGGATCTGCCGGAATCTCACTCCAAATTCGCGATGACCCTGTACTTGTGGCGCAAGCAGGGCGGCCTCAACCTGCGGCTGACTTACCGGAGGGCTCAGTTCACCGCGGCACGGATGGAGGAGTTCCTCCGCCAGTACGCGTTTCTGCTGGAGCAGATCGCCGCGGATCCCGACCGGGCCATTGAAGCCTATTCGCTGGTCACGCCGGAAGCGCGGCGCCTGTTGCCCGATCCGCAAACGGAGTTGCCGGCCCCCGTTTACGAGCCTGTCACCGGACTGTTTTCCCGCGTGGCCGAGCGCTTCCCGGACCGCTCCGCCGTCAGCCAGGGCGGCCGTTCCTGGACCTATTCGGTCCTCCACCGGCGCGCCCTCCTTGTCGCTCGCGCGTTACTCGAACGAGGCTTGCGCACGGGCGACGTGGTCGCCGTGACGGGTCCGCCGAGTTTCGGCTTCATCGCCGGGTTGCTGGGGGCGCTGCTGGGCGGCGGCGTGATACTGCCCGTCGCAGTGGATCTGCCACCTCGGCGAAAGGAGACATTGCTGCGCGAAGGCGCTGCCCGGTGGCTTGTCATCGCCGGAGTGGATCCGGCGCCGCCCGCCGCATCCGGCTTGCCGGCGATCCGAATCGACGCCGGTGAAGGCACGCCGGCGGATCCCTCACCCGAGCCCGGTTCGGCCGAGCTGCCGTCGATCGCTCCCGATGCGCCGGCCTACATCTTCTTCACTTCCGGAACGACGGGCGCGCCGAAGGGCGTTCTCGGATGCCACAAGGGCTTGAGTCATTTCCTCGCCTGGCAGCGGGAGACGTTCGCCGTCGATGAGGCGGATCGCGTGGCGGCCCTCACAAACCCGTCATTCGACGTGACGCTGCGGGATACGTTCCTCCCGTTGACCTGCGGCGCAACCCTTTGCCTGCCCGCCGGCGACGACGCCGCGCCCGACCATGTGCTGGCGTTTCTGACGCGGGAGCGGGTCACGATCCTGCACTGCGTCCCTACGCTTGCGCGCATCTGGCTCGACTCCGCTCACGATGACATCGCGCCCGGCGCGCTCCGTTGGGTTCTGTTCGCCGGCGAACCGCTCACCGGAGAGTTGACCCGCCTTTGGCGCGCCCGCCTTCCGCCGCATGCCCGGCTGGTTAATCTCTACGGACCGACCGAGACAACGCTGGTGAAAACCTGCTACGTGCTTCCCGACGACGAGCCGACCGACCTGTTGCCGGCGGGCCGGCCGCTGCCGCAAACACAGGTGTTGGTGATGGCCGGTCGCGAGCGGCTGTGCGGCATCGGGGAAATCGGCGAAGTCGCGATCCGGACCCCTTTTCGGACCCTTGGTTACGTGAACGCGCCGGAGGACAATCGGAACCGGTTTGTCGCCAACCCCTTCCGCCGCGATCCGGACGACCTCCTTTATTGGACGGGCGACCGCGGGCGCTACCTGCCCGATGGCTCGCTCACCGTGGCCGGCCGCGTCGACGACCAGGTGAAGATCCGGGGTGTCCGCATCGAGCCGGCGGAGGTCTCGGCGGTCCTGGCCGGACACGGAAGCGTGAAGGCCTGCTTCGTCAATCCGGTCAACGACGAACAAGGCCAGACAAGGCTGGCCGCATACGTGGCCTTGAACCAACCGTGCGCCCAAAGCGAATTGGCTTCGTTCCTGGCGGCCCGATTGCCCCTGGCGCTGGTCCCGGACCACTTCGTATTCATGGACCGGCTGCCGGTAAACACCAACGGCAAGGTCGACCGCAAGTCGCTGCCGGCGCCGGCCGTTGTCCCCGTGTCCGATCGCGCGGAACGCGCCGCGCCCCAAACCCCGTTGGAGCGGCAATTGGCCGCCATCTGGTCCGAAGTGCTTCATATCGACGGCGTAGGGCTCAACGACAGCTTCTTCCACGTCGGCGGGAATTCGCTCCGCGCCGTCCAGATCGTCTCGCGCATTCGCCGCGAATGGAATGTCGCCCTGCCGCTCCGCCGCCTCTTCGAGACACCCACTGTCGCCGAACTGGCCCGCGCCGTCGATGAAGCCCTCCGCGAACGGAACCAGATCGACGAATTGCTGGCGGAAGTGGAGGGCCTGAGCCAATTGCCGTCATGAGCAGCCTGAGCGAGCGCATCGCCAACCTGACGCCGAGCCAGCGCGCCGCGCTGGAGACACGGCTCAAAGAACGCGGACTGACGCTTCCCGAAAGCGAGAGCGCAGTGGCTTCCCGGCGTCCGGCGTATCAGGCGCCCGTTCTGTCGTTCGCCCAGGAGCGGCTCTGGTTCTTTCACCAGCTTGAGCCGGCAAGTCCGGTCTACAATGTGGCTGCCGCCCTGCGTCTCAAGGGCGCGCTGAACCGCCCCGCGCTCGAGCGCGCGCTGAACGCCGTCGTGGATCGTCACCGCGTCCTGCGTACACTGATCGAGAATCGCGACGGCGTGCCCGTTCCGGTGGAAACGGACCGGCCGCTCGTCCTGGCGGACCTGCCCCCCGGTCCGGACCTGAAGCGGATCCTGCGCGAGGAGGGCCGGCGCGCATACGACCTCTCGCGGGACCTGCCGGTCCGGGCGGGACTGGCGCGCCTCGCCGACGACGAACACGTCCTGCTGGTGGGCATGCATCACATCGTCTCCGACGAGTGGTCCCTGCGGATCCTGGTCCGCGAACTCGGGGAGCTCTACTCGGCTGCCGTTCTCGGCCGTGCGCCCGCGCTGCCGACGCTGCCGCTTCAGTACGCCGACTACGCCCGCGCACAGAAAGAGCAATTGCGCGACGAAGTCCTCGCGGGGCATATCGACTTCTGGCGCAGACAGCTTGCGGGCAGCCCGCCGCTTGAACTGCCCACCAGTCACCGCCGTCCGGCGCGGCAGAGCGACGCGGGCGGACGGGTCCTGTTCACGATCGAGTGGGACCTGACCCGGCGGCTGCGCGGTCTGGCGACCTCGCATCGGGCGACGGTGTTCATGCTGATGGCGGCCGCCTTTCAGGCCTTGCTCAGCCGGTACACCGGCCAGACCGACTTCCTGATCGGCGCCAACGTCGCCAACCGCAATAGCCAGGAAATCGAAAACCTCATCGGGGTGTTTGTCAACACGCTGACGCTGCGGGCGAATCTCGACGCCGATCCCTCGTTTGCCGAGCTATTGCGCCGGGTTCGGGCGTCGGCGCTGGACGCGTACAGTCATCTGGACCTGCCCTTCGAGAAGCTCGTCAACGAGCTTCAGCCCGAGCGCAGCCCCGGCCGCCACTCGCCGCTATTCTTGGTCGCGATCGTTTTCTATTCGGAACCCGTCCCGGCTCTCGACTTCGCCGGACTGGAGGCCACCGCGGAAGCCATTGCTCTGGGGACGAGCAAGTTCGACCTCCTGCTGGCCATCCGCGACCGGGGCGACCGCTTCAGCGCGTGGTTCGAGTACAACGCGGAGTTGTTCGAAGCCGAGGCCATGCGGCGTTTGGCCGGGCACTATGTTGCGATGCTCGAGTCGGCGGCGGCGAATCCGGCCCTCAGGGTTTCCCAGCTCGAGATGTTGACCGCGCCGGAACGCGAGGAGTTGCGCGAATGGAACGAGACCCGCAAGGATTACCCCGGCGGGCTGCTGCATGAATTGTTTGAAGCCGAGGCGAAGCGGGCGCCGAACCAAACGGCGATCGTATTCGGACGTCGCCGGATAACGTACGCCGAATTGGACGCCCGCGCGGACCGCCTGGCGCGCCGGCTCCGCGCCCTCGGTGTGGGCCCTGACGTCACCGTGCCCATCTGCGTCCGCCGTTCGCCGGGAATGGTGACCGGAGTTCTCGCCATTCTCAAGGCGGGTGGCGCGTATGTTCCGCTTGACCCGTCCCATCCGCCCGAACGGTTGGCGTTCCTGATCGAGGACTGCGCCGGCCCGGTGGTGGTGGCAAACGATCCGCCTCCGGAGGCGCTTGCCCGGCACGGCGCCAGCATCGTATGCATCGACGGCGATGGGGATTTCGCGGGCGACGATTCTGGGGACCATCGCGCTGTTGCGCCTTCTCCCGGCAATCTCGCGTACGTGATCTACACGTCCGGTTCCACGGGGAAGCCGAAGGGAGTGGCGATTGAGCATAGGAACGCGGTCGCGTTCGTGCAGTGGGCCCGCGACGAGTTCCCGGCAGAGGATTTCGCCGGCGCCCTGGCTTCCAGCACGCTGACCTTCGACTGGTCGATATTCGAGCTGTTCGTTCCGCTGAGCCGCGGAGGAACGATCGTCCTCGTTGAAAACGTCCTCCACCTGCCCGACATTCCGGCGGCCGAGGAGGTCCGGCTTGCCAGTACGGTTCCTTCGGCGATGAGCAGCCTGCTGACGCGCGGCAGGCTTCCACGTTCGCTGCGCACTTTGCTCATCGGGGGCGAGCGTCTCGACCAAGCGCTGGTCAAGCAGGTCTTCGACAGCACCTCCGTCCAGTTTCTGTACGACGGCTACGGCCCCGCCGAGTGCACTACCCTTTGCACGATCGCGCAGCGAACGCCCGAGGGTCCCGAGACGATCGGCAAACCCATCGCCAATGCGCAGGTCTACATTCTCGACCGCCACATGCAGCCGGTCCCCGTCGGCGCGCCGGGCGAAATCTACATCGGAGGCTCGGGCGTGGCCCGCGGTTACCTGCGCCGGCCCGCTCTCACCGCGGAGCGTTTCATCCCGGATTCCTTCAGCGCCGAACCGGGCGCCCGGCTGTACAAGAGCGGCGACATGGGGCGCTTCCGCGCCGGCGGCGAGATTGAGTTCATCGGGCGCCGCGATCACCAGGTCAAATTTCGCGGGTTCCGGATCGAACTCGAGGAGATCGAGGCCGCGTTGTCCGGACATCCGCGTGTTCAGCATGCCGCTGTTGTCATGCGCGAAGACCAGCCGGGAGAACAGCGGCTCGTGGCCTACTGCTCGGCCAAAGGCGGGGAAAAGCTCCGCGCCGAGGACCTCTCCGATTGGCTCGAGGTCAGGCTGCCGGCCTACATGCTTCCTTCGCGCTATGTGTTGCTGGACGCGTTGCCCTTTACGCAGAGCGGAAAAATCGACCGCCGCGCGCTTCCTGCGCCCGCTCCCCTGGTGGGCGAGCGCGCCATCCACCGCCCCGCGGACAGCATCGAGGCCGAGCTGACCCGCATCTGGGAGCGTACGCTGAACGTACATCCCATCGGCGTGCGCGACAATTTCTTCGACCTCGGCGGCTACTCGCTGCTGGCGGTGAAGCTGTTCGCCGATATCGAGCGCGCCTTCGGCAAAGACCTTCCGCTGGCGACGCTGTTCGAGTCGCCCACGATTGAGGGACTGGCGCGGCTGCTGCGCCGGGAAGGTTGGCAACCGTCGTGGGCCGCGCTCATCCCCATACAGGCCACCGGCTCTCGCCCGCCGCTGTTCTGCGTGCACGCGGCGGGGGGGAACGTGCTCTTCTACCGGGAGATGGCCGTCGCGCTCGGCGCCGACCAACCGGTCTACGGCTTGCAAGCCATCGGCCTCGATGGAAAGCGCGCCCCGCTGACAACGGTGGAAGCGATGGCGGAGGCTTATCTGTCCGAGATGTTGGCTGTCCAGCCCGAGGGGCCGTACCTGCTGGGAGGCTTCTGCTCCGGCGCCTACGTCGCTCTCGAAATGGCTCGCCAACTGGAGGCGCGCGGCAAGAAGGTCGCCCTGCTCGTTTCCTTCAACACCGACGGCAACTGGAAGCTGGTCCGTTCGTTCTGGCAGGGCGTCCGGTATCACTTCCGTCACCTGGCGAGGCTGCGGTCGAGCGAAAGAGTCGGCTACCTGCTGATGCGCGTGCGCTACCGGATCAACCGCCCGCTCGGCTGGCTGGTGCGGATCCTCCGGGGCCCAAGCCGAACCGCCAGCGCCATTCCCGCGCTCCGAAGCCGGCAGATCGAAGAGGTGATCCGGCACGCCGTCGCCAGGTACGAGCCCGGGTCGTACACAGGCTCGGTGGTGTACTTCCAGGGAAAGGGCGACTATTTTCGCGATCCCGGTCCGTTCTGGCGCGATCTTGTGGGCGGCAGGCTGGAAATCGAAACGATCCACGGCCGCGCCTTCGGCATCTTCCGCGAGCCGTACGTCCAGGAACTGGCCGCCCGCCTGAAGAAGCGCCTGGACGAAGCAGCCGGCGGGGGATAGAAGTTGCTGATCCGCCTGTTCCAGGTTGCTACAGTTCAGGTGGCTTCTTGATGCGGAGCAGGTTTCCAACCTGGTTTCCAACCTGCCCCACTACTCGCGGGCTGTACTGCTAGAATGATAAGCGAACAAAAGGCGAATATGTATGTACGCCTGCCTGCACCAACCCGAAAATCATGACGCGTTGCTGGAACTGGCCGGCTCGTTCGCCCCACACGTGGAAGAGACCGCGCCGGGGACCGTGGTCTTCTCGATCGACGGGCTGCGAAGGCTGATCGGAGCGCCGCGCCAGATCGGCGCCGAACTGGCCCGCCGGGGCGCCGAGCGCGGCGTGACGGCGAACCTGGCGATCGCCGCCAATCCAGATTGCGCGGCGCTGGCGGCGATGAACCTGCCGGGGGTAACGGTGATCGCTCCGGGGCACGAGCCGTCCGTGTTGGGAAAGATCCCGCTGGAACGCGTCCCGATGCCGGAGGAGTTGCTGGAGATCCTGAAGCGGTGGGGGCTCCACACTTTGGAAGACGTGGCCGGGCTTCCTCCGCTCGGGCTGGCGGAGCGGTTGGGCGAGGAGGGACTGCGCCTCTACCAACTTGCGCTGGGGCGCCTCGAGAGGCCGCTCCGTCTGGCGCCGCCCGCCGCTTGTTACCGGGAACGCCTGGAACTGGAATACCCCGCCTCGCTGCTGGAACCGTTGCTTTTCTACCTGTCGCGGCTGCTCAACGAGCTGTGTCACCGGCTGGAATCCCATTCGATCGGCGCCAATCGGATCACGACGGAACTCGAGCTGGAGAACAAGAATTCCTACACGCGCGTTCTCGAACTGCCGGCGCCGCAGCGCCAGGCCGCGCCGCTGCTGAAGCTGATCCAGCTTGACCTGGAGGCGCACCCGCCGCCGGCGCCGGTAACGGCGATTACGCTGGCCATGAATCCAACCCCGGCGCGGCGGCTGCAAAACGGGTTGTTCGTTCCACAAGGTCCGGAACCGGTCAAGCTTCAGCTCACCTTGACGCGCATCACGGCGATGGTGGGAACGGGCAACGCCGGTTCGCCCGAACTCCTGAATACGCACCGGCCCGACGCGTTTCGGATGGTGGAACCCATCCCCAACGCGCCGCAGCGCCGCGAGCGGAGCCATTCCAGCGAACCGGCGCTGGCGTTCCGGTTCTTCCGCCCGGCGCTTCCGGCCAGAGTCCGAACCGCGGGACGGACGCCCCGGCACGTGGCGGCGGCCGGGGTTGCCGGCAGCGTCGTTGAAGCGGCGGGTCCATGGCGCGGTTCCGGGGACTGGTGGACGCTGGAAGCCTGGTCGCGCGACGAGTGGGATGTCGCCCTGACGGACGGCGGCTTGTATCGCATCTGGCGGCGGGCCGGCGACGAAGAGTGGTTCGTCGAGGGGGCGTACGATTAACGCCCGGCCGCGCGGGGGCTGCGTCTCAGCGGACGTCGCGGAGGGTCAAATTCCAGGCGGGATAGCCGCGGGCCTCGCTGTAGGCGTCGGCTTCAAAGCACAGCGCGGCGTCGAGGCGGGCGCCGGGAGTTAATTCGCCGGACCGGTCGCGGAAATTCCAGGCTTTTACCCAGAATTGCCTGCCATTTTGGCGCAGACGGACGCGGAGATGGTTGTCCTTGAAGGGAACGGGCTCGCACGCGAGCTCGACGCCCTCGACGGCGAACAGAGGCGCCGGATTGCCGAAGCCGAAGGGGGCCATTTTCAGGACGTCGGCAGCGGTTTTTTCCGTGATCTCGTGGAATTCGAGGCGGGCGTCGAATTCCTGCTGGGGGATGAAATCCTCGGGGCCGAGGCGGCGGGCGGCGTAGGCGTTGAGGCGGAAGCGGAAGTCGCCGATGCGGCCGGCCGGCAGGGTGAGCCCCGCCGCGCCGCGGTGTCCTCCAAAGCGAAGGAACAGGTCGCGCATGGCCTCGAGAGCTTCCAGCAGGTGGAAAGCGGGAATGCTGCGTCCGGAGCCGCGGGCCTCGCCCGAGCCGGCGTCGACGCTGAGCACGAACACGGGCCGGTGAAAGCGCTCGACCAGGCGGTTGGCCACGATGCCGACGACGCCTGGGTGCCACGCCTCGCCGCTGAACACCAGCGCCGCCTGGCCGGGCGTCACCGGCGTCCGGGCGCAATCGTCGAGGATCGCGCGCACGATCTCGGTTTCCGTCTCCTGCCGCTCGCGGTTCAGTTCGTGGAGCTGAAGAGCGAGGCGGCGCGCTTCGTCTTCGTCGTTGGTGAGGAACAGGCGAATGACGTCCTCGGCGGTGGCCATGCGGCCGGCGGCATTGATGCGCGGGGCGATGCGAAAGGCTACCTGGACGGCCGAGGGAGAGTCACCCGCTCCGAATCCGGCCACGTCGAGCAGGGCGCGGAGTCCGGGATTGCGCACCGACCGGAGGCCAGTGAGTCCGTGTTTCACAATGATGCGATTTTCTCCGGTCAGGGGCACCACGTCGGCGACGGTGGCGATGGCCACCATCTTGAGAAGCGACTCGATTATCCGCTGGAGGCGCGCCTCGGGCCAGCCCAGCTCACCGAGCAGCGCATGGGCCAGCTTCAAGGCCACGCCGGCGCCGCAGAGGTTCTTGTCGGGATAGGCGCAGCCGGGCTGGTTGGGGTTGACCACGGCGTAGGCGGAGGGAAGTTCGGCGTCGGGGAGATGGTGATCGGTGACCACCACGTCGATGCCGAGCTCACGAGCCTGGCTCACCGCTTCGATCGCGCGGATGCCCGTGTCGACGCTGACGACGAGCGTAGTGCCTTCGGCAGCGGCGCGGCGAATGGCGCCCGCGCTCATGCCGTAGCCTTCGCCCAGGCGGTCGGGCACGCGATGGACGGCGCTGCCGCCGGCGAGCTCGATGGCCTTCTTGAGGATGACGACGGAGGAAGCGCCATCGACGTCGTAGTCGCCGTAGAGCAGGATCTTCTCTCCGCCCTGAATGGCGCGGCGGAGGCGGTCGACGGCCCGGCGCATACCGGAGAGCAGGTAGGGGTCGTGGAGGTCCGAGACCGCGGGGTTCAGGTAGCGGCGGGCGGCGTCCGGATCGCGGTAGCCGCGATGCCATAGGACGCGGGCGGCGGGCAAAGTAATCGGGAGCTCACGGGAGAGGCTCTCGACTTCGGCGCGGCGAATTTGCGGAAGCAGCCACCTTGCCGGAGTGAACATCGACTTCGGGATCAGTTCTTGGAGAAGTAGCCGCCCATGGAATCCACCTCGTCGCCCTCTTCGTCGGCGGAGAGATAGTCGTCGATTTCCTCGGCGATATCAAGAAGTTCCTCGTACCACTCGGCCCGGCGCGTATAGATGTAGATCTGGCCCTGGTACGAGAACGAGAGTTCCACCAAGCTGGTGAAGCCTTCGTACACGCGCAATTCGCGGAGCCGCTCTTCGAGGCGGCGGTACTCCTCTTGCGGGATTTCGACGCTTTCGAGGTCGTCGAGAGCGTTATCGATGAAATCGGGGTCGAGCATCCGGTGGTGGAAGCAAACGAGCTTCACCTCGAGTTGCTTGGAGGCGTCGGCAAACATCCGGAAGTCGGGATAGTGTTCGGAATCCCAATGGACGAGGGGACTCGGTTCGGAGACCCGCGAGTGACTGTGGTAGACGATGAAGTTCCCCGAAGCGAGGTACTCCTCGATCTCCTCTTTGAGCTTATCGAGTCCTGCTTTCATGAGCGTTGCGCGAGCACCAGGATATCACCGTGCGCGGCGAGTTCGCGCGCCGAAGGCGTGACGATCGTTCTCGGGCCAATGTAGATCTTTCGCGATTGGGCAATCGCCTCGCGGACATCGTTTTCGCACACAAAGTCCGAAATGCGAACCTCGGCCTGCCCGGAGACCTGGTTTGGCCGGGCGCCCGATTCCGCCGCGACTTCAGGGGCGGATTGCCTGCCGGCGGCCGGAATGGGGCACGAAGGCGCCGGACCGGAGTTGCGCGCGCGGGACGACAGGAACAGGTCCACCACCTGTTCGGCGACGCCGGCCAGGGCGCTCGCGGTTACGGGCGGCGGCGCGGGCGGTTCGCGGCGCGAGAGGCCGCGCTCGGAGAGATACTTCTCGACGGCGGCTTCGATCAGCTCGCGCGGCACGTTCGAAGGCCCGGGCGCAGAGCTGGGAGAGGGCGCCGGGGCGGCGGAACTCTTGACCTCGGGAATCGTGATGGCATCCTCGGCGCGGCGGACGGCATAGGCAAGCCGCTTGATGTTGATGAGGTGTTGCGGGCCGACGTTGTCGCTGGTGATGTTGCCGGCCACGGCGCCACAGCCGAGCGTCATGGAAGGGAAGACGTTGGTCGTGAGCCCGACCGAGCCCTGCGGCGCCGGGGTATTCACCAGTACGCGGTAGGCCGGCATCCGGAAGGCGAACTCGCGGATTCGCGCCTCGTCCTTGGAGAAAATGACGCAGGTGTGACCCAGGCCGCCGAACCGAAGGATCGCCTCGCAGGTATTCATCGCGGCCTGGAAGTCCTCGACGAAAAACAGCGAGAGGACGGGTGAAAGCTTCTCGCTGGAAAGCGGGTGTTCCTTGCCGACTCCGGCGACCTCGACGGCGAGGATGGACGCGTCCGGCGGGACCTCGAAGCCGGCCATGCGGGCGATCTTGCCAGGGGCTTGGCCGACGCACTTGGGATCCACAAGCCCATGGGGCGTGATCAGGAGCCGGCCGAGCGCCTCGCCCTGCTCGCGCGTGCAGATGTAGGCCCTCTGTTTCTTGAGTTCGGCCAGGACCTGGTCGCGAAGCGCGCGGCAGGTAACCAGAGCCTGCTCGCTGGAGCAAACGGTGCCGAAGTCGAAGGACTTTCCGGTTACCACCTGGGCGACCGCCTCGGCCACGTCGGCGGATTTCTCCAGCAGGACGGGGACGTTGCCGGGACCCACGCCGTAAGCCGGTTTGCCGCTGGAGTAGGCCGCGCGAACCAAGCCGTGGCCCCCGGTGGCCAGGATGATCCCGGTTTTCGGGTGCTTCATCAGCGCCTGCGTACTTTCCTGCGTGACGTTGGACAGGCACTGAATGAGGCCGTCGGGCGCGCCGACCTCGCGGGCGGAGGCGGCAAGCAGTTCGGCGGTATAGCCACTGCACTTCTTCGCGCGAGGGTGCGGGCTGAGGACGATGCCGTTGCCGGCCTTGAGCGAGATCAGCGTTTTGAAGATAACCGTCGAAGTAGGGTTGGTGGTGGGGACAATGGCCGCGACCACGCCCACCGGCACGCCGTACTCGACCACTTTTTTGTCGGGGATCTCGCGGAGGAGGCCGACAGTCCTCATGCCGCGCATGGCGCGCGGGAGGAAATCCGCGTTGAGGAGGTTCTTGGCCAGCTTGTCCCGGGCGTTACCGTAGCCGGTTTCCTCCACCGCCATCTCGGCCAACTCGAGGGCCTGGGCGCGCGCGGCGACGGCGGCGGCCTCCACTACCGCGTCCACCTGGTCCTGCGAGAACCGCCGGAACTTCTCCCATGCCGCGTGGGCGGCCTCTACCTTGGAGCGGACTTCCTGTATAGCGACGAGATCTTGATCCTGAAGCATGTTGGCAACGGCGCTCCGGGTCCGCCGAAGTCGGAACGCGGCGGCGGGAGCGTGCCCCGATTACGCAATCACTTCTTCGATCCGGGGAGTATCTTCTCCACTTCCGCGTGAGGGTTGGGGATCACGTGCACGGCCACGAGTTCGCCCACGCGCCGGGCAGCGGCCGCGCCGGCGTCGGTGGCCGCCTTGACGGCGCCGACATCGCCGCGCACCGTGACGGTGACGAATCCCGCGCCGATGTACTCTTTGCCGGTCAGCTCCACGTTCGCGGTCTTTACCATGGCGTCAGCGGCTTCGATGGCGCCCACTAAACCCTTCGTTTCAACCATTCCGAGGGCTTCCATAATCCTCCTGGATTCTAACGACGCTCACGCGCGCCATCGTGGGGGCACGGGCGCCACCCGAGTCCCCGGGCGGCGTTTCGGCCCCAACCGGTGCGGGCGAGCCTCTCCGTTGAACTACAAAAGTATCACATCTCAGAGGGATGGCTCCAGAAATTCGCCTCATCAACGCATCAACGGGCGACCTCGGCGGCGCCGCGTCTGCCGGATGGTTCAGGTTGCCAGGTCGATCTGGCGCAGAGCGCCTGCGCGGCCGTCTTCCGTCAGGTAGACGCCGGTGCGCCGCACCACGGCGACCAGTTCATTGCTTTCGTTCTTGTAGTGGAACTCGCCGGCGGCGCCCGAGGTGGACAGCGCCCCGATTCCCAGCGCCTCCAGCGACTGCAGCGAGCCGTCGCCCAGCCGGAGTCTCAGTTGCCCGAACGCGGCATCGCCGGAATCGATCCAGCCATTGCCGTCGTCGTCCAGCAGCCCGAGTTCGTTGAAGCCGTCTCCCGTCCGCGCCCCGAACAACTCGTCGTCGCCGCTGACCGTGCCGTTGGCGTCTGCGTCCCGCACCAGCAGCGCCTGCCGGCCCGCCACTTCCAGGAACAGCGGATCGGTCAGCGCGGGGTTGCCGGCTCCGACAATCCATCCCGTCTCCGCGCGGAAACTTCGCGCCAGCCGGAACTCCGCGTTGAACTCGATCTCGACGCCATCCGCCGTGCGAACCACGCCGCGCGCCCTCACCACCAGGTTCTCCGTCTCTTCGTAGACCTCGCGGTGGCTGACGACCACCCGCCATTGCGGTCCGCCCCGCCCGGCGCTCACGTGCGCCGAAATCCCGTCCACGCCCCCCCCCGGCTTGAACCCCGCCGAGCGTCCTCCGAGTAGCGTCTCCACCACCAGTTTCGCCAGCAGCAGGCGCGGATCGTCGATGCTGCCATCCTGCGGCAGCGCCTCCGGCGCGCCGCGGGACGCGGCGCTGACCCGCGGCGGAGCTTCCCGCAGCTCCGCGCGCAACTGCTCGATCCGTTCGCGGCGCTCCGAGTAGTTCTGGAGCACGCTGTAATCCACCGGCCCCGATTCGATCCGCATATACCTCCCTTATCGGGCCGGACGGCGGAGATTTCGTAGAGAATTCGCCGTAGATGGCCGAAAAGTTCTGGCGCACTTGGCCCGTGGGCTGTCCCGAGGCGCCCCGCCTTCCCGAAGCGTTACAATTCCGCAGAGGGAGCTGCTCGTTCATGACCGAATCGGAATTTCCCGGCATCCTCCAACTTCGCGCCACGCCTGGCATTCTGCGCAGCCTCACCGCTGCGCTCACGGGCGATGAGGCGGCTTGGAAGCCGGCGTCCGGGCGCTGGTCGGTCCTGGAGGCGCTCGGCCATCTGCGCCACGTGGAATTAGGCGGCTTTCGGGGACGCCTCGAACGCATTTTCGCCGAGGACAACCCCACGCTTCCGCCGTACGACCCGGACGAGTTCGCGGCGGCAGGCCTCTACGGCGGCCGGACCCTCGCCTCCGCTCTCGACGAATTCGAGGCTGAGCGCGCCCGCAGCCTGGCTTTTCTCGAGACCGTGCCCGCCGAACGCATCAACCGTTCCGCCGCGCACGGCGAACTCGGACCCATCACCGCGTCCAACCTGCTGCACGAGTGGCCGCTGCACGACCTCGGACACGTCCGGCAGGTCGCGGAACTGGTGCGCGCCGTGAAGTACTATCCCCACATCGGCGCCTGGCAGAAATTCTATACGCTGAATCCCTGAGATGCTGGCCTACGTTTTCTGGCACTGGCCGCACCCCGGCGGCGACGTGAACTCGTACGTCCGCCGGTTTAGCGACTTCCACGCCCTGCTTTCGGTGAACCGTCCTCCCGGATTCCTCTCCTCGGCGGTGTTCCGCATCGAGGGCGTGGCCTGGGCGCCCTCGAACATCCCGGTCTTCGAGGACTGGTATTTGCTGG
Source organism: Bryobacteraceae bacterium (assembly GCA_026129905.1). GTDB lineage: Bacteria > Acidobacteriota > Terriglobia > Bryobacterales > Bryobacteraceae > JAHCHE01. Next base: position 228,752 of record JAHCHE010000007.1, on the reverse strand, counting down.
ACGGGTCGGCCGCCCTCGATCCCCTCAACGTCGCCGCGGTCGCTCCGCCGTTGAGGGAGCCGCACGACCTCGCGGCCCGCGCCGCCGCCGGCGGAACCGCCGGCCTGTACAGCCTTCGCCGCGGAAGCCGCGATGTGGACCGGGTCCGCCAGGCCCTTTGGTTCTCCAAGCCTCCCCGCGAAACGTACGACGACCTGTTCCGGCGGATTGACCCCATCGTCGCCGCGTGTGGCGGCGGCCTGTGGGGACGGCAGATGATTCTTGGCCCCACGCCGGAATTCTGCCTCTTGAGCGAGGCGCCCGTCGAATGGCCGGGTGGCCCGACAGGCGTTGCCGTCGGACACGATCCCGTCTGGCCTTAAGCGTGGCCTAAGTACTCTTGTTCGGAATTACGCTGACGTATCCAGCACCGTGGGGCAGCTCCTTGAGCTGCGGCGGGCCCTCGGCCCGCCGCCGTGTGGGCGGCCTGAGAGGCCGCCGCAGGCCGCGGGCCTGCCCCCCATATGACATGCGAATCGGATACGTAACCATATTTGTGAAGCCCTGTACTAAGCGTCCGAACGCCGTAGCTGGCGAATCTGCCTTTCCGGCGCCGCGCCAGTGGTAGAATTGCTGCTTCGCATCCCGACTTCGAGGGGCGCCGTGACCATGAAGCTTGATAACCGCCGAACCTTTCTACAGACCGCCGCGGCCGCGCTGGCGAGCCCGGCTTTTCCTGTCCTCGGGGCGAACGACCGCATCAACGTCGCCATCGTCGGCATCGGCGGCCGCGGCCGCGACCACATCAACGGCTTCGCGAAACAGCCGCAGTGCCGCATCGCCGCCGTCTGCGACGTCAACCAGGCCGGCCGCGAGCGGGGCGCCGCGCAAGTGGAGAAACTCCTCGGCTATCAGCCGGCGCAGTACCTCGATATGCGCGAGGCCTTCGACAACAAGGAAATCGACGCCGTCACGTTCGCCACGCCGAACCACTGGCACGCACTCGGCTCGATCTGGGCTTGCCAGGCCGGCAAGGACGTCTTCGTGGAGAAGCCTCCCTGCCACAACATCTTCGAGGGCCGCAAGATGGTCGAAGCGGCGCGCAAGTACAACCGCATGGTCCAGGTCGGCTCGCAAAATCGCAGCATCGGCTACGTCCGCCGCGCCATGGAACTGCTCGGCCAGGGCGTCATCGGCAAGCTCTACGAAGCCAAGGTGCTGTGCTTCAATCCCCGCAAGTCCATCGGCCACACTCCGGACGAGCCCGTGCCGCCCGGCATCGACTGGGACAAGTTCCTCGGTCCGGCCCAGATGAAGCCGTACAGCAAGAACAAATTCGCCTACAACTGGCATTGGTTCTGGGACACCGGCAACGGCGACATCGGCAACCAGGGCATTCACGAGACCGACAAGGCGCGCTGGGGACTCAACCGCGGGCTCCCGAAACGCGTCAGCTCAACCGGCGGCAAATTCGTCCACAAGGACGACCAGGAGACGCCCAACACGCAGTTCGCCTCGTTCGATTACGGCGACTGCCAGATCACCTGCGATGTGCGCGGCCTGATGACCCCGGGCGAAGGCGACGTTCGCCGCGGCGACCACTTCGTGGGCAACATCTTCTTTGGCAGCGAAGGCTTCATGACGCTCGACTCGGCGGGCTTCCGCGTCTACAAAGGCTATGAGCGCCAGTTGACGATGAGTGAGAAACCGGACCGCGGCGGCGAGGACAACCCCCACATCGCGAACTTCCTGTCGGCTTGCCGCAGCCGCAATTACCGCGAACTCACCGCGGACATCGAGATCGGCGTAACCTCGGTGGCCCTGGTCCACTTCGCCAACATCAGCTATCGCGTGGGCCGCAGCCTCGTCATCGACCAGGACAACTGGGACATCGCCGGCGATTCCGAAGCGCGCCGTCTACTCACCCGCGATTACCGGGCGCCGTACGTCGTTCCCGATAAGGTCTGAGCTTCCGCCGCCGCGCACGCGCCGCCCGGGTTCTGCCACAATGTACTAAAAGCCCTGGGCGGTCATGCGCATCCGTTTGCTTGTTATCATCCCGGTCCTTCTCGTGGCGGAGACCTACGCAGCCGAAAAGCTTCGCTTCAACCGCGACGTCCGGCCGATCCTTTCGGAGAAGTGTCTCGCCTGCCACGGCCCGGACCGCAATTCGCGCCAGGCCAACCTGCGGCTCGACGTGCGGGAAGCCGCGCTGGAACGCGGGGCGATCAAGCCCGGCGACGTCAACGCCAGCAAACTGGCGCAGCGCATCCGCCATGACAAGGTTGCCCTTCAGATGCCGCCGAGAGCGTCCAACAAGACGCTCTCCGAGAATGAGAAAGCGACGCTCGAACGGTGGATCGCCGAGGGGGCCGAATACGAGCCCCACTGGGCTTACATCAAGCCCGTCCGCCCTCCCGCGCCTGCCGGCGCCGAGGGAATCGATCACCTGGTGGATGCCAGGCTCAAAGAGAGGGGACTCCGCCCGGTTGGAGAAGCGGACCGCCGCACTCTCATTCGCCGGCTGAGCCTCGACCTTACCGGCCTGCCGCCCGCGCCGGCGGAAGTCGCCGCCTTCGTCAACGACCCGGATCCTCAGGCCTACGAGAAGCTGCTCGACCGCCTGCTCGCTTCCCCGCACTACGGCGAGCGCATGGCCGTTTACTGGCTGGACCTGGTTCGCTACGCCGACACGGTCGGCTATCACAGCGACGTGCCTTTCAGCGTCTATCCCTATCGCGACTACGTGATCCGCTCGTTCAACGAGAACAAACCGTTCGACGAATTCACCCGCGAGCAGCTTGGCGGCGACCTGCTGCCCGATTCCACCCCGCGCCAGAAGGCCGCGGCGGCCTACAACCGCCTGGCCCGCATGACCAACGAGGGCGGCGCGCAGCCCAAGGAATACCTGCTGAAATACGCCGCCGACCGCGTGCGCACCACTTCGTCCGCCTGGCTCGGCTCGACCCTCGGCTGCGCCGAGTGCCACGACCACAAGTTCGATCCGTTCCTCACCAAGGACTTTTACCGCTTCTCCGCTTTCTTCGCCGACATCAAAGAGGAAGGCGTCTACCTGGGACATGGCGATTTCGGCCCCCGTGTGCGCGTGCCCGGCGACGCGCAGGCGAAGGAAATTGAGGCCATTGGCAGGCAACTGGAGCAGCTTCGCCGCGAAGGCGACGGAAAGCTCGACGGCGCGGACGCGGTTTCCGAATTCGCCGCCTATATCCACGAGCAGGCGTCGGCCTGGTACGCTCCCCGGGCGAACGTCTCGTCTCGCGCCAGGCTCCGCTTCCGCCAGATGAAAGACGGCGTCCTGATCGCCAACGGCCCCGTGCCGCGCGACGACCTGCAGCAGGTGGAACTTAAGCTGAAACGCGGCCGCGTCGCCGCGTTGCGCCTCGAGGCGTTTCGCGATCATCGCTTCACCGGCGACGACCGCGATTGCGCGGGCTTCCTTCTCACGGGCTTGGAAATCGACCTGCTCCGCGGCGGCCGCCGGCAACCGCTTCCTGTAGAAGTGGCCGTGGCCTCCTACGAGCCGCCAGAGTTCCCCGTCCGGGACGCGCTCGACGACAACAACCACACCGGCTGGGGCGTTGCTGCCGACGACGACCGCGAGGACATGCAGGCGCTGTTCGCGCTGGCCGAGCCGCTGGAAGCGAAATCCGGCGACAGGCTCATCGTGAAGCTGCGCTACGAAGGCCATCGTACGCGGGAGGCGCTCGGGAAGTTCCGTCTCACCGTAAGCGGGTCGGCCTTCCCGGACCTTGTTCCCGAAGGCGAGCCGGAGTCGAACTTCCGCGCCTTCACCCGCTCGAATCCGCGCTGGCAGGAGATCCGGCGTCTGGAGCGCCGCCGCAAAGCGCTGGTCGATTCGGGCGACGAGTGCGTTACGACCGGAGCGGTCGAGCCGCGCACCGTCCGCGTGCTGCCGCGCGGAGACTGGATGAACGAGTCGGGCGAGATTGTCGAACCCGGCGCGCCTTCGTTTCTGAAGCAGCTTCCGACCGCGGGCCGCGCCACGCGCCTCGATCTTGCCGACTGGCTCGTGGACCGCGACAATCCTCTCACCGCGCGCGTCTTCGTCAACCGCCTTTGGAAGATGTATTTCGGGACCGGCATCTCGAAGGTGTTGGACGACCTCGGCTCCCAGGGCGAGTGGCCCACCAATCCCGAACTGCTCGACTGGCTGGCGGTCGAGTTCATGGACAGCGGCTGGGACGTCAAGCGCCTGGTCCGGACCATGCTGCTCACCAACGCCTACCGCCGCTCCAGCGTCCCGACGCCGGAGTTGAAGGAAGCCGACCCCTACAACCGCTACTACGCGCGGCAGGCGATGATGCGGCTGGACGCCGAATTCGTGCGGGACGCCGCGCTCGCGGTCGGCGGCTTGCTGAATCCCGCGATCGGCGGCCGCAGCGCCAAGCCGTATCAGCCGGCGCTGTACTACCGGGAACTCAACTTCCCCAAGCGCGAGTACGCGCCCGACTACGACGCCAACCAGTTTCGCCGCGGCGTCTATACGCACTGGCAGCGGACGTTCGTGCATCCGTGGCTGGTGGCCTTTGACGCGCCGGCGCGCGAGGAATGCGCGGCCGAGCGGCCGGTCTCCAACACCCCGCTGCAATCGCTGACGCTGCTGAACGACCCGTCCTACGTCGAGGCGGCCCGCGCCCTCGCCGTCCGCATCCTGGAATCGGACGCCGCCGGCGCCGCGGCGCGCATCGATTTCGCCTTCCGCGAGGCCTTTTCCCGCGACGCCTCGCCATCTGAGCGAGAAATTCTCACGAATTTCCTGGAAAATCAATTGGCTGCGTTCCGGAAAAACCGGAACGACGCGAAAAAGCTGCTGGCGGTCGGCATTTCGCCCTACCCGCGCGGAATGGACGCGGCGGAGCTCGCCGCCTGGACCGGCGTCGCCCGGGCCATTATCAACAAGCACGAATTCATCATGCGCTACTAAGCGCTAACTGTGCGGCAGGAGAAGACCATGAAGTCCACGCCCGACATCCTCGACACCCGCCGCGCCTTTCTGGGGCGCGCATCGATGGGGCTGGGCGGCCTCGCGCTCGCGTCGCTGCTCGATCCCAAGCTGTTCGGCGCCGAGGCCGGCGTCTCCGGTTTCCCGAACTACGCCGCCAAGGCGAAGCGCGTCATCTGGCTGTGCATGGCCGGCGGGCCCTCGCACATCGAACTCCTCGACTTCAAGCCGCAACTGGCCAAACACAACGGTCAGCCCATGCCGGAATCCCTCACCAAGGGACAGCAGATCGCGCAGTTACAGGGCAAGGAACTGAAGATCCTCGGCCCGCAGTACGAGTTCAAGCGCTGGGGCGAATCCGGCCAGGAAATGTCGGTGCTGCTCCCGCACATCGGCCGCATCGCCGACGACATCTGCGTTGTGCGGTCCATGCAGACCGAGCAGATCAATCACGACACCGCGCACACCCTGATGAACACCGGCACGCCGATCGCCGGCCGCCCCAGCATGGGCTCCTGGGTGGTCTACGGCCTCGGCAGCGAGTCGCGGGACCTGCCCGGCTTCGTCGTCATGACGTCGGAAGGCGGCGGCCAGGCACAACCCATCGCCGCCCGGCAGTGGCACAGCGGTTTCCTTCCCAGCCGCTACCAGGGCGTGAAATTCCACTCCGGCGGCGATCCCGTTTCCTACGTCCGCAATCCCCCGGGCGTCGATCGCCAGATGCAGTCGGAACTGGTCGACGCGGTCGGCAAACTGAACCGGCTCCAGGCCGACGCCATTGCCGATCCCGAGATCGCCACCCGCACCGCCCAGTACGAGCTTGCCTTCCGGATGCAGATGAGCGTGCCGGAACTGGTCGATTTCCGCGACGAGCCCAAGCACGTGCTCGACATGTACGGCGCGAAGGGCGGCGACGGAACGTTCGCGTCAAACTGCCTGCTGGCGCGCCGCCTGGCCGAGCGCGGCGTGCGCTTCATCCACCTCTATCACCGCGGCTGGGACCACCACGGCGACATCAAGAAGGGAATCGCCGTCAGCAGCAAGCTCACCGACCAGGCATCCGCCGCGCTGGTCCAGGACCTGAAGCAGCGCGGGATGCTCGAAGACACGCTCGTCGTCTGGTGCGGCGAATTCGGCCGCACGCCGATGGCGCAAGGTTCCGGCCGGGATCATCACATCAAGGGCTTTTCCATGTGGATGGCCGGCGCCGGCGTCAAGCCGGGCATCACCTACGGCGCCACCGACGATCTCGGCTACAACGCCGTCGAAAACCCGGTCCACGTGCACGACCTGCATGCCACGATGCTCCACCTGCTGGGGATCGACCACACGAAACTCACCTACCGTTTCCAGGGCCGCGGCTTCCGCCTCACCGACGTCGCCGGCAAAATCGTCCGCGACGTGCTGGCATAGCGCGGGCCGCCCGCTCAGAGCGCGGCTTGAATGTCGGTCCGCGAGAAGTCGCTGCCCTTGAACAACAGCGGCAGGCCGGTCGCCTTCGCGAGCGCGTAGGCAAAACAGTCCCCGTAATTGAGCCCGGCGCGGTTCTGCCCCTTGCCGTAAGATGCGTACGCTTCGATCGCCAGGGCCGCCTGTTGGCCCGTCACCGGCTCCAGGCGCAGCCCCGCTTCCCGGAGAAGTTCCTGAACTTTCCTCGCCGCCGTCCGCCCGCGCCGGCGCATCATCACCAGCGCTGCCTCCACGACATTGGCCGTCGAGACCAACGCGGCATCCGCTTCCGTGATTGCGTTCGCGTACAAGGACGCGTCCTCCTCCGCCTCAAGAATCGCGATAAGCGCCGACGTATCCACCACCATCATTTGGGCAACCCGCTCTCGTCGTACAAAATCTCCTCGGGACGTCGTCGATCAAGGAGCGGTAGCCGGGAGCACTCTCGCCCGATTTCCAGAAGGGTCTCAGCCAACCCCCCGGCGTTGCGCGTCCTGCGGAGACGCTCGAGACGTTCGGTGATGGCCCGATCGACCGCTTCTGTCATCGTCTCGTTCGCCAGGCGGGCCAGTTCCTTCGCCCTCCGGTGAGTTTCTTCATTCTTTATGTTCAGGCTCATCTCCTGGTAGATGGTAGATAATATTCTACCACGTACCATCGCGCGCGCGTCGCTGCGTTGTCGCCTTTGCGGCGATAATCTGACAGGTCTGTTTGAGACGGAAATACTAGATTTGTGCTGGTCCTTGCCGGAACGGCGCCGTGGTGTGTAGATGAGCAACCCGTTTTTCGAGCATCCGTCAGCAGCGGCCGCCCGGCCTCGCGTTACAATATGCGGAGCCTGTATGCGTCCGTTCGTTCTTGGGTTGGTCGTTTGCCTCCCCTTGCCTGGGCAGGATCAATGGAACCTGCTGGTCTCGCCACACTTTGAGTAATACACAAACGGCTCGCTGACAGAGGGCCGGCGTGCCGTGCAGCATTTCGAGAAGCTGTACGACTTCTTTCAGACAGTGCCGTCGTTTCGCCAGACGCGGATGTTACCCACGCGCGTCGTACAGTTCGCGAACGCCAGCCAGTTCAGGCAGTACCAGGTAACGGATTGGGAGTATGGTCATTACGAATTCAACGGCAGCCGTGATTGGATTGCCTTCGGCCCGTCGATTCCGGACCACGGGCTGGCCCACGAATACGTCCACCTGTTGGTGACACGGGGCGGCCTGCGGCCGGCGGCGTGGCTCGGCGAAGGCATCGCCGAACTGTTCTCGACCGTGCGGGGATCGGCGGAGGGCACGGTCGTCGGCGACCCGGTGGAGCATCGGCTCAGAACTCTTTTGGGAGGCGCGCCGGTGTCGGTTGAGACGCTGGCGTTGATCGGCCCGGAAGAGTACTTGCGGTTTGCCCCGAGCATAGCCGGGCGGTTCTACGCCCAGAGCTGGGCGCTCACTCATATGCTGTACCTGGCTCCCGAGTACAGCCCGCGTTTTGACGAGATGCTGGCTGCTGCCGGACGCGGCCAGCCCACGCCCGACGCGATGCAGTCTATCTATGCGCGCGGGCTGGAGCAGATCGCCGGCGACCTGGCAGCGTACTGGCGGGACCGCCCGAAGCGCCTGAAGGTATTTCCGCACCGGTTCGGCCAGGCCGCGGCGGCGAACGTGGAGAACGTGCCGGTATCGCCCTTCGAGCGCAGTCTGGTCATCGCCGACTTGTATGCGGTCATGGGCAAGGAAGATCTTGCGAAGCGTGCATTCGCGGCGGTGGATCGCGATCATTCGGCGCTCGATGAGATCCGGTCGGCCGGAAGGAAACGAGCCGCCGCGCTGGCCGCGATCTACTTACACCTGGCGCGGCTGGCCGGCACGCAGACGGTCGCCACGATTACGAAGGTATTCGAGCTGCCGGAAGTTCAGGACAGCGGCGGCCCGGAGCATGACGCTATGACTGCGGAACTTTTCTACGAGTTTGCGATGTTCGCGCGCGAGGCGAAACTGCCGCCTGAGAAAGTGATCTCGGCATTATCGACGGCAGTGCGGCTGCGGCCGGACTATCTGGAAGCGCGCTCGAAGCTCGGCTACGCGTACCTGAACGGCAAGGACTACACCGCCGCGCTGGCCGCGTTTGAGCAAGTTCCGCAGGGCTCGGAAGTGACCAGCGCGGCGCTGAATGGCTTCTGCGGCATTGCGATGGCCTATGTCGATTCAGGCCGCTACGATGAAGCCGCCGGGCTGATAATCAAAGCTCGCGATTGGGCGCGAGGGGCGATCGACATGACGCAGGCCGATCAGACCGCGCTGCACATCGGGCAGACTGCGGCGCGATTTCACCTGAACGCCGGGAACCTGGCCGAAGCGCAACAGCACGCCACGAACGCGAGGCGGTACGCGTCGCAGAAGGCGGACATCGATGAACTGGCCCGCGTTCTGGACTTGGCAGCCGCGCGCTCGAAAGGGCAGTTCGCGACGCGTACCGGCGAATCGTTGAAGCGGGCGCGGGGCACGACCCAGTCGCTGGAATGCACGCCCAAAGGAGCGCTGCTGAAGGTAATGGTGGACGGCAAGAGCGTGCTGTTCGACCTGCCGGGACCAGAATCGGTGGAAGTGACCGGAAGCGCCGCGACGAGCATCGAGCTACGATGTGGACCGTTGAAGGCCCTGTCGGTGTCCCTGGAGTACGCACCTCCGGGGGTTCTTAGTCCCGCAAGCGTTGGTATGATACGTCGCATGGAGTTCTAGGTCCGGTTTAGGCCGGCACGAATTATGATTCGGCTTACAGAGTTAGGTTGGCGCCGCAAAGGTTCCGCCTTTGGCTCTGGAAGTCCAAGCCCACGGGAAAGACGCTGGCTACCCGAAGCTCTCCGCCGATTGATCCGGGAGATGGCCGATGAGAACGTGACCTGCGACGAGGAGCGCATCGCCTACGAGCCGAGGCTGAAACACGGCATACAAGAGGGTGGCATACGTATCGCGTGATTCGACGAGCTGATACTGGTCATCGCGCGGTCGCGCAATGACGCTGACCTCTTCGCCTTAGTGCGCGGTTAACTTTGCCAAATGGGAGGGGCACGTTGAGCGCCCATGACTAGAAGAGGAGAAGCACAGCACGCGTGACGGTGCGTCAAGCGGGCTTGGCGATCGCGAGGGGACCCGGGCTCGAACCGACCGTCACGAGTTCCCCGCCCGGGGGACGACCATGATGCTGATATTCTATCCCGGTGTTTCCGCCAGGCGCGCAATCGGCGGCGCTTTTGGTGGCCCGGCTACGCCTCTCTCCCATTGACAAACCGGCTGCGGCTTCGCTCAACTGGTAACCGGCTACCTGCCGCCAATCCGCGAGAGAACGTCGTGAAATCCTATCCCAAGTCGGCCGAAATCTTCGAGCGCAACCGCCGCTACATCCCCGGCGGAGTCGTCTCGGTGAACCGCGCCATCCAGCCGGAGATCGCTTTTGTGAAAGGCGAGGGTGCGTTCCTGTGGGACGCCGACGGCAACCGGTTCCTCGATTACCATTTCGCCTTCGCGCCCCACTTTCTGGGGCACAACGACCTGTACGTCACCGGCGCGGTGCGGCGCGTGCTGGATCACGGCCTGAGCCTTTACGGTTCCGGCACGACGGAACTCGAAGGACGCCTGGCCGAACTGGTCTGCGCCAACTGCGACTTTGTCGATTCCATCCAGGCGCTGAACACCGGCAGCGAAGCGACCTATCAGGCCATCCGGGTGGCGCGCGCCGCCACCGGGCGCGATCACATCGTCGTGATGCAGGGCGGCTATAACGGCTGGCACAACGACGTGGCGTGCAACCTGATGACGCCGCTCGAACGGCTGGGACCGCGCGTGTCCCCCGGCGAATACCCGTTCGTTCCCATCAGCGCGGGCATCCCCGCCGAGCACCAGCGGCTCGTCCACCCCATCAACTTCAACGACCTCGAGTCCGTGGAATGGGTCGCGCAACGTTACCCGATTGCGTGCCTGATCGCCGAGCCGATCCTTCAGAACGTCGGCGTCGTGCGTCCGCTGCCGGACTATCTTCAGGGGCTGCGCACGCTGGCCGGCCGGTACGGCTTCATCCTGGTTTTCGACGAGGTGAAAACGGGGTTCCGGCATTCCCTCGGTGGGTACGCGGCCATCGCCGGAGTCCGTCCCGACCTCGCCGTCTACGGGAAGGCCATCGCGAACGGCTACCCGATGGCGATCATCGGCGGACGGCGGGATCTGATGGACTACTTCGTTCATCCGGAGCCGTCGAAGCGCGTCCTGCTCGCCGGCACCTACAACGCCCACCCCGTTCCGACGGCGGCGGCAATCGCCACCATCGAGCGGTTGCAGATGAACGGCGGAGAGGCCTACCGCCACGTGGAGGCGCTCGGCCGCCAGATGGAAGACGGCTTGTGCGGCATTTTCCGCAGGTCGGGCGTCGAGGCGGTCGTCGCCCGCCAGGGGTCGGCCTTCTGCGTCTATTTCATGGATCACCTGCCCGTGGACTGGCACGACCTGGCGGCGCATCACGACTCGGCTTTCGACGAAGCGATGCGCCGCGCGCTGATCGAGGAAGGCGTCTACTTCTTCCCGCTGGCCACCAAGCAGTGCTCCATCTCGGTGGCGCATACCCGGGAGGACGTGACATTTACTCTTGAGGCGGTGGAAAGGGTTCTGCGGAAGCTGGCGCCGCGTCCGGCCTCCGCCCGTTGAATTGCGGGCGGCGCCGCCGAGAATCCAGGACGCCGGCTGATATGATCGCAGTGTCCCATGAGACCGACTCTCAGGCTGCTCGAAGACGAGCTGATCGACCGGATTGTCGCCGAAGCGCGCGCCGTTCTCGCCACGCTCGGCGTAGAGATCCACAACGCATGGGCGTTGCGGCTGTTAGCCGATCACGGCGCCCGCGTCGATGAACCCAACCGGCGGGCGTACCTCACCGGCGCCATCATTGACAAGGCGCTCGCGGCCGCGCCGTGTTCGTTCAAGCTGTTCGACGTCCTTGGGAACGAGACCCACGATTTCGGCGGCGACAACGTCTACTTCACGCCCGGCTCGGCGGCCATCAACATTCTTGATCCCGAAACGGGCAATATGCGGCTGCCGGCGACGGAAGACTACGTCCGCTACGTCAAGGTGGTCGCGGGGCTGCCGCATATTGCCGCGCAGAGCACCGCCCTCATCCCGGCCGACGTTCCGGCGGAGATCTCCGACAGCTATCGGCTCTACCTGAGCCTGCTCTACTGCGAGAAGCCCGTGGTGACGGGCGCCTTCACCATCGAGGCGTTCGAGGTCATGAAGGACCTTCAGGTCGCCGTCCGGGGCTCGGCGCAGGCTTTACAACAAAAGCCGCTCACGATCTTTTCCTGCTGTCCCACCGCGCCGGTCAAGTGGAGCGATGTCACCAGCCAAAACCTGATCGACTGCGCCATGCACGGCATTCCGGTCGAGCTGATCTCGATGCCGCTGGCCGGCTTCATGGCGCCGGTGACGCTGACGGGAAGCTTGATACAACAGACGGCGGAGAATCTTAGCGGCGCGGTTTTGGGCCAGCTCACGCGTCCCGGCAGTCCGATGCTCTACGGCGGCTCGCCGGCGATCTTCGACGTGCGGCGCGAAACGACGCCGATGGGCGCGCTGGAAACCATGATGCTCAATTGCGCCAATAGCGAAATCGGAAAACGGCTAGGGCTGCCGACGCAGGGCTATATCGCGTTGAGCGACGCCAAGCAGCTCGACGCGCAGGCCGGCCTCGAGACCTCGGCGGGCGCGACTCTGGCGGCGCTGTCGGGCATCAACAGCGTCTCGGGCCCCGGGATGCTCGATTTCGAAAGCTGCCAGAGCATCGAAAAACTGGTCGTCGATCACGAGATCTGCGGCATGACGTACCGGTTATTGGACGGAATTACTCCGCGAGACGACTTCCCGGCGCTGCCGATTTTCCAGGAATTGTTCGAGGAGCGCAACCTGTTAATCGCCGATCATACGCGCCGCCACTTGCGCGCCGAGATCCGGTTTCCCGGCCCGGTGATCGACCGGTCGAACCGCGCCCGATGGCTGCGGGAAGGCGGACTCACGCTGAACCAGCGCGCGCGGCGCGAGGCCTCCCGGCTGGTGGGCCGGTACATTCCGTCGCAGCTTGACAGCGGCGCCAAAGCGGAGCTGACGCGCCGGATGGCGCGCGAAGCGAGCCGGTATGGCATGGATGCTCTGCCAGACCATCCGGAATAGCGCGCCCGGTCCCCTTTCACGCATACGCGCGCGCAATTCCGGCTTCTGACTTCCTCGACTTCCATATCCCGAAGGGATATCAAGTGCGAAGCCCTTGCCTAGTACGTCCGCGTCCCCGGACCCTTGCCGGCTACGAAGTAGACCGACGTCCGGGCAGTGATGTAGAGTCCCCGGAACCCCGGCCCCCAATTGCAATTGCTGGGCGGCTCGGGCACGGCGATCGTTTCCAACAGCTTCCCCTCGGCGCTGAACACAGAAATGCCGGCCGCGCCTGCGACGTAAAGGTTGCCGGCTTCGTCCGTCTTCAAACCGTCCGGGCGTTCGCATTCGGCGACTACCCGGCCGTTCGATAGCGAGCCGTCGCCCGCGACGTCGTAGACCCGAAGGTTGTTCTCCGCGCTGTCGGCGACGTACAGCGTCAATTGTTTGGGCCCCAGCGCGACGCCATTCGGCCGCGTCGCCTCGCGCGCCGCCACGCGCAGCTCGCCTTTACGGGTGATCAGGTACACGGCGGAAATGCCGGTCTTTGCCGGATCGGGCGCCGCGTTGCGCGGAGCGAGATCGGTGAAGTAGACGCTGCCGTCGATCGAGTAGACCAGGTCGTTCGGCGCCTGCAACAGCTTGCCGTCATAGCGGTCGGCCAGGACGGTGATGGCGCCGTTCTTCTCGGTCCGCGTGACGCGGCCGGCCCTTCCTTCGCACGCCAGCAGCCGCCCCTGGTGGTCGAACGTCAGGCCGTTCGCGCCGCCCGAGTTCTCGCGGAAGACGGAGGTCGTCCCGTCCTCGTACTTCATGATCCGGTTGGCGGGAATGTCGCTGAACAGGAGGAACCCGATCCGGCTGAAGACCGGCCCTTCGGTGAACTGAAAACCGCTGGCGACTTTCTCCATTTCCCTACGACCCCTCTCCCCGCGCAAAGTAGGATTGCTCCGGCGCCTGGTAAGCGATGTCGAGCATGGGCGTTTCAACTCGCTTGCCGCCGCGGTACCCGGACTCCATCAGAAACGCGACCGCGCCGGTGGTGAGCAGCGTGCGCTCCACCGGATAGTCGCGCCCGCCGGTGAGGAAGCAGCGCGCGATGGAATCCACCAGCGGGCTGAAGTTGTTCGAGTTTTCCGTCGGTATGTAGCAAAGCGTCGAGGCGATCTCCGCGCGCCCTTTCACCCGAAATGCCGCGAGATATTCGGCCGCCATGCCGCCGAGGGCGAGCGCCGCCGCCTTGAAGCCATCGTTGTATTCCAGGAGGCAGGCGACAGGCCGCTTCACGAGATCTTCCGGCCGCCCCGGCGTCACCTTACGGCCCCGCGCCGCCGCCGCCGAGAGCAGTTCCCGCGACCAACGCCCCCGGTCAGCCGCTTTCCACACCGCGTCGCCCTGGAGGAGTTCCACCGCCCGGATGCCCGTCTCGCCGCCGCGCCGCCGCTCGACAAAGCACTGGAGCGTCTCGACGATGTGGAACAGACCACCGTCCTCGGCCCACCCGCCGGCCACGGCGAGCCCTTCCTCGAACTCGGTCCCCAGCGCGAAATCCAGCTCGGGACGCCGAAACGTGACCGAGACAGACGACCCGGCCATCAGCGGAAAGCCAAGTTCCCGCGACTGGTCGTACATCCACCTGGCTTTCTCCCAATCGTAGGAGAGGTGCTTGTCAACGAAGACCGGCGCGGAACGCCCGGAAGCGCGGAACACATCCACCACCTGGCGGAAGAATTCGTGTCGCGGGTAGAGCTTCTGGTTCTTCTCGTTGTTCGGGTAGTTGCCGTGCTCGGCGATCAGCAGCACGCCGTCAACCGCAAGTTTGCCCGTACCGAGCGTCAGCGCTTCCCGGATGGAACCGACGATCGGCAAGCCGTAGGCCATCGAGAGCCTCCGGCTGATATCCGCGGCGTGCGTCTGCTCGACGTAGAGCGAGACGATGTCGCACGGCGGCGGATAGTACTTCTCGTTGATCCAGTAGCCCTCCAGGAAACGCGTGATGAAATTGTCGCTGTGCGATCGGACGTGATAGGTCGTCGATAGCGCGGCGATCTTTTTGCGTGGCTTCGCTTGCGGGAACGCCGGCGCGGCCAACGCTCCAAGGAATTCTCTCCGTCTCATTGCGCCGCCTCCTCTACCTGCTTCATCACGCGCAGCAGGTTCTCCCCCATAATCTTACGAATGTCGCCGTCCGAATACCCCATCTCGATCATGCCGCGAACAAGCGCCGGGTACTTGCTGACGTCTTCCAGCCCCGCCGGCGCCATGCCGGAGATGCCGTCGAAATCCGACCCGATGCCCACGTGATCGGCGCCCGCAAGCCTCACGACGTGGTCGATGTGCCGCAGCGCCGTCTTGGAGTCCACCGGCGGCAATCGTTGGCGGTAGCGCCGCTGAATCGCGCGCTTGAGTTCGAACCGCCGCGGATCGTCTTTGCGCGCCGCCATCATCGCGGCGATCTCCCGGTCCCGCTCGTCGCGGAACGAGCGGAAGGCGTCCCAGGCTTTCTGATCCAGGTACGCGACGTTGAAGTTGATGAAGATCACGCCTCCCTTTGCCGCCAGCTTGCGAATCTCGTCGTCGGTCATGTTGCGCGGCGTGTCGCAAAGCGCCCGTACCGAAGAGTGCGAAGCGATGACCGGCGCGCGGCTGGTCTCGATCGCGTCGTCGAACGTCCCGGGCGAGACGTGCGAAATGTCCACCATCATGCCCAGCCGGTTCATCTCGCGCACCACCTCGCGTCCAAACGGCGAGAGCCCGCCATGAACCACCGCATCGGTGGAAGAATCGGCCCAGTTGTTGGTCTTGAAGTGGGTGAGCGTCATGTAGCGGACGCCCAGCCGGTAGTAGTTGCGCAGGATGCGGAGATTGTCGTCGATCTGGTGGCCGCCCTCTACGCTGAGCAGGACGGCAACGCGGCCTTGCGACCGGATGCGGCGAATGTCGCCGGAGGTCAGCGCGACCTCTAGATCGTCCGGATAGCGGCGGGCCATTTCATGTACGGAGTCGATCAGGTCGAGCGTGCGCTCTACCCAGGCGTGAGGCGCGTAGCTTTCGGGCGTGGCCATCAGCCCGAAGAACACCGCGCCGGCGTGGCCTTCTCGTAGCCGCGGAATGTCCGCTTCGTAGTAATCGTGGCGAACCCCGACGTCGTAGCCTTCATCAACGACGTACCACGGCGTGTCGACGTGCGTGTCGACCACCATCAGGTCCGTCATTAGCCGCTCGAAACGCGCGCCGGCGCCCTCCTGAGCGAGCAGCGTCGCGGGGACAAGGCAGACAAGCCAGGCGCAGCGGACCATTACGAAATTGTATGCCTTTCCGCGGCGCGGGCTTGCCCCGGCGGCGAGTCTTGCATTATCATCCGGCGAAGGAACCGCCATGAACCGCAGACGCTTTCTGAGGGATTCACTCGCGGCGCCGGCCGCCGCGCCGTTCATTCACGCGCAGGCGAGAACCAAGCGCCGCACGGCGCTCATCGGCTCGGGTTGGTGGGGCATGAACATCCTGCGCGAGGCCATCCGCTCGGATGACTGGAAGGTGGTGGGCCTGTGCGACGTCGACGACGGCCAGTTGGATTCGGCCGCCGCCGAGGTGAACAAGCTTTCCGGCGATCAGCCAAACAAGTACAAGGACTACCGCGACCTGCTCGCCAAGGAGAACGTCGAGATCGCCATCGTCGCCACGCCCGACCACTGGCATCCGCTGGCCACCATCGGGGCCGTCAACGCCGGCGCGCATGTGTACGTCGAGAAACCGATCGGACACACCATCAAAGAGGGCCGTGCGATGGTGAACGCGGCGCGCGCCAACAAACGCGTTGTGCAGGTGGGGACGCACCGCCGAGTATCGCCGCATAACATCTCGGCGATGGAATTCCTCCGGGCGGGCAAGGCCGGCAAGATCGGGATGATCCGCGCGTTCGTGCATTCGCCCGGCGGGGGAGGGCAGGGAACTGTTCCCGATTCCGAGCCGCCGCAGGGGCTCGACTGGGATATGTGGTGCGGGCCCGCTCCGTGGCGGCCGTACAACAAGGCCCTGCACCCGCGCGGCTTCCGGCAGTTTCTCGATTACGCCAACGGCACGCTCGGCGACTGGGGCATTCACTGGATGGACCAGATCCTTTGGTGGACCGAGGAGAAATACCCGCGCCGGATTTACTCCACCGGCGGGCGGTTTATCCGCCAGGGCATTGCGGATGCGCCGGACACCCAGGCGGCGAGCTACGATTTCGAGTCGTTCCGCGTGCTCTGGGAGCACCGCCAGTATGCCGGCAATAACGCGGAAAAGACCGCCATCGGCTGCTACTTCTATGGAACGGAGGGCACGTTGCACTTGGGCTGGCTGGACGGCTGGACCTTCTACCCGGCGAAAAAAGGCGAGCCGGCCATCCATGAAGATCCAAAGCTCAATCAGCCCGACGATCAGAATATCCGCGAATTGTTCGCTAATTTCCTGGAATGCATCCGCACGGGCAGGCGGCCCGCCTCCGACATCGAGATCGGCCACCGCTCGACGAACGTCTCGCTCCTCGGGATGCTTTCGTACAAGCTGGGCCGCAGCATCGAATGGGACGGCGAGCGCGAGCGCATCATCGGCGACGAGGAAGCCAATCACCTGCTGAGCCGCCCGTATCGTGCGCCGTGGAAATATCCGGAGGCGTGAGAAGAGAGCGAGGGCCGTTTGGGTGGTGCTTAAAACGGCAGATCCAGGTACGCCTTCGCATTGGCGTAGCAGATGTTGCGGATCATCGCGCCGGCCATGTCGAGGTCGGGAAGCTCGCCGGCCTCGAGATCGCGGCCGACCAGGTTGCACAGGACGCGGCGGAAGTACTCGTGGCGCGGATACGAGAGGAACGAGCGGGAATCCGTCAGCATGCCGACAAAGCGGGAGAGCAGGCCCGTGTTCGAAAGCGCGTTGAGCTGCGCTTCCATCCCTTCCTTCTGGTCCAGGTGCCACCATCCGCTGCCGAACTGCATTTTCCCCGGGACCGAACCGTCCTGGAAACAGCCCATCAGGGTGGTGAACGTATAGTTGCAGGCGGGGCTGTTGGCGTACAGGATCGTCTTGGGCAGCGCGTTCTCGCGATCCAGCCGGTCCAGGTAGGTAGCCAGCGCTTCGATCTGCGGCCCGTCGGCCATCGAGTCAAAGCCCGTGTCGGGTCCGAGCCGCTCGAGCATGCGGCTGTTAGCGTTGCGGCGGGCGCCGAGATGGAGTTGCTTGGTCCAGCCGCGTTGGGCGTCCAGCCGGCCGAACAGCAGCATCAGGAACGCGTCGAACGCATCCTGTTCTTCGGAATCGACGGCTCTGCCCGACCGCGCTTTGTCGAAAATGGCGGCGGCGTTTCCGTCGGGGCAATGTCGCGAGTAGCAGGCGCCGATGCCGTGATCGGAGAGGCGGCAACCCATTTCATGGAAGTAGTCGTGCCGCCGGGTGAGCGCATCGACGAAGCTCGAGAGATTCCGGATATCGACGTTGCTCGCTTCCCCTAGCCGATCTGTCCAGGCGTTGAACGCCTGCGGCGGATTCAGCATCATCGCTTTGTCCGGGCGAAAGGTGGGAAAAACGCGCGTCTCGAGGCCCGAGGCCGCAATCGCCCGGTGGCAGGACAGGTCGTCGGTCGGGTCGTCGGTGGTGCACAGCGCCCGGACGTTGAACTTCTTCAGAATGCCCTGCGCGGAGAGTTCGTCGCTTGCCAGCATCCGGCCGGTGCGTTCCCAGATGGCGGGTCCCGTGTGCTCGTCCAGCAAATCGTCGATGTCGAAGTACCGCTTGAGCTCCAGGTGAGTCCAGTGGTAGAGGGGATTGCGCAGCGTGTAGGGCACCGTGCGCGCCCAGGCCATGAACTTCTCGTAGGGCGGGACGTCTCCGGTGCAATAGCTCTCGTCGTAGCCGTTGGCCCGCATCGCGCGCCACTTGTAGTGGTCGCCCTCGAGCCAGGCTTCAAACACGTTTTGGAAGCGGCGGTTCTCGGCGATGTCCCGGGGCGGCAGGTGGCAATGGTAATCGAGGATCGGTTCGTCCCTGGCGTACTCGTGATAGAGCCGGCGGGCGGCCGGGTTCGTCAACAGGAAATCGTCGTGGATGAATGGCATGACGCCCTGCCTCACATTGGGAAAAGCGGCCGAATGTGCCGCTCCAGGAGGTTATGCGTTACGTTGCGGGCGATCGGCTCTTCGCAGGTTTGCAGCATGGCCAGGTATCGATCCCCCATTTTCGCCGCCACCTTGTAGCCGACGTGAAGCAGTTGGCGGACGTGGGGGTTGAAGTCCGGACAGGCGCGATCGTGCCGCAGCGTGTTGACGTACTGGTCCGGCGTCCAGCCGCGGACGGTCTCGATCGGCGGAAGGCGGGCAGGGTCGATATCGATGACCGCGGCGTACGGCGCGCAGAGCTCTTCGCGATGCGCATAGGCCTCCTCGTACACCTCTTTGGCCAGCGCCAGCCCGTCCCCGCCCGCCTCGGCCAGGCCGATCAGTTCCTCCAGCCAGGTGGTGCCCGCGGTCTTCAGATGCACCCCCGCGCCGGACCGCGCCAGAGCCCGCCGGATGGGCGGATAGATGGAGAACTTGTCGCTGCCGGAATGGACGCTTAATTTCAGGTTCGCCGGCAACCCGTACCGTTCCACCGCGTGGGCCACCACAGCCAGATCGTCCTGAAATTCCTTTTCAAATTGCGCGATATCGCCAACATAATCGACGCCTTTATTGAAACGTCCGGTGAATTTGGGCGCAATCGTCTGGATGGGGATCTTCTCGTCCGCGATCGCGGCCAGGATCACCAGCAGCTCGGCGGGCGTCTGGGGGCTGTCGGTCTCGTCCATCGAGACCTCCGAGATGAAGTTCCCCGCGCCTTTGGCGTTCTCGATGCGGCGGTAGATTTCGCCCGCCTGCCCCACGGCCGGTAGATACTTCCGGGCGATGGCGGCGACGGATTCGGAGGTGGTCTGGAAGGGCTCGCCGATACCCGGTATGGACAGGCTTCCGGCGAGTTCGGGATGCCGTTTCACGAATGCCTCGGCGGGTTCCGCGCCGCCGGCCTCGCCGATGGCGTCGGCGACGTCGATGGTGTAGAAATCGCAGGAATCGAGGAAGCCGTCGACGGTTTTCAGGTTAATGTGGTCGGCGTCGACATGATACGCCGCGGTCCAGCCTAGTTGGCGCACGGCGGCGGACGCGGCCTGGCGCGCGCTCTCCGGCGTCGATCCGATAATCATGTGTTCCCGATAGGACTTATTCCACACCGGCGTGACGTCCGCGCCTTCTTTGGCGGCCAGGGCGCAAGCCTGCAATTGCGCGCGCGCCTGGTGTGCGAAGCGGTCTCCCACTCCCAGCGAAAACTTACCCAACGTGAGCGGCATAATCAGACCCTAGTGTACCGAACCGGAGCCGGGGGGTCGCCAACCAGCGGTTCCGCACTCGTGGCGCGCGCTCTCAGCAAGCCGAGTCCACACTCGTGTGGACTCTTGCGCCGGCAATCAGCGGGACCTACCACCAGCCGCATGAAGCTTCCCGTGCGCGCGTTCCGGGGTCACTCAGCGCGCGCGGCCTATCTGGGCAGGGCCTCGTCTCCCGGCCCGGAAGCGGACTTGCGAGTGAACACGAGAGAAAGCGTAATTGACAGCGCGATCACGCCGGCGATGATGGCCAGCGACCAGGCGATGGGGAACTTGCCGCCAAACGCGTCGTTGAGCCACGCCATCTTCAGACCGACGAAAATCAGGACCACCGCGAGGCCATACTTCAGCATGTAGAAACGCGCCACCGCTCCCGCGAGCAGGAAGTACATGGCCCGCAGGCCGAGGATGGCGAACACGTTCGACGTGTACACGATCATCGGTTCCTTCGTCAGCGCGAAAATCGCCGGCACGGAATCGATCGCGAACACGATGTCGGTCACTTCGACGAACAACAGCGCGATGAACAGGGGCGTCGCGTGCACGGCGCCTTCCTTGCGGAGGAAGAACCGCTGGCCTTCCAGGTCCGGCGTGACGGGGACGAACCGCCGGAACAGCCGGATCAGCGGGTTCTTCTCCGGCTCGATCGGCTTCTCCGGAGCGAACATCATCTTCAGGCCAGTAACGATGAGGAAGACGCCGAACAGGATGAGGACCCAGTGATACTGGATCAGCACGGAGCCCACGGCGATGAAAATCGCGCGGAAAAACAAGGCGCCGATGATGCCGAAGAAAAGCACGCGGTGCTGGTAGGCGGCGGGAATCGCGAAGTAACCGAAAACCACGACGAACACGAAAATGTTGTCGACCGACAGCGACTTCTCGACGATGTAGCCCGTCAGGAATTCGAGCGCGACGCGTCTGGCCGCCTCCGGAGGCGAGAACCCGGGTTCGGCCAGCAGGCGGGGGTCCTCGGCGAACTTGTCGAGCGCGTACTGATAGAAAGCGTAATTAAAGGCCAGCGCCAAAGCGATCCAGACGATGCTCCAGATGGTCGCTTCGCGGAAGCTGACGGCATGGGCTTTGCGGTGAAACACGCCCAGGTCCAGCGCCAGCAGCAACAGCACGAAGCCGGTGAACGCCAGATAAAACCACCAGTAGTCATCCAGGGGGAACAGCGCGATGTTCATATGGCAAGCGCGGCTGAGGTGACGAGTACCGTCATGTGAACGATTGTCGCAACAACAAGCCGAGCGCGGCCACCAGGCGCAGGCCTGCCCTCAGGCGCCGCAGAGGTGGCGTCGCGGGTTGTCCACCATCATCTGCCGGATCTCGCTGTCGGACACCCCGAGTTTTCGCAACTGCGGCATCACGAAAGTGAAGATGTAGTTGGAAGTCCGGTCGGGTATGTCGTAAAGCCGAAGGACAATGCCGCCCTGGTGCGGGTAGATGGAGAAGTCAATCGAAAACATCACGTTCCGGATCAAACCGCGGTCCAACAAGCTGCGAATCAGCCGCCCGGAGTGGTCCGGCGCCGGCGGCGTGCGCGTTCCGATCAGCTTCGGATTGGTGATGCCCCAGATGGTGTAGAGGACGTAGCCGCCGCGCTTGAGCAATTCGACGTGCTCTTCAGCGGTTCCGTTCGAGTCCGCGTGGCCGATGGCGACCCGGGACAGGTCCGCGCCGTTCTTCTCGAGAACGTCGAGCATGTTCCGCCGGCTCTCGGGCGTGGTCGCGTGCGTCGTGATCGCGCAGCCGGCCTGTTTCTGGGCTTGCCCGGCGGCGGCGAGCAGGATGTCGTCGGATTTGTCGCCGGCCCGCCCGCCCACGGCGATCTTGATCGCGGCCGGGCGAACGCCCGCGTCGGCGATGCCCTCCTTCAGTTCCCGGACCATATAGTCGCGCGCCGGACCGACGCCTCGCTCGACAAAATCGGCCGGCCGTTGCGAGCCGACATAGTAGCCGGTTACGCAGAGGATATTCAGCCCCGTTCGGCGGGAGATCTCCTGGAGGGTCGGTACGTCGCGCCCGGAATGTTCGCTTCGCGCATCGAGGATGCTTTGTGCGCCGTTCCGCTTCAGTTCCGCTCCCAACAAGTCCCAGAAGGCAAGCAGGGACTGATGCTGCTCGTTCCGGTATTCCTCTTTCAACTCGTCGGGCGCAGGTCCGGGATAGGAAACCCGCCGCCAGTCGTACAACGCGGCAGGATGTTCATGCGGTAGGGTAACGCCGAGTTCGGCCGGAGACAGCGGTCCAAGGACGGAAGGGACCGCCGCCGCAGCCGCGCCGGGCGAGGGCGATTGTAGGGCGAGCGCGGCGGTCATCCCCGCCGCGCTCGAGAGCATTTCTCTTCGGGTTTTCACGTCGCTTGGCTGCTCCGCCGCACGGTAGTGCTCAGAAATAGAACTTCAGTCCGAGCTGCATTTGCCTCGCCGTCCCGGCCGACAGGATCTTGCCCGTGTTGGCGACTCCGATGGTGGTTCCGGGATTGCTCAAGTTCACGTAATTCGGCGCGTTGAACAACTCCCAGCGGAATTGCAGGTACTTCGATTCGGTGAAGTGGAAGTTCTTCATCAGCCCGACGTCCAGCGAATGCATGGCCGGTCCATCGAGAATGCCGCGCCCGGAATTGCCGAATTGGTAGAGCCCCGGCGCTTGCAGGGCCGCTGGGTTGAACCACAGATCGGCGCTCGGATCCGGGACGCTGAGGTCGCCTGCCAGGTTGGGGCGCGTGTTCCAGCCGTTTCCCAGCGTGGCGCCGGGCGCCGTAAACGTCAGGGGATAGCCGGAATTGAAAGCGTACAATCCGCTGAGCTGCCATCCGCCGAGCACCCCATTAACAATCGGATGCGCTCCGGCGAGGTATCTCCGCCCGGCGCCGACCGGCAATTCGTAAATCCCGTTGATCGCCAGGATATGCGTGCGGTCCAGTTCCGCCCGGCCGCGCTCGTAGCCCGCCGGGGCGAAAGGCGTCACAATACCCCAGTTGCTTGCCGGCACTTTGTCGGCGATGTGCTTGGAGAACGAATAGGAGAACGTGTAGGAGAGACCATCGGCGAAGCGCCGCTCGAGTTTCATCTGCAAGGCGTTGAACCACGATTCGCCGATGTCTTCGAGAATGTTCAGGGTTCCGAACGCCGGCCACGGCCGCGCCGCCGCGATGTTGTCGTAGCGGCCGGGCGCGACCTCGTTGTGCGTGTTCGTGACCAGTTGACCGCTCACTTTCGACCCCACATACGACAGCGTTAACGCAGTCTTGTAAGGAAGGCTCTGCTGGATCGAGAAGTTCCATTCGTGGGCTCTCGTCAAGTCGTTGTCCCAAGCCGGCGATTCGGTGATGGAAGGCTGGACGAATGAGCGCGGGTCGGCGGGCCAGACCGTTTCCCAAGCCTCCGGCGACGTCCGGCTAAGGGTCTGCTGCTCCACGCCCCGGTACGGCAGCGCGCCGGACGAAGCGGTGTGATTGCCGCGGTAGCTGCTCGCGAACAGTCCGTAGCCGAATCGGAGGACCAGAGAGTTGCTGCCCACCGGACGCCAGGTCACCCCGAGCCGCGGCGAGAGCAGACCGCTGGCCCTGAACAGCGCGCGCGGCAGGCCCGCTTCGGAGGCCGGAATCCACAAGCCGTCGAGAGCCGCCGCCAGGAACGGCGCCACCGGCTGCGCGCCCAGGTCCACATTGCCGTTCTGGTCCTCGCCGGCCACCACCTTGCCGAGTTCCGGGACGAACGTGGCCGCCTGACCTCGGTACGCCGCCTTTTCGTGCCAGTAGTCGTAGCGCAGCCCCAGGTTCAGCGTCAGGTTCTGATGGACCCGCCAAAAATCCTGCACATACGCGCCAGAATACGGCGAGTGGGCCATGCCGAATTTCGCCGCCGGGTAATTCCTCCGGGTAAAGGACACCAGGCCCAGCAGGTA
Source organism: Bryobacteraceae bacterium (assembly GCA_026129905.1). Lineage (GTDB taxonomy): Bacteria > Acidobacteriota > Terriglobia > Bryobacterales > Bryobacteraceae > JAHCHE01. The sequence continues at coordinate 204,850 of JAHCHE010000007.1, read as the reverse complement.
GTCGGCGAACGCGTCATTGGTGTACTGGCCGTTGAAGTCGAACGAGCCGCGGCCCGAGTGCGAGGCGTGCCGCGAGAAGGTTGTCCGGTCGTTGAACTCATACCCGAAGCTGATGGAGTGTTCCCGCCGGATCATGTTCACGCCCGTCTTGGCGTTCGCCGCCCACATCCACAGCCTGCCCGGCACGCCCCAGGGCAGCGCGAATCCCGTATAGCCGGTGAGATTCACGTTCGGCAACCCGATGGACTCCTCCCGGCCCGCGGTGGGAATGCCCTGGATTCCGGCCTGGGTCACGAGGTTCTCTCTCCCCACCAGCGGCGCGGTCCAGTTGTTGTTCGACCAGAGGTAGCCAACCCCCGCTGTCACTAGCGTTGTGGGACTCAGCGTATAGCTGTAGTTGACGCCCGCGTTGTGCTGAAAGATGGTGCGATCCTCTGTTATGTCGGGCCGGTAGCCGGGCGTCACCCGCGTCACGTCCACTACTACCCAGCGCCCGTAAAGCCGGTGGTTGTTGGTGACCTGGTAATCGACGCGCGAGGTGTATTCGTATGTATCCTCCGGCCTGGGCGCGACGGCGCGGTATCGCCCCTCGGCCGTGTTCGGCATCAGTAGGTGGGGGAAGAAGAAGGCCGAGGCCGCCGAAAAACGCGACTCTGGAATCTGGTTGTTTGGAAAGGGCTGGCCGGTCGCCGGATCCAGGATCGTCCTCGGGAGCGAGGAGAAATCGCCTTTCAGCATCTGCGGCTGCGGCACGACAGAGTTATAAATGGTCTCGCGCCGGTCCGTAACGCCCTCAAAGCCGCCGAAGAAGAAAACCCGGTTTCGAACCACCGGCCCGCCTACCGCAAAGCCGAACTGGTTGCGGCGGATTACCGGTTTGGTCGTCGCAAAGGCGTTCCGCGCGTCGAGTTTGTCGTTCCGCAGAAACTCCCAGGCGGCGCCATGAAACTCGTTGGTTCCCGACTTGGTCACCATAACCACCTGCATCGGCATGCGCCCGTGTTCAGCGCTGAAGCTCGAGGTCTGGACGTTGAACTCCGCGATCATGTCGACATTCGGTATCGCCATGCCGCCCTCGTCCATGCCCGCGTTCGAGCTGAGGCCGTCCAGCCGGAATTCCGTTTGGTCGTCGCGCACGCCGTGGCCCTGAACCGTCGAGATCAGCTCGACGTTGCCCCGGCCCAGGAAGCGCATGCCGGGTACCAGCGCGACGAGTTGCGCCGGATTTCTGCCGTTAAGAGGCAGATCCCGGATTTGTCGCTCCTGCACCACCGCCTCGACGGAGCTCTTCTCGGTCTGCATCAGCTCGACCGTCGCCTCCACCGAAACCTGCTCGCTGATTTGACCGACTTCCAGTACCGGGGAGATGCGCCGGCGCTCACCCACCGTCAGCACCGCCCGTTCCAGCCGCCAGGTCTTGAAGCCCTGCAAGGAAACGCCAACCGAGTACGGGCCAGGGGGCAGCGCGAGGATCTCGAAATTCCCCGCCGGATCGCTGCTGGTCCGTTTCACCAGACCAGTGTCCAGGTTTGTCACCAGGATGTCCGCGCCGGGCGCGACCGCTCCGGTGGCGTCGTTGACAACTCCAAGAAACGCTCCTTCCGACCCCATTTGCGCGAGCACGGCGCAGGAGGCGATAAGGAACAGGATCAAAATACTCAGGAAATGTTCCCGCATCGCAAGCCTCCTAAAGCTTTTTCTCACCGGGGGACCCCGTGAGCGAAGCACCACTTCTGCATTGATTTTGCTCCAAGGGCAAATGAAGTCAATCCGGCGGCGGCTCGGCAGTACTAGAACGTTCAGTCGGCTGGACAGTTTGCGCCGCTGCCGCGGAATTGCCGCCTATGGCTCGAATAGCGACAGTTGTTTCCGGCTGCGGGCCTTCGTTCTGGACGTGGCCCGCCGTCTTTGCGGCGGGCGACGATCGTCGAACACGCTTCGGCCGTCGAGATCCGGCGAGATAGCGCGTTCATGGGCGACGACCGCTTCGAAGTCGGCCTCCGGCCGCCATCGTTCCTCCACAACCTGCACGAAATGGTTCAGGCGCCGGAAGCCTTCGATCCTTTCGCGGTCCTCCATACGGGCCGAGTCTAGGGCCCGCCGCAACACATCGAGAGACTCATCGTAGGTCTTGAGAGGAACGGGAAACGGATGGCGGTCCTTGCCTCCAAGCGCAAACGAGAATCGCGCCGGATCGGTGAATCGCGTTGGCGTACCATGCACGACTTCGGCAATCAGCGCCAGCGACTGGAGCGTGCGCGGCCCAAGGTTCTCCATCAACAGCAACGAAGCGAAATCGCGCAACTCGCGTTCATGCGCCGCCGCGAGCACGCCTCCCAGTCGCCGCAGGTCCACGTCCTTGGCGCGCACGTCGTGATGCCTCGGCGCCGTCAGTACGCGCGCTTCGCGAAGCGCCCGTTCGGGGTCGTCGCGGACGATTTCGAGCATCGCCCCTTGCGCCGGCCCCGCCGCCCTGTCCACCAGGTTCACGATCGCCCCTTCGTTTTCGCCGACAATCGCCGTGTGCGGCTCGCAAGTGAATTCCCGCACTGTGGGCGAATGCCAGTGATACCGGCGCGCCAGGCCGCTCGCGTCGTTCATCCCCTGTTGCACCACCGTCCAGTCGCCGCCGGCGGTCACGACGAACGCATGCAGGTAAATCTGGAAACCGTCCGCTATGGCGTTGTTGTCGACGCGGGCCGTCAGCCGGCTGGCCCGCACCAAGGCCTCGCCGTCCAGCCCGCGGGAATCGGCCACCGCGCGCAGTTCGTTCGGCGTATTGCGCGAGTGCCGTCCGCGGCCGCCGCAGATGTAGATTCCCAGTTCGTGAGCCCGCGGGTTCAGGCCTCGCTTCAAAGCCCCGATCACGGAGGTTGTGATGCCGGAGGAGTGCCAGTCCATCCCCATGACGGAGCCGAGCGCCTGAAACCAGAACGGATCGCTCAAGCGGGAGAGCAGTTCCGCGGCGCCGTAATGGTAGAGAACGCTCTCCGAAATTGCCGCGCCGAGCTTCGTCATCCGCTCGGCCAGCCAAGCGGGGACGTGACCGCTGTGAAGCGGCATGTCGGCATGTCCGGAGCGTCTCAAGAGGCGCCTCTACGCCATTCTGTCGCGATCACGCCGGCCGGCGCCAGGAGGCTCCCGGGTCGGCAAGGGTATCATAGCTTCGGAGCCACTTTGATGGAACTGGAATTGACAGCAGTTTTCCGACGCGTTCCCGAGGGATACGTTGCTTTCATTGAAGAGCTACCCGGCGCGAACACTCAGGGCGCGACGATCGAGGAGGCGCGAGCGAACTTGAAGGAGGCCGTCGCACTGGTCCTGGAGGCGAATCGCGCTCTGGCGGTGGAAGATGGCGCAGGCGCCGACGTAATTCGTGAGACGCTGAAGGTCTCTAGTTGAAGCGACGCGCCCTGCTCCGACATCTTGAAGCCCATGGCTGCGAGTTCCTTCGGGAGGGATCGAACCACACAGTCTACGTCAATCGAACGGCCCGCAAGGTCTCGACGGTGCCGCGCCATAGCGAAGTCAACGACGATCTGGCCCGGAAGATCTGTAAGGATCTGCAGGTCCCACGCCCAGGCGCCTAACGAGCCGCTCAACCGGCAGAGCAGCGCCGAGGCATCCTACTGGTGCAGGGCCTTGCGTTCGCCGCGCCTGATTTCGTCCGCGTAGAAGCGCCCAGATGGGCATGTCCGGAGCATTCTCATGAGTATCCCAGGCGTTTGTGACCTGATAGGCCAACGCCGTTGTTGATAAGCCTAGCTTATTGCATTTCAGATAGTGATTATCATTGCAGCCACCATAAATTTGACAAATCGCGCCGGCCAGAGCAGAATAGAAATTGCGCTCGTGACGGAGCAACAGGCCGTCCGGGCGTATGGAACACCGAGGCGAAAGCCGGCAGGCATCTACCGATGAATGATCGCGTATACATTTTCGATACCACCCTAAGGGACGGCGAGCAGTCGCCTGGATGCAGCATGACCGTCCCGGAAAAGCTGCGGATGGCTGCCAAGCTGGTGGAACTCGGCGTCGATATCCTCGAAGCCGGGTTCCCCATCGCCTCGGACGGCGATTTCGAAGCCGTGGACGCAATCAGCCGCGAGTTCCCGGAAGCCCGGGTAGCGGCGTTGGCGCGGGCTTGCACGCTGGACGTCGAACGGGCTGCACGGTCGCTCGAGCGATGCAAAAAAGCGCGAATCCATACGTTTATCGCGACCAGCGATATTCATCTCAAGTACAAGCTCCGGAAATCCCGGCAGCAGGTGCTGGATGAAGCGGCGGCGGCGGTCGAACTGGCCCGCCGCCACGTTGACGACGTGGAATTCTCGGCCGAAGATGCAACCCGCACCGACCCGGACTACCTGGAGCAGATTTCCATTGCGACCGTTGAGGCGGGCGCCGGCACCGTGAACCTGCCGGACACCGTGGGCTTCTCGATACCATCCGAGCACGCCCAGCTCATCGGCCGCATGGTGGAATCGTTCGGGGACCGGGCGATTGTCAGCGTCCACTGTCACGACGATCTCGGCCTGGCGGTGGCCAATTCACTGGCCGCCGTCCAGGCCGGAGCGCGCCAGGTGGAATGCACCATCAACGGCGTCGGCGAGCGCGCGGGCAACTGCTCGCTCGAAGAAATCGTGATGGCCATGCGGGTGCGATCGGAATTACTGCCGTTCGAGACCGCCATCGTGAGCGAGCAGCTTTACCCGGCCAGCCAGCTCCTGACCGAATTGATCTCTTTCGGTCCACAACCCAACAAGGCCATTGTGGGCGAAAACGCGTTCGCTCACGAAGCGGGCATTCATCAGGATGGCTACCTGAAGGAACGAACCACCTACGAGATCATGGAGCCCACTACCGTGGGCGTTCCCCGCAGCAGACTCGTGCTGGGCAAGCACAGCGGCCGGCACGCTTTGAACCAGCGTTGCGCCGACCTCGGGTTCCAGCTCAACCGGGAGGAACTCGACGAGGTCTATAAACGATTCACCGCCCTGGCGGACCGCAAGAAAGGCGTCCGCAACGAGGAAATCGCCGAGATCGTCCGCCAGGTGGCCGGTAAGCTTCAACCCGCCGGCGATTAAGCTAGACGCGTCCGGTACCGCGGCCGCAACGCGGCGGACGTCCCCAAAAAATGGAACTCAACATACTCGTCCTGCCCGGAGACGGAATCGGCCCCGAAGTGACGGAGGAAGCGGTCCGGGCGCTGCGCCACGTAGCGGCCAAGTTCGGCCATTCCCTCAGGTTGTCGGAGGCGCTGCTGGGAGGCATCGCCATCCATAAGACGGGTAGTCCGTTTCCCGACGGAACGGCCAAGCTGGCCCTGGAGGCCGACGCCACGTTGCTCGGCGCCGTTGGGCTGCCCGAATTCGACGACGCGCCGCCGGAGCGCCGGCCGGAGCGAGGCTTGTTGGGCATACGCAAGACCCTGGGCGTGTTCGCCAATTTGCGCCCGGTGCGGTCGTACAAATCGCTGCTCGATTCCTCGCCCCTGAAGAACCACATCGTCGACGGGACGGACATGATCATCGTCCGGGAACTCACGGGCGACCTCTACTACGGAACGCCTCGGGGCATCTCGGGATCGGGTGAGGCCGAGCAGGCCGTCAATACGATGATCTATACGCGCGCGGAAATCCAGCGCATCGCGCGGATGGCGTTTGAATTGGCCCGCAAGCGCCGCCGCAAGGTCACCAGCGTCGACAAGTCGAACGTGCTCGAGGTGTCGCAGCTTTGGCGCAAGGTGGTGATCGATGTGGCCGCCGAGTATCCCGACGTGACGCTTGAGCACATCCTGGTGGATAACTGCGCCATGCAGTTGATTCTGAACCCGCGCCGGTTCGACGTGGTCGTCACCGGCAACATGTTCGGCGACATCCTCAGCGACGAAGGGGCGGTGCTGGCGGGCTCCATCGGAATGCTGCCGTCCGCCTCCGTCGGCCCGAAGCGCCCGTCGGGAGCGTGGGTGGGTCTGTACGAGCCGGTGCATGGTTCCGCGCCGGACATCGCGGGGCAGGGCAAGGCAAATCCGCTGGCGGCCATCGGCTCGGTCGCGGCGATGCTCGAGTACAGTTTCGGTTTAAAGGAAGAAGCGGCGGCCGTTAACGCGGCCGTTGACGCGGTCCTCGATTCGGGGCGCGTGACGGCGGACCTGCGTCCCGCCGGCCCTCCCGCCACCACGGCGCAGGTCGGCGAAGCGATCTGTCAAGCTATTGGATAGCAGGTTCTTCTCCGCGCGCGGACCGGCTCGCGTTGTCGCTCGTGCCCGCGGCGCCAGGGAGCATTCATGAGTAAGCCACGAACGATCATCGAGAAAATATGGGACGCGCACGTGGTGGCCGAACAGCCCGGCGCGCCTGCCCTTATATACATCGACCTTCACCTGGTCCACGAGGTGACTTCGCCCCAGGCCTTCGCCGGCCTGCGGGCCCGCGGGTTGAAAGTCCGCCGGCCGGATCTCACCTTCGCGACAACGGACCATTCCACGCCCACCACGCCCCGGTCGCTGCCGATCCTCGATCCCGTCGCCAGGGCGCAGGTGGAGCGGCTGGAAGCCAACTGCGCCGAATTCGGCATCCCCTGCTTCGGCTTCCATAGCGACCGGCAAGGCATCGTGCACGTCATCGGTCCCGAGAACGGCCTCACGCAGCCCGGCATGACGCTGGTGTGCGGCGACAGTCACACGGCCACCCATGGCGCGTTCGGCGCGCTGGCGTTCGGCATCGGCACCAGCGAGGTGGAGCACGTGCTGGCCACGCAGTGCCTGCTGCAACGGAAGTCGAAAACATACAAGGTCCAGGTGGACGGGTCGCTGCGGCCGGGCGTTTCCGCCAAGGACATTATCCTTGCGCTCATCGCCAGGATCGGCGTGGGCGGCGGAACCGGCTGCGTGTTCGAGTATTGCGGCTCCACCATCCGGGCGCTCTCGATGGAAGAGCGGATGACCGTCTGCAACATGTCGATCGAAGCGGGCGCCCGCGCTGGCATGGTCGCGCCGGATGACGCCACTTACCAATACCTGGCGGGCCGGCCGTTCGTTCCCAAGGGCGCGGAATGGGATGCCGCGCTGGCGCGCTGGCGAGCGCTTCCTACCGACGCCGCCGCGGTGTTCGACAAAGAGATCGCCATCGACGCCGCCGCGCTCGAACCGATGATCACGTTCGGCACCAACCCCGGTATGGGCATCCCGATCACCTCGGCGGTGCCGGACCCTGCGTCGGTAAGCGACCCGATTGAGCGCGAGACCCTTAGCAAGGCCCTGCGCTACATGGACCTGGAGCCGGGTAAACCGCTGCTGGGGCACAAAGTGGACGTGGTCTTCATCGGAAGCTGTACGAACTCCCGGCTGTCGGACCTGCGCTCCGCCGCGGCGGTGTTCAAGAACCGCAAGGTATCGCCGGAAGTCCGGGTGCTCGTGGTTCCGGGATCGCAGCCGATCAAGCGGCAGGCCGAGGCGGAGGGTCTCGACCAGGTGTTTCGGGCCGCCGGCGCGGAATGGCGCGAGGCCGGCTGCTCGATGTGCATCGCGATGAACGGTGACCAGCTCGAGGCGGGGCAATACAGCGTCTCCACCAGTAACCGTAATTTCGAGGGAAGGCAGGGCAAGGGAGGCCGCACGCTGCTGGCCAGCCCCTTGACCGCCGCCGCGGCCGCCATCACCGGACGCGTCACCGATGTGAGGACACTGTTATGAAGAAGTTCACCCGGTTCGAAGGCCGGCTGGTTCCGCTGCCGGTGGACAACATCGATACCGACCAGATCATCCCCGCGCGGTTTCTCAAGACCATCACCAAAGAAGGCCTGGGCGACCAGCTATTTTACGATTGGCGTTATGACGCGGAAGGCCGGCCGAAGCCGGAGTTCATTCTGAACCAACCGCGGGCGCGCGGCGCGGAAATCCTGCTGGCCGGGGATAACTTCGGTTGCGGCTCCTCCCGCGAGCACGCGCCCTGGGCGCTGACGCAATTCGGATTTCGTGCGGTAATCAGTACGTCATTCGCGGACATTTTCAAGCAAAATTCGCTGAAAAACTCCCTGTTGCCGATCCTTGCGCCGCCCGCGGTCCACGCGGCGCTGTTCCGGGCCGTGGAAGCGGATCCCGATTACAGGGTCGGCGTCGACCTGGCGTCGCAGAAGCTCATCCTCCCGAGCGGCGAGGAGGTCGAGTTTCCGGTAGACAGCTTCGCGAAGCACTGCCTGCTGGAAGGCGTGGACGAACTCGGCTACATCCTGAAGCAGGAAGCCGCCATCGCCGCCTACGAAGCGCAACGCGCGGGAACGCTCGACACGACGTCCGCGCTGCCGGCCTGAGCGAATCGCCGCGCCCGCTAAACCGGCGCGTCGAGTTCCAGGACGATGACCGTGTCCATCTCCTGGCGGCGCTCCGGCGGCACGCTCACGCGGATGCCTTGCGGCGTCTGCTCGATCCGTGGTTTGGCGCCGGTCATGCCGCGGCTCGCCACGATCTTCCGCTTCAGCGGCGGCAGTTCGATCGCGTTCTCCGGCCAGTCCACGATGTGCAGGTAAATCGAGCTGCCCCGGTGCGTCGAGCCGCCCCAGGCGCCGGAACGGAACGGGCCGCCGCGAGTCCCGTAGATGCTTTGCCCATGCTGTTCGAGCCAGGCGCCGATCTCTTTCAGCCGCTCGGCCTGTCTCGGCTCGATAGCGCCGGGACCGGTGGGGCCCACGTTCAGCAGCAGGTTGCCGTCGTTGACCGCGGTGCGAGCCAGCAGTTGCACGCACGTGCGCAGCGATTTCATCGGGTCGTTCGGCTCCCAGCCCCAGCTCGTGCACAGCACTTCGCAGGTTTCCCAGGCATTATTGGGATCGAACTCGCCCACCTTCCGCTCCGGCGTTCCGAAATCGCCCTGCCAGTCGCCGTGACTGGCGGCGCGGCCGTTCATGAGGACCTCCGGCTGGAGGCGCCGGACGAGTTCGTAGAGCTTTTCCGTCTCCCATAGCGGCTTGCCCGCGTAGTGTTTCTCCTGCGGCCATTTCAGATCCCGCGTGCGCCAGCCTGCCGAGTAGCCCCATTCCAATCCGCCGAATCCAAGCCAGTCGTCGCCGCCTCCATCGAACCACAGAATGTCGATCTTGCCGTAATTGGTCAACAGCTCTTCCACCTGCTCGTACGTCTGCCGCTTCATCGCTTCCGCGCTCTCGCGATACATGGCGGGGAAGAAGAATCCCGGGAAGCGCCAGTCGAGCGGGGAGTAGTAAAGGCCCACCAGCAGGCCCGCATCGCGGCATGCGCGCACGTACTCGGCAACCAGGTCGCGCCGCGCCGCGGAGTTCGTGCTCTTGAAATCGCTGACCTTGCTATCCCACAGGCAGAAGCCGTCGTGATGGCGCGACGTCAGCACCATGTATTTCATTCCGGCTGATTTGGCCGCGGCCGCCATGGCCGCCGCGTCGAACTCCGAGGCGTTGAACTGGTCCGCCAGTTTCGCGTAGTCCCGGTAGTCGATCTGTTCGGCAAAAACTGCCCATTCCCCGTGGCCGAGCACCGAGTAGAGGCCCCAATGGATGAACATGCCGAACCGCGCCTCGCGCCACCTTTGGATCGCCGCTTCCGGCGCGCCGAACGAGCGCGCTCCCGGCGCCGTCCCGGACTGTCCAAAGGCGCCCATCATTGGGGAAAGCGCCATTGTGGTCTTAAGAAAGTTTCGCCTGATCACCTTTCACACGCCTTTCGAACACCGTCGTTTTGCGCCGCGGCGTTAAAGGCGGAGACCGCGTACGATCTCCGCCCCTTTTTCAAGAACACCGTTCAGCCGCGCACGGCCGCCGCTTACCAGTGGAACTTCGCTCCAAGCTGAATGATGCGCGGCGCCTTGGCGGAGGTGATCCGGCCGAAGTTCGCATTGCCGAAGAAGCCACTGGGATTGTTGAACTGCGCGTGGTTGAAAGCGTTGAACATGTCGGCCCGCACTTCGAACCGCATCCCTTCCCGGATCGCTGTAGTCTTGCCCAGCGACAGGTTCCAGTTGTTGAACCCTGGGCCGTGGAACGGACGGCGGTTCACCGTACCGAACGTGCCAAGCGGCTCCAGCACGAAGTTCTCGCCCGTGAACCACCGGTGATCCCCCGCCCGCGGATTGTTGACGAAATTAACCGGCCCCACCAGGTCCGGCTTGTCCAAACCGGCGGTGCCCAGCATCGAGCGGTCGTTTACGGCGAAAATCCCCACAGGGAACCCCGTTGCGAAGCGCGTGATCCCGGCGATGCTCCAGCCGCGCACCAGCCGCCGCGGAGCGCTCGAGAACGCCCGGTAAAACGGAAGCTCGTACGTGTAGCTGGCGATGAAATTGTGCGTGCTGTCGAAATTCGATAGCGATTTGTTCAGCGCGTGGTTGACCACGTTCATGCGGTCGTTGAAGAACGAACCGTTGTCGAGCGCCTTGGAAAACGTGTATCCCACCAGGAACGTCGCGTCGCCCGCGCGCCGCTCCAGGCTGGTCTGAAACGAATGGTAGCTCGAACTGGCCCAGGTCGCTTCGTAGTAGCCGGTAGAGAAGTTCGGACCGTACGTGGTGCGGGTGCCCTGCACCAGCGAGCCGTCCGGCCGGGTGAACGTAGCGTCCGCCTGGAACGGGCCGCACTGGAGCGTTCCCTCCTTCACGCCGCTGCCCCGCAGGCTCATGCACAGATTGGGGTCGCCCGGATTGTTCTCGACGATCGACAGCAGCTTCCTCCCCATCGTCCCGACGTAACCCAGGCTCAATACCATGGAGGAGCTGAGCTGGCGCTGGATCGTGAAATTGAAGTGCATGCCGTAAGGCAACTGGTTGTCGGTCCGGTAGCCGAGCGTCGACGATAGCGGCAGGAACGGCGAGAAGTCGACGTTCCTGCTTTCCGCGCTGCCCGGAACCGGGAACACGAACGGGAACCTCTGTCCCTGCGAGTCGCCGGTGGAACGAGTGCGGTAGGGCTCTTCGAACAGCACCGGCTCCGGAGCGAGCCAGTAGTTGCCGAACGGCGCCGTGCCGATGATCCAGTACAACGTCTGATCCTGGATCGCGTTGAAGAAGATGCCGGATCCAACGCGGATGCTGGTTGTCCCCGGCTTGCCCAACAGCTTCGCCATCCAGCCGTCGCTGGCGCTCGGCGACCACGCGATTCCCACCCGCGGTCCGAAGTTCTTGTACCGCGTCGGCGCCAGCGTTCGCGGCACGCCCGCGTCGCCCGGATAGACCAAGCCTCTGGGCGCGTTCGGGAACTGCGTCGATTGTTGCCCCGGAACCATCGTGACGATCTTGTCCTGCGTGTCGTACCAGGGCTGCGCCATTTCCCACCGCAAACCGAAGTTCACCGTCAGCGACGGGTTGACGCGGAACGAGTCCTGCGCGTAGGCCGCCGCGTACTTGCTGCGCGAATCGATTACCTGGAGACTGGCCTGCGTGAACGACGTCGGCGCGCCAAGCAGATAATCCGCGACGTCGTAACCGGTTTCTGTGCCCCGGAACGAGAATTGCCCCAGAAGTCCGCCGCCGTCGCGCCGGTTCAACTGGTAATACCGCACGTCCATGCCGAACCGAAGCGTGTGGCGTCCGTAAATTTTGGAAAAATTGTCTGAAATCTGGTATGTATGCTGGATAATATTGCCGGTGCCGGCGCTGCCGAAGGAGAAGTTGCTCAGCGAAATCGACGGCACGGCGAGGTAACCGCCGGGGCCGGCGTTATTGAGGCCAGCGTGTTGACGCCGCTGAGAAAGCCGAGGCTCTCAACCGGCGGCGCATCGCTGGCGGGTACCGAACGGCGGATGATTCCGACGTACGAAACCCGAAACTCGTTCACCGTCGTCGGCCCGAAAACCTTTACGTTGCTCAGCGTGCCCTGCTGGCGCCGCGCCCGGGAAGCCGACGCGAGGCCAAGAAAACTGCTGTCGCCGAACGGGTCGTTGACGTCGGTGTCCTGAAAATAGTAGTAACCCGACCAGTTGCCGGTGCGCTGGTGCAGAAAATCCACTCGCTGGCCCAACATGTCGTCGCGCGTGCGGATCGGTTCCGTCGAGGAGACGTAGATGTCGGACCCGCGATTCGCCAGCGGAATGAAGCCCATCGTTCCTTTCGCCGCGGACGAGAACGCGCTTTCGGGAATGACGCCGTCGGGGAACACCGTCGAGTACGGCTGCCCGTCGGTTACCGTCCTTCCCAGCCGCTGAGACAACGTCTGCGCCCAGTACGGGCCGGTCACCGTGCCGGTGAGGTGCGCGACATTTAACTGCCCCCGGCGCTCGGCTTCCGACAGCACCTGCACTTCACTCGAGGAACCGCCGTCGATCCGGCGGCTGCCCTGGTAATCGCTGAACCAGAACAGCTTGTCCTTGATGGCGGGTCCGCCGACGGCGTAGCCGAACTGGTTCAGCCTAAGCTTGCCCTTGCCGTTGTCGAAAAAGCCGCGCGCATCCAGCGCGTCGTTGCGTACAAACTCGAAGAGCGTGCCGTGAAAGGCATTCGTGCCGCTCTTAGTGATCGTGTTCATGATGCTGCCGCTGAATCGCCCGTATTCGGCGTCGAACGAGTTGGTGATCAGCCGGAATTCCTGCACCGCGTCCAGGTTCGGCTGGATCTGCGCTTCGAAGTCGCCGACGCCCGCAACGTCGCTGCCGTTTACGAGGAACCCGTTGCTGTTCTCGCGCTGGCCGTTCACCGAAACGGTTCCCGGACCTTCATTGCGGGAACTGGTGGGCGCTACGCCCGGCTGAAGGCCCAGCAGATCGAGGTAGCCCCGCCCATTGAGAGGCAGGCTCATGATTCGCTTCTCTTCGATCACTTCACCAAGCTGGGTGTTCGTGGTCTCAACCTGTACCGCGTCGGCCGAGACGCTGACCTCCTGCTGGGTGGTCCCCACTTGCAGTACGACATCCATGCGGCGTTGCTCGTTTACCGTGAGTACGATGTCGGTGGCGACAAACGTCTGAAAACCGGAGAATTCCGCCTGCAGTCTGTAGCGTCCGGCGGGCAGCGCCAGCAGACGGTACTGTCCGTTGCCGTCGGTCTTCGTCTCTTTCTCCAGGTTCGTATCCAGATTTGTGGCGACGATTCGGACGCCCTGGACCAGCGCCGACGAGGCATCAGTGACAACGCCGAGGATCGTGCCGGTGACGTCCGCTTGTAGTAGACCGGGCGCCGCCAGGATCACGCATGCCACGGCGAGAAGAAGTTTGCGTATATACATTCGCTAGGAATCCCTTTCTGGCGCAAACTACGGTTGCGCTTCATCGAGCCGCCCGTGCAGCAGCAGCTCAGCCGCTCATCATAACACATAATCATGACAAAAGTGTCTGGATTTGCCGAAAGGGGCGCCGAAGACCGCAGGGAGTCCGGGTCGCGGCCTCCCGTTGCCAGACGGCGTCACTTCGCTCGAAGGAGGAAACGTGGCGCGTATGAGAGGTGTGCGGGCGCCCGGCTACAGCGCGACGGCCTTCCGGCTGAGGGCCGCGTACGTCCCCGCCAGGAACGCGCGGACCACGTCCGTCTGCTCGACGACATCCACCAGAAACGCGTCGTGCCCGTAGTTGGATTGCAGTTCGCAGTAGGTCACGTCGCGGTTCCGGCTGCGCAGCGCCTTAACGATCTCCAGCGACTGGTAGCTCGGGTACAGCCAGTCCGACGTGAAGCTGATCACCAGGAAGCGCGCGATGGCTTTCTCCAGCGCCGCCGCCAGCGAACCGTTTCCGTTGGTGACGTCGAAGTAATCCATCGCCTTGGTGATGTAGAGGTACGAGTTGGCGTCGAAGCGGTCCACAAACTGGCTGCCGCGATAACGGAGATAGCTCTCCACCTCGAAATCGATGTCGAAATGAAAGCCGAACTTGTCCCGGTCGCGCAGCCGCCGCCCGAACTTCTCGCGCATCGACTCGTCGCTCATGTAGGTGATGTGGCCCACCATGCGCGCCACCGCGAGCCCGCGCGCCGGCGGCTTGCCGCCATAGTAGTTGCCTTCGTTCCAGTCCGGGTCCGCCATAATCGCCTGGCGTCCCACTTCGTTGAAGGCGATCTGCTGCGCGCTGTGCCGCCACGTACCGGCGATGGGTATCGACGAGACGACCATTTCCGGGTAGTCGGTCGCCCACTGGATGGCCTGCATCGCGCCCATCGAGCCGCCGGTCACCGACAGCAGCCGTGCGATGCCCATCCACTCGACGAACATCTTCTGGAGGCGTACCATGTCGCCGGTGGTGATCACCGGAAAGCTCATCGCGTACGGCTCGCCCGTCGCCGGGTTGATCGACGCCGGCCCCGTCGTACCCCGGCATCCGCCGAGCACGTTGGTGCACATGACAAAGTAGCGGTCGGTGTCAAAGGCCTTCCCCGGCCCGATCATGCTGTCCCACCACCCCGGCGTGCCCGATTCGCGGCTGATTCCCGCCGCGTGGGCGTCGCCCGAAAACGCGTGCAGCACCAGGATGGCGTTGCTCTTGTCCGCGTTCAGCGACCCATAGGTCTCGTACGCGAGGTCCACCGGCGCCAGCCTGGCGCCGCAATCCAGGGTCAGGGAGTCAAACCGGGTATACTGCGTCTCGACAATCACGGGATTAGTATCAGGATAGCCTGCCGCCAGCGCCTCCGGCTATGGTCGCCTTCCGGCTGCGATCGCTTCCTCACCATCCGGGATATCGCGCCCGCCAGGCGTCGTCGTCGCGGAAGCGAGTGAGGAGATCGCCGGCCAGGGACGCAATTTCCTCCCGCAGTTCCAGTTCCTCCAGCCATGTGGATGGAACCCCGATCGTCCCCAGAAGCGCCCCCAGGATGTTCCCCGTGATCGCGCCTGTGCTGTCGCTGTCTCCGCTGTGGTTCACCGCCAGAAGGACGCCGCGGCTAAAATCTCCGCGCGCGACGAGAGCGCAATACAGCGAAATGGCAAGCGCTTCCTCGGCAACCCAGCCTTGGCCCAGCCGCTCCACGACTTCCGCCGCCGGCGCAACCGACTCATCGTCAGCCAACCGCACCGCGTCTGTGATCGCCCGCCAGCACTCTTCGCGGTTCTCCCGGCCGGCGAGCAAAGGAAGCGCGGCGTCGATGGAGCCGCGGATCGACTCGCCGGCGATAATCCCGGCAATAACGCACGCGAGGTATCCGGCCGACAGATAGCCGGAAGGATGGCCGTGGGTGATTGCCGCGATCTCACAGCCCATGTCGAAAGCTTGCGCCCCTTCCCAGAACAGTCCGACCGGAGCGATCCGCATGACGCCCCCGCATCCCTTGCTGGAATTGAGCGGCGCCGCAATCGTTCCCATCACGCCGCTCTGAAGAGCGGAAAGGCACGTGCTGCCTGGCGCCCGCGGGCTGTGCAGCGCCTGAAGCGTGATCAGCCAACCATCGTCGACGGCGGCATCGAATGGCGACCTGGAACGGAAGCCCTGCGTGTGGAGCCAGCGGATATAGGCATGGTGAATCACGGACAGCGGATCGACGAATCCTCTCTGCATTCCCCGGCAGTATGCCCGGAGAAGCCCCTCGGCGGTGAACAGCGTCATCTGAGTGTCGTCGGTGATTCCGCCCTTTGCGCCGCTGTCGCCGCCGCTGTGCGCCGCGGCATAGTCCGTGAGGCCGGCAGGTCCGTAGCGAGATCGGATTTCATCCAGTGACTGGAACTCAATTGCGGCGCCGAGCGCATCGCCAACAGCCCCGCCGAGCAAACATCCTGCATAGTGCTCCGTTGTTTTTCGGTTCATCTTTGTTTGCCAGGACTCTCTTCGTTGTAATCTCGTAATCATATCCAAACCGCGCGTCGCCGATTGCCAGTCTACTGTCTAACAGTTGACAATCTCGCCGATGTGGGGCAGGGTCGAGGGCGTCAGGCCGCCTTGGGCGGGACTGGGAGTCCCCCGCAGCCTAAGAGGCTAATGCCACAGGCCCTGGCAAGGATCGCTCTCCCAAGTTGACACTCCGGCCTCCTCTTTGATTGACTTTCGGATATGAAACGCAGAGATCTGTTGCGGTTCCTTCCCGCCGCCGCGATGCCGGCGCTGGCCGCCCGCCCGGCCGCCGCGCCGCGAGTCGCCCCGCCTCCCGCCCCCCAGAAGATGGTCCTCATCGGCGCCGGCAGCGCCATGTTCACCCAGGGCATCGTCATCGACTGGATGCACCAGCGCCTCGCCGGCGATTGGGAGATCGCGCTGGTGGATATCAACCCCGTCATCCTGGAAGCGACGGAGAAACTCGTGCGCCGCTACATGGCTTCGGCCGAGAAACCCGCCCGGATCACCGCCACCGTCGACCGCAAGGACGCCCTCCCGGGCGCCACCATCGTCATCTGCACCATCGGCGTCGGCAGCCGCCGCGCCTGGGAGCGGGACGTCTTCGTCCCCCGCCAGTTCGGCGTCTTTCAGCCCGTCGGCGATTCCGTCATGGCCGGCGGCGTTTCCCGCGCCATGCGCATGATCCCGCCCATGCTCGCCATCGCCCGCGACGTCGAAAAAATGTGCCCCGGCGCCTGGTTCATCAACTACTCCAACCCCCTCACCGCCATCGTCCGCGCCATCCGCCGCGAAACCAGCCTGCCCGCCTTCGGCCTCTGCGCGGGAACCGAGGAGGCCATCCGCTACCTCGCGTCGGTCGCCGGCGTCCCCCGCGAAAGCGTCACCGCCCGGTGGGCCGGCGTGAATCACCTCACCTGGATTTACGACCTCCGGCGCGACGGCGAAGACCTCTGGCCCCTCATCCGCCGCAAGGTCGCCGAGATGCGGGCCAACGGAATCGACCGCGCAAGCTGGGGCGACGCCTTCGGTCACGTCCGCGACCCTCGCAAACTCCCCTATCCCTTCAGTTGGGAACTGTTCGACGAGTTCGGCGCTTTTCCCGCCCCGATGGATCGCCACGTTACCGAGTATTTCCCCGAGCGTTTCCCGAAAGGCCAGTACTACGGCAGCGTCCTCGGCGTGGACGCCTATTCGTTCGAGGGCACCATCGCCCGCGGCGACAAGATCTATGACGACACCCTGAGCCTCGCCCAGGGAACCGGTCCCCTCGACGCCGCCCGCCTGAAGGCCACCGAGGGCGAGCACATGGAGACCATGGACATCCTCCGCAGCTTCTGGAGCGACCGCCGCCGCTGGTACTCGGCCAACCTCCCCAATAACGGCTGCGTCGCCAACCTCCCCAAGGATTCCGTGCTCGAGGTTCCCGCCCTCGCCACCATTGAAGGCATGGCGGCCCTTCCGCTCGGCGAATTGTCGCCGCCGCTGACCGCCATCCTCCTGCGGCGCCTGGCCGCCGTCGAGGCCATTGTCGAAGCCGCCGTCACCGGCAACCGTAAGATGTTTACCGACGCTCTGATTCTCGACGGCAGCGTCGGCGACTACGCCACGGCCGTCAAGCTTACCGACGCGCTCATCAAAGCCCAGGCGCCGCACCTGCCGCAGTTCGCGGGTTGACGCCGCGCTCCGGCGCTCACGGATACAGCCCGCGCAGCCGTACCGCTTCCGCCACGCGCCCGATGCCCACCATGTTCGCCGCCACCCGCATCCCCACGCCGCGCTCCCGGTGGACCTTCAGTACATCGTTGAACGCCGTCTTCATCACCCGCTCCAGCCGCCCATAGACATCCTGCGCTTCCCAGAACAAGTGCTGCTCGTCCTGAACCCATTCGAAGTACGACACGGTGACGCCGCCCGCGTTGCACAGAATGTCGGGAATCAGAAACACTCCGCGCGATTCGAGAATCCGGTCCGCCTCCGGCGTCACCGGCCCATTCGCCGCCTCGGCCACGATCCTTGCCTTCACCATCCCCGCGTTGGCGCCGTCAATCGTGTTTTCCAGCGCCGCCGGAATCAGTACGTCGCACTCCAGCGCCAGCAGGTCCGCCGCCGAGATCGTCTCCGAACCCGGGAATCCCAGGACCGTTCCCGTTCGCTCCTTGTGCAGGATCAGCTTGGGAATGTCGAGCCCGTCCCGGTTGTAGATGCACCCGCGCGTGTCGCTGACGGCGACCACGTAGCTCTGGGCGCTGTCGAGCAGGTGCGCCGCCACCGATCCGGCATTGCCGAAACCCTGCACCACCACCTTCGCGCCGCGGAGCGGGATACGAAGATGCTCGGCCGCCGAGTCCACCGTGAAATAGACGCCGCGCCCCGTCGCTTCCCCCCGTCCCAGCGAACCGCCCAGCGTGAGCGGCTTGCCCGTTACCACGCCGGGGATCGTGTAGCCCTTGGTCATGCTGTAGGTGTCCATGATCCAAGCCATGATCTGTGGGTTCGTGTACACGTCGGGCGCCGGGATGTCCTGCGTCGGTCCGATCAACGGCAGAATCCCGCTCGCGTAGCGCCGCGTCAACCGCTCCAGTTCGCCCATCGTCAGCTCTTTGGGATTGCACGCCACGCCGCCTTTGCCGCCGCCGAAGGGAATGTTCACCACCGCGCACTTCCACGTCATCCAGGTGGCCAGCGCGGCCACCTCCTCCCGCGTTACAGCCGGGTGGTAGCGGATACCGCCCTTGGCCGGTCCGCGCGTGGTGTTGTGCTGCACACGGTACCCGCGGAAATGCCGGATATGTCCGTTGTCCATCCGGACCGGAACGCTCACCGTCAGCTCCCGTTCCGGGTATTTGATCATCGCTCGGATGTCTTCTTCCAATCCCAGCGCGTTCGCCGCCAGGTCGAAGTTCTCCAGCGCCTGCTGATAAACGTCTTTGTTTTCCGTTAAGACTGCCTGCATAAACGCACCACCCTCAGCATAATGCACTTTCAGATCCGTTTCTTCTCTATGGAAACGCCCGGTGGCGCCAAAACCACGAGCTGGTGGTTGCTGATCGCTGACGGCTGATCGCTTTAATCCGCTTAAATCAGAACCCTTCCAGCGCCTGCACCACGATCCGCCCTTCCTGCTCCCACGCCGCCACGACCGTGTCCCCTCCGGCAAGCTGCGCATAGCCTCCCTTTGGAGCAAGCACCGTGGCTTCATGCCGGCCGGGCGCCAGCATCCGCACCCCGTCCGGCGCCGTCCAGGCCACGTAGGCGCCGCGCGCGCCCCACGCGATTGCCGGGTCCTTCCCCTCGCCCAGTTCCCGTTCCGCCTCACCGGGCCGCGCCAGGTAGACGGTCTGCATCCGCCGCCACGCCGCCGTCCGTTCCCCGCCGGGTCCCAGCGCGACGCCCCCGCCGTCCATCGGACACGCGTTGATCTTCCACGTCCCCTCGCCCGATTTCTCCGCCGCCGAGAACGTCCTCCCGCCGTCGGAAGACGGTGCGACGTACATGTCCCGCGACCCGTCCAGCGCGTTGCGGAACATCACGGTAACGACGCCCTTCGCGTCCACCGCCACCGACGGATGGCAGCACTGGCAAATGTGCCCGTCCGGCGACGCGTAAATGAGCGTATTCTCCGACCACGTCGCGCCGCCGTCCCGCGATCCGGCCCCGTAAAGCTTCATCCCGCCTTCCCGCAGATCCAGCCACGCCGTGAACAACACGCCCCCGCCTGCCGCCATTCCGTGAAGCCCTTCCCGCGCCGACGCCGCAACGTCGTTCACCCGCACGCCGCGCGACCATGTCGTTCCGTCGTCGGTGGACCGCCACGCCATGATGTCCCCGTCCGCAAGGCCGCCTTTTTCACCAACCACGCCCGTGATCACCACCGCCCCGCCTGCCAGCGCGATGCGCGGACCCCGGTGCCGCCCCAACGACATCTTGCCGCCGCTGGCAACCTCTACCGGCGCCCCAAACGACCGCCCGCCGTCCTTCGATCGCGCGAACCACACCCTGTCGGCCGAGCCGAACGTCAGGTAGACGTTCCGTCCTTCCACCGCCATCTGTGGCTGTTTGAATTCGACCCCCGGCGCCGGAGGCGCCAGTTGAACCGCGGAGGCCAGCAGCGCCTGCGCCAGCAGCAGCGTCATGCGCCCACCACCTTGACGATGCGCAGCAACTCGTCGTCCGTCGATTCGTTCGGCGCCGAGCACCCGGGCGCCAAGATGAACTTCTTGCCCGCCGCCTCTTGCGCGCTCTGCCACTGCGCCCGTATCTCGTCCTCGGAAAGCTCTCGCACGCGGTCATGATCCAGCCCGCCCATGATCACCCCGCTGAAATGCTTGCGCACCTCCGCGATCGGGACGCCCGTTCCGTGCGTTGCGTAATTGACCACCGGCGCCGGCCAGCCCTGGTAGAACAGGTCCAGCCACACCTTGTTCCCGTGGATGTGCAGCGTATTGAGCTTCGCGTCCTTCACCGCGTCCAGCACCATCCGGTCGAAAGGCTCGCTGAACTTCCTGTAATCGGCTTTCGACAGGATCCCGTCTTCGGCGTTCGCAATCGCCAGAAACACCCCCGCCGCCCCCTTGGAAACCGCCCGCTTCGCGTGATTCGCTTCGGACTTCGCGATCGTCTCCAGCGCATCCAACAGCGACTGCGGCTTCTCTTCTTTCAGCCGCATCACATCCTCTTTCGACGACAGCTTTTCGGCGACATTCCACGGGTTGAAAATCGTCTCGACGACGAACGCACGGCCCGCCAGCCCCGCCCGGATAACCTCCAGCGCCCGAATTTGGCGCGGAAACGGATTCTCTTCGACTTTCAGCTCGTACCACTGCCCCGACGCCGCCCGCGGATACGGATAGTCGCTCATCACTTTGACCAGGTCCGTTTTGAACTTCCAATGAAACGCGAGCGTCGCCTCGGCGTGTTTCTCGCCCGGCATCTTCTCCAGCCCGAAGTGATACCAGAACGTGAACGGCGAACGGTCCACGTCCTGCCCCTTCAACGCCCTGTCCACCCGCTCTCTCGGCGTCATCGCCGCGCCGCGCAGCAACGCCGCCGCCGGCCCCAACAAAATCGCTCTTCTCCCGATCACCGCCATCTCTCCACTTCTTTGCTCCGAAAGCTGAAAGCCGATCGCTGCAAGCTGACAGCTAGTAATTACTCACACCGTCCTGTCCGGCTGGTGCAGCCCATCCCAGATTTTGTGGTACTCGTCCCGAACCTTCGGATCGACGCCAAAGTTTCTTGTTAGGCGGTTCGCCTTGACGAGTTGGACTACATCGGCATAATCCTGGCTGCGGTCAATCCCCCGTCCGATGTACGTGGACAGCTTAGCGGAGATCAATCTTTCCAGGCCTAGTATTTGTGGCTTGTCCGACACATGGGTAGGCATCGGCAAGGTCAACGGACCGGGATCGACTCTTTCGCCGCCCGGCAGAAGGTCGACCTCTACTTTCGTTTCACGATCTGTCACGGTCATTCTCGAACCGGGGTTCTGCTTGAAACCGTTCATCGACAGCTTCTCAATAGCAAACTTCACATCCGGCACAATGAGGTCTACATCCACCGTGAACCGTGGATATCCATGCTCCTGCACGGCAAAACCGCCACAGACAAAGTGCGGGACGTTGAATAGCTTCAAGACCGTCAACGCCTTCAGGAGCGTCTTCTCGATATTGGTGGATCCACTGGATTCTCTCAAGAATGCCGCCTGTTGCCGGAATTGAGCAAACGTCTTCATCCCTGGTCTTTACGCCGGCCCACCACCCTCGTTTGCATGATTCCTGAAAGCTGATAGCTGTAAGCTCCGCTAATAAACCACGCTGCCTTCCCGCAACGGCTCCTGCCGTATCTCCACGCAGCCGCGGCCCGTCGGCAGCACCTTGCCCGGATTCAAGCGCCCCTCCGGATCGCACAGGTTCTTCAGCCGCCGCATCGTCTCCAGCGTGTCTTCGCTGAACTGCTTGCTCATTAACCCGATCTTCTCCATCCCGACGCCATGCTCGCCCGTGATCGATCCGCCCACAGCGATGCAGCGTTCCAGAATGTCCTCGCCCGCCTTGATTGCCTTCTCCAATTCTCCCGGCTTCCGCTTGTCGAACAGAATGATCGGGTGCATGTTGCCGTCGCCGGCGTGGAAAATGTTGCTGATCACCAGCCCGTACTTCTCCGCCACCTGCCGGATGAACTTGAGCGTCGGCGCGATCTGCGACCGCGGCACCACGCCGTCCTGCACCAGGTACGACGGGCTCACCCGCCCCACCGCTCCGAACGCGTTTTTCCGCCCCTTCCACAGCAGGTCCCGCTCCTCGGCCGAGCGCGCCACTCGAAATTCCCGCGCGCGGCATTTCAGGCACGCCTCCCGCACCTGTTCCACCTGCTCCTCGACCATCTCGCGCACGCCTTCCAGTTCCACCAGCAGCACCGCCGCCGCGTCCATCGGATACCCGGCGTGCGTCGCCTCTTCCACCATCCGCAGCATCACGCCGTCCAGCATCTCCACCGCCACCGGCGTAATCGCCCGCTCCGTGATCTCGGTCACCGTTCGCCCGCAATCCTCGGCCGAGTCGTAGATCGCCAGCGCCGTCTTCACCGTCTCCGGCTTCCGCATCAGCCGGATGTACACCTTGGTCACCAGCGCCATCGTTCCTTCGGACCCCGTCAGCAGGCCGGTCAGGTCGTACCCCGGAAGATCGCTCTCCATGCCGCCCGTCGTGAACACGGTCCCGTCCGGCAGCACCGCCTCGACGCCCAGCACGTGGTTCGTCGTCACGCCATAGGCCAGCGTATGCGGCCCGCCCGCGTTTTCCGCCACGTTCCCGCCGATCGTGCACGCCCTCTGGCTCGACGGGTCCGGCGCGTAGAAGAAGTTGTCGTCCTGCACCGCCAGCGTGATGTCCAGGTTCACCACCCCCGGCTCCACTACCGCCCGTTCGTTCTCCAGGTCGATCTCCAGGATCCGGTTCATCCGCGCGAACGACACAATCACGCCGCCCGAGCGCGGCACCGCGCCTCCGCTCAAACCCGTCCCCGCTCCTCGTCCCACTACCGGAACGCCGTATTTCGCCGCGATCTTGACGATCCCCACGACTTCTTCCGTGCCGCGCGGGAACGCCACCAGGTCCGGACGGGCCTTGTCCACCCCGCCGTCGTATTCGTAAAGGATCAGATCCTCCGGACGGTCCAGGTAACCCTTCGGTCCTAGCAGGGCCGCCAGCTCGTCCTTGGCTTCCCTTGATATCATGATTGGCCCCTTTCTATTCGGCGCGGGCCGCGCCTACAGCAGCGACTTGATGTAGCTCACCATCCGGGCGTCGGTCCAGTCCGCTTCCCCGATGATCTTCTGCACCACTTTGCCGTCCCGGTTGATGACGTAGGTTTCCGGGTAGCGATACGTGCCGAACTTGTCCGCCAGCGCCGCCTCGGGATCGCGCGCCGTTGAGAACGATACGCCCGCGCGCTCCAAAAACCGCCGGTAAGCCCCCTCGTCCTCGTCCACGCTTACACCCAGTACCACCACGCCGGCATCCCGGAACTGCTTCTGGAATTCGTCCAGCGACGGCATCTCTTCAATGCACGGGGGACACCACGTCGCCCAGAAGTTCAGCACCAGCAGCCGCCCTCCGAAATCGCCGCGCGAAATCGTCTGCCCCGAGTCCGCGCGAATCGAAAAATCGGGCGCCTTGTCGCCGACGCCGACCACCGTCTCCCGCGTCGCGAAGGCGACTACGCTCACCAGCGCCGCCGCCAACACACCGATTGTCGCCTGTAACAACAGGTCTGTCTTCGACTTCCCCATGTATGGTACGTATTAATTCTAAGGTATCCGCGCGTCCTTCGGCGGCATCCAATACCTTGGCGATGCTTCTCACCAGGAAAGTCGAATTCTCGTCGTCGCACGTCTGCCGCAACCCGGCGCTCTCCGATGAAGAGAACTTCGCCCTCTACGGGCCCGCCGCCAATCCCCACGGCCACGGCCACAACTACGTCGCCGAGGTCACCCTGGAGGGCGAGCCCGACCCTGTCACCGGCATGGTCTTCGACTTGAAGGCGCTCAAGGACATCCTCAACCGCGAGATCGTCGAGCCTTACGACCACCGCTTCCTCAACTACGAAGTTCCTCCGTTCGATTCCGTCGTCCCGACGGCGGAAAACATCGTCCGCGACATCTGGCGCCGGCTCGCCCCTTGCTTCGTCGGCCCCGCCGTTCGCCTGCGCTCCATCCGGCTCTACGAGACCGAGGACTTCTTCCTCGACTACTCCGGCCCGGAGGCGCGATGAGGCTCACCCGCCGCTACCGCTTCTGCGCGTCGCACCGCCTGCACGCTCCTCAGCTCGGCGTCGAGGAGAACCGCGCGCTCTACGGCAAGTGCAACAACCCGCACGGCCACGGCCACAATTACGTCCTTGAAGTAAGCGTCCGCGGACCCGTCGACGAGACCACCGGCCTGGTGGCGAACACGACGGTCCTCGACCGCCTGGTAGCGCGCGACGTCCTCGCGCCGTTCGACCACGCCAACCTCAACCTCCAGGCGCCGGCGTTTCGAACCTCCGTCCCCACCACCGAGAACCTCGCCCTCGAAATCTCCCGCCGTCTGCTCCGCGACTGGTCCTCGTCGTTCCCCGCCGGTACGAAGCTCGAAAAAATCCGGCTCCACGAGACGGGCCGCAACATCTTTGAATTGCTGGTAGAACAAGAATGAGTTCCAACAAGGCCGTTGTGAAGGTCATCAAATCCAAACCCCAACTCCATACCGCCGCCCAGAACGATTCGATCGCCGCTCACATGGCCCGCGTCATCGCCCAACTCGGCGAGGATCCGGACCGCGAGGGACTGAAACGCACGCCCGACCGGGTGGAAAAGGCCCTCCGCTATCTCACCCAGGGGTACTCCATGGACCCCGCCACGATCGTCAACGGCGCCCTCTTCACCGTCAAGTACGACGAAATGGTCGTGGTCCGCGACATCGAATTCTTCAGCCTCTGCGAGCATCACCTGTTGCCCTTCTACGGCAAGATGCACGTCGCCTATCTGCCCAAGGACAAGGTGATCGGCCTCAGCAAAATCCCGCGCCTGGTGGACATGTACGCCCGCCGTTTCCAGGTCCAGGAGCGCCTCACCCAGGAGGTCGCCGAGACGCTGCAATCGATGACCGAGCCCCGCGGCGTCGGCGTCATTTGCGAAGCCCGCCACTTCTGCATGATGATGCGCGGCGTCGAAAAGCAGCACTCCGGCGCCGTCACCTCCGCCATGCTCGGCGCCTTCCGCTCTCACCGCGAAACCCGCGAGGAATTCCTCTCCATCGTCGCCCACAACGCCGTACAGTTCTAGACACTCATGAGCCGTCCCGGTGGAGTTCGAGCCTGACTGCTCGTCACAACGGCGACAGAGTTGGTGGAAGCCCGCGCACGAAGCTCCTTAGCCTCGGTCTCGCTGCGCTCGCCCTGTCTGCCCAAACGCCTCAAGCAACCGTAAGAGTGGAAGTGACATCGGAGAGTGGTCCGGTCGCGGCGGCGGAGGTCGAGCTCGACGGAGGGAAAACGCAGACGGGTCCGGATGGGGTGGCTAGTCTCTCCGCTCCGCTGGGTCCGGCGAAAGTGACGGTGGACGCGTGGGCCCCTTTGGACGGTCGGGTCGTCAACGGTGGTGTCCGTTTCAATTTCTGATTCACCGCCCACTTCAGCGCTCGCCGCGCGTGACGCCGAGCAGCCGCAAGGCGAGTTTCTCGAACAGGCGCTTGTTCCCGCTCCGTAGGAACATCCAGTCCAGCGCCTTCACCAGAGCCGGCGGCTTGAACGAAGGGTCGATCTCGCGGCGCGAGCGCATCATGTGCGCCAGCGTCTCCCGCGGCGTTTCGCGGAAAGCGTCCAGCATGGCCGTCTGGTGCACGCAGGAAACGGTGCAGTAGTCGGCGCAGGACTTCACGACGCCCGCCTGCCGCTTCAGGTCCTCCACCGTGTAGTCCTCCAGCGGAATGCCCGGCGTTCCGCGCTGCTGCGAGCACCAGTGGACCAGCCCGTCCTCGCACACGTACAGGTACCGCGCGCCCGCCCGGCAGTGCCAGCGATTCGGCAGTCCGCGCGCAATGTTCTTTTGAAAGCGATCGTACTGCGCGAAGGAGAACAGCGGCGTGCCGAGCTTGAGGATCGACTCGTAGATGCCGCGCCGGTATTCGTCGATCGGCTTCGATTGCCCGTTGTGGTCGTGAATCAGGCCCACGGTGCTGGTGAAACCCAGTTCCCGCGCCCGCCGCGCGATGGTCTCCGCGTCGTCGGGGCAGGGAATCGAAGCGCCGAGGACCGAGTTGATCGTCACCGAAAACTCGGCGTATTCGGCCAGCCACCGCAGCTTGCGGTCCAGGACCTTCAGGCTCTTCTTCGAAATCGCATCCGGCCGCACGTTGTCGATGCTGATCTGGAGGTAGTCGAGCCCGGAGCGGTTCAGCTTTTTGATTCGTTCCGGCGCGAGCAGATAACCATTGGTGATCAGCGTGGCGATGGCGCCGGCGCTCCGGATCCGGGCGATGATCCGTTCCAGTTCCGGATGCAGCAGCGGCTCGCCGCCGGAAATGGTGATGATCGTTGTGCCGAGCTTCGCCAGCTTCTCCACCCGGCGGAGCATTTCCGCCGTCGGAACCGGCTGAGAAACGGCGTCGAATTCATTGCAGTAAGTGCAAGCGAGATTGCAGCGGCGGATCGGGATGATGTGCGCCAGGATCGGGTGATACGGCTCGAGCATCGCCTTGGCGAACATCCGCGATTCCCGGAGCCTGCGGGGCGCCGCGCGCATCGACCGTCGAAGCCTCGTCAGATTCATTCCCAGCCGCCGTTAAACGCTATTTTCCCATGCGGGCAGAGCGTTCCGTCCCGCCTCGCGCATGCGCGAGCCGGCGCCGGCGGGACAGCGGCCGGGCAGCGGGTATAGAATCCTATGGTTGACGCCAATATCATGACCACCCGACGGCAAATTCTGAAAAGCGCGGTCGCGCCGATGATCGTTCCGAGCCTGGTGCTGGGCCAGCGCGCCGGGGCCGTTCCGCCGAGCGACAAGATCATTTTCGGCGGCATCGGCATCGGCGCTCGCGGCGCGCACGTGCTCAGCAAAATACTGGACTTTGAAACGGCCCGGTTCGTCGCGATTTGCGATGTGCGCAACGAGCGGCGCGAGACGATCAAATCAACGGTGGACCAGAAGTATGGGGACCGCGGTTGCGAGATGTACGACGACCAGTTCGAGCTGCTGGCCCGCGCGGACATCGACGCCGTCCTGATTGCCACGGGCGACCGCTGGCACACGCCGCTGGCGATCATCGCGGCGCAGCACGGCAAAGACGTTTACTGCGAGAAGCCGTGCTCGATGTCAATGGAAGAAAGCTGGGCGCTGGCCGACGCGTTCCAGCGGTACAACCGCCTTTACCAGGCCGGTTGCCAGCGCCGCAACGGGGCCAATTTCCAGTTGTGCAAGGAGCTGCTGAAGGCGGGCGCGCTGGGCCAGTTGCACACCATGTACGCCAACGTCGGGCCGTCGGTGAACTGGCCGCCCCTGCCGAGCCGCGACTGGCTGGCGGCGGAGGAACTGCCTCCCAAGCAGGTGCTTGATTGGGACCGCTGGCTGGGGCCGGCCCCCTGGCGGCCGTACAACTCCTCCTATGTTCGGGGCGGCTGGCGCAATTACTACGATTTTCACGGCGGCGGGATTCTGGAGTGGGGTTCGCACACGGTGGATTTGTGCCACTGGGCGGCGGGACTCGACGATACGCAGCCGGTGGAATACGAGCCCGTGGGCGGCAATACAGGTCCGTACCAGGTGCTGTGCAAGTATGCCAATGGCGTGAAGCTGGTGATGCGCGACGACGGCTGGGACGGCAGCCTGAAGACCGGTTCGTGCAGCTTCCGGCTGGAAGGCGATCAGGGTTGGGTGGAGACGGGCGATGCCACCAAGATCGAGTGTTCGGACAACATCAGGCCGCTGCTGCGGCCGACGGAAGCGGCGAGTCTCGCGCTGGTGAATCACGTGGGAGACCTCATCCGGTCGATTAAGAGCCGCGAGCAACCACAGGCAAGCGCGGCGGCGGCGGCGAATTCGCACATCGCATGCCACGCGGCGTTCATTGCCTTTCAGCGGGGCAAGACGCTGGCGTGGGATCCGGCGAAGCGTGAGTTCACCAACGACGATGTCGCGAACCGGATGCGATCGCGCGCGTTGCGCGAGCCGTGGAGAGTGTGAGCAAGGAGACCGACAATGCAGCAATCGACGCCACCGGCCGCCAAACCAGAGGTCGAGAAACCGAAACCGCCGACGCCGCCTGCCGAACTTCAGGAGCGCGAGATCGCGACGATGGACGCGGCGGCGCTGATCCGCATTCTAACCGACGCCGGTTCGCCGGAGTTTCAGAA
Source organism: Bryobacteraceae bacterium (assembly GCA_026129905.1). Classification (GTDB taxonomy): domain Bacteria; phylum Acidobacteriota; class Terriglobia; order Bryobacterales; family Bryobacteraceae; genus JAHCHE01. The sequence goes on along the minus strand of JAHCHE010000007.1, from coordinate 176,754 downwards.
GGCAAAAGCCTGCCAGCGGGCCGGCGAACTGGGGGCCGTGGAGGCGGTTCCCGCAATGGCGGCGCTGCTCAAAGATGAACGTTTGAACACCTACGCCCGCTATGGCCTGGAACCGATTTCCCATCCCTCCGCCGATGAGGCGCTGCGTTCGGCGCTGACCCAGTTAAAGGGCAACCTGCTGATCGGCGTAATCGCCTCGATCGGCAAGCGGCGGGATGCGAAGGCGACGCCCGCGCTGGCAAAGATGATGTACGCCGGCGATGCGAATGTCGCCAGTGCGGCGGCTTCGGCGCTGGGCCAAATCGGCGATGCGGCGGCGGCGAAGGAACTGCAGGCGGCGCTGAAAAAGACGCAGGGCTTGACGAAGATGGCGGTCGCCGACGGCTTACTGGCGTGCGCGGAACATCTCCTCGCGGAGGGCAATCGAGAGCAGGCCCTGGGGCTCTATGTGTTCCTGAGCGCTCCGGAGTTGCCGCGGCCCGCGCGCCTGGGAGCAATGGCAGCGATCATTCGCGAGGAAACGCGAGTCGGCCGTCCGCGGTAACAGCAAACGTTCTTCGAGGGACTATCGCCTCCGGCAGCCCTTCCATTCACATCGGCGGAACCGATGTAGATGTCATAAAGGGACTGAAGCGGACGCCCAACCCGGCGACGCCTCGGTTGCCCGTGGTTCTGAATTGGACGATTCCCCGCCGGCCGTCAGCAGAATCTCGGCCGGCAGAGCGAACGAAGCATGGCCGCTCCCGGCCAAGGGGATGTTTTGGGCGCCCAGCATCGCGCCGGCGTCGTCCCAGATGGTTGCGGTGATGACGGCGGGCTCCGTTGCCAGATTCGCCAACGCCACACCCATCACCATATTTAAGGTGTTGGCATACGGAAGCGTCATCGTGGAGGGGAACTGGCACAGCAAGGGGGACGGTTCCCTCCGAGGCAGGGCCACCTCCCTGCTGCCGGAAGATCCGCCTCAGCGCCCGATCAACCGGATAGGGCCGCTCAAACCGGACGGAATGGCCTGTATCCCGCCCATGTCCTGCGGCGTGAAGCGCTCGCCGTAGCGGAGGTGCAGCAGCCGGTAGTCCGGCAGCGCACGGCTCGCCATGTGGTTGACGGCCAGGTTCGCCACCACGATCCGAATCCGGTTCTCGCCCGGCCGCAGCAGCCGCCGGACATCCACCGCGTAGGGCGGACACCATACCGCCCCGGCCCGTTCTTCGTTAACGTAGACGACCGCCGCTTCGCGGACGGGCCCCTCGAAGAACGCCTTCATCCCTTCACCCTGCGCGTCGCCGGCCGCGGGGTCGGCAGTGCGCCCCTCTCCCAGGTCCAGCTCTACCTCGCGGCTCGCCCGGAGGAACGCCGCCGGCACGGCCACGCGTTTTTCGTACGTGGCCGTGCCGGAGTAGTAGCGCGTCTCCTCGTCGTCGGTCCAGGACCGCAGCGCATCCATGAAAACGCTCCGCTCCCCAAACGTCACCTGCCACCCACGGCTGAGGTCGATTGGCGGCGGTGGGGCGGCCCGGCCCTCTCCGTCGGCGGCGGGCGCCGGCAAGCTCGAGAACACGACCACCCGCGAGCCATATGGCGGAAGGTCCATGGCAATCGTCGTGGCATCCTCCTCGCGCGCCCGGACGTCCGCCGGCGACGCCTCGCCCGTCAGCGGATCCCACAACTGGGGCTCTTTGCCGCCAATCCGGAACGTCGCCTTAACGTTCCGGGCCTGATTGCCCGTGTTGGCGACGAAATAAATCTCGGCGTCCTGGGTCGTACGGCGAATGAAACCGATTTCGGGCGCGGCCGGAGACAGCGCCAGGTCCGGCTTCAACGCCCCGCGTAGCGTCCGCGCGAGTTCCCGATCCTCGTCCGCGACAAACCGGGCCGGCGCCCGCTCCCCTTCAAACAGGGAGCGCACCGCTCTCCGGACGTCGCTATGCTCCGCCGCCGTAGCCCTGAAGCCCGGCGCGCAATCGGGCAACCGCCGCGTCGCGATCAGCGCGCCGCCGCTTCGCGCAAAGCGGTCCAGCGTCCGGAGCGTCGCCGGCGGCATGCACTCGACGCCCGGCAGGATCACCACGCGGTAGCGGCCGTCCCCCATCGACAGCGCGCCCTGCTCGATACGGCCTGTCTGCTCCAGCGACCCATCGTCGATGAAATCCAGGTTGTAGCCCGCCTCGAGGACAGCGGCGATGACGCGGTCGCCCACCCGCTCGCGCAGCGCCTCGATCATGTGGACTTTTCCCAACCGGAAACTGGCCCAGGCGTCGCCGTTCGGTAAGTAGAGGGCCACGTCGTTGGCCGGCCGGCCCTGCCGAAGCAGGAAGCTCAGCCTTTGCAAGTAGCGGGCCACGTCCGGCATGACGATCCACCATGGGTTGTTTTCGTTGAGCGCCGCCGCCGCGTAAAATCGCCAGCCGGGATACTCCGCGCCCGGCGGACTGTACGGCCAGCCATGGCCGTTGAGTTCGTTGATGCCCTGGAGGAAATGCCGGTCCGCTTCCGCCTTCAGGTCGAGCGGCGTGGCGCGGAAGCTCGGCGAGTGGAGCCAGGTCCAGGTCTCCGACGAGGCAACCGGCCGCCGGTATATGTGGCTGGCCGAAGCCGCCCACCGGGACTGCCGCAGCGTCTTCCACTGCGAGCCCTCCCCCTCGGGCAGGTCCACATAGGCGTGACTCGCCATCACCGCGGGCGGCGTGCCGTAGTTCTGGATGCGAAAGCGGGTCCCATTCCGCACGGACCACTCTTTCATCGGAGCGAGGAATCTCTCATTCAACAATTCCGTCAGCGTCCGCCCCCAGTCGTGCCGGATGGCGCGCGCCTCGAAGCCGGGATTGTCCCCCGTCAGAGCGGCCAGCCGGGGCTTCAAATCGTAGCCGCGCCGGCGCTGGAACTCGTCAAGAAAATCGGGCGTCCAGTCCGCCCCAAAAGCCTCCAGGCTGTCGCAGAAGACAGCGAACGGGATGCGGGATCGCAGGGCCTCGATCATCGGGTTCGCCACCGTCCTCAGGTAGCGCTCGGTCGCGCCCCGGCTGTAGTGGTCGATCACAAAGCCTTCGCCGCCCACGGCCGCCCGTTTCACCATCTGGCCTGTCCGGCTGGCGATAAAAAACCAGACCTCTTCGGGCTTGTGCGCGCCGTCTCCAAACCACAGCGCCCCGTCGCTCCCGCCGCCGGCGACCTCCTCCGCGGCAATGGCCCCGCTGTTGGTTTCGATGTGAAACGTCCCAAGCAGTTGCTCGCCCTGGCCTATGGCCGGCAATGGGACCCGCCGCGTGTGGCTGTTCACGGGCGCGCGCTCTACCCGGAGCCTTGCCGCCGCCTGGCTGACAGGCACATCCGGACCGCCATACGGCCAGCCGGTTCCGAGCGTCAGGTCCATCCGCAAGCCGAGTTCGCTCGCCTTCTCGGCCGTGAAACGCAGCGCTTCCAGGAATTCGCCCGAAAGAAAGGCAAGGTTGCGAATCCCGGCCTGCTCGTCGTCCAGCGCCAGCGGATAAACCGGCTGGATCTCGAAACCCCCGATCCCGGCCGCTTTCATCTGGCGCATTTCGCGCTCCAACTCCGCCTTCACCACCGATGGCCCAAACCACCACCAGCGCATCATAATTCGCGCATCGTCGGGCGGATCGAGGAACGACCGGCGCAGTTGCGCGGCATCGCCGGCCCAGGCTGGGCCCACCGCCGAAACAAGCGTCATGCATGTCAGCAGGATTGTCGTTCGCATTGGGATGTACATGCCGCCTGCTGAGACCTGGAGGCCGCCGCGGCCGGGCTTGTTGCGGCGACTCATAAGCGTCAAAATATAACCGGGAGACGGGTCTCGCAAGGAGCCGGCGGTAAAGAGATTCTAAGGGAATTCCAAGCGGGGCCGCAATTCGTTGGAAAAGCATAGCTTGTACAGGTTCGGCGATCTTTCGCTGGACGCGACGGCCAAGGTTCTGATGAAGCAGGGTCAGCCCGTCGCCCTGGCGCGGAAGGCCGTCGAAACGCTGCTGGTACTGGTGGAGAGCGCCGGGCAGGTGAGCCGCCCCGTCATCGAGTACCCGGAGCCGCTCGGCAGCGGCCCGTTTTCCGTCTCCCCGGACGGTCGCTACCTGCTTTGCGTGCGGGTGGAGCCTTCCAACAGCGACCTGATGCGCGTGGAGCCCTTCGGATGAACGGATATCGGCGGATAGCCGAGGCTCTGAACGGCCGCTGGCCCGACGTCCGGCCGGTGATGCTTCACAACTTCATGCTGGCGGCGCGGGAAGCCGGCGTCACGATGGGCCAGTACCGGAGCGATCCGGAGGTTGTCGCCCGGGTCCACATCCAGGCGGTGGAGACCTACGGCTACGACGGCGTCCTGGTGGATATCGACACGGCGACGCTGGCCGGCGCGGTAGGCGTGCCGGTGGATCTTCCCGACGATGCTCCGGCCCGCTGTCCGCGCGCCCTGCTCGGGAGTATCGCGGAAGTGCGCGGCCTCCCCGAGCCGGATGTCTCGCGCTATCCGGGCATACAGGTGTGGCTGGAGGCCGTCCGCATTCTGAAGACGCACTTCAGGAACGAAATCTTCGTGCGAGGCAATTGCGACCAGTTGCCGTTTTCCCTCGCCGGCATGATGCGCGGTCCGGCCGACTGGCTGATGGACCTGATGGATCCCGAAAATCGGGCGCCGGCCCACGAACTGCTCGAATACTGCTCCCGAGCCGTCGCCCAGTTCATCCGCTTGATGGCCGCCGCCGGCGCCGACATGGTTTCAAACGGCGACAGCCCAGCCGGTCCCGATCTTGCCTCCCCACGCCTTTATCGCGAGTTCGCGTTCGAATACGAGCGCCGGATCGTGGACCTGGCGCACGAACTCGGCTTGCCGTACATGCTCCATATCTGCGGCAAAACGGACCGCATTCTTCCCGAAATGGTCGCTACCGGCGCGGACGCCCTGGAACTGGATTCCAAAACCGGCGTCCGGCTGGCTCGTGATACGCTGGCGGGAAAAGCGGCGTTTGTCGGCAACATCGATCCCAACGCCGTACTCGCGCTTGGCTCCCCTCGACTGGTAGAAGAGCGCACGCGCGAACTCCTGGCGATATTCGCCGATACGCCCAGGTTCATTCTCAACGCCGGCTGCGCCATTCCCGCGACCACCCCGCCTGAGAACCTGCGTGCGATGATCGCCGCCGGCCGGGAGTAGGCGCGCTTCGACCCGCGCTTATACTACGGTGGTGCGGACCGTATTGCTTCACGCCGGCATCGCCCTCGTTCACGCCGCCATCGCGGCCGCGGCGGGAACCTGCGAACTGGCGCGATCGCAAGTGCGGCAAGGAGATGTCATCCGCCTGACCTGCGATGCGCAAGCTTCTTCCGCCCGCCTCCTCGATCGGGAGTTCCCGCTATTCATCCAGGCGGACGGCAAAGCGCTGGGCATGCTCCCAGTGGCCGCCGGTACGCCTCCCGGCCCCCGGACAATCGCGGTACGAACGGGCGAGGGGCGCCTGCTCGAGACGTTGAGCTTCCAGGTTGTGGATGCGCGCTTTCCCGAGCAGAACGTCACGCTAAGCAAGTCCACGTTGGAACTCGCGCCCGCGCCGGGTGAAACCGAACGGCTCCGCGCCTTCCGCCAACTCGTGACGCCGGAGCGTTTCTGGACCGAGCCCTTCATCGTTCCCGTTCCCGGCTGCATGACGTCGCCGTTCGGGGTGAAGCGCATGCACAATGGCAAGCCGACCGGGAACTATCACGGCGGCGTCGATCAGCGCTCGCCCGCGGGGCGCCCCATCCGCGCTCCCGCCGCCGGCATCGTACGGCTCGCGGGCATGTTCACCGTCCCCGGCAATTTCGTCGGCATCGATCACGGACAGGGGCTGACGTCGTCGTACGCGCACATGTCGGAAGTCGCGGTGAGCGAAGGCGCACGAGTCGAGCAGGGCGATGTGCTGGGCTATGTCGGTTCGACCGGCCGATCGAGCGCGCCGCACCTGCACTGGGGCCTGGCGGCCCACGGGGTGAACATCAATCCATTGCAGTGGGTTCCACTGAAGCCCTGTGCCGCCGCAAAGCCGGCCGCCAAACCGAAGCCTCGCCCCTCACCTCCCGGACGCTGACGCCGGCCGAGAGCGGCCACTTACGCGGCCCGAATGTGCGGCCGTTGTAGCGTATCAGGACTTGGATCAGGCATACATCATCTGTTTCGTGCGCTCGATCTCACGGCAGATATACGGATTCTTGACAGCGCCCACCATGACCAAATCGACTTCCTGCTGTAGCAATGCGCGAAGCTCGTCCCGCATGCGGAAGTACGCCTCGACCCGCGCGTATGGCTCCATTGGTTTGAACGCAACGAGCAGGTCCACGTCGCTCTCCCCAGGCTTGAAATCTTCTCGTAGCGCTGAGCCAAACACCTCGAGTCGAGCCACGCCGAAACGTGAGCAGACCTCCTTTAATCGCCTGACGCTTGCTTTCTAAGAGTCCAATCACGCGCCTCTCCATTGCTTATTGTATCCCGCGGTCTCCAGAATCCACGGCTACCAGATCTGCAACCGGTATCACCTGCAACGGCAGTTCTCCTGGAAGGGACTGCACGGCCATGTGGGGCACTGTGAATCGCGGTATCGGCTGAGCGTTCATTTGGCAGCCCGTTCAAGATCCAGCACAAAAGCCAGCGCGTCCTTGAGCCGCTCCAATACCTCGGTGGAGAGCTTGCCAATCTTCCGTTCAAGCCGCACGGTTGGCAGAGATCCTAAACCCTGAACATTGGCTACCGATTCACGGTCAAGGAACGGGAGCCGCGGCAGCGGCACTTCATACGGACTGTTTCTCCGCTGGGTGGTGAGAGGTACGTACAAGACGAGTGATCGCGGCGGGTCGGGATCTTGGCGGGAGACGATCACGACGGGACGCGTCTTGGCAGCGAGTCCCAGGTCCGCCAGCCAAATCTCACCGGGTCGGGGATTCATCAAGCATCTCGAGCACCTCCTGTTCGGCGGCGCGCGAACGCGCGATGTCAAGGACACCGTGATCGGCGAGCTCTATAACTTCAGCGATGCGCTCCCTGGCCTCCGCAGCCGTCTCTGGCTTCCACTCGCGCAATCGAGCGTCCAGTTTCTCCGCCAAGGTGTCCACGATGGTTCCTGCCTTCGTTCCTAGTGTAGCGCCATCGACCTTTCAGGGATCGCCACGTATTCAGGTTCGGGCACATGGATGTCCGCTTCCTCAAGGGTGGGTGAACAGAACCGAATCAGAAGGTCTTCTCCGAAGCATAGACAGAGCCCGCCCGACCTTGACCAGGCATGATCGTTAGTCCTTGACAGCCTGCCCTCAACGGGATCCCATCGAGGGAAGTCCAGCCCCTCATCTCGCGGCCCTACTCCGATCGCAGCGCTTCGACAGGGTCCACGCGAGCTGCCCGGCGCGCGGGAAGGTACGCCGCCATGAGGGCCACGCCCATCATGGCCGCCGCGCCGAAAATAATCGGCGCCGGACCTTGAGGCGCAAGGTCCGCGATCAGATGCGCGGCGACGCTACGTCCCCAGAATGCGACAGGCAGCCCGAGAGCGAGTCCGGCGACGACGATTCGCAGCGCGCCGCCGAGCACCATCCGGCTCACGTCGCCTCGCGTTGCGCCCAGCGCGATGCGGACGCCGATCTCGTTGGCCCGCCGCGTCACGGTGTAAGCCAGCAGCCCATAGACGCCGATGGCCGCCAGCAACGCCCCAAGCCCTCCAAACATCCCGGAGAGCGTCGCGACCAAACGTTCCGGGACAATGGAGGCGTCTACCTGAGCCGCCATTGTCGTGACGCGGCCCACCGGAACGGCGCCCAGTATTTCCGACGCCGCCCGGCGAACCTCCGGCACGACCGCCGCCGGCTTCACGCCTATCCGGAGCGCAAAGTTCGACTCGACGCGGTCCTCCTGAAAAGCGTTGAAGTAAAGTACGCGATGCGGCGTTTCGCCAGGATCGTAATATTTCGCATCGGCGGCTACGCCCACGATTTCGTACGGCTGGTCACTGCCGTACCAGCCGCCGGTGCGGGAATCCCGCTCGACCGTCACCCGCTTTCCGATCGGATTGGCGTCCCGAAAATAGTACCGCGCCATCGTCTCATTAATGATGGCCACGCGAGATCGGCCCGTGTCCTCGAATCGGAAGTCGCGGCCGGCCAGGAGCGGAGTTCCAAGCGTCTGGAAATACTTCGGGGCGACCCAGGCCAGCGAGACATAGCGGCGATCCCCAGGCTCTTCCCAATGTCCTTCCGCGATTACCAGACGGCCGGCGCCCGCTCCGGAAATCGGAGTAGGCCCGCACAGCGTGGCCGAGCGGATGCCCGGAATCGCTTCCAGTCGCTCCAACAGTTCCCGGTACAGACGGGTCAATTGCCGACGGCTCAATCCGCTTCCGGCCGGATCAAGCGTTACCAGAAGCAGGTGGTCGCTCCGGAACCCGAGGTTGTACCGAAGCTGGTACAGGCGCTGAACAAACTGCGCGCCCGCGCTCAGCAGCGTCACTGACAATGCCACCTGCGCAACCACCAGCGTCGTTCCGAACCGCCGGCCGCGGCGGGTCTGGCCGGACCGCGCGGACCGCAGCCACGAGGAAGGCGCCGCCATTGGCCGCAGCGCGGGCGCAAGGCCGAACAGCAGGCTGGTTAGCACGGCAACGCAGATCGTGAACAGCAACAGATTCATGTCCGGCTCGACACGCATCTCGAAGTTCTCCGGCAATCCGGCGATCCGGCGTCCGGACGCAATGATCCGCAGCAGTAGGCGCGCGCCGAACCACGCCAGCACGATGCCGGCCAGCGTCGCCGCCGCCGAAAACAGCAGCGATTCGGTCAGCGCCTGTCGCGCCAGACCGCCCCCAATGAGACGCGCAGCGCCATCTCGCGATCCCGCGCCGCCGCCCGCGCCAGCAGCATGCCGGCCACATTGGCGCAGGCCAGCAACAACAGCAATCCCACGATCGCCATCAGCGCCAGCAGCGGGGCGAACCGATCCCGCAGAACGGGAGGCGCGATCCCGGCGCCGGCGGGCTCCAACTCGAACGTTCTCTTATCCCAGAACAGATCGCAATCGAGCCTTTGTGCGCGGCGATACAACGCCGCGGCTTGCGCCTCAGCTTGGCCGATGGTGACGCCCGCCCTCAAGCGTCCCACAACGGCGCCGCCTTCACCGCCGCTCAACCAGACCTGGGGTCGTAACCACGACCGTACTCCGGAGAACCCGCGAGGCGCCACGCCAACGATGGTTGCCGGCTCATCGCGGACAATGATCCGCTTCCTGCCGGATCGTCTCCAGCCGGCCCCAACCCCACATCTCGCGAGTTATCTCCTCGACGAGGGCCGGGTTCCCTGGTCCCGGCGACTGCGGGAATGCCACGGCCATCTCATTGCGTTTTCCTTACCCAGCCCGGCATGGATGTGGGCATTCTACACCCTTGGGGGGAGTGTCTGCGCGACCAACCGATCTTTCCCTCGCCGGCTCCGCCACCCGGTCACAACCCATTTTCCGCCTCTAATCCATTGAAACCACTCACTAATTGTCCGAAACTCCCCCGATTTTCTTGGCCTCGCCTGCTACCCTGGTAGCGGAAAGGCGAAAACCCCAATGTCGTCCGCCGTTCTACACAATTCGACACTTTCGACACCTTCTGCGATTTCCCCCTTCGACGGCCTGCCTCCCGCTCAGGCGCAGGTCGCCGCCGCCCTCGCCGAGGGCAAAACCATCTCCGCCGCCGCGCGCGAGGCCGGGGTCCATCGCTCCACCATCCACAATTGGCTCCAAACGATCCCCGATTTCGCCCATTCCGTCGAGCATGCCACCGCCGACAATCGCAGTCAGCTTGCCGACGACCTCACCGAACTCGCCGCCGCCGCTCTCGGCGTCCTGCGCAACCTCCTCGCCGACCCGGAAACTCCTGCTTCTGTTCGCCTGAAGGCGGCCCTTGCCGTCCTCGACCGCCCCCGTTTTCCCGATCGCGACTGGAGCCTGCCCGCCCCGGTCGAAACGCCCGCCCGCCAGCTCTATGCCGACGAAATGGCCCTGCTCGCCTCGGATTACAAGATGATGCGGATGAACGACGCCCTGCGAAAGTCCGAAACTCACATCCCCGCCCCTTCGGCCGCCCCGCCCCGCGCCGAGCCCCCGACCCCGCGCAACGCCCCCTGTCCCTGCGGTTCCGGCCTCAAGTACAAGCGCTGCTGCGGCCGCTCCGCCCCGCCACTCTGAGCGATCCCGCGGAAGATTGCCAGGCCGGGCGGTCGCGTTGACATGCGCCGAACATGCTTGTATGCTCAAAGCATGTCAAAGATGATTCAGGTGCGGGATGTTCCGGAATCCGTACATGGGATCCTGAAGTCGCGCGCGGCGCGCGAAGGCATGAGCCTTTCGGATTTCATCAAGAGAGAGCTGGAACACGTCGCCGCGCGGCCGACGATGCAGGAATGGTTGGAGCAGACCCGGCAGGCGAAGCCGATCGCCGCCAAACGGACCGCCGTACAAGTCATTCGCGAGATGCGGGACGAAAGATGATCGTTTTGGATGCCTCCGTGGTGGTCGAGCTTCTGATCAACGGCATGCTGGCCCATCGCATCCGAGGCGAACTTGCCGCGAGCGACCCGTCGTTCATCGTTCCGCACTTGATCGATGTCGAGGTGATGAGCGCGATGCGAAGGCTGGTGATGGGCGCGCGAATCGACGCCCATCGCAGCGGGCAATTTCTCGCCGCGCTGGCTGGGCTTCCCGCAGTCCGGTATTCGCACACGCCGTTGATTGAACGTATCTGGGAACTGCGCCACAGCTTCACTGCCTACGACGCGACATACATCGCGCTGGCGGAGGCAACTGGCGCCCTGCTCTACACCTGCGACGAGAAGCTGAGCAGGGGCCACCGCGCCCAGGTGGTGCTCTTCACCGCCTGATCGCGAAGATGTGAATGCGCCAGGCGCAAGCGCCTCAGCCGGCGGCCGGCTTTCCTCGCGTAACAGTGCTACAGAACATAGATCTCCGGAGAAAATAGTGGAGCGACCATGAGAGCCGAACTGCTGCGATTCAACGGCGCTGTCGAGCGGGATCCCGCCGTTGATGCTTGGCTGGACGAGCGCGCGGGTGAATTGGGCGCCATTTCCCGTCAGTGGTTCGAAGTGATGCGAAAATGCGGGGACGAAGTCCGGGAACTCCTGCATGACGGCTGCCCGGTTGCATGTCTGGGAGACGCGCCATTCGGATACGTCAATGTATTCACTTCGCACGTCAACGTGGGGTTCTTTCACGGCGCGGCTCTGCCGGATCCGGCCCGCTTGTTGCAAGGCGCCGGCAAACTCATGCGCCATGTGAAGCTGAAACCGGGAGCGCCCATTTACGCGGCAGCCCTAACCGCGCTCATCCACGCGGCGTACTCGGATATAAAGGCGCGCGTCGAAAACGGCTGAGACTCCAAAGTTGTAGGTTCGGATCGTATGCGGAGAGAACTGTTGGGTTGCGCACCCCGCGCAAACCTTGACAATGCCTGTGGGGAAGCCTCTTAGGCGCCTACGAGGCTGCCCCGCAGGAGGCCGACAACGCCCGCGCTCCCTCTGCGATCAGCCATAGGCCGAACGCGATGAGCGCGGCTCCGAGCGCGCGAAGCGTCCACACGTAGGTCCTGCCCTTCAGAAATCCCCGCGACCGGTTCACCAGCGCCGCCAGCGCCATCTTCGATCCACAGAGACAAACGTAGAAAGGCGCGATGAATCCGGCAGCGAAGTGCGCGCCGCCTTCGGCCGCCTTCAAAACCATCGGCGCGCCGACCGTCAGCCAGAACAGGTACACGTGCGCGTTCAGAAAGTTGATCGCCATGGCTTTGCGGACCGAACGCGGCGCCGGCGCGGAGGCGTTGTCGACGCCTTGCGTCCGGAGGGACTGAACGCCGAGCCATGCCACATACGCGCCGCCGGCCAGGGAGATCCAGGCCAGCGCCGCGCCAAGGTCCGCGACCCTCGACAGGCCGAGAACGCAGAGCGTGACGATCGGCAGGTCCGTCAGCAGCGGCGCGAGGCTGACCTTGAATCCTTCCCGAACGCCGTAGCGTAAGGTCTGCGAAACCACGAGCGCGAGAATCGGTCCCGGCGACAGACCCGCCGCAAGCCCGAATGTCGCGCCGGAAAGGACATATGGAAGCAATTTTCAATGCTATCAGCCGGCGCATGCTAGGATGGAGTGTCAGGCTCCGGGCGCCGTGCAATGGGCGGCCGTGAACCCCGCCAGGTCCGGAAGGAAGCAACGGTAACGGTTTAGCTCGTGTGCCGCGGTCACCCCGGGGTCTGGCAACTGACTCCACGCCGTCCGCGATGTATCAGGTTCTCGCTCGCAAGTACCGGCCCCAGAGTTTCGCCGAATTGATCGGCCAGGAACACGTCCGCACGACGCTGGACAACGCCATTGCGGCCAACCGCATCGCCCACGGCTACATCTTCGCCGGTCAGCGCGGAACCGGAAAAACCACGGTCGCGCGCATATTGGCGCGCTGCCTCAATTGCGAACGGGGTCCAACCGCTTCGCCCTGCGGCGTCTGCGCCAGTTGCCGGGAAATCGCGGCCGGCGGCTCCGTGGACGTGATCGAAATCGACGCCGCTTCCAACCGCGGCATCAACGAAATGCGCGAACTGCGGGAGAGCATCAAGTATCGCCCCGCCCGCGACCGCTACAAGGTCTTCATTATCGACGAGGCCCACCAGATCACAAACGAGGCGTTCAACGCGCTCCTGAAAACGCTCGAGGAGCCGCCGGAATGGGTCGTCTTTATCCTCTGCACGACCGAGGCTCACAAGATCCCCACCACCATCGCCTCGCGTTGCCAGCAGTTCGCCTTCCGCTCGGTGGACTTCGCCGAGGTCGTCGCGCGCCTGGAATGGGTATGCCGTCAGGAGGGGGTCGAGGCCGGCCCGGAGGAGCTTGCGGTACTGGCCGCCGCGGGTGAAGGCAGCGTCCGCGATTCGCTGTCCGCGCTCGATCAGGCGATCGCCTGCTGCGGAAACCGTCTCGACGTGGCGGAAGTGCGGCAGCTTCTGGGGATGTTCTCGCTGGAGTCGCTGCACCAGGTGACGGAGGCGCTCGCCGGCGGCGATTCCCGCCGGATGCTCGAAATCGTTCAGCAACTCGAGCGTGATGGCCGCAATCTGCAGCACTTCTGCCGCGAGCTGGCCCGCTATTTCCGCAATCTCCTGGTGGCGAAGATTGCCGGCGCCGGCAGCCGTCTCATCGCCGCCGCCGATCGAGAGCAGGAACGGTTGGCGGAAATCGCCGCGTCGTTTTCCGAGGAAGACCTCACCCGCTATCTTCAGTTGACGCTCGACCTGTTTCGCGACCTTCAGGTCTCGCTCCAGCCGCGGCTGCACCTTGAAGTTGGCCTGCTTAGGCTCGTGAACGCCGGAAAGCTGGTCGCCATCGAAGAGGCCCTGGCGCTTCTCGGTTCCGGCGCGAGTTCGCCTCCGGCGCCGAAAGGACCGGCTTCTCCCTCGAGCCGCTCAGGACCGGCTCCGACCGGCGGCCGCCCAGCGCCGCGCGCTTACCAAGCCGCCCCCGCGCCATCGACTCCCGCGGCCAGCGCCCCGGAGCGAGCGGCGCCGCCGTCCACGCCCGCTCCATCGCCGATTCAGACGGCTGAGCCGGCGGGTTTTCAAGGACGCCTTCTCGCGGCATTGAACGAGCGGGGCATGACGTTCATCGCCGACGCCGTCGAACACGCCTCGATCACCGAGGCCGAAAACGAGATCCGTTTTGTGGCCGGCCGCGAGTTCCAGCTCGCCCTCCAATCGCCGGAATTGCAGACGATCGCGCAGACACTCGCCGGCCATCCCGTGCGGGTGAAGGTTATCTCGGGAGAAAACGCGGTGAACTCCGCCGCGCCGGCCCGCGCCGGCGTTCACGACGACGATGCGGAGCGGCGTGCCCTCGCCAATCCCGACGTGCAGAGGTTTCAGCGGCTGTTCCCTGGAAGCCAGGTCCGCGCCGTACGCAACCTCAAGGACACCTGATTTGGCGCGGTGCTACAGTGTGGGGTGGCCTGGAAGCAAACAGACCGCTCCGCGATTCTTGCGTACCACTCGCTCGACCCAAGCGGCTCGGCGATCTCCGTTACGCCCGAGCGGTTCCGCGGTCAGGTTAACGCGCTCGTTTCGGGGCGCGTGCCGGTGGTTCCGTTGCCCGCCGTGCAGAAGTCTCCCGGCTCGGTGGCTTTGACGTTCGACGATGCCTTCGGAAACCTTCGCGAGCACGCCCTGCCGCTGCTGGCCGAGCATCGCTTGCCCGCCACCGTTTTCGTTGTCAGCGGCTATTGCGGCAAACGCAACGACTGGGACCAGGGGCCGTACGGAGGCATCCCCTCGCTCCCGCTGATGACCTGGTCGGAGCTGAACGAACTCGCGGCCGCGGGCATCGAGCTTGGGGCGCACACGGCCAGCCACCCGAATCTCGCCGCCATCCCGATCGACCGCGCGCGCGAGGAGCTGGTTGCCTGCCGGAAGGAGATCGAGGACCGCACCGGGCGCCCGGTCCGGTCGCTCGCCTATCCGTTCGGCGCGTCGACCGCCGCCGTCCGGGGCATTGCCCAAGAAATCTTCGACGTCGCTTGTGGAACGGAACTGCGGTTCGTCAGCGGCGCCGATGACCGGTGCAATCTCCCCCGCCTGGACGTCTACTACCTCCAGAAGCCATCGGTGTTTCAGAGGGTCGTGGTCGAGCGGTCGGCCGCCTATATCGCGTTGCGGAATGTTCTCCGGCGCGTTCGGCGGATACTGTAGAAATGCTCATTGGGGTTGACGGGGGCTGCTGGAGCAACCGGCGAGGCTACGGCCGGTTCCTGCGCGAAATTCTGCATGCGCTGGCCCGCGTGGACCGCGAAAACGAATACGTCGTTTTTCTCGACCCGCCTTCCTACGACGATTTCCCTCTGCGCGGGCCGTTCCGGCCGGTGCGCGTCTCTCTCTCACAGCCGGTTTCCGAAGCCGCATCCGCGGAAGGCCGCCGCTCGGTTGTCGATTTGCTGCGCATGAGCCGCGCCGCGGCCCGGGAGAGCCTCGATCTCCTGTTCTTCTCCTCGGTCTACTCGTACTTCCCCGCGCTGGGACGCGCGCCGGTGCTGCTCACGATCCACGACACAATCCCGGAGCGCGACCCGAAGCTCCACTTCGATTCGTGGAAGCAGGGCCTGTTCTGGCGCGCGAAGGTGCGCCTGGCGCTCTCGCAGGCGTCGCTGGTGCTGACGGTTTCCGAGTATTCCAAGCGCTGTCTCGGCGACTTTCTCGGAGTTCGACCGGAAAAAGTGCGGGTAATGTATGAAGCTACGTCGCAACATCTGCACAAACTCGATGTCGTTCCTCCGGAAAGCCCTTATATTCTTTACGTCGGCGGCCTCAGCCCGCACAAGAACCTCGCCACGCTGGTGAGAGCCTTCTCGCGGCTGCGCGCCCGCCCGACCGGCCTTCGCCTGGTCCTGGCCGGCGCCTACACGTCGGATTCCTTCAAGGGCAGCTACGCCCAACTGCGCGCGCTGGTCCACGATCTGGGACTGGACGGCGAAGTGACGTTTACCGGCTTCATTCCCGACGAAGAGCTCTGCCGCATGTACAACCAGGCATCGGTGGTCGCGCTGCCCTCGCTCGACGAAGGCTTTGGGCTGCCGGCGCTGGAAGCAATGACCTGCGGGACGCCGGTGGTTGCCAGCGCAGGCAACGCGATGGAGGAGATCGTCGGCGATGCGGGCATTCTCGTGGAGCCTCGCGACGAAGCCGCGCTTGCGGAAGCTCTCGACCGCATTCTCGCCGATCCCGCTCTCGCCGCGGACTTGTCCGCTCGCGCGCTACGCCGCGCCGCCGGCTTCTCCTGGGACCGCGCGGCTCGTGAACTGCTGTCGGTCTTTCAGGAGACCGCGCGGCGCGCCCGATGAACGCCGTCCTCTCAAAACGCTCACTGGTGATTCTGGTGGCCCTCCTACTGGGCTCCACCACGATCAACTACATCGATCGCCAGGTGCTGTCGGTGCTCGCGCCGGTCCTGCGCGACGAGTTCCGGCTGACCAATTCGCAGTACGCGGCCATTCTCAACGCGTTCATGATCACCTATGCCGTCGCGCTGCCAGCGGCGGGCTGGGTGATCGACCGACTCGGGGTGGGGCGCGGGCTGAGCCTGGCGGTCACCTGGTGGTCCATCGCCGGCATGTTAACGGCGCTGTCGCGCGGTCCCGTAAGCATGGGCGTCTTCCGTTCCCTGCTCGCCATGGGCGAGGGCGGCGCGTGGCCGTCGTTCGCCAAGGCGGTATCCATCTGGGTCCCTGCCGCGTACCGGACGCTCGCCATCGGCGTCTGCAACAGCGGTTCGAGCCTGGGAGCGATGATCGCGCCGCCGCTGGTGGTCTTCATCACGCACCATTCCGGCTGGCGAGGCGCGTTCGTCATCACCGGCGCGATGGGCCTGGCATGGGTGCTCGTCTTTCAGATTTTCCGGTTCCTGCATCCCGCGATGCGCGCCACCGAGAAAGGGCAGACAGATGGCCTCCCTGCCACGCCGCGGCTGAAGTGGCTTGCGCTGATCCGCTACCGGCAGGCGTGGGCGATATTCGTCTGCCGTTTTTTCGCGGACCCGATCTGGTATTTCTACATTTTCTGGATCCCCGAGTTTCTCACCCGCGAGCGAGGCCTCAATCTCACGGCAATCGCGGCGGTGGCGTGGATTCCGTTCCTGGTCTCCGATATCTCCAACTTCACCACGGGCCTCATCGCGCTGCGGCTGGAGCGGGCCGGCTGGAGCGTCAACCGGACGCGGAAGGCGCTGATGCTGGCCGGCGCGCTGGTCTCGCCGATCGGGGTGGCCGCCGCGTACTCGACATCGCTGTTCTGGACGATGACGTTCATCTGCGTGGCCATCTTCTTCTGGATGGCGTGGTCGGTTACGGTACAGACGCTGGTAACCGATTACTTTCCGGCGCACGCGGTGGCGTCGGTGTACGGGTTCGGCGGAACGGGATCGACGGTCGGGTCCGTGATCAGCACGTGGCTGGTGGGCCGCACGCTCGATCTGACCCACAGCTACACGCCGGTGCTGGCCGCGCTTGGGTTGTTAATGCCAATGGCGTTCCTGATCGGAACGCGCCTGATGGGCGCGGTGAAGCAGGTGGATCTGAGGGCCGCGGAAGCGCCTATCCCACCGGCCGCAGGAGCGTCTTGACGCCCGTTTTGCCTTCGAAAGCTTCGAAGGCGCGCTGCCAGTCGGTGAGGTCGTAGATGCCGCTGATGAGAGGTTCGGCGCGGACGGCGCCGGAGGCCAGCAGTTGCAGGGCGCGAATCCAGGACGACGGCACGCTTGCGTTGCTGCCGGTGCAAACGAGCTCGCGATAGACCACCTGGTCCAGGTCCCAGACGACGGGCTTGCCGAATAAGCCGAGTTGTACGTAACGGCCGCGGCGCCGCGCAAGGCTGAGCAACTGGAGCGCCGCCGGGCCCGCGCCGGAACATTCGTAGACGACGTCTGCGCCAAGTCCTTCGTGCGTGATGTCGCGGATCAGCGGCTCGGGGTCCTGCTTTGTCACGTCGACGGTGAATTCGGCGCCGAGTTCCCGCGCCAGTTCCAGCCGCCGCTGATCCCGTTCCGTGCCGAGAACGACGGCTCTTGCGCCGGCGGCTTTCACCACCTGTAGCGTCAGAAGCCCGATGACGCCGGGTCCGGCGATTACCGCCGTGTCGCCCGCGGCGACGGTGGACGCGTTGAGCACGCCGTGCACGACGCAGGCCAACGGTTCTGTCAGCGCGCCGGATGCGGTGTCCAGGCGCTCCGGCAAGCGGTGGACGTTCCTGGCCGGCACGAGGACGTACTGCGTGAACCCTCCGTTCACGGCGGAGCCGATCGAGCGCCGGCCCAGGCACAGATTGCTCTGGCCATTGCGGCAGTAACGGCACACGCCGCAGGTGGAGAAATACGTTTCCGTCGTGACGCGGGCCCCCGGTTCGATGCCGCTCACGCCCTCGCCCACGCCCGCCACTTCGCCCGCCACCTCGTGCCCGAGCACCACCGGCGGCCAACTGCGGAACTCATCGTAATAAATGTGCAGGTCGGTCCCGCAAATGCCGGCGGCGTGGACGTGGATTTTCACCTGGCCGGGGCCGGGCTCGGGTTCGGCAATGTCCCTCAACTCGACGTTGCCCACGCCCGGGGCGACTTTCATCAGCGCCTTCATCGATCGTAAGATCTCCGTTGGAAATGACAGGGCCGGACGCGATCCGGCCCCGTGATGCTGGACTTCTACTTTTTCTTATCGAAACGCTTCTGGACCTCGGGCCAATTGACCACGTTCCACCACGCGGCGATGTACTCGGGCCGGCGGTTCTGATACTTGAGGTAATAGGCGTGTTCCCACACGTCCAGACCCAGGATCGGCGAGTGCCCCTGCATCAGCGGCGAATCCTGGTTCGCGGTCGAATAGAGTTCGAGTTTGCCGCCGGAGAGCACCAGCCAGGCCCAGCCGGAGCCGAACCGCGTGGTCGCGGCCGCGGAGAACTTCTCCTTGAAATTCGCGAAGCTGTTGAATGAATTATCGATCGCCGCCGCGAGGGATCCCGAAGGCTCGCCGCCGGCTTTCGGCGCCATGATTTCCCAGAACAGGCTGTGATTGGCGTGGCCGCCGGCGTTGTTGCGGATCGCGGTCCGGATGTTTTCCGGGACCTTGGCGCACTCGTTGGCGAGAAGCTCCTCCAACGTGGCGTTTGCCAGGTCGGGGGCGGACTCGAGCGCCTTATTGGCGTTCGTCACGTACGTCGCGTGATGTTTGTCGTGGTGGATCTGCATCGTCTGCGCGTCGATGTACGGCTCCAGGGCATCAAACGCGTACGGCAAGTCGGGAACTGTAAATGGCATGTTTCACCCTCCTGTTAGTCTTTCCAGATTGAACTACGCTCCGGCGAATCCGCCGGCCCTCTCATACGCATCGGCGATCCGGAACATGCCCGGCTCGTCGAAATGGTTCGTCAAAATCTGCATTCCCACCGGCAGGCCCGCGGCGGTCTTGCCGCAGGGGACGCTCATGCAGGGAATGCCCGCCAGGTCTCCGGTGATCGTGTAGATATCGGACAAGTACATTTCCATCGGATCGTCTATTTTTTCGCCTATCTTAAACGCGGGAAACGGAGAAACAGGCGTGACAATCGCATCCACTTTTTCGAAAGCCTGCTGAAAATCGCGAGCAATCAAAGCGCGTACCTTCTGCGCTTTCAAATAATACGCGTCGTAATACCCGGCGCTTAGCACGTAGGTACCCAGCATGATCCGGCGCTTGCACTCGGCGCCGAACCCCTCGCCGCGGGACGCGCGGTACATGTCGATCAGGTTCGGCGGAGAAGCCGAGCGGGTGGTGTACCGCACGCCGTCATAGCGGGCCAGGTTCGAGCTCGCCTCGGCTGTACAGATGATGTAATAGCAAGCGATCGCATAGTCGGTCGCCGGCAGGCTGATCTCGCGGACTTCACACCCGAGCTTCTTCAGGAGTCCGACGCCGGCCTCGATGCGGTTGCCGGTCTCGCTGGCGAGCCCCTTGAAGTACTCGCGCGGCAGCCCGAGCTTGACCCCGCGCAGGCCGCCGTTCATGCCGGCGCGGTAATCCGGCACGGGCGCGAAGGCCGAGGTCGAATCCATTTCGTCACGCCCGGCGATCGCGTGCAACAGCGCCGCCGCGTCGGAGACGGTTCGCGCGAACGGTCCGATATGATCCAGCGAGCTGGCGAACGCGACCAGCCCGTATCGCGAGACGCGGCCGTAGGTGGGGGTGACCCCGACGACGCCGCAGAACGAAGCGGGCTGCCGGATCGAGCCGCCCGTGTCGGAGCCGAGCGAGACAACAGCCGTTCCCTGCGCGACCGCCGCCGCCGGTCCGCCGCTCGATCCTCCGGGCACGCGCTCGGGATCCACCGGGTTCCGTACAGCGCCGAAGGCCGAGTTCTCGTTGGACGATCCCATCGCGAATTCGTCACAGTTCGCCTTGCCGAGGATCATCGCGCCGGCCCGCTCCATCCGGATCACCGCGGTGGCATCGTACGGCGGAATGTAGTTCGCCAGGAGCCGCGAACCGCACGTGGTCCGCACGTCCTTGGTGACGATCACGTCCTTCACCGCAACCGCCGCGCCGGCCAGCGCCCCGGGATCTTCGCCATTGGCGATCTTGCCGTCCACGCGCCGCGCGGCGTCCAGGGCGCGCTCCGGGCAGAAGTGAATGTAGGCGTTCGTTTTGGGATTTTCCGCTTCCGCCAGCCGGAGCGCCTCCGTGGCGAGTTCCGCCGCGCTATACCGCCGCGCGATCAAATCTTCGCGGATGCGGTCCAGTGTGAGTTGCGCGATATCCATTATTTCGATGCGAGGCGTCCGCGCTAGCGTTCGATCACCCGCGGCACTTTGAAGTACCCCGCGCCGGCCAGCGGAGCGTTAGCCAACGCCGTCTCCGCGCCGAGGACGGGCCGTTCCTGGTCCTCGCGCAGCGTCGCCGTCGCGCCGGCGTCGTAGATGACCTGCGCCATCGGCTCGACTCCGGACGTGTCCAGTTCGTTGAGTTTGTCGATATGCGTCAGGATCTCGCTCAGGTCGCGCGTGAAGCGGCGGATCTCCTCCTCCGTCAGGCGCAAGTGCGCCAGGCCGGCGACGTACCGCACTTCCTGTTCGCTGATCTTCAAGCCGATTCTTTCCTTCGCGAAGTTTTGTAGAGCATTCGCAACACCGGGTCGGCAATGCTCTCCGCTTCATCGCCGCCGGCGGCCATCGCCGGAGGACGGCGAGCCGGCCGTTCCTCGCGACCGGGTTTCTTTCGGAGGCTGGCCACTCGAAATTCGATGTCCTCGACGACGCCTTCGTCCAGCGCCTTCGCCAGATTCCGGAGTAATGCGTGGCGCAGCGGCCACAACTGCCGCCGCCACTCCGGGTCCTCCAATTCCACCACTAGGTGACGCCTAACCAGCGTCACGCTCGTGGTGTGCTCAGCGATCTTGGCGCCCGCCGCCAGCCGCCATGCCGCGGCGGCCATCTCCTCCGCGCCGAAACGACCGCCCGAGGCTTTCCAACGGGCGAGGATTCTGCCGGCGCGCTCCATCGGCGGGTAACGCCATTTTAGCACGCACCCTGTTGGATGCCCCTCAGCCGCAATAGGATGCCGGCGCGCCGAAATCAGGCGGCATTGAACCGTACGTTGAACTCGTTCGCGTCGTCCTCCACAAAACGGACGAGTTTCCCGGCTTCCTCCGTAAGCCGACTCTTTGCCGGCGCCGGCAAGGCCGCGAACGCCGTGAGGGTCAGGGTCGCCGATTGCTTGCGGCGCTCCACGGCCCAGGTTCCAGCGACGAAGCCATCCACCAGGAATGTCGGCAGCACCTGGAGGTTCTTCGTCACCACGCGGGACCTTTGCTCGTCAGAGATCACCCGCGTCCGGTCCTTGTGCGCCAGCACGAGATTGTCGAAGCCCGGCAACAGCCGCGCGGGCGCCGGCGTATTCTCGTCCGGCAGCGGCGCGTCCGGCAGATCGAACAGTTCTCTTCCCCGCTCGTCTCGAAACACAGCGAGCCTGGGACGCAGGCGTTCGAAATCCGGCTGCAATTTCGCCAAGCCGGACCATGCCTGCGCATCCGCGGCCGCCGCCGGGCCGAACGCCGCCAGGTAGCGCAACACCAGGGCGCCTGGATCCGCCGCCGCTTCGACGGGGCGGCCGAGCCACGCCGAGGCATCGGCGAACTTCGCGTCCGCGGCATAGCCCCAGTGGTTGCCGCCCGGCACGACGATCAGCGGAAGGTGCGTGCGAACCAGGTAGCCCATGGCGCGCTCGTCGGCTTCCGGAAAGCGCTTGAGCAATTCGACTCGCAGTTCGGCAAACGTCCGCGGCCGTTCGGCAAAACAGGCGCGCGCCGCCGCGGCGATCGCTTCCACGTCCAACCCGCTGGCGCGGTCGCGCAAGGCGGAGCGCATGGCCGCGGTTAGGGCCGGCTGAAGGCCGCTCCGAAAAACCGGGTAGTCCGCCGCAGGCAAGAGATGGAGCGTTGCGCGCATCAGCGTGGCGCGCACCACCTCCCGTTGTTCGATCGCCCGCGCCAGGTCCTCGCGCCGGAAGCCTTCCAGCCTCGACCAGAGGCCGACGAACGGCGGCTTCGCCTGCTGCGCTTGCAGGCCGGCGAGCCGACCGATGGCGAGCGCCGCGGTTGTCTTTTTCCGCGCCAGCAGCATCTGGCGGGCCAATAGCGCTCGATTCAGCGCTTTTCTCGAAAGTACCGGTTCCGCCATCTTTTCTCTCGACCCGGCTTACGGCAACCTTCTCATGATAGGAAAGGTAGTGTGGAGCGCAACGACGCCGCGGCGCAAGCGAGAGAGACGCTGCTGGTGACCTCGAGCGAGCAGGCGCACCGGATCCGGGAAGCCGTGCAACAGGGAGGCGCGGCCGCAGGGGGCCTACATGCGCTGGTTGACGACGCCCTGCGAGCGGGTCCGTGGAGCGTGACCTACTATCGCCCCAGCCAACCCGAAGCGGATCTGCGGGTGAACGACTACTTCAGCGAAGGGTACTACTGGTGGCCCGACCCGGCGAATCCGGACGGCCCGTACATCCGCCGGGACGGAGAACCCAACCCGAACCGTTTCCTGGCGAACGCGCGGGACCTTAAGAAGATGTGCGACGCCCTGCTCGCGCTGGGCGCCGGCGCCTGCTTTCTTGACCGGCCGGAGTGCGGGAACCATGCCGCGGCGCTGCTGGATGCCTGGTTCGTCGCGCCTTCGACCCGCATGAACCCGCACCTGGAATTCGGCCAGGCGGTGCGCGGCGTCAGTTCCGGACGAGCCAGGGGAATCATCGAGACGGTCCTGCTGATCCACGCCGCGCAGGGCATCCTGCTGCTCGAAGCCGCCGGCGGCGCGGACGCGGGCCTGCTACGGGCGGTGCGGCGCTGGTTTGCCGATTATCTCGAGTGGATTACCGGCAGCGCGAAGGGCCGCGCCGAAATGGCCGCCAGAAACAACCACGCCACGTGGTGGACGGCGCAGGCGGCGGCTTTCGCCATTTTCAGCGGGAATTCCGCTATCAAACGGATGGCTTGGGATCATTTTCGCGATTACCTCGTGCCCGTGCAGATCCGGCCCGACGGCTCTTGTCCGCAGGAAGAAGCGCGGCCGATTTCACTGAGCTATTCCGCGATGAACCTGGACGGGTTCGCGGTCATCTGCCGGCTCGCCGAGAACGATGGCGTGGACCTGTGGCGTTTCGAGACTCCGGGCGGAGCCGGCGTGGCGAAAGCTTGCTACTACCTGGCGCCATACGTAGCCGATCCTCCGAACTGGCGCAAGCCGCAAACCCATCCCTTCGACGCGGCCGGCTTTGTGTTCCCGGGACTGGCGGGGGTCGGCCTGGAATCCGGGGCGTTGCTAGCCGCGTACGACCGGCTTCCCCGGGCGAACTCGCCATGGGTCCAGTTTATCGACCTGGTTGTGCGGCTTGGCCGGCGATAGAAAATCCGGCAAAATCTCGCGAGGGGCCTTTACGAATAAAACAGAAGACCGTAGAATTGTTTTATGGCGCCGTGAAAGGACCTGAGCGTTCGGTGCTGCTATAATTGCCTGATTTGGGCCGAAGTTCCTGGGGGGGAACTTCGGTCTAGGGAGGAGGATCGTGAGCCGGCTTTGGGCCATCACGTCGTATTTCAATCCCGCCGGATACCGAAGGAAACTGCCCAATTACCGGGAGTTCCGTAACGGGCTGGCCGTGCCCCTCGCGGCGGTCGAATTGTCGCATAGTGGCCGCTTCGAGCTCGGTCCGGGCGACGCCGACATCCTTGTGCAACTCCGCGGCGGCGACGTGATGTGGCAGAAGGAGCGTTTGCTGAACATCGCCGCCGATCATCTGCCCGACGAGTGCGGGTACGTGGCGTGGCTCGATTGCGACGTGGTTTTCAGCCGTTCGGATTGGGCGTGGGCCGCGATGCGCGAGTTGGAACGCGCGGGCGTGTGTCAGTTGTATCGATCGGTCTACCATCTTGCTCCCGATGCCGCCTCGATCAGCCGCGAGGCTTCGATTCTTCGCCACGACTCGTTAGGTTACGCGTTTGCCAACGGGTTGAACGGCCCGGGAGGCGCGGGCGCCAACGGCTCCGAACGGGTGTTCAAGCGGGGGCACGCGTGGGCGGCGCGCCGTGAGACGCTCGCCGGGCACGGGCTCTACGACCGAAACGTCGTCGGAGGCGGCGACAGCCTGCTGGCGCACGCTGCCAAGGGACGCGCCGAAGAAGTGATCGCCCGGCACGGCATGACCGCGGCCCATGCCGACGACTATCGCCGGTGGGCCGAGCGATTCCGCGCCGCGGTGAACGGCATCGGCTACATCGAGGGCGACATCTTCCACCTCTGGCACGGCAACCTGGAACGCCGGCGTTACCAGGAGCGCCTCCAGATCCTTAGCTCGTGCGGGTACGACCCGGCGGCCGACATTGCGCTGGACGCCGAGGGCTGCTGGCGGTGGAGCTCACCGAAGCCCGACATGCACCGGATGGTGAAGGAATACTTCGCATGCCGGCAGGAGGACGGCGAGTACCTGGTGTGCGCCGTCAGCGCGTGACCGGCCTCACGTCGCCGGTTTCAGCCCTTCCCAGCCGCGCTCGAGCATCGAGCACTCGTTGCACCGGGGCTCCTTCAGCCAACAGGTCTCCAGCGCGCAAGCCACCCGCCGGCCCTCCAGCGCCAGCGCGATGCGGTCCAGGCGCTGTTCGGCGCGGCCTTTGATCAGCACGACGTCACCCGGGCCCAAGTCCCCGCGAAGCGCTGCCGTCGCCGCCGCCACGGACTCGCCGGCGTCGACGACCGCGCTGTTCGGCATCCCGCCACGCACCGCCCCAGCACGGTAGCGGCGGAAGCGCCAACCCAAAAAGATCGCCTTCTGCGCAATGCGGCCGATGCGTTCGCCCAGACCGCCGTAGACTTCCGCGGGCGTTCCTCGAGGCTCGGAGACGTCGCCAAACACTACGATCCGCCGCCGCGCCGGGATTTCGGCCAGCGCGTCCAACGCAGCGTGCATCGTCTCGTGCGTCGATTTCAGGTAGTCGCACAACAGCACGGCGCCATTATCCAGCCGGCGGATGTGCAGGCGGCCGTGCACGGGAGAAACGGCTTCCACGCGGCTCGCGAATTCGTCGAGCCCGATGCCTTGTTCCGTCGCCGCCGCGGCGGCGGCCAGAAACGAGAGCACGAAGTGGCGCCCGACGAAGCGCGTCCGCAGCCGGCGGGTCTGGCCGCGCGCATGGATCGCGAACGTCAAACCGTGCGGCCAATCCAGCGTCACGCCGGAGGCCCGCACGTCGTTGCCGTCACCCATGCCGAACGTGATCACGTTCTCCCGGGTCTGGGAGGCCATCCACATCACGTTCGGATCGTCGCCGTTCAGCACGGCGAGGCCGCCCGGCCGCAGCGCGCGCACCATGTAGGCCTTCTCGTGGCGGGTGGTCTCGAGGCTTCCCATTGAACGCAGGTGCTCGCTGCCCACCGTGGTGACCACCGCGATATCGGGAGCGAGCATTTTCGCCATCGGGGCCATCTGCCCCTTGCTGTCGATTCCGATCTCGAAAACCGCGTAGGGATGCCCGGCGGGAATGGCGAGTATGGCGGAGGCGGGACGCTTTCGATGGTCGCGCTCGAGGTCACCCAGCGCAGCGGCGACGATTCGCCGAGTGGTCGTCTTGCCGAACGAGCCGACCACCGCGACGATCCTCGTCCGCCGCAGTACCGTTCGCCGGTACAGTCCTGCGATCGGTTGGGTGACCGGCCGCGCCAGGTGCTCCGCGCCGCCCCGGATCTTGCGCCGGCCCTCCGGCGTTCGAAGTAACGCGGGGATCTCACGCAGCCGCGCGCGCATGGCGTTCCCTCGGCCTAATTGAATGCCTCATGTGATGCGCCGGCTCTCGCGGCCGGACCGCGCCAGTGCGGGCTCGAGCTGCGCCGGGTCCGTCAACCGCAGGAACGGCAACAGCTTGCCGCGGCTGGTGGCGATCGGCGCCTGCCGGCGGACTTCCAGGACCTTCTCGCGTTCCCAGATCGACGTCATGAAGCCATAGTACGTCTTCCGCCGCCCCAGTTCCTCCAGAAAGACTTTCGCCAGCGTTTGCTCGTCGATCTCCACCGCGCGCGGATGCGCCAGGAGCACGTATCGGGGCAGGCCAGCCGGCGTCCGAGTTTCGATGAGCTGAAAATCGCCGGCCGCTGCCCGATAGCGCCGCGGCAGCGCGTTCTCCAGCACGTCGTACACGTCGGCCACCCAGATAGTGACGCCGAACTCGGTGAGCTTGTCCGCGCTGCGGATCGTGTGGATGGTCTGCCGGCAGCCCGCGCGATCGTAAAGGCAATCGCAGCGGCGGTATTCGACCACGCCGCTGTCTCCAATATCGGTATTGAGGATCACTTTCGAGGTCACCGGCGCCAGCGACGTGAACAGCAGACGCGGCGCTTCGGACTCCGTGGAAGCGCCCGCCGGAGCGTTGATCACCGCGTGCAGGTCGCGCAGAACGTGGACCTCGTCATGGTTCCTGGGGTGCGGACATTGTCCCCCGGTCCAGACCGCCTCCGTCGAGCCGTATAGCGGCGTGGCCCGCGCTCCGCACGCCTCGATGGTTTCGCGCCGCGCGGGGGTCAACGGTTCGGCGCCCAGCAGGAAGACGAGTCCGCTGAGGTCCGCGCCGCGCTCCCGGGCAGCAAGGCTGAGCCGGACCGCCGCGCTTGGCGTCGTATTCACCGATACGCCTCTCTCATCCCGCAGAAAACCCGCCACCGCTTCAAGCACCGGCGCCGTGTCGTGATACGCGACGCTGCGCGTGCCAGGCAGACCAGCGAGCCGCCGGCAGATCCAGTGCCGCGACCAGGCGTACAGACGGTCGGCCGCCAGCGTCATCTCCTGCGACACAAACCACCCGTCCACCCGCTGGCCGAATTTCGCGCACGCCAGTTGCGGGCCGATAGCGCCTGCGTTGCCGGGCGTCCAGAAAATCAGCGGATTGCCAAGGATCCCATTCGCGGCGAAGAACAGGCACCAGTGCGTCGCCCACTGGGCATTCAGCGCGAAGCTCCACCCGAACTGGATCGGCGAGCCGCTGGTACCGCTCGTCCGGGAATTGGTCACCGCGCGGAACGTGGGATCGTTCATGTCGTCCGGCGCAAATTCAATGGTTCGGTTGGCGCGTACCGTGGGGACTCGTCCCTTGAATTCTTCGAATGTCAGGTACACGCCCGCGGCGGCGAGTTTTGCCAGCGCGCCGTCCAGACCGTCGGCGGCCACCAGGCGTTCGACGTCGCCAAATTCGCAGCCGCTCGCCTCGAGGAGCTTTCGGTAGGGGCTGCGGGGATTCGCGTAGACGGCGCGATCCAGCTTGGACAGGAACCGCCCCTCGCGCTCGACCACGCCTTTGGCGGTGGTGGCTTCCGCCTGTGCGGCCGAGAGCGGCTCGGCCAGGAACGGGGGAATGTGGCGCGCCAGGCTGATCAGTCCGCGCGACCGGGACCAGATTTTGTCGAATCTCATACTCGCGCGGCTTCCTCGCGCAGGACCAGCTCAATCGCGCGGACCCACTCGTCCCGCTCGCGCTCGACCCGGAAATGCTCGCGCCATCGCGCGACGCAGCGCTCGTCCGGCTCCAGCGTCCCGGCGCGAATCTCCCCCGCCGCGGCCTCCGTTTCGGCTGCCAGCGCTTGCCAATCACCGGCGGGGCACAGCCGCACATGGCGGCAGCCGGCGGCCAGTTCCGGCATGCCCCCGTTGGCGGTGGTCACCATCGGAATGCCCAACGTCAGCGCCCGGA
Organism: Bryobacteraceae bacterium; assembly: GCA_026129905.1. GTDB lineage: Bacteria > Acidobacteriota > Terriglobia > Bryobacterales > Bryobacteraceae > JAHCHE01. The sequence goes on along the minus strand of JAHCHE010000007.1, from coordinate 148,968 downwards.
TGCGGCTCATGGAGGAGCCCTCGGCCAGGCTGGCCGAACAGTAGATGTGCGACGAAAGCAGGCGGCGATCCAGCTCCTCATGACTCACCTGGCCGGGAAAGAAGAAGCGCCCGGGATGTGACGATTCGTACTCTCGCCGGCGCTCTTCCCAATAGGCGGGCGACTCCAGCCAGAACGTCGAGCCGAGCACCGTCAATGATGCGTCGAAACCCTGGTCCATCAGCGAAGCCGCCGCCCGCAGCAGCAGGTGCGTGGCTTTCCTTCCGGAAAATCCGCAGTCGCTGATTAAGCGGATCGTTTCGACGGGCGGCGTTTTCCAGAACGGCCGCGCGCCGGCGTCCGGCAGCGCATTGTGGATAGTGCGAACCGTCCGCCGCGGGTGGAACATCGCGGATAGCGCATCGGCCTGCTCGCGGTTGGTGGTGATCACCTGTGCGGCGCCATCGATCGCGGCCCGCAGTCTCGGGTGCTGTTTCGCGCCAAACACGTCCAACTCGAAGTCGGTGCCGCGGACCGAAACAATGTGCGGAAGCCGGAGGCTGGCCGCGGCCATCTGCGCCAGGAAGCCCGTTCCGGAGGCGTAGAACGAAATGACTACGTGGCGAGCGTCCGGTTCGCTGTGGGTTCGACGCTCGATCGCGTTCCGCAACAGCAGAGCCGTGACGCGGCTCCGCTCCGTCGCCAGCAACTCCGGCGCACCGCCGTCGAGGTAAGGCCCCAGCAGCAACTCCCGTCCCCCCAGGTGCAGCACCTGGAGGCCCTGGTGCGATGGATCGGCGCACCGGTACTCGGCCGGTTGGTAGAGCGTGTAGACAATCACCCGAAAGCCGGCCGATGCCAGGCTTCGCCCGATCCGGATCACGGACTCCTGGAGTCCGCCGGGATGCGGCAGGACCCGGTTCGCTACGAGGTGCAGGATCGTCAAGCCGGCGCCCGCCTCGCTGCCGCGCTAGACGACGGCTCGGCGTCCTCCTCTCGCGAGTGGAAGTACTCTCGCAGGCGCGCGTGCAGTTCCGGTTTGTCGGTACACCACCGCCAGGCGCCCTGGTCCGTCATAGCGATGTCGGTGTAGGGATCGAAGCCCAGGTCCCGTAATTCTTCGTGACACCGGCCGTACCTTCGCTCCGCGATGCCGCCGTGCCAGAGGTGATAAAGGCGCCCGTCGACGTGTCCTACGCTGCCGCGCACGGTTTCATGAAACGGCCCGGCCCACTCGGCGTAGTGCCGGAACGAGCGTTCGTTCATCCGGCCCCGCATGAATCCGCCGTTGTGCGCGCCAGCAGCCGCGCAGAACATAGCTATGTCGCCGCTGGTGAACACACACGCATCATAAAGGCCGTGCTTGTCCAGCACATCCCGTCGCGCGGCCCACGCCAACCCCCAGGCGGGATTTTTCAGGGGCGGCTTCGTCTCGCGGAAATCCGCGCCGGTCAGCCCCTCGCGGGCGATCGTTGCCATCAATGAAAGCCGGTCGTAGAGTTTTTCGGCGCCCTCGATGTCCTCCGGCCGCGCCTCCGGGGCCAGGTCGTACCGCTCACTGAAGGGCTGCGCGACGGCGAAGCGTTCGAGGGCTTCCAGCGTGGTTGCCGTCCAGTCGTCCGAACCGAAGATCACGTCGCAGTCGAGCCAGGCGACCGCCTCGCACTCGGGCGGCAGATGCCGCAAGGCGATGTTCAGCAGGCGCTCTTTCTGAAACAGGATGTCGCCCCGATCGAGTTGGACGAGGACTTCCGCGTCGCCGGGCCGCAGCGCGAAGGCGCCGGTGAAGGACAGCTCGACCGCGATCAAGGGCGCCCGAAGCCGCTCCCGAAAGACGCGGTAGTTCTCCACCCTTCGCCGGTATCCCGCCGGATTGAAGAAGCTGGTGATGGCCCACAGCGCGCTCATGAGTTAGGTTGCGGGATCGCGCGGATTACAGAGTGTTTGCGCGGCGTTTTTCATTAAACACACAAGTATAGCTTTGAAAATCGCAACGGCGGCTCAGCCCCACGGGCGGGAGCGCGCCAAGGAGATTCCGCGCACTTCACTGGGCCCGCGGCCGGAGACGGCGCAGTAGAAGTGATAGAGCGCGCCGTCGTGCTCGATCACCGAGGGCTTGTGCGCGTACGTGGAATCGATGCTTCCGGGAGGTCCCACGTCGATGAGGATACGGTCCGCCTTCTTCATGTGAAACGGATCGTCGCCGTAAGCCAGCAGGTCCCGCGCGACGCCCTTGGCGTCCAGCCCAAAATAGAACAGCACCCATCGCTTGCCGTCGAGCATGACGCATGGATCGCTGGCGAACCGCTCATCCGGGCTGCCCGCGGGCCCGTTCCTGACGATGGGATTTCCTTCGAACCGCTTCCAGGCCTTGAGATCGGTGGACGTCGCGACTCCCGTCTGTTCGCGCCAGCCGCCTCCCTCGGACTTGGGAAATGTCCGCGTCTTGGCGTTGTAGAAAAGGTAGTAGACGCCGTCGTGCTCCACCAGGCACGGCTTGTACAACCCGCCTCGCTCCCAATCCGCGCCATCCTCCGGCCGCAGGCAGATGTCGCCCAGGTCCCACTTCATCAGATCGCCGCTGCGGCAAAGCCCGATCACCGCCGGTCCCTCTTCGTAGCCGGGATTCGGATAGGCGTGGAAGACGCCGAGGAACCGCCCCTTGACCTTCTTCAGTTCTCCCGGAGACCGGAGCTCGGAATCCCGCACGATCCAGTTGAGCGCCACGTTGTAGCGCGTGATGGGCGAACTCGGATCGCGCCGCAGGATGCAGCCCAGTTTGCGCCAGGTCGCCAGGTCGGACGACGCGGCGAGACCCGTCTGGTAGCCCGTTCCGTCGAAGCCGAGATACGTCATGCGGAACTCGCCGCCGTAACGGAAAACGAACGGACAATCGACAGCGCGGTGATCGAACGCCGTCGGATCCGGGTCGGCCGCCAGCGCCAGTCTGCCAAGCTTGTACGGCGTTTCGTAGCGGGACAGGTCCGGTTCCTCCGCGCGGGCGGCGCCCAGCGCGCCGAGGAGCAGGCCGCGCCGCGACACCACACGGGAAGCGGCCATTTTCATGCCCTCCTTCTTGGAAACATACGCGCCGGGTTCTCGTCCAGCAGCATCCGCGCGATGGCGACGGCCTCGTCCTCGGAGCAAAACCCATCCTCCACTTTTTCCGACATGACCTGAACGATGTTGCGCCGGGCCATCACCAGGTGCGCGTAACTCAGTTCGGGGTACCGGTAGTCTCCGCCGTAGCCGAAGATCTTGTTGACGGGGACGGTTTCCAGGAATTCGTGCAGGGCGCGCCGCGAGACGGCCGGCGAAATAATGTGCGCCCAGCAAAAATCGATGTGGACGTTCGGAAACAGCTTGGCCATGGCGGCGAGTTCTCCCTGATACGGATAGCTGATATGAAATAAATCGAATTTTACCTTGGGATAAAGGAAGAAAAGATTCGTCAGGCCGGTCGGATTCGTGTTGGTTACGAAATTGCCGTTGCCCGCCAGGATTCCGGTGTGGATCTGCACGGGGACGCCGTGCGCCTCCGCCAGGCGAACCAGGTGATGAAACATATGGTCTTCCAGCGTCCGGAACGGCCTTTCCACGGCCGCTCGAAAACCCTCGGGCAGCGGCGCGTTGCCCTGCGCGAGGTCCTCGAACGCTTTCGCCGCGGCGCCTTCCTCCGCTTCGGCGAACCGGAGTTCGCGGTTGTAGGCGATGGTGGATTTTACCGTCGTCATCCCGGCCTCCAGGCTTTGCTCGAAGCTCTTTTCCATCGCCTGTTTCAACCCGGCCAGCGATGTAATGGAAACGCCGGTCAGCTTCTCCAACTCCTCGATCCCCTTGCGCGAGCCGGGCATCACGTAGCGGTCGAACTTGCGGGCGAGCACGAAGAACTCCGGGTCGGCGGGCTTCGGCGCGGGGTTCCAGTAGTCGTCCAGCACCGAGTAGCGTATCCTGGCGCGTTCCTTCAGCACCTGCCGGTAAAGCCCCGGCTTGTTCTTCGCCGCAATGGCCTCGTCGATCTTCGGCAGCGTCGCCGCGGAGATCTCGTCGAAGCCGTAGATGTCGCGAATCGCGATCCGTAGCGCCTGGCCATAGCCGGTAAACCGTGCGTGTTTCCAGTAGGGCTCGAATGCCTGGAACCGCTCGACCGGCGAAATTCCCGCGCGGGTGGCCGTCTCGGCCGGCAAACCGGCGGAAATCACGTCGTTGATGGCGTAATGTCCGGCGAGCGTGAAGAAATCCACCGGCTGCGACGTGCGTTCCGCTTCGGGAATGATGTGTTCGTGCGTGTTGACCACTTCCATCCGGTCAACCGCATCCCTCAGCCGCTCCCGAAGCGACTTCGAGCTCCGGCCCTGCGCCGCCCTGGCCGAGCCAATCGACGCCGCGCCCGCCAGCGGCCACCATAACCACCCTCTCCGTGAAAGCAATCCCGCATCCTCCCCGGGGCGATTGTACCGTACAGCGCGGCGACAGGTGCACTATCCTTAGGTGCGATGATCCTGAGCGACAACGATTGCCGGCGCATTCACGATGCGGCGCTGGAGATTCTGGACACGGTGGGCGTTCGCGTCGATTCGCCCGAGATCGTGAATCTGCTGCGCGACGCCGGCGCCGCGGTCGTCGAGGATTCGGTGGTCCGCCTGCCGGCGGAGCTTGTCGAGTGGGCCGTCCGGCAGGCGCCGCGGCAGGCCCGCATCGCCGACCGCCGGGGCAACCTTTGGGAACTCTCCCCTGGAGGTCCCACCCTGGTTCTCACCGGGAACGCGCTCTACATCACCCGCGGGCGCGAACGCGCCGACCTGAACTCGTCCGACCTGGCGGAACTGGCGCGCATCGTGGATGCCTGCCCCAACATCCACGGCATGGTGGGAACGTCGATCGCCGACGTCCCTCCCGCGTGCCGCGATTTTGTTGGCTTCCGCATCATGGCCCGCCATACGGCGAAGCATCTCCGGCCCTGCATCTACACGCCGCGCGGCGGGCGGCTGGTGATGGAGATGGCCCAGGCGCTGCTGGACGGCGCGAGTCTCCGCGAACGGCCCGTCGTGAGCACCGGGTTCAGCATCCTCAGCCCACTGCATTGGACTTCGCTCGCGCTGGGCGTCTTTCAGCAGACCGCGGGCTTTGGCGCGCCGGTGATGATCAACTCCGAGCCGCTGGGCGGCGCGACGGCGCCGGTGACTCTGGCCGGATGCCTCGCGGTGGGCGACGCCGACGCGTTGAGCGGACTGGTGATCAACCAGCTTCTGGAGCCAGGCCGCCCGTGCATCTACAACCTCGGGTTCGCGCACGTGATCGACATGGCCTCCGCCATCGCTCTCACCGGCGCTCCGGAGAACGCGCTGCTGCAGGCCGCCGGCGCCGACCTGGCCCGCTATCACGGCCTGCCCTGCGCGGCGTGGATGTCCACCGAGGCGATGACCGCCGACGCGCAGGCGACGCTCGAAAAGACGATGACCGGGGCGGCGCACGCCGCGGCCGGCGTCAACCTGATCTGGGGCGCGGGCAACCTGGAATCCACGCTCGCCATGTCACCGGAAGCGCTGGTTGCCGACGACGAAGTGGCCGGTTACTTCCTGCGCTTTCGCGAAGGCGTACCGGTGAACGAAGAAACGCTTGCGCTCGACGCCATTAGGGAGATCGGCCTCAGCGGCCGCGATTTCCTCACGTCCGAGCACACGCTCGCCAACTACCGCCGCGCCCTCAGCCGTCCCCGCCTGGCCTCCCGCGTCCGGAGATCAACCTGGGAGGCCCGCGGCGCACGAACTCTCGAGGAGGCGGCCCAGGAGCGGGTCCGCGAAGTCCTCGCGGCCGAGCCCCGGCTGTATCTCGACGCGCGCCAGGAAGCCGAACTCGAGCGCTTGGAACGGATCGGGCTGGACGGCGCGGCCGTTTGATCTGCCCTTGCGGACACAAGAAAGCCCACCGCAGCGCTTGGCCGGCGGTGGGCGAAATGCGTGATTGCCGAAAGAGGAGCTCAGTTCCTTCGCTTCAGGGTCGGACGGTCCTCGTCCTCCTCGGAAGCGGGAATCTCGTTGCCTTCGGAGTCCACGCGGCCGGAACCCTTCTTCCGCAGCGTCGGGCGGTTGGGGTCCTCGTCCGGCGAGACCCGGCGGTTCTGAAGCATCGCCAGCCGCGATTTCACCTTGTTGAACTCCGAGGTGGTAACCACGTACTCCGGCTTGTTGGTGAGGATCTCCTCGATGTTCCGCTGGGCGTTCTTGATGCGGTCACCCGTCGGCGGGTGCGAGGAGAAAACCTTCGCCATCGTGCCGGGCTTGCGTTTCTCCGCCGCCTGAAGCTTCTCGAAGAAGTCCACGAACGCGGTGGGATCGTAGCCCGCTTTGTAAAGGTACTGCAGACCGAGCAGATCCGCTTCCTTCTCGAAGTCGCGCGAGAACTTCAGGAAGCCCATCGGGATGAGCACGCTGGCGCCCTGGCGGATGCCGTAGCCGCTCCAGCCGCCCATGAAGATCAGCGGGATCGAGGCGATGTTGATGATTTCTCCGCGGGTCGCCTGACGCGTTCCGTGCCGGGCCGCGATGTGCGCCAGCTCGTGGGCCATCACGCCGGCAAGCTCCGCCTCGGTTTCCGCCTTCAGCAGCAGCCCGCTATTCACGAAGAAAAACCCGCCCGGCAGCGCGAACGCATTCACTTCCTCGCTGTCGATCACCTTGATCGTCACCGGGACCTTCACGTCCGAGTTCCGCACGATGTTCTGCCCCACGCGATTCACGTACTCGGTGACCACAGGGTCGTCCACCATCTTCGCCTGGCGCTCGATCTCCTGCGCGTAGCTCTTGCCCAGCGCGATCTCACGCTCCAGCGAGTAGAAGTTCACGCCCCTCCCGACCTCGCGATTGCCGATTTCTTCCGGATCTTTCTTCTTATTTTTCGCGAGCACGGTCGCCGGCAGTAAGGCCAGTACCAACGCCAATGTGGCAAAATTCCTGTAAACCAGACGCGTCATGCGACAGCTCCTTATCCGGACCGCTCCGGCAGCCTGCGCGGAAGCCCACCCGTTTCCGATCCCTCACCCTCTAAACGGTTAGCGGGCGCTTCACAAGCTCCTACCCACATTATAGACTCATAGCGCCGCAAATCGAATCGAAAACTCGCGGCGCTCGCTGCGTGGGCCCTGCTACCCCTGCGGTCCCTCATCTACTTAACGTATAGTCTTCTTGATGGGTTACAGCGAAACCGCCCTCTGGCAACGGCATCGCCCAGACTTTCCGGTCACCGCGAACCTGATCTACCTCAACCACGCCGCCGTGGCGCCGCTGGTGCGGCAGGCCGCCGAAGCGATGAAATCGCTTGCCGAGGACGCCTGCGCCCACGGTTCTCTCCACTACCACGAGTGGCTGGACGCTTACGAAGGTCTCCGAGTTGCCGCGGCCCAACTCATCGGCGCGGACCGGAGCGAAATCGCCATTGTGAAGAACACGTCCGAGGGCATCGCGACCGTCGCGATCGGGTTGGACTGGAGGCCTGGGGACAAAGTTGTAGCGTTTCATGAGGAATTTCCCGCTAACTTTTATCCCTGGCTGCGGTTGGAAGCTCGGGGAATTCGCGTCGACAGGCTCTCGATCGAGGCTCCGCTCGACGTGATCGACGCCGCCTGCCGGGGCGCGCGCCTGCTCGCCATCAGCTTCGTCAATTACCTGAGCGGCTACCGCGTGGACCTGGATGCGATCGGGCGAATCTGCCGCCGTCACAACTGCCTCTACTTCGTGGATGCCATCCAGGGCCTCGGCGTATTCCCGGTTGACGTCCGCGCCTCGGGCATCCATGCGCTGGCGGCCGACGGGCACAAGTGGCTGCTCGGCCCCGAAGGCTGCGGCATTCTCTATGTAAATAAGGATTTACAGGATTCCATCGAGCCGGTTGAATTCGGCTGGACCAACGTCGCCCGTTACGCCGATTACGCTTCCCGCGACATGACTCTCCGCCCGGATGCCGGCCGCTACGAATGTGGCACGCTGAACACCGTCGGCTGCTTCGGGCTCCGGGCTTCCATCGAGTATCTCCTCAGGGTCGGCATCCAGCCGATTGGAGAAGCCGTGCTCGCCCTCGCCGACCGCCTGACGGACGGCGCTGCCGCCAAGGGTTACGAAACGCTTGGTCCTTCCGCGAATGGCGCCCGTTCCGGAATCGTCTCCTTCCGCAAGGACGGGGTGGACAGCCGCGTCCTGACCCGCCAGTTGCGCGACCGGAGGATCATCGTTGCGCCGCGCCAAGGCTGGGTCCGCGCCTCGCCCCACTTTTATATCTCGCCGGACGAGATCGACGAAGCGATCGCCGTTCTGCCGTAAACGCGAGGAGGGCCTATCAGGAGCCGATGAGGAGGGGAACTTCCAGGGGGTGTCTTCGCGCCAGATCTTGTCCTCGGGCATGCAGAAGCCCTCTCCGACTCCCTGACTGGCCGCCGGACCTTCCGCTGGCGTTCGGGTCCGCGACTCCCGCCAGTCCCGAGCCTCCCCCACTCGCTGCCGATCGCCTTCCCTACATGCCGTGCTCACTACCTCCTCCCGCCCTTACCGCCTGCGGCTTACCTCAGTCTGCCCATCGCGCCGGCGGCGTCTCGCCGAACCAGGGCATCGCCATGGTCGGCTGATTCGCGTAACGGCTGTCGCGGATGAGCAGTTGCGCTCCCGCGCCTGGCGCAAGGCGGACCGTGAAGTACCGCCGGTTCACCGCGTACTTGCGGCCCGCGGCCTCGACTTCGCGGATCTGGTGTTCGCCGTAGGCGCCGCCTTGCACGATCACAGTCCTTGCCTCGATCTGGTTCGTATTCACCAGCGTCAGACTCGCCGACCTGGCATCCATCGACGTCACCAGCGCCGCGACATCCTCCGGCAACCCAGGGCGCCGCCGCTCGGGATCGAAGTGCCGGACGCGGCAGTGCAGCACGCCGAACAGCCGGTCCAGCGCGTTGTCGATGCGATGCCCGCCAAATGCCAGTTCGACGAGGGCGCGCGCGGTGACGGGGTTGTGCTGCAAGGGCCAATCCGCCAGCCGGCTGTCCGGTGTCGTCGGATCGCGCCGCGACTGCTCGGCCCGCTGTCGGATGAACTGTAACTCCCGGCGCAGAGCTCTTTCCGGATAGCCGGGATCGCTCCCGGACAGAAACGCAATCCAACCTTCGGCGGGGAGTCGCTCGCGGTCCCGCGGTTCCATCGTCCAGGTCCAGATCTTCGCCAGTTCGTGCGTGAACGTGTATTCGCGCAGCCGGTACCAGCCCTTATCCCCGTAGTTGTTCGGCGTCATGAACCGGCCGTTGACCTCCCGGCCTTGCGCATAGACCAGGTCGATTTGCCGGCGCAACGCGTCGATCCACTTCCTGTCGCCCGTGAGCAGGTAGGCGTTGCCGAAGCCCGGCCACATGCCCCACGAGGCCAGACTGCCCTCGTACCGTTCGCGGTCCCACATGAAGATGCCCTTGTACCACTTGCCGCCGTACGCGCCGCCAATGGTCCCGTCCAGCCCGATATTGCCGGGTATGATGCCGCCATTGGCCTCCGTACGTTCCCGCCACGCGTTCGCGTATTCGAGCGTCCAATCGCGGTATTTCGTTTCCCCCGTCAGCATATAGGCGGCTGTCGCCAGATTCGTAACCGCCAGGTTCAAAGGATTGTCTCCGGCCGCCGATCGGAACACCGGGTCGTTCACCGCGTCGAGCATCGACGGGTACTCCGCCTCGAAATCCAGCATCGTCTGGTCGCCCTTCTCGCTGTGGAGGAGGTGAAACAGGCCCGGAACCGGATCGCCGATCCAATCCTCGCGAGTCAGTTCGCGGAGCAAAGGCCCCCTGGAGCCGTTCAGGACGCTGCGGATAATGCGATGTTTCGGGTCGTAGTTTGGAGCGGCTGGATCTTCATTCATATAAAGGCCGGCGAACCGCCGCATCCGCTCAACGTAGCGGGCGTCGGCCGGATCGGCCAACCCCTGAAAGAAAAAGCCGCGCAGCCCCTCGGCGGCGTGCAGCCAGTCCGTGTAGCCGTAAAATTCGCGGTGATAGACGCCGTTCCTGGCGATGTCGGTCGTTGTCGTCTTCACCTGGGAGTACTGGCGGAGGTGCCCTTCGAGAGCCTGCCGGTAGCGATCCAACACCAGGTCGGATGCGCCCACCGCATGAAACAACGTCCAGTTGTGGAACGTCTCGATCGCGTCGTCCGTTCCGTCCAGAATCCCCCACCGAGCAACGTGTTCGAGGTAGCCGCGTTGGTCGAAATACCGGTCGTAGAACCGCTCCACCGCCTCCGAACCGGCGCGCAACACCGCTCGCTCCAGCAGCGCCCACTCGGGCGGCGACATCGGCTCGGTCAGTTCAATGACCTGCTCCGCGGGCGCGCCCGCCGAGAACACCGCGGCGGCCACGGCGACCAACAGCCCGCCGCGGAGCCCCTTCCACCACCTGTATCCTGTATCTACCCGCACGATCCATAATTCTATCTTTCGGACCCGGTTGTCGTCATCGAGCCGCCGGCCCCAAAGGTTCGGGAAGACACAGCCGCGCAGCCTCGACCCGCTCCTCAACCCAATCGACAGGCAGGTCCAGCTTATCCGCAAGCTGTCTGTACGAGGCGCCGTTCTGATGTGCGACGAGAAGCGCAAAGCCGATCCGTGCCATGGCTCCCTTCCATCGGCGATTCGCCCGATTCTCTTCATGCTTTCCGGAGGAAAATCGATATTCAGATCCCAACCTGCCTACCGTCTCACCGGCCGAGATTCTCCGCTTTCCGACAGCACTGGTAAGTAGGAGTCCAGGCGCGCAGCGACCGCCCGCGCCGCCGCGTCGGGTAGCGAGGATATTATGCAGGTAGCTTTAGGCATTGCGATTCTACTTGCCCTGTTCGGGGCGCTGGTCCTGATTCACAATGGGAGCGTCAACCTCTTGCGATTCGGCGCGCTCTCTCTCCTGCGGGCGGCAGACTGGTGCGAAGCTCGCCGCTTCGCCGCGGCCGCTTCGCTCCACGAGCGGCGGCTGGAAGTTCAAGCCGGTTCCCAGCAACGCTACAATCGCGCTCTCCATACGACGGCCGCGGCGCCCAACCCTATGGGGGCGCTGAAGATCATGGTGCGCTTGATCGAAACCCTGCCCGCCGAAATGTTGGAGCAGGCCATGGGCATCGACGACGGCTTGCCGCCGGGCGCCCCGAATGGTTCGCTTCTCACGCACGCGGCGTCGAAGAAGCCCTTGCCGCATGCTCCCGGCCGGTCCCGCTCGTCGCTCTAGTACTACTGTGTCTGCGGGGCAGCCTCGTAAGGCTGCGCGGGTCTCCCAGTCCCGCCACCACCGCCTACCGCTCCCGCGCCCCTTCACGGTCTTCCCGTCTGTGTCAGGATGAGTGTTATCTGTGCGCCAACCGGACAGTCCCCGGCAGCGGGTGGCTCATCGTTGGCGCAGAACTGCTTCCGAGGCGGTTCCGCGGAGGGGATTCTCATGGCAACGCTCGAGTCGGCGTTTCAGGACCTCCGGTTCGCGCTGCGGTCCCTTCGGCGCAGCCCCGCATTCGCATGCGCCGCGGTGACCACGCTCGCTCTAGGTATCGGAGCCAACACGGCCGTCTTCTCCCTGATCAACGCCACCCTGTTCGAACCTCTGCCCTATCCCGAACCCGCGCGGATCGTCCAACTGTGGTTCACGACGCCCGACGGCGCGGGCCTCATGTTTTCGATTCCCGAATTCAATCTCCTGACCGAACAGGACGACGTCTTTGAGGAGTCTGCGGCCTACGACTTTGGCGGCCCGGGAGTGAACATCGTCGGCGCCGGAGAACCGGAACAGGTAAAGGCGATCCACGTTTCCCGCGGTTATTTCCGGTTGTTTGGCGCCCCGCTGGCGGCCGGCCGCACGTTCACTGCCGGCGAAGACCGGCCCGGCGGCGCGCGGGTAGCCGTCATCAGCGACGCTTTATGGATGCGCCGGTTCAACCGGGATCCTTCTTCTCTGGGCCGCGCGATCTCTCTCGGCAACGAGCCCTACGTGGTGATCGGCGTCCTCGCGCCCGAATTCCGCCCGGATCCGCCGGCGGATCTTTGGCTTCCCTTGCAGGCCGACCCCAACAGCGTTTCCCACGCGCACTACCTGCGGGTCGCGGCCCGCCTGCGAAAAGGAACCGGGATCGATCAGGCGAATGCGCGGTTGAAGCTGGCGGTGGAGGAATTTCGGCGCCGCTTCCCGCTGTTCAACCCCGACGCGGGCTTTCAAGCGCGGCCGCTTCGCGAGACGCGCGCCGGCGACCTCCGCGCGCCGTTGCTCGTCCTGTTCGTCACCGTTGCGCTGGTGTTGTCGATCGCCTGCTCGAACGTGGCAAACCTGCTGCTTGCTCGAGGCGCCGCCCGGCGCCGGGAGATCTCCGTTCGCGCGGCCGTCGGGGCAAGCCGGAGACGGTTGGTGAGGCAACTGCTTGCCGAGAGTCTGCTGCTGGCAGTCGCCGGCGGCGCCTTCGGGCTGGCGCTGGGACAGCTATGCATCCGAACGCTGGCGGCCTGGAATCCCGGGGCGCTTCCCGGCGCCGCGCCGGGCACGGCGGTTTCGCTCGACTGGCGTGTGCTGGCATTCACCGGTGCGGCTTCCTTGTGCGCTGTCGTCGTCTTCGGCCTGGCGCCGGCGCTGGAAAACTCGCGAACGGACCTGGTCTCCGCGATGAAGCAGGGCGGCGCCCGGACAGGTACGGGCGGCCGGGCGGCGAGGATCAGGTCGATCCTGGTCGCGACGCAGGTGGCGCTCGCGGTCCTGCTCGTGATCGGCGCCGGCCTGATGATCCGCACGTTTGCGGCGCTGCGCCAGACCGATCCTGGCATCGACCCTCAGCGCATCCTGACGTTCGAGATCTCGCTCCGGGGGACCCGCTTTCAGGACACCGCCGCCGTCGCCCGGCTGGTCGAAGACGCGGCCGATCGCATCCGGCGCCTGCCCGCGGTTATCGCCGCCGCCTCGAGTTGGACGCTCCCGGTCGAACTGGCGTTCAACTCGACATTCATCGTTGAAGGCAGGCCGCTCGACGCCGGTCTCGTTCACGGAACCGCGCTTATGCGCCCCGTCTCGCCGGACTACTTCTCGGTTTTTCGGATCCCTCTTCTCGCCGGCCGCGCGTTTACCAGCCGCGACACAGCCGCCATGCCCGGCGTTGCCATCGTCAGCCAGGCGATGGCCGGTCGGTTCTAGCCAGACGCCAACCCCATCGGACAGCGCATCACTATCGATAAGTACCTTGGTCCGGATTTCGCGGCCCCGCCCCGCGGAATTGTCGGCGTGGCCGGCGATGTGAGGGACATCGGCATCCACCAGGAGCCCGGGCCGATGATCTACATGCCGCTGGCGCAGGTCCCCAACGGCATGACCGCCATTGACGCCCGCGTGCTGCCGCTGACCTGGGCCGTTCGCGCCGCGGCCGAACCGCATTCGCTTGGCGCAGCCATCCAGCGCGAGCTGAAGTCGGCCAGCGGCGGGCTGGCTGTGGCACGCATGCGGTCGATGGAGGAGGTTGTGCGGCAATCCGCGTCGCGCAGCGACTTTCACGCGCTGCTGCTGTCGGCCTTCGCGGTTCTGGCGCTGCTGCTGGCTGCGGTCGGCGTCTACGGCCTCGTCGCCTACTCGGTGCGGCAGCGTACCAATGAACTCGGCATCCGCCTGGCTCTTGGCGCGGCGCCGGGGCGCCTGCGCGGCATGGTCGTCGGGCAGGGCGTGCGTCTGGCCGTCGCCGGCGCCGCCGCGGGAGCGGTGGCCAGTCTCGGCTTGTCCCGTTACATGAAGACAATGATCTTTGGCGTCAAGCCCGCTGACCCGGCCGTGATCGCCGCCGCATGCCTGATCCTCGTCTCCGTCGCCGCCCTCGCGGCATACGTTCCGGCGCGCCGCGCCGCGAAACTCGACCCGGTCGATGCTCTTCGATCGGAGTAGCGCCCACGCGGGCTCCCGTCGGTTGGTCCTCGGCGCCCGGGGGAACCATCTCTCCCGGACCCGCGGCGCTCGTGCGGCGCCCGCTATCCGAACCACCCGTAAATGAGTCCGGCGAGGATTGCGGCCGGCACGACGTACTTCACCCAGAAGAACAGCCACGGGGCAAAGGGCACTCCACCGCCTCGCGTCCATTCTTCGATGGTTCGGACGCGGCCGAAGCCCCATGCTACGGCGCAGACCGCGGCGGCCGCGCCCACGGGCTGCATCGTCGAACCCCAGAAAAGATCGCTGTAGAAGATGTAGTCCAGGCTGTGCAGCGCGGGGACGATCAAGACGCTCTGCAATCCAACCAGCAGCGCCAGCGCGCGAGAGCGTGGCCAGTTCAGACGATCCTGAATGCCCGCGACAATCACCTCGTAAGCCCCCATCAGCGACAGCATCGCGCAGATCCACGCAGCCAGCAGGAAGAGAACAGCCAGGAGGTTTCCTCCGGCAGGCATCGCCTGGAACAGGGCGGGAGCCGCTTCAAAAAGCAGCGGCGGTCCGCTCTCGAGGCGGATGCCGAAAACCAAGGCGGGCGGAATGACGATGAGAGCGGCGATCAACGACGCCGCCAGGTCGAGTCCCGCCGTAGCCACCGCGCCCGGCGCGATCGGATGCCGTCGTTGCAGGTAGCTGCCGTAGACCACCATCGACGTTCCCCCGAGAGCCAGTGAGAAGATGCACTGCCCCAGCGCGGCGAGCACGGTACGGGGGCTGAACTCGCCCGGCGCCGCCAGGTAGGCCACCGTCTGCCTCCACGCGCCCTCGAGCGTGAGACTTCGCGCCGCGAGCGCCACGAAAACCAGGAGGAAAACCGGCGTTCCCCACTTGCTGATACGCTCGATGCCTCGACGAACGCCGAACCCCAGCGCCGCCCCGCATAGCAGAATGCACGGCCAGATATAGATGAACTGGGTCCACGGCCGGCCGGCGAATCCGGCGAATTCCGCGTGAGGCGATTCCACGTTTCCGCCCGCGGCGAACAGGACCAGGTAACGAGCCACCCAGCCTATAACCACGACGTAGTATGACGCGGCCATGAAGATGGACAACCCCAGCGCGTAACCCCAATATCGTCCGCCCGGCATCGAAGCGCTCTCAAACGCCCCCCAAGGTCCCCTGCCGGTCGCGCGGCCCAGCGCCCATTCGCACATCAGCGCCGGAATGCCGACGCCGAGCACGCAGGCGACGTACGTGCCCAGAAACCAGATCCCGCCGAACGCGCCCATCATGTAAGGGAACCGCCAGATGTTGCCAAGGCCGATCGCGACTCCGGCAGTGGACAGCACGGCGCCGCTCAACGATCCGAATGTCGGCCTTGTTTGCGCGTTCACCTATCTCCGGTTGCGGATTGTCACACCCGGCCCCACCGCTTCACCCGCCAATGAACGGACACGTCCCGACCTTCCTGTTTCCAGACTGGAGCCTCACTGCCGAGAACGCGTCGCGGCGCCCGCGCCGGCGGATTCCACATGTGGCTTGCGCCGATTATACAATCCTGTGATGACCGATCCAGCCTCATTTCGCCAGGTGTTCCACCGCCTACGCCTTCTCTGGCAGACGAGGCTCGGGGGGTATTGCCTCGGCCTGGACGAATTCGCCCCGATTTCCGTCGTACCGACGCTGGATGACGGCGACGATCTCGATGCGATGGAGCGCGAGACCGGCATCTCCTTTTGCTCGCTGGAGCGGAAACGTGGCCACCGGGAAGAACTCGACGATTCTGGTACCGGCCTGCTCCCGCATGCCGTCGAGGAAGAAGTAACCGCGGCGATCGCGCGCAATCCCGGCGGACCCTGGGCCGCGGTGTCCCCATACCCTAGCCGATCGCTGGAGAGTTTTGCGGCGGCCGCTGGAATGCCCTGCCATTGCCTCGATTGGGATGCGTTCTGGTGGTTCAGCAGCAAGAGGAACCTGGTTTCCGGTCTTGCGGAACTTGGCCTTCCCAGGCTGCCGGGCCGCTGGCTCAACTTGCGGGGGACGCGCTACAGCGAGCTTCGTTCCGAATTCGGCGGACGGTTGGTCGCACAGCTCGACCTCGGCGCGGCCGGAAGCGGAACGGCGATCATCGAATCCGAGCCGCAACATGCCGCCGCTGTCGAGCGGTTCGGCGAATCCCAGGTCTGGGTGACGCCCTACGCCGGCGCGCTCTCGTTCAACTTGAACGCCATCGCGATGCCCGCGGGAACGGTTGCCGGATATCCAAGCGTGCAGGTCGTCGGCCAGCAGGCGTTGCATAGCGTCCGCGGCGGGCACGGTGGAAATGATTTCACGGCGACCGCCTCGGTCGGACAAACCATCGTCGATGCCATCCGCGAGCAGACCGTCCGCATCGGCGCGTGGATGGCGTCCAGGGGTTATCGCGGATTGTTCGGCCTCGATTTCGTCGTCGACGAGAGTACGGGCGCGCCCTGCGCGGTGGACCTCAATCCTCGCTGGCAGGGTTCCACCGCGCTTGAAGCGCAGGCAGCGCGCCGGCAGAATCGGATTCCCCTGGCGGCCGTCGAAGTCGCCTTCCAGTTGGGCCTCCTGAATGA
Source organism: Bryobacteraceae bacterium (assembly GCA_026129905.1). Classification (GTDB taxonomy): domain Bacteria; phylum Acidobacteriota; class Terriglobia; order Bryobacterales; family Bryobacteraceae; genus JAHCHE01. Next base: position 132,501 of record JAHCHE010000007.1, on the reverse strand, counting down.
AGCGGAGGTGCTGAGAATGTCCGATTCCTTCTTCGAGCCCTTGCAGGGCGCGCAGGTGTTCCCCCGGAGCCCGGCCTCGCGCCGCACGAGAGCCGGCCGCGCTCTGTCCACCGGCATTTATTCCAGCGACATGCGATACCTGCGGCCCGGTCTACGGCTCCACGAACTCTGCTCGCCGGGCGAACTGCTGATCACCGGCGGCGTACCGCGCCTCGGACGGCCGATGCATGCCGGCTCAAAACTGCTCCGCCTGTCCGGCTTGGGACCGGCCATCGATCCACACTCCGGCCGCCTTCTGCCGCCCCTCGCCGATACCGTTTCCCGCCTTTACAACCAACTCGCGCTGGAGCCATGCTCATGAGCGCGCACGCGGCAGGCGAGACCGACCCGCGACCGCGAGAAGGTGTGAACAAATCGATTTCAACCACCGCGAATGCCGATGAACACCGACTTGGACGCTGGCGGCCGCCTTTCTAAAACTCGATCCGTAGGCCAACCTGGCCCACGCGAGGTCCAGCCAAACCGTTCATGCCGGTTACGACTCCCACATTCGCGGCGCGGATGTTAGTCACGGGAATGCCGTAGTTGGGGTGATTGAGCACGTTGCGGAAGGTGCCCTGGATGGTGGCGCGAACGCGCTCAGTGATCTGAACGTCTTTGTGGAGACCGGCGCTCAGGTCAATCGTGCCGGGGCCGACCAGGATATTGGGCGCCGAGTTGCCGAACCGGCCCACACTGACGTCGGGAACGCCGTCGCCGTTTTCGTCTCCGGGGACGCGGAAGGCGGACGCGTCGAACCAGCGGTCGATGGTGCGCTCCGAAGAGGGAAAGTTGCCGTCCCCGATTCGGTCCGGGCGTCCGCTGGTGACGTTCGTGTTGGATACGTCGAAGCCGTTGAAGGCCGGGCTGAAGTTGGATCCGGTTTGAAGCGCCAGCGTCGAGCTCAAGGTCCAGCCGCCGAGGGCCCACTGAGTCACCCCTCGCCAGTTCGACGCGAACTGCCGTCCGCGCCCAAAAGGAAGGTCCCAAAGCAGGGAGCCGACAACGCGGTGCCGGGCCTGGTAGTCCACATTGCTGTACTCCTGATGGCGCGCGTAGGCGTCCTGCACGCTGCAGCCTTGTTCGCTGTCGCTCTGGCAATCGGTAAGAGCCTTCGCCCACGACCACCCGATCTGATAATGGAGGCCTGCGCGGTATTTGCGCACCGCCTCGACGTGCAGTGAATTGTAATTGTGCAGGCCGCCGTTTTCCCGCAACAGAATGTTCTGCAACTGGGGAAAGCGCCGCAGGTCGTTGCTGAAGCGCGTGACGCCCGGGACGGGCTGATTGATGTTTCGCACCCAGGGCAGCTTTCTGGAGTTGGTACCGATGTACGAGATGCGGATGCCGGTGTTGGCCACCTCCTGCTCCAGGGTCAGGCTCCATTGCTGAATGTAGGGATTGCGGAAATGCGGATCCAGCGCGTTGAAGTTCTGCGCCCCGATTGCGCCAAACCCGCCCGGGAAGGCGCGCGGAAACTGAAAATCGGGGACTCCATTGGTAATCCGGTTGACGAAGGATTCCTGGGAGACGTATGGTCCGCCGGCGCCCAGCCGCCACAACTGAGAAGTGAGATCGTCGATGTAAATGCCGTAACCGCCCCGGATCACCGTGTGCGCGTTGGCGAAAGGGCGGAAGGCGAAACCGAATCGCGGGACGATGTTGTTGAGGTCGGTGTAGTAAAGGCTTTCGGGTAGTCCGGCCTCGGCCGCCGTGACAACCGGCGCAAGGTTCCGCGGAAACAGCGGGTTGATAGCCTGCAAGGACCTTTCGCTGGGTACGACCACCCGTCCCGTGGCCGGATCGAAGTTGAACAGCAATTCTTCGTTGTCGTGGTAAGGCGGATTATACTCGTAGCGCACGCCGAGGTTGAGGGTGAGCCGCCGGGTCACCTTCCAGTCGTCCTGCACGAAAAACGAGAGATCCCGGTTGACCACGCTTTGCAGTGGAATGGCGTTGGCGCGCCCGGCCGTCTGCGGCAAACCCAGCAGGAAATCCGCGTAGTCGAAGCCGCTAAATGCGCCGGAGAATCCGAACTGCCCGAATTGCAGGACCGGGAAGCTGGTGCCGCCCGGAAAGTTGGTCCCCCGGTTAATAGCGAGCCCGGCGCCGATCTTGATCGTGTGATTGGAGCGGATCCAGGTGAAGTTGTTCGTCGCCTGGTAAATCCTCTCGCTGGGATCCTGGTACAGGTCGGTGGCGCCGATCTGCTGAAAATTGTTGAAGGAGAAAACCGGGGCGCCCTTGGCGATCTCGGGATTCCAACGAATGCCTTCCAGACCGAACTCCCCCACCAGGGCGGGCCCGTCCAGAGGATTGAAAGCCGGGTTCTTGCTGCGCATGATGCCGAAGCGGAACTCATTGACCATGGTCGGATTCAGCACGTGGGTGTCGGTCACGCTGACGGCGGTCGTGCGCCGGTCCTGCTCACGGATGGGCATGGTGATCAGGTTGTAGTCGTAGACGTTGGCGCCGGTCGTATTCCAGGAGAACCGGCCGAACAGGGAGTTCGCCGCCGACAGCTTGTGGTCCACCCGCGTTTCCACCAGCGTTTTAAATATCGACCCCTTGCCGACGCCACGCCAATTCTGCTGGAAACCATTGGCGGGGCCGAAGTTCGGTTCCGGGTAGAACCGCTCCTGAATCCTCTGGGCGGTGGAACTGATGCGCGCCGCCGGGATCAGGTTTCCGGCGAATGGCTCGCCGTTCAGCGGATCGCGCACCGCGTTCGCGGGCAGCCGCGAAGAAAAATCGCCTCGCCGAAACGCCAGCGTCGGCAGGTTGCTGTTGAAGATCCGCTCGTTGCGGGTGGGGAACCGCTCGTAAGTGCCGTAGAAGAACGTCTGGTTCTTGCGAATGGGACCGCCTCCGGCGACCCCGTAATTGTTTTGCACCTGGAAAGGAACTGACGTCGAGAAGGTATTACGGGCCGTCAGCCGGGAGTTCGTGTGATAGTAGAACAGGCTGCCGTGAAACTCGTTGGTGCCGGACTTGGAGGTCGCGTAGTAGCCGCCCGGCAGAGCCGACTCCGCCTTGTCGTTGGCCAACTGGACGCGCAGTTCGGCCGTCATTTCCATGCCGCTTTCCGCCGGGCCGACCGCGTTGGCAAACAGCGGTGAACGTGTGCTGACCCCGTCGACCGTGCTGTGCCATTGAAACCCGCGAGCGCCGCCGAGGCTGACATTGGACCCTTGGCCGCGGACCGCGCCAGGGGTCAGGACCAGCATTGTGAAGTAGAAACTATTGCGGTTATTGAGGGGTAGCTTAACCATCACCTCCTTGTTCTGCACGGCGGCGACATCGGCGCTTTCCGTGTTGATGGCCGCGGCCGTGGCCTCGACGTTCACCGACGTAGTGACTTCTCCGAGCTCCAGCCGCAGGTCCGCGCGCACCGTCGCCGAAGTCTCCAGGAGTACGCCCGATATATGGACTGTCTTAAAGCCCGTCTGCTCGGCGGTGACCGTGTAGCGGCCCGGAATGAGGTGCGTGACTTCGTACAGACCGTTCTCGCGGCTGGTGGTCCGGTTCTCGATGCCGGTATCCATGTTCCTGACGGTGACCGCGACGCCAGAGACGGATGCTCCGGTTGGATCGGTCGCTGTGCCGAGGATCGTCCCCAGCGTGGTTTGGGCGGGCAGAGCGAAAGCCGCGAAAAGCAGCGCCGCTATTGCCAAAACGAATGATTGGCTCACCAGACTGACCATGGGCCCCCCAACTTGAAAGCTTGGTCCGGATTCTATCACGTTCCTTGTGCGTCCGATACGCCGGGTGGCCTACAATCCTCATAGAATGCTGCTCGTTCTGGGGCTTTTGCTGGCTGCCGCGGGTTTCGCGCTGGATGTGCCGCTCACGGTGGAGGAAACGGCGGGGATCGCTCGCGTTTCCGAGCCGGTCACGTTCGGCGTGCCGCTTCCGGAAGGCCTGGTGCGGGAAATCTCGCGGCTGCGATTGTACGGGCCCGGCGGGAAGCTTGTCCCGGCCGACTTCCGCGTGGTGAACCGCTGGTGGAACGACGCCGCGGTACAGGTGGCTTCGATACAGTGGGTACACTGCGACTTCTTCGCGGATGTGGCGGCGCGCGGCCGCGCGGTTTATCGCCTCCGGCTTTCCGATGAGCCGCCGCCCCCGCCTCCCGCCTCACTCGCGGTGAAGGCCGCTGAGGACGGCGTCACGGTCAATACGGGGCCGCTGGAGTTCACCGCGCGCCGGACCGGGGCGCTGCTCGACGGGCCCGGCCTTCGCTCCGCGGATCTGCTGCTCCGGTCCGACGAGCGCATATACAAGCTGAGCAACTGGCCTTCGTCCGAGCTGGTCGTAGAGGAACAAAGTCCCCTCAAGGTGGTGTTGAAGCGAACCGGCTCGCACGGTTGGGTGAACAAGGAGGACCGCGCACTGGACAGCGTGGTTCGCATGATCGCCTATGCCGGACGCCCCTACATCCGCATCGTGTACAGTTTTGTCAACCGACAGGGCGAGCGGATGAGCGACTTCGTGCGCCTCGACGGGCTGTGGCTGCAGGCGCAACTGGACGGCCCGGTGACTCCGGCGCGAGTCGAACAGCTTACCGCCGATCCCCGCCGTAAGGGGTGGTTCGAGGCCGGCGGCATCGGCTTCGGCCTGCGCTGGTTCTGGCAGCTCTATCCGAAAGGCTTCGAGGCGCGTCCGGACGGATTGGCGCGACTCGAGTTGTTCCCCGAAACGGCGCGGCCTCAGAATATCTACACCGGCGTCGCCAAGACCCACGAGATGATCCTGTCGTTCGGCGGCGAGAACCTGTGGGCCCAGCTCGACGAGCCGCTCTACGCCGTCGCGCCGCCGAAATGGTACACCCGCGATACGCATGCCCTCGGACGACTGGTCGAGTCCTCGAAGGAAGCGATCCGGCCCGAGTACTGGCCGCTCGTCGAGCGCTACGACCGCTGGCTGGCGGCGTCCCGTGACGCGGTACTGGCGAAACGCGACCGAGGCTTTCAGTTTCAGGGACGGCGGCTGGATGAATACGGGATGCTGAATTTCGGCGATGCCATTCACAAGCTGATCGCCGACGACCGGCGGCCCGACTACGGCATCCACTGGGAGACCGAATACTACGATTTTCCCCACGCGCTGTTCCTGCACTTCTTCCGAACCGGGGACATGAAGTCGTATCGCATGGCCATCGAGGCGGCGGCGCACCTGGCGGACGTGGACATCTCGCACCACGAAGTGGAGCCCGGGCGTGACGGCGCGCCGCGGACCGGTCCCGGCCTGAACCACTGGACACGTTACTCCAACGGTGAGTTCATCTCATCGACAAGCTGGGCGTTTTACAAGAACGAGGGTCTCTTCGACCGCTGGCTCCTGACTGGAGACCATTGGTCGCGCGACGTGGCGAGGATGTCGGCGGATTTCGGCGTCACCTACAATGGCCTGGACCTCCACAGCAATACGCGCTCCATCGGGCACGGAATGTTCGCCATGTTGAAAGCCTACGAAGTTCTCGGCGACAAGAAGTATCTCGACCGCGCCCACTGGATTATCGACTGCGTCCACGCCTGGCAAGACGCCGACCTCGAGCGGCTTAAAGCTCTGAATCCGCGGGTTGTGTGGGATCCGGTCTTCCGCGGGGGCTACAGCCACCAGTCCTGGATGTACGGCATCGCGCTGGAAGCCATGGCGCAAGCTTCCTGGACGTTCCATCTCCAGGAAATGCCCGCCTATCTGCGGCGCGCCGCCGATTGGATCTTCGCCAATCCACGCGAGTGGGACCCCAACCGCCGCCGGTTTCTCAACGCCCCCGTCCATTCCGTGATGCTGACTCCGGGTCTGGCCTACATCGCCGAGACAAGCGGGGAGAAGACGTATTGGGATATCGCCTTGGATAGCTTTCGGTGGCAGGCGGAAGAAGGGCAGGTTACCGACCGCCTCAAGCTGTTCGCGCAGCTATTCCGCAACTCGCAACGCTTTCCGTGGTATCTGTCGGTGGAGTCGCCCCGGCGCTGTAGAGCCAATTGAAGCAACTGGCGCGTATGGAGGACATGGTGGTCAGCGATCCGGAGATCATGCGCGGAACACCGGTGTTCAAGGGCACGCGGATTCCGGTGGACCTGGTGGCCGACATGCTCGCCCAGGGTGCAACTGCGGAGGAGATCCTTGAAGGCTATCCAACGCTGAGCAAGGACAAGATCGCCATCGCGCCGCTGTACATGCGTGCGTTCCCACGACGCGGACGTCCGAGCCGCCGCCCCTGGCAGGATAAAAAGGTGCGCGGCCGAAGATCCTTTCCACTGAGCACCCTTCTCAGGAGATAGAATATCGATTCCCAACGGAGTAGCCCAGCCGACCGGCAACTTCCGCTCAGGCCGCAAATTGAGCTACGCTCGTCTTCATTATGTTCCGAACCATAGGGTTTCTGATTCCTGCGGCAGAGCCGCGGAGTGCATCCGGAAGTGGTGCCTCAAGCCTAACGCGAACGACGGATCGCCCGTCGAGTAGCAACAACAATCTCGGCCCAGTGGCCGCAAGTGCGATGGAACATGTATCGGATGAAAAGAACGCCTACGAGTGTACTTCGACTGGCTGGAGGGTAGAACGTCTACTGTGAACCGGCGAAGATAATCGCTGACCAAATAAACTTCGACTACTTAAAGTCTGGAAGCGACTCCAAAAACGTCACGCCTTCAGGCTTCCATGCTCGATCTAGCGTCTTTCTCTTTTCGACTTCCCAAATCTTCTTCTTGAACTCCGCCGCGACCTCACGGCGGATCAGGATAGTACGTATGCGCGATGTAGACAAGAGCGTATTGTGTTTCTCTTCCCAGAATTGCGTGGCGACGAAGCGAATAAACCCGAAGAGGCGTGCGATGACGGCGTCGTTCGGCAAGTCAGATGCCGACGCGGCCGCGCGGGCCACGTCCCTTAACTCCGCCGTCTTTGTATAGCCCCTCAAGTCGCTAGTCTCAAGCAGGGATTGGCAAAACTCTCGACTCAAATTACCATATCGGCGAGCGAGAACATGAGTAGCCAACTCCACCAATAACTCCTTCATGTTCGCCAATAAGCGCCACGTCTGGTACGTCGCACTGGTAGACAGGAACTTCTCCTCTTCGTGTGCGGAAACCTTAAAGGAACCGCCCGATTTTTCAATTGCACCATCTACAACGCCTTCTTGTAGGGCCAACTCGCGGTACTGCTTCGGCGAGGGCACATAGTTCTTGGCGAAATCCATTAGCGCGTATGCCGCGAAGTACTCTTCTGGGGAGGCTTGTCCGATAGCAAGCTCCGTCCAACGAGTAAACTCCTTACCGTCGGCAGCAGAAGAATCAAAAAAGTTGGTTTGGCTTGCGAAGATCTCCCAGTGTTTGGCGGTGGGCTTTCGGTTGAAGGACAAATGGTATAGATCATTCTCAGAAAAGAAATGCGTCACTCGGTCGGCAGCTTTGTCGGCAAATCCGAGAAACGCCAGCCACGCTTTTGCAAGGTCTTCATTGTCGATCACTCTACCTGCTTTCTTGTGGGGATCGGGCTTGAACTCCTTGACTGAGTAACCAACGACTGGCTTGAAAAACCTGGCGTCCTCTTCGGTCAGCGAATTCCATTGGCCTTCTTTCAATTGATAAAACCAACGGGGATTGTATTCCTTAAAGGTCGTTTGCAATATCCGCTGTTCCCTCGTGTGCGACTTTAAGTTGCGGGGGTTCATTGGATTTTGGTTGTTGGTCGTCTCGACGACGGTGTCTACGAAGTCTGGCTGATCATTTCTAATAACTTTCACTTGAACAACGCAGTCCGCCTCAAGCTCCTGCACTGTGACCTTCTTGCTGGAAACGGCATTGTGGATGGACTTGACGGTCTGCAGGCCATTTACGATCTGTGCCTTCTTGACCTTCACGACTTGTGGGTTCTTTGCATTGAAGTTCTCGACCAAAATAACAAGACCGTTGTTGTAGTGGTGGAATCGTTTTCTCGTCTTCTGGTGTTCCAGCGATTCGACAATATCACCATTTACACTTGATCCCTTAATCTCGTAACGAACGTTGAGGTTGAAAAGGCGCCACCCGAACTTCACGAATGCACGGTGAATGTCCGCAGCATTGGCGAGAAAGTAGCAGAAGTCATGCATGCTCAGCAGCTTTGAATCTTTCACCTTCAGGTCAAATTCGATCTCACCTGTGGAGTGGGAGGTGCCAAGCAGGAACTCTTCAACAAGGTCTTCCAACTCATATAGTTCGACTTTGAGGTTAGCAACCTTCTGTTCCCACTCGCTCTTGACGGCTTCGAAGTCCTCCTTCCCTTTGCCGTTGAGCATGCCGTAGACAACCAGGAATACGGTAACCTGAACCTGAGCTTGAAGCCGGTCCTGCTGCAATTGTGCGAAGAGTGCAGCGACAATCGGATTAGTCTGAGTTTGCGTCTCATGGGGTTGACCAAACAGGAATCGTAATGCTTCGCGTAGATCGTTAACGCCCTGCGGGCCCCACGACTTGACGCTGTTCGGGTTCGCGGTGAGCCACTGGACTTCAGGAATCTTGCACTGTCCGATCGTGTATTCCGCGTCGCGTGTTGAATAGAAGTCGATGCCTTTTTGGTTCTTTCCGCCAACGCGAACCGTCGAAGCCGTCGTACCGAGCGAGAATTTGCGGACACAGTACTGTTCGAAGGCTTCGTGAAAATCGCCAAGCTCAGGATCCTCATCGCGGAGGGCTTCGATGTGCGTACGAAGAGCCTCAGCTCCGCACTGGAGCTCGTCACTTGAATATTTCATCTGTGTTCATTATCCAACAGAATATGAAGGACTTGTGACGGCATCGGATTCTCCTTGACCTCCGATTGTCGTACCATCGGCCCAGATCTGATCCAGGTAGTTGAAAACATGAGAGAAGAACATGACAAGCCTGAGCGCAATCCTCGCCGCCATCGAAACATCCACCGAGAGTCCCTGGAAGCCGTCCTCGCCGCCGAGCGGCAAAACGGAGAAATCTCGTAGGACAGTAGAGAGCGCAAAGTGCCGACGCGCTGAAAAGGCTCGGCATTGTCGAAGCGCCGGGCAAAGAGCGCGAGCCGCGCAGCCGGCAAACGGTTCTCATCATCGCAGCGGCCCGCGGCATTCGCCAGTCGCTCAAGGGCGGTGAGAAGAACGCGAAGACGATTATGGCGGCTGCGCTCGAGGCTGCCGAGAAGACCGCGAAGAAGAAATTAGCGCTGATCGAAGTCCCTGCGGAGATCAAGACGAAGATCGAGGAGCGCGTGAAGGGCCTGAGCGCGAACAAGTGACGCGCGCCAACCCGCGCCGACGTGCTCCAGGGCGCTTCCAGAGCGATCCAAGACGCTCTCAGCCATCATGCTACACAGCGATTCTCATGCTACACAGCGGTACTGAGCGTCAGAAGATCAGCGTTTACGATTACGCAGCGTCCATGCGATCCTCTCGGAGCGTCTGCGTCATAATCGCAGGGCTTTGTCGTATGTCCTGCAAGCCTATGAAAAGTAAGATGGTGGGCGCGACAGGACTCGAACCTGTGACCTCCTGCGTGTGAAGCAGGCGCTCTAACCAACTGAGCTACGCGCCCCTGCGAAGCCCTCTACGCGGCGTTCCAGCGGCCGGATTCGTTATTATAGCAATGTAATGAACCTGCGGGATACCGTGGAGGCCCCGCCGGCTGCGCTCCAAAGGGTGGGCGATGTCGAAGCGGCGCTCGCCCTGGCCATTCGTGGCAAACCCGAAATCATCCGGCTCTCGCTCGCCTGCCTCCTCGCGAAGGGTCATCTCCTCATCGAAGACGTTCCGGGCGTCGGCAAGACCACCCTTGCCCAGGCGCTGGCCTGTTCGGTGGACTGCCAGTTCCTCCGCCTCCAGTTCACCAGCGACATGCTGCCCAGCGACGTGCTCGGCGTCACCGTTTACAACGCGCACACCCAGGGCTTCGAGTTCAAGCGCGGCCCCATCTTTACGAATTTTCTGCTCGCCGACGAGATTAATCGCGCCACGCCCAAGACCCAGTCGGCGCTGCTGGAAGCGATGAACGAGCGCCAGGTCACCATCGACGGCGTTTCCTACCCCATGGCCCGGCCGTTCATGGTCATCGCCACGCAGAATCCGGTGGAACATCATGGCGCGTACCCCCTGCCGGAATCCCAGCTCGACCGCTTTCTGCTCCGTTTACGGATCGGCTATCCCGATCCGTCTTCCGAACGCCAGATCCTCCGCCAGACGGAAAGCTATGCAGCCGGCGCGCTGGAACCGGTCCTGTCGGCCGAGGACGTGCTTCACCTCCAGGAGCACGCCCGCTCGGTTCGCGTCGACGATTCGATCCTGGATTACATCATGGCGATTGTCGAGAAGACCAGGCTCCACGAATCGCTGGCGCTCGGCGTCAGTCCGCGGGGCGCGCAGGGATTGTATCGCGCCGCGCAGGCTCTGGCGCTCATCGAAGGCCGCGACTATGCCATCCCCGACGACGTCAAGCGCCTTGCCATCCCGGTCTTCGCGCACCGTGTGGTAGTCAACACCCGGGTCGCCCTGGCCCAGCGCGGATCCGACGCCGGCGACCAGATTCTCCGCGATATTCTCGACCTCGTTGATATTCCACTCTGAATGAAAACAGCAATTATCGGCCTGCCTATGGTGGGCAAAACCTCGCTCTTCACCATTCTGACCGGCGTTCACGAGCACGCCCGCGTAGGCGCCCTCGAGGCGCGGCAGGGCGTCGCGCGTGTACCCGACCCCCGGCTGGACGCCCTCGCCGAGGTCTTCCAGCCCGGCAAAGTCACGCACGCAACGATGGAGTACCTCGATTTCCCCTCCATCTCGAAAGAGGCGCTCCGCGACCCCAAATACCTGGCGGCCATGCGGCTGGCGGATGCCCTCGCCCACGTCTTGCGGGTGTTCGACGACGACACGATTCCTCACGAAAGGGGAAGCGTCGATCCTGCCCGCGACCTCGATGATGTCGAAACGGAGCTGATCCTTTCCGACCTCGTGGTGATCGAAAAGAGGCTCGAACGTCTCGACAAGGACCGCAAGAAGATCAAGAGCGCCGACCTGGACCGTGAGTTCGAACTGCTCACCGAGGCCAAGGCCACGCTCGAAGACAACCAGCCGCTCCGCGCCATGACCCTCGACCCCGAGGGCGAGAAACGGATTCGCGGCTTCGGCTTCCTGTCGCAGAAGCCGATCCTGTACGTCCTCAATATCGGTGAAGAGGAAGCCCCGCGCCTCCACGATATCGAGCGCGATTTCGCGCACAAGCGCCTGGCCGGCCATCCCCGAACGGCCGTCACCGCGATCTGCGGCAAAATCGAGGCGGAACTCGCCGAACTGGACCCGGCCGAAGCCAGGGATTACCTTGCCAGCTACGGCCTGCCCGAATCGGGCCTGGAGCGCATCATCACCGCCGGCTACTCGCTTCTTGGCCTGATGTCGTTCCTGACCGCCGGCGAAACCGAGGTTCGCGCCTGGACCGTCCCGGTCCATTCACCCGCGCTCAAGGCCGCGGGCGCCATCCACACGGACTTTGAGAAAAAGTTCATCCGCGCCGAAGTAGTGAACTGGAAGACGCTGGTCGATCTCGGCGGATACGCCGGCGCCCGCGAGAAAGGCCAACTCCGGCTCGAAGGCAAGGAGTACGTGGTGCAGGACGGCGACGTTCTCGTCATCCGGCACGGTTAGCCCGCTCGACGCCGACCGCCTCGAGATTTCAACTACCGTTGGCTGTTTTTCGCCGCATCGAACATCGCCGCGATGTTTTCCGGCGGCGCGTCCTGCTGAATATTGTGGGCAGCGGCGAGCACATAGCCGCCGCCCGGCCCCAGGTCTTCAATCCGGCGCAGCGTCTCGCGCTCGACATCCGCCGGCGCGCCATACGGCAGGACACGCTGGTTGTCAATCGCTCCCCAGAATGCCAGGTCCCGCCCGTACTCTTGTTTCAGCCAGCGGGTGTCCATGCGCGCGGCCGATACCTGGATAGGGTTCAGAACGTCAATCCCCACGTCGATCAGGTCGGGTATGAACGCCGCCACTGAGCCGCAGGTGTGATAGAGTACCGGCTTGCCGAACGGCCGCACGGCCTCCACCATCCGTTTGTGTTGCGGCTTGATCAGTTTCCGATACAATGCCGGCCGCATCAGCGGTCCGCGCTGGGTGGCGATGTCGTCGCCGAACATGACGATGTCCACGTAGTCGCCCGCTTGGCGGAGCGCCTCGGTCGCGATCGCGATCCAGACGTCGGCGACGCGTTCCAGCAATCCCGCGGCAAATGAGGGATTCGCCACCAGGTCTTCCAGCCACGGCGCGTAGCCGCGGAGGAACTGGCCTTGATGAACCGGACCCACTCCCAATCCGAGCACAACCGCGTACGGAGTCTCCTCATGTAGCGTCCGCGCCCGCTCGCGCAAACCTCGGAAGCGGCCAGGGTCCGATGGGTCCGGCCAGGCGAAGCGATCCAGATCGGCCGTTCCCGGATTCTCGAGCCCGGAAAACGGTCCCTCCAGGTTCAGGTAGTGGCCCTCGCCTGGCTTGGCCCAGGTGATGCCCCACTCATCCACAAACGACAGGTCCGTCAGCGGGCGGTCGGGACGGATTTCGGGCGCCCCAAGAATCACCGGCCGGGCGCAGGCGCCGAACCGCTCGAGGATCGCTTCGTCCGGAATCACCGTGCCCGAGCGCCGGGAAAAGAGCTCTACAGGGGCGTCTTCTCCCATGCCGAGCCATCCGCGCAGCCGCCGTTGCGCTCCGATTGTGATCGTGGAGGCGAGAGTCGAGCCCAGGTCGACCGGCAGCCGGTCCGGTGCGCGCCGGCTTACCGCGGCGAGGATCCTCTCCCGGGGAGTCATGGACTCACTCGCTGCTCGCGGTTCCGGCCGCTGCCGCCGGGATTCCCAGTTCCGCCGCGAGGCTCAACAGTGCGTTCCAGGTGCTCGGGTCCACCGGTATGCCGTCGCGCCGGCGCTCCGCTTCCTTCCGCCATTCCGGATCACCGGCCACCAGTACCTCGCTGAAGTCCCTGGCCGGCGCCGCCGATTTTACCAGCGTCACCAGGTACTCCATCCGCGATTGAAACTCCTCCAGAGGCATGAACCGCGCGATGTCGATCGCCAGAAACATCTGCGACGTGTTCATCATCCGCTCCGTGATGTGCAGGCCGCCCACCTTAGTGCTCATTATTCCGCCGCCCAGCACGCCGCACAGGATCTCCACCAGCATTCCCAGGCCGCTGCCCTTGTATCCTCCCAGCGGCATCAACAAACCCCGGCGCGCTTGCATCGTGTCGGTGGTCGGAACCCCGTCCGCGTCCATCGCCCACCCGGATGGGATCGTGGGCAGGTTGTTCGCCGCCGCCTGCACGATCTTGTTCATGGCTACCGTGGTGGTCGCCATATCCAGCAGCCATCCACCCGCGCCCGAGCTTGGCACGGACACCGAGATCGGATTCGTGCCGACGCGGCCCTCGCGGCCCTGCCACGGCGGAACCGAAGGTGAAGCGTTCGACATGACGACGCCGATCAGACCGTGCGACGAAATCCTCCGAGCCCAAAAGAACGCCGCGCCGAAATGGTTCGAGTTCCGCGCGATTGCCAGGCCAAGCCCGTGTTCGCGGCACAGGCGGACGGCGTGATCGCTGCAGATCGCTGAAATGTGCTGGCCCACCCCGTGCTCGCCGTCATACAGCAGGCACGCGCCGGATTCCGAAACAACATGCCCATCGGCGGACGGATCGATGTTGCCGATCCGGAACTGCTTCACATAATGCGGCAGCAGGTGGATGCCGTGGGAATCGACGCCGCGGAGGCTTGTGGCGACGACCGACTCGGCCACCAGCGCGGCTTTCGCTTCCGGGAAGCCAACCCCGGCGAGGATACGTTCCGCCAGTTGTCGTAGCTCGAGATGCGGAATAACCGTGGGGCCATTCATTTCAGGTATCTTCTCAAGTCTGGACTTAGAAGCTGTTGAATTTCTTCTTTTTCTAAGTCGTCTGCCAGCACCACTCGGGCGGGCAGGCCCAACTGCTTCGGCGGCTCGCGCCCCGCCAGTTTGTCCGACAGCGACTTCACCGCCTCAAACCCCATCCGGAACGGGTCCTGCACCACGGTGGCGTCGATGACGCCCGCCTTCAGATCCTCAATCATCGTGTCGCTGGAATCGAAAGCAACGAACCGAACCTTGCCGCTCATGCCGCGGCTCTTCAGAGCAAGCGACACGCCCGAGGCGCTGGGTTCCGTCGAAGCGAAGATTCCGTTCAGATCGGGATGCGCCGTGAGAATGTTCTCGGCCGCCGCCACGGCCTTGGCGCGGTTGGACATGCTGTATTGCTCGGCGACGATCTTGATATTCGGGAATTCCCGCCCGATGACCTCCTTGAATCCCTGCTCCCGATCCATCGTCGAAAGGCTCCCCGGCGCGTGCAGTACCATCGCCACCGTTCCTTTTGAGCCCAGCATTCCGCCCAGCGCGCGCGCCGCCATCCGGCCGGCCTCCACGTTATCCGTCCCGATGTAGCACATGAAACTGGACGAATCCAGGCCGGAATCGAAGACGGTTACCGGAATTCCGGCCGCGATGGCGCGGTCGACGGGTTGCACCAGGGCCTTCCGCTCCGTGGCCGCGATCGCGATCCCGTCCACCCGCCGCGCCACCATCGAGTCCAGAATCTGGATCTGGCGCGCATAGTCGGTTTCCAACGCGGGGCCGTTCCACAGCACGTCCAGGTTGAATTCCTTGCCCGCGGCCATCGCGCCCGCCTGCACCGACAACCAGAACAGGTGCGAGGTCGCCTTGGGAATAACCGCGACCACCCGTCGGGATTTGTGCTGGCAGGAGAATACCGCGCAGGCGCTCAGGAGCGCGAAGAGTAGGAGGGTCCTCAGCCGCAAGCTCTTATTCTATAGCGAACCTGGCTGGGCGTCGCCGCGCGCCACCGTCGGCTGGCGCGGTTCACGCCGAGGCGTTCATCGCGACGGGGAGCATTCCCTGGAGATCGGTGCGCATCGTGTCCAGAGTAGCGAGCAGCCCGCGCGCATCCACCCTGCCGATCCCTGCCGCGTGCAGCGCCAGTTGGACGTGCGCGACCCCGAGGCTGACGAAAAATTGCCCCTTCTGCTTCACCAGCACCCCGGCCAGGTCCGGCCGGTCCTCGGGTGAGTGCAGCGCCGCCAGCCGCAGCGCCAGGTGCAGCCGGTTGAAATCCTGCCCCAGGTTGCGCAAGTACGCGCGGTAGATCTTCCGGCGCGCCCTCCGGAGGGACTTCTCCATGCCAGGCTCGTAACCCGGCTGCGACTTAAGGAACTCCACGTCGTCTTCGCTGAGGAGCCGCTCCATCGGCCGGTACGACGAAATCGAAAAGTGCTGGATCCATTCCGGGTCAACGCCACGGACTCTGGTGGACGACGCCAGCTTCAATATCAAGACGACGAAGGAAGCCAGCAGGATCAGACCCACCAGTCCCGCGCCCTCGATCACGTGCATAGTCCGCTCTGTCCTCTCAGTCGAGCATACATGATAACGGAGGAACTTGCAATGCAAGAACGGCTGGCGGGCTCGGAATTCTTCGGATTACTTCCTCGGTTATTTGCGCGTGCTGCGCACTAAAGTACGGTTTATCTCGTTGAGCTGCTCCACCAGGCGCGCCTCCGCTTCCGGCGCCCAACGGTGCCCCACCACCACTTGGCTGCGTTCGCCCGCCGGCGTCAGGAATAGAATCCATGCCACCAGGCATGCGGCGTATACGCCGAGTTGAATGGTACTCGCCATCTCGCGGTACTCCCCGCCGAGGGCGTTGCGGACCAGTAGTATCAGCGACGCCGTGGCAAAACTCAACCCGAATACGCCAGCATGCAGCGCGGTGTTTCGCGTCAGTGGTATCGGAAACCAGACCAGGAACGCCGCGATAAACATGACAAACAGCAGCAGAGCGGAATAGAGCGCCCGCTGAAACACGAACACCGCCAGCAAGGTCGGGTATTTCTCCGCCTGATTCGCTATGTCCGGGTACAGCGTAGCGGCGGCAATGCCGAGCGCCAGAACGGAACCCCACTTTAACGCGCGCCGCCCGAGCGTGCCAATGCCGGGATACCGCTGTAGTACCAGGTGGTAGATCTCCAGAATAGCCATCACGGCGCAGAGCCCGATGATTCCTTCAAAGGCGGCGTAGACGATCCCGTAGAGAGTGATTCCAGGCGGTATGGACATCAGGGCGGCCGATTGCAGAAGCTGCCCGGCCACATAGGCGGCGAAGAACCGGTAAGTGCGCCACAATCCCGTGTGGGCGAGCCGCGCAATCAGCGCGATCTGCGCGACTACCATTACAAGCCAGAGAGACCACTCCACCCTTCCGATAATCAACGAAAGGGACGCAGCGTCACGGAACATTGACCCCACGAGTGTAGCATCTCATGGCGCCTCCAGGGCTTCTCTGGCTCTCCGCCGCCCGGCGTCCGCCGAAGCCTGCGAGCCGGACTGTGCCGGTTTACCGCAGGGCCACGCGGCAGGGAAGGCACTCGGGCAGCGGCGCTACCGCGCTGGCCACGCTGACGGTTCCGACGAATTGCAACGCAAGCGCAAAAATGACGAACAGCTTTTTCATCTCTTCTTCTCCTGTTTTGTTTTTATGGCGTTTTGAGCGGCCTTGTTCGATCGCGACGACTTTCAGCCTAGCCCACCCTCCACCCCCTGTGGCCGGCGGACCGGAACTTTTCGAAAATCGGAACAACAGCCTCTTTACCCCGCCTTTAGGTCTATAGTATGATTTAACAGGCGTTCGGGCCAGGCGGTTCGGCGAGCGGTCAGGAGCCGGATGAGGACCGAGATGAAAAGGTCCGCGAACAAGACGGCGCTCGATAGGGGAGCGGCCGCCGATTTGTGGCGTCACACCCTGTCACAGATTCCTTCTGTCTTCGGACGTCTCGTCTATCTTTCTTCTCTTCGCAATCCTAATACCGATACCTACGAACACCATGGCTTCGCCTTGATGTACGGGCAGGAGGAATCGAGCCGGACGCTCCGTCAAAGTCACTCCCAAGCCTTCGCCGAATGGTTGTGCTTCACCCTCGAAGAGCAAAAAGCCGACCTCGACCTGTACCTTTCGGTGCTCGGCGCCAATAAGCGGTCGATCGTGGAAGCGTGGCTCCGGCTCACGCCGTACCGGCACCTCGTCCCCGGCGCCGCCCGCAAGGCGGAAAAGCAGCTCTATATGGGGGACCTGGAAACCTTGCTCCAACTGCTCAGGAACGAGTACGGCGTCGCCGACCCGGATACAGACGGGTAGCCATCCCGACAACCTGTCCGATCACCTCGATCTCGTTCGGATACGCAAACACCCGCGGCTCGCAGTTGGAGGCCGGATGCGGCAGCACCACCATCTGGCCATCCTTCAGGCTGCACCAACCGCACGCATATCCATCCCGCTGCTCGAGAAAGTAGATTGGCCGCTCAAGTTCGCTCGACCACCCCCCGACGGCGATCTTCCGTTTCGTCTCGTCGATCATCACCAGCGCTCCGGGTTGCAGCAGCGGATACATCGACCAGTCCTCCGTCCCGATGAACGCGTACCGGTGGTTCCGCAAATCCAGCCCGTTCAGCAGGATCAGAGGCAATGTGCCCCATCGCTGAATCATTCGCGTCAGGAATGTCGTCTTGCTCGTATCCAGACCTGGGTCGAGCGACAGCGGCACCTGGATCACGCCGTGCTCGTTGGAAGCGAACCCGATCAGGTGCGTCATCTCCAGCGGCACGCACGCCGCGTCGCTCGGCAGTTGCGACACGTCGACCCCATACCACTCCATCACCTCCAGAATGTTCAGCCGGTAAATGGCGCACAGGGCGTACAGCCGATACATGCTCGGCACCGTACCCTTGTTCTCAATATCGGCCAAGCGGCTCAGCGCAATTGCGAACTCGTCGTTCTTATGACGTTCCGCGATTCGCTGGCTCGCTTGCTCCACGTCGCGGTATCGGAGGTTAAGCCGTTCTCGCGCCTGCTTGAGTTTTCGCCCTGCTTCCTCCATGATATGATTTGCCCGGCGGACTATGAGGCTGCGGAGGAACCGCCGCGGTTCGGCGACCGGGCGGGAACGCCGCGCTTGAATTATATCCGCCGCCGCCGCGCCCGGCAACTGCCTGGTAGCAATTGTGTTCTGTTTTCGGAACAGGCATCGTCGAGGAGGGTGAATTTTGAGAATCGTCGTCGGAATCTCCGGCGCCAGTGGTTCCATATACGGGTTCCGGCTTCTGGAGAAACTCAGGCGCAATCCAGGCGTCGAGGTCCATTTGATCCTCACCCGCATGGGAGAGCGAACCGCCCATATCGAAATCGGCAAAAAAGCCGCGGATTTCCGCGCCCTCGCCGCGTTTTCATACCCGCTGGAAGACGTAAGTAGCCGTCTCGCCAGCGGCTCGTTTCCGGTTGACGGCATGGTCATCGCGCCCTGCTCCATCCACAGCATGTCGGCCATCGCCCATGGCATCACGTCCAACCTGCTGCTCCGCGCCGCCGACGTCACGCTCAAGGAGCGGCGGCGCTTGATCCTCATGGTGCGCGAAACCCCGTTGCACCTCGGACACCTCCGCTCGATGGCGCTGTTGGCCGAAATGGGCGCCACGATCGCTCCCCCGATTCCCGGTTTCTACCACAAGCCCGAGACCGTTATGGACATCGTCGATCATTCCGTGGATCGCGTTCTCGATTTGCTCGGCGCGCCTGCCGCCGACGCCCGCCGCTGGGAGGGAGTTTGACCAACCGCGCCGCCAAAACACTCACCGTCGCTTTTCAGGGCGAGAAAGGCGCCTTCAGCCAGGTGGCAATCCACCAATTGCTGGGGCCCGATGTCGAGCCGAAGCCCTGCCAGCACTTCGAACAGGTGTTTCAAAGCCTGGCCCGGCGAAAAGTGGATGCCGCGGTCATTCCCATCGAGAACACCCTTCACGGCTCGGTTCACGAGAACTATGACCATCTGGTGGAGTTTCGGCTGCCGATCGTGGGCGAAACCAGCGTTCGCATCGTTCACAACGTGATCGCTCTGCCCGGCGTGCGGTTCTCGCAGCTCAAACGGATATTCTCCCACCCGGTGGCGCTGAACCAGTGCCTCAAGTTCTTTGCTCGCTTTCCCCACCTGGAGCGGGTGCCGTTCTATGACACGGCCGGCAGCGTCAAGATGCTGATCGAGCGCCAATACCCCGACGCCGCCGCCATCGCATCCGCCGCCGCCGCCGAAATCTACGGGGGCCGCATCCTGAGGCGCTCCATCGAGGACGACCGCCAGAATTTTACGCGCTTCTTCCTCCTTAGGCGGAGGCGCGAGAGCGCGCCTGATTTCCCTCCCGATCGCGGCGGCGCCTACAAAACCTCACTGGTATTCAGCACCAGGAATATCCCCGGCAGCCTCTTCCGCGCCCTCAGCGCGTTTGCGCTGCGCGACGTCAACCTCGCCAAAATCGAATCGAGACCGCTTCGTGGCAAGCCCTGGGAATACCTGTTCTATGTCGACCTCATCGGCCACATCTCGGACGAAAAGGTGCGGAATGCCCTCAACCATCTTCGCGAGCTCGCCGATTTCATCACCGTCCTCGGTTGCTATCCGCGCGGCCATTGAGCGCCGGCGCCGTTCGGCTTTGTTACCACAACCCGAGCAGTTTCCACCATGAAAAGCCCACGACGGACCAGATCGCGATGTTTATGAGCGAGACGACGAACCCGGTCGTCCACCATCGCCGGAACGAAACGTAGCCGTGCGCGTAGAACATCGGCGATGGGGTCGTCCCGTAATGCGTCAGCCCGGCCGCCAGGTTCGTGAAACAGGCGAACGCATACACCACCAGCCCGAGCGGAGCGGCCTTGGCCGCGAACAGCGCCAGAAACGCCGGATACATCGCCAGCATGTGCGCCGTGATGCTCGCGAATCCATAGTGCGCGTAGAAATAGATCAACAGCCCCGCGGCGAACAACAACTCCCAGCTTGCGCCCCCGAAGATTCCCGCCACCCCTCCGGCGAACTCCGTCGTGACGCCGGCGTCGCCGAGCGCCTTGCCGAGCCGCAGCAGACCGCCGTACCAGATGAAGATGTCCCAGGCGGCCCGCTCGCTCTTTACGTCCTCCCATTTCAGCACGCCCGAAACCAGCAGGGCCGCGCTGCCAAGCAGAGCCGTGACGGTGATATCCACCTTGTGCCAGCCCGACGTCACCCACATCCCGCACACCGTCGCGAAGACGGTGGCCATGATCTTCTCCTCGCGGCTCAGCGGCCCCATCGCCGCGAGTTCCCTCGATGCAAACGCCGCCGCCTCCGGAGTGTGACGGATCTTCGGTGGATTCAGCCGGAGCACGACCATCGGAACGATCGTTAACGAACACAGACCCGGAACGATGCCGGCCAGGAACCAACTGGTCCAGGTGACCGTGTAGCCGGCCTGCGCGGCCATCTGCGCCGCCAGCGGATTGCTTGCCTGTCCGGTAAAGAACATCGCCGCCGTCACGCAGATGTTCTGGTACACGGCCGTGAACAGAAAGCTGCCCAGCAATGCGGCCGTCGCCCCCGGTTGCGAGCCGTAGAGTTCCGCGATCGAACGCATGATCGGCAGAACGACCCCGCCCGACCGCGCCGCATTCGAAGGGATGATGCTCGCCAGCACCATGTCCGACGCCGACAATGCGTACGAAATGCCGAGCGAACTCTTGCCGAACAGCCTCACGAAAAACAGCGCGATCCGCCGCGCCAGGCCCGTGTTGATCAGCGCGCGGGATATGAAGAAGGCCGCCATCACCAGCCACACCGTCGGATCGCCGTAGCCGGCCAGCGCCTGTTGAATCGTCAGCCCCCCAAGAATCGATGCCAGCGTGACCGCCAGAAGGACCAGCGCGCCTCCCGGCATCGGCTCGATCATCAGACCGAGCACCGTCGCGACGAAGATGCCGAGCAGTCGCCACGCGGCGGGTTCGAGTCCGGCGGGTCGGGGGAGGAGGAATACGATGCCGAGGAAGACCGCCGCTAGCAGGGCGAGCTTAGGAAAGCTGACAACGGGTCGAGTGGAGTTGTTGGATTTCAAGCCGGATGGACATCATATCGTGTTTTGAGTGGTCCGCTGCGATACGATGCCGTCCGGCGCCGTCGAAGGTGTAGTCTGACTAGCGGGGGCTCTCCCCGCCTTGGTCCGGGCCGGTCCAACTGTCGCCGAAGTCGATGCTATGGTGCCAGTCGATGTTATCGTCGGTCTCCGAACCGTCCTTTGAAGCTTTGCGCGCCTCCTTCTTTGCCGCCTTCTGCTGCCGGCGTTCCAGTCGCGCTTGTTCTTTCTGTCGTTTTTGGGATGTCGTTCTACCGCGTCCTGCCATATTTCCTCCACTCGGAATATCAGCGCGCCGCATCGCGGCCGCGGCTCGATGGACAGGTTGAGGACGCCATGGCTCACACGGCGGCCCGCCCTGCGTCGCCTGTCAGTTACGCTTCGCGCCTACCAGCGGCGTTCCCGACGGCGGCCCCCGCCTCCGCCTCGGTTCCCTCCGCCGCCTCCGCTAAATCGGTTTCCGCCCCCGCCGCCGCGCTCTTCGCGCGGGCGCGCTTCGTTGACATTCAGCGAGCGCCCTTTTAGTTCTGTGCCGTTCAAACCGTTAATGGCCGCCATTGCCTCGTCGGCATTGGTCATCTCGACGAACGCGAAGCCGCGCGGTTGCCCGCTATCCCGGTCTCGCACCAGGCTGACCCGCTCCACCGCGCCGTATTCAGCGAACGCGGAATGTAGCTCGTCCTCGGTGGTCTGGTAGGACAGATTCCCAACGTAAATATTCGTCATATTCTCCTCTTCAAAGCTGCTTCAGAGCAGCATGTTCTACCGGCGAGCTAGTCTTGGCCGACTACCCAGCGGAAAACGGTCGAAGGTTAGCAAGCAGATTAGCGGCCTCCGGCCGCCAAGAAACTATTGTAACACCGCCCGCCCTGCCTGCGTCGCGTGGAATGGGCTGCCGCCGCCACCCCGAAAACGCCCGTTCGCCCCTCGGAAATCACCCCTAAACGCCCCGCGGACAAAACTCCCCGGAAGCCTCCGCTTCCCCAATCCCGCCAATCTCCCCATTGTTGACAGAGTATCGGGAGATTCTTAGAATAAAAATGCTGGGTTCTTTCCCCCGAACGGGTTCATCCAATACCGTGATGGCGATAGCGGCGCCCATTCTTCTTCAACGGCCCAAGACGTCCATCTTGGCCCAGATCGGCAATACGCCGCTCATCCGGCTGGAAAAGCTCTTTGCCGGCCTGCCCGGCATCGAAGTCTACGCCAAGGCGGAGTACTTCAATCCTGCTGGCTCCGTCAAAGACCGTCCGGCCCTCAACATGATCCTGGACGGCGAACGCACGGGGCGGCTCTCCCCCGGCCGGGTCCTCCTGGATGCCACCAGCGGGAACACCGGGATTGCCTACGCGATGATCGCGGCGGTGAAGGGATTTAAGGTCAAGCTCTGCCTCCCCCGCAACGCCTCCGAGGAACGAAAGCGCATCCTGCGCGCCTACGGGGCGGAACTCGTCTTCACCGACCCCACGCAGGGCTCTGACGGCGCCATCCGGAAGTGCCGCGAAATCTATGAGTCCGACCCGGATACATACTTCTATCCCGACCAGTACAGCAACCCCGCCAACTGGAGAGCCCATTACGCCACCACCGCCGTCGAGATCATCGAGCAGACCGGCGGCCGCATTACCCATTTCGTCGCTTCGATGGGAACAAGCGGAACCTTCGTCGGCGTAACCCGCCGCTTCCGGCGCGACCTGCCTCGCGTGCAGTGCGTCTCCGCCCAGCCGTCCTCCGGCTTCCACGGACTGGAAGGGCTCAAGCACATGCCTACCGCGCTCGTTCCGGCCATTTACGACGATACCCTGGCCGATGACAACGTCTGGATCGAGACCGAGGATGCCTACCGCATGGTGCGCCGTCTTGCCCGCGACGAAGGTCTGCTGGTCGGCCTTTCCTCCGGCGCCAACGCCGTCGCCGCGTACGCCCTCGCGCGGAAACTCGCCGCCCGTGACGAGAGCGCCGTTATCGTCACCGTCCTGTGCGATAGCGCCGAAAAGTATCTCAGCGAGGATTTCTGGAATGATCCGGATTGAAAAAGACGCGTGGGACCGGATGGTGGCCCACGCACGGTCGGCCTATCCGGACGAGTGCTGCGGCGCCATGCTCGGCGCCATCGACAACAGCCACAAGACCGTCAAGGTTGCCGTCGAGCTGGAAAACGCCTACCAGGGCGAACGGGGCAACCGCTACGAACTCCGTCCAGAGGACCTCCTGCGCGCCGACCGCGAAGCCAGGCGCCAGGGCCTGGACCTCATCGGGATCTTTCACTCCCATCCCGACGCCGACGCCTACTTCTCGGCGACGGACCTGAAGAACTCGTGTCCCTGGTACTCCTTTGTCGTGCTGTCGGTAAAGGGCGGCGAGTTCGATCATGCCGCCTGTTATCTGCCTAACGCGGACCAGACGGCGGCGGACAGCGAAGAATTAGTTTATCCAAATTAGGAGCCTGAAATGGCCAAGGTATTGATTCCCACGCCCTTGCGGCAGTATTCAGACAAGCTCGACAGCGTTGAGCTGAGCGGCGCCACCGTCGGTGAAGTCCTCGGTGAACTCACCGGCCGTTACGACGAACTACGCCGCCATCTCTACAGCGACGAAGGCAAACTGCGGAGCTTCGTCAATGTCTATGTCAACGACGAGGACATCCGTTATCTACAGCGCGAAGCCACCCCGTTGACCGACAAGGACACCGTCTCCATCGTTCCCAGCATCGCGGGAGGCGCCCATGGCGACTGACGTATTCGCCCCTCCGGTTACGCTGTCGAACGAGGAGATCCTCCGCTACAGCCGCCACCTCATCATGCCCGAGGTGGCCATGGGGGGTCAGCTCAAACTCAAGCAGGCCAAGGTGCTGTTGATCGGCGCCGGAGGCCTCGGCTCGCCGCTCGGACTCTACCTCGCCGCCGCCGGCGTCGGCCGCATTGGCCTGGTGGATTTTGACGTCGTGGATTACACGAATTTACAGCGCCAAATCATTCACAGAACGAAGGATGTTGGCCGTCGCAAGCTCGATTCCGCCATCGAGCGGATGACCGATATCAACCCGCACATCCGGCTCGACGGCTACGAGGCGGCGCTCACCAGCGAAAACGCTCTCGACGTCATCCGCGAGTACGACATCGTCGTCGACGGCACGGACAATTTCCCGACCCGCTACCTGGTCAATGACGCCTGCGTCATCCTCGGCAAGCCGAACGTCTACGGCTCCATCTTCCGGTTCGAGGGCCAGGCGACGGTATTCGCCTACCGGGACGGCCCCTGCTATCGCTGCCTCTATCCCGAGCCGCCGCCGGCCGGTCTGGTTCCGAGTTGCGCCGAGGGAGGCGTCCTTGGCATTCTTCCGGGCACGATCGGAGTCATCCAGGCCACCGAAACCGTGAAGCTCATCCTCGGCGCGGGCGAACCGCTGGTCGGCCGCCTCCTGCTGTACGACGCTTTGGCCATGCGCTTCCGCGAGCTGAAGCTGCGCAAGAATCGCGAATGCCCCGTCTGCGGCGACAACCCCACCATCCGGGAGCTGATCGACTACAACGAGTTCTGCGGCGTTCCCGCGATCGGCCACGAGGCGCCGTCCAGCCCCGCCGAGTGGGAGATCGATCCGGTCGAAGTCAAGAAGAAGTACGACAGCGGCGACCGCTTCGTCCTTCTCGACGTTCGCGAGCCGCACGAGTTGCAGATTTGCCGTCTGCCGAACTCCAAGGATATCCCGCTGGGCCAACTCCCCAGCCGCATGCACGAGTTGGACACGGCCGACGAGATCGTCGCCGTCTGCAAAGTGGGCCAGCGTTCGGCCCGCGCCGTCGGCTTCCTCCGTCAGGCCGGCTTCCGCAAAGTAAAAAACATGCGCGGCGGCACGAACCTCTGGGCCGAGCGGGTCGATCCCGCCATGCCCCGCTACTGATCTTCTACCTCGCTGTAGGTCTTGGATTCAGAGGCGGGCAGCCTCGTAGGCAGCCTCGTAGGCTGCGCGGGACTCCCAGTCCCGCCAGGAGCCGGTTTTCCAACCGGCTTTCCTCCTGGCGCCGGGTCGTGCATCGAAACAGGCGCGCCGGCCCATTCCCCCCAAGCGCCTGGCCGAGATCGGCCGCTACCCCTCCGCGCGCCTGACGAAGGCGCTCATCAGCGCCGCGCATTCGGCCGCATGGGTCTCAAGCAGAAAATGCGGGCCGTCGAGGATGTGCGCTTCCATGCGCGGGAGCGCCTTCATCCACGAGACCGTCTCCTCCAGTTCGAAGAAGACATCGTGCCGTCCCCATAGCATCAGCGCCGGGGGTTGCCAACGATCGAGATAGTCCGCGATCTCCCCGAACCGCGCGAAATGGCTCCGATAGTCGAGCGCCAGCGCGCGCTGCGTCTCCAACCGGCCGGGGAGCGACATAACCCGCCAGTCCTCCTCCCACAGCCTCGGATCGATGCGCTCGGCGATATCCCGGGGCACGCCGCCCACGTATTGGTCGCGCGTCCCCTCCAAGGTCAGGTGTGCGGTCGCCTCGGCTTCCCGCTCCGGCGTCGGATCATTCCAATACGCTCTGGTGGCTGACCATTGCGGCCCCATCCCGCTCTCGTGGGCATTGGCATTCTGGACGATAAGGCTCCGTATCCTGCGCGGCGCGCGCGTGGCGAGATGAAGCCCTACCGCCGCTCCATAATCGTGGAGGTAAAGGTGGAAGGACCCGGCGCCGAGCCGCGCCAGCAATCCGTCGATCGTATCCGCGAAACCCGAAAATGAGGGCCGTTCGACAGGCTCGGAGCGTCCGAACCCCGGAAGGTCCGGCGCGATTACGAAGCAGTCCCCCGCGAGGGCGCCGGTCACGTTCCGAAACGATTCCGACGAACCTGGAAAGCCATGGATCAGGAGCAGCGCCGGCTTCTCCCGATCGCCCGCCAGGCGGACCGCCACTTCAGCGCCTTCAATCCCAATCCTCACGACTTCCGGTCTTCTCATTCCACCGTTGTTACGGCCCTGCCGCGCGGTGTTATCGGTGTGAATCGGTGTCCATCGGTGGCCTGAAACCCGGGCTTAGCGCAAGCTTACCGGCGTCACCCTTCGGCATGCCGCGTCCTGGCCTCGGCCTCGCGCCGGATGAGGCTTGCCTCCGACTCCCGCATCAGGCTCACCGCCAGCGCCAGCGCGGCGACAGCATAGAGCAAGCCCGCGGGAATCCACATGATCAGCCCCGCGAGTTGCTGGTCCTCCAGCGCCGTGAGCCCCCAGGCCCAGGTTGTGTTCTCGTAGATCGGGTACCATGTCGTGGGAGCGAACGTAAGGATGGCGCCGAGCGCTCCGCCGTGCAGCGCCGTTGTGAAGACATAGACGATGGCGGCGCCATGGCCCATGCCCGCCTCGCGGCCGTGGATCAGCGCCCACCAGAAGAGCAGCGCCGACCCCAGAAAGCTCACGTGTTGAAACGTGTGGATCAAATCGTTCTCAACGGTCGCCTCGTACAACCCGGGCACGTGCCAGATCCACACCGCCACGGCATGAATGGACCAGGCCGACAGCGGATGGCTGAGCGCCCGCCACCCGGCCTGAAACCAGCCATACTGCCCCAGCCGACCGGCGCGCCGCCTCCAGGAGAGCGGAAGCCCCCACAGGAAGGGGACCAGCGGACGGCCCAGGACCACTAGCGGCGCCGCGACAACCATCATCAGTTCGTGCTGCGCCATGTGCGCGGAGAAGAGCGCCTCGCCGAGGGCGTGCAGCGGGGAAACCAGCGCCACCGCGAGCGCCGCCCACCCCGCCCAGAAGGCTCTGGCCTCCCAGCGGCGGATGCCGCGGCCCGGTTTGTCCGCCCACAAAGGCCGCGACCCGCGCCAATAGAGCCAGCCGGAGAGCGCCAGCGGAATCAGAATCCAAGGGTCGAGCACCCAGGCCGTGGGCAGGTCGTGCGGCTCCAGCGGCTCACCCTCGTGCGCCGCCGCCCGTATCGCCGTCAAGGCGATGGCGGCCGCTACTCGCGCCATCATTCTCACGGGAGGCTCCGGCCAACGGGCTCGCCGCCGTTCCGCGCCGGTTTCCGCCGCAGCCGCTGGACTCGCTGCGGGTCGCCTAAGGTGTACAGGTACGCCGCCAGGTGCAGCGCCTGCTCGGGAGTTGCTCCCACGTTCGGCATCGCCGTTCCCGGCTCCAGTCGCTCCGGGTCCAGAATCCAGGCTTGCAGGTTCTTGGGAGTGTTCGCGCTGGAACCGGCGATGAATTGGCGCTCGACGAAACGCGTGAGCGGCGGGCCCACCGTCGCTTCCGCGCGCCCCGGAATCGCGTGGCACGCGACGCAGCCCAGCGTGCGCATCAGTTGCCTCCCACGCTCCGGGTTTCCTTCGGCCTCGAGCTTGGTCAGTCCCTGGTCGTCCTCCAGCACCCACTGGACCGGCGCCGCGGTCGGCTCAGCCTCCAGCGCGGCGACGAACTCCCGGTACTCGGCCGGAGAGAGCCATTCCATCCGGCGAACAAACGCGACCACCGACCAACGGTCCGCCTCGTTCAACTGCATGCCCAAAGCCGGCATGCCCGACATCTTGAGCCCGTTCGTGAGTATCCAGTAAAGCTGCGGGTCCGTCCAGCGGCCGGCCACCGTCATCAGCGGCGGCGGATCGGGCAGGATCCCACGCCCGAGGGCCTCGCGCGCGACCCCCGGCGCCCCGTGACACGGAAGGCAGTGCTCGCGGTAGCGTATCAGTCCCTGCCGCACGAGGGCCGGGTCCTGGATGTCCGGCGCCTGAATGCGCCTGGCGTGAAAGATCACCGACCGGTCGCTGGCCGTCTCCAGCGCCCATTGCACGATCGGGTTGTGCGGTTCGTTCGCGGCGATGTCGTAGACGCCCGAGTACATGAACGCGAATCCGCCCACGCCCAGCAGGATCAGGCCCGCCGCCACGGTCGCAATCACCGTCTTCAGGATCAGTTTCATCCGGCTGCCCTGGTTCGGCTGAATGTCCGGGCCGGAGCGCTCGCGCCGCAGTGTTTGCGCCGCGGCGCCTGCCAGCCCCAGGGCGGCGATGGCCAGTCCGATCAAGGTGCGGAATAGAGCTCTCATTGCAGGGAGTAGAGGTAGGCGGCCATGTGCCGCGCCTGATCCGGGGAGACTCCGAGATCCGGCATGCCGGAGTTCGGCCGGATCCGATGCGGCTCCACGATCCACTCAACCAGGTTCTCGGGAGTGTTCGGCAGTGCGCCGGCGATGTACCCTCGCCGGCCGAACCGCTCCAGCGTCGGGCCGACAGTCCCGTTCGCGGCCGCCACTCCCGGAATAATGTGGCACGAGCCGCAGTCGTGGCGGAAAGTGAGCTTGCGTCCCAGTTGCGCATCGCCCCCGGTTGCCTGTTCGCCCAGCACTGCGGCTGCGTTTTCGCCACAACCGGAAAGCCCCAGAATGGCGGCGGCCAGAAGCGACGGCGCGATCCACGCTTTTGCTTTCAACTCTTCACCTCACGCACGGGTCCACTAAGAACGTAGGAATCCACTGCGCTACGATCGCCAGCGCGAACAGGCCGCTGGCCATCATACCCGCCACCGCCATGAAGCGGCCCCGGTCGCTGCGCCCGCCGCCGTCGTCCGCCCACCCTTTCCCCGTCCCTCTCCACGCCCCCAGCGCCAGCCACGCGCCCGCGCCGGCCGCGGCCAGCATCAGGACGCTCACAATGTGGAACGCGAAACGGTGTCCCGTCCCGCACGACCAGTAGACCAGCAGATAGCTCGAGGCCTGGTGCGCCAGCCACGCGATCGGCCCCAGCAACAGCCCCGCCCACAGCGTCAGCATGCCCCGTGGTTCCGAATAGTAAGTGTCCGCATCCGGTCGCAAGGGTCCTCCTCAGAGCATGCGCGGCGACCAGTAAATAAGAAAATACAGCGGGATCCAGACCACCACCACAAAGTGCCAGTAGATCCCGTTGATCGTCACGCCGAGCCGCCGTTCCGCATTGAAGTAGCCGCGCCACGCCAGTATGTCGATCACGATCGTCTTCAGCACCAGCGATAGTACGTGCAGCGCATGGAAGCCGCTGATCGCCCACACGATCGAGCCATAGGCGTGGCTGTTCCAAAAATAGTCGATATCGGAATACTCGATCGCCTTCAGCGCGAGGAACCCCAGCGCCATCGCAATGCCAATCAGCATCCCCCAGCGCAGCGCGCGGGCGTCGTTGCGCTCAATCCCGCTGTCGCCCCAGTACACCGGAATGCTGCTCGCCAGCAGAATCGCGGTATAAATCGTCGGCAGTAAGAGCTTGGGTTCCGCGGTCCCCGGCGGCGGCCATTGAACCTCCCCCATGCGCATATACAAATAACTCGCGATCAGCGATCCGAAAACCACGGACTCGATCGCCAGCACGCCGAGTATCCCCCAGTACAGCGGGCCCTGGTTTCCGAAGTGGTAGACCGAGAGGCGCCTGACATCGACCGGTTCGCCGTTCATTCTCTCGTTCTCTCCTTCCACGGAGGAAGCCGTTCTTCCTCGCCCGGCCAGTGCCAGGCCACCACGATCGCAAACGCGGCGAAGAAACCCACCAGGAAGAACGCCGGATGGATCATGAAGCCCCCGAACGCAACGCACACCGCAAGCGCCAGCAGAAAGGGCCAGATCGAGGGCCCCGGAAGAACGGCGATTCCCTGCGGCCTCGCATCCAGGACCGTCGTGATCAGGACTTCGCGCCTGTCGGGCCGAAGGCCTGTCACGCGATCTTCAGGCTGCGGGTTCTCCCACATCGGCCAGCGGCCCCGGACCACCGGCGGATGCCGGAAGTTATAGACGGGCGGAGGCGACGCCGTGGCCCATTCAAGACTGTCCCCGTTCCAGGGATTTGGTCCCGCCTCCCTGCCGCGGAACCAACTCCAGATCGCGTTGATCAGTGTGACGGCAAAGCCCAGCGTCAGCACCGCCGCGCCCACCGTCGCGATGAAGTTCAGGTTATCCCACCCCATGCCTTCGACGTAGGTGTAGACCCTGCGGGGCATGCCGATGAGCCCGAGTTCGTGCATCGGGAAAAAGGTGACGTTGAAGCCGATGAACAGCAGCGCGAAACTGGCGACGCCCATCTTCTCGCTCATCATCCGCCCCGTGAACTTCGGCCACCAGAAGTACAGGCCTCCCATCAGCGGGAACACCGACCCTCCGATCAGCACGTAATGAAAGTGAGCGACCAGGAAGAACGTGTCGTGCGCCTGCTGGTCGAACGGGACCGAGGCCACCATCACCCCGGTTAGGCCGCCCAGCGTGAAGATGAAGAAGAAGCCCAGGACGAACAGCAGCGGAGTCCTGATCACCGGCTTTCCCATCCACAGCGTGGCGATCCAGCAGAAGATCTGTACCCCGCTCGGGATCGCAATCAGCAGGCTCGCGCCGGTGAAGAAACTCATGGCCAACTGCGGCAGCCCTACCGTGAACATGTGATGCACCCACAGGCCGAAGCCCAGGAATCCCGTGGCGATCAGCGAAAGCACCAGCGCCGTGTATCCGAACAGCGGCCGCCGCGCGAACGTCCCGACGATCGACGACACCATCCCGAGCGCCGGGATGAAGATGATGTACACCTCCGGGTGGCCGAAGAACCAGAACAGATGCTGCCACAGCACCGGTCCTCCCGCGCCGGACGCGGCGAAGAAATGCGTGCCCACCGTCCGGTCGAGCGCGAGCATCATGCTGGCCACCATCACCGCCGGCATCGCGAACACGATCATGAAGGCGGTCACCAAAATGGCCCACACGAACAGCGGCATGCGGTTGAGCGACATGCCCGGCGCCCGCTGCTTGAAGATCGTCACCACCAGTTCCACCGCCGCCACCAGCGCCGCCACCTCGATAAACGCGATCAGCGTCGCGTAGAAATCCGCCCGTAGCGTCGGAGAGTACTCGGCCCCCGCCAGCGGAGGGTACGCGAACCAGCCCACGTCCGGCGCCAGCCCCACCGCGAATCCCGCGTACAGCAGCAAGCCCCCGAGCAGGAACACGTAGTAGCCGAACGCGTTCAGCCTGGGCAGCGCCATGTCGCGCGTCCCGATCATCAGCGGCGCCAGGTAGATGGCCATGCCTTCCATCACCGGTATGGCGAACAGGAACATCATCGTCACGCCGTGCATCGTGAAGAACTGGTTGTAAAGGTCCGGGCTCAGGAACTCCAGCCGGGGGTGCGCAAGCTGCACCCGCATCAGCAGCGCCAGGATGCCCGCGGCGATGAAGAAGCCGAACGCCGTCACGATGAAGCGTTTCCCGATCTCCCTTTGGTTTACGGGCAGAAACCACCCGGGGAAGCCGGTGGGCGACCGCCAGGTGCGGACGAGCTGCCGCTCCTCTTCGGCCGCCGGATCGTGTAAAGGCGCGGTTTCTGGACTCGACAAGTTCTCTCCTCGCTACCTCAGACTCTCCAGATACGCGATCAAAGCCGTCAGATCCTGGGCCGGGAGCTGCGTCGCCGGCATGTGGTTGCCCGGCTTGATGCCGTGCGGATCGGCGATCCACCCGCCCAGGTGCCCGCGCGTGTTCGGCGTCGTTCCGGCCGCCAGCGTCCGCCGGCTGCCCACGTGCGTCAGGTCCGGGCCGACCGTCGCCAACGCCAGGGTGCCCCGCACCGAATGACAAAGCACGCACGAGCTGCCGAGGAACACCTCCCTCCCGCGCCGGGTTGCCGCATCCGCCGGCTCGACGGCCTCCGACGCCTGCCGCGCGAGCCATTCCTGGAACTCCTCCTCCGGCGCCGCCACAACCACAAACGCCATCAGCGCGTGCTGCAGACCGCAGAATTCCGCGCACTGCCCCCGCCAGACCCCGGGATGGTCCGCCTGCAGCCACATCGTGTTCCTGCGGCCCGGGATCATGTCCATTTTTCCGTGCAGGTTCGGTATCCAAAAACTGTGGATCACGTCCAGGGCGACGAGTTCAAAGCGAACCGGCCTTCCCGCCGGGATGTAGATCTCGTTCGCCGTTCGCGCGTTCTCCGATGGTGAACGCCCCTTGTAGTTGAACTCCCACCACCACTGGCGGGAGACCGCCTGTATCGTGAGAGCGTCGTCGGGAGGCGGCGTGGCGATGATGTTCCCGGTTCGCGCGCTATACGCCAGGAAAGCGAACAGAATCACCGCCGGGACCGCGACGCCGGCGACGATGACGAATCTCCACGCCCCGCGCTCCGACAGACGCGGCTCTTCGCCCGGACCTCGCCGGATCGCGTTCAGGAACAGGACCGTCACGGCCGCCAGAATGGCCGCCCCGAAGCCGAATATCAGCCAGCTCATCCGCGCGATGCGCGCCGCTTGCGGACCCTTCGGGTCGAGAGCCGATTGGTCGCCCGCGCAGCCGGTCAGCAGCAGTACGGCCACCACGGCCGCCAAGGCCGCCGGCGCCGCTGCCCGCCTCATCTTTGCTGACCTCCCCGCGGCCCCGTTCCCTCCCTGTCCCCGCCTTCCTCCTGCACCAGCGGTTCCCTCGCGCCGGGCGGCGCCCGATCCGGCTGGCGCGGGTCCAGCGACGCCACATAGGCCGCAATCTGCCAGACCTGTTGTTCCGGAATGCGCCTGCCGTAAGCCGGCATTCCGTTCGGGCGGCCCCGCACGATCGAGTTGAAGATGTTAGCCGGCTCGCGGCCGTAGATCCAATCCGCGTCCAGGAAAGGCGGACCGATGCCGCCGCCCCCGTTGAAGTGGCACCCCGAGCAGTTGTACCACTGGTAAAGCCGCCGCCCCTCGCTGATCCCCGAGGCGTCCCCCTCGTATGGGTTCCGTATCTCCGGAAAGACGATAGCGGCCCCGGGCTGCAGCCCGCTCTCCAATCCCGCCGGCGTATCCAACCGTCCCGGAGCGGGCATCCGCCGCTCGGACGTTTCGCGCCGTTCGCAGGAGGCGGCCAGAACTGTCAACACCCCGATTCCCGCCGCCAGAAAGCCGCTACGGCAACGCAAAAACATGAACCGCCCCTCCTGCCGCGGTGTGCTCGGGCAGATCCTTCATCGCATTCACGAAGCCCAGCGCCCCGGTGCCATCCTCCGCGCTCAGTTGACCCGAAACGATGGCGCCCGCCCATCCGCCAACGCCCGACATCACCGCCAGGTACTGTTTCCCGTCCGGTCCGCGAAACGTGGACGGCTGGCTGACGATCCCCGAACCCAGCCGGTGCTGCCACAGGTTCTGCCCCGTAACGGCGTTCACGGCCTTGAACCAGCGGTCCATCGTGCCGTAGAAAACAACGTCGCCGGCGGTGGCGAGCGCGCCGCTCCAGGCAGGGAAGCGTTCTTCGATCTTCCACACCGCCTTCGCCGCCGCCGGATCCCACGCGGTGAACTCGCCACGGTGGCCGCTCGGCCCGGGCATCATCTTCACCTCCGCGCCCACGTACGGCGTCCCGGCGATGTAGTTCGCCTCCAGCCCCTCGAAATCCATGCAGAGATTGTTGTGCGGGATGTAGAGCAACCCCGTCCGCGGCGAAAACGCCGAGGGCTGCCAGTCCTTGGCGCCCGGAGCGGCCGGGCACACGTTGCGGACCACCTTCCCGAGCCCGGTCGCCTTCTCCTCGTTCTTGATCGGACGGCTGGTCTGCAGATCCACCCCCGTCGCCCAGTTGGTGTGCGCGAACGGCTCGGCGCTCAGAATCTCGCCGTTCGTACGGTCGATCACGTACATGAACCCCGTCCGCTCCGGGTGCAGGAGTACCTTTCTCTCCTCGCCCCGCCACGGCATGTCCACCAGGATGCTTTCGTTTACGCCGTCGTAATCGTGCTCGTCGTGCGGCACGAACTGCACGAACCAGATCGCCGCGCCGTCGCTGAGCCGGCGGGCGAACAGCCCGCACGTCCACTTGTTGTCCCCCTCGCGCAGTTCCGGATTCCACGGCCCCGGATTCCCCGTGCCGTAATACACCATGTCCAGTTCGGGATCGTAGGAGATCCAGCCCCATACCGTCCCTCCGCCGATCTTCCACTGTCCGGGCGGCCAGGTCTTCACGCCGAGATCCTCCCCCCGGTCGCCCGCGTAGAACGGGCGGAAGTCGGCGCCGATCAGCGCGTCCTTGTCCGGCCCTGTGTGGTACGCGCGCCAGGCGATCTTTCCCGAGCCGGCCTCGAGCGCCGTGATCCACCCCCGCACCCCGAACTCCCCGCCGCTGTTGCCCACCAGCACCCGGTTCCCCGCAACCAGCGGCGCCATCGTCATCGACTCGCCGAGGTTGATGTCCCCCAGCTTCGTCTTCCAGACCTCTTTCCCTGATTTGGCGTCCACGGCTACGGTGTGGTTATCGAGCGTGTTGAAGAAGATCCGTCCGTCGGCGTACGCCGCGCCCCGGTTGACCACGTCGCAACAGGCCACGCCCTGCGCCGCGCGCACCGGACGCGGCCGGTAACTCCAGCGCAGGCCCCCGTCGCGGACATCCAGTGCGTACAGGACGTTCGGATATGGCGTCACCACATACATCGTGTCGCCCACCACCAGCGGCGCGGCCTCGTGCCCGGCGGCGATCCCGGTGTTGAAAGACCAGACTTGCCGGAGCTGGTTTACATTGCCGGTATTGATCTGGTCCAGCCGGCTATAGCGGGTATTCGCCCAATTTTTGGCCGCCATCGCCCACTGCCCGTCTTCCTCCTTTGTCCAGGCGGCTTCCCGCACCCCGTTGGCGGTGCGCGGTTCTGGCGCGGCGGTGCGTTGCTCGGGAGTGGCGGCCGTGGGCCGCGGCGCCGGCTCGCGCTGGCATCCACCCGCAACGAGCAGCGCCGAGGCGAGGAGCGCGGTACGAACAGCCGGCCGCGCTCCCCAGCGCTTCACGAAATCGGCGCGGCAGCTAAGCTGATGTAAAAATTGGACTTGCCCCCCCCACATGCCCAAAGTGTACCTGTCGCCGATTATGTCCGTCCACTAGAGCAACCCCTTGGCGAGCTTGGCGAACCTCCCGCGCCCCCCTCTCGCCCCGCCGCCCGAAGCCCCCCAAGATCCCCCGCCAATAAAGCTGACCGCTGTCCGCCGATAGCTGACAGCTTTCCCCTCCCCCTGGATCCATCGATCGTACTGGACGTACTACAGGAAAACCGCTCGATTATTATCCTTTTGTGCAACTATTTTCGGGCTCATTTTTCCGTTTTTCATATTCGGCCGATCTGTCGGTTCGAACCTACGAATTTCACCCTAACCGCCCCTTTTATCGTTGACAAGTGTCGTCTCTCATGTTAGTTTCGTTAACGTAGATTTCAGTGATTCGTCCTACCGGGTCGGCACAGGCCAGTGGGACTGAAATGGCGGTAGCTTGCCGTTGTGCTCTTTTCAAACCCAATCGTAACCGCTGGGGACCCGCTCCATTGGTTCGCCCTTCAGGTCCGCCCGCGATTCGAGAGAATCGCATCCAAAACCCTGCATGATAAGGGCTACGAGGAATTCACCCCCTTCTACAAAACCACCCGCAAGTGGTCCGACCGCCGCAAGGAAGTCGAATTCCCCCTCTTCCCCGGTTACGTCTTCTGCCGCTTCGATCCCCTCCATCGCCTCCCCCTCCTGAAAACCACCGGCGTCGTCTCCGTCGTCGGCTTTGGCCGCGGCCCTGCCCCCATCGATGACGGCGAAATCGCCGGTCTCCGGACCCTTCTCGCCAACGATCGTCATGCCATCCCCTGGCCCTACCTCCGCGTAGGCCAGAAAGTCCGCATCGTTGGCGGCCCCCTGCGCGGCGTCGAAGGTCTTCTCCAGGACCTCAAAACCGGCCGCCGCATCGTCGTCTCCGTAAGCTTGCTGCAGCGTTCCGTCGCCGCCGAAATCGACCGCGAGGACATCGAGCCGGTCCTCTGATCGACGTCGCGCAATCATAAACGGCCCTTCAACTTTCACCCGGCTCCTGGTCAAAACAACAATGCGAACCGTTATGCAGGACCGTCGCGACCGGCGCGTCATGTTCCGCCTCTCCGACGAAGAATACGACCGGCTCCAGCAGATGTGCCACTCCATGCGCTGCCGGAGCTTCTCCGAGCTCGTCCGCGCCGCCGTCCACTCCTGGATCGATAGCGGCGCCGGCCGCCGCGACGCCTATCTCGAACAGCGCCTCGACGACTGCGAACGCCGTATCGCCGCCCTCTCCGCCCAGGTCCAGCGTATGCTTCCCGTTCGTTGAAGGTCCCCGCGCGATGAGTCAACCCCTCCGCCGCCTCGTCTGCGTCCGCTTCACCGGCGCCGAGTACGAAGAGATGCGGGAAATCTGCGCCGCCGCTCGCATCCGCACCGTCTCCGAAGTCGCCCGCCTCGCCATCGAGCATTGGCTCGCCAACGGCGGCCGACCCAATGGCCACCGCCCCAAC
Source organism: Bryobacteraceae bacterium (assembly GCA_026129905.1). Classification (GTDB taxonomy): domain Bacteria; phylum Acidobacteriota; class Terriglobia; order Bryobacterales; family Bryobacteraceae; genus JAHCHE01. The sequence continues at coordinate 96,182 of JAHCHE010000007.1, read as the reverse complement.
GTGGCCCAACTCGAAGAGAAACTGGCCGGCCTCGCCGCCGACATCGCGGCCCTCGCCGGACATAGAAACGGGAGATCCCTCGAACATGGCGCGTAGATTCTCACTCCTCTTCCTTCTTTCCGCCCTCGCCTTCGCCCAAACCCCGGCCGAACAGCCCGCCCCCTACGCCCTCGGCCCCGGCGACAAGATCCTCATCCACGTCGCCGACGCCGAAGAGTTTTCCGGCTTCGGCCAGCGCCCTCTCATCATCGAGCAAAACGGCGAAATCAACCTCCCCCTCATCGGGCGCCTCCAAGCCGGCGGCCGCGCCATCGGCCAGCTCGAAACCGAAATCGTCACCCGCCTCCGCAAGTACCTCCACCAGCCCCAGGTCACCGTCTCCATCGTCGAGTTCCAGAGCCGCCCCGTCTCCGTCTTCGGCGCCGTCGACCGCCCCGGCGTCGTCCAGCTCGAAGGCCCCAAGACCCTCTGGGAAGCCATTTCCCTCGCCGGCGGCCTCAAGCACGAAGTCGGCGACACCATCCGCATCACCCGCCGCCTCGACCAGGGCAGCATCCCCCTCCCCAACGCCCGCTTCGACGAAACCGGCCGCTACATGATCGCCGACGTCGATGTCCGCTCCGTCATGGAGATGACCAACCCCGAGCAGAACATCCTCGTCATGCCCCACGACGTCGTCTCCGTCTCCCGCGCCAACATCGTTTACGTAGTGGGCGACGTCAACCGCGCCGGCGGCTTCGTCACCAACGGCAAGCTCTCCGTCCTCCAGGCCCTCTCCCTCGCCGGCGGCCCCGAGCCCAACGCCAGCACCAAGGACGCCCGCATCCTCCGCCTCCAGGAAGGCTCCGAGGCCCGCCTCCAGATCGCCGTCAACCTCAAGAAGATCCTCCGCGGCGAAGCCGAGGATCCCGCCATGCGCCCCGACGACATCCTCTTCGTCCCCCACAGCGGCTGGAAAGACTTCGGAACCCGCGCCCTCGCCGCCTCCCTCGGCGTCGCCAGCGGCATTGCCATCTACCGCGTCGGCATCGACCGCCGTTAACTTCCCAACTTCACCACAGAGCCGCGGAGATCGCAGAGCAAAGACAACAAAACAGTCGAGGAAGAGAAGAGAACCCATGAAACCACGAACCCCTCCTCCGCCTCTTTCTCCTCCGTTCTCTGCGCTCTCCGCGTCTCTGCGGTGAAGTTCAAAAAGGTTTCTCTCTTGCGCTCTGTGCGTCTGCGGTGAAGTCTAAAAGGTTTCTCTCTGCGTTCTCTGCGTCTCTGCGGTGAAGTCTAAGAAAGTTTTCCACCCATGAACTCCTCCACCCCCCCATCCTCCCTGGTCCCCCGGAAACCCGATCCTCCCCCAACCGAGCGCGGCGCCCACGCGCCTGCCGAGCGCGGCGCCATCGCGCCTGCCGACCGCGGCCCACGCGCCCGCCGACCGCGGCTTACCCCGCCGGCGGCGGTGGCTACCTGCCCGCCTACGGCTATCCCTACGACCTGACGACCCTGGCGCCGGCTCCTCGACTACTGGCGCATCCTCAAGCGCCGCAAGGGCGCCCTCATCCTCCTCACCTTCCTCGGCGGCCTCGTCGCCCTCCTCGCCACCCTCCCCCAGACCCCCGTCTTCCAGGCCCGCGCCACCCTCGAGATCCAGAGCCTCAACGCCGACTTCATGAACATGCGCGAGGTCAGCCCCGTCGATGAAGGCGCCGTCGCCCTCACCCGCGAAACCATCGACACCCAGATCCAGATCCTCAAAAGCGACGCCCTCGTCGACCGCACCCTCCTTAAGCTCGGCTGGTCCCCCGGCCCCGCCCCCCTCCGCCCCGGCGACGATCGTCCCTCCGCCTGGCGCCGCGCCCTCCAGATCGCCGAAAACCCCGCCGCCGACCCGCTCCAGCTACGCCTCGCCGAAGCCCGCGACTCCCTCAAAATCCGCGCCCAGGGCCAGACCCGCATCGTCGAGATCCTCGTCGATTCCTCCGACCCCGCCCTCGCCTCCGCCTTCGCCAACACCCTTGCCAACGAGTACATCGACCAGAACCTCGAATCCCGCTGGCAGATGACCCAGCGCACCGGCGAATGGCTCTCCAAACAGCTCGACGAGATGAAAATCAAGCTCGAACGCTCCGAGGATCGCCTCCAGGACTACGCCCGCCGCGCCGGCCTCATGTTCACCGAGAAACAGGGCTCCGTCCAGGAAGATAAGCTCCGCCAGGTCCAGGAGGACCTCTCCCGCGCCCAGGCCGACCGCATCTCCCGCCAGTCCCGCTTCGAGCTCGCCAAAACCAGCCCCCCGGAAACCCTCGCCGACGTCCTCAACGACTCTACCCTCCGCGACTACCAGGCCAAGCTCACCGACCTCCGCCGCCGCGAGTCCGAGCTCGCCACCACCTACACCCCCGAGCACGCCTCCGTCCGCCGCGTACAGGCCCAGATCGCCACCCTCCAGGCCGCCCTCAACACCGAGCGCGACGCCGTCCTCCGCCGCATCCGCAACGATTACGACGAGGCCGTCCGCCGCGAAAGCCTCCTCGAGCTCAACTTCGTCCGCCAGTCCAACCTCGTCACCGAGCAGTCCGGCAAGTCCATCCAGTACAACATCCTCAAGCGCGAAGTCGATTCCAACCGCCAGCTCTACGAAACCATGCTCGAGCGCGTCCGCTCCGCCGCCGTCGCTTCGGCGCTCCGCGCCTCCAACGTCCGCGTCGTCGACCAGGCCAAGACTCCCGCGGTCCCGTACAAGCCCCGGCTCGCCCTCAACTCCGCCCTCGGCCTCCTGCTCGGCGGCTTCCTCGGCGCCGTCTTCGTCGTCGTCCGCGAGCGCGCCGACCGCACCCTCCACGAGCCCGCCGACCTCGCCTACCACCTCAACCTCCCCGAACTCGGCTTGATTCCCAAGGCCTCCACCGCTCTCAGCGCTCTCTGCGTCTCCGCGGTGAATCCTCAGACGGCCGTCCTCGCCGAGAGCTTCCGTTCCACCCTCACCTCGATCCTCTTCTCCTCCGAGAACGGCTCGCGCCCCCGCGTCCTGGTCCTCACCAGCGCCAACCCCTCCGAAGGAAAGACGACGGTCGCCGCCAACCTCGCCGAGGCCCTCGCCGAGGTCAACCAGAAGGTTCTCCTCATCGACGGCGACTTGCGCAAGCCCCGCCTCCACGAGATCTTCGAGGTGCCCAAGGAGCACGGACTCAGCGACCTGCTCAAGGACCGCGCCCCGCTCCCGGAATCCCTGAACGGCTCCATCCGCCAGACCAAGGTCCCCAATCTCTTCCTTCTCACCAGCGGCGAAGCCTCCGCCGGCGCCACCAACCTCCTCTATTCCGAGCGAATGTCCCGCCTGCTCGAGCTCTTCGAGAAGGAATTCGACATGGTCTTGATCGACACGCCCCCGATGCTGCAGATCCCCGACGCCCGCATCCTCGGCCGCCTGTCCGACGCCGTCATCCTCGTCGTCCGCGCCGGCCGCACCACCCGCGACCTCGCCCTCGCGGCGAAGCAGCGCCTCTCCGAAGACGGCACCAAACTCCTCGGCACCGTCCTCAACTACTTCGACCACAAACGCGCCGCCGGCAGCCCCTACTACTACGACAAGTACTACCGCTATCAGCGCTACTACGAATGAGAGTCTTAGACTTCACCACAGAGACGCGGAGATCGCAGAGAAGAATCTATATCATGACTCCGTGTCCTCTCGTCTGCGGTGAAGTTCCAGGGCTCTGCATCGGTGAAGTCTTCGAGGCCGATTGATGAGGTCATCAAAACGGAAATGTTGGGTATACGCGATGGTTGGCGGTTGGCGGGCCTACCTCGAACAGCCGAGTGGATGCCACAAAGTAGCGGTTGGGGGACGTGGCTTTCTTCGCGTAATGGGGATATCGCAATCTCGCACATTGCTGAGTATTGCTACGAATCCAGTCAACACTCAGCCGCCAGCATCTGACGTCAGAGGGCGGAATATCGCTACTGGCGGCAGTCGATGGCTAGTAGCGGCTCTGCCGCTCGTTGGAGCGGGCCTTGGCTTCTTCACCACGGCGCTCCTCGCCAAGGCACTATCGCTCGACGATTTCGGCCTATACGTCACCTGCATCTTCACTGCGTCGGTCTCCTCAATGGTCGGTGCCTTTGGGCTGGGAGTGCTCAATGCCTCCTTGACGGCAACGAACCCCCAGGTGGTGCCGAGGGTCAACGGCGATTCGATCCTGGTCACAGGAGTCGCAGGTTCCGTGCTGGCCATTTTTCTCTGGTTCGCCTTGAGTGCACAATCGGGGGTCGTCAAACCCCATCTGCTCTTCTTGACGGTAAGTACTGTACCGCTATCCGCCACTACCGCCGCGCTTGGTGGGTCACTCCTGGGCCGCTGTGCTAATGCCAAGTACGCAGCAGTGTCAGTGGCTCAAACTTTCATTCAGTTTATTGGTGCCGCATTGCTCGTGTTCGTGGCCCCTGCCGCAGCGGACCACCTGACGGTTGCCTTCTCGGTCTACTTCACCGCTACCGCTGTCGGCTTCGCGCTGGCGGCGACCAATGGAGACGACATCGCATCACCAAGCTTGACGCGAATCCGAGCCATCCTTCCGAAGGCCGCACCACTGTGGCTGCACTCGATGCTGACGGTGGCATCTCACCGGGCTGACGTAATCGTCCTAAGCTGCTTCTTGCCCGGCGCGGAGGTCGGTCGGTACGCGTTTGCGTTGCAGCTTTCCTACTGTCTCACGTATATCGCACAGGGTCTCAGCTTGGCGATGTTCGTCGATTTTGCCCGGCGGGACCGGAAGTCCGCTGCAACGATGGCTGGTTCGCTGATTCGGATTACAGCGTTGGCAAATATCATCCTCGGCGTAATCGCCTACTTCGCAGTTGCCAAACTGCTGGTTTTCTTTATCCCGAACGCTGCTAGCACGCTTGATCTGTTGCCACTTCTGATCGCCTCGAGCGCCATCATGTCTTCGCAGTTCATTGTCCTCAGTTGCTGTCAAGCGATGATGGAGAATAAATCAGTCCTGATGATCTCCGCCACGAACCTGACACTACGTATGACAGGCGTGATCGCGGCGCTTCGCATCGGGGGCCTTGCCTCCGTCCCCAGGGGCTTGCTCGTCGCCTCGCTCCTGGGGGCTGCATTCGGTGCCGCTATTCTCGGCAGCAAGACAGGTATAGGTGCATTGGCTCTTATCATGCCGCGACGCGACGATGTCAAGGCAGTCGGTAACGCCGCACGAGTTCTCAAAATAGGCAAGAGATGAATCCGACTAGGTACTTGGACTATGTCGAGGCCGACGGCAAGCGCTGGAGCTATTGGGAGCACACCCTCGCGAATTTCCAACGCTCAACGGACCATATCCGTTCGCAGGTTCTGTTGAGGCTGCTACCAAGACGAACTGCCGCCGTTGTAGCCGACATCGGCTGCGGTGATGGCCACCTCTCCTGGTTGCTGCTCTCGAGGGGCTATCGGCCCCTTTCCCTGGATCTCAGTTTTCAGCGGTTGCTCAAGACGCGAGTCCCTGAACGCGCTCGATTGCTGACGATTCAGGCCAATTGTGAATCAGTCCCGCTAAGTGAGGCGTCGTGCGATGCGGTGGTCCTTTCCGAGATCATAGAGCACTTGGAACTCCCCGAGCGCGCTATCCGTGAGGCCGCACGGATCCTCAAGCCAGCCGGGCGTCTGGTAATCAGCGTGCCCCACGCACAGGATGCGCCTGACGTTGTGTGCCCCCGCTGTCTGCACACGTTCAACTCCGCTGGCCATCTGCGGCACTTCGAACCGGGCTCCCTTCGTGCGATCGTGGAGTCGTGTGGCTTAATACTGGAGCGCGAATTCACAGGCGTTTCAGCAATTGCACGCTACCTGCTGCGGCGCTTTACCGTGCTCGCCCACATAATTGAGCTTGCGGACCGGGCCTTATCGTCTCTTTTCAAGTCAGATAATCTGCACCTATTTCTGGTAGCCAAGAAGCCCTGACTGATGCCCCAGAGAGCCAGCCTTCGAATCCTCGCCATCTCGCCGTTTCTCTGGACAATGAAATGGGGTAGCGGTGTGCCCACGTTATTCCGAACGCTGGAGGGTTTTGCCCTCCGAGGGGAAGTCCATCTTGTGCTGCCGGGAACATCGAAGAGCACGTTCGTTAGGGACGGGATAAAGATCCACGTTTTCCGCCTCAGAGGCTGGGCGCGCTGGCTGGACTTTGGACCCGAACGCTCGATCTTCTCCCATCGGCTCCCCTGCGGCCGAATCGGCCGTTACTTGCTCGATAAGGTCCTGTGGGTCCAGTTCCTCACCCAGGCGGCACTCTGCTGCTTCGCCCTGGCCCGCCGCCTTCGCCCTGACGTGTTCTACGGCGTAACTCCGTACGGAGCGCCCGTCGCCCTGCTCCTGCGTATGGCCTTCGGTGGGATCAACATAACGCGACTTCTGGGGACATTCCTGTCAAACGCAACGGAGACTGGGCGATCCACGGCCGACCGCCTGCGTACCATTGCCTGGCTGCTCCCGCACTCCACAGAGGCCCTCGCTTTTCGCCTCCCATCTCATGGATTGATCGTAACGGACGACGGGACACGTGGAAAGGAGGTCGGTCTGCTCCTCGGCCGCCCCGACGTCGTGTGCTGGCGAAATGGCATTGATCTCCCCTCAGATTCAGAGGTCTGGCAAAAGGCTGAACATCGTCGCGAGCTTCATCGCACATACAACATCCCGTTCACGGCGGTCGTCGGCATCTACATAGGCCAACTTGTCCGATGGAAGAGGGTAGACAGAATCGTCTCGGCCTGCGCTCTCCTGGATAGCTCCACGGAAACTGTCATTCTCATTGTCGGCGACGGCCCCGAAAGGCACGCGCTCGAAGTGCAAGCGCACAGTCTCGGCGTCATGAAGTTCCTGCGCTTCTGCGGAGCAAAGAGCCACGCGGAGCTGCACACAGTACGACTCGGTGCTGACTTCTTCGTTTCTGCCCACGACCTTACAAGTGCGTGCAACGCAACGTTCGAAGCCATGGCAGCGGCGCTCCCGGTGGTAATATCGCCGTTCGGGGACACAGCCTTCATGACCAATGGCCAGGAGGGAATTGTCCTTGCCGAGGCTACCCCTGCGGCACTCGCCGCCGCAGTACTTCGCCTTTCCGGGGCCCCGAGTTTTTGCAAAACATGCGGTGCCCGCGCTAGACAGCGCATTACCGCTGACTTCGGAAGCTGGCACGAACGCGTCGGCCGCGAGTACGATCTACTCTGCACCCTTTCCCTCGCACGGTCGGGTGCCCACGAATCGGAACTCCAATGAGCGCCCATCTCCGCCTTCGCGCACCGAAATTCCGGTTGCTCTGGCTGCTATTCGTGTTCTCCCTCCCCTTCGCGGACCTTCTATTGTTTCCTCAGATCTTGGTCGGAGCAGGTCAGCCTTCGACGTTCACTGCCGCCTGCCTATTCCTCGCGCTGGCGCTCGCAGCCCCGGAACGGGCTGCGAGTACGCTCCTTCGGAATCCGATCAGCAGGGCACTGCTGACTTTCCTGGCGCTGGCGTTACTGTCGGTGCCTATGTCAGCGTTTGCGCCAATCAGCGAGTGGAAAGGTGAGCTGCTTTGGTTTAAGTCCCTGAGACAGGTCCTACAACTCGCCATCGATTATACGTGCTTCGCCATAGTCCTCCTCTACCTCCCGCACTTCCGTTCACTAACGGAAGGCGTACGCTTGTACACAAGGACGGCTTGGTTTTGCGTTGCTTACGGAGCCATCGAACTCCTCCATTACCTTGGCTTTCCCGCACCGGGATTCTCTCGCATCGCAGAACTGGTTCACCTCGGCACGTTCTTCGCGGATCCTGACAAGCCGAACTTGGCTTTCTTGCCGGACGTGGCTGGCTTTCCCCGCCTTCGGCTCTTGGCCAGCGAGCCCGCGATGGCCGGGAACTTCCTGCTTACGATCATTCCTTTCGCTCTATATTTCGCAAAGACCCATCGGCACATACGATGGACGATACTGGCTGTTTCCACAATCTTATTGACCTTCCTCTCATTCTCGGCGGCTGCCGTTGTGTCCCTGGGATGCGGTTTCCTGCTTAGTAATATTGTGTTTGTCCAAAACGGCAGATCTCAAGCTCGGCTAGTTGCGATCGGGCTTGTAGCGCTCTTGATCGTAGCCCTTGTCGTCACCGCGCCGGATCTTCTGCCTCTGCCTATCCGAGTCCCGTTGCAGGTCGCCGGTCGTCTCATGAACTTCGATTCCGATATCAGCGTATCCGGTAGACTCCTCGAGGTGCGTACTGCCTGGATGCTATTCGCCGACTATCCGTTTCTCGGCGTCGGAATCGGGAATTGGGTATTCCATTATCCGGGCCGTATCCTTCAAGTCCCGTCCAGTTATGTTTACCTCGACAAGCAGATCTCCTCCAGCGGGTTTCAGCGGTCGATGGGCGTGAACAACCTTTACTTCAGGATTCTGTGTGAGATGGGCATAGCAGGTCTAATCGCTTGGCTATATCTTCTCTTTACGATCACTAGAGTAGTCCGCCGCTTCGCTGGCCGATTTCCTCAACATGAGGGTTTCGCCCGCGCCCTCATGACCTCAGTCCTTATGCTGGTTGTGAACCTCAACGCCATGTCAGCGTTCGACAAGCGTTACTGGTGGGTGGTATTCGGATTCGCCGCCACTATCGCAGAGGCGCGTGGAGCCCCGTCCTTGGTTCCTCGTCTTGAGGTACAGACTCGCTCCGCCACCCCCGCGCATGCAGTGCCGAGGGACGAAGGTGAATATGTCGATGCCGGGTAGGCCGACAGCCGTCGTCGTCGCGAATTCGCGGCTCAAGAGCGACATCGGTTCGCGACAGTGGTATCAACGCGACTTTGAGGCGCTGACGCGCCTCGGCTTCGACGTTCGGATTGTGGCCGATTTCCGCAAACTAGGATTGGCCGATCTGTACTTGAGCTGGTGGGCTGCCCGCAGTGCCCCCGTGGTCGCACTCGCGCACCTTCTCGGGCGGCGTTGCATCGTCGTGGCTGGGGGAACGGACAGCATCCGCAGTTGCCCCGCACTTGTTCAACATCCGTTCTTCTACGGCAGCAAGCCGCTGCTAGTCCGCGCGCTAACGCGATTCGCGTTGCGCTACGCTCATGCGGTAATTGCCGTCTCGAGCAGCACCGTGCCCGACCTAACCGAGCTCGGTGCCCGGCAGGTGTCAGTAATCCACAATTGTATCGACACCGACGTATTTGCTCCGCCTGGAACCGCCCCGGCCGCGCCCTCGCCCGACCTCGTCACCGTCTGCAACATGGACCGTCACGCATGTGTACTCAAGGGGCTTGATATTCTGCTCGAAACGACAGCGATCCTGGCTGCGGAGTTTCCCGACGTACGCCTGCGCATCATCGGGACCCAAGACGGCGGTTGCGAGGACGTCCTCGCCTGTGCCACGCGGATCGGTATACGCCATCGGCTGCTGTTCTCGGGGCGTCTGCCTAACGCCGAAGTAGCCGCTTGGATGCGCCGCAGCTCAATTTTTGTCACAGCGAGCCACTACGAGACCTTCGGCGTCGCGGTGGCTGAAGCCATGGCCGTTGGGTTGCCTGTGGTCGCTCCGCGCCTGCCGGCCCTTTTGGAAGTGGCCGGCACAGAAGTGGGACTGGTGGAACGGAACGAACCCAGCCTTTTAGCCGCTCGCGTAGCGGAGATCCTCCGTCGCCCGACGTTGTACCGTCGCATGTCGGAGCACGGTCGACAACGCGTTCTGTCGGAGTTCAGTTTCGACGGGCGTACTCTCAGGCTTAAGAGATTGCTGGCGGACATGGGGTGCCTCCCGGAACGTAGGTGAGCGAAACCGCCGTGGCACGTGTTTGTCACTTCCTCGCAGGCTCCTCATTTGGCGGCGGCACCTATGTCGTCTGGAAGGTATGCGAAGGACTTCAGGCGGCCGGACACGAGCCGTTCGTCATCGCCTCGGACGAAGCGACAGTCCGCTTTTTCCAGACCAGGGGCATCGAGACGATTGATACCGTGTGCGTTCAGCGTGCGATTCAACCGGCACGCGACCTCGCGGCCGCGGTGAAGCTTGCTAGAATCCTCCGGACGGTCGGCTGCGATCTTCTCCACACCCACACCTCAAAAGGCGGCGTAGTTGGACGCATCGCGGGAACGCTTGCGCGGATTCCCCGGATCGTCCACCACGTCCACGGGTTCGCGTTCGACCCCATTTTTACCCCTCGACCGCTCCTCCTCCTCTACTCAACAATCGAGAGAGCCGTAACGCCGCTCTGCGACGCGGTTATTTTCGTCAATCCAACGGACCTGGCGCTGGCAAAGGCGTTTCGTATCCTCCGCCCCGGACAGAAATCGGCCGTGGTCCTGAATGGCGTTGACATCCCGTCAAAGACGGCCTCGGACGGTGTGGCACCACGCCAGAACGCCGGCGGCAACGTGTTACGCGTGGGCTTCGTTGGGCGACTGGCTCCCCAGAAAGGCGTTGATATCCTCATTTCCGCCGCTGCGGGTCTCATGCGCTCGGTCCCGTTTGAATGCCTCATCATCGGCGACGGCCCGGAGCGGCAGAACTTGGAGCACCAGGCGGAGGGAACGGGTCTGCGTCACTGCTTCCAGTTCCTCGGCCACCGAGAGGACGTCGCTGGCCTGATTCAGACGCTCGACATCGTGGTGCTGCCGTCGCGATGGGAAGGCCACTCCATCTCGCTGCTCGAATGTCTCGGTGCGGGAAAGCCCGTTGTCACCACGAGAATTAAGGGCAACGTCGAGACGGTTATCGACGGCAAGAATGGTCTTCTAGTCCGGCCGGGCGACCCCGACCAGCTTTCCTCTGCTCTCGACCGCCTTATACGCGAACCGCAGTTGCGCTGTGCCCTGGCCGAGGGCGCAACGCGAACGGTAGAGGAGCGCTTCTCGGCGGCTCGCATGCTGACCGGCGTCTTTGCTGTGTATCGACGACTGGGACTCCAGATCTAGAGCATATGTGCGGTATTGCAGGAATCGTAGACCTCGATGGCGCGTCTCATCTCCACCGAGACCGCATTGTCGAACGTCTCCTTGCTCGGCGCACCCCCGGCGCGGACGCGGACGAGTACGTTCGCGGTTTGAGACGCCAGTTTCTGGAAGAGGGGGGAGAAGATGATGGCCAATCACGCCCTTGGATCTAAAATCTTCGGCTGCCGGAGCTCTTGCTTCCACGCCTCGATCGCGCATACATGCGCTTCGCCACTTAAGCACGGTCGCCGCTGCTACTCGAAGCGATCAAGGTCCCGCGTCACAGGCCCAAAGGCGCATACTTCGAATATCTCAAGAGAAAGGTTGACCCTAGTTTACTTATCATGCGGAAGATCGGCTATAACGCGGGCGTCCGAAACGCACTAAGCGAGTATGCGGACAGCCTCTCCGCGCGGATAATCCAATGGAACCGGCGGCACGGCGTCTTCCACGCAGACACGCTTCAGTTCATCATGGCTTCGGAACCCGAGGCGAGGTGGCCTCTGTTCGCCTTCGCTGGTTGGCACGACAGCACCGTTCTGACAGCCCCGACGGTCACCACATGAGCGCCGTGGCGAAGCGGATTCTCGACGTTTTAGTGGCGGCAGGAGCACTGTGTGTCGGTCTTCCCCTCCTCCTCTCATGCGCACTTGCTGTCCGGCTGTCATCTCGGGGACCCGTGTTCTTCTCTCAGGAGCGCCTTGGGGTCTACGGACGGCCGTTTCTCTTATATAAGTTTCGCACCATGTACGACGGTGCACCCGACATCCGACATCCCGACGGTTCCAGCTTTAGCGGGAGCGATGATCGACGAGTCACTCAAGCAGGAAGATTCTTGCGCCAAACCAGCCTCGATGAAATCCCGCAACTCTTCAACGTCCTCCGCGGCGACATGAGCCTCGTGGGCCCGCGCCCTGACCAGCTCGATCAAATCCGTTTCTACACCGAGAGGGAGAAGCGCAAACTGCTGGTCAAGCCGGGAATCACGGGCTTGGCCCAGATCAGCGGGCGTAACAACATCACGTGGGAGCAGCGCAAAGGCCTCGACGTCGAGTACGTTGACCGCCAGTCCTTCTGGTTCGATCTCGCCATACTCGCTAAAACAATCCCCTACGTTCTGCTGAGGAAGGACATCAACACCGATGGCCGCCACTCAACTTCCCGCGCCACTCTCTCGCATTGAAACGCCGGCTGGCACGGCCTCGTGGCGCGCTCTCGAATGGGACACCGCCGAGTTTGGCATGCCCGCGGCCCGGATCGATGCGCTTGAAGCACCCGGTGCGTACGCCAAGGCTCGCGTGGACAAGAGGGAACTGCTCGCTATCGTCCTCGACGAATGCCGGGAAGCCGGCATTCGTCATCTGTCCGCTCGCGTGGACACCGCGGATCTGACCACCATCCACGCCCTGGAAGAGGCCGGTTTTGAGCTCATCGATGGCATCCAGACGTTCGCCCTTTCACTGAACGCACATCACGCCCCTCTGCCGTCGGGTACGCGCCTGTTTGAGCCTGGCGACCTGCCGGAAGTTCTCGATATCGGCAGGACTGCTTTCATATACGATCGCTTCCACGCTGACCCGTCGCTTTCGCCGGATGTCGCCGACCAGGTCAACGAAAACTGGACGCGAAACTGCTGCCTCGGAATTGCCGCCGACGCGGTGGTGGTGGCCGAAGAGGATGGCCGCGTGGCGAGCTATGTCACCTGCCGGGCGGATCGCGAAAAAGACCACGGGATCATCATCCTGGTCGCCACCGCGGAATGGGCAAGGGGCCGGGGCGCCGCACGCCGTGCCAGTTCGGCCGCCCTTCACTGGTTCTCCGCTCAGGGGCTGGCCACGGTCGAGGTCGGAACTCAGCTTCGGAACATTCCCGCAGCCCGTCTCTATGAGAGCCTCGGCTTCCGGCTCACTCGCACAAGTCTCACGTTTCGAAAGATCCTCCATGCGTAATTCCTTTCTGCCCTATTGCCTCCCGCTGATCGGAGAGGAGGAGATTCAAGAGGTCGTCGACAGCCTCCGCTCTGGATGGGTTACCACCGGTCCTAAAGTGAAGCGGTTCGAGGACCAATTTTCCCAATACGTCGGAGCTGAACATGCAGTGGCTGTGAACTCTTGCACGGCGGCCCTCCACATCTCTCTCGCCGCCTTGGACATCGGTCCCGGCGACGAGGTGATCGTCCCGACGCTGACCTTTTGCGCCACTGCGAATGTTGTCGTCCACCTGGGAGCGACGCCGGTCATCGTAGACGTCAATGACGATTTCCAGATCTCGCTGGACGCCATCGCGCGCGCCATCACATCCAGAACGCGAGCAATCGTCCCGGTACATTACGCGGGCCAAGCCTGTCACCTGAACGAAGTGCGGCAACTGGCCTCGGCCCATAACCTCCATGTTGTCGAAGATGCCGCCCACGCCGCGGGCGCTGTGTACCACACCCGAAAGATCGGGGCGCAGGGGCAAGCCGTTTGCTTCAGCTTCTATGCAATCAAGAACATGACCACTGGAGAGGGCGGCATGATTGCCACGGACGACGCCGCGCTGGCAGCCAGGATGCGCCGGCTCTCCCTTCACGGAATGAGCCGCGACGCTTGGAAGAGATACAGCGAAGCTGGCGCCTGGTACTACGAGGTCGTCGAGGCCGGCTTCAAACAGAACATGACGGATATTCAGGCCGCCATGGGGATCCATCAACTGCGCCGCCTCGACGGTTTTATCCTCCGCCGGCAGCAAATCGCGGCGGCATACGACGCGGCTTTCTCCGACCTCCCCGAAATCATCCTTCCATCCGGATTGCCGGACCGGAATCATACATACCACCTGTACCCGATACGGCTCCGCTCCGGCGCCGCAGACCTGCATCGCGCCCGGTTCATTGACGAGCTGCGCAAGCGAAAAATAGGAACGAGTGTCCATTTCATACCGCTGCACCGGCATCCCTTTTATCAGCAGAGATTTAACTATCGGCCTGCCCAGTTTCCAGTTGCCGAGGAAATCTACAGGGGTTTACTCTCCCTTCCGCTCTATCCCAGAATGACCGGCCAGGACGTCCAGGATGTAATCGATGCAGTGCGGGAGGTCGTCCTGCTGAGCCGCTTGTCAACCGCAGAAAGGTATTTAGATGTTGCGAGCGCTTCATAACTTCAAATGGAACGAAGCTGTTCCACGCATGATCGCGGATTTTCTAATCGTGCATCTCAGCATAGTCGCCGCAATGGCCATCTCTGTCGTTTACCAGAGCGGCTCGGGGAATTGGAAGGCTGCCCAGGGCATCACGTCCGGCTTCCTGACGTATTACACCGCATTCTTTTGGCTGCTCTCCCCCATCTTCCCGGTCGTCTTCCTCCTCAACGGCTTCTACACGCATTCCAGAGGTTACACAGGCCCATACAAAACGTGGATCGTCCTTCGCGGAGTCCTGCTTGCGGCCATTCTGTTTTTTGCTGCTAATTTCCTCCTGTTCGGCCGTGAAAGGGTCGGCCGGAGCGTCGCTGTTCCGTTCGTCATCTTGGCATCCGTTGGCCTGACTGCTGCCCGCCTGCTTAAGGACGTCTTCGTCCGGCGCTACGAAGTCAAGCCCAGGAACGGTTTCGCGCTCCAGAACGGCCATGGTAAGGTTCTGATTGTCGGCGGCGCCGGCTACATCGGCTCCCTTCTCGTCGAGCGTCTCCTGGATAAGGGCTACAAAGTCCGCGTCCTCGACAGCCTCTTATACGGCGATGAGCCCCTCCAGCCTGTTCGCGGCAATCCCGACTTCGAGTTGATGGTTGGCGACTGCCGCAATATTCAGGATGTCGTGAAAGCCGTTCAGGGAATCGAATCCGTTGTCCACCTCGCCGCCATCGTCGGCGACCCCGCCTGCGAACTCGACCACCAGCCCGCCCTCGAAACCAACTACGCCGCAACCCGGATGTTGATCGAAATTGCCAAGGGGCACGGCGTCCGCCGGTTCCTCTTCGCCTCCAGTTGCAGCGTCTATGGAGCCACCGACCTCGAAATGGACGAGAACTCCGCCGTCCGCCCCATTTCCCTCTACGGGGAAACCAAAGTGGACTCCGAAGAAGTTCTCCTGACGTCCAGGACCGACGCCTTCCACCCGACAGTCCTCCGGTACGCCACCGTCTTCGGGCTCGGCTACCGCCCGCGCTTCGACCTTGTCGTGAATCTGCTCACGGCCAAAGCCCGCCAGGAAAGCGTCATCACCATCTTCAACGGCGAGCAATGGCGTCCATTCATCCACGTGAGGGATCTGGTGGAAGCCACCGCGATGGTATTAGAAGCTCCCATCGCCTTCGTCAGCGGAGAGATCTTCAACGTCGGCGATTCGCGGATGAATCACACGCTATCCGACGTCGGCGAAACCATCCGCCGCGTATTCCCCGACACTGCCATCGAGAACGTGGACAATTCCGACCGCCGCAACTACCGCGTGAACTTCGACAAACTCCGCCACCGCCTCGGCTTCCGCGCCCGCCACTCTCTCGAACAGGGCATCCGGGAGCTAAAGAAAGCGTTCGACGACGGCCTCATCCTGGACTACACGGACCCCCGCTACCACAACCAGCGTTTTCTGAAGATCGCAGGCAGCCCTGCCCACAAGACCGACTTCGACGGTCTCGTCATGGCGGCCTTCTCTGCCCACCCGAACGGCCGCGCCACCGCGGCCACCACTCATCGCTAATTGCTTCTCCGCGTTCTCCGCGTCTCTGCGGTGAAGTCTCTGACTCTCTTAGTCTTCTCTGCGTTCTCGGCGTCTCTGCGGTGAAGTCTCTATCTCTCTTGGTCTTCTCCGCGTTCTCCGCGTCTCTGCGGTGAAGTCTCTGACTCTCTTGGTCTTCTCTGCGTTCTCCGCGTCTCTGCGGTGAAGTCTCTGACTCTCTTGGTCTTCTCCGCGTGCTCGAGCAGTTGGAAAGCGATTCGCGAAGCCTGTCTGGCCTTCGGCTTCACGCACGTCGAATTCAAGCTGAACGGCGACCTTTTCCGCGACGCCCTGGTTCACACGAACGGCAACCCCACCTGGACGATCCACATTCCTCTGGACGAAGGAAGCTACATCCATTTAGCCCGTTGTTTCGACGCCGCCGGCCCCGACGGTCCTAGTCCCCTTCGCCGACGCCCTCCACCGTCATCTCCCCGGCATTTCCCGACTCGCCGCCGATCCCCCCGTCCTCTCCGCGCCCTCCGCGCCTCTGCGGTGAAGTCCTATCTCTCTTGTTCTTCTCTGCGCCCTCCGCGTCTCTGCGGTGAAGTCCCTATCTCTCTTGGTCTTCTCTGCGCCCTCCGCGTCTCTGCGGTGAAGTCTCTATCTCTCTTGGTCTTCTCTGCGCCCTCCGCGTCTCTGCGGTGAAGTCTCTATCCCTCTTGGTCTTCTCCGCGTTCTCTGCGTCTCTGCGGTGAAGTCTCAATGAACTGTGGCCGCTGCAACGCCCCCACGTCACCGGGCCCGTTATGCGCCCGTTGCCGGGAATTCTTCCGCCGCCTGCATCTCCAGCGCGCCCCTCATCCTCCGCCAAAGCCTCTTCCTGCCGTCGCCGCCCCCCGCCCTCCTGCCCGTTAACTCTCCTTCCCCTCGTCTTCCTCCTCTTCTTCTCTTGGTCTTCTCTGCGTTCTCCGCGTCTCTGCGGTGAAGTATCTGACTCTTCCTCTTCTCTGCGATCTCCGCGTCTCTGCGGTGAAGTATAAGAAAACAAGAGAATCCCCCTCCGCTCCCCGCACCACCTCCACGGATGGACCTCACTGGCCGGGTCATAGCCGCCGCCCTTGACGTCCACCGAGCCCTCGGCCCCGGCCTTCTGGAATCGGCCTATGAAGAATGCCTGGCGCACGAGCTAACGCTCCGCTCGATCCCTTTCCTCCGCCAGCATCTTCTCCCGGTCGAATACAAAGGCGTCCGTCTCGACTGCGCCTACCGTCTGGACTTCCTGATCTCCGACTCTCTTGTTGTGGAAGTCAAGTCTGTTGACGCTCTACACCCGATTCACGACGCGCAGCTTCTCAGTTACCTCAAGCTTGGCGGCTGGCCTCTTGGTCTTCTGATCAACTTCAACGTTGTTCTTCTCCGCGACGGCATTCACCGCAAGATCCTCTCCCTTTCCTCCGCCCCTCGCTGACCTCTCTCCCTCCCCTCTCCTCTGTCTCTCCTCTTCTTCTCTGCGTCTCTGCGGTGAAGTTTCTGCTCTTCCTCTCCTCTGTCTCTCCTCTTCTTCTCTTTCTTCTCTGCGTTCTCCGCGTCTCTGCGGTGAAGTCTCAGCTCTTCCTCTTCTCTGCGTTCTCCGCGTCTCTGCGGTGAAGTATCAGTCTTCTCTTCCTCTTCTCCGCGCCCTCGTTCTCTGCTCAATAAAACCGCTTCGTCACCGGATCCCACCGCATCCCTTCGCTCTGTCTCTTCTCCGCGTCCTGGTGTCTCCCGGCCTGGTATTCCCACTCCTGCATGACGTCCTGCATGGTCCGGTTCATCAACCGCACGCCCTTCGGCCGTTCCGGCATCAGGTAGGAGAAGATCGACCCTCCCCCGGGCAACTCGCCGGCCACCCGCGGCGGCAGCTCCTCCCCCTGGAACGTTATCCCCTGCTCGGTCGTGACCTGGTGTCGCGGCTGTTCCTGGCTCTGCCCCTGAATTCCCAATTCCTTTGCCACCAATTCGCCTTCGAACCGAATTCCCGTCTTTTGACAGACAAATATCTCCGCCATAATACCTCCATAACCACCCTACCACGCCCTTCTCCGCCCCCCGCCTCCTCTCTCCCCCTAAGTAATTCTTCCCATTGCACTTCCCGTCCCGAAATCGCCTGTGACTCTATTCTTCTCTGCGTTCTCCGCGTCTCTGCGGTGAATCCAGTCACACAGCTTTCCATCGAATTAACCCCAATATTATCACCGCCATCCGCCTCATTAACCCCTCTTTGTCTCCCCCCGACCCCCTACAATATTCTCAGGAGACCCACAAGCCTCCGCAATTTCCCTCTCAAAGGAGTCTTTCCACCATGTCGCTCGAACACATCCTCCCTCACCGCCGCCCCTCCCAATTCCAGCGCCTGTTCGAGATCGCCCACGCCATCCCCACCTTCCTCTCCCGCGAGGGCCAGCCCTTCGTCGGCTTCCCCTGCCCCCACGACGCCCTCCGCGTCTTCCCCCTCCGCTCCCCCTACGTCCGCGACTGGATCACCAACTACTTCATCGAGGATTTCGGCCACGCCCCCAACCCCGCCGCCGTCCGCCAGGCCCTCAACGCCGTCGACGCCACCGTCCACTGCGCCAACGACCCCAAGCCCCCCCGCCTCGTCTTCCTCCGCGTCGCCTGCTACGGCGACCGCTTCTCCCACACCGTCCCCAAACCTTCCCGCCTCGTCCTCGACCTCAACGATTCCCGCGGCCAGGTCCTCATCATCGATCCCGACGGCTTCCGCGTCGATTCCGGCGGCGACCACTGCTTCACCCGCCACCGCCACATGCGCTCGCTCCCCTTGCCCGCCGATCTCTCCGCCGACGGCTACTCCGCCGAACGGCCCGCGCCCGACCCCGCACCCACCCTCGCCGCCCTCCGCCGCCTCCTCAACCCCGCCTCCACCGCCGACTTCCACCGCATCCTCGTCTGGACCCTCGCCGTCCTCCGCGGCGCCGGCCCCTTCCCCATCCTCGCCCTCGACGGCCCCGCCGCCTCCGGCAAAACCACCGCCGCTCACCTCCTCCGCCGCCTCGCCGACCCCGCCACCACGCCCTTCGCCGACCCCGCCGCCTCCACCCGCGACCTCACCCAACACGCCGCCCGCCACTGGATCTTCGCCCTCGACAACATCTACCGCATCCCCGCCCGCTTATCGGCCTTCCTCAACCGTCTCGTCTCCGGAATCAGCCTTCACGTCAAGCCCCCGCACGACCCCCACGACCCGACCGCCCTCCACCTCGAGCGCCCCGTCCTACTCACCCTCGAATCCTCTTCTCCGCGATCTCCGCGTCTCCGTGGTGAAGTCTCAGACTCTTCTTCTTCCTCTTCTCCGCGATCTCCGCGTCTCTGTGGTGAAGTCTCAGCCTCTTCTTCTTCTCCGCGATCTCCGCGTCTCTGTGGTGAAGTATCTGACTCTTCTTCTTCCTCTTCTCCGCGATCTCCGCGTCTCTGTGGTGAAGTATCTGAAAAAAACCCCCTTGACGCCGCCCCCGCCTCCCTCCGCAAGCGCACCCTCCACGCCCGTCTCGCCGAACTCACCCCCGACCGCAACCGCCCCGTCACCGACATCCGCACCGAGTTCGAAGCCCTGCTGCCCAAGCTCTTGGCTCTATTCGCCTCCGCCCTCAGCATGGCCCTGCGCCGGTTGCCTGAAATCAAGCCCTCGCGTCTACCCCGCCTGGCCGACGCCGCCGTCTGGGCGATCGCCGCCGCCCCCGCCCTCGGCCTTACCGAGGAGGACATCCTCGCCGCCCTCGACCCCGACCCCGATCCCTCCGCGCCCTCCTCCCCCTCCAGCCTGTCATCTTCCCTTGAATCCCTGATGAACGGCAAATCCCACTGGACCGGCTCCGCGACCGAGCTAGTCTCCGCCCTCGGCCTCTCTATATCTCCGAAGACCCTTTCCCAGCGCCTCCGCCGCGCCTCCCTCCCGGCCTTTGAGATCTCCTTCCGGACCACCCATCATGGCCGGGTAATCGTGATCACCCGCCGCGACGCATCGTCGTCTTCCCCTGCGTCGCACCTTCCGTCGCCGCCCCCAACCCCCGTCTCTTCAACAACTTCCCCCCTCGCTCCCATTTCACAAAAAACTTCCGTCATGCGTCGCGCCCGTCTCTCTTCTTCTTCTCTGCGTTCTCTGCGTCTCCGTGGTGAAGTCTCAGCCTCTTCTTCTTCTTCTCTGCGATCTCCGCGTCTCTGCGGTGAAGTATTTATCTTCTCTTCCTCTTCTTCTTCTCCGCGTTCTCCGCGTCTCTGCGGTGAAGTCTCAGCCTCTTCCTCTTCTCTGCGATCCCCGCGTCTCTGCGGTGAAGTCTCAGCCTCTTCTTCTTCTTCTCTGCGTTCTCCGCGTCTCTGCGGTGAAGTATTTATCTTCTCTTCCTCTTCTTCTTCTCCGCGTTCTCCGCGTCTCTGCGGTGAAGTCTCAGCCTCTTCTTCTTCTCTGCGCCCTCCGCGTCTCTGCGGTGAAGTCTCAGCCTCTTCTTCTCCCAGCGTTCCGCGAAGAGCGACCTGGTAACAACCCACGAAGTTCCCGCGTAGAGGCTTTATACGTGTACAATACGTGTAGGCAATGCGATGAACCGAAAGCTCACCATTACGGTAAGCGAGGACGTTTACCAGGGCCTCCACAGGACCATCGGGCGGCGCCGCATCAGCCAGTTCATTGAGAAGCTTGCTCGCCCCCATGTCGTGCCGGCGGAGATCGAAGCTGCGTACCGCGAAATGGCAGCCGACCGGGCGCGCGAGCAGGAAGCGCTGGAATGGTCGGAGGGACTGATCGCGGATGCTTCGCGGTGAGGTTTGGCGGGTGAACCTCGACCCGTCGCTCGGAGGCGAAGTTCAGAAGACGCGGCCCGCTGTCATCGTCAGCAACGATGCGTCCAATCGCAATCTGAACCGCGTTCAGGTGATTCCCATCACGAGCAATGTGGCGCGGGTGTACCCGTGTGAAGCGGCCATCGAGTTGAACGGCGAACCCCGCAAGGCGATGGCCGATCAGATCGCCACGGTCGGCAAGCTGCGGCTCAAGTCCAAGATAGGAACGCTGGCAGCCGATGACCTCCGCGCCGTTGAACGCGCCATTCGGGTGCAACTAGGGCTTTGACCTTGGCAAGAGGGATTCCCCCAACCGAAACTGTGAGTGCTGATGGGTGACACTGCGGGTTGCCGACGTTGAGAATCGTCACTTCGAATTCCCCCAACCGAAACTGTGAGTGCTGATGGGTGACAGCATGCTGCGAGCGCCTCGGAATCCACGACGTTTTCGGGCCAGTTGCACGTTGCTCATTCCGGCCTCTCGCATCGCGAGATAGAGCGCCGCCTTCGCAGCCATCGGCGCCGGGAGCGGAATCATCCGCTCGCCCCGTGCCGCCCGGGAGGCCCTGGGGATTTCCCGCCCGCCAGCAATCCTGCCGGCGATCGCCTCCTCCAGACAATCCGCTGCCTGCCACAGCGCGTCCTTTTCGCCGTTTCCCTGCGTGATCGCCTCCCCTACGTCCCGGAATGTCACGACGAGAACCCCCGCCTTGTCCCCGCGCTCGAATTTTGCCGGATACACGAAAGTCCGCACGGCTACCTCCCGTAGTAGAGAAGCCCGTGACTGCCTTTGCTGCGATGAGCGATCCAATGGACGTCCACACCGCGCCGTTTGGCCAGAGCCTGGATGCGCCGCACAAACTCTTTGCCTCTCACACTCCTCAGTGTCGGACAAAAATGTCCTGGTGGCAACCGAAACCGGCGGGACGAATGCTCGCTCAACTGTAGATGCGGATCGTGCGGCGGCTGAGGCGAGCTTCACCGCCGTGGTAGCCGACGGTCACAAAGAGCGGCGTGCCTAGCTTGTCGCGCGATCCCGCCCCGCGGAGAGCCAGGTATTCCCTTATCCGCTTGGCCGTATCCGGCCGCAGGTACACCATCCGGTCACGGGTCTTGCCGCGCACCAGTCAAGCCCCCGCACGACCCCCACGACCCGACCGCCCTCCACCTGGAGCGCCCCGTCCTACTGACCCTCGAATCCTCTTCTCCGCGATCTCTGCGGCTCTGCGGTGAAGTCTCAGAATCTTCTCCGCTGCTTGTCGGCATGGCAGTCCCCCACGCGCAAGCGCCGTTGACGCCCCTCAGCCTTGAGCATCTTCACGTCGCCGACGCCCGTTTGGGCGAATCGTTCGATGGCCTCCTCGACCTGGTCCCGATCGTGGTTCGCCAGCCGTGCCAGTTCCCGCGCCGCCTGTGGGCTGTTGTCAATGAGGATCAGCTTCGAGAGAACTTCGGATTTGACCGATCGTACCCAGCGTTCCGCGACGGCGTTCCAATTCGGACTTTTGGCCGGCAACTTGACCGGCTCGACGCCATTTCACCGTTTCGGGGGAGCGAGGATCTCGAGTTTCGGAAAATAGCTGCGATAGCGCACAGCATCACGCGTGAGGAGGGCAAGGCGCCCAACAGCAGCGTGCGCGCCGATATGGAAATCCGGCGGAGGCGAGCTGCGCAGACCTCCGCGGCGGCGGTACTGGAGGAAGCACTTCCCGGCCAGGAAACCGGCTTTCCAGGGAAGGGCTTGGCGCTGATACAGCGCGGGGGGCAGCGCGGCATCCAGCGCTTCGATCGTTGTGTACCCGATCGACGCTTCAGCGTAGATGATCGGATTGATCGTCAATGTCGTGTGCTCGGCGGACTCGGCGAGCGCCTTCCCGGACCAGTCGCTCCAAACGGGATCGTTCGTAGCGAGGTCAAGCAGGACGTTGCTGTCCACGAGCACGCCGCGGCAGGCGTTCAACCGCGCCCGCAAATTGGTGAACGCCGCTGTCACTTCGATCGCTTTCGAGAGCGGACTTCGCCACGGGTAAGCGCCATGATCTCGTCCGTGCTCATGCGGACGTCCGCAGTGCCGCGGAGGGCATCGAGCGCCAAACGTTCCCTGGCGCTTTCTCCCGCTTCCCGCCCGGCCTTGCGAATACGGGCGTGATCCCCGGCCAACTCGAAGACGACCTTCGTATGCGGCAACAGACCGAGCCGGTTACGAATCTCCCGTGGAATGGTGACCTGGCCCTTGGTGCTGACTTGCATGGTAATACTTCTACGGGTAAGGGTAAGGCAGGTCTTGCCACGCCCGCAATTCGGGTCAGCCGCAGTCTCCGGGCATTCCAGAAGGGACGCTCACCTCGCTCACCCCAGGCGCCGCGCCTCGCCGACCCGAAAGAGCCAACTCACCGCAGGGACGCGGAACGCAGAGAACACGAGCGCCGGTTACCGATCACGATGCGGTCCGCGGTCTGGTGGTAGTCCGGCGTTGTTGTCTCAAAACGGGCGCGAGTGCGCGCAGTGTGCGGTTCACCGCTGCGCCATCAGGGAAGACGTCGAGCACTTCCGGGTCAATCACGGCGACATTGGCGCCTTGTGCGTACCTGGCCGCGGTTACAGGTCCTGTCGTGCCGGGCTGCGTCAGTCCACCTTTACCGGGATGAACAGCGCCGGATTGCGTTTCGCCATGTCCACCACGTGGGCGTAGCGCGAGGTCATGCGCGGTTCGGCGTGGCCCAGGAACTCCTGAACCGCGCGCGGGTGGCCGGTGTGCAGGTAACCCAACGTCGCGGCCGTGTGGCGCAGGGCGCCAACCCCTCCTCCGTCACACCGCGCTCCCAAGAGGCCAGGCCGCGTCAGAAACACGGGAAATGGAATCCAGCCGCTCCGAAACCGGCGACGCTAGGTCCACCGCCTTAGGCGCTCTCCCCGCTCGGAAGCGGCGCCGCGACCTTCCCAAAGCTGTCAGGGTTTCGTCCCCTCGGGACGCCAACTCCTCCCGACGATGGATCAGGCTGCCGCGATATCGGTCCGCCCGAAATCTTCACCGGTGAACAGCAACGGGAGACCGGCGACCGATGCCATCGCATACGACATGCAATCGCCAAAATTCAAAGCGGCCGGATGGCGGCCGCGTCCGAAACGGAGGAAGGCTGTGGTGGCGGCGTCCCAGTGATCGTCGTTGAACGGGACCACCTCGGCTGCCACGCGGCGAAGAAAAGCGAAGAGCATCGGACGCGCATCCTGCCCGATGCGCGCCGTCAACACCATCGTTGCTTCCAACAAAGTGGGGGCGACAACGGCGACCGCCTCGGCGGCTTCGAGCGCCTCGATCAGCCGTTCGTAACCGGGCTCCTGGAGGTGAATGGCTACGATCGCGGAGCTATCCAGTACCACGCCCTTAGAAACCCTCCGGACCATAGCCCAGGATCTGGTCTTCTTCCATGCGAGTCAGCGTCCTACCCAGTTCAGCCGATGGCATCAGCGGCCAAACCTGCTGCTCCAGGTGCTTTCGCAGGTTTTTGCGGCCCCCGCTCCGACCCAGCCGCGCCCGGAGCCGGGCGTGACGTTCCACGAGCGCCCTGCGAATTGCCTCCGTCTTTGTTTCCTGGGCCAGCAGGGCCACTTCTGCAGCTAGCCTCTCAACTTCGAGATTCTTGATGTTCAACGCCATTGGTGTAAGTACACCATTATTCTACCTTAGAACTACACAGCGGCAACATAGACGATTTCCCATTGCCCCGGAACCGTCGGGCGGGGGCGGATCAGCCAGTTCATTGAGAAACTCGCTCGTCCCCACGTCGTCCCTGCGGAGATCGAAGCTGCGTACCGCGAAATGGCAGCCCGACCGGGCGCGCGAACAAGAGGCCCTGGAATGGTCGCCCGGCGTATTCGTAATTTCGATCCCTCACCAACCGGCCCAAATCCAGCCCGAACCTCTCCGCAAATCTCCCCTCCCCCAGTTCGTGATACGACTCCGGATCCGCCCGGTGAGGCCAGAAGCAGAGCGGGACCGCCGAGAAGTTCAGATTTTTTTCAGCGCCCGGGCTCGCTGCCGACCTGCTCACGCTGCTTCATAGAGCACCCTGCCTTCGCTCGCCGCTTCGAAGTACACGTTGCCCGGCGTGTCCCGCCAGTACTCGAACTTCTCCACGCTCACGACGAGAAGATCCACCGCGATTTCCAGCGGCCGCAAAAGACGGCTCAGCCGCACCATTTCCTCCAGCCGGTTCGACGCCTCGGTCTTAACCACCATCACATCGAAGTCGCTGTCTTCGGAAGCCTCGTCGCGCGCGCGAGAGCCAAACAGGATGATGTACTTCGGCTTCGCCTCTCGCACTAACAACTCGGTCACCTGGCGGAGCGTTGGATCTGCGGCTAGCGAATCGTTCACAGGCGCAGTGCCCTCCAGTTGGTAGTTTGTCACACAGTTCATGGGCCACGCGGTCCTGTCCGCCGCAGGGCTAACCCGCAGAAACAGTTTCTTGGGCGATGTTGATCCGCGCCGCGTACTCCTCCCTCAACTCCCTTACCAATCGCCTCAAGTCCAGCCCGAACCTCTCCGTAAACCTCCTCTCCCCCAGTTCGTGATACGACTCCGGATCCGCCCGGTGATGCCAGAAACATAAAGGAATCGCCGAGAAGTCCGAGCTCTTCTGTCCGAACCCTCTCGGCCCCAAAGCATTCGTGTGCGCGGCCTCGACTCCTATCCCCCGGCGACAAACCGCGCAGGGTAGAGTCCGTATCCAGGCCAGATACTGCGCGGACCTTTCCGGTCCCCGTCGAGCCTTCGCCAGTCTTCGGACAAAGCGGGTGCGTTTGAGCGGACGGCGCCGGGTAAGCATGGCGGTGTTCCGGGATTCGAGACAGGACGAAACCGGGGACGCTCCGGCAAAGGAAACGTCCCCGGCCTCCGAAAGATCAGACGAGGGTTCGCTAAGAACCGGAACCCTCGCTACTCCCTCAGCCCCGCCTCAAGCCTCGACGGCGCCTCCATACTCGGCTTCGCACTTCGCCCAGAAGGCGCAGTTCCTCCGGCTGCAGGTGAAGGAATTCCGGTTCGGGTAATACAATCCGCTCCGCATCCCCTCCTGAACCAGAGGAAACAGGACCACCGTCGAACGGAGGTCCCCTTCGCTGACCGTGTAGCTGTGGGAAACCAACTGGATCGTCTTGGTCTTGACCAGCGTGTCCAGCCGGGCTTCCCCCGATGCGCCCGGCGTGATCTGTCGATAGGTGGCCAACTGGAACGCATAGGCCGGCGAGACGCCGTTCGGTTTCCTCGCGGCGGTCTTCACGTCGACGATCCGGCCCTCCGCGTCCAGGAGATCGACTCTCCCGCAGACCTGGACGCCGCCGATCTCCCCGGCGACCTCCAATTCGACAGCGGCGGGTTGCACCAGCGGAGCGGCTTCGTCCATGTACTTGCGGACGAGTTCCTCGCCGATCCTCCCGAGAGCCTTCGGATCCTCGTCCCCGCGGAACTCGGTTTCCGGAACCTGATCGAGCCAGGCGTCCCGGAACAAGGCAACGACGCCGGACGTCTCCAGATCCTCGCCGGTGGCGAGCTTTTCCCGGGAGTTGACCTCCAGCGCCCGGTGCAGCGCCGAGCCCAACGAGAGCGAGCTGGTCTTCGGTTCGGGCAGATGAAGGCCATAGCGGAACCACCACTTGGCCGAGCAGTCGAGAAACGTCCGCGCTTGGGTGGGGGAAAGCACCTGCCCCAGCTCGGAAGCGAAGCGTTGCGCGCGGACGAGCGGTTGCGGCTCGTACGCCTTCAACGGCAAAGGCCGGGCTTCGGGAGGAGCCAACTGGGGGAGGGGAGTTACTGCGGCCATCGGGAACCTTCCTCGCGCGACCGCTGGATGAAGATGGTGACGCCGATCGCCCGGATGTCCTCGTTGGAGAACCGGACGAAGTAGTGCTGGGACGCGGCTTCGTTCTCGACCCGGCGGGCGATGGCGACGGCTTCGGACAGCGCCGCTTCCATCAGGTCTCTCTTTCCCTGGATGGGGGCTGGAAGCTGCGGAACGCGCAACGTCGCGCCGTTCACGTAGGGCTGGGCCGTGATAGGATGAGGCTGGTTCTGGCGATAGCCAGCGCCTGAGGCCGCGGCAGCCGGAAAGTTTCGCGACTGAGCCGGCTGCTGCGGTTCTACTCTTCGGACCTGCCATTCGATCCACCGTTGATTGCCGCTGTGGACTTCGCCTTTGCAGATCTCGAAAGGCTCTCCGGCGGCGAGGGCGAGATCGACGATCCGCTGCTCGACATAGAGGGGTACGTACATCACCCGGCCGTCGGCCAGGGAGTACATGGTCTGTTCGCCGTAGCGGCCCTGGACGCGGCGACCTTCCTCGTCGCGGAGGGCGATCTGTTCGGGAATGTTCAAGTTGAAACGCAAGATTTGACTCATTGGAGCAACTCCATTCGTTGGTCTGGATCAGATGTTAAGAACATCATGAGAACCATTGTACATGACGAACATGAATTGTCAAGTACTAATTCTGCCGTAGTACTTTTTCGGTTCGTTACGCCCCGCGAGTACTATGAACCGAGATTGTTCCAATGCGTAGCCAGACGTGTTAGCTTGGAAATCGGTGGCGCGCAAGAAGATCCTCACGGTGACGGAATTGACGAGCAAGGCCGGGAAGAGCCGGATGGCTTCGCTCACCCCGAAAGAGCGCAGCGACTTAGGCCGCCAGGGCGGGCTCGTCGGCGGAAAGGCCAGAGCCGCGACGCTATCGGCCAAGCGCCGCAGCGAGATCGCCCGCCAGGCTGTGTTAGCTCGGTGGGCGAAGCGCAACCAGGATCAGGATTGAGGTCGACCAGCGCGCGGCAAGCATTGCCACGCCGTCGCGGCTGCCTTTCCAAGACTGGCGTCCAGCGTTGAAGACGGCTCTGAAGCCGTCAACCCCATCCCGATGCATCACAGGGGTTCCGGCGCGGCCACACGGTACCGGGACGCGGCCTGTCAGCAAGGCCGGCAAGGTCGGCGGGAAGCGACGCATGGCCTCCATGACGGCCGAGGAGCGCAGCGAGTTCGCCCGGCAGGGGGGGCTCGTGGGAGGCGCGGCGCGGGCGAAGAAGCTCTCCGCCAAAAGGCGCAGCGAGATCGCCCGGCAAGCGGTCCTGGCCCGGTGGGCGAAGCAGAACAAAAGACAGGACTGATTCGCGAGGAGGTTGGGACGTTGCGTCCGGCTGCGTCAGCCCCTTAGCGGAACTGGTACTGCCCGGGCGCGGCGGGCCCGGGAACGCCCGAAGGCGGCAGACGGTCCGGGGCGGGCGGCGCGAATTCCAGCGTCGACTCCATGATCATCTCCCAGGTGATCTCCTGGCCCGAAAAGGCCGACTCCCGCGCCATGATCGTCATCATCGTACTCTCCGCCACCGCGACGCCCAGATTAACGTAAGGGCCCTGTCCGCGGATGCTCTTAACCAGGTTCACCTGTTCCTGCACTTTCGGCGGCAGCGGGCCTCGCGGCGCAAGATCCTGGCAGGAACTGCGTCCTTTCGTCCCGACCACAAGCTCGCCGTTCCGCATGAAGCACCCTTTCCGGTAGTGCCGCGAGTGGCTCGAACAAATGACTCCATTCGGGAAGGTGAACTCGGCCGAGATGTGGTCGTACTTGTCGCCGTACACCCAGTTCGACGGCATCCACGCCCGGCCGCCCATGGCGACCACTTTCGACGGCCGCCCTAAGATCCACTGGATGACATCGATGTTGTGAATGTGTTGCTCGACGATCTGATCGCCGCCGATGGATACGTACTGCGGCCAGTTTCTGATCTTGAACTCCAACTCGCTCATGCCGGCGGGCTTCTCGTTCAGCCTGGGCAGCGGGCTGGCGAGGTTGTACGCATACGCGGCCACGATCTCGCCGATGGCGCCATCCTTGATCCTGGCAATCGTTTCCTGGTATTCCGGCTGGCTGCGGCGCTGCGCTCCGACTCCAAACGTGAGCTTCAAATCCTCCGCTTTACTCGCGGCAGCCATGACGCGGCGCGCGCCCACCGGATCCACCGCCAATGGTTTTTCCGCGAAGATGTGTTTCCGGGCGGCCACCGCAGCTTCGACCTCGCGCGGCCGGTTCACCGGCGGAGTGACAAGCAGGATCAGATCGATGTCGGAAGCGAGCACCTTCTCGAACGAATCGAACCCGGTAAATGTATGTTCGCGGTCCGCCTTGAGCTTGCTCTCGATCGCCGGACCCTCTGCGGAGTTGCGAACCGTACGGAGAGCCTTCTCGATGTTGTCCGGATACAGATCGCCGATCGAGACGAGTTCCACATCATCATTGCCGGAGAGAAACTCGATGATGGTCTGAGCGCCGCGCAATCCAACGCCGACGATCCCCGCCCTTATCTTGCCGTTCCCGGCGCCTCGCATCAGTTCGGCACGCGCGATCAGGAGACTGCTCTCCGCGCCCGCCGCCCTTTGAATGAATCCCCTTCGCGACACGGAACCGCATGAGTCCGACATGGCAATTACCTTTCAGCCAAGACGTCCGCTCCGGGACGCTCGCCGTCGAGCATATACCCGGCGCTGTGCGCCGTCAAGTTCTGGATTCGCGCCCTTCGCGCCCCCCCCGGCCTATTTCTTCGGCGCTGATCGACGCGACCCGGTCTCCGTGGCGATCCGCTCGGCGAGCGCAACCGCGCCGACTGGCCTTCGTTTCGGGCAAAGATGCCTAACGTGCGGGACGAACGCGCAGGGGGCGCGCCGGGGCTCTACACAACCTCAGGCTCTCGGGATGATCCACGCGTTAATCGCGCCTGCTCCTGCGTCTTGTCGCTCCTCCGCCAATGATTCCAAGATCAGCCAACACGCCAATCACGACGACGATCGCCTGGAAGCCGGCCACTTCCCCTCTGGAATTCATCGCCCAGGCATAGGCAAGGGCGGTCCAGGACAGAAACAGCCATCCCGCCAACGGCATCAGAATACCGCCGCCAAAACCCGCGGCCAAGATAGTTTGAAAACAGCGCCATCGCGACCATCGCCACACGCGGCCCCAGAAAGAGGATCAGCAGGATCGCGCAACGCGGCATGGAACAAGCTCACCTTCAGAGCGCGTCCATCGCTCACCGCATCCAACCGCCAGGCTCGCCGTAACCAGGGTTCCACCCAAAATCCGGCTTGGGTTTCGGCGCCGTCCGCGCGACGGCTGGCAATTCCATCGCCAGATAGCGGGCGGCGTCCATCAAATGGTCGCGTTGCTTCACCACCCTGCCTTTCTCGTCCCGCCGGTACAGCCGGAATTCGCTACGCCACTGCCCGAGACTCTGGAATACCTTTAGCCGGCCGGAACTCAGCCGCTCCCACACGCGATAGATCCCCGCCTCGACGGCGTTATCCGCCATCGCCAGCCTCAGCCCCAAGTCAGTGTACATCTGGAGCAACTGGCGGCCGTCGACCTGGCTCCGCCCCCGGGCCGCCGGATCAATCGCGCCCTGCAGCCACGCTCCCCGCGCGCGGATCGCCGCCGCGTGCACGCTCGGTTCGGCTTCGCCCTGGTAGTGCTCCGAGTAGAGGTACAGCGTGTCCGTCTCGCGGTCCCAGGCGCCCCACACGGCCGCCGTGTTGTTCCACGCCACGTCCAGTCCGTACGCGCGGGGCCAATGTTCCGGAATCTGGAAGTCCGGCGCGATGATGTCCGCCTCGGGCACCGGGTAGATCGCCCCGGCGCCGAGCGACGGAATCCCCTTCGATCTCGCCTCGCGCTGGTGGGCCGGAATCGATCGCCACAGCTCCTGTTTGACCTCATCGGACAGGTGCGGCGCTTCGTCCCACGTGCAGAAGACGGCGAACTTGGCGGGCTTACTCAAATCGCCCTCGGGCAGGAACGAGAGCACGACGTCGGAGAGACCCCGGAGCGGGGTGAAGGTCAGCAGGACCAATCCGCCCGTCGTCATCGTGCGCATGAGGCATTCGGTGTACACGTCGAGCGGCGGTTCCTCATCGAGCCAGATCACGTCTTGCTCGGTACCCTGGAACGACTCGCGCCGCTGATCGTAGCTCTTGAGCACGAGCAGGCTCGTCCCGCCCGAGACGTGCCGCACCCAGGCGGTATCAATCGCGCCCGCGACGCCCGACTTGCGCGTCGTCTTGCGGATCAGGTCGCCGGGGATCATGCCCTCGCCGAGATGCCCCAGTTCGCCCAGCAGCTTCGCCTGGATGATCTCGCGCACCGTCTTCGAGGTGTCGCCCGCCGCCCAGACCTTCACCGCCCGGCTGAACCGCTTGCCCTTCCACCACGCCGGATAGCGGCCCGTCAGATGACAGGTCACTTCATAGGCGCCCACGCCCTCGGTCTTGCCGACGCGGTTGGCCGCCATCATCAGCCGCTCGCGGTGTTCGGCGCCGGCCGCGAAAAACGCGGTGTGGCGAGGGTACAGCTCCCGCCGCAAGGGCCCCTCGTCGGGGTAAAACGTTCGAATCCGGTTCCGCGCCAGATAGACTTCCGCCGCTCCCGGCTCGTCAAACAGCCGCGTCGCCCTCTCGAGGGAGGGCGCCGGCTTCGCGGAACTCTTTCTCGAGGGCGGCGAACTGACGGATCTGGTCCTCGTTAAGCTTTTCAAAATCAATCCCGACCTTGGTTTTGCGCGCCGAGCTCGGAGGAGACGCGCACTCGCGCTTCAGTTGCTCCGTGATCGCGCGAAGTTCTCGGAGCATGCCGACGTCAAGGATGTACTCCCGAACGACAACGGCATCCCTGCCCCTCCCGAGGCGTCTCGGCCGCGGGACCAGCAACCCCGTCTCGGCGCCCGGAACGCCCCGCATCGCTGGGTCGAGCGCGCGGGCGCGCAGGATGACCTGAAGCCGCTCATACTGCTCGATCAGCGCCTGGATGCGCCCGTCCCCGTCCCGAAGGCCGGGCCGATCCGATTTTCCGAAAATCGTGGAAATGCGTTTCATCAAACCGTTACTTTAGCGCGCTCCTCTTCGATATCGGATCACCCTGTAGTCGGTTTCCGAAACAACGGATCCCCTAAATACGCGTATTGATTGATGTTAACGCGTTGCGCGAATGCGCCAAATTCTTTTCGAGGGGTTGTGAATGGCGCCTCCGAACCGGGCGCCGAGGGGCAGTCACGCCGATCTCACGATTTTATTTCCTTTGAATTCAGTCGTTTGAAGGACCGCGAGGGCGTTTGTCTTGCGGGCTATTGGGAAAATAGTTCTATGGAAAGGCGCTCTCTCGCGAGCCTCCTCCGAGGTCGCGCCGAGGGAATTCAGCGCCCTGCGATTACATCCTATCCGAACGGAAACATGCAATCCGTCCTCGGAAAAAATCCAATTAGGAATCTGAAAACATGTCATCCGTTGCGCAGATTAACGCGAATCGAAGAAACGCCAAGAAGAGCACAGGGCCCAAAAGCCCCCAAGGCAAACAGAGGGTCAGCGCTAACGCCGTGCGGCACGGGTTGTTAACCGCATCGACCCTGGCGGCCGGCGACGACCCGGCCGAATTCCAGGAATTCGCCAATCAACTCCGAACCGAGTACCGGCCCGCGAACGCTCTGGAAGAGATCCAGGCGGCGTGCATCATCGACTGCCTCTGGAGGCTACGACGGCTTCAACAAGTCGAGGCGGGCGCGTTCGCCCCGGTGGATGAGCCGGCGCGGTTCCCTGGCGTCCAAAGCATCGGGCCCGATCCCCACGCGATTCCGCCGGACAAGAAGGCGGAGTCGGAAGCCGTCAACCCGGGGGCGATCGAACGCCAGTCCGCCTTCCGCGCAAGAGACGGCCAGTTTGAGCTGATCCGCCGCTATGAAACGCATTTGGATCGCAAACTCGCCAACGCCGTCAAGGAACTGGAGCGGCTGCAGTACGCGCGTCGCGATAACATCGACCCCTATCGCCTGCAGCGCATGCGGCGGTTTCCCGCGGTTGGAGAGAATCCGGACCGGTTCGAGCCGGCAAGTCCCCCGCGTAGTGGTCTGACCGAATCGAAATACCGGGCCGATCGCCCGTTGACGGAGGCCAGCAGTCGGGTTGTGGCGGCGTTTCATCGCGACCGGACCGAACGGAACGATTCCTGGGCGGGCGAGCCGGAGGGGACGGATCAAACGGGAAATCGGGATGCGGGCTCGCTCAGAAGCGACGCAGGAGGGTATCTTGGGAACCCGGCGCCTGAGACCAGCGCGTCGGCCGACGGGGATGCTCAAGCGCGCGGAACCGACAGCCATCGGAGTTGATGCTTCAGGAAAAGGCGGGAATGCGTTTTGCGAAACAAAGCCAATTGCCGAAGACATGCCCGAAGGTCCATCATGCGTCGCGCCCGCCTCTCTTCTTCTTCTCTGCGTCCTCCGCGTCTCCTGTGGTGAAGTCTCAGAAATCTTTGAGGATTGACGGGGATCTGGTCGAGCCCGTGACGAAACTCCCGCAGGATCGTGCGGGACCGGCGAGTAACTCCGACGGAGAACGGCGCGCGGAGCCGGGCGCTGCTCGGCGCCCGTCGGCTCCCCCTTGACGCCCCGGGCGCATATAATGCTTGAGGAGATTCGAACCTTGACCTCTCGTCGCTCTTTCTTTTTCTTTGGCGCCGCCGCGCTGTCGTCCTGTTCACGGCCGTCGTCGCCGCCCGCCGCCGAACAGGCGGGCAGCCCGAAACTGGAGCTCGAGAACTATCAGCCCAAGAGCATGCTCGTCGTCGACCAGCATCCGGTCGAACGCGCGAAATATCCCGTCATCGATGTCCATACGCACCTGTCGAGCGTCTTCGGACGCGGCCGCGCCCCCGAAGCTTCCGGCCCGGCGCCCGATGCCGTGAAACAGCTCGACCAGATCGCCCAGTGGATGGACCAGATCAACCTGAAGACCCTCGTCAATCTCACCGGCGGCTTCGGTGAGAACCTCGAGCGGAATATCGCTACGCTCGGCAAGTACGGCGCTCATTTCCTCAACTGCGTCACGCCCGGCTGGGACAAGATCCGCGAGCCGGACTATTCCTCCTGGCAGGCCGCCGAACTCGAGCGGGCCAAGAAAGCCGGCGCGGTCGGCCTCAAGATCACCAAGACCCTCGGCCTGTACCTGCGGGAACAGGGCAAGGAGGGACCGCTGGTCAAGATCGACGACCCGCGCTTCGACCCGATGTGGGACGCCGCGGGCAAGTTGAACCTCCCCGTCTTCATCCACGTCTCCGATCCGGACGCGTTCTTCACGCCCATCGACCGGCACAACGAGCGCTGGGAGGAACTCGCCAATCACCCCGACTGGTCGTTCTACGGCAAGGACTTTCCGCCCAAGCAGGCCCTGCTCGAGGCCCGCAACCGCGTCATCGAGCGCCACCCGAAAACCACCTTCGTCGGGCTCCACGTGGCCAATCGCCCGGAGAACCTCGACGAAGTCTCCTCCTGGCTGAAGAAATACCCGAACCTGCACTGCGAAATCGGCGCCCGGCTCGGCGAGTTGGGCCGTCAACCCCGGCGCGCCCGGCGCTTCTTCGACGAGTTCGCGGACCGCATCATGTTCGGCACCGACGCGACGCCCAACGGGACCAACGTGCCGCAGCAGGACCTGAGGCCGGCGATGTTCCAGTGCTACTTCCGCTTCCTGGAGACCGAGGACGAGTACTTCGACTATGCGCCCAGCGACGTTCCGCCTCAGGGGCGATGGAGAATCTACGGCATCGGGCTGCCCGACGCCACGCTCAGGAAGGTCTACCACAACAACGCCGCGAAGCTGCTCGGGCTGAAGGCGATTTAGGCGAAACGCGGCGGAGGCCGCCGCCGGTCTATGTATCAGATGACCGCGAACCGCCTGGCGCTTTGGGTTACCTCGGCGGCTTTTCTCGTGAGCTGCTCGAGTCCACGCCCGGCGCCGGGGCCGGAAGCGAAACGGGCGGAATCGCCGGCTGCCGCGGCTATCGCCCTGCCGGCCTATTCGGAGGCCACCATCATCCCGAGCGGCGGCCGCGAACCGGGTCCGCTGGCGCCCGGCATGCTCGCTTCCATCTACGGGACCAACCTGGGGCCGTCGACGCCATGCCACGGGACCCCGGAGGCAGAGCGCCTGGAAACGCCGAATCCGCAGCGGCCCAACCAGACCGCCATCGAGAGGCAGGTGTTCCCCAAGCGCCTGTGCGATACCGAGGTGCTGATCGGCGGCGCCGCGGCCGGACTGCTGTACGTCGGCGCGAGCCAGATCAACTTCAAGGTCCCGCAAGAGATGCCGCTGGAAGCCGCCGTGAACGTTCAGGTCTCCTACCGGGGCCGCCTCGGACCGGAGGCGCTGGTCGTCACGAGCCGCGTCCGCGACACCGCGCCGGCCGCCACGCTCGCCGAACGGATCTGGTCCGCTTTTCAGGCGGTGGAATGGGACGCGCCGTACGCAACGCCGGCTCGGGGGAGCGCGACGGCATGCCAGGTGGTGACGCAGCACAAGGATATGCGCGGCGGGCTGTACGGCTACGCGTACTATTGCGCCGAGACTCGGCAGGACATCGTCGCCGAATCGCTCTACTATCCGGTGGACTACCGGAAGCCGAAGGTTCTGCTGCGCCGCGCCGATTTTCGGTTGGCCAACGGCTATCCCGAGATAAGCGTCGAGATGGAGCGGCTGCTGCGCGACCGGCTGACCCGGGCGTACGGTCCCGGCGCGGTTCCCGATCATCTCTTCGAGATCGGCGTCCATCCGCCGGAGCCCGGGCTTTCGTGGAACGCGGGGCAGATCGCCATCTTCCTCCACCGGAGCCGGCACTACCTGGCGCCGGTGGGCGTCCGCGAAGGGGTCCAGCTCATTGCCGTCCGCCGCGAAGTGCTCGACGAGCGCGAGCGGCGCCGCGCGTTGGACGAGGCCTTCCGTACCTCCACCCTTCTGGCGCACGCCGCCATCGCGCGGGATCTGAAGCAGGAGTTGGGCGGCGCGTACATCGAGCCCTCGGAGCATCCGCGGACCGATCGGGCGCGGGCCCGGGCCGAGCATGAAGCGCGCGAAGCGCTCTTCACCCTGCTGCGCCGGGCGGTCCAGGGCGAACGAGCGGAACGTCCTGCGGTCCTGGTCGCCGCCGACGACCTCGCCACCCGCCTCGGCGGCCTGTTGGTGGTGCACCCGTACCAGGATGGAAGAGGCGAGATCTCGCATGAGGTTCCGTCCGCGGCCGGCGTGCGCCGCAATCTCGCCTCGTACGGCGTCAAGTATGACGGCATCGGCCACTACAGCGGCGCGCTCGAGTACGATCACAGCCTGCTCCGCCGCGCCTGGAAAGAATTCCCCGACACCGCATGGGGACAGCGCGCCTTCCTGATGCTGCAACGGCTCTACTGCTCGGGCCCCGGTTTCGAATGCAAGGACTTTAGCTGCTTCCGCCAGGTGATCGAGGAAGGGGAGAAATTCCTCCAGGACTACCCCGATACGCCGTTCCGCAGAGAGCAGCTCTATCACCTGGCGCTGGCGAACGAGACCTGGTGGTCGCTGAGCCAGGCCGCGGAGGACGACTCGACGTCGATGGACGTGCAGGTGGATCAGCGCTCGGGCGACGCGGCCCGCAAGCGGGCGATCGAGTTGTACGAAGAGCTGATCCGCGCGTATCCCGACAGCCCGGAGGCGCACGCAGGAATGGCAATCCTGCCACGGCTGAAGCTCTCGCTCGACACGGCCGAACGCGCGTTCTTCTGCTTCTCCTGCTAAGGCTCCGTCGTGGGGCAGGATCTCATCCTGCGCGGCGGTTCCCAACCGCCGCCTGGGTGATCGCCAATCCTCCCGCAGGTTGCCTCGGCCAACCAACGGCGCGTCGCCGGCGGTTCGGATATTCGCGTCCGCTTTCCCTCCGATGGCTTACCATGAAATCGGAAGCCAAGCCGATGCTGAAGACCACCGAAACAACGGCGCCGTTGGGCGCGCTGTCGCCGGAGGACGAACGGCGGCTGGACGAGATGTTCGCGTACGTCAAGGAGCAGGCCGAGACCTTCGTCGGCTACCCCTGCCGCGGGCGGTTCGACTACTCGCCCCTGCACCGGTTCCTGAACTACCCGATTAACAATGTGGGCGACCCGTTCGCGCCGTCCACCTATCGCGTTCATACCCGGGAAATCGAGCTGGAAGTACTGGCGTGGTTCGCCGAGCTGACGCACATTTCCGCCGAGCAGTACTGGGGCTACGTCACCAACGGCGGGACCGAGGGCAACATCTACGGGCTCTTTCTGGCCCGCGAACTGTACCCCTCGGGCATGGTCTATTATTCGGAGGATACCCACTACAGCGTGGCCAAAAATCTCCGCGTCCTGAACATGAAGCACATCATGATTAAGGCGCAGCCGAATGGAGAAATCGACTACGACGACCTGTACGAGACCATCCGCATCCATCGTGACGTCCCGCCGATCGTCTTCGCCAACGTCGGCACAACGATGACCGAGGCCGTGGACGACGTGACGCGGATCCGGCGGATGCTGCGCGAGCTGGCCATCCCGGAATCGTACATCCACTGCGACGCGGCGCTGTGCGGGATGACGCTGCCGTTCCTCGACGGGGCGCCGGAGTACGATTTCCGCGCGGGCATCGACAGTATTTCGATCAGCGGGCACAAGTTCATCGGCTCGCCGATTCCCTGCGGCGTGGTGCTGGCGAAGAAGCGGTATGTGGACCGCATCGCGCGGTCGATCGAGTACGTCGGCACGCTGGACACGACGCTGACGGGTTCGCGCAACGGCATCAGCCCGCTGGTGCTGTGGTACGCAATCCGCAGCCGCGGGGCGGACGGCTTCCGGCGGGAAGTGGCCGCGTGCGTCGAGAAGGCCAAGTACGCGGTCAGGCGGCTCCGCGAGATCGGCATGGAGGCGTGGCGGAACCCGTTCGCGATCACCGTCGTTTTCGAGCGGCCGGCGCCGTCCGTATTGCAGAAATGGCAGATCGCCGTTCAGCGGGATCGCGCCCACATCATCACCATGCAAACCATCTCGAAGGAGCAGATCGACGAACTGGTGAGCGACATTGAGGCGGCGCGCGAAGAGGTGAAGGCATGAACATGAAAGAGATCGTCATCGTGACCCGGAACCGGGCCGGGCTGCTCGCCGACGTGTCGGAGAGCCTGGCCTCGCGGGGCATCAACATCGAAACGCTCAATGCCGAAGAGGTCCACGGGATGGCGATCCTCGAGCTGACGGTGAACCGCTACGACGAAGCGCTCCAGATCCTCCGCAACGCCGGCTTCGACGCGGTGACCGAGGACGCCATCGTGATCCGGCTGCGGGACGAGCCCGGCGCGCTGGCGAAGGTGGCGCGGCGGTTCAAGGACGCCAACATCGACATCCGCAGCCTGCGCATCATCCTGCGCCAGGAAGGCTCGGCGCTGGTGGCGCTGGCGACGACGCGGCCCGGCGAAGCCCGGGCGCTGGTGAAGGACTACCTCGCCAACGGCTAATTCGAAGCCGCCCGGCGCTCGAACACCAGGAAGTACTGGTAGGCCAGAAAGTCGAAGCTCCGCGCCTTGACGAAGCCGGCGGCGGCCATCTCGTCGATGACCTCCTGCTCGGAGAGCTTCATCGAGACCGGCGGACCGACCGGCAGGTCGCGTTTCTGGAAGTCCAACATCACGATCCGCCCGCCGGGCTTGAGCGCGGCGTCGAGCTTCTCGTAATAGGCGGCGCGATTGTCGATGTGGTGGAGCACATTGCAGAAGAAGATGGTATCCACGGAAGCGGCCCGCAGTTTGGGGTCGTCCGGCTCGGCGAGGACGGTTTCGAGCGTTTTCGGGGCGTCCTTGGCCGCGCGGTCCAGCAGCTTCGGGTCGATATCGACGGCGTAGACCTTGGCGGCGTGGCGCGCCAGCCGCCGCGAGAAATAGCCGCTGCCGGCGCCGATATCGGCGACCACCTCCTCGGGCCGAATTTCGAGCGCCTGGACAACCTCGTGCGGCTTCTGCCAGGCGTCGCGGGAGGGATCCTCGAGGATGCGGGCGTAGCCTTCGGCCGATCGCGGCGGATGCTCGTGCTGATGAGGAACCTGGAACAAGGCCGCCAGTCCGGCGGCGAGAGAGAGTTCGAGTATCATGCCAGTCCGCTCCGTTTTCTGCTGAAGCTGAAGTAAATCGCCATGCCGATAGCCAGCCAGATCATGAAGCGTATCCAGGTCTGCAGCGGGAGGCTGAGCATCAGCACAAGGCAGAAGACTATGGAGACCAGCGGCAGCCACGGCACAAGAGGCACGCGGAAGCCGCGCGGCAGATCCGGCCGGCGCTTGCGCAGCACGATGACGCCGGTGGAGACGATGATGAAGGCGAACAGCGTCCCGATGTTCGAAAGGTCGGCGAACGTCCCGATGTCCCAAATCCCGGCGGGAATGCCGACCGCGAGGCCCGCCACCCACGTGCTGACGTGCGGCGTGCGATGCACCGGGTGGACTCGGGAGAAGACCGCCGGCAGCAGGCGGTCGCGCGACATGGCGAACCAGACCCGCGCCTGTCCGTACTGGTAGACCAGCAGTGAAGACACCATTCCGACGACGGCGCCGATGCTCACCCACTGCCGGACCGTATCGTATCCCAAAGCCTTCAGCGCGTTGGCAACCGGCGCGGCGTTGGCCAGCGTCGTCCAGTTCGCGATGCCCGTCAGCGTCAGCGCCACCGACGTGTAGAGCACCGTGCAGATGGCGAGGGTGGCGATAATGCCGATCGGCAGGTCGCGCTGAGGGCGGCGGGTCTCCTCCGCGGCGGTGGAGACGGAATCGAAGCCGATGTAGGTGAAGAAGACGATCGCCCCGCCGGTGAGCACGCCCTGAATGCCGTTGGGCATGAACGGCCGCCAGTTGGCCGTGTCAACGGCGCGCGACGCGGCGAAAACGAACAGGAGAATCGCCCCCAGCTTCACCATGACCATGACGTTGTTGGCGCCCGAGCTTTCTCGAATGCCGCGCACCAGCAGCCAGGTCAAAATCAGCAGGACGATCAGCGTGGGGAGATTGAACCAGGCGCCGGTGAACTGCCCGCCGGCGATCATCGGCTCGGACAGCTCCCGCGGAATGCGAAAGCCGAACACGTTATCGAGAACGTCGTTGAGGTAGGCGGAAAAGCCGACGGCCACCGCCATGTTCGAGACGGCGTACTCCAGGATGAGGTCCCAGCCGATGATCCAGGCGACGATTTCTCCCAGCGTCGCGTAGGCGTAGGTGTACGTGCTCCCCGCGACCGGAATCATCGAGGCCAGTTCCGCGAAGCACAAGGCGGCGAACGCGCAGGCGAACCCCACCAGCACGAACGAAAGCGCGATGGCGGGACCGGCGCCCGGCCGGCCGATGGTGGAGATGGCGCCCGGACCGTAGACAAGCAGGTCGAGAACCGGCGCGTGGAGTACGGAATGGAAGCTGAGCGTTTCGCCGGCCGCAGCCGTTCCCGTAAGGACGAAAATGCCGGAGCCGATGACCGCGCCGAGTCCGAGGGCGGTGAGGCTCCAGGGGCCGAGGCTCCGGCGCAGCCGCCTTCCTTCCTGATCGGAAGCGGAAACCAGAGCCTCGATGCTTTTCGTGCGGAACAGTCCGCCGGCCACGACCGGGCTTCCCGTCAGCGCTTGCGCTGGCCCTTGACCATCTTCTGGACCTTGCGTTTGGTCGAGCCGCGAGCGACGCCGGCAGCCCGCTTGGCCTTCGGCGGCGCCTTCTTGCGGGCCTCGCGCTTCAACTTCTTGCGTTCTTCTGGATTTTCGACGTGCTTGGTGTTCATTCCTCT
The DNA here is from genome assembly GCA_026129905.1 of Bryobacteraceae bacterium. Taxonomy (GTDB): domain Bacteria; phylum Acidobacteriota; class Terriglobia; order Bryobacterales; family Bryobacteraceae; genus JAHCHE01. The sequence continues at coordinate 56,111 of JAHCHE010000007.1, read as the reverse complement.
AATTTCAATCCTGCGAACTTCGCTACCAGTTTCTTCAAGCCGTAGCCCGGAAAGCTGATGGTCAGCTTCTCGTCGTCGCCTTCGCCTTCGCGCCGCAACACCAGTCCCTTGCCATACCGCGGGTGCTCGACGGTGGCGCCGGGACGATACTTGCCCTTGAGCCGTTTCGGCTGCGGCTGCGGGGCGGCGGCCTTAGGCGGCGGCCGCAACGGGGGCATCGGTTTGGAGGGCGGAACCGGAAGCCCGCGCTCCTGGAAAAACTGCGAGATATTCTCCAATGAATTATAAGTCTTTCCGGTGTACGTATTGCGGCGGACGGATTCGCGGACCTCGTGGCGCTCGACGACGAGTTCCACTTCGGGCGCGGTTTCCCGCCGGCCCACGATTTGAAGGTGCTCCCTTGGGACTTCCTTGAGGAACCGAGACGGCATCTGTTCCTCGTACGGGCCGCCGCCGAAGCGCCGCCGCGAGCGGGCCCACGAGAGCACGAGGACCTTCTGGGCGCGCGTCATGCCGACGTAGCAGAGGCGGCGTTCTTCCTCGAGCGCTTCTTCGGAGTCGCGCGAGCGCGAATGCGGAAACAGCCCGTCCTCGAGGCCCGCCATGAAGACGATGGGCCATTCCAGCCCCTTGGCGTTGTGCAGAGTCAGCAGCGATACCTGGGCTTTTTCATCCAACGCGTCGGCGTCGGCGACCAGGGCGGCGTGATCGAGGAACTCCGCCGGTCCCTCTCCCCGCTCGGCCGCGTCGGAGGCCGCGTTGACCAATTCTTCCAGGTTCTCCAGCCGCGAGGCGTCCTGCGAATCGGCGGACGCCGCCAGCATCTGGCGGTATCCCGACTCGTCGATCGCGCGCCGCAGAAGCTCGTCGACAGGCTCCTTCGCGGCCGACAGCCGCTCGATCAAGGAGCGGAAGCCGGAGAGGGCGGCGGCGGCGCGGCCGGAAAGGAGTCTTTGCTCGAGCAGCGAGCCGGCGGCGGCCCAGAGGCTGAGGCCCTGTTCACGGGCGTGCGCCTCGATCTGCTCGACGGTGGTGCGGCCGAGGCCGCGGGCAGGCTTGTTGACGACGCGATGGAAGCTGACGGGGTCGTGAGGGTTCAGCAGCAGCTTGAGATAGGCGAGAATATCCTTGATTTCGGCGCGCTGATAGAAACTCAGCCCGCCGACGACGATGTATTTCCTTGAATAACGCCGCAGCGCTTCCTCAATTTGCCGGGACTGCCAGTTCGTCCGGTAAAGAATGGCGATACGGTCGGAAGCATCCCGCTGGAGGAGACGCTCGATCGTGTCGGCGATGAAAAGCGCTTCATTTTCGGCGTCATGCGCCTGATAAAGGCCGACTTTTTCGCCCTGGGCGGCATTGGTCCAAAGGGTTTTGCCTTTGCGGCGGAGGTTATTGGCGACGACCGCCCCGGCCGCCTTGAGAATGGTTTTCGTCGAGCGGTAGTTCTGTTCCAGGCGAATGGTGGCGGCGTCCGGATAATCGCGCTCGAAATCGAGGATGTTCTTGATATCGGCGCCGCGCCAACTGTAAATCGACTGGTCCTCGTCGCCGACCGCGCAGACGTTCCGGTGGACGCCGGCCAGCAGGCGCATCAGGTCGTACTGGCTGCGGTTGGTGTCCTGATATTCGTCGACCAGCAGGTGGTGGAGACGATGGGCGTACAGTTCCCGCACGCGGCTATCGTGGCGGAGCAGGCGCACGGCGAGCAGGAGGAGGTCGTCGAAATCGACGGCGTTGGCCTGACGCAGGGCGCCTTCATAGCGCTCGAAAACATGGCCGAGCCTGGCGCTGTTCGGGTCGCCGGTCTGCTTGTAGAAATCCTCGGGCGTCTCGCCGCGGTTCTTGGCGCGGCTGATGGCGGAGAGGGCGGCGCGGCAGGGCATGAAGTCGTCGTTGAGCCCGGCGTCCCGGTAGACGGCCTTCATGACCGCGGTCTGGTCGTCCTCGTCATAGATGAGAAAACGCGGCGTGAATCCGGGGCGCAGGTCCGCCAGCGAAGCGCCGTCGCGCCGCAGCAGGCGGACGCAAAAGGAGTGGAAGGTGGACAGCAGCGGCGTATCGTAGAGGCCCGCGCGGGCGAGCATCGCCCCCACCCGGTCGCGCATTTCGCCGGCGGCCTTATTGGTGAAGGTGACGGCCAGAATCGCGTAGCCCGGCACCGCGTGGGCGTGCATCAGGTGGCAGATGCGATGCGTGATGACGCGGGTCTTGCCGCTGCCGGCGCCGGCAAGGATCAGCAGCGGACCCTCGGCGTGCGCGACGGCCTGGCGTTGCGGCGGATTGAGTCCCTCTAGGAAATCCATTCGGAGAAGGCGAGGAATCATTTGATTTTATCACCCGGCCGGCGGTGGCGGGCGCGGCGCGCGATGCGGAGGACGCCGCCGGGCGAAGGGTAAGCCGGGTTGGATCCGGACGCGGCAGCGCCGCGCATTCCCGCGTCACGGCGCGGGGGATCGATCAGAGTTCGTCGCCTGGAACTGGAGGTTTTCCCCGGCCGGCCCGCTTCAGAATTCGCTTGGCCCGATTGACGTTCGCTCGTCTCCGCGGGCGGCGCCCAAGGGCCGCCCAGCGCCTGCATGTTACGCTAAATTATGGGTTTTCACGGCTCCTTCTTCGCGCGAAAGTTCGGAATAACCGAGCGCGACCTGGAGGCGTATCTTTCCGAGGCGCTGGGTTCGGGGGGCGATTACGCGGACCTGTACTTCGAGTATCTCGCCACCAGCATGGTCGGGATCGACGAAGCGATCGTGAAGAGCGCAACGCAGGGCGTCTCGCTGGGCGTGGGGGTGCGCGTCATCAGCGGGGAGCGAACCGGTTACGCCTACTGCGACGACCTGGCGCCGGAGAAGATCCGCAAGGCGGCGCGTACGGCGGCATGCATCGCCGCGGGTCCTTCCCGCGTACTCAAGACGGGGCTGCGCGAGGAGGTCCGGCGCGACCTCTATCCGGTGGTTGACGGCGACGGCGCCGGCCTGGCGGAGCGCATCGAGCTGGTGAAGCGGGCCGATGCGGCAGCCCGGGCGTTCGATCGCAGGATTTTTCAGGTGCAGTCCGCCTACGCCGACAGCGTGCGGCACATCCTGGTCGCCACCAGCGACGGCGCGCTCAATTTCGACGCCCAGCCGATGGTCCGGCTGAACGTATTCGCGCTGGCGCGCGAGGACGGCGGCGCGCCGCAGCGGGGCTATTCGGGCGGCGGGGGGCGCAGCGGGATCGAGTTTTTCCAGGGCGAGAAGACGCCGGAATACTTCGCCGCCGAGGCCGCGCGCCAAGCCATCGTGCAACTCAGCGCCGAGCCCGCTCCGGCGGGAGAGATGACGGTGGTGCTGGGACCCGGTTGGCCCGGAATCCTGCTGCACGAAGCGGTGGGGCACGGGCTGGAGGCGGACTTCAACCGGAAGCGGGTCTCGGCGTTCAGCGACCGGGTTGGGGAGCGCGTGGCGAGCCCGCTGGTGACGGTGGTGGACGACGGAACGCTCCGGAACCGGCGCGGTTCGTTGAACGTGGACGACGAGGGCTTCCCTACGCAGCGGAACGTACTGATCGAGAACGGGATTCTGCGCGGGTACATGCAGGACAGGCTCTCCAGCCGTCTCACCGGAGCGGCGCCGACGGGCAGCGGGCGGAGGGAAAGCTATCAACATTTCCCGATGCCGCGCATGACAAACACGTTCATGCTGGCCGGGGAAAGCGATCCGGAAGAGATCATCGGTTCGGTGTCGAAAGGGCTCTACTGCTCGATGTTCGGCGGAGGACAGGTGGACATCACCAGCGGGAATTTCGTGTTCTCGGCGACGGAAAGCTACCTCATCGAGGACGGGAAGCTGACGCGGCCGGTGCGCGGAGCGTCGCTGATCGGCAACGGACCGGAGACGCTGAAGTACGTCAGCATGGTGGGGTCCGATCTCCGTCTGGACGAGGGCGTGGGCATCTGCGGCAAGGAAGGACAGAGCGTTCCCGTGGGCGTGGGCATACCCACGATCAAGCTGGACCGGGTGACGGTGGGAGGCACGGGCCGATGAAGGAAGCGCTGGAAGAGATGGCGCAGGCGGTGGTACGGAAGGCGCTGCGGGGCGGCGCGAGCGACGCCGAATGCACCGTGCTCGACCGGACGGAGTTCTCCACGACCGTACGGATGCGCGAAGTGGAGAATTTGAAGGAAGCGGGCTCGCGGGCCGCGGGCGTGCGGGTGCTGAAAGGCAAGCGGAGCGGTTCGGCGTATACGTCGGATTTGACGGCCGAGGGGCTGGACCGAATGGTGGATGCGGCGCTGCAATTGGCGGAGGTGACGGGTGAAGACCCGTTTGCAGGGCTGCCGGAGACGGAGGAACTCGGGTCGCTGAAGGGCGCTCTGAATCTCTACCATCCGGATGTCGAGGAGATGCAGGCCGAGGAGAAGATCCGGCGGGCGCGGGAAGCCGAAGAGGCCGCGTTCGCGTACGATCCGCGCATCGGCAATTCCGAGGGCGCGACGTTCTCTTCGACGCTGGGGCGGCGGGCGTTCGCCAATTCGCGGGGCTTCGCCGGCTCGTACCGGACGAGCAGTTGCTCGCTGTCGGCGCTGCCGGTAGCTCGCGAGGGCGAGTCGATGGAGCGGGACTACTGGTTCACCGCGGCGCGGAGCGCGGCCGAACTGGAACCGGCGGAGCTGGTGGGGCGGATTGCGGCGCAAAGGGCATTGCGGCGGTTGCACCGCCGGAAAGTCCGGACGCAAACGGTCCCGGTGGTCTTTGAACCGTGGGCGGCGCGCTCGCTGGTGGGCCACCTGTTCGACGCGGTGAGCGGCGACGCGGTCTACCGGAAGGCGTCGTTTCTGGCGGGTAAGCTGGGGGAGAAGGTCGCTTCGGATTCATTCACGGTAGTGGACGACGCGACGATTCCGGGTCTGTTCGGCACGTCGCCATTCGACGACGAGGGGACGCCGTCGCGGCGTACGGTGGTGGTGGAGAACGGCGTCCTGAAGAACTACCTGCTGAACACGTACACCGCGCGAAAACTGGGTCTGCGGACGACGGGCTGCGCCAGCCGCGGCGTAACGGGCAACACGAGCGTCGGCCATGGTAACTTCTATCTGGAGAAAGGCGCGGCGAAGCCGGCCGACATCATCAAGTCCGTGCCGAGCGGCCTGTACGTCACCGAACTGATGGGTTTCGGCGTGAACAACGTGACGGGAGACTACTCGCGCGGCGCGGCGGGTCTGTGGATCGAGAATGGCGAGCTGGCTTACCCGGTTTCGGAAATCACCATCGCGGGCAACCTGTTGCGGATGTTTCAGGATATCGAACAGGTAGGCGACGATTTGGAGTTCCGCGGGTCGGCGGCCTCTCCGACGATCCTGATCCGGGAGATGACTGTCAGCGGCCAATAGCGCTTGTTGGTTATGACCCCTACCGAAAAACCTCGTTCGAAACGCCTCGCCCGGTTGCTTATTCCGCTCGTGCTCGCGCTGCTCGGCGGGGGCCTCTACTTTTACCTGGAGAGGACGCCGGCGGAAGGGCCGGAGGAACCCGTTCTGACGGCCGAGGCGAGACAGTACACGCGGAATCTCCAGCTCAGCGAAGTGGACATGAAGGCGACCGACAACGCCCTCGGGAACACGCTGGTGGAGATTGTGGGGCGAATTACCAACGCCGGGGACCGGCCGGTGCGGCTCGTGGAGTTGAACTGCGTCTTCTACGACCCTTATGGAGCGGTGATCCTGCGGGAGCGGGTTCCGATCGTCCGGGCGAAGGAAGGCGTGCTGAATCCCGGGGAGTCCCGCCGGTTCCGGCTGCCGTTCGATACGATCCCCACGACTTGGAATCAGACGCTGCCGCAGCTTGTAATCGCGCAGATCGTATTCGGCTGAGGGGAAGCGGTCAGCCTTCAGCGTCGCAATCAGCTCCGCGCGGCGGATTCGGCCAGATCGGCGAGCGAACACGAGTATCACCTTTTGCCGGCCCGAGACCGGACTGCTCAGCGCGCTGATCGCTCCCCGCCGTAGCGGCGTCCGAAGCTGACCGTCGCGCTTTCCCCAAGGCCGTCGATTAGAATTGGACGTTACACGGAGGAACTGTGTCTCGAGTTATTCGCCTTACCGCGATTGCGATGGTGGTCCTGCTGCCGGCGCCGGCAAGCGATGTTCCGCGCCGGCTGGACGGCTTTTCGGCAGAGGCCGCGGCCCCACACCGGACCTGGGAAGAGAAATTCCGCGCCATTCCTGACCGCGACAACCTGCGGGCCTACATGCAGCGGCTGTCCGCCAGGCCGCATCACCTCGGCTCGCCGTACGACAAGGAAGTCGCCGAATGGATTCTTGGGCGGTTCCAGGAATGGGGACTGGAAGCGCGTATCGAGACGTTCAACGTGCTTTTCCCCACCCCAACGGAGCGAGCCGTCGAACTGCTGGCGCCCCGGCGCTTTACGGCGAAGCTACAGGAGCCCGCCGTCGACGGCGACGACACGTCCGGCCAGCACGACGAGCAGTTGCCCACCTACAACGCCTACTCGGCCGACGGCGACGTCACCGCGCCGCTGGTCTACGTGAACCACGGCGTTCCCGCCGACTACGAGCAGCTTGAACGGCTGGGGGTATCGGTAAAAGGGGCGATTGTGATCGCGCGTTACGGCGGATCGTGGCGCGGCATCAAGCCGAAAGTGGCGGCCGAGCAGGGGGCGGTGGGCTGTCTGATCTATTCGGACCCGCGCGACGACGGTTACTTCCAGGGCGAAGTGTTTCCCAAGGGACCGTTTCGGCCGCGCGACGGGGTCCAGCGCGGCAGCGTCATGGACATGCCGCTGTATCCTGGGGATCCGCTGACTCCCGGCATCGGCGCGACGGCCGACGCTAAGCGCCTCGACCGCAAGGATGCCAAAACCATCACCCGGATACCGGTGCTTCCGATTTCCTATGGCGACGCCGAGCCGCTGCTGGCGGCGCTGGAAGGCCCGGTGGCGCCGGAACCGTGGCGGGGGAGCCTGCCGATCACCTATCGCATCGGCCCCGGGCCGGCCAGGGTGCGCCTGAAGGTAACCTCGAGTTGGGACCTCAAACCGGCCTATAACGTCATCGCGCGCGTTCCAGGCGCCGGCCGGCCGGACGAATGGGTAGTTCGCGGCAATCACCATGACGCGTGGGTGAACGGCGCCGACGATCCGGTGGCTGGCCAGATCGCGCTGCTGGAAGAAGCCCGCGCCCTGGGCGAACTGTTGAAGCAGGGATGGAAGCCTCGGCGCACCATCATCTATTGCGCCTGGGGGGCCGAGGAGCAAGGCCTGCTGGGCTCCACCGAATGGGGCGAAACTCACGCCGCCGAGCTTAAGAATAAGACCGTCGCGTACATCAATACCGATTCGAACGGCCGTGGATTTCTGTCCGCCGGCGGGTCCCACACGCTGGAGAAATTCATCAACGACGTCGCGCGCGACATCATCGATCCGGAGACGAAGCTGACGGTATGGAAACGCGCGCAGCTCGCGCGAATCGCAAGGTCGCCGGGCGAACGCCAGGAACTCCGCAGCCGGCCCGATTTCCGCATCGGAGCGCTCGGCTCCGGCTCAGACTATACCGTGTTCGTCGATCACCTTGGCATTCCGGCGCTGAACCTCTCGTTCGGAGGCCTGGACGGCGGCGGCATTTATCATTCGATTTATGACGATTACTATTGGTATTCCCGCTTTTCGGACACGGATTTCTCTTACGGGCGGGCGCTGGCACAGACGGTGGGAACGGCAGTGATGCGGCTGGCGAGCGCGGAATTGCTGCCCTATGATTTCACAAATTTCGCCGATACGATCGAGAAATATGTAGACGAACTCCAGAAATTGCTTGCCGGCAAGCGAAACGAGGTCGAGGAGCGCAACCGGCAGATCGAGGAGGGCGTCTACGAGGCGATCGCCGATCCGAGGAAGACATTCATACCGCCGCCGGTGGAGGCGGTTCCGCCCCACTTGAACTTCGCGCCGCTCGAGAACGCGGTGGAGGCTCTGACGCAGGCGGCGGAACGGTACGACCAAGCCCGTTCCAAGGCCTCGCTGAAGGCGGTCGACGCGATCAATCGGAAGCTGATCCAGAGCGAACGCCTGCTGACCGACCCGGCGGGACTTCCGGACCGGCCCTGGTACAAACACCAGATTTATGCGCCCGGCTACTACACCGGCTATGGCGTGAAGACCATCCCCGCCGTGCGCGAGGCGATCGAACAGAACAAATGGCAACTGGCGGAAGCGTCGATCGCGCGGGTCGGCGCGCTTCTAAATGCCCACGCCGCGCTGGTGCAATCGGCCGCGGAGGACCTGGAAAAGCTCGCCCGCTGATTCCATCCGCGGGTTGTGCGCAGCCGCGCCACGCCGAGGCCGCCCGCGTGACAACATGAAATTGAGGGCTGTCCGATCCGCGGAATGCGTTTTCAACGTCAGATCATCCTTGCGGCTTTGTGCGTCTGCGCCGCGCGGACGGCGCCGGCGCTCACCGTCACGGTGGAGAACGAGGGGGGGAGCATCTCCGTCCGGGTAGTGGACGCCGGGCGGATCACGGTGAACCGTTCGTCTCCGCAGCGCGAGGCGACGACGGACGACGTGGCGATCATCCGGCAAGGCGATGTGGTGCTGGTTCGAGCGAACCCGCCCGACGGGGCGCCGATCGATATCGAAGTTCAGATGCCGTACCGCGTGCCTCTTCAGGCGCAGACGACCACCGGCGCCATCTCCGTGGAGGGTCTGATTCCGCACGTGCGTCTGGCGACCCGGAGCGGAGATATCCGCCTGACGATGCCTTGGGAAGCGACGCGGCTTTCTATCGAAGCGGCGAATGCGCCGGCGAACGTGCAGCTGCCGGAAGGGATCCGCTTCTCGCGCCGGGAAACGCCGGGCCGTTGGCGGCTCAACGACCGCCTTCCGGACATGAAGATCACCTACGGCCTGGTGGAAGTACGGGCGGAAGCGCCGGGCAGCCTGACGCTGGCCAGGGCGGCGATCCCGGACGATTCGCCGGTGAAACTCCCTTGGCTGGCGGCGCCCATCCTGGACGGACTTCTGCCCGGCAGGCGAGGCCAAACGGTTGCGCCTCAGACGGCCTCGGACGACGCGAACTCCGGCGGCGTTGCGGCGACGGACGAGCGGATGCCTGTTTTCACGTCGAGCGTCCGCCTGGTGAACCTGACGGCGGCCATCAACAACAACGACGGCCATCCCATCAAGGACCTGAAGCCGGAAGATTTCGAGGTGCTGGAGGACAATGTCCCGCAGACGGTGACATTCGCCGGGTCCGAAGACGTTCCTTTCAACCTCGCGTTGCTGCTCGATCTGAGCGGCAGCACGCAGCGGGACCGGGCAGCGATGAAAGAAGCGGCGAAGCGGTTTGTGGACATCACGCGGCGGCACGACCGAGTGGCCGCCTACGCGCTGGCGAACAATATTTTCCAGGTCATGGCGCCGTTGACGGAAGACCGGAAAGAGCTGGAAGAGCTGATTGACGCCATTCCGGACATTTCCGGCGGTTCGCCGATCTATGACTCCATCGTACTGGCGTACGCGCAGGAGTTCCGGCAGCGGCCGTCGGAGCGCAACGCCCTGGTGATTATCAGCGATGGCGTGGACAACCAGCTTCAGGGCGTCGGCGCGCCGTCGAAGGTGAACTATAACAAGCTGGCGCGCGCGGCCGAAGGCATGAACATGGCGATCTACCCCGTCTTTCTCGATCCGTTCACGCGCGTGCCGCCGCCGGCGTGGGCGCGCCGGGCCCGCGAGCGGATGTCGTGGCTTGCGCAGGTCAGCGGCGGCCGCCTGTTCCCGGCGCAGTCCATTCAAGACCTCGAATCGGTCTACCCGCAAGTGGCGGAAGAGCTGCGAAGCGTGTATACGATCGCCTACTACCCGCGGAATCAGGATTTCGACGGCTCCTGGCGCAGAGTCCAGATCAAAGTGAAACGGCCGGGCGCCAAGGTGCGGAGCCGGACCGGTTACTTCGCGCACTGAACGGCCCCGCGTGATATGAACGACGTATGACGCTCCGTACCGCCGCGATGGCGGGTCTGCTCGCGCTGGCGCCTCTGACGGCGCAGGATCACCCTGTCCCGGATCGAAGGAACATTCGGGCGGGCCTTGAGATACCCACCGAGACGTACGCGGACCAGCCCTACATCGTAAAGACGAACGACGGCGCGTGGCTCGTCTGCCTTACAACGGGCGCGGGCCTGGAGGGGCAGGCAGGCCAGCACGTGGTAACAATCCGAAGCGAGGATCAGGGCCGGACCTGGTCGCCGCCGGTGGACGTGGAACCGGCGGGCCCGCCCGAGGCTTCGTACGCGGTCATGCTCAAGGCGCCCGCGGGGCGCGTCTACATTTTCTACAACCACAACACCGACAACGTCCGCCGGGTGAAAGCGGACGATCCTCCGTACGCCGGCGGCTGGTGCAACCGCGTGGACAGCCTCGGGCATTTCGTATTAAAGTACAGCGACGACCACGGCCGCTCCTGGTCGGCCGAACGCTATGACATTCCGGTTCGAGAGTTCGAGATCGACGGCCGCAATCCTTACGGCGGCGCGCTACGGTTCTTCTGGAACGTGGGCAAGGCCTTCGCTCACGCCGGCGCCGGCTTCGTCCCGCTGCACAAGGTGGGGGGATTCGGCGAGGGATTCTTCACCTCCAGCGAAGGCGTGTTGCTGCGAAGCGAGAACATTCTCTCGGAATCCGATCCGCGCAAGATCCGGTGGGAGACGCTGCCGGACGGCGAGGCGGGACTTCGGACGCCGCCGGGCGGGGGTCCCGTGGCGGAGGAGCAGAGCTTCTCGGTTCTCGGCGACGGCTCCTTCTTCAGCGTGTACCGGTCCATCGACGGCCAGCCGGTGGTTTCCTATAGCCGCGACGGAGGCCGGCGCTGGGATGAGCCGAGGTACATGAGGTACGCCGACGGGCGCCTGGTGAAGCACCCGCGGGCCGCTAATTTCGCTTGGCGCTGCGCCAACGGCAAGTACCTGTACTGGTTTCACAACCATGGCGGGCGGTTCATCCGCGAGCACCCGAGCCGGCGGACGATGGCTTACAACGACCGCAATCCCGTGTGGCTTGCCGGAGGGGTCGAGGTGGATTCGGCGGAAGGCAAGGTCATCCGCTGGTCGCAGCCGGAGATCGTTCTCTACGACGACGATCCCTACATCCGGATGAGCTATCCGGACCTGGTGGAAGATGGCGGCCGCTATTTCCTCACCGAGACGCAGAAGGAGACCGCCCGCGTGCACGAGATCGAGCCGGCGCTGGTGGAAGGGCTGTGGGGCCAGTTCGAGAACCGGTCCGTGGCGGCGGCGGGGCTGTTGCTGGATCTTCGCGCGCCTGTGCCCGGCGAGACGCCGATGCCGCGGCTGCCGGCTTTCCTCGCTCGCGACTCCCGCCGGCCGGACCACGGCGCCCAGGACTTTCGCAGCGGCTTCTCCATCGATTTGTGGGTGACGTTCGAGGGGCTGGAAAAGGGACAGATCCTGCTGGACAACCGGACCTCCAGCGGCCAAGGCGTCTGCCTGCAGGCTGCCGGCGACCGCCAATTGGAACTGATACTCAACGACGCGCGGACTGAAAGCCGGTGGATGTCCGACCCGGGCATGTTGGAGGCCGGCCGCCGCCACCACGTCGCGGTCGTGGTGGACGGGGGTCCCAAGATCATCAGCTTCATCATCGATGGAAAGCTTTGCGACGGAGGCGAGTACCGGCAGTTTGGCTGGGGCCGGTTCAATCCAAACCTGAATACGCCGCAAGGCGGCCCGACGCTCCGCATCGGTCCGAACCTGATTGGTAAGATGGAGAGACTTCGATGGTATGACCGGCGCCTTCGAACCTCCGAGGCGATCGGCAACTATCAGGCGGGCCTGTGAGGAGCGTCAGGCGCGGGGCCGGCCCGGAGAGGCCGGAACGGACGCCATGACCGGGCCAGGGTGGAAGTATCCGAGCTTGTCTAAATGAGCGCAGATCCAAGAGTAAAGACAACGTCCGCGGTATCGGAGTGGGACGACCTGAAGCTGCCGCCGATGGACTTCGCCAGCATGCTCCGGGCATTTGGTCCGGGGATCGTACTGATGATGACCGGCATGGGAACCAGCCATGTGGTCACGGCGCCGACGGCGGGCGCGCGATTCGCCTATGCCCTGCTGTGGTGCGTGCCGGCGGCGTACATCTTCAAGTACCACGGCTTCGAGATGGCGTTCCGCTTCACGAATGCCACGGGAAAGAGCCTGGTGGAGGCCTACGGCACCGCGTGGAAGAAATGGCCGCTGTGGTACCTGCTGGCGATCACGCTGCTGCAGTGCGCCGTCGGACAGGCGGGACGTCTGATCGCGACCTCGGCGGTGGTCTACTACGCATTCACGCACATTCTGCACTGGCCGGTTCCGATGGAGGTGCACGCTCTCGTGCTCGGCGTCATCTCGGTGGCCATCATCTGGCGCGGCAGTTACCAGGCTCTAGAATCATTCAGCCGCGTGCTGGCGGGCGTGCTGGTGGTTTCCACCGGCATCGTGTACTTCCTCAGGCCCGCGCCGCTGGCGGCGGTGGAAAACTTCTTCCGCATCAGCACGCCGGAAGGCTCCTGGCTGATCATCGCGGCGTTTCTCGGTCTGCTGCCCACCGGCATCGACGTATCATTGCAAGCGTCGGAATGGGGAAAAGCCAAGAACGTTGGGCTGCCGGGCATTCGGAACCGTTTGGAGGCGGCGGGCCTGGCCCGGCCGTTCAACCCGTTCGCGCCGCGCAAAGAAGATCTCGCCATCCGAACGTCGATATTGCCGCCTCACGTACGCGAGTACTGCGAGCGTTGGTTCAAGATCGAGCTGTGGGATTTCCGCATCGGCCACATCGTCTCGTTCGGGATCGGCGTGGTGTTCCTGGTCCTGGCGGCGGTGTGGCTGTATCCGAGCGCTCTGGAAGGGCCGGCGGTGATGGGCGAGATCGCCTCCATCTTTACCAAGAGCGTCGGCTCGTGGTCGATGGTGCTGTTTCTGTTGGGCGCGTTCGCCGCGCTGTACGCCACCGCGTTCGGCTACTTTGACGGCTGGCCCCGGGTATTTGCCGCCTGCTGCCGCAACATCTTCCGGGGCACGGCGCGGCTGCAGGGAATGGAAAAGGCCGAACTGACTCCGGAGCAGAGGCGCACGTGGTACTCCGAGTACAACATCTACCGGGTCACGATGATCTTCTCGCTGGTGACGGCGGTACTGGTGATTGCCGGCATCCCTGAGCCGGTCTTCCTGGTGCTGGTGGCTTCTACACAAGCGTTCTTCATCGCTCCGGTGATCTTCATCCTGAACATTTATTACTGCCTGACGGTGATTCCGAAAGACAATAAAGTCTTTTATCCGTCGAAATTCGAGATTTGGTTCGCCTGGGGCAGTTGTATTCTATTCACGGCCTTCACCGTGATTGGAATGCTGGCGACGGTTTTCAGGGTACGCCTGGTCGGATAGCCGCTCAGCGGCCGGCGCTCGGGCGGTATTTCACGCCGAGGTTGTCCAGCCGCTTCTCGTGCTCGCGGAGGCGCGCCGTGAAATCCTGGTAGTCTTTCCGCTCAGCAGGCGTCCAGGCGACTTCGGCCAACGCCGTTAACCGAGGGAAGGCCATGTACTCCAGGTAGTCCTGCGTGGCGATGTACTCGGTCCAGAGTTGTCCTTGCGCGCCGAGAATGCGCCCGGCTTCGGCGGGGCTGAACTCACTGGGGATCGGATCGAATCCGTAGACCATTTCGAGCGGCACAAAGCCGCCGATGGCCAGCGGTTCATCGGGGCCTTTCGCCTGGTAGTAGTCGAAATAGGTGTGCGTGTTGGGGGCCATGATCACGTCGTGCCCGGCCTTGGCCGCCGTAATCCCGCCTTTCGAGCCGCGCCACGACATCACCACGGCGGTCTGATCGACGCCTCCTTCCAGGATCTCGTCCCAGCCGACCAGCCGCCGGCCTTTGCTCCGGAGAAAATCGTCCATGCGGCGGATGATATAGCCGTGTAACTGGACTTCTTCTTTTAGCCCGAGTTCCTTCATTCGGGCCTGGGCCTGTTTGCTTGCCTTCCACTGGTCGAGCGGCACCTCGTCGCCGCCGACATGGATGAACTGGCTGGGGAACAGGTCGAGCACCTCGGTAAGCACGTCCTGCAGGAACTTGATGGTGCTTTCGTTGGCGTTGAACACGTTCTTGTGGACGCCCCACATCGTGCTCACTTCGAGTTTCTCGCCCGTGTTGCCGAGTTCCGGATACGCCGCGATCGCCGCTTGCGCGTGGCCTGGCATTTCGATTTCCGGCACCAACGTGACGTGACGCTCCTCGGCGTACTTCACCATCTCGCGTATATCGGCCTGCGAATAGAAGCCGCCGTGCGGCTTGCCGTCGAAGCCGCGCTTTTCATTTTCCAGGCCGACCCGCGTCTCCTTTCGCTTGGAGCCGATCTCGGTCAGCTTGGGGTACTTCTTGATCTCAATGCGCCAGCCCTGGTCGTCGGTGAGATGGAGTTGAAGGCGATTCATCTTCTGTATCGCCAGCGCGTCGATGAACTTCAGCACGGTCTCTTTGGGCATGAAGTGGCGGGCGACGTCTAACAGCGCGCCGCGCCACTGGAAGCGGGGGTAGTCTTCAATGCGCACGCAAGCGACGCTCCAGGCGGCGCCTTCTTGCGGCGTCGAGGAAAACGCCGCCGCGGGTAGCAACTGGCGCAGACTCTGCGCGCCGTAGAATGCGCCGGCGGCGGTAGGCGCCTGAATCGTGACCTGGCGAGGCGTCACCTCGAGAATGTAGCCCTCGGTTCCAAGCCGCGTCAGCGCCGGATCGAGCCCCAGGAAAACCGCGTTCTCGGCGCCTTTATCCGCTTCGACCACATCAAACGGAAAGCCGGTTGCCACGCGCAGAGCCCCGGCGAGCAGGCGCGCTTCCGATGCGGCCGCCGGCTGGGCGACGATCTTCGTGTCGCGGTTGAACTCAAACGTCCCGCTCCTGGATTCGACGGCGACAGGTTTAGGAATAATCGCCGCGGCAGTGGATTCGGCGCCGGGGGAACCGGATGGCTGCCGCGAACAGCCACCGGCGGCCAGGAGTGTAACGAGCATGAGATGAATGCGTCTTGTCAATGGATAAGCCTCCATTCAAATCATAGTCGAGCCTTCGCGCCGCGGCTAGAATGGGGAGAAGGTTGGCGGCATGAGAAAGACCGTGATCGCTATCACCGTGGCGATTCCACCTTTGGTGGTGATGGCCCATCTCGACAGCGTCCCGATTCGCCGCACGGGCGTTCCCGCGGACGGCGGCCAAACTTGCGCCACAGGGTGCCACGCCAGTTTCGGAGCGGCGAACTCCGATGCGCGCGGATCGATTCGCATCGAGACGCAGAACTACCGCCCCGGCGTGCGGCAGACGATCCTGGTCAGCGTCGCGCATCCGGAAGGGAGGCGCTGGGGCTTCCAGCTAACCGCGCGGCTGGCGAACGACGAACGCCGGCAGGCCGGTACGTTTAACTCCACGAGCCAGGTCAGGGTGTGGTGCGATCCGTCCGGCGAGGCCCCGTGCAACGGCGGCGTCGAGTTCGCCACGCACCGGCCCGAATCGACGCAGGACAGCATTCCGGAACGCGGCGCGTGGGCGGTGGAGTGGACGGCGCCGGGAGACGACGTGGGCGACATCGCGCTGTACGCCGCCGGCGTGGCCGCCGGACACCCGCTGAACTCCGACGAGGGCGACCGGGTCTACACGACGCGGCTGGTCCTGTCGAACGAGGGGGCCTGCTCGCTGCCACGACCGCCGCAGTTGCGGACGCTGGTGAACGGCGCGTCGTTCCGTCCCGGCGGCTCGGCTAACGCGATGGTCAGCCTGCTGGGCATGGACTTCCAGGTGGGCGGCATCAAGCGCGGGATCACGCTTTCCGATTTTGTCGACGGCAGGTTCCCGACCATGCTCGGCTGCGTGGCGGTCGAGATCGGCGGCAGGCGCGCTCCGCTGGTTTACGTGCAGACGGACCAGATCAATGCGCAGGCGCCGGCGGTGACGCCCCCAGGGCCGCTGCCGGTGCGGGTGATACTCAACCCGGGACTGCCGAACGAACTCCGCAGCGACGTGGCCACGATCACTTTCGCGGAGTTTTCGCCGGCGTTTTTCATGTTCCTGCCGAGCACGAGTATCGCCGCCGTGTTCGGCGGCGCGAACATTCCCGTCGCGGATCCCTCGGTGCATCCGGCAGGACGCCCGGCGCGGTCCGGAGACATCATCAGCCTCTATGGAACAGGCTTCGGCCCCACCGAGCCCGCATATGAGGACGGTGAAATCCCTCCGGCAAACGCCGTGCTGCGCGAGCCTTACCGCATCACGATCGGCGGCGTCACGCTCGCGGCGTCGGACATCTTGTACGCCGGCCTGGCGCCGCAGTCGATCAGCGGCCTCTATCAGTTCAACGTGCGGGTTCCCGCTGGGGTCGGCCCCGGTGACGTTCCGGTCTCGATCGAGATCGGCGGCGTGCGAACGGCCGAGCCAGCCACGATTCCGGTGCGCAGCGAATAGCCCCTGCGTATGCTCGATCCCGCGAGCGTCCGGCGGGTGCTGGCCGTCAAGCTCAGCTCGATGGGCGATGTCGTCCACGCGACGCCGTGCCTGAAAGCGATTCGGCGGCGCTTCCCGCGAGCGGAAATTCTCATGGCGGTGGAGAAGCGGTTCGCGGCGGTCGTCCGGAACAATCCGCATGTCGATTCCTTGATCGAAGCTCCGGTACGGGATGCGAGGGCGCTTTCCCTGCTCCGAACCTACGCGCGGTTGCGGCTGGATTTCATGCGACGCCGGATCGATCTGGCGATCGATTTCCAGGGGAATAGAAAGAGCGCCGTGTGGATATACGCTTGCGGCGCCCGAGTCAAGGCGGGACGGGGAGATAACCGCCCGGGCTGGCAACACGCGGTTCTACCGGATCTGAACCAGCACGCGGTTCGCGTCTGCGTTGCCGTGGCCGCGGCTGCCGGCATTCCGGTGGACGATCCCGATCCGGAGGTGTTCGTTTCACCGGAAGACGATGACGCGCTCCGCGCCATCCTGCAGTCAGCCGGAGTTCCGGCGGAAGGCTTCGTCGCGATCAATCCGTTTGCCGCCTGGAAGTCGAAGCGCTGGCCGCTGGAACGATACGCCCGGCTGATGGAGCGTATTCGAAAAGAGGCCGACGTTCCGATGATTGTCACGGGAGGTCCCGGAGAGGAACAGCAGGCGGCGGAACTCATGCGAATGCTGGCCCCGGGAACGGCCACCGATCTCACCGGCAGGCTCACGTTGGACGAGGCGCTGTGTCTTTACCGGCGGTCGCGGCTGATGGTGACCGGCGACAGCGGCCCGATGCACGTCGCGGCCGCGTTGGGGACGCCGGTAGTCGCGCTATTCGGCCCGACGCAGCCGGAACGCACCGGCCCGTGGGGCGCCGGTCATGTCGTCATTCAGAAAATGCGGCCCCTGTCGCACCATGCCTACAGGGACGATCCCGAGGGCGCGCACATCCGCGCGATCGGCGTGGATGACGCGTGGGAAGCGGTTTTCTCGACGCTGGCGCAACGCCGGACGCAGCCGGCTTCTGAATTGAAGAATGGGAGTTCCGGCAAAATTGTGCCATTCTGAGGTTATAAAGGCCAATTCGCTTAGTGCGAGGGTCATCTCAGACTGGAGGGGAAATACGGATGCAAGCCACGCTTACGGAACCACAGTTACGCGCGCCGCTCAAACTTCAACTCTCGCATGCTCGAGGCAGGACCGACGAACTCTTTCGCCTTGTACGGCCCGATGCGCTGTACGAACGCCCGGCGCCGGAGCGTCACCGCCTGATTTTCTACCTTGGCCACGTCGAGGCGTTCGACTGGAACCTGATCGGCCGGCACGCCCTCGATCGCCCGTCGTTTCACGCGGATTTCGACCGGCTGTTTGCCTTCGGCATCGATCCCGACGCGTCCGGATTGCCTCAGGACCGATCTGACGAGTGGCCTTCGGTTGAAGAGGTATCAAGGTATAACCGGCGCGCGCGAGAGAGAATCGACGCTCTGATCGAAGAGGCGCCGGCCGAGATGGCCCATGTCGCGATCGAGCACCGGCTGATGCATGCGGAAACGCTGTCGTACCTGCTCCACGATCTGCCCGCGAGCGCCAAAACAAGACCGGCCGTTTCTGTTGCGCCGTCCGGGCCGCCGCCCGAGACGCGCTATTGCGAGATACCGCCGGGGATCGCCACGCTTGGCCAACCGCGCGAGAGCGGCTTCGGCTGGGACAACGAGTTCGACGAGACGAAAATCAAAACGCCGGGTTTCTCCGTCGGGCGCTACAAGGTAACCAACGGCGAGTACCTCCGGTTCGTCGGCGACGGCGGTCCCACCCCGCACTTCTGGAAACCGGAGGGCGGCGAGTGGAAGCTGCGGACCATGTTCGGCGTGATTCCGCTGCCGCTGAACTGGCCGGCGTACGTCACGCACGTCCAGGCAAGCGCGTACGCGGCCTGGGCGGGCAAAAGCCTCCCAACCGAAGCGCAATATCACCGCGCGGCTTATGGAACGCCGGACGGCCCGGAGCGGGCGTTTCCCTGGGGGGCGGAAGCGCCGGACCCCTCGCGCGGCAATTTCGACTTCCACGCCTGGGACCCGCTGCCGGTAGACGCTCATCCGGCCGGCGATAGCGCCTTTGGCGCGTCGCAAATGCTCGGGAACGGGTGGGAATGGACGCGCGACTCGTTTCGGCCGCTACCGGGGTTCCGGCCGTTCGACTTCTATCCCGGGTATTCGGCGCCTTTCTTCGACGAGGATCACTTCGTGCTGAAGGGGGCTTCGGCGAGAACCGCGAGTAAGCTGCTGCGCCGCTCGTTCCGGAACTGGTTCCGGAAGGAATACCGTCACGCGTACGCCGGATTTCGGTGCGTCGAGTAATCGCGGCGACAGGAGGAGAAATGATCAAAACCGCGGGCGCGGCTATCGGCTCGAACGGCGCGGGCGCGGAAGCGCTCCATTCGGCTTTCGCTCGGGATGTGCGGGCGGGCTTAAGCCGGCCTGGGCAGAAAGAGCTTCCGTCGAAGTATCTTTACGACGACTTAGGATCGGCGCTATTTGAGGCGATTACTTACTTGCCGGAGTACGGAGTAACTCGGGCGGATGAACGTCTGATAAGACACCTCTCCGGCGATCTTCCCGGTTACCTTCCGCAGTGCCGGACCATTGCCGAACTCGGCAGCGGGAGCGGCCGGAAGACGCGCTACGTGTTGGAGGCGTTCGCCGCCCGAGGCCGGCCCCAGTATCTGCCGATCGACGTGTCCCGGGCCGCGCTGGAACGGTGCCGGCGCGACCTGGAGGACGTCGCGGACGTAACCGGGTTTGAGGACTCGTACCTGGACGGCCTCCGGCAGGCCGTGAACCGGCGAGACGGCGCGGGGCCGCTTCTGCTTCTGTTTCTCGGAAGTAACATCGGTAACTTCGATCGCTATCAAGCCGACGATTTTCTAAAGGACGTCCGGCGTCTCCTTTCACCCGGCGACGCGCTGCTGTTAGGCGTCGACTTAGAAAAAGCGGCCGAGGTCCTGATTGAGGGCTATGACGATCCGACGGGAGTTACAGCGGCCTTCAACCTCAACCTGCTCGGCCGCATCAATCGTGAACTGGGTTCCGACTTCGATCTCCGGGCGTTTCGCCATCAGGCGCGGTACAACCGCGGGTTGCGGCGCGTCGAGATGCATCTGGTCTCGGTGCGCGATCAGACCGTGCGCATACCTGAGGCCGGTTTCGTTTGCCGGATGCGCGCGGACGAGACGATCTGGACGGAAGCGTCTCACAAGTACGCTTTGGAGGAACTCGCGCAAATGGCGGCCGGGGCGGGCTTCCGCTCTACACGGCAATGGGTTGACGCGGAGTGGCCGTTCGCGGAAAATCTCTGGATCGCCGGCTGAAGCCGTCGCCAAGCCATGACGCCGCTGGTCGCTTTCCGCAACGTTTCGTGCTCCATCGGCGGACGCCCGGTTTTGCGCGAAGTCGAATTCGAACTCATGCCCGGCGAGACGCTGGTCCTGCTGGGGCGCAGCGGCTCCGGCAAGACGACGGCGCTCAAACTGGTGAATGCGCTGCTGCTGCCGGATTCGGGCGAGGTGATCGTCGAAGGGCGCGCCACCACCGCGTGGGACCCGATTGAACTCCGCCGCCGGATCGGCTACGTCATCCAGGAGGTCGGGCTGTTTCCTCACCTGACGGTTGGCGCGAACGTCGGCCTGGTTCCCGGACTGCTACAGTGGGACCGCGCGCGGATCGCGGCGCGCGTGGATGAGCTGCTGCTCGCGCTTGGACTGCCGCCCGATGCGTACGCCGCACGGTATCCTCGCGAGCTGTCGGGAGGAGAGCGGCAGCGGGCGGGGGTGGCGCGGGCGCTGGCGGCGGATCCGGACTTGCTCCTGTTCGACGAGCCGTTCGGAGCGCTCGACCCGGTGACGAGGCTCGAGGCGCAGCGACAGTTCCTGGACGCGCGGACGCGCTTCCGCAAAGCGGCGCTGTTCGTCACGCACGATATCGGTGAAGCGCTGGCGGTGGGTACGCGCATCGGCCTGCTGTGGCAGGGCCGGCTGGCGGTAATGGCCTCGCCGCCCGATTTTCTGCGCTCGGAACACGAGGAGGCGCGGGCCTTCCGAAGCTGCCTGGATAGCGTCCATGAATGAGGCATTGATGCGCGACCTGCTCCGGTTCACCTGGGAGCACATTGGCCTGGTGGCTCTCGCGCTCGCGTTCGCCGCTCTCATCGGCATTCCAACCGGCATATTGGCCACCCGTCGCCGCGCGGCGCAGCGTTGGGCGCTCTCGGTCGCCAACGTCTTCCAAACCGTGCCGAGCCTCGCCCTGTTCGGATTTCTGATTCCGATTCCGGTGATCGGCGGCATCGGGCCGCGCGCGGCGGTGATCGCGCTGGTGCTGTACGCGCTCCTGCCGATCCTGCGCAACACGTATGTCGGCATCGCCACGGTGGATCCGGCGGTACGCGAAACAGCGGTCGCGCTAGGGCTGACGGACCGGCAATTGCTCTGGAGAGTGGAATTGCCGCTGGCGGCCCGCACGATTTTCGCCGGAGTGCGCGTTGCCGCGGTGACTACCATCGGCACGGCCACCATCGCGGCGGCGATCGGCGCGGGCGGTCTCGGCGTGTTCATCTTTCGCGGCATCGCCACGGTCGACACGTCGCAAATCCTGGCGGGAGCGATTCCGGCGGCGCTGTTGGCGCTGGCCACCGATTGGGGGCTTGGATGGGTGGAACGAAGGCTCTCGCCCTACTGATCGCCGCAGGGCTGGCGATCTCGTGCGCGAGTGAGCGACGCCTCGTGGTCGGCTCGAAGAACTTCACCGAGCAACTGGTGCTGGGCGAGATTCTCGCGCAACAGGTCGAGAGGCGCCTGTCGACGCGCGTGGAACGGCGGCTGAACCTCGGCGGAACGATGCTGGCGCACCAGGCGCTGGTGAGCGGCGGGATCGATCTGTACCCGGAGTACACCGGGACGGCGTTGACGGCGGTTCTCCGCATGCCGCCGGAGCGGGACGCGGCCCGCGTCTTCGAGAGCGTCTCGAGGGCGTACGAGGAGAAATTCTCAGTGAAGTGGCTCCCGCCGCTCGGTTTCAACAACTCGTTCGCGATGGTGGTGCGCGGAGCCGACGCGCGCGCGGGAGGGCTTGCGACGTTGAGCGACGCCGCCCGCCGCGGCGGATGGACGCTCGGCATCGGCTACGAGTTCGAGCGCCGGCCCGACGGACTGGCAGCCTTGAACGCGTATAACCTCACGTGGAACGGGCAGCCAAAGACAATGGATCTTGGCCTGCTCTATCGGGCGCTCCAGCAGGGCCAGGTGACGATGGTGGCGGCCAACGGTACCGACGGGATGCTATCGAAGCTTGATGTGAGCGTGCTGGAGGACGACAAGGGCGTCTTTCCACCGTACGAAGCCGCGGTGGTCGTGCGGGCGGAGGCGCTCGACGAATTCGAAGGGTTGCAGGAGGCGCTCACCGCGCTGTCCGGCGCAATTTCACAGGCGACCATGCGGCGGCTGAACTATCAGGTGGACGGCGAACATCGCCCGCTGGACGAGGTGGCGCGGGAGTTCCTGCGCGGGTTTTCCGAATGATCGCGCGCCGCAGTTTACGCCCCGGCGAGTCTCGGCGTCAGGTACCAGCGGAGGACGCCGCGGGGATGGGGGCTGAACTCGTCGACGTCGATGCGCAGCAGGGATCCTTTTTTCACGTCCACCTGGACCGAGGGCGCTCCCAGCAGGTACGCCGCAAGATAGCCGAACTGAGGCTCGTGTCCGGACAGCACGATGCTTGTTTCGGCCTTCAGGCTGCGAAGTTCGTCCCAGACATCCTGCGGCGCGCCGCCGGGCAGCAGAACGTCGGCCTTGACGACCTCCCCTTCGTAGCGCAAGACCTCGGCGGCGATTTGGGCGGTCTCCATCGCGCGGCGGAGCGGACTGGTGAGGATCTTCGACGGTTCAACTCCGGCGCCGGCTGCCACCTTGAGCACGGCGCGCATTTTCTTTTTGCCGTCCGGCGTCAAAGCCCGGTCCGCGTCACTCATGCCGGCCTTGGCCGATTCGGCGATGCCGTGCCGCAACAGATAGATTTCCATCCGCCCTTCCGGAATTCCATTCTGGCATACTGGGGACTCCGGCAATCCGTGTTCGGCGCTCACTCGCGCGCCCGGTCGGCAATCCTGGTCCGGTTCGCCGACACGCGCTGCCGGGAGAAGCGCAATCCATGGTTTCCGAATCGTTTTTCGGACGAGCGGCGTTCGTGCTGACCTTCGGCGCCGCCGCGGCGTCGCTGTTCTCGATCGCGGTCTGCCACTCGATGATGGCGCTGGCGCTGGCCGCGTTGCTGCTGTCCGGCGAGAAACTGCGTTTTCCCCCCATCAAGCTGCCGTTGGCGCTATTCATGGGGCTGACGGTTGCGTCGTTGGCGTTCTCGGGCGATGCCGCCGCGGGGCGCCCGCAGATCCGTAAGTTCTACGTCTTTTTCATTCTGCTGCTGGTCTATAGCGTTGTCCGCGGGACGGACCGCGTCCGCGGCCTGGTGAAGGCCTGGGTCGGCATCGGCGCGCTGTCGGCAGCGCTGAGCCTGTACCAGTTCTCCGAGAAGTATCAGAAAGCGCGCGCGCTCGGCCAGGACTTCTATGAAGCCTACATCGCCGACCGGACCACCGGCTTCATGAGCCACTGGATGACGTTTGGCGGCCACATGATGCTAGTCTTCCTGCTGGCGGCCGGCTTCATCCTGTTTGCGCCGTCGGCGTGTAGAAAAATGGCGCTGTGGATCGTCTGCGCCGCGCTGGTGGCCGCCGCCATCGTGCTCGGACTGACGCGCAGCATCTGGATGGCGACCGGCGCCGGCGGGATCTACCTGCTCTGGCGCTGGAGGCGCAAAACGGTCTTGCTGCTACCGGTCGTCCTCGCCGCGATCGTCGCGCTCGGCCCCGCGTCGATCCGCCAGCGAGTTCTGTCGTTGGCGCGGCCGCACGGGCAACTCGACTCCAACGAACACCGGATCGTCTGCTGGCGTACCGGATGGAATATGATCCGCGCCCACCCGTGGTTCGGCCTGGGCCCGCAGCGCGTGACGCTGGATTTCGACCGGTACGTGCCGCCTGACATCCCGAGGCCGTTGCCTGAAGGGTGGTACGGCCACCTGCATAACATCTACATTCACTACGCCGCCGAGCGCGGCATCCCGGCGATGCTCGCGCTGATGTGGATGCTGGGAAAGATTCTCTACGACTTCCTTCGCGGCATCGTGAGGTCCCCGCCGGGAGACCGGAGGGCGATCCTGCACAGCGGCGTCGCCGTCGTGATCGCAATTCTCGTCGCGGGCATCTTCGAACTCAACCTCGGCGACACGGAAGTGCTGACGCTGTTCCTGGCGGTGGCGGCGTGCGGCTATTCGCTCCTGGACGAGAAACCGGCCGCCGCGGTCTGAACTATCGCGCCAGCCACCCGCCGTCCACCAGCAGCACTGTGCCAGTAACGTAATCCGACGCCGGAGAGGCCAAGAAGACCGCCGCGCCGCGCAGGTCGTCCGGGTTGCCCCAACGGCCGGCCGGAATCCTCGCCAGGATCGCCGGATTGCGCACCGGGTCTGCCTGCAACGCGGAGGTGTTGTCGGTGGCGATGTAGCCGGGCGCGATCGCGTTCACCTGCACCCCACGCGGGGCCCACTCGTTGGCCAGCGCCTTGGTAAGCTGCGCGACGCCCCCCTTGGCGGCGGCGTAGCTGGGGACCGTGATGCCCCCCTGGAAGCTCAGCATCGACGCGGTGAAGATCACCTTCCCCGCGCCGCGCGCGACCATATCCTTGCCGAATTCCCGGGCGAGAATGAATTGGGCATTCAGATTTACTTCAATAATGCGATCCCAATATTCGTCCGGATGCTCCGCGGCTGGCTTGCGCAGGATTGTGCCGGCGTTGTTCACGAGAATGTCGACAACCGGGAAATCCGCCTTCACCCGCGCGATGACCTCGTAAAGCGCCTGCCGGTCGCCGAGGTCGCACGCGTAGCCCTGGAACCGGCGGCCGCGCGCTTGCACCTCCCGCTCCACGGCGCTGCCGGAGGCCTCCAGGCTCTGACTGATTCCGGCAATGTCGGCCCCGGCATCGGCTAGCGCGACCGCGAACGACTTGCCGATGCCGCGCCGGCAGCCGGTGACAAGGGCGGTTTTCCCGTCGAGTCTGAACAGGTTGAGTATGTTCACGAGTCGTATCCTTTTCTTTTTCGCATTTACTTATCGGAGCATTTGACAAGAATTTTCATCACTTCTCCGCCTTTTTCCATCTCCCGCATGCCCCATTCGAGCTCCTCCAGCGGGCAGATGTTGGTGATCAGCTCCTGGAGCGGCAGCGCGGCGGAATCCGCCAGTTGGATGGCTCGCTCGAAATCCTCATGCTCGTACACGCGGGCGCCCAAGAGCCGAAGTTCGCGCCAGAAAAAGCGGAACAGGTCCACCGGAGGGCGGTCGGCGAAGATGGCAACGATGACAATGCGCCCGCGCGTGCGTGGCAGCCGCGTCATCGTCTCCGCGCCCGCCGCCGAGCCGGAGACTTCGAAGACGACATCCGCCCCGGCGCCGCCGGTTTCCTCCTCCACCAGGGCCGGCAGGTCCGCCGAGCGAGGATCGAGCGCCCGCAGTCCGAGATCGTTCGCCAAGGCTACGCGGAATGGGTTCAGCTCCGAGAGCAGGACGCGCGCGCCCGCGCTTTGCGCCACCAGCGCCACCAGGACCCCGATCGGCCCGCCTCCCTGCACCACAACGTACTCGTCCGGTTTCACCTCTCCGAGGCGTACGTCGTGACAGGCGACCGCGACCGGCTCGATGAGCGCTCCGAGTTCGAACGAAAGCGACTCCGGTAGGCGGTGCAGCGTATGGGAGGGTACCGTCCAAAGGCCCTGGAGCGCGCCTGGAACGTCGATGCCGATGAACTTCAGGCGCTGGCAGATATGGGAGTGGCCGGCGATGCAGGCCGGACAGTCGCCGCACGGATCCAGCGGCATCACGGTGACGCGGTCTCCGGGACGGAAGCCTTCCACGTCCGGCCCCACGCTCTCGACGATGCCGGACATCTCGTGCCCGATCACCTGGGGCAGGCGGACGCGATGGTCCATCTTGCCGTGGAAGATGTGCAGGTCGGTGCCGCAGATGCCGCAATGGGAAACCCGGATCTGCGCCTCGCCCGGGCCGGGGGCGACGGGCGCGCACGGTCCTACCCGGATGGTTTCATGCCCTTCATAGTAAGCAGCCTTCATGATTTACTCCAGGTCCTATTATCCGCGCCGGCGAAGCCGCGTCAGAAACGTTGCAAGGCCTCCGATCAAGGCGAGCGCGAATGCGGTTCTGGCGAACGCCGACTCCCAGCCACCGTCGTAACGGAGGGTGACTTCGCAGTCGCCCACGCAGTCCGGCTCGATGATCATGAAGCCGAGGCTGTCGCGCCGGATCGCCCGCTCGGCGGTGCCCGAGAACGCACTCCAGCCGGGGTGGTGACTCACCTGGATGAACAGAAGCTGACTGGGCAGGAGCGTAGCGCGAATGCGCGCCCGCGAAGGCCCCTCCCACGCGAAAGCCGCCTCGGGCAACGAAGGGTCCTCGAGCGCGGCCGCCAACGCACGAACCGGCTCAACATCCGCGTTGTGCGACGGCGAGCGTTGCGCCACGTGTTCCGGCCGGACCACGTGGGCCAGCGATGAGGACCGTTGCGGAACCGCGTAGATCACGTCGCCGCCCTCGCGCCACAGTTCGGGCAGCACGCCGTCGAACTTCTTCGGATCGCGCCACGCTTCTTTGTACGCGTCGCGGCCGCCGGGGCCGCTCACCGCGACCGCCTGCGCGCCGTAGAGCCTGAGCCACATCGCGCTCGCTTCGCTGTCGGCGACGGTCCAGGGCACGCCGAAGTGCACGATGGGAATCTGCGGGTTGGCAATGCCGGGAGCGAAGCCGCCGCCCACTTGCGGCGTATCGGCGAACGCATTCAGCCAGAACTGGAGGGAACCGGAGGTGAAGACGCGGGCATGGGAAAGGTTCCGCTGTAGCCAGACCGAGGCCCGGTATTCGAAGGTTCCGGAGATGTCGACCGTCTCGGTCATCCAGCGCGCGGACAGGCGGTAGTTACCGAACTGCGTCGCCGCCAGAGCAATCGCGACGATTGCGACAACAAACTTGTAGCGGAGGCGAAGCCGCGCAAGAAATGGAGTGACAATAAACGCCGCCAGCAGACAAAAGGCCATCTCCATTTCCAGGTGATAGCGGTGAGGACGCGGGACCAGCGGCAGGCCGAACCAGGAATCCGTCAGTACGATCGCCCCCGTGAGCAGAAAAAAAAAGGATGCGAAGCGCGGAACGAGGGAAACGCCTCCGCGGCGGAGCGCGGCGCGCAAGCCGGCCCCGGCCAGCAGCAGGAGAACCGCGCATGCCGCGTGCGCCCAGGTGAACGGATACTCGCCGATGACGTTCTGCGAGTTGTAGCGGATCCGGCCCACCGTGGAGGGGGGAAGCCATGGCGCCGCCAGCGCGTAGGCGACAACGGCGCTCGCCGCCAGAACCGCCGCCCGCCGTGGCCAACCCGGCTCGATGGAGCGGGCGAGAATGTAGCTCGCCGCCGCCAGCGCCAGCCCGAAAGCCCCCACCCAGTTGGTGAGAACCACCGCGGCGGCCGCGACGGCCGCTAGGTACAGGCGGGCGAATCCGCCGTTCCGCCACACGCGGTCCAGCGCGATCAGCGCCAGCGGCAACAGCGTCAGCGCGGCCACGTGCGGGCCGTCGCCATACTCCACCAGCGACCTGAGGCGAGCCGGAGTCCACGCCGGAGCGGCCCAGGCGCGAACGCTTTCGGCCATGAATATCGACGGTGAAATCAGAGAATAGCCGGCGGCGGCCGAGAAACTCGCCAGGCGATCGCCGGAAAGCGCAACCGCGAACACAAAAATCGTCACCGGCCCCAGCGCGTAGAAAACCGCGGCGACCGCATGATAGGCCAGGGCGGGAGAGACGCCGCCGGCCCACGCCGCCGCCGCCACGTAATGCAGCAGCGGCGGATACGCGTTCTGAAACGGAATCCCGCAATACCAGAGCGGGAACCAGCCGAACTCGAAGGGGCGCTGGAGGATATACCGGCTCAGGCCGATGTAGGCTCCCTCGATCGACCCCATGTGCCGGGTGTACTCGGTCACGAACAGGTCGCGGCAGATGGATGCGTTCAGCGCCAGCAGAAACGCGGCGCCCGCCAACGTTCGGAACCGCGGGGGAAGCCCTGTCAGCGAACGCGCCCGCCGCTCTACCGCGCCGGGCCGTTCCATACGTAGGCGGCGAACACGCGCGTAGTGGAGAAGCCCATCCGCTCGTAGAGACGGACCGCCTCGGTATTCGAAGATGTCACGGTCAGGCTTGCCTTGCGGCAGCCGTACCACGCGAGGGCGAGCAGCGAGCGCCGCACCAGTTCATAAGCGATGCCGCGGCGGCGGGCGGCGGGCAGCGTGCAGACCTGGGTAATGTGGCCGACGTCGCCCGCCACCAGGCTGCTCAGGGAAACTCCGGCGAGTTCGCCGGTATCCGGCAACACCGCCACCAAGGAGCCGGGAGGAAAAAAACTGCCGCAGCCGGGATATTGCACGATATTCGACAAGAATCGACGCGCGCCGCTCACCGAGCGGTACTGATCGTTGATCTCGCCGTCGACGTGGCCGCGGTAGCTGGCGGCGATGAGCCGCGCCGCCTCTTCGTGCGCGCTGTGCGTGAACCGCTCCACCCGCACCTGGTCCGCCGCCTTGCCGGGAGGCAGACTATGCGCGGCCTCCAGCGGAATTACCATGAAATTGCGCGCGTGAACGCCGACGAAATCGGAACGCGGCAGCGCGCGGTCAAACGGCGAGGACAGGGTCATCAACTGCGCTTCAACGCGGTGCAGGCACGAGGCGGCGAATAAGGAATCCAAGACCGCCGTAAGCAGCCTATATTCGAGCTCCGCCGACCGGTACCGGTCGAGAATATACAGGTCGCCGATCAGCCCCTTGGCGTCTTCGCAAACAAAATACGAGTAACCGATGGGGCGGTTGCCGGCCGCCAGTACCCATCCGCTCAGCGATTTCATCCGGACGAACCGCCGCACCAGGTCGGCGGACGAAGCGAAATCCCAGTCCAGGAGGTCCTTCCAGTGTTGGGTCTCTTCTTCGAGCAGATCGTTCAGGCTATCGGCGCGAATCCGGCGCAGATCGACAAGAGCAGTCGCGCCGGCGCAGGTGACCGCGGCCATAGCCGCATTATAAGGCGTTTTCAGGGGACGCCCGGTTCAGACCGCGGGCAGCGAGACGGAGCGCAGCGCCGCGCGCACCCGCAGGCGCTCGCGCGGCTCGCCCTTCTTGCCCAGATCGAAAGCCCCGTGTCCCCAGAGCGACCCGAAGAAAAGTTCGAGTTCCGGCTTGAGGGTCTGATAGGTCTGTTCGTCGTTGGGCGCCAGCAGGCGATCGTTGAAAATCACTTCGCAGTCGCCCGGATGGAATTTCAGCTTGTGCCGGAACTCCGGCTCGTCTTCCAGGCGCTTGCAGGCCGCCAGCGCCGAATCGTACGCCTGGCGCAGCCGCTCCTGGATGGAACCGTTGTCGCTCAACTTCCGGTTATAGAGCAGTCCGAGCCGGCCTCCCGCGTTGTCCATGCTGTAGTTTGCCTGGTGGCCGATCAGCATGACGCCGGGACCCTCCGGCACGTGCCGGTAGTCGGCGACGTCGACCAACAACTCGTCGGTGGCGCGGTCCTGTATCCAGCGGTGAAAGATGGGAATCGCCTGCCCGATATCGATCATGATCGGCTGCTGGGCGAAGATTTTGACGTTAATGTGCTGCACCTTAGAACGTTCTTTGCGCGGTCATGATGCGGCCGTAGCAACTGTGCGCGGCCTCCAGAAACAATTGCGCTTCTTCAATGCGGCGCCGGGCCGCGTCCTCGTCTACCGCCGCGCCGTTGCGCTCGTGCGCCATGAAATAGTATTGCGCGAATTTTCCCTGGGCAAACGGGTCGAAGAAAAGCTGCGTGTCGTAGAAATGCGTCCGGAATTCCGCGGCTACGCGTTCGGCGTCTTCAGGCGGCGCGCCGAGCCGGAGCCGCAACAGCGCCTGCGCGCCGTGCATCATCGACTGATAGGCCGTCTGGGCCGCTTCCTGGACCTGGCCCGCTTCAAGCTGCAACTGGGCCTCGAACGCCTCGCGCTCGCAGGCCGCGAGCTGGAAGTCCACCGGGGAAACCACTTCGCCGGCGCACTCGCCTACGCCGATGTCGCCGACGGTGAACTCTCGGGCGTCGGACCAGTCGGTGTAGAACGACGCGTCCTGGTCGTGGGGCGGGACGGCGGCGAAATCCTCGATCATCCGCTTGCACTCGGCCTTGCCGATGCGCTTGATGAACTCCTGGAACCGCTCGTTGCCGCGCCGCTCGGCCACGTACCGGCCCGTGATCCGCTCCAGAGCCTCCGGAATGCGCTTGGACGGCACCGCTCCGATAGCCAGCCCGTACGCCCCGGCGTTCTCGTCCCACTGCCCGCCAAGCAGGACCTGGAAGTGCGGAACGGTGTAGCCGTTCTTGTTGCGGCTGACGCCGTAGAAACCGATATCCGCCACGTGATGCTGGCCGCAGGAGTTGAAGCAGCCGCTGATTTTGATGCGCAGCCCCCCGATCGCCTCGTCGCGCTCCATCCCGCGCTCGAGCAACCGCGTGCGAAGTTCCGCTGCCAGGCCTCGCGAAGAGGCGATGCCCAGCTTGCAGGTGTCGGTCCCGGGGCAAGCTGCGATATCGACAATCGTGCCGGCGAGCGGCTCGGCCAGCCCGGCCGACTGAAACGCCGAATAGACGGCGGGCAGGTCCGCTTCGCTGAGCCAGCGCAACACCAGGTTCTGCTCCACCGTGGTTCGGATGGTCTCGCGCGTGTACTGGCGCGCCACGTCCGCCACTACCCGCAACTGCGCCGCGGTGATATCGCCGAGCGGCAGTGCGATAGTGACAGTAGCGTAGCCGGCCTGCCGCTGCTGGTACACGTTCCTGGCCCGCCACGCGCGGAATTCTTCCGATTGAGCGGGGCCGATTTCCAGCAGGCCCGCCGGACGGCTGGGTCCCTCGTCGTATTCCGCGAGCCCGCCCAGGGCTTCCGCCCACTTGGGGTCGTCCGAAAGCGCCGCGCGCTCCTCGAAGACCAGCCTTCGGAACTCCTCGAGACCGAGTCTGTTTACCAGAAACTTTATGCGCGCCGTGTTCCGGTTCTTCTTTTCGCCTAGCCGCGAATAGACCCGCGCGATGGCGATGCAGAGCGGAAGCAGCTCTTCCACCGGGAGGAAATCCGTGAAAAGCTGCGCCTGGTAGGGTACCGTGCCAAGCCCGCCGCCGACGTAGATCTCGAAGCCGCGCCGGACCTCGCCGTCGACCTCGCGCGTGGCGGCGATGGCCCCCAGGTCGTGCATGCGCACCAGAGCGCACGGATTCGTCTTGCACCCGGAGAACGCGATCTTGAACTTCCGGCCGAAGTCCTGGCACTCGGGGTGGCCCAGGAGATAGTAGGCCGTCATCTTGGCGTACGCCGTGACGTCGAAGGTCTGGTCGCGGCAGACGCCGGCCAGCGGGCAGGCCGTGACGTTGCGGATTGAATTGCCGCAGGCTTCGCGCGTCGTTATGCCGGCCGCGGCCAGCCGCCGCATGAGCGCCGGAGTGTCGTCGATGTGGACGTAGTGAAGCTGGAAATCCTGCCGCGTCGTTACGTGAGCGATGCCGTCGGAGTACTCTTCCGAAAGGTCCGCGACGGTTTCCAGTTGCGCGGCGTCCAAGCCACCGAAGGGAATCTTGATCCGCTGCATGCCCGGGGCGTCCCAGAGCGTGTGCGGGCCCTTGGTGGGCTTCCGCTCGGGGTACGCCAGGACCTGCGCGGCGCGCCCGTCGTGGCGCTGGCCATTGTCGTAGCGCTGGCCGTACACGCCGCGCCGCAGGCGCGTCTCGGCGAACACGCGTTCGTCGATTTTGCCTTGCCGGCGGAGGGCGAGTTCGTGCTCGAAGACGTCGATTTCGGCGCCAAGCCCGGCCGACAACCGGTCTTCCAGTCTGGCTTTCCAGAGTTGATTGCTTGCCTTCATAGACGTGTCCCCATTCAGGTTGCAGGGGGTGCAAACGTATACCTAAAACTATATCGAAATTAGGGGGATTTAGCAACGCCCGCCGACTTCTTCTCTTCCAAATGAAAGAGATACACGGCGTTGCCGACGGTATCCACCGGCCTGTAGGCGTGAAGCCACTGGTAACCTTGCACCACGTAGTAGCGGTGCATGCTGACCGCGAGCCAGCCGGCCGGGCGCTCGTCCGGGCGGAGCATGCGGAATCGCGGCGGGCGGTACACGTCGCAGTCGCGCTCCTTGAATCCCAGCAGCGCCACGCGCAATTCATCGATACCGCGAGACAGGGCGTAGCGCTGAAGCTGGTAGACGTACTGCCCCCAGTCGCGGTCGCTGTCCACCAGGATGGGATCGTCGGTCAGCAGAGCGAGTTCATTGAAATACGTCAGCGGGTACGGGTGCGAAGCCGCCGAGGCGGCGCCCTGCCATGGCAGCAGCAGGACGAGCGCCGCCGGTCCCAGCCACCGCCGCCGGGACGAGCGGGCGAGCCAGAGTCCGCCGGCGGCGGCGACGATCGATCCGTAAACGTATACCGGCAAAACGTGGCGAACGCCGATGTTGATCGAGCCCGGCATGGCCGCCAGCACGGTGAGCGCCGCCGCTCCAAGCGGGACCAACGCAGGGGAGAATTGACGCCGGCGGAGGAGGAAAAGCGCGGCGGACGCGCCGACGAGGAACAGGAGCAGGCTGGCCAGCGGCGTCTTGACGGCAAGCGCGACCGGGAAGAAATACCACCACCCGCGCGGACTGACCCGCCCCAGCAGGTACGCCGCGTGCCCCCGGTCCGCATGGGCCATCACGTCACGGACGCCCACCGCGAACTCGGGCGCCGGTACGGGCACGCGAGCGAAGCGATAAGCAGTATCGTGGAGAAATCCCCGTTCCCCGACGACGCGGTCGATGGCGGGGTAGGAGCGGGCGGGATCATGGGAAAGGGGCCCGAAGGAGAACCGGAACCCCGCCCAAACCACCAGGCAAGCCGTCAAGCCGCCCACCAGCAGTCCCCGTGAGATGGCGCGAAGCCGCTTCCGCGCCGGACCTAGCCTGCCGTCCGCAAGCAATGCCGCGACGCCGATCGCCGGCAGGCAAACTCCTAAGTAGAGAAGCCCGGTGAACTTGGCGAGCAGCGCCAGCCCAGCCACGGCTCCGAACAACGCCCATCGCACCGGCGAGGACGAACGAAACGCGCGCCAGCACGTGAAGACGGCGGCTGGGATGAGACTGCCGGCGGCCATGTCGGTGGTGGCCAGTCCCCCATGCGCCAGGGCGGGCGGCGCCGTCGAGTACAGGAACGTCCCCAGTACGGCGGCGGCGGGTCCGAGGATCTCGCGGGTCCAGAGGAAAACCACCAGGCATCCGGCGATGAAAAACGGCAGGGCGCCCAGACGGGCAAGCGTCAGAACACGCCGGAAATCGCCCTGTTCGAACAGGATCTTGTGTCCGTCCACCCAGAAGCCCTCAGGCTGAAAGTTCGTGTAGCCGGCTAGGTAAGGACCGGCCGCGGCCGCGATGCGTGCCAGGGGCGGATGCTGCGGTTCGTATCGGTAGGTCCCCTGCATCCACCACTCCATGCCAGCGGAGAGGTGGGAGCGTTCATCGGCGGTAACGCTGTTGTGAGGATAGGAGGCCACGATCCGCGCCACGCCGGCCAGCGTGAGTACCGTGAACAGCAGCCATGCCAGCCTGGCTGGCGCACGGACGGCCTGCACACGCGAAAGAATACCACGGCGGAACGGCGGCGGTCATATAATTGTCGTTTTGGCGAGCCTCTCGATAGTCATTCCCGCCTTCAACGAACAGCAGCGGCTTCCCTCGACGCTCGATTCTATCCTGCAATACCTCCGGCAGGGCGAGTGGACGGCGATCGAGGCGCTGGTGGTGGACGATGGGTCCACAGACGGCACGGCGGCAGTGGTAGCCGAGTGGCGGGAGCGGCGCCCGGAAATCCGCCTGCTTTCCAATCCGGGAAATCGCGGTAAGGGGTACTCTGTGCGCCAAGGCATGCTGAATGCGAAAGGCGACTGGGTGTTGTTCACCGACGCCGATCTGTCCGCGCCGATCGAAGAGCTGGCGAAGCTGATGGAAGCGGTGCGCCGCCAGGGCGCCGACGTGGCGATCGGCTCGCGCGCCCTGGACCGCTCGCTGATCGGAGTCCACCAGTCCGTGTTCCGCGAGCAGGCGGGCCGCGTTTTCAATCTCGCCGTGCGGCTGCTGACCGGCCTGCCGTTCTGGGACACCCAATGCGGTTTTAAGCTCTTTAGCTCCGAGGCCGCCAAGGCAGTGTTCAAGAAGGCGAGGCTCGACCGGTTCGGCTTCGATGTCGAGGCGTTGTTCCTGGCGCGAAAGCTGGGCTTCTGCGTCGTGGAGGCGCCGGTGCGGTGGGACCACGTGGAAGGCACCAAGGTCAGCATGTTCCGGGATAGCCTGGACATGTTTCTCGACCTGTTGCGCGTCCGCTGGAACCAGCTTCGGGGTTATTACCGGTAACGGCGGGGATCTATCCGTGCTTTAATAGCAGCATTGCCTGCATCGAGGGAGGTGCTGAGATCATGAGATCCGCATGCGGAGCCAGGTTTTCCCGGCGCGGCCTGATGGCGGCCGCCGGAGCGGGCGTTCTTTCCGCGTCCACCGGCAAGGTCGTGAAAAATGCGCGCCTGAACCAGTCGGTCTGCAAATGGTGCTACAAGGACCTGACGCTCGACCAGCTTTGCGAGGAGTCGGCGAAGATGGGCATCGTGGCGATCGACCTGCTTTCCGCCGAGGAGTGGCCGGTGTTGGAGAAATACGGCCTGATCTGCGCCATGGGCGGCGGCATCTGCTCCATCCCGGACGGCTTGAATGTGAAAGCGAACCACGCGCAAATCGAAGCAAATATCCGCCGATTGGTCCCGCTGGCGAAGAAACATAAAGTGCCGAACCTGATCTGCTTTTCCGGCAACCGCCGAAAGATTTCCGACGAAGAAGCGTGGGAGAATTGCGCCGTCCTGCTGAACCGCGTCAAGGCGCAAGCCGAAGACGTCGGGGTGAACATCGTCATGGAACTGCTCAACAGCAAGGTGAACCACGCCGACTATCATTGCGACAAGACGACCTGGGGCGTCGAACTGTGCAAGCGGGTGGGCTCGCCGCGGTTCAAACTGCTGTACGACATCTACCACATGCAGATCATGGAAGGCGACGTGATTCGCACCATTCGCGATAATATCGACTACATCGCGCACTTCCACACAGGCGGCAATCCCGGCCGCCACGAGATCGACGAGACGCAGGAATTGAACTATAAAGCCATCTCAAAGGCTATCGTGGACCTGAAATTCGACGGCTATTACGCGCACGAATTCATCCCGACGCGCGATCCGCTGACCTCGCTGCGAGAAGCCGTGGCGCTGTGCGACGTGTAGCCTTGGAGTTTTGCGCGTTCGCTGAGCCTCCGCGGTCAGCGGCGGCGGCGGCGTTTGGGAATCCAGCGGGGCTCGCGTCGAGACTTTTTCGATCGCACCGCGGAGTTGTCGTAAACGATGTAGTCGGCGGCCCCTGCGGCAAGACACGCGCGTACGATGGATAACGCCGTCCTGCCCGGACCTTCGAGCCAACTGTAGTGCGCACCCTCGATCCGGCGCAGGTGATCGAAAATCTTCGTCTTGGCGTTTATCGGCAAGGCGGCGCCGCCCGTCATCGAGTACTCACCCAGCGGAATCGTCCGAGTGGCCAGCGCCGCGTTGCCGCCCGGAAAGCTTTGGCTGAAAGCCAGATCCATCAAGAACAACTCCCCGCCGTTCAGGACATCCTGGCAGTAGAGGCCGGCGCCCGGCACGGTCGACTGCACCAACAGGATGCGATATTTCGCCTGGAGACTGGCCTGCAACAGGTAGCGCTCGTCGGTTCCCACTTTCGCGGCGTGTGTTTCTGCGTATCGCTGGATCAGATTCTTGCCATTCTCAAACCAATCGTAAAGACAGCAGTCCATCATCACGCTAGTCATATCCTCGCTGTCGAAGACGAGAAAACCGTCGTGGAGGATGCCGAGAGCCTCTCCGATGTCGTCGAAGGCTTGCGGCGGAATGGTTCTGACGATTCGTTGGTTCAAGGCCATGTTGACGGCCCGCAAGCTCCGGTATCGCTCCACATCTTGCCGCGTGGGAGAAAAGGAGGTTGCCATGGATCTTCCATTCTGGCGGAACAAGCTGGGCAACTCAAGCCCGCGACCGCTTGCGACGGAGCGCGGTTTTCAGATCCCCAGCCGGCTGCGCCGCGCCAGCTCTCCCAGCGTCTGCGCGGTCGCCGGCTCATGCCCCTTCAGCGGCAAAATGCGCTCGTGAATGGCGTCGATCAGCCAGCTCTTCTGCGGGAAGAACGCCGCCTCGAGTTCCGCCGCCGGCGTGATCCAGTTGCGCGCGCCGATCACCACCGGCGGGGCGTCCAGCGAGTCGAAACAGAGTTGCGTGATGGTGGCGGCGACGGTCTGCATCACCGAGCCCCGCTCCACCGCGTCGCACGCCAGCACTACCTTTCCCGTCTTCTCTACGGATTCCACGATCGCGTCGTAGTCGATCGGGTTCGCCGTGCGCAGATCGATCAGCTCCGCGCTCAGCCCGAAGCGGCTCTGGAGTTCGTCCGCCGCCTCTACCGCCGCGTAGAGCGTTGGTCCGAACGTGATCAGGGTCAGGTCGCGGCCGCGCCGTTTCACCGACGGCGCCGATAGGTCGATTTCGTAGTAGCCCTCGGGGACGCCCGCCTCGTGGAACAGTTCGCCGTAATCGTAGATCTTCTGGCTCTCGAAAAAGACCACCGGATCCGTGCCGGCCAGCGCCGCGTTCATCATCCCCTTGGCGTCGTACGGCGTCACCGGGTAGACCACTTTCAGGCCCGGGATGTGGTGCGTCAGCGCGGTCCAGTCCTGCGAATGCTGCGCGCCGTACTTGGCGCCCACCGAGATGCGCAGCACCACCGGCATGTGGACCAAGCCGCCCGACATGCCCTGCCACTTCGACAATTGGTTGAAAATCTCGTCTCCGGCGCGTCCCATGAAATCGGCGTACATCAACTCGGCCACAACCCGGCCGCCCTCGAGCGCGTATCCCACCGCGGCGCCGGCGATCGCCGCTTCCGAGATCGGCGAGTTGAACAGCCGGTGGTACGGCAGCAGTTCCGTCAGCCCGCGGTAGACCGCGAAGGCGCCGCCCCAGTCGCGGTTTTCTTCTCCGAAGGCGACCATGGTCGGGTCGATCAGGAAGCGGTGGACCAGCGCTTCGAAGATGCCGTCCCGGATGTTGAACACCTTCATCTTCGGCGCCGGCTTGCCGTTCTCCACGCCGTATCGCAGTTTCGATTTGATCTGCTGGATGCGCGGGTTCTCCGCCAGCGTCTGGAGCGCTTCCGGCTCGCGGTCGTCAAACCGCTCCACGCGCCGGTTGGAGAACATGTAGGTCCCGATGGCTTCCGAATGCACGGGCACGCGCGGCGAGATCTCCAGGTCCGCCGCGCGCCGCAGCATCTCGACCACCAGGTCTTCGACCTCGGCTCGGATCTCGTCCAGCGCTCCGGCGCCGCACACCCCGTTTTCCGTGAGCCGCCGGCCGAACGCGGCAATCGAGTCTGCCTGCTCCCACAGCTCGATCTCTTCCTTCGACCGGTAGCTGGAAGCGTCCGACGGCGAGTGCCCGCTGATGCGGTACGTCACCGTGTCGAGCAGAACCGGCCCCCCGCCCTGCGCCAGTATTCGCTTCTTTCGCCGGAAGGCGTCGATCACCACCAGCGGGTCGTAGCCGTTGATCCGTTCCGCGTGCATCTGGTCGGGATTGACGCCCGCGCCGACCCGCGCGATGAACTCGCAACCCATCGTCTCCCCGTACGGCTGCCCGCCCATGCCGTAGTGGTTGTTCATGCAGTTGAAGACGATCGGCAGCCCGCCGCCCAGCGACGGATCCCAGAGCTTCCGGTACTGGTCCATCGCGGCGAAGGTGATTCCTTCCCACACCGGTCCGCAACTGAACGAGGCGTCGCCGATGTTGGCCACCACGATGCCGGGCTTCCGATTCACCCGCTTGAAAAGCGCCGCGCCGGGCGCGAGCGAACCCGAACCGCCGACAATCGCGTTGTTGGGATAGATCCCGAACGGCGTGAAGAAGGCGTGCATCGAGCCGCCGCAGCCGCGGTTGAACCCGGTGTCCCTCGCGAAGATCTCGGCGAACGCTCCGTAGACGAGGAACCTCTCCGCCAGCGCGCGCTCACTTCCTTCGCGCCCGCTCTCCACCGCCCGGAGGATCGAGCCGTCCAGGTAGCCGCGCATGATCTCCACCAGCCTTTGGCCGTCCGTCGACCGGATCGCCGAGAGTCCCTTCGCGAGAATCTCGCCGTGGCTCCGGTGCGAGCCGTAGATATGATCCTCCGGCGTCAGCGTGAAAGCCATGCCGACAGCGGCCGCTTCCTGCCCGATGGATAAGTGCGCCGGTCCTAAATGGTTGTAAGTTACGTCTTTGTAGGCGCCCTTCAGTTTGATCTGGTTCAGAGCCAGCTCGAACTCGCGGATCACGCGCATATCGCGATAGATGTCGAGAAAGTCCTCCCGCGAGTAAGTCGCCAGCTCGTCTTCAAACGTTTTGTCGTAAGTATTAACGTCGATGTCCGAAAAATGAATGGCCGCGCGCGCAAACGCCTTCCGCGGCTCGATGACAATCGACTTCGGCATGTTCTGTTGCTCCTCGATGGCCGCGCTGCCCGGCAACGCCGACCGGCAGGCGGAACGGGGCGCCTTCGGGCGCCGCTATCCCGCGCGTACGATCGCTTCCTTCAGGGCCTCCCCGATGGTCGGATGCGGAAACACGAGCTCTCTCACGTCGGAAACCCGCATCTCCGTCTCAATCATGAAGGCCGCGGCCATAATGAATTCGCTCGCCCCGTCGCCGATGGCGTGCACGCCCAGCACGTTGCCGTACCGCGCCCCCACCAGCGCCTTCACAAACCCGGAGCCTCCCTCGTGCTCGATGAGAAACCGCCCCGCGACGCCCATCGGCGCGGTGGACTTCCGGTACTCGATTCCGAGCGCCTCGAGTTCCATCTCCGAGTAACCCACGCTCGCCACTTCCGGGTGCGTGTAAATCACCGCGGGAATGCCGCGGTAGCGGATGCGGTCCGGCTGGCCGAA
Source organism: Bryobacteraceae bacterium (assembly GCA_026129905.1). Lineage (GTDB taxonomy): Bacteria > Acidobacteriota > Terriglobia > Bryobacterales > Bryobacteraceae > JAHCHE01. The sequence goes on along the minus strand of JAHCHE010000007.1, from coordinate 17,320 downwards.
CATGTTGTTTACCGCCACGATCCCCTCGCGCGTGGCCGCGTGGGCCAGGAGTTTTCGTCCCGTCACGTCCCCGCACGCCCACACGCCGGGGATATTCGTCTTGCCCCGGTCGGACGTCCGGATTCCCTTGCGGTCGTAATCCACCCCAACCTTATCCAGCCCCAGATCCTCCACCACCGGAACCCGCCCGGTCGCGTTGAGAATGTAGTCGGCGGTCAGTTCACTGTCTCCCGCGTAGATCTTGTTCCCGTCGATGCGGCGGACGGCGGCCGAGAACCGGAGATCCACGCCGCTGCGGCGGATGGCGTCGGTGAGGCGCTTTGAGATTTCCGCATCGCCCGCCGCGGTGGTTTCCTCCAGCATCTCGAGTACGGTCACTTTCGAGCCGGCCTCTGCGAAAAAGCTCGCGAACTCCAGCCCGATGTAACCCGCGCCGATAATCGCCAGCCGTTCCGGTACGTGGTCCAGTTCGAGAGCGGAACTGGAATCGAGCACCCGGGAGGAATCGATGCCTGGGACTGGCGGAACCGCCGGCCGCGATCCGGTCGCGATCAGGATGTTCTTCGTCTCCAGGACGCGCCCGTCCACGTTCACCGTGTTTCGCGAAGCCAGTCGCGCGTGGCCCGCGATCGCCTCGACGCCGCTTCGGTTCAGCAGCGTCTCCACACCGCGCGTCAGCGTCCCGACAATCCTCGCCTTCCGCGCCAGCAGCGCCGGCATGTCCAATTGCGCCTCGCTCGCCCGGATGCCGTATTTCGCGGCGTTCCGGCACTCGAACAGAAGCTTGGAGGCCTTCAGAAACGTCTTGGTGGGGATGCAGCCGACGTTCAGGCACGCGCCACCGACGCGGCGCTTCTCTACTACCGCGACTCTTTTCCCCATCTGACCGGCGTGCGCCGCGGCCTCGTAGCCGCCGGGACCGGCCCCGATTACGATCAGATCGTGCATTCGATGTTCTCGACGTTCTCCCTCAGCTTCTTCAGGAATCGCGCGCCGGGCGCCCCGTCGATCACCTGGTGATCGCAGGTAAGAGACAGGCCGATATAATCCACAAATTCCACAGCGTCGCCGCGGCGCGCGGGTTTCAACTGGATGGCGTCCACCCCCAGCACGGCAACTTGCGGCGGATTGATCACCGGAGTAAACGACTCGATCCCGAGGCTACCGAGGTTACTAACCGTGAAGGTTCCGCCGGTCATATCGTCCGGTTCCAGGGCGCCGTTCAGGGCCTGGTCGGTTAGTAAGTGGATCCGCGCCGCGAGTTCTTCGAGCGACAAGTCCTGGCTGTCCCGAACTATCGGTACGACTAACCCGCGCGGCGTGTCGCAGGCAAATCCGATGTGAATCCGCTCGTGCCGGTAGAGCTGCCCGTCGATCAATTCCGCGTTCAGCTCCGGCACCTCCGTCAGCGTCTTGACCGCGCAGCGCATTACCAGGTCGTTGATATTGATCGACGCCAACGCGGGCGATCCACTCGCTTTCAGCCGTTTCCTTAGGTTCAGCAGCGCGGTGGCGTCGGCGGACGAGTGCAGCGTATACTGCGCCGATTTCGCCAGCGATTCCCGCATGCGCCGGGCAATTGTCTCCCGGATGCCCGCCAGCCTGACGGGCGGGGTCGCCAGGTCCGATGACAGAATCATCCGGCCGGCGCCGGAACCCTCGCCCCGCGCCGCGTGCCCGGCGTCGATCATCGCCTGAGCCAGCAGCGACAGGCGCGGCGAACGGTAGTAGATCTCCTCCAGGTCGCTTTCCAGCACCCGCCCTTGCGGACCCGACCCGCTCACTCGGGCCGGGAAAAACCCGTGCTCTTGCGCGAACCTTCTCGCCCGGGGGCTGAGAACCACGGGCGCGGCTTGCGCCGGCGCCGCAATCTCCGCTGCGGGCGCGGGTGGAGCGGTCGCCTGTGCCGCCGCTTCCCTGGCCGGCGCCGGAGCGGTCGGCGTGGCCGCCCTGACGCTTTCCGCCGCTTGCGGCGTCGCCGCGGGCCGCAGATCGTCGTAATTCTCTCCGGGCTGGCCGATCGCCGCGATGTTCGTGAACACCGGGATCAGCTCACCGGGACCGAAGAATGTTTCGAGCAACACGCCGTCCACCGGCGCCTCGACGTCGAATCCGGCCTTGTCCGTCTCGATCTCTGCCACCGCCTGCCCAGCCGTCACCCGGTCGCCTTTGGCCGCCTTCCAGCCCACCAGGAGACACTCCTCCACGGTGATGCCGGGCTTGGGCATTTGTAATCCAACCGCCATTCCGATGCCGTTACTGAAATTTCTCGAGGAGATTCCACCCGACTTCGGCGAATTGCCCGAGCGTCCGCTGCGTCGCCCCGTACGAAATGAAATCTTTCGGCTGCATGCCGTCCGGCTCGTAGGCTTTCACGAACTCCGCCATCGCGCGCAGCCGTTCAATGGCGTCTTCGGGCACGGGCCGCTCGATCCTCTCCTCGCAGGCAAGGTTGTCGGCGGTCAGTGTCCCCTGGTAGGCGGGCGCGATCGACATGATCAGCTCCGCGCCGCACAGTTCCGTCATGTGGTGCGCGCCGCGCAACGCCGCCACCAGCAGGACCGCCTCGTAGCCCTCCTCCTTGTACATCGCGTACGCCCGTTTGGTGACAGCCAGGCCGGCCTGCCGGATGTCGGTTTCCTCCACCGCGGCCTGCGTATCGTGCGCCACTTCCCGCAAGAAGTCGTCGAGCCGGCCGATCATGATCACCGAAAAACACCTCCCGGGCTCGACGCCGTTCGAGCGCGCCCGCGCCGCGCCCTTCCGGTGCCGCTCGGCGATGTTCAGAACCTGCGGCAGCGTGAAGCTCACGGTCGCCGCCACGGTGATGCCTTCCGCCGCGCATTCCTCCAGCACGTCCAGCCCCGCCGCGGTGGCCGGCAGTTTCACCGCGATGTTGGGCGACCACGCATGGAACCGCCTCGCCATCGGCAGCATGCATTCCCGGTCGCCCGCGCGCGACGGGTTCACCTGCGCGCAGACGTATCCCCGTTCACCCTTGCTGCGCTCGTATTCCGGCATCAGCTTCTCGGCCACGCGGGTCACCGCCAGCCGCATGAGCGCCTCGGCTTTGCCTTCCGCGTTCGCGCTCTGCGCGATGGCCTTCTGTATCTCCGCGGCCCAGTTCGTCCTGTGCCGGGCCACCGCCAGGTTGCTGAGATACGGGTTCGTGGTCACGCCGACGGCCCCGCGCTCCAGCCCGACCTCCAGTTCTCCCAATTCCGCGGAATCGTGCCACCAGCACGTCTTCGTATTCGCGATCGCCCAACCGAGATAACCATTGTTTGCCATTGAGAACGTCCTTCTTGGGTCCGGGAGGAGTGCCCGCCGATATGAACCGAGTTTCTTATTTTACCGCGTTGGACACTTCAGCGCCGTTTTGCCCGAATCTTCCGCAGCGGCCATGTCAGCGCGCGCCCGATCCGGAACGACGGCGATCGATAAATGCCCGCCAGCGTCTTGGAAAACTCCAGCTCGCGCTCGTACAGGTATTGAATCTGCCGGTCCCGCCGCGCCAGAAGGATCTCCAATTCCTGCACGTCTTCCGCGTCGAGCGTGTGCCCGGCCTCGAACTGCCGGGGCAGCGGCCGCGGCGCATAGATGGTGCCGTGGGATGACGCCGTCTCCGCGGGCGGGCGCGTCGTCGTGTAGAAGTAGACGGCGATGGAGCGGCGCGACAGGTTGCGCCGCTCGGCCGGCAGTTGAATGCGGTCGAAGCCGTGCCACGAGGTTTCCGTCGTCTCGAAGATCACGCACCGGTTCGCAAGCGGGACCACTTTCCGCCGGAGCACGTTGGCCACCGGGTGCCACGGGTCGCGCTCCAACTGGAGGCAACCGCCCCACTGCGGCCGCCACTCCGGGTTAAGGAACAGGATCAGGTTCAACCGCCGGTGCAGCGGACGTCGAGGATGAAAGTTGAAATCGACGTGCGAGTCGAGGTCTTGCCCTTCCAGGTTTTCGTGCGTGCCGCCGCCGACGTAGTCGGGATCGTAGACCAGGTTCTCAATGGACGCCACCTGGCCCAGCCAGTCGAGGAACTCGCGCGACCGGATCATCCGGTCGAATCGCGCGTAGGCTGGGCCGATCCGCGCGACCCCGGTCACCACCGCCTTGCGCCCCGCCTCGCCGAATTCATTCAGCGCATTCACCGGATCGAACGCCGGGAACTCACGGATCAGGTCATGGCAGAACGCATCTTCCACGAAGGCGTCGATTACGACGTGGCGGAACGGTTCCGCGGCCGCGAAGTCCCCGCGGAGCGCATCGGCCGAGGCGCGGACCTCCGGGCGAAGCAGATCGAGCATAGCGCGTAAGTTTCACTCTATATCGGATCGCCGAGCGATGTGCGCGCCCGGAGGATTCGGGCGGATTCGCGCCGACGGCTTGACAAACCGGCGCACCCCTGGTGTATGTTCTTCAGAGGCCCGCCTGGCGAAACCCCACGCGGATCACGCGTTGCCGTTCACGCACAGTCTCAAAAAGCACTCAGCACGATTGGGAATAAATGCGCAACACCTTTACTCGGCTTACCCTGACAACGCTATTCGCCGTTTGCCTGCTCGCCGTTCCCGCGCAGGCTACGCCCGTCTCGTTCACCGGAACGTTTAGCTGGACTCAGGTAACACCCACCAGCATCGACATTTCACAGTCCGCCGACGCGTTCCTCTTCCAATTCCTCGCCGACACCAGCGGACTGCTGACGGTTACCCAAGTGGATTTCGTGCTCGGCACGGGCGCGAACGCTGTTGCCGGCTCGCTCTATTTCGACGTTGCCGCGGCTACGCCGGGCTGGCTGACATTCGGCGCCGCCGCTCCCGCCGGTTCGCCCGGCGTCTCCGTCAGCACAGGCCCGCCGAATTCCGGCTTCAGCGACGGCCTCGATCTCGCCGCGCGCAACGCGAGCTTCCTGTTGTCAGGCCTCACGGCCGGCGGGAGTTTCTCCTTCGGCGCGGATGTGGATCATACGGGCAATAACGGCGCCGTCGGACCGCTCTTCGGCCTCCTGGTCGGCTGCGGCGCCCTGGGCATTCTCTGCGACGACGTCACCTCCGCGGAATTCTTGAGCGGCGGAGCTTTCAGCTACACCATTCACCTCGGCCTGACCAATCCCGCGTACCAGTTCGTCGGTCCGAGCACTTTTACCTTCGGTTCGGATTCGTTCAGTTCCACCGGCGAATATTCCGTTACCAGTTTTTTCAGCGGGGAGACAATCCTCACCCCGGAGCCGGCCAGCTTCCTGTTGCTGGGAACCGGCTTGGCCGGACTGGCTTGGCGGCGGAAACGGTTGGCGGGGCGCCGATAGAGTCCAGGCCGTTTCATGCCGCGGTCGCCCGCCCGCGCGCATGACCGCCTCGCGCCGTGAGATCCTCGAGCCGCGGATCCGGGGAAAGGGTCGCCAGGCGGGGTCCGCCCGCAAATACGGCAGCCACCCGTTCCTTTCGAGAACCGCCTGGTTGAGCCGTTCGAAAGCGGCGCTTTTTTCGACCACGGCGGGGCGATCCCGGAATGGGGAAACCTGTCGGTTATTCGAATCGCAGCGCGTCCGTGGGGTGCACCGCCGATGCGCGGCGGGCGGGAATGAGCGCCGCGCCCAACGTCGCCGAGCACAAAATCAAGGTGGCTATGCCGATCGTAGCCGGATCCGTCGGCCTGATGCCGTATAGCAGCGACTCAACCAAGCGGCCCAGCGCCCAGATACATAGCAGAGCGATGGCGATTCCCGCGGCGATCATCGCCAGGGCGTCCCGAAGCGCCAGCCAGACGACGCCAGAGCGTGTAGCTCCCAGCGCCAGCCGTATGCCGATCTCGCGCGTGCGTTGCGTTACCGCGAAAGACATCACGCCATATAGGCCGACGAGCGACAGCAACAGCGCCAGCGTGCCGAAGCCGCCGGAAAGCGTCGCGAGCAAACGCTCCGTGTTCAACGACCTGCTGACCTGCTCATCCAGTGTGCGGAAATAGATGGTTGGTAACGTCGGATCCGCATTCCGAAGAATCGTTCGAATCGATTGAACGGCTGCCTCGGACGGGCCTTGAATTCTGACATAGTAGTTGCCGCCTTCATAGACGCTCCCGCCTGCCGCCATCGGGAAATAGGCATGCTCCCACTCCTCGCGAACGCCTCGATAGCTGATGTTCGCCACAACGCCGACAACTTCGATATCCGGCTTGGCGTCCGGACCCGTTCCGATGCAGATGTGAGCGCCGAGGGGATTGCGCCCGCCGAAGTATCGTTTCACGAAGTCTTCGTTGATAATGGCCACGCGCTGTCCGCCCTTGTCCTCCGGCAGCGTGTCGTACTCACCGAAATCTCGTCCCACAACGATTCTCGTCCCGAGAGTCGCGAAAAATCCGGGGGTGACCGCATTCAGATGGACCACGCGTTCCGTGGTAACTCGCTGATTGGTCTGAATTGTCATGAAGTTATTCCAGCTTCCACCGGCCAGTAACTGGCCACGCGAGACGGTCGATGCCTGAGTGCTTGTCGAAGCACGGATTTCGTCGTGAATACGGCGAATGAGCCGGCTTGCTTCGGACGGGGTATATCCGTTCCGAAGCGGATCGATGCCGAATGAGATCAGGCTGGATGTGTCAAACCCTGGACCTTTTGCCAGCAATGCGGTAAGCGTCCGAATAAACAACGCCGCTCCGATGACCAGGATGAGCGTGAATGCAATCTGAGCGGTCACAATCGCCTTTCGAAGCTGGAGACCGCCGAAGGCAGTGCCACCCCGTTCTCGGAGAGAGGAGATCAACGAGTCGCGACCGGCTTCGAGGGCCGGCGCAAAGCCGGTCAGCACGCCGGTGGCCACGCTTACCACCAACGCAAAGAGCAGCAGGCGGGTATCGACGGCCGATTGCAAGGCGTTCGCCGCAGCATCTTGAGGCAGGAATGCGATGAGAGTTCGCATGGCAAGCGGGGCCAGAACAACTCCGAGCAATCCACCAACTAGAGCAATAAGGATACTGTCGGCAAGAAGCTGCCGACCGATCCGCCCGCGCGCAGCGCCCAGCGCCAGTCTTGTGCTGATCTCGCGGGCGCGCGCCGATCCGCGTGCCAGGAAGAGACCTGCCACATTCAGGCAAGCCAGACCCAACAGCACCCCCGTCGCTGCGAGCAAAACCCAAAGCGGCTGAGTCAACCTCCGCCGCAGGACGGAGTGGCCCTGTGGAGCCGGGGTGAGTTCGAGAGTGGATGCGAGAAACCGCTGCCGGCGCTCGGCTGTGATTCTGGGGAATCCTGCGCGGCGCGTGTCTTCCTCGAGCATCGCCTTAAACCAGGGTTGCAACCCGGCCTGAGCCTGAGCCAGCGTAACGCCCGGCTTCAGTCGGCCCAGTATCTGCGTCCAAAACGTACGGTGATCCAGCATTCCGTTGAAGCCGGGAATAGCTTGGGCAGACATGGTGGCGGGAATCCAGAGCGATGGAACCTCGCCAACGTCGATGCCATGGAAGCCGGGAGCCGCGACGCCAACGACGGTCATCGGGTGCTTGTTGATCAGAACCTTCCGTCCCACCACATCCGGAGCGCCTGCCAGTTGCGTCTTCCAGAAGTCGTAGGAGAGCACAACTACGGGGCTTGCGCCAGGTGTCTGGTCATCGTCGGTGGTCAATAGCCTGCCCAGCGCCGGGCGGACTCCGAGCACCGAAAAGTACGTGCCCGACACGATTTCCGCGGCAGCCGGCTTGGCGTCTCCGCTTGTCGAGAGGTTGATGGTCGTGAGAGCACGGCAGAATACGCCGTCGAAGAATTGGTCTTGCAGATGAAGGCCGCGGCAGACCGGGTATGGCATCAAGTTATAGCTGCCAAACCCATTAACTAACGCGTTGTCTCCCTTCCAGTCAATCAGAACAAGACGTTCGGGATCGTGGACCGGGAGCGCGTGAAGAACGACCTGATCGACCAGAGAGTAGATGGCAGTGGTTGCCCCGATTCCGAGGGCCAGCGAAAGCACCGCCGTGGTCATAAACGCCGGGGTGCGGAGAAAGGAACGTGCGGAGAAGCGCAGGTCGTACGCGAAGTCCCGCAGCCACCGAGTCAGCCAAACGTCGCGCACTTCCTCCTGAACCTGTGTGACGCCGCCAAGTTCCAGGTTGGCCCGCCTTCTTGCCTCCGGCTCCGGAAAACCCGCAAGTATCAGGTCGTTTACGCGCCGCTCGAAGTGGTACTTCAATTCGCGGTCCAGGTCGTCCTCAAGGTTTCGGCGCCGGAGCCAGTTCAGTAGTTGCTTCATCACGATTTGCCCTCGTCAAAAACCAACTGGACCGCTCCCGTGAGCCGAGCCCAGCTCTCCTTCTCGACTTTGAGCTGCTTCCGTCCGGAAGAGGTCAGAGAATAAAACTTGGCTTCGCGTCCCGTTTCCGATTGCTTCCACTCGGATTTGAGCCATCCCTTCTGCTCCAACCTGTGGAGGCCCGGATAGAGCGACCCTTGATTGACCTGCACGACGGATTTCGAAATTTGCTCCAGCCGCTGCGCGATGCCGTAGCCGTGCGCCGGCTCAAGGGAGAGAATCTGGAGAATCAGCATGTCGAGCGTGCCTTGCGGGATAGGAAAGCGGGTGGAGGGCATAGATACCTCAAGCTTCTACCATTCAGTATAAGGCATGATAGGTCGAAGGTCAAGGCATCGAACCGTGGCGCCATGTTGAGCGGCGGGGTTTGGGGCGACGCCGTCTCTCCGTTACGGGCGACCGGCCTGAAGAGTAAGGCCCTGCGGGGAGCGGCGTTCGCGCTACTCCCCGCCTTTTTTCGACCACGGCGGGGCGATCCCGTTCATCCGCGCATACGCGACAGACTGACCCATGTGCTCGTGGTTATGTACCAGGATTCGCAGGAACACGCCGCCCGACGTGGTTTCCTGGCCGAAGAACTGGACCTTCTTCTCCAGGTCGGCCTTCGGATAGTTTGTCTTGACGGCCTTGATCGATTCCTTCAGCCACCGGATCACTTCCGGTTTCTCCGTCACCTGCCGCTCCAGGTCCGGGGTCAATTTCGGAGCGCCGGCGCCCAGCGTCACGCCCGCCCGCTCCAGCAGCCAATAGTTGCCCAGGGCGATGTGCATGTACACCTCGCCGATCGACCGCACACCCTCGGCCGGACGCCAACCGAATTTTTCGGCGGGCGTCGCCTCCGCCAACGACGTCAACTGCCTCGCGGCGAGGTTGAACTCGGCCAGCCAACCTTGTCCCAGTTCCGGCGGCTGCGCCGTCAAGGCCGCCGCGAACGCAGCAAGAACTGCGAGTAAGCGAATCATGGGATGCCCCTCCTGTTAACGCTTCAAGCTGCCTTCCATGCTACCGAAGGCGGCGCGGCGCCGGTCGCCGCTGGAGCATTATCGTCTAAGATGAGATGTTTCTCTGTCGCGTGGAGGTTGCGCTGGGCGTTTCTCGAAGACAGTCACTGAAGCGGTTGGCCGCGGCGGGCGCCATCCCATTGAGCGCTCCGGCTTCGCCGCGCATCCCGGCTCCGTCGGTCCGGCTTATCGTTCTCGACGTCGGCGGCACGATTATCGAAGACCGCGGCGATGTCCCTGAAGCGCTGCGCAGCGCGATGGCGCATCATGGCGTGCCCTCCAACCGCGAGGAGATCGCGCGCCGGCGCGGCGCATCCAAGCGTGAAGTGATACGCCACTTCGTCGACGAGCAAGCGCCTCCGCCGAACGTCGACCGCGATAGGCTCATAGCCGACATCCATGCCGAGTTCACCGCGAACTTGATCGAGGTCTACCGGTCCGTCCCGCCGATCGCGGGAGCGGAGGACGCAATCCGGCAGTTGCGCGCCGGCGGGTTTCTCGTCGCCACGACGACCGGATTCGATCGCGCCATCTCGACGTCGATTTTCCGCCGGCTTGGCTGGGAAGGGCTCTTCGCCGCCAGCATTTGCAGCGACGATGTCGCGCAAGGACGGCCGGCTCCGTACATGATCTTTCACGCGATGGAAGCGGCGCTTGTGAACAGCGTCGCGGAAGTGGTTGCGGTGGGTGATACTCCACTTGACCTGCAAGCGGGGAATAACGCCGGCGTGCGCGGCGTAGTTGGCGTACTGACCGGCGCTGCGGCGGCTGAGAATCTCCGCAAGCAGCCGCACACGGAAATCGTGCCCAGCGTCGCGGATCTTCCCGCGTTGCTGGCATCCAGGCAATTCCGCCCCAAACGCTGAAGGGCCGGAGGCGCGCCGGCGGCAGCCGTCTCAACTACGGCAGCATTCCACCCGGGCCCGGCATCTGGCGGACAAACGCCTCCGCGTACCGGCATCTGGCCTCCAACCCGCGAAACAGCTCCATTCGGCCGTGATCCTGGTCGTATCGCTCTCGGGTGATGCCCTGGCTCTTGTGGAGGAAACACGCTTTCCACTTTTGCTCGATAACGGCATCGATGTTGACCCAGTCCGTCGGGGAAAACGTCTGGGTCTGAAAGCCACGCGCCACCTCGTAGTAGTACAGCGCCGCGCGGCGGCTGCCGGAAAGCCAGGCGTCGAAAATCAGGTTCGAGCAGATCCGATGGTCGCGGTGCGTGTCCACCGGCCAGTGGGTGAAAATGACGTCCGGGTCCTCCGCTCGAACGATCTCCAGCATCTCGCCATATCGCCGCGCGGTGATCTCGGTCGCGCCATCGATCTGCCCCGCGAAGAGGGCTCGGGCTTTCAGCGCCGCGCAAGCCTGCTTCGCTTCTTCGGTTCGAATCCGGGCCGCGTCCTTGTGCGATGCGCCGCGGACGCCCGCTTCGCCCCGCGTCAGGTACAGAACCGCGACGTCGTGCCCGGCGGCCGTGTACCGGCAAATCGTGCCGCCGCACCCCGTCTCCGGATCGTCGGGATGCGCGCCGGCCACCAGAACCTTCCACTTCCTCCCGGCGCTTTCCTGAGCGCCACGGGAGAGGGATCCCCCGGTGGCGCCGAGAAGAGTCAGATTCACGGCCTGCCGCCGGCTCCACAATCGCCGGCCTTTGACGGAGTGGTTGTCCATAACGGGACTCAGCATAGCGCACAGGCGGCGGGTTGACAAAACTCCGTTCGTGTTTCCGCCCGCTACACGCTGCGCTTCGCCTGACTTAGCGCCGTCACTCCGCGCAAGCTGCCGCGCAGGCCGAACAGGCGCTTGAGCCAGCGCACCAGACGCGGCGTGAGCTTTGCCACCATGAACTGGTCGGCCGCCCGGCGGTTTCCCAGCCCGTAAGTTGGGTACGGATGAATTGTGGCGGATAGCCTGCCCAGCGTGATTCGGTTTCTCATCGCGAGGGCGTATTCCCCAATCATCTCGCCCGCGTGCGCGCCGAGTATCGAAGCGCCCAGAATCCGCCCCCGGCGATTCGCCAGCGCCTTGACCATGCCCGTGACCTCGGAGTCGGCGATCGCCCGGTCCAGTTGCTCAAAAGGGAAACGATGCGCGGTATAGCCGGTTCCGCTGCGTTTCAGGTCCCCCTCCGTTGCGCCGACATGCGCCAGTTCCGGATCGGTGAACGTGGTCCACACAACGTGGCGATCGTCGATCCGCGCCGGCAAACGCAGGATGGCGTTGGTCACCGCGACTTTGGCCATGTGCTCGGCCATATGCGTAAACAGAAATCGTCCGGCGACATCGCCCGCGGCATAGATATGTTTGGCGGAAGACCGGCAGCGGCGATCGATCGCAATCCCCTTCTCGTCCGTCCGGACGCCGGCTCTGTCGAGCTGCAAGCTCTCGAGGTTGGGCTTACGGCCAATGGCTGCGAGCACCGCGTCGGCTTCGATGGGCTCGCCGCTTGCCGTCCAGGCCGCGCTGTTTTCGATCCGCGCGAGTTCCGCGCCTAACAGGAACCGGATGCCCTCGCCGCGCAGGCGCTCGAGCAACATTCCAGCCAGCTCGCGATCGTCGCGGCCGAGAATCCCGTCAGAGTGGCTCACCACTGTAACGCAAGATCCCAGGCGCTGAAACGCCTGCGCCATCTCGATCCCGATCGGACCCGCTCCCAACACCAATAGACGCCTCGGGCGGCTCTGGAGTTCGAACAGCGTCTCGTTTGTCAGCACCGGGATGGAGCCGTCGGTTTGCAGACTCGGAATGCGTGGAGAACTGCCGGTGGCCACGATGAAGTATCGGGAGGTGAGTCTTCGGACTCCCTCGTCCGACTGGACCTCCAGCGCATGCGGGTCGAGGAAACGCGCCCGGCCCGGCATCACTTCCACGCCCAGCTTCTCGAGATTCGGCGGCGCGTCAACCTCGGCGTAAATGTGATTCCGAATGGAATGTACGCGTTCCATCACCCGTGAAAAATCATGATCCGGGTCGGCAGGCGCGAGTCCATAGCGGCCGGCGGTCTTCGTCTGATGCGCTACCTTCGCGGCGCGCAGGAGGCTCTTGCTGGGCACGCAGCCATACCAGGTGCAATCCCCTCCCAGCTTGTGGGCTTCAATGAGGGCGGTCTTCGCGCCAAGCACAGCGGAGATGCCCGCCGCGGTGAGCCCCGCGGCGCCGCCGCCGACGACAACAAGGTCAAATTCGTAACTCATGCGGCCTCGCCGCCGAGGCGCATGAGCAAGCGCTGCGCCGGATCGCGCCTGGACGCAAACCGGCAGAGCGCTCCGCGAGGCTCGCCCATAGATTGCCTTTATGATCCTACCCCGGTTTGCCGGCGCAAGAGTCCACAGGAGTGTAGACTCCGCTCGCTGAGAGCGTCGCTGAGAGCGTGCGCCACAATGGCGCAGCGCGTTCCAGACCGGGCTAGAAGCGCAGGCTTGATTTTCCGCTCGCGAGGGGGCGCCGTTCGCCCTTCCATTCAAAACGGCCTTCGACGGCCGGCGGCAGATCGACCTCCGCCTGCAATCTCCCGTTCTCAAGCGCCAGGGCCACCCGGATTTCGCCTTTGGGGTGAGGGACGGCGCCGGAGATCTTCGAGAACTTGCCGAGGCTCGGCCGGATGACGACGGAGCGAAAACCGGCCGCGGCGGAGTCGATGCCCAGCACGGTGCGGAAGAGTTCGATGTTCGGGCTTGCGCCCCAGGCGTGGCAGTCCGAGCGCACCTTGTTGCCGTCCGTTTCGGCCCAGGTGGTCAGGCCGTCGGCGAGCATGCGGCGCCACGGACCGAGCATATCGAGGTAGCGGTCGCCGAGTCCCGCTTCGGCGGCGGCGCGGTTGAGGTAGTAGCGGAAATAGATCGTGGCCGGCGTCAGCGCGCGGTCCGAGGTCACGCGCTCCATCAGCTTGCGGGCTTCGTCGCCGGGAAGCATGCCGGCAAGCACCGCGAGCGAATTCGCGTGCTGGGAGTACTCGTTCCGGCGCGGCGCGTCGGCGAAGAGGTTCCGCTCCGGACGCCAATAGAGTTGTCGGATCGCCGTTTGGATTTGGTCCGCCTTGCCTTTGTAGAAGGGAGCAAGCTGTCCGATGCCGACCGCCTCTTCCAGTTCCGCCGCCCACTGGTAGGCCAGCAGCAGTTGCAGGTCGAGAGGCGCCGACGACCCGTCGTCGCCGGACGGCGCGAGGCCGCGGGGCCACTTGTCCACCCAATCGACGAAGTTCCACCAGGGCATCCGGCCGAGCGAGCCGCCCCGCTTCTGATGGGCCTCGAAGTACGCCAGCACCGCGCGGACGCCGGGCAGCATTTGGCGCACGAAGGCGGGATCGTCCACGTACCACCAATAGTCGCGCACCATGCCGATCCACCACAGCGAGAACGGCGGGATGTACTGCTGCAAAGCGGACGGAGCGCGGCTGTAGGTGGCGCCCTCGGAGGTGCGCGAGGCGTTCATCAGTTCGATGGCGTTGCGCATCAGCCGCGCGTCGCCGGTCATGTAGAGCGAGACCAGCGCCTGGATGCGGGCGTCGCCGATGTACTGGAGTTGCTCGTAGTAAGGGCAATCCATGTACGTCTCGTGGGCGCACAGCCGCGCGGTTCGCCACCCGATATCCAGAATCTTTCGCATCTCGTCGGAATCCGTCTCGAGGCGCGCCTTGCGCGTAAACGGGTAGCCGGTATAAACGCCGCGCAGGTCCGATACCGTGAGCGGTTCATCCTTCGTCTCGATCGTCAATTCCAGGTAGCGCCACGTTCGCCAGAAGAGCGGGCGCCACATACGCCGGGCGCCGCCACCGGCGATGAAGACATCGCGGTATCCCTTGAGTTCCTTGCCCAGGATTTGGTCGCGGTGGCTTTTTGTGCGCCCTCCCTTGTCCCAGAGGGCCTCGGCATACCTGAGGGTAATGACGGCGGCGCGCCCGCCGCTCACGACCAGTTCGGGATAGGCAGTGGTGAGGTAATCCTGATCGAGCAGCAGCCTTGCCCGCGTGCGCGCGGGTATTTCCAGTTCCTTTTGCTCCTTCGGAAATCCGGCGGGGGCCGCGACGCCCTCGGCGAGCCGGACGCGCGAAAGCCGCTCGGGCTTTTCCTCCATCATCGGGATGGGGCGCGGCACGAGGAACCACGGGCTGGGCGAGTCCAACGAATCGCGGGGTCCGCCATTCGGTCCCGTGGTAGCGGGCCGCCACGACGAATCGTCGTAGTCCGGCTGCTCCCAGCCCCACGGGTAACGGCCTCCGTCCACTTCCTCGCCCGGCGGAATCGCGACGTAGCCGTTCACCTGCTCGAAGGTGATGGGGATCGGTTTATACGCCGGATTCGTGAAACTCTTCCAGCCGGCGCCGGTGTCCGCCGGTTTCTGGCGGTCCGTGTCGCCCTGCATCAGAAAACCGGTGCGGTGCGAGATCTGCGCGACGGCCCTGTGGACGCCGTCATTCCACACCACGGCTGCGAGGACGTTTCTCCCGGCGCGCAACTGCGGAGCGATATCCACCGACTCGTAGCGCCAATGGAACAGGTCGCCGCGGGCCGGCCCCCACGCCACGCGCTGGCCGTTCACATAAAGCTGATAACGGTTATCGGCGGTGACGTGGACTGGAAATGCGGACGGTTTCGCCGGCAGCTCGAACGTCCGCCGGAAGTGGTAGACGCCGTAGCCGAAGGGGTCCGAATCGGCGGTCCAGATCCAGCGGGCCGGCCAGGGTTTGGTGAGCAGGTCGGGATTTGCCGCCTGGAGAACGCACGCTAGCAGTAGGAAAGTGGATAATCGCACTCTCATATTGTATGTTTCGCGCGCGGGAACGCGGATACAGCCGCATGTAGCAAATCATCGCCTCTACGCGTCACATACAAGGGGAGATTTTGCACATGCCGAGCAAGACAACCGTGAAGCGTGCGAGAAAAGCCGCGCAAGAAGGCAAAGCGCCGTCAACGCAGGCCGGCGAATTTGTTCGCGAAGAGATCGGGCATGTTCGCCAGGGCAAGCACGGCGCGCGGAACGCCAAACAGGCGATTGCGATCGGCTTGTCGAAAGCCCGCCGCGCCGGCGTTGCGTTGAAGCCGCCGAAAAAAGGGACGACATCGGAGAAGACGCGCAAATCGGCCGCGCGCGACTATGAGAAAGGCCAGTCCGGAACGAAGCGAACTCCGTCGGCCACCCGGTCCCAGGCCGCGAAGAAGGCGCTGAAGCGAGAAGGCCGCTCAGCCGCTTCCAAGCCGGCGTTGTCCCGCCAGGCGAAGACGGGGGCGCAGAAGCGGACCGCGAAGAGATCCGCGAGGGCCCCAAGACTGTTCACATAACAATCCTGATGACCCTCGGGAGGTTGGCCGGGGAGAGTGGCCGCCGCTGTGCTACAGGCCGGCCAGCGCCGGCGCGAGTTCGGCGACGGACTCCACCACGCGCGTGGGGCGGAACGGATACTGCTCGAGCGACTCCAGCGTGGTGGATCCGGTCAGCACCAGGATGCTCTGAAAGCCGAGATCGGTGGCGCCGCGGATATCGGTCTCCATCGTGTCGCCGACCATGATCACTTCATCGGTGCTGAGACCGATGTTCTTGCGGGCCGCCCGCATCATGAACGGGTTCGGCTTGCCGACGTGATAGGCTTTGCGGCCGGTGGCGGATTCCAGTAACGCGACAATCGCGCCGCAGCCCGGTCGCGGGCCGGAATCGGTCGGACACCAGGTATCCGCGTTCGTCGACAGCAAGCCGGCGCCTTTCTCGATCAGCCGGTGAGCGATCTCGACCATTTCGAAATTCAGCACGCGGCCCTCGCCCACAATCACGTAGTCGGGCGACTCGCGGCTGATGGCATAGTCGGCGTCGTTGAGCGCGCTAAGCAGCCCGCCCTCGCCAATGACATAGGCGGTTCCGTGGGGCTTCTGCTTCTGGACAAACTCCGCCGTCGCCAGCGCCGAGGTGTAAACGTGTTCGACGGAGGTTTCGATATTGAACTTACGCAGCTTCACCACAACATCGAGCGGCGTGTATGTCGAGTTGTTGGTGAGAAACAGATACGGGATATCCTCCTCCTGAAGGTAGCGGATAAATTCCGCCGCTCCCGGTATGGCTTCCGAGCCTCGGTAAATCACGCCATCCATGTCGATCAGGTAACCGTGTTTCATAGGCCTCCTTTATGCAGCTCTCGCGTTTGACGAGGCGCAGACAAGACAAATTGTTTGCGGGTGGGGCCGTCTATCGCAACGGCTTCATGCGATCTCCGCGGACGGACGGGCGTCTAACGGGGGCTGTCTGTTCATTTCATTGCGAGTAGCCATTGTTACATTCCTATTTCCCAGGGAGCGTACATGGCTCAAGAACGTAGCTGAAGAACTTTCCCGATTATCGCACAGACGAGAGGATCGCGGAAGTCCAGTGGCTGGGCGGGGCGCGATCTTAGCGGGGGGCGCTTCGATGCGCCAGGTGGTGTTCGGGGAGACCGAGCGGAGAACGGGCGTGGAATGGACGAGGGCGGCGTGAGAACATAGGCGCATGGTCCGCCAGAATTATGAGAATCGCAGGCGGCGCGTGGCGGGTATAGGGCGCTGCTACTGGTCATCACCGCGACGTTTGTTGGCGCATGCGTGAATCTGTACCGGTCGCTGGGCGATCATCAGCGACTGTACAGCGCGTCACTGCTGGTGGTGTTAAGCGGCTGCGTGTTTTTCGCGGCGGGTAACGCGCGGACGTTCGCGTTGAAGGCGCAGGACCGCGCGATACGGGCGGAGGAGAACTTGCGCCACTACGGCCGATGTCGCCTTTGACGGCGCCGGCGTCAAGCATAACCTGAAAGGTGCCGGGAACGGCTTTTCCAGCGCCTGACCGCCACTGGCAAGAAGGCCGTGCGTATGGCGGCCTTGCGGGACGCGAACTCGGGCGGCGGGGCGAAGGGCGGGCGGGTCCGGTTGCGGGGGCGCATCGGACGCCGGCGTGGCGAGGTTGTGCGGGACAACGAGGGGGCCGGTGGGTTGTTGGGGGGGGGGGGCGAGGTGGGGAGCGGGTTCGGCGGGCGAAGGAGGCGGGGGCGGGGAAGTGTCCGATTTTGGG
>JAHCHE010000069.1 GCA_026129905.1 Bryobacteraceae bacterium | reverse complement strand
GACGCGAAGTACATCACGGTGCGCGACCGCCTGCGCAAATCCCTCGACGCCTGGCGCGACAAGTACTCCACGTAGGGCTGTGCCGGGCACGCGCTGTCTTTCCGATGACTCTGCGCGTTCCGCGGAGGCTGGAGGCGTTCGATCCGCTCCACGGATGCGACTTTGCGCGGCGGGTCGGCCAGGTCAGCCAGAACGAGTCGCAACTCACGCGCCGCTCTCTTCCGCTCTCCTGCGAATGGAACAGGAAGTATGGATTGCGGCGGGGAACGAGGAGACCTTAGGGCCACAAGCTCGAGTTCGTGCACGCGTCGAAGATCCAGACGCGAGAGAACGGACTCCGACCGATGAGAGACTTCAGGATGCCACCGTGCTTTCCGATAAGACGGGCTATCGTGCCCTCGCTTCCAAGCCGAAGGTCAAACCACAATATGAGGTCCACAGGAAAGCCATTGGTGTCGTACGTTTTGGTCGCTTTCTTGTTCACAATTTCGATGAATGCCATTTCTTGTGAAAACGAGAAACCACCTTCGAGTAATTTCCGAGAAGGACTGACCTGTGCCGCGACTTTCTGGCTAATGATCTGCCCAAGCTCAAACCAATACCACTTGCCAGAAATAGTACAGAGGATGTCAGGATGAGGTGGGTCAACGTTTACCGCCGAGTCACCGTCCAGCGCTATTCCAGACGCAGCGGCGAACGACCTAAACGTGGTCATCTCAATACTTCGCTTTCTAGCTGCCTTCTTTAGACCCACCAGCGAATCGTCAGGACATGCAATCGCCTCATCGACCACGAATGCCGCAACTAGACTCCCTCGCTCATTGCAGCGATAGAAAGGACAAAGGAACTGGCGACTTTGCTGCACCCTGCCGATGTACATAAAAGGTTCTGCCTCATGCGTTAAGCATCGTTCTTGCTTTGTAGTATTCACTTGGATGCGGCTTTCCATGTTGCTGCTGCGAGAAAAATACCCGAACTTGGTCGGGTGATAACAACGTTGACACCCCACCTTGGGGCACCGCCAGAATATAAGTGGATTAACGTCGGCTGCCGACTCTCCATATTCTGCGAGAAGCCAGGTTACGGCGTGGACCATTGTGACGCTTAAATGCTGATCACAATACACCTCTAGGCTTGGCGACGGTTGAGACTTACGCTCTTCTTCCCGCAACGCCTCTGAGATCTCCGCAATAAGGTCGTCGGATCTGTCCTCTCCGGCCATAACCTTTATCTTGTCATACCCGTGATCAGGACTTGGGGACAGTCCGGTGCTCCTCTCTCTTTCTACCCCCGGCCCGTATGCCGCATTTGGTCGGGCCGCTACGGCGGACATGAGAATGGCGGCTTTCTGCTCGGCCGCCACGGCCTCTGGAGCAAGGGTCACGCCTCCGACCCGATCAACATGTACGACGAAGTGATGCAGGTCCCGCTGATCTTCTCCTGGCCCGGCGAGATCCCCGTGGAAGGCGCAAGACCCGAACTGGTGAGTTTTTACGACATTGTCCCGACCCTGTGCGAAGCGGCAGGCGTGGCGCCGCCGGAGCGGAACCTGTGCGGTCGGAGCTTCCTGACCATGGCCCGCGGCCGGTCGTTGCCTAAGGGCCAGTCGTGGCCCTTCCGCAACACCGAGATGGCGCGGGACAATCGTTTCAAGGTGGTGATCCGCAACGGCGGCGAAGGCCCGAACGAACTCTACGACCTGACGGCGGACCCGCGCGAGCGGCGCAACGGCTACGACGACGCGAAGTACATCACGGTGCGCGACCGCCTGCGCAAATCCCTCGACGCTTGGCGCGACAAGTACTCCACGTAGCCGCGGCTACCGGCCTGATGGCGAAGCATTCCAAGCCCACGTCTTGCGCGCGCGGTCCGTGCTTTCTCTTGCGTTCACCCCCCATCCGCCCGGAGCGTTGTGACCGGGTCCACCCTCGCGGCGCGACGCGCGGGAAAATAGCAGGCGGCGGCCGCCACCGCTGTCATTCCGAGGGTCGCCAATAGCAGCGTCAGCGGATCGCCAGGCGTGACGCCCACCAGCATCCTTCGCAGCACGCGCGCAATCGCGACCGCGCCCGCCAGGCCGGCGCCCACCCCGATCGCCGCCAGGGTGAGTCCCTGCCGCAGGAACAGCCCCGCCACATCCAGCGGTCGAGCCCCCAGCGTCATGCGGATGCCGATCTCTCGCGCCCGTTGCGATGCCAGCCATGACATCAATCCGTAAATCCCCATCAGCGACAGTCCCAGCGCCAGCGCGCCAAAGCCTCCGATCAGCGAGGTCACGATTCTGGGAACCTGGAACGATGCCGTCCTCAGTTGCTCCATGGTGCGGATCTCGCTCGGGATGACGGTTGGGTCCACCGCGTCGATCGCTGCCTGCGCCGATAGCGCCGCGGCCGCCGGATCGTTCGCCGTGCGCACCGACAGGTATCCCGCCGGAAAAGGACTCTGCGCGTAGGGAACGTAGATCTCGGGCGAAAGGCTGTCGAGGTTCCCCACGCCGATGGCCTTGCTCACGCCGGCGACCTCCCATTCCACCCACGGCCCGAGTTCCCTCTTGCCCGGAATCAACTCCTGCACGCGGACTCGTTTCCCTACCGCCTCTTCGTTGCCAATGTAGCGGCGGGCGAACACCTCGTTAACGATCGCCACTCTCGGCGCGTTCGCCGAATCCGTCGCGGCAAAGGGACGGCCTTTCAGCAACGGGATGCCCATCGTCCGAAAATAATCCGGGCTGACAATCTGAAAGTGGGCCGCCGGCAGTTGCGATCCTTCTCCCATCGCTTTTCCCGCTACCTCAAACGGCATCCCGATCGCCCATCCCCGCATCGGCAACTGGGTCGAAAACCCCGCCGCGCGCACTCCCGGCAGGGACAGCAGCCGTTCTTCCGCGCCCCGCATGAACGCCAGCATCTGCCCTCCGGTCTTGTAGCGCGAGTCCGGCAGGTCCACGCGCATCGTCAGCACGTTGGCGGAATCGAATCCCGGGTCCATCGTTTTTGCGCGGAGGATGCTCCGAACCATCAGCCCCGCGCCCGTGATCAACACCATGGAGAGCGCAAACTCGCCGATGACCAACGCGCCGCGCGCCCGGGCGCCGCCGCCGCTCAAGCCGCGCCCTCCCTGCTTGATCTCCGCCATGAGATCGTTTCCGGACACGCGCAACGCCGGCGCCAGTCCGAACAGAACGGCGGTGACGATCGACAGGCCAAACGTAAACGCCAGCGCGCGTCCGTCCATCGCGAAGACCGTCCCGGGCGGGAGAGCGTCCGCGGGTACGGCTCGCTCGATCGCCCGTAGAATCTGGGAGGCCGCCGCAATGCCGGCCACGCCTCCGCCCAGCGCCAGCAACGCGCTCTCGATCAACAGTTGCCGAACCAGCCTCCGCCGGCCGGCCCCCAAAGCCGCCCGAACCGCCATCTCGTGCCGTCGCGCCGTCGCCTTAGCCAACAGCAGGCCGGCGACATTCGCGCAGGAAATCAACAGGACAAACAATGCCGCGCCCGCCAGCGCCGGAAGATCGCTCCGCGGTCCCCGAAACAGCCGCTCCTGCAGTCCGTAAAGGCTCGCGCTCCAACCCTTCTTCAAGTTCGGATACCGCTGTGCGATATTGCCGGCGATTGCCTCCATCTCCGCGCGCGCCTGCGCTTCGGAGACGCCGGGCTTCAGCCGCGCCACGACAGTCAGGTAGTGATAGTCCCGCGCGGCGCCGCTGTCCAGCGCCAGTGGGATCAGCGCTTCGAAATTCCGGATGTAGTGGAACTCGCGCGGAAGCACCCCGATTACCGTGAAATAGCGTCCGTCCAGGCCGATTGTCCGCCCGATAATGTCCCGGTCGCGCCCGAACAGTCGCTCCCAGGCGCCGTGGCTCAACAGAGCCACCGGCTCCGCAGCCGGGTTGTCTTCCGCCTCACGGAAGGCCCGGCCGATGATAGGCCGAACGCCGAACACCTCCATGAAGCCCCACGAGGCGCGCAGCACCGGCAGCCGCTGCCTCGGCTCCGAGCCGGCCAGCGCCATGCTGCTTCCGGTCGTCGCCGTCATGGCCGCGAAACTCGCGCTCTGCGCGCGCCAGTCCAGGTAGTTCGCCCCGGCCACCGGGTTGTCGCCGCCCCGCGGCGCGCTCTCGCAAAGAACGACCATCCGTTCGGGCTCGGGATAGGGCAGTGGTCGCAGGACCACCGTGTTGAGAATCGAGAAGATGGCGGTGTTCGGGCCGATGCCCGCCGCGAGAGCCAGGATCGAGACCACCGCGAAAACCGGCGCTCGTCCCAGTCCCCTGACGCCGTGAAGGAGATCGCGCAGTATGTTTGCCATGGGAGCTTATCTGGCATAACGGAATCCGGTTATCTGTTGTTCCCGGAATTTCGTGACCGCCCAGATTGAGCCCGGTCTTATTCTCACCGCTGGTGCTTGTTATCAACTCTGAGTGGGGCGGTCCCCTGGACCGCGCCGGACGCCCCGTCCGGCTCTGGGGCGCATCTGCTGTCCCGCCAGCTTCTTTGCGATCGCCACACCCCCCGATCACCACCAGTTAAGATATCCCTAACCTCCTCCGCGTCTCCCGCCTCACCACCCCCGCCGGGTCCGTCACCGTCGCCTGGTTGCCGTTGTAGCCGATCGTCGTCACCCCCGTCCGGTTCGCCGTCGCCGTCCACGGATTCGCCAGCGCCGCCCCCGAGAAATACGCCACCTCCACCACCCGGTCCACCGCGTCGACTTTGGTCCGCGTCCACCCCGCCGTCGCCGCCCCCGGCGCTCCCGCGTAATACGGATTCGTCGCCGCCTCCATCCGCCCCGCCGCCAGGTTGTTCTTGAATCCGCGCTGCGCCAGCCGCTCCGTGGGTCCCGAACCGCGCGTCTGCCACAACCGCCAGAGCTGGTCGTAGGTCTCCACCGTCGTCAACCCGTCCACCGCATTCGTCACCGTCCGCGCCGTATCGTTATAGCTGAACGTCGTCGTCCGCAGCCCCGCCTCAGTGACGGTCAGCGGCCGCCCGTATCCATCGTACACATATGACGTCGCGCCGCCATTGTCCGCGTCGGCGACGCTGGAGCGCAATCCCGGTTCTTGACGCCATCATAGACGAACCCGATCAGCCCGCCATGCCCTCCAGACCATGTAGGCGAGGAGCGCATGGCCCGCGATCAGCAAGGCGACGACGAACCAGTCCAGCGCGCCAAACCGGAGCCGCTCCACCTGTACGATCTCGGAACCATCTCCTCCCGCGGACACACTGACATTGCTCGGCCACCCAGAGTCCCAGAGCCGGTATCCGATCAGCGCTTCGATCAAAACGAGCACAAGGAGCAGGGCCGTAAGCGAAAGTCTGAACCGACGCATGGCAACCTCCTACTGCCTCGGTTTATTGGCTTCAGGATTAAGAAGCACCGCGTAGCGACGAGGTTGAAGCCCTTCGCGGAAGCCCTGCTGGCTGACACCAGCAGTGGTACGTCGTAAGCGTGGCATGGCTCGTCGTACCGGTGGTCACCGTTTTATCCGAAATCGAACAGGGCCGGCGAACTCGATTGGACGCCCGTCCTTTTTCATTGGTCGAAAGGTCCACTGACGAGCCGCGTCCGCACAGTACTTGCGCAAAAGAGGATGAGATGGCTTGCGCGCCTCAGCGCACACGACCTTCCCATCGGTTCCAACGACCACGAAGACTTCGACGTCGGCGTCGATGCGGCCAAACCCTCCTGGAACGGCAGGCTGGACACGCTTCGTCGCGCGTTGTGACATCTCCTTTTCGCTGAGGGACACCGCCTTTTCGCCCGAATCTCCGCACGTGCTTTGGGCCAGCACGACGGGTGCGACGACGAGGACCCAAAACGTCGTGCACAGTACCCATAGCCGACGCGGGATCCTCCTTGGCGTCATGGGATCCTCCTGTTCAGTGTGGCCTCAGCGTCGGCTGCCTTGGTGGCCTGATCGACGGCTGGCACGAGGTGGACGCCCTTCCCAACGGTGCGACCAAAGTCCCCGAGCAGAACGTGGCGGAGTTCGTGGTGCATCGTCTGCGCCATCTGTTCGACCGTCTGGTCGGTCGTGATGCCGACTTCAGTGAAGCCTTTCTTCGAGTACCACGCATTCTCAACCGGCGTTCCTCCCCAATTCTGGAAGAACGTCTGACCAAGCCAGCCTTGCTCCAGAGTCAGATACATGCCCAGCGTCGCCTTCGCGTCCCTGACGCCAACTGCACCACTCGCGTCTTTGACACCGAAATCCGACGCAATCGCATCCTTCGGGCCGACGACATTGAGTTGTGCCATTGCGCTGCGGTCGTTCGCAAGAGTCTGAAGCGTTTGGAAGTTCTTTGAAGTGCTCTTGTAGTCCTTGTCGGCCAACACGTAGGTTTGGCCTTTCTTGTACCCGTCCTTTCCCTCACCGACGAACAGCCGGACATGAGCACGATCCTCTTTCCGCAGCCCTTGCTGCAGTCGCTTGAGGCAGTCCTCCGCTGATCCGAGGTTGCATTGGCCAATCGTGATGTCCATCCCCGTGGGATCGGAGAAGCGAAGCGGATTGTTGCGACCATAGGCGTAGAGATTCAGGCGCTGTGGATCGACGAGTCTGTCCGCCTTAATCCAAATCGGATCCGGCGTCGTGAACCTCCCCATCGCCCCCGCATAGTACCGCGCCCCAAAGTAATCCAGCCCCAACCCCGACTCGTAATCCCGCTCC
>JAHCHE010000068.1 GCA_026129905.1 Bryobacteraceae bacterium | reverse complement strand
TTCCGTTTGGCGGCGGGTTGCTGCCGGAGTTGGGCGGGCGCTGCGAGGCCCCGAGCGCGGGTGCCATGGACTTGCGCCGGCGCGTAGCGATGTGGGGCGCGTTGACGACGAGCCTCGCGGCGTCGGCGTCGATCCAGGTCGATACGCCCCTACGGACCGGTCCGGCGCGGGCGCTGCGGGTGATGGTGGGCGCGAGGGTGACGTAGGAGCGTCCAAATTGTGAACCATCGCGCATGACGGGACGCCGATACCGCGATACGTAGTGGGCTCGGCCTCCCCGCCCGTCGGATCAGGCTGCTACAAACTCGGTTCTGAAGGCGAAGTCGTTGAGCCTGACGGGTCTGGCGAGGGTCCTGCCGTTCTTGTCGACCATGGTGATGGCCTCACCCGACGTGAGCGACCGAGGGCCACTCGTCGTGTAGGCGCTGATTTCGTCGAAGTACACGACTCCAAAGCTGGCCAGTGGGGGGAACGGCTGGTTGAGCGGCCAACTGCGAGTGACGCCCGCGTTGATTCTGGCGGCAGGGGGGAAGCCCGTATCAACCGCGAAGTTGATCGTCTGCGAAGTGGTCTCGTTGGCCAAGAAGTACGCTGCTGTGCCAGCCTGATTGGTCTGAAGGCAGAGCGAGCCGCTGATCACATCGCCGGGCCGGACCGGCAGGTTGATCTGCCCAATGCTTTGTGCCCAGATCTCGCTCGTGACGTTCTGAGCGGAGTCAACGGTCATCTCGACGTGGACGTCGAGGAAGCCGAGACCGACGAAGGTATGGAAGTGGTTGACGCCGATCTGGCTGGGGGTGAACTGCAGGTTGGGTACCGTCCAGGTGACGAAAAGGGCAGTGAACGGCGCCGAGGAGCTGAAGAGGTTGTAGCCGCACGACTCGGTGGGGTGCGGACCCAGAGCGGGGACGGTGACCACCTTCTTGTCTGCCGTTGAGGTGTCGGGCCGCGGCTCCACATGGTCGAAGCTGCGGTAGCGGGCTGCCTGTCGATCCCACAGTGCGGCCATTCCCGGCTGAGTGTGGGGGTCAGGCCGCAACGGCAGCCCATGCCTCATCAAGTCCTTCTCGGTGGCCGCGAACGGATCGAAGTCCTTCGATGGGGGTGGGTATAGGCGCACCTTTGCCCCACCGGGGGTTTGCTTTCGAGTCATGACGCTCCTCCTTTACTGCAGATCATCTCTACGGGCAGCCCAACACCGCAGTTCCTGTTTCCGTGGACGGCCTTGGCGGCGTCATAAAACAGCGAACGTTATGGCAGCCAATCGATCACCATGTAACTCACGTCGGCCTCAACCGTGGGATCGATCTCGGTCGTCGCCCTGATTCTCAGGTTGTAGCGATTTACCGCGGCGACCAGCGCGAGCGAGTACAGCGCGTTGTAGTTGGGATGAGTCTGACGAAGGTTAAAGTAACCAAACAACGGAACCGGAGTACCCTCGGGAACGTGGAGACGAATTGCCGTGCCGCGCGTGCTGGGATAGATCCGGCTGACTTTTCCTGTAGCGCTATTTGCCAATGTCAACGCCCTCCTTCCAACAGTGGATGTGGCAGCTTCCACTTCCTGGTGTTCCGCCTGCTCGTTGGCTTGTATGCGAGCCTCCTGGCGACGCTCCAACTCCTCTTCAGGGTCCATCTCTCCGAGTCCCTCCTCATGAGATAAATGCGGGTATTCCACCGCTACCGCATCATCACACTCAAGACGGGCTCGACCCATTGGCGATCGACGCCGTGGTCGGGCCCATCGTCAGGCTGCTCGATCACCGCCCAATCCTGTGAAATGCCGCACTCCGGGTTGCCCGCAAGCAGCTTGTAACCGATCAGGTGTCCTCCCGCGTAAAATTCCTGCTCCGGCGTTAGTTCCAGCTCGGGCGGAGTCAGTGAGTCAGGAATCTTGTCTGGCATGTCCGGTGAGAATTCCGGCGGAAGGTGTTTCGCAAAGAACATCGTCACGAGGTCGACAGACGCCCCGGCGACACGGGGGCACGGACCTCGGTTCAGATCGCACGGCGTTTGCCCTGCCGGCAGGTAGTCCCAGTGAAATCCGTTGGCGAACATCGCCCTGTGCCTCGGCCTCGGCAGAGCATTCCAAACGGAATCGGGCAGGGATGCTTCCACGTCTTCCAATGCACTGCCCATAATGAACTGCATCGGGATGCTGAGGCGCTGGATTGGGAAAGGTCCTGATGGCCAGTCCGTATGAACGCCGCTGAGGGAGGAATAGGCCGCGATGGCTCCGCCGTTTTCGACGCCGAACCGGGCAGCGACGAGTGCGCCGAATGAGTGTCCGCAGATGCCGGTCGCGGGTGGCGGCATGAGCGTGTCGCGGTGTTCCCATTGGCCACGAATCCACGCCAGGACATTCGCCAATGCCGCTAAATCAGGGTGGTTATCGGCCGAGGGGTGGATGCCGCCTTGGATAGCGGCCATTTCCGCGACTACCACGACGTAGCCGCTGCGCGCTAATTGGCCTGGCAGATGAAACCACTTCTTGTAGTGCTCAACGTCGCCCGCGCAATGGCCGTGGACGAACAGGATCAGCGGATAGCGGCCGCATCCATCGAGAATCGGCGCAGTGAACACCGAACCATCCAGGCTCGGAAAGAACACCCGCAACGGAACCGGGGCGCCATCAGCGGGCGTATGATTGCGAGCGCCGTAGAATACCGGCGTCAGCGCCGCCGGCTGCCACCCGATCGGGCAGCTCGCAGGCGGCGGGATGCGCACCTGCACTCGTGACCCCCGCGTGCCGGGATTGGGAGGCTCATTAGCCATTCAGATCCCCTCCCGGAGACTATGTGATTTTGGCGGTTCCAGGCGTTACAGTCGGCAGCTCTTCACGTCATCTCTGCTGGATGCCCTACCAATGAGATGGATTTCGCGTGCCGCATGTGCCCCCCCGGCGTCCATTCTGCGAATCGTCCCGCGAGCACCGGCTTCCGCCACCCTTTGGGGCGGTAACCGCTGAGGCCAGCTCGGTTTGCTCAGCCCGCCGACTTCTTCGCCCCCGCCTTCTTCGCCGCCCAGTACCGCCGCATAGCTTCAATCTGCCGCTGCCTTCCCTCGCTGCTTACCGTACTCTTCTTGACCCCGGGCGGCCGGCCCCGTCGTTTCGTCACCTGGCCGCCTCCGATCCCCCGCAGTGAGGCGATTGCGCGCTCGATCGCCGTCCGCCGCTCTTCAAGGCTCCCAATGATGCTGTCGATTCCGTCCACGGTAGCTGATTCTCCTTCGCTCTATCGTAGCGCCGCCTCCCGCCGCACGTCCCGAGCCTTCTTGTCCTCACGAAGTCCAGTGAATCTCGTGTGCCGCAGGTGACCATCCGGCGTCCATTCGACAAACTCGAATTGTCCGACCAGCGTCGGCCGCAGCCACCGGCAATCCTTCATTTTCGCCGCTGTCAGTCCCTGCCCCCAGCGTCCGCTTTTAGCCTCCGGAAGGTTCACGAACGGGCACTCGGCCAGTTCCAGCCTGCGAAACCGCCGATACAGTTCATCTCGCAGGGCTGGCGTGAATCCGTTACGCGTTCTGCCGGCATACAGGAGTTTCTTGCCCTCGTAGTACCCGAAGATCAGCGCATCGAAGTTCCGGCCACCCAGCGTATACCCTCCGATCACGAACTCCTGTCCCTGGTTGATCCGCATCTTGCGCCAGGCCCCGGAGCGCTGGCCCGGCTCGTAGGCGCTGTCCAGGCGCTTCGCCACTATCCCTTCGAGCCCCTGCGCGCGCACCGCCTCGACTACCTGGGGAAGACCTGCATACAGATCCGGGCAATCTCGAACGGGTTCATCCAGCTTCGGAAGCACGTGCCGGCGCAGCAACTCCTTCCTCTTCGATAGCGGCTCCCCCATCACATCCCGCCCAGCCAGGATCAGAACATCGAATACGAAATAGACGAGGATCGCCTTCGCCGAACCGTAGTTTTGCAGCGCATTGAACGACGGCCTCCCCGACTCGTCGATGGCGACTACCTCGCCGTCAACAACCGTCTCGTCAGGAAGACCGGCCAGCGCGCTCACGATGGCCGGATACCTGGCGTTGAAATCCTTGTCGTTGCGGGAGCGGAGCATCACCTCGCCGTTGGTCATGATGGCCAACGCTCGGTATCCGTCGAGCTTGAGCTGATAGCTCCAGTTCGCCCCCTCGGGCAGAGAACTTGTCCTCAGAACGAGCATGGGTGCGATAAATGCGGGCGCAGGCACAGTGGTTGTTCAGGTTTCTGTCCGAAGGACTCTGTCCCGGCTGCGCGACCTTATCCCGGCTTTTCGTCACCGTCTCCGACTTACCAATGAATCCAGAAACTTGTATAGTTCCTGTGTCGCCGGGTCGTCGGGCCTGCCGAGGTCGTCATTCAACCGGTTGTGGTTGCTGTCAACCTTGCCATACAACGTAGCCGGGATCCCCGCGGCCTCCAACACGCTCTGAAGACGCTCCGCCTGGGCTCGTGTGTCCGGATGGCCACGGAAATACAGGATGAGGAACGGCGGTATCCCTTTGTCCCTCGCCACATGCGTCACCGCCGAAAAATCGACGTGCTTCTCCGGGTCGTTTCCGAACTTCTGGCGGTGACCAAAGGTAAACATCTTTCCACCATAGAGGGTTTGCCGGAGTTCTGCCGTCGTGATGATTTTGGGAATGTCGTAAGTATCGCCGTCCACGGGGACGCAGCCCTTGAGCGCATCGAACGGGACACCCTCCTTCTTCAGGTAACGATCGTCGGTGCAGATCAACGCCGCCACTTGGGCGCCGGCGGAATGTCCACCCACAACGATCCGCGTGGGATCGCCGCCATACTTGGCGATGTTCCGGTGGACCCAGCCGATCGATTTGGCGACGTCGCCAATCAGTTCGCCCATTTCCACTTCCGGCAATAGCCGATAGTTGGTCGAGACAAACACAAATCCGCGCTCGGTCAGCACCTTCGGTTTCAGGGCGACATCGCTCTTGTCCCCGGTCTGCCATCCGCCTCCGTGGATCCAAAACATAACCGGCAAGCTCGTCCCGGCAGGGCTTTCCGGCGCGTAGATGTCGAGGACGTGGCGCTTGTGGCCGTTCTCCACGTAGGGAACGTCAGGCGTCAGCTTCTGGGCCGTAACGCCGTTGCTAAGCAGGACCAAGGCGAAAACGAATCTGAAGTTCATGGCATTTCCCTTCTGGGCAAGGTGATCATCAGATTATGGCTCATCTTTGAGATTCGCCGTGGATTCGTCAGTGCGAGCCCAGCGGCGGACCTGTAGCGCCGTCGAGAATGCCGCAGAGCCGGTGCTTCAACGCCTGCTCACGTGGCGTCTTCCCGCTGCTTTCGAGCCACTCCTGCACGCGCCTGAGGGAAACGGTGTGCGTCACGGCCGGCGAACTCACCTTCACCTCGAACACGGCTGCCGTTCCGGGCGTGCAGTCCAGGAGTTTTGCCGTGCGGAAGACCCTCAGCGCCAGGATCGCCGCCTCAAACAACGATTCGGCCATGACATCCACCGAGTGTCGAATCTGGTTCGGGTCGACAAAGCTGACGGTGCACGAACAGGGCTGAGCCACGTTCGAGAGATTACCATATTCGTCTTTTGTTCGCCAACGACGGCTAGCCGGCACCTTTCAGGCGCGTGGCAGCACTTAAGGCTGCGGCTGAGGGCAGACGATCCCTTCCCAATCCCTGCACGACCATCCCGGCTGGCCCTTATTGCGAATCACGGCCATTGTATAGCGGTGGACCGGCATCGAAGACTCAGCGAGCGTACCGGAATGAAAACAGGTTTGTTCCGTGAACGAGATCGCAGGCCGGCTGCGGCACGAAGAATCAAGCGCTTGCGGCCGGATATCGACGTGCACCCTCATGATCCGTGCTGCGCTACCTCCTCACCATCGCTCTGGCGACCGCCGCCTTCGCCGCCGAGTTCACCGGAACCGTCACCAAAGTCGTGGACGGCGATACCATGATCGTTACCACTGGCGACTCCACGGTCCGCGTCCGGCTCTACGGCGTCGATACCGAGGGTAGGGCCCCGCGCTGGCGTTCGCGCGAACGGATCGGGTTTTCCGACCGCCTCCGCGGCTGCGCGGATTGCTTTCTGGCCGTTGCTCTTGGGCTTGAACTCCACCTCGCAAATCTCAGTCACTTTCGCAAGCAGGTCCGGTGCCTTCAGCGACTCCACCAACCATATAAACGAGCGCAGCAGGTAGCTTCCTTCACGGGATAGCCGTTGGGCGCATCCCCGCTTGAGGGGCGCGAACCACTGCATCAGGGAAACGCGGAACTCTTCCGGACCGATCGCCTCAACAAGCGCCTTGGCGTTCCCCAACCAGCGGGCCGTAGGGCGCGTCCCCTCGTCTCCATGGACGCTGTACAACAGCCTTCGCCAGTTCTCTCGCCGGCTGTCCCGCATGGATCGGAAATCCGCGCGGACCTGCTCGCTCCAGCACCGTTTCAGGTCAACGGCATTCCACTCGTCTCGCCAGCCAAGCATGTCGAGCCTGGAGCGAAACAACTGGAGGCTGACTTGGTTCACGGTGAGGCTGTGATCCCAGACGCGCTCGCGGAACTTGCGAATCGCTGCGGACATTCCAGGGGTCAAGCCCTTTGCTTCGGTGTAGCCCATAAGGTGCGGTATGGGTGTATATGGAGCGACAAAGTCGGCGAGTGCCGCCGTTCGGTCCAGGATCTCAATCAGATCGGCCTCGGTGGGCGATAACGTCCACTTTTCGATGCGCTCGGCGAGGCCCCGCAGCGGACTTACACAGGAACTGCCCGGGTTATTGTCTCGCAGCCAATACAAACGCTCGATCAACGCTTTCCACGTCGCCAGCTTCAGGCCTTTGTCCCGGATCGCGTTGACTTCCTTTAGCGCAATTCTCCAACCGGCATCCTCGACGCGAACCAGGTATTGATTCAGAGCGTGGTGGCCCCTGGCGATTTTCGAACTTGCGTCCAGCAGGTATCCGTCGGGGCAGGGAATCTGATCCATAATGCGTCAGTATGATATCGGCGTCTTCGCGGCGCAACAGTAGGAGGCCAAGGAGGCCGACTCACTTCCCATTCGCGAACCTGCCGGCCGGAAGCGAAGGGCCGGCGCTGGGGGGCCGCGGCTAAACAACGAAAAATCCAGGAGTCCTGGCGGCTGAGACCTGCGCTGGCGGGTGGTTCGAGTTCGTGGAGTGCACGCCGGACGGTCACGTGCGGTGCGCGCGGTTTATCGCTCTCCGGGAGGACAGAAGCCCGCGGCTTGGGTGGTTTGGATGGAGGAATTCACGCGCGTTCCTACCATTTGGAATGCTTGTACTTTTCCGGCCAGTCGATGCCCTGCCAGGTCTTGATGCTGATCGGGCGGACGAAAAGGAGCCAGCGAGGCTCAGTCATCGTCGGCTCCAGGTAGTCAGGACCGTGCTCGCCCAGATACCGTACGGACATGCGCCGCGC
>JAHCHE010000067.1 GCA_026129905.1 Bryobacteraceae bacterium | reverse complement strand
TCCCGCGAAAGCCGGCTCGGGCGCGGTAGGGACAGCGGTTACCAGCAAGGCCCGCATGCCCGCCAACCGCCTGTCGGCCGCCAGCCAGTCGTAGCGTTCCAGGCAGGCGAAACCTCCGCGAACCATCGATAACGCACATCTTGAAGCGCAAAAAAAGGTTACTTAGTCGTGCCCGATAGATCGAGTATCCCGTTTCTGAAAATCTTCAGGCTATGGGACAGATTGCCATCGATATCAAGGTGAGGTCCAATCAGACATGCCCACCTATGTTTCTCCTCGCCTATCTTCGGATACCCTGCTGACCTCAGCGCGGCCGAGCCGCCGGGAAAGACCGAGTCGGCCAGAACCTCCCAGGTGCCACAGATCGAGTCCTGGACGTAAGCGTCGAGGACGTTCAGTCTAGCTTTGGGAAATGCTTTGAGGAGCGCTCTCCTGTCGCCAAGGAGCCAAGCCTCCGTTTCTTCGACTGCGAATCGAAAGAGAGTTCTTGGCCCTGGGTTACACGCACGCAGAACCTGCAGTAGCTCCTTCTTTAATTCAATGCAATCCCGCGCATCGACATCTACGACTATCACCACGGCGGAATCCTGTCCTTGAAGGCTCCGGCCATAGCCGGCCAGTATCCTCGGAAGCCGGTCGAGCAGGATACGTTTCTGGGGATCGGTCTTGCCCCGCAGGTCCCGAGGCACTCTGCCGATCCCTCTGTAAGCATGGGTCCGCCACGAGTGCGGATATCCATTCGTCCCAAATATCTTGCTCATCAAGGAATCCAGAAGTACTTCACCGGATCTGTCTTCGATGAGGACTTCAAAGTGCATCAAGCAGGCCTCGCGTCGAGGTAGTCGCTGTACCACAAGCCGCCGAGCGGTAACCCCTCGTCTACCATATTTTGCACAATCGGATCGGAACTCGCTCTTCGTATCGTCGAGAAGCCGTCCGCGCCTTTCTCGAGAACCCAGGTCTCATCAGGCCTCAGCGCGTCTACGAAATAGGGCTGATGAGTCGTAACAAAGATCTGAGGCGCGTTCTTCCTACCCGTGGCGTGCGATCGAAACTCAGCCGCAAGCGTTTCGAGGAGCTTGTGGTACAGTCCGTTCTCTGGTTCCTCAATACAGATGAACGGAGGCGGATCCGGGTCTTCCAGCAGCAACATGTAAGCGAACATTTTCAGCGTCCCATCGGACATCTGCTGAGCGAAGAATGGGTCCTGGAACCCATGATCATTGAATCGAAGCAGTAGTCGGCCGTCGTCGGTCCTCTTTGTGTCGATCTGGTCGATGCCAGGGATCTTTGAAGCTATTCGGCTCAGTATTGCCCGAAATCGATCCTTGTGTTCCCGTTCCATGAATTGGACGACGTTTCCGAGATTGTCGCCATGCATGTTTAGGTGCTTCTGTGGCCCAGCCATTGGTAAACTCCGCGCGGCGTCCGGGGTAAAATAACTTAGGTACCAGCTTTCAAGGAAACGCCGGAATTTCGCGATGCGCGGGTGAGTCTTCAATGTCCCCAAGGTGGCAACGGCCAGTCTTCGCCTGTCAGTAAGCTCAACCTGGATCCGCCCCGCTTCCTCGCCCTCGTACGTTTCCTCGCCCGCCCAAGCGTGGCCGTTTCCTTCCTTCAGATAGAGGAAGGAGTGCGGCCATCCTCGGTTCTGCCCTTTGCGTCTCTGCCTAAGCCGCTCCTCCGCAACATACGGCCGGCCCGATCGGTCGCGATCGATTGCGAGTTCGTATGTTATTGGCCGATCACCGGGGCCTTCTCGGTAGTAGATGTCAAAATGGATGGGCTCCTGGACCCCGGCTGAAACCAGCCGGTCGAAGCCGCCGCGCTGTTTTAAGTCGCACGCTTCTTCAACTCCCACTGCCAGGCATTCCGACAGAAAGCCGAAAGCGTCGAACAAAGTGCTCTTTCCCACTCCGTTCTTGCCAATAACCGCTACCAGTGGTGTGAGTGGCGGCGTATCCTGCTGGTTCCAGAGTTTGCCGATTGTGATATTCTTAAGCGCGCGATAGTTTCGGACTCGAAAACCCTCAATTAAGGCCATGGTCCCTCCTTAGGAAACCAGCTCGGAACTTTGGGGGAACACGTCAACCGCCTGCTCGCTTCACCGCTCCGGAAACACTCCGTCGGCCACCAGCCACTCGTAGGCTTCCAGCCGGGCGAAGCCTCCCCGGACCATCGGGTCCTGCTGGGCAAGCCGGCGCGCGTCGTCAAGCGGCGTGTCGCGGAAGACGAACACGCCGAGCCACTCGCCGCCCTCGATGAACGGCCCCACCGCGACCGCATTGGCCGCCTTCTTGAGCGCGGCGATGTGAGCAAAATGCGCTTCAAACACCTCCGCCGGCGGCCAACCGCTCCATGTTGCGCTCTTGCGCAGCAGCACGAGCGCGTGCTTCGTCATGCGGTCCTCGGCGTCCGGCTTCGCCGCCTTTTCCTTCCGATAGCGCTCGCCGATACCCGCCGGGCCGGCCCAGAAATGGCTCTCCACGTACAAGCGCTTGTTTTGAACCGCCGGATCGGCCGACGCCAGTTCGTTCGCTTCCGCAACCGATTTGCAGTGGGAGATCAGGATGCCCCGCGGCCCGCCCGCGGTCACAATCGGGCCCGCCGCTTCCAGCCAGCCCTTCTCCCAAAGCCACCCGAGATGCGCCAGGTGCCGCTTCTGAATATCCATCGCTTCGGCTTCGGGCAACTCCGGCCGGCCTGCCACCGCGTGGAGGAACGCGAAGCAGTAATTCGGCTTGGGAAACTCCACCGGCTGCGCAGCCGCCACGCCGCCGAGGCCACCCCCGGCGCCGGCCAGAAGAACCACCGCCGCGATGCGTGAGATCATCGTCCGTAGATTGTACTACGCGCTCCCCGGAGGGGCCTTACCGCGCTCGCCGATCCCGTACGCGTGGTGAATGTCTTCCAGCCGGAGGATGCCCATCAGTTGATCCTTGTTGGCGCGGCTCGAAACCGGCAGCGCCGGATGGGCGCCAATCAGCCGCAAGGCCGAGTCCAGCGGCATGTCGGGGTAGACGCTGGGCGCCGGTTCGCCGCCGAGGGCGTCCTCCAGCGCGAGCCGACCGTTCTCTTCGGCCGCGGTCTCCAGGTCGGACCGTCTCACCCATCCCCACTCGCCGTAGCCCAGCTTCACCAGCCGGATGTCGTCCCCGTGCTGCCTCATCAGGTCGAGCGCGGCGTTCACCGGCGTCCGCGGCCCGAATGCGGCCACCGGGGCGCCCATCGCGTCCTCCACCCTCATCCCCGCGCCTTCCCGCTGTTCTTCCACCGAGGGCAGATCGAGCCCCTCCTCCCTGGCGTGCATTTCGAAGAACGGCGTCCGCTGCATACTGCGCGCCAACGCGTAAGCGATCGTGTTGGCGATCAATACCGGCAGAATGATCACGTAGTTGGCGCTCACTTCGAACACCATGAAGACCGAAGTCATCGGCGCCCGGAACACGCCCGCGAAAAACGTGCCCATGCCCACCAGTACGTAGGCGTCGGTTGAACTAGTCGGGAACAGCGCCACGGTCTGCGCCAGCGAACCGAGCGCCCCGCCGATCATCGCTCCGGCAAACAGCGTCGGCGCGAACATGCCGCCCGGAGTTCCGGCGCTGAAACACAACAGGGTCACGGCGATTTTGACGAGCCCCAGCGCGAGCAGCATCTTCCAGCCGAACGCGTTGTGCAGCGCTCGGTCGATACCCTCGTAGCCCGCACCCATGACGTCGGGCAGCCAAAGCCCGGCCACGCCCACCAGCAACCCCGCCACGCCCGGCTGAACGTAGCGGGTCCAGCGGGGCAACGCGCGCAGCCGGCGCCGCAGGACGGCGATGGTTTTCATGAACGCCACGGCGAGCAAACCCCCCGCTACGCCGATCAGCGCGTGCACGATCAGCTCCAGCGGATCGCGCAGCTCGAACTCCGGCGTCGAGAACAGCGGCTGGTTGCCCAGGAACCACCGGCTCACCACCACCGCGGAGGTGGCCGACAACACGATCGAACCGAGCACGCCGGTGTGCCAGCCCGCCAGCACCTCCTCCATCACGAACAGCACGCCCGTGATCGGCGCGTTGAACGCCGCGGCGATGCCCGCAGCCGCCCCCACGGGCGCAATCATTCGCATCGAGGACCGCGCCAGGCGGAACGCGCGACCCAGCAGCGAGGCGACGCCCGAACCCATCTGGAGGCTGGGGTCCTCCGGCCCGAGCGAGTTGCCGCTGCCGATGGCGATCGAACACGCGAGGAACTTCCCAATCACGGTGCTGAACGGCACATGTCCGTCGGAGATGTAGACGGCGGCCTTGGTCTGATTCACGCCGCTGCCGCGCGCCTGCCGGAACAGCACCAGCACCAGAAAGGCCGAGGCGGTGGCGCCCAATGCCGGCGAGAGCAGCGTCGCGTGACGGGTCTGTTGAGCCAGCGTTCCCACCGCGTACCAGCGGATGAAGTCGATCGCGATGTGAAAGCAGACCACCAGCAGGCCCGCGAAAACGCCGATGAGGATCGACAGCAGCAGGAAGCGTTGGGCCTCCGTCATCACCAGCCTCGATGTCCAGGCGGCCGGCCGCCCGAGAACTGGCCACAATGTCATCTACTCCACCAGTTTCTTCAACACGAGTTCCACGGCGACGTCCTCCGCCGGAGGCGAACCGCACGCCGCGATGGCCGCTTCCCGCAGCCTTACGGCGAGGCTAACGTTCTCCTCTACGCCTTCCACGCCCGCCCGCCGGCGCACTTTCCCGGCGGCGATTTCGTTGGCCCTCGCCACGTCCCTCTTCGTCTCTTCGGGCAACTCGCCGGCGTGAGCGGGCAGGCAGAACGCGAACTCGGCGAGCACTCTGGCCAGCAGCGCCCTGCTCCGCGCCAGGCGGTTTGCGGGCGTCAGTCCGAGCCGCATGGGATTGAGGTTCACCACCTCATTGGCGGTCTCCATTCGCGCGCGGCTGCCGGCGTCCTCCGGGTCGATCCGAAGCGCTCTGCGGTACGCGTCCCGCGCCGTCTGATATTGGGCCAGTTGAAATTCCGCGTCGCCCAGCCCCGCCAGGGCGGCGGCGTCGCGCGGGCTCAACCGCACCGCATCGGTGAAAACGTCGCGCGCCTGTTCGGGCCAATGCGCCTGGAGGAACATGCGCCCCAATCGCTTCTTCAGCTCCGGGTCGTCCGGCAGCTCGTCCTTTTGGCGGAGCAACTCCGCCTCCACCTGCGACCGCCTGCCCTGCCGCAGCAGGACGTCGATTAACTCGGATCGCACATTGATGCGCCGCTCGGGCGCGGCGTCCGGCCAGCGGCCGTAGATGGCGCGCTG
This sequence comes from Bryobacteraceae bacterium, assembly GCA_026129905.1. Classification (GTDB taxonomy): domain Bacteria; phylum Acidobacteriota; class Terriglobia; order Bryobacterales; family Bryobacteraceae; genus JAHCHE01. The sequence goes on along the minus strand of JAHCHE010000067.1, from coordinate 2,745 downwards.
GTAGTGGCGAACCGCCGCGTCGAAGTCATTGCGGTCCGCGTTGATGCGGGCCAGCATCAGGTTGGCTGCGCCGCTCGGCGGGTCGCGGCGGATCAGTTCCAGCAGGTAGGTCTCGGCCTCGCGCGTCTTCTTCGCCTCGACCAGGACCCGCGCCAGCGCCTGCATGTACTCGAGCCGGTCGCGCGCCAGCACCAGCGCTTCCGTGTAGTGGTCGATCGCCTCGCCGTACTTCCCATCCCGGGCGAGTTCCTGCGCCGCCTCGAATTGCACGGCTGCCCGCGACTCGCGCTCCCGCCGGTAGGCGCCCGTCAGAAAGCCGGTCGCCAGAAACAACAGGACCATCAAGCCGAACACCAGCGCCAGCACGCGTCCCGTCGAGCCCGCGACCGCCGACCCGATTCCATCCAGAGTCGTTCCCAAGTCCCAGAATACCCGGCGGTACACTGGGAGTTCTTCATGACGGTTCTCACCCTGGTGCGCCACGCGCAGGCTTCCTATTTGTCCGACAACTACGACCGGCTCTCGCCCCTCGGCGAACGGCAGGCGGCGGTCGTTGGCGAGTTCTGGGCGCGGCGCGGCATCCGTTTCGACCTGGCTTTCTCCGGCCCCGCTGAACGGCAGATCCGCACTGCGGCCATCGCGGCCGCGGCGTCCCGAAACCTCGGCCACGACCTGCCGGATGCGGTTGTGCTCGGCGAGTTCGACGAGTTCCCCGGCGAGCAGGTGGTGCGCGTGCTCGGTCCATTGCTGGTGGAAAAGCACACCGACATTCGGAGCCTTGCCGAAGCCTTCGAGTCGGCTTCGGACCGCGACAGGAAACGCGAGGCGCTGGACCGGCTGTTCCACCGCGTCACCGAATGCTGGGTCGCTGAGGAGGTTCCCTGCGTCGGGGTGGAATCCTGGAAGCAGTTCACGGGCCGGGTCGGTCGGGGCGTCGACCGCATCCGCGAACGCCTCGGCCGCGAGGCGGCCGCGCGGGTGGCGGTGTTCACTTCCGCCGGACCGACGGCGGTTGTTGCATCGCTGGCGCTCGGGCTCTCGCCGGCGAAGACCCTCGCGCTGGCGTTCAGTCCCCACAACGCGTCCTGTTCGGAGTTCTTCCTCGCGCCGGACGGCCTTACGCTCTCCACCTTCAACGTGACCACTTACCTCGAGGATCCGTCGCTGTTGACGTATCGTTAGCCCGGCGCGAGCCACCTTCGCCATCAGCGGCCCCGCCGGCGCCGGTGTTACACTCTGACGAGCGTCGGAGGGGCCATGGAATTTCCTTTGAAGCCTATCTCGCGGGAAGGGGTGGAAGAAGCGATCCGGAAAGCCGAACGGTATCGCCTGCTGAACGAACCCTGGCAGGCCGAGAGTATTTGCCGGGACGTTCTTCAGGTCGAACCCGCCAACCCGACCGCGATCGTCATGCTGCTGCTTTCGCTGACGGACCAGTTTTCCGATGGCGCCGACCCCGGCGAGGCCCGCAGGCAGTTGGCGAATCTGGAAGGCGCCTACGAACGGGCGTACTACGGCGGCATCGTCAGCGAACGCTACGGTCACGCGCTTCTCAAGCAATCGAGTCCGGGCGCGGCGTTTCACGCCTACGAAGCCTTCCGGGAAGCCATGCGGCTTTACGAAGAAGCGGAGCGGCAGCGTCCGGCCGGCAACGACGACGCCATCCTCCGCTGGAATACATGCGCCCGCGTTCTGATGCGCAACGCCACGCTCCAGCCCGGACCGGTGGAAGTCGTGGAACCGATCACCAGCGAGTGAAGCCCCGGGTACGGACTCTCGTACGGCGCCGCCTGGTCGTTCGGATACAGCTCGTTCGTCATCCGCCCTTCATTGTCGTACTCGTAGTAGCTGTCCAGTTGCCCGCTCTGGCCGTCCTTGCTCACCCACAGCCGCTTGATCGCCGGCAGCCCCGCCAGCGTGTACCGGTGCCGCTCGGCCACCTGCCCCGCCGCGCACGACGTCGCGTTCCCCCATTTAGCCTCCGTCAGCCGAACGTCCGCGTCTGCGTCGCAAACTTGACCTGGCGAAGACCGGCGATCCTGACCGCGAGCAGATTACTCCGGCCGGAGAATAAGAACGGGAAGGTCCTGGGCTGCCGGCCCCGCGGGGCTCCAAAGTTGGGGTCACAACCGCTTCAAGGCAAAAAAGCCCAATCAGTTCAACCATTTACCTCAAAACCAGCGCCGGATTCCTTGCCCTCCCGTGCTACCCTGTTACCGGGAGGCCCTCCTCGTTCCTCGCCTCCCGCCCCTATTCTTCGCATAAGGAGTTGTAATCCATCGTGTCTGACCACAAATCACCCGCCGAATCGGCTACGCCCGGCGGCCCCACAGGGCCGCGCACGGAGGCTGGCAAGGCTCGCTCCGCCCGAAATTCGCTCAAACACGGCCTGACCAGCCGCGAACTCTTCGTCCCGCCCGGCGAACTCGATAACTTCGTCGATTTCAAGGCCACCCTGGTCGAGGAAATCCAGCCTAAGGGCGCCCTCCAGATGGCCGCCTTCAACCACCTCCTCCATGCCGCCTGGACCCTCGACCACATCCGCGCCATGGAAGCCGGCTACCTCGCCCTCGGCCCCGACGCCCTCGAAAGCAAGGAAACCCGGCACGGCCTCGACCTCGTGCTCCGCTACCTCGCCCGTCACGAGCGCTCCTACTACCGCGCCCGCAAGGAGCTCGAGGAACTCCAAACGGCCGAGGCCGCTCGCGGAACCATTCCCCCCGACATCCTCCAGATCGTCCCTCC
>JAHCHE010000066.1 GCA_026129905.1 Bryobacteraceae bacterium | reverse complement strand
GGCTTGCACGAAGGTGTGCCGGTTTCTGAAGCCGCGAGCCGTGTACTTCACCCATTGGATCTTGGCGTTAATGGATTCGCTGCTCGCGTTCGTGATGCGGTGCCGGAGGTAGGTGATGATGTTCTCGAATCGCCGCTTGAGCATCCGCGCCACTTCGATCATCGGTTGCAGCCGGCTCCGTACCGCCCATCCGTGCCACCAACGGAAATGTTTCCTCGCCGGCCGCTCGTAGACGTATTCCTAGCCAAAGATATTTGAAATTTGGTCGCCGCAGCAAGGGAACGAAACCTGCGGTTTCTTTCCCCTGCACCCCTTTCTTCCCTTCGGTAACCGGGAGCCGTAGGGCTTGATCCCACCGGCGGCATGGCTGATGATCTTGTTATCGAAGCGAGAACGTCAGGAGGCGGCCGATGGAGTTATTCACCAAGCTGTTCGGGGCCTGGTTGGTCTTTATATACCACTGTTTCGATCGCGTGGTGTTGAGCGGGTATTTGATGGGATTGCAGCGGCCGGGACAGGTGGTCTATTGGCTGCAGCAGGCGCTCGGCGTCGAGGCTATTACCAAAGATCTCCTCAGCCGGCGCACGGCGGCGTACGTGAACTGGGTCGAGAGTTTCGCGCGCAATCGTTGCATCGAGATCCGTTGGCGTGACGGGGGAGTCCGCATGGAGGATTACGTCCGCCCGTACCTGACCCGCATGGAGCGCCAGCAACGCTACGGCGTGTACTTCATCTTTCAATCGATGGAACGCGGATGGACCTTTCGTCCCGGCAAGATTCTGGTGCGGCGCAACGAGAACGGCGCGGCGGACTATCCGATCCTGCACCGCCATCGCGCGCGCTACCGTTACTACTATTTCTACATCCGTGACCCGGTGCTGGGAGCCATGGTGGTGCGCATCGGCACGTTCATTCCTTTCGAAGCCAGCTACTACCTGAACGGGCACAACTTCGTGGAGCGTCAGCTGATCGCCGATGGCGTGAGCTTCCGCAAGGACAACAATGCCTTCGTCGCCGTCTCGGATCCGGAGGCGCTGCAAGCGGCCGCCGACCGCTTCTCAGCCGCGGTAATCCAGCGCCGGCTCAACTACTGGACCGTGGCCGTGGGACCGAAGTTCAGCAAACGGGACCGGCGGAACGCGAAGCTGGAGCGCAGCTACTACGTTCACCAGGCAGAGTACTGCCAGAACTTCATCTTCCGGCGGAATCACCCGATCCGGAAGCTGTTCGAGCGCAGTTGCGAACTCAGCTTGTGGCGCATGACCGGCGAGAAGATCTGGCGGGCGTTCGGCAAAGGCCACCGGGACAGGATCAAAGGCAAACTGCAGACCATCATGGATGGAATCGAGCACGGTCAACATGTATTTCGCGCTTATTGGAAGCACGCCTGGGTGAAGCAGTATGAGAAATACTCGACGTTTCTGCGCAATGAAGTGACTTCGAACAACCTGCGGGATTTCAAGCTGCATAAGGGGCTGGCGTATCTGGACGACGTGCGACAGCGATTGCTCCAGGTGCTGGATCGCTTCGCCGGTCAGCAGGCCGAGAACCTGAACGTGCACGAGGAGTTTTCCCTTCTGCGGCGGATTGCCCTGCCGGTGGATTGCGGCGGGAAACGCACGCCGGGCATCCGGATCGAAGACGCGCGGATGATCCGGCTGCTGGAGGTTCTGTTGCATGCCGCGACGGCATTAGGCGGCCTGACCGCGCGGCAAATCCACGAGTCCATCCTGGACCGCTTCCAGCTCAGCGCCGAACGATACAATCTGAACAGTTTGCGTTACGACTTGCGGAAACTGAAAGGGCACCAACTCCTGGAGCGGGAGCCTGGGCGGTACGCTTACCGGCTCACGGCCAAAGGCCAGCGGGTGGCGATCCTGTTCCTGCTGTTTCATCAGCGATTGTGTGGGCCCGTTGCGGGGAGCCAGCTGCAACGGCGGCCGGATGAACGTTACTGCCCGCGTCACAGCCGGTTGGAGCGCGCCTATCATGAAGCGGATCGAGCCATCGATAATATCGTCAGTCTGTTCCGTGCGGCTTAAGTTACCAGAAGTAACAACGAGAACTCCTGGACTATTCGAGTCAAGAACATTCCAAGGTACAGGCTAGAGTCGCTGTGCTGTGCGGACCGGAGATGCCGCGATCGGTGGGCGACGAGGTCCGGCTGGTGGGCTGAGCAATGGTATGCCTATCTTCGTTCTTAAGGGTAATCTTCTTCCTGATCTTGTCAGGTAGAGCGCGATCGAGGGCATCGAAGAATGCCGCGTAGCAGATGCCTCAGAAGGATGTCGGCCAAACCTATTAGACCCGGCTCATCTCTTCTTATCTTAAGAAATCCCGCACTTGTTGGAAGGTGTAAACGCTCGCCAACGCCATTTACCTCCGAAAAGGGCATCAGATGAACGGTATCACAATAAACACCTTCGATGAATGGCTCGCCCAGCTCGGATCAGTTGTCCCGGCGTTCGCGTCGAAAGCGCAGAGGCCTTGGAACGAGGAGAAGAAGTGCTCCCTTACCGTGGCGAGGACGGGAAGCGGATTATTGTGTAATTGGCAAACCAATGCTTCTCCGGGTGCGCATGTCGATTGCGGCCTCCGCTATTGTCCGCTTAACTCCGCGGCCGGCCGACGCTCCATCCGATCCTTGACGCCCGCGTCCTTGCTCCCAAGCCGCGCCCGCCCAAAAATCGCTCCGGAGCTGTCGCGCTGGACGAGCCGTAACGGACGCTGCCTCTGCTATCATCTGTCTTCGCGTTTATCCGCCGGAGCTTCGATGAAACCTGCCTGCATTGTATTCGCCGCCTTGATCTTCATTTCGGGCGCGTGCGCCCAGGACCAGCCAGAACTGTTCACCGTCCATCGGATCAAAAAGGAAGCCTTTGAGAACTCCGAGGTGATGAAGCTGATGTTTCAGCTCACCGACGTGCATGGGCCGCGGTTGACCAACTCGGCCGGCTACGATGCCGCCGCCGACTGGGTGGTTGCGACAGCCAAGAAGTGGGGGCTGGCCAACGCGAGGAAAGAATCGTGGGGTCCCTACGGGAAAGGCTGGGCCGCCAGCTACTTCAGCGCCCATCTTCTCGAGCCGCAATACGCCAGCCTCATCGGCGCGCCGCTGGCCTGGACTCCCGGGACGGCGGGCGTCGTCACGGCCACGCCTGTGCTCGCGCCGCTGGAAAGCGACGACGATCTCGACGTCCGCCGCTTCCTGCTCGAGACCTACATGGCCGAGCGCAAGGGCAAGCTGCGGGACCAGGTGATCCTGATCACTCTGCCGCGCCGGGTCGAGCCGCAGTCCGGCGTCGCGCTCGAACGGTACTCCGATCAGAGGCTCGCCGCGATCGGCCGGGCCCCGGAGCCGCTGGAGCCGCTCGTCGTCGACTTCGCCCGCCCGAGGGTTCCCAAGGATCCCCAGGAGCGACGGCGATACAACGCGCACGCGCCGCAGTGGGTGAAGGACAAAGTGGCCGAACTCCAGCGCGAGGTCCAGTTTCGGCTCAACCGGTTTCTGGTGGACGAAGGCGTCAAGCTGGTAATCTACGCCGCGTCCCGGGGCGATGGCGGGACGCTGTTTCCGCCGCGCCCGGGCTCCCACCGCCTGGACGCGCCCGCGCCGCCGCCGTCCATCGCGCTGACGCCGGAGCACTATAACCGGCTGGCGCGCCTGGCCGAGAACAAGGCCCCGTTTCGGATTGCCGTGGAAGTGAAAGCGCAGTTCCGCGACGCCAACGTCCAGGCGGATAACGTCATCGCCGAGATCCCAGGAGGCGCAAGGAAGGACGAACTGGTGATGATCGGCGGCCATCTCGACGACGTGGCGTACGGGACCGGGGCGACCGATAACGCCGCCGGCTGCGCCGTGATGATGGAAGCGATGCGGATCCTCAAGACGCTCGACCTCAAGATGGACCGCACGGTCCGCATGGCCTTGTGGGCCGGCGAAGAGCAGGGGTTGCTGGGCTCCAAGGCTTACGTCAAGGAGCATTTCGGCGATCCGGTCACCATGAACCTCAGTCCCGCGCAGTCGAAAGTTTCCGCGTACTACAACGTCGATAACGGCACGGGCAAGATTCGTGGCGTGTACCTGCAGGGCAACGACATGGTCCGGCCGCTCTTCTCCGCGTGGCTGGCGCCGTTCAGCGACTACGGGGCAACCACCCTCTCCATCCGCAATACGGGCGGCACCGATCACCTATCGTTTGACGCCTTGGGCATCCCCGCCTTCCAGTTCATCCAGGACCCGGTGGAGTACGAAACCCGCACTCACCACTCGAACATGGACGTCTACGACCGCATCCAGCCGCCCGACCTGATGCAGGCGGCAGCCATCGTCTCGTCTTTCGTCTATCACACGGCGAACCGGAAAGATCCGCTTCCGCGAAAACCGCTTCCCAAGCCGTGGCCTCCCGAGGCGCGGCCGAAGCCGTAGCGGATCGGGCTGCGAGAATCCGGCACGTTAAGCTCGGGCTCCGATCGGCGGACTTGTTTCTGTTCCCTGTTGCTTTCCAAAAGAACCGTGCGCTAACATTCCTGTAGGAAACCAACCGGAGAGTCGCTTGTGAAGAGAAAGATGGATGTCAAGCAGGGCACGTTGGCGCTGATGGTGCTCAAGACGCTGGAGGCGATGGGACCGCTTCACGGATATGGGATCGCCCGACGGGTGGAGCAGATCAGCGGCGATCTACTCGCGCTGAATCAGGGCACCCTGTATCCCCTGCTGCTGAAGCTGGAGCAAGAAGGCGCGATCGCGTCCGAGTGGGGCGTCTCAGAGAACAACCGCAAAGCCCGCTTCTACCGGCTGACGCGCGCCGGACGACAACAGGTCCGAGCCGAGACCCGGGACTGGGAGCAGACGACTGCGCTGATTGGCCGGTTCCTGGCAATCAAGGCGGAGGATTGAAATGAGGGCGCTGAGACGGTTCCTTATGCGGCTGGCCCGCTCCGTTGTGAGGCGGCGGGATGAGGAGCGATTGCGGCGAGAGATCGAGGAACACCTCGCGCTGCAGACCGAGGAGAATCTTCGGGCCGGGCTGTCGCCGGTAGAGGCGCGACGGCAGGCCGTGTTGAAGTTCGGCGGCGTGGAATCGGTCAAAGAACGCTATCGTGATGAGCAAGGCTTCCCAATGCTCGAGAATCTCGTCGGCGATGCGCGGTATGGAATTCGAGCGCTGCTGCGGTCGCCTGGATTCCTTCTGGTGGCTGTTATTTCGCTGGCGCTCGGGATTGGCGCGAACACCACGATATTCACCGTGGCCAATGCCGTGCTCCACCGCCCGCTGCCGTTCAAAGATCCCGACAAGCTGGTTGTGATTTACGAGCAAAACACCAAACGGGAACAATCACGGCGCGACTCGCCGCTCTCGGCCATGGTCGAGTGGCAGGAGAAGGCACAGTCATTCGAGCAGATCGAAGGTATGGTCTGGCATTCCGAGGCCAAGACGCTGTCCGGTGAAGTCGCGGCTGAGCGGGTAACGATGCAGTTTCTAACGCCAGGCGCTTTCTCACTGCTCGGCGTCAAACCGGCGCGCGGGCGCGCGTTCACGCGCGACGACGCCGTCCCCGGAAACCGCTCGCTCATCATCAGCTACGGGTTGTGGCAGCGCCGGTTTGGAGGGGACCCGGGGGTGATCGGGCGGAGCGTTCGGGTAGCCGATGAGCTGTGGCCTATTGTGGGCGTGATGCCGGCGGGCGTCTGGACCGCGCCATGGATGCGAAACATCGACTTGTGGACGCCAATTGACATGCGGCTCAACGAGCTAACTCCGCAGACGCGCTGGATCACCACGTACGCCCGCCTCAAGCAAACAGTGACGCTCAAGCAGGCGCAGGCGGAAATGGACGCGTTTGCCCTGCGCATGGCCGAACAACAACCCGACGCCTACAAAGACTGGACGGTGAAAGTCGAGCCTGTGGGCGAAACCTATGCCCGCGGCGCCGGCACGGCTCTCTATATGCTGCTGGGCGCTACCGGATTCATTCTCTTGATCGCCTGCGCCAACGTGGCGAATCTGTTGCTGGCGCGCGGCGCAAAGCGACAGAAAGAGATTGCCGTTCGCATGTCGCTTGGCGCCGGACGGCGCAGGCTGTTTCAGCAAATGCTGACCGAGAGCCTGCTGCTCAGCCTGATCGGCGGCGCCGCCGGCATCGCCGCGGGCCGGGCGGGCTTGCGGATCTTTTTGGCGATGGCGCCGGACTCGTTTCCGAGGACGGATGAGATTGCGATCAACAGCAACGTCCTGCTGTTTACGCTAGCCGTCTCGCTGCTGACGGGAATTGTGTTCGGACTGGCGCCGGCATGGCGGGCAGCCCAGCTCCGGCTGGCGCCGATGCTCAAGGAGGGCGGCCGGCAATCGGCGAGCCCAAGCCGCCACCGAAGCAATCGAATCCTGGCGGTATGCGAGGTGACGCTGGCTTTTGTGTTGCTGGTGGGCGCCGGGTTGATGATCAACAGCGTACTGCGGCTCGAACGGGTGGATGTCGGCTACAAGCCCGAGAATCTTCTCACCGGCAGAGTGCAGTTGGGTTCCTCGAAGTACGTTCAAGTTCTGAGCGGCAATATGAAGCGCGTCACGCCGCAGGCTCCCATGTTTTATCAGCAGGTGAAGGAACGCCTGGAGTCGATTCCCGGGGTCCGCTCCGCGGCGGTCGCCAGCATGGCTTATTCGCAGCTATTTTGGGTCGTGGGCAGGCCTGCCCCGCCCCGCCAGCAACTGCCGCAGGCTACGGTACAGGAGATCGGACCAGACTATTTCGAGACGCTGGGGATTTCCTTGCTGAAAGGTCGCCCGATCGATGAGAGCGACCGCGAAGGCACGCCATGGGTCGCCGTGGTGAACCAGGCGCTGGCGCGAAGCATTTTTCCCGACGAGGACCCTCTCGGCAAGCGGCTGCATCTACGCTTCGGGGCGAGCCATGGCGAAGAGCGCGACGATGAGCAAGCGCGGCTGATCGTCGGAGTCGTCGCCGACGTCAAGAGTTGGGGTCCCGCTCAGCGAGCCATGCCGGCGATTTACACTTCCGACCGGCAACACCAATGGGTCTACCCCAGCGGCGACTCGGCAATTCATCTGCAGAAGATGCTCTATATCCGGTCCAGGGGTGAGCCCTCGAGTTTCGGCGCCTCCATGCGACAGGCCGTCTCGGAGGTAGATCGCGACCAAACCGTCTTCGATGTGATGCCCGAGACGAACCGGCTGGAGATGCAGATCGGACGCTGGCGATTCTTCCGGAATCTTTACGGGATTTTCGCCGGCCTTGCCCTGGCATTGGCGGTTGTGGGCATATACGGGGTGATGTCCTATTCGGTGGCAGAGCGCCGCCGGGAGTTTGGCATCCGCATGGCCCTCGGAGCGGAAACGAGCAATGTGCTCCGGCAGGTGCTGGGACAGGGATTGGCGTTGAGCTTCGCAGGCGTCGGAATCGGCATCGCGGCCGGGCTCGGTCTGACGCGGTTCCTCAGCAATTTGCTTTTTGAGGTCCAGCCGCAGGACCCGCTGACGTTCCTGGCGGTCTCACTGGTGATGCTGGCAGTAGCGGCGCTTTCCTGCTACATTCCGGCGCGACGGGCAACCATGGTGGATCCCGCCAACGTTCTGAGGACAGAGTGAGGTGGAAACCTCGCCGCGCGTCGAGCAGCAACGGAGGAAGGCCCTGGCGTTCAGTTCCACGCTCCACGGGGTCGCTGGCCGATAGAAATAAGACTATAGTTTTGCGCCGAACGCCAGCAGACGGCCATCACAGTCCTTCACCACGAACTCGCGCGAGTGCCACGGGGTGTCGCCAAGTTCCCGAGTGAATTCCACGCCCTGGCCCATGAACTCGGCGTGAAGTGCGTCCGCATTCTCGACGAACAAGTACGCGTCGAGCAATTCGTCTTTGTATTTGTTCGGATTGGCTGTGGGCGGCTCGGCGCAGCGGAAGTGAATCACCTGCTGGTCACGCGCCACAATGGCATAGACCGGCGGATCCTGCCACGTGCCCAGACATTCGAAGCCAAGCTTGTCTTTGTAGTAGGCGAGCGTAGATGGGATATCCGTGGTGAAGAACAGAGGCGCGATCTGACGAATCATTATGCAAGTGTACGGGAGATGCTCGCTTGTAGGCAGGTTGTCGGCCATTCCGACAATTCCGAAGCATTCCACATGAATGAATTGTCGACGCGCGGAAGCGCCTGGCGCCGGATGTCCCGGGCCTTACTTGCTACCGCGACTGCCAGGGGTTCCGGGCCAGCCGTGGCCGCTCAGCTTTCTGCTCCGCGCAGCCGATGGCCGATCAGAATTCCCCGCCGCTCCGCTTCGGTGAGATATGGCGCCTGAAGGCGCAGCGTCCGGTCGCCGCGCGAAAACAGCAGGTCCCCCTTGCCCAGCAACCGCTCCGCGCCCCGGGCTTTCAGGGCCACTAGCCTAGCAGGGACTCTGTCTTCTTTGTGTTCCGACGTGCCGGTCTCTTTCACCTTACTGAATCCCACTCTAAGGTGGGCGGGATGGATTCGAACAATCTCTTCAGTCGAATTTATCCCAGTTCACTCGCGAGGTGTCCTCAAGCGAGGCCGATCGCAGCCGCCGCACCATTACTGGCGGCATAACAGCGATGGCCGCGTCGAAGCTGAGTGCGCCGGGTTTGTACCCCGAGAAACCCAATGACTTTGAAGATCGACCTCTTGGTCACTGCGTTCTGGGCTGCTCAAGTATGCGAGGGTTAGCACGACGCCAAGTCCAAAGATCGAGAAGATCCTCGGCGGTGCGCTCGATCAGAGCCATCGTGCTGTTCTTTAACCCTTCAAGAGTTTGCTTGGCGTCCTCTGTCAACACTTGCGACCAAGGTGAGTCGAGAAAAACTTCCACTTCGGAGCGGCCCGGATCCCGCGGCAGTTGAATCACTCGTTGCATGATCGGCTCGCCACTGGGCCTGTAGAGAACGGGAAGGCGGGGCAGCAGTTGTCCAATTTCGAAGCGCCGCCCACGGTGTACGAGCATATTGCGAAAGTCAAGTGTCCACTCCAGCCATCCATCAGGCCCTGCGTTGGCGATGTTCGCCTCTAATCGACCGCCGAAACTGCGGAGCCTGCTCTCAGCTTGCTTCGTTGGAGTACAGCCACTTTTCAAAACGTTTCGTGCTCTGGAGAAGTCCGCCCTGAGAATATCTGCGGGGAGCGCCGCCACGCCAATGATGACTCCCGCGAGACAATCCAGAGCCGACGCGAGTGCACGTATGACGCCCACGATGTGCATCCTTAGCAGGTCTGGGCGAAGTTGATCCAGAGGACTACGCGGTCTCGGAGCTGACGGCCGCAGTTGACCATTTCTGATCGTGATAGTGTCCGCATACCGAGCAT
>JAHCHE010000065.1 GCA_026129905.1 Bryobacteraceae bacterium | reverse complement strand
CCAGAGACGCAGAGACGGGGCGCCCGGCCGGGGCGTCTACGCCTTGCGACCTGGAACCTGGGCAATCTGCACGCAATCGACGGGGAGTCCACCTTCGGAGGCAGCGATCCTTCGGTCAAGAGGTTCGCCATTGATTACGAAAACATCCGGTGCTCATCGAGGCCCACACCAGGAGGGATGAACGGAAAGCAGAACACTGGCTTCGCGTACAAGAAAAGCCTCACTGTTGAGGAGCGTCCCGACGTAGAAACCCTCGACGTCAGTAACGGAGGGCTCCGGCACGGTACCCGGATTGACGTTACCCAAGGCGATCAGACCTTCTCCCTCATGAGCGTCCACCTTAAGAGCGGCTGTTTCGACAACAATTCCAGCGGGTCCGCCTGCAATACGCTCAATGAACCAGATTCCGAAGCCGGAAGAGTGGATCGATGAAACGGCAGAGGGACCGAATCCGTTGATCGTCCTGGGGGACTTCAACCGGCGGCTTAACATTGCCGGCGACCTCGTCTGGACAAACCTCGATGACGGCGAACCCACGAACGCGGATCTTCTAGCCGTCACCGAGGACATGCCCATCAATTGCCGCGACAACAAGTTTCACCGAATTTATTGATCACATTGTGTTCGACAAGCGAGCCAGTGCATTTGTGGACCGCTCCTCGTTTCGACATCTGACCTTCCGCAAGGCCGACAAGCCCCTATGGGACAAGATTTCCGACCACTGCCCCGGTAATCGTCGAGATGTGGGTTCAGTAAAAGCGCCTCCTCGGCAGAATCTGTGGGTCGATTTCTGTTCGTAGTCCAGGAAAGCGCCGCGGCGAGGTTGATGCAGCGGGCGATGTATTGGTCGGCGTTAGACTATCCGCGTGCGAAAAGCAGGAAGCTTGCCAAAGGTCCGACGCCGATGCCAAGGAATCTTCGCTTCCGCACACGCTGCCCCTGCAAACAGGTTACCTGGCCTCTTGCCACTGGCAGTTCACAACCCCATCATTCCATATCCGCCCTGGCTTAACTGAACACGGTACTTTAGCGTGCCGGTGGGCGAAAAAGCGTTCAAGTATGTCCCGGAAGTCGTGCTCGTGTTAAAGCCGGCGCCATGGAAGCCGTCCACCGTGACGACGTACACGACGTATCCACCGGCACTGTCTGCGGCAATCTGCGGCGCCGATGCGACGTGGCCGGCGAGCGGAACAGTGACAGCAACACTGGCTGAAGTTTCGGCTGGTTTTATGATCAGCAGGTTCGACGTGCTGCCGGCAGCCGGGGTGCTGCGGTTGTACATCCAGTCGTACATCCAATTCATCCAGTCGGAGGTCGTTACGAAGAGTGTGCCGTCTTTCCCCAACGTAGGCTGCGAGGCTCTGTTGGCGTTGATCGACAGAGTCCATTTGGCGTTGCCATTCGAATCAAGCGCCGCCAGTTGGGTGGAGGCCGTTTGAGCTTGCCCTTGGGCCTGTGGGGTGGCGGAACGCGTGATGTACAACGTTCCGTCTGTTCCAACGGCCAGGCCCGATCCACCACCCATCATGCCTGATAGCGAGCCGCCCATCATGCCGCCCAGAGAATTGCCCATCATGCCGCCGTAGCCGTTGCCATGGTCGCCGCCCATCATGCCGCCGCCCATTTGGGCCAGGCTCGCCGCCGTCAGCCCCAGCACCAGGATCAGCAGACGCGATCCCTGGCGCAAATTTCCCAATGTCGCTTTCATTGCTTTTACCTCGAAGAAGATATTAGAGTCAAACCGGAGAATCATTAGGCAGGCATGCTGCCACTCCTAACGCGTTGCGTCCACGTTGTGTGGTGCTCCTTGGTGGAGCGTTTCGGGCACATCGACGGTGCCCTTTGTTCTCGTTCCCATCGGCGTCGACCTTCCAAAGCCCATGGCCCGGGCGATGCGTCGCCAGGGCGAGACACCGCTTACCGTAGCGGCCGGCGTTCCCTGCGTACTTAAGTGGGACATTCGCTGTGCTTGCCGCTCTGCCGGCACCGACAGTCCGCACGCCGCTCCCTCGCGACATGTCCCCCCAAGAGCCGTGCATTCCGCTCATGCCAGAACCCGGCCCGCCAATGCCCATGCGTGGACCATGCACGCCGCCACCGTGCATCCCGCCGTGGCGCTGGCCGAAAGCGGGCACTAATACTAATGAGAAGCAGAGGGCCAGCCCCGAGATCATCAAATGCCGTTTCATGCCGACCTCCTTTGCGGATCTTCGTGTCCGGTATCTTCAAGGCAATCTCACTGCCAAGTCTCAAGGACCGCAAATGCTTGTGGCGCGGCAAGCGATAGCCCGAATTGACAAGAGAGCGTGCCCGGAGTGCAGGCGGAGTCGTGCCCTTTGCGCAGATCAGAAGTGGCGCCGAGGAAACAGAACGCGGGAGAGATTGAAGCCGAGCCCGAAGCGTGCGGTCGTCAGCCCGAATGGGAAGCTCCTGGCAATTCCCACGTTCATCGTGACAGCCGGGTGAAGGGCGATGGAGACCCAGGCATTTGCACCGTGGTCACGTAACTCATCGGGACTCGCGGCGACACTCGCGCCGCGTTCCCATACGTGCATCTCGGAGCCAGGCGCCGGCGTCGTCTGCCCCGTGCTGGGCATCACGCCCCCCTTCCCGAGCATTGAGCCGCCCATACCGGGTTCTGGTCCGTGAGGGGGTTGGGTGCCACCAGAGCCCGCCGGAACAGAGGCCGTACTCATCCGGCTGTATACCATCTGGTCTCCGAACGGCCGCACAACGAATGCCCCAGCGCCCGCACGGAAGCGCCGTGCTATCGGCGCCTCGATCCCGCCGGCGAAACGGCCGGCGTTACCGTCGGATATATACGGCCGCTGGTAGCCGACGTTGTTGAAAACAGAGTTCGCGAAACCGGCCGTGAAGAACGGCCGGAAGCTGCCCAATCGCCCACCGATCGTGCTCGTGGCATCCAGCGTCGTCTTGCCGGCCCCAAGTCCGCGCGAACGGTCGCCTGTAGGCGCCCCAACCGTGAGTGCCGCGGCGAGTTCAACACCGCGCACCGTTCCATAAACCGATCCCGTAACGTGCGCGTCGCCCGGGCCGCCTGAAGAGAACTGCCCCCCGGCGCTCTTATAGTACGGGAAACCCGCAGTCACATACCCGTGTCTGAATTCGATTCCAACTTCTGGGATGGCTGCGAAGAACGTGCCAACCGAGTTGCGATCCACCGAGGTACCGACAAAAAGAATAGGAACGGCGGAGAACTCTGCTCCCGCATCTTGACGCGACTTGCCGTTGATCTCCTCTCGGATCGCACGTAGACGGGTCAGAATGACATCGTGCTGAAAGCGTCGGTCCTCAAGAGAGGACACATAGAGGTCGCCAAAGCTCTTTCCCGTTTGTCGCCGCAGCAGGAACAGGTGATTGCGGTGGACACCGAGATCATCGGCCATTGCACCGACGACGAACAGCTTCATTTCGGAATCGGCGGCAAGCGCTTCCAGTTCTCGGATCTGCGACTCAAGCTGGGGATTCCTTTGTTGAGCGACAGCCGCGAGGGAGAACAGCGCGATAAGGGCAAGTCGAACCATCATGAGGCGCTCTCAATGCTCCGATCCCGTCCCCTGGTGTCCGGAAGACCACCGCATCATCCCCGTGCCGCTGTGCATCGTGGACGCGGAGGAGGTCCGGGACCTTGCGGCTGCCGTCAAGCCAACGCGCTCCGAGCGTCCACGGAATCGCTGCGCCAGCGCCGGTCGCTGACCCGGACGAACCCAGGTTCGCTGCCCCGGACCAAGGAGCACTTCATCAGTTGGCGCGGAGACGTTCGCTACTGCAACCAGGCCTTCATCAACGGCCACGAGCGTCGCGTCAGTGTCATCGACGAAAACGCTGAACGTCGTACCGCGCACTGCGATGACCGCCGTCGGAGTTGTCAACTTCTGCGGGTTCGGGCGCCCGCTCAGCCGTTCGATGTGCACCTTGATCGAGCCGAAGAAAAGATGGAGAAACTCGCTGATATCCGGCGACTGCTCGCTGTAGACGACCCTCGAATCCGGGTAAATCCGCACAGTGCTGCCGTCAGCCGCGCGAATCAGTGCTGCGCTGTTCTCCCCCGTCACGAGCTCATCGCCTTGCGCAACCGCATCGTTCACCTTTAGTACGTGGGGGGGCTGGCGCGACCGCATGACTGAGAGGGTGCCGGTCAGCGAGACGACGCGGGCCTGGACGCCAGTTCCTGGTTGCGCCGAGGCTGGCTCGACGATCCAGAAGCACATGGCCCACACGATGGCCAACAGACTGGCGAATGAACGTTGCACTGCTATAGCTCGAACTAGCACGCGGTATGCCAGTTGGAAGCGGCGAGAGTTTGCTTCCGCTTACGCTTCATGCAGGCCCGAAAGTGGGTGAAATGCCCCAGCGAACGGTTGCGCGGCAGGATTGTCGGCGAATCAAATGCTGCGCATTAGGGCTTTTGTCCCAACGCTCAGCGGGATCAGTCGGATAAATCGGGCACATCAATGTGCCCGGAACGCTCCCGCTCGATCCGCGCAAGCTTTTTGTACAACGTTCGCCGCTGAATGCCGAGAACCTCCGCGGCTCGCGTCTTGTTGCCGCCGGCCTGCTCCAGCACGCGCAAGATCAGCCGCCGCTCGACTTCGCTGAGATCTGACGCCTCCTCCTCATCCCCAGCTTCAGGCGTCTCTAAGAGCGGATGCAAATCTTCGGCTGATACCGTTCCAGGCAAGCCGAGCGCCACGACGCGCTGAATCGTGTTCTGCAACTGCCGCACGTTTCCTGGCCACGGTTGCCGCTCGAGGAAGTCCAACGCGTCCGGCGCAAGAGTCACTCGTTTGCGAGCCGCCTCCGTAGCCTGTTCGAGGAAGCGGCGGACGAGGAACGGAATGTCCTGCCGGCGCTCTCGGAGCGGCGGTACTTCGATGCGCAGCACGTTGAGCCGGTAGAACAGATCCTCACGGAATTTGCCGTCTCGAACCATCTGTTCCAACCTGCGGTTGGTCGCGGCAATGACCCGAACGTCAGCTTTTCGCGGCGCACCAGACCCAACAGGCCGGTACTCTTTCTCCTGGAGAAAGCGCAGCAGCTTGGCCTGGAAGTCCAGCGGAATTTCGCCGATCTCGTCGAAGAAGATCGTCCCGCCCCGGGCGGAATCGGCCACCCCTGGACGGTCCCGGTCCGCGCCAGTGAAGGCGCCGCGCACGGAGCCGAAGATCTCAGATTCCCAGAGTGTGCCGGGAATGGCGCCAGAGTCCACAGCGACAAACGCGCGTTCTGCCCGGCCGCTGTGGTCGTGTATGGCGCGCGCGACCAGTTCCTTGCCGACTCCCGTTTCGCCGATGATGAGCACCGTGTCGTCCGATTTGGCCGAACGTGCCACGAGCCTGTACACACCGACCATTGCTGGTGAGAAGCCGATCATGTTGCCGAACTGCTCGAGGTCCTCGGAAGCGCCTTCGGCCGGAGCCTCGCCAGCGGACGTCTCCGCGCGCTTGACCACCTTCAGCAGATCCCGCATTTCGAAGGGCTTCGCGATGTATTCAAAGGCTCCCCCCAACTCCGCTTCCACTGTGGTTCTGACCGAACCTCGCGCCGTCATGATGATGACTGCAGCATTGGGGTTCCCTGCTGTTGCCGCGCGCAGGACGTCCAGTCCTGTTACGCGGTCAATGTAGAGATCGCTGATGATCACCGGATATTCGCCCTTGCGCACTTCGGCGAGCGCTCCTTCTCCATCATTGATCACGGCAACGCGATATCCGGCTGCGGCCAGGTATTTCGACACCGTCGTGGTGATGGACTCATCGTCATCGATGACAAGAATTCGCGTGTCTTTCATTGGCTGCCGTATGGGAGGGACAGCGTAAACCGTGAACCAGCGCCGGGCTTGCTGTCCACCCTGATCAGGCCGCCGTGCTGGACCACGATCTCTTTGGCCAGCGCCAACCCGATCCCGGTACCCTCCTCCTCTCCTTTGCGATCTCGCTTCAATCGATAGAATCTCTCGAAAATCCGCTGCTGATCTTCCGGGGCGATCCCATACCCTTGGTCCGTGACGGAGATCGAGACAGATGCATTGCTGACCGCAGTTGCGAGCACAATCGTCGTGTCGTTCGGACTATACTTCACCGCATTCGTCAGCAGGTTGTAAATCGCAAACGACAGGAGGTCGGCGTCCGCCTCGATCGTGATCGGCTGGATGCTTGCTTCGATCCGGATATTCTTCCGCGCCGCATAGAGCCACGCACGTTCGACCAGGTCATTGCAGAGCGCTTCCAGCGAGACCGGCTGAGTCTCTAGCTGGATCGAACCGGAGGCCATACGCTCGACATCCAGGAACGTGTGAATCAGGTGCGTCAGCCGCTTCGACTCCTTGTGTATCAGGCTGGCCATCTCAACACGCTCGCGGTCGGGAACTATTTCGTCGGCAATCATCTCGCTGGAGCCTTGAATGGCCGTCAGCGGCGTCTTGATCTCGTGCGCGATGGCCTGGACGCGGAAAGCATAGTCCCGTCGCTTCTCCTCGGACCGGCGGAGAGCTCGCGCAATCAGTCCGTATTCGCCCGCCACGGCGGTGCCGGCCGCCACGGTAAAGACGGCGAGCATCGAGCCGACCGGCCAGACCGCGTTGTTCGAAAGTGCAACCAGCGACCCGGCCGGAATCGCAACCGAGAGTGCCGCGAGGACGACGATCAGCTTTAAGCCTCGAAAGGCCAGTACGGATACCATGCAACCGGAGGCCAGCAATACATAACACAACACCTCGGCCGGGAGACTCATCGGGATCATAAAAGCGCGATCAAGAATCGTGTGAACAATGTTCGCGTGGATCTCGACACCACTCATCCCAATGCCGGACGAGAAGGGGGTAAACAGGCGATCGCCGGCGCCCTGGGCGCTGACGCCTAAGATCACGACTCGGTCATGGAAGCGGGCGGCGTCGATCTTGTCGCCGAGCAAGTCGCTGAACGACACCCGTTCAAATGAGCCTTCCGGCCCGGCATAGTTGATCGTTATCGAGCGGCCGGCATGTTCCGGGGCGGGTATCGAGATGTCACCAACGACGAGCGTCGATTTCGTTTCGACTGGGCGCCCTCTGCCAAGCGCTACAGCAGCGGATTCCAGGCCGAGGGCCCACAGTCGCCGCCCCTCACCCAACTTCGCCAGCAATACCGACCGGACAACGCCATCCGGGTCAGGAGCGGCGTGGACATGTCCGATGGTGGCGTGCTGACGCAGAGCCGGCACCGGCAGGATCCATTTTCCGTCGAGATCCAGAGCAGCGCTGAGCACCACGCCGCGGAAACCGCGGAGCACGGATGCGAGTTCGGCGTCGTCCGAGGAAGATTCAGAAAAAAGAAGATCGACTGCGAGGGCCTTTGGACGGCCAGAGGCGATCCGCGCGATACCTTTCGCCAGAACCGAGCGACGGATCGGCAGCGGGCCGTAGTTCGCAGCCGTTCGGTCGTCGATCGCGACCAGTACGATGTCCCTTGTGGCGGCCGCTGCGCCACCAGGCCGTAAACGGAACAACAGATCGCCCATCGCGGCGTTGAATTGCCCCACGAATCCATTCCACGCCGTGATCGGGACGATGGCCACCAGCACCGCCAGGTACGCAAGGCGAAATCGCCAGGTGCGCTCGTTTGTCTGCGTTTGCCGCTTCACATCAAGCCTTCAATATAGCCTCCTGCGCCGCATCGGTGAACCACGGCCAACGCATCCGTTTGCGAGCTATGCTCGTCGGTGAGGAACCAAATGAACCGGCTTGACGACGGGAATGCCTTTGCCGTCGATCGCGGCCACCAGAAGCGAGCCGGAGGCCGCATCCGGCGGACGCTGCCGGTAGAAGGCGTCAAAGTCCTGGGCCGCGTCCGGCAGAATTTGTTCCAGGCTGCGCTTGGAGAGGAGACGCCCGTGAGTTCGGCGAATCGTCTCTACCGAAGCCAGGAAAGGGTCGCAAGCGGCGCCCCTGGACCGGGCGGCCTCCGCACAGTTCCGCAAGCTCAAGGCCACGCTTCAACGGCTCGAGAAGATCTCGCAGGCCGTGCTTGCGCTTCAAGCGAAAATCGCCCCGTCCAAGTAGCTTGGCCCGGCGCTTGAAGCCGGGGTTATTCCCATAACCCGGCTCCAAGCCTGCATCGACAACCACCTCAATCGATTCAACTTACTGATTCTGCGCCACTTGTTTGTCGTTCCAAAGTAGACGCACCCAATTCAAGTGAATCGAACCTAACAGGCATTTCTACAGAATGCCACGGTTTGGGGTTGGCACCTCAGAAGGCTGACGTCGCCACAATGACCGGCGACGAGGACGACGTCGCTGCCGACACCTCCATCGAGGACACGGAACGCGAGGCGATCATCCGGGCGCGGCGTGGCCAGGGTCTGTTCAAGCAGCGCGTTGCATCCGACAGATCGTAGTCGGTCGCGGTTTCCGCGACCGAAACGAGCGCGGTGGTTCGCAGATTCCGAAGGCGTTCCACCGCTCCTTCGCAACCCGGGATTCTTCTTCATCCGGCCCCTCAACACTCACCTTCGGAGGCGGCTTGTTTCCACCGCATACTCGTCTAGAAGTCCGGGAGATTCGTTCGGTAGCTGCGCTCATGGCTTCCTACCGCAGCGAACGCCGTTCGGACCGCGGCGGTGAGCGACGCAGCGACCGCGGCTCTGACCGGCGCCTGTAACGAGTGCGGGAGTGCGTCGCCTCCTTCACCTGCTTTCGCCACTGCCAAGGCGCTTCCGGCGACGTCCACCCGCTCCAGATGCCGCGGCGGTACAGGCGAGCCTCGGCTTCCAGTTTCTGGAGGTCGGTGCTCAGTGGAGCGTAACGCTGATACCACCAGCCGTGGCCGGTCCGGATGATTTCCCGATTGAGTACCCGGCCATCCGTAAGCCGGACATCGCCAACCACCCGGCCGTAGCGGTCGATGTCCCGTTCCAGGACGGTCACCGATTGGAACAGAGCCAGATCGCTCGTGAAGGCTCTGGCCTCGCGGCCGCCATCCTGGTTTCTCCGGGGTATCGACGCCGTAAAGACGCACCCGAACCGTGGAGTCGCCGGTGGTAACGACCATGGTGTCGCCGTCCACGACCTTGGTGACGGTTCCGATGAAATCCGCGGCGATGGCGGCGGTCGCCAGAGCGATGGTGAGGAGGTAGCGCAGCACACGTAAGGAAAAGGCACGTGCGGTTCCGCGTGTAAGCCGTTGCATTTACGTCGAGAGGAGGGTGCCTCGGTTCATCTCGGAACTGGGAACTCCGAAACCGTTCCATTCCGGTACACGAGGCACGATCTCCGGAAAGAGAAGGCAATCGCCAGCGGACCGTTGCCCGAGCACATGCCCGCAATATTGAGCCTCGCCGTTTTCAGCGCTCTCATTACAGACCGGTAAAATTGGAGACCCAAGAAAGATGTTGGTGACGAAGAACGAGGAATGGCGGGGCAAGATCGGAAAGATGACCGACGAGGAAATGGCGGCGTTTCTCGCCGGTAACCCTTTCTGCCGGATCGGCACCATTGCCGATGATGGATGGCCGTACGTGGTTCCGTGCTGGTTCGAATACAGTGACGGCGGCTTCTACATCGTTGCCCGGAGCAGGTCCGTATGGGCAACTTATGTCAAACGTGATAAGCGGGTTTTCCTTTGCATCGACGACACCACCATCTACAACCATCGGGTTCTAGTGAAAGGGGAAGCGGACGTTCTCGAAGAGTCCACGCTCGGAGGCCGCTGGGTGGACATCGCGCGGCG
>JAHCHE010000064.1 GCA_026129905.1 Bryobacteraceae bacterium | reverse complement strand
ACTCCTGCTCCGGTTCTCCCATCGCGACGGTGATGGGATACATCGCGTTGACCCCGAGCGAGCCGTCCTTGCGGGGAAATGTCGCCACGTGCTGTACTTCCGCGCATCCCAGCGAGGGAGCGAACCACGACGTCAGCGACATATCTGGTCCCTGCCGCGATGTCATCACGGCTTCAATGTTGCCGGCGCCCGCAATGAACAACGTCTGTTTACCCAAGTATTTATCGTCGGAGACCCGCTCACCGCCGTAGGTCTTCAGGCAGTTTTCCGCCGCCGACGGCCAAGTTGTGAGTTTGGCTCGGCCGATCTCGGGTTTATAGGGAAAGGTAACCTTGGACTTCGAGCGGCTGTATGCTTCGACTACAAAGTAGCCACCCGGTTGAAAAAGATCCAACCTGCGATCGAAAGGGAGATCGTTCACCCGCAGCGAATGTGGATTATCATGCGTCCAGTAGTACGTCTCGGACATCGAGTAATCCCGGCGGTAGGCGATGACGCGAACCGCATGCTGGCGAGGGACTCCCGCGGAGCTGACGATCTCCGAGAGGACGATCGTAAACGGAACCATCGGCGTTGGGTTCGCGCTTGCGGCGCCGACGGCCTGCCCGGTCCGCGCAAGCTGCAGAGCGTAGTAGAAGGCGGGAGCGGCGATCACGAGGGCTCCCGCTGTCCAGATTGCTTGCTTCTTCATGAATTTTCTCCTGTAGAGGGCAGAATTCAGCCGACACAGCACCATTCCGCACAAGGACATTGCCCATACTGGCCGCATTGATCAACCCAATTGCCGCCTCCGATGATGCAATAACTGCATCCGTAAGACGGCGAACGGTTACAAGAGACCCAACTGACAGCAATCCGTCGTGCCGCAATCATTGGTTGCCCTTATCCCGTGCTGAAATGGGAAGGAAGGGCACGCACCGGTATTCTTATCGCACCCCGGCGCCATGGGGTCGTGCTCGGCGTCTAGACGTCCGACAATGTTGCTGCCTAAGGAGAACAGCAGTAACAACAAAAGTGAAACCCGCCAAAGCGAGCGGACATTGAATCCAACCGTCATTACACTCCCTCCTGGTCGGTTGTTTGTCTCGCACAAGATCGCTGCCCGTCATTCAGACGGTCAATGATCGGAGATTGTGCAAACAACTCTGCAGCTCCGGGCCGATCCATTTTCGTTTGCACAGATACATTATAGGCAAAAAAGACTAACCGGCAAGGATAAAATCTTGCTTTCGGAAAGACAGTTTCTGCGGATCAGCGTAAATAATTGGCTTCTAGAAAGTTAGACCGAGGCTCCTCCGCCAGGAAGGAGCGCGGTGGCCCGAGAGGCGCTGGCCGCTGCCATTCACCACACGCTGCCCCGCGACAAAATCGAAACGGTCAGCCAGGCGATCCTCGAATTTCACGGCTGACCCGCGAGCCTGGACTTTACCAACTCAGCCGCCGGAGCCCTTTGACCAGATCGAAATGCCCGTCGCGGGTCAGAATCGGGAGCGCATGCTCGCGGCAAAGAGCGGCGATCCACGCGTCATTGGCCGGGATCGGAGTCCCGGCGCGTTTCAGCTCGCTGCGAAGCTCGGCATATTGAACCGTCGTGCGCTCGGTGACATCGAGCACCAGGCAAGTCGCAACGAACCGAACAAGCCAGCGCTCATATTCCACCCGCTTTCGTGATTCTGCGAAGCCGAACCGGTACTCCCCCAAAACGATCACAGGCAGCGCGACGACGGTTGCTTCAGCCAAACGAGCGAGAGCCCCAGGCTCTCCGTCGGCAGCCGCCGACAATGCGTTCGTATCGAGGATCACTGCCGGTCCTCGGGCTCAATTGTTTCGAATTCTTCCTCGACGATTCTCCGAAGGCGGGCGCTCTCTTTGCGGAGGTGGCGCAACCCCCCTGCCACCTTCATCCAGGGCTTATCTCCGCTGCGGGGCGAATTCGTCAACTTCTCCGCGACCGCCTGAGTGACGAATTCCCGCAACGGGATCCCTTGCTCGGCCGCCCGGGCCTTCGCTTGCCGGAAGATGGCATCGGGCATCTCGAGAGTGGTCTTCACCTCTCGATTGTCCCATATTTATGGGATGGCGGCGCCGCACGCCGTCACCCCTCCCCCGCCAGCGCCGCCTCCAGGCGATCGGCGAAATTTTCGCCGGATTCCGACCAGAGCTGCCGCTTGCTCACGGCCAGCGAACCGTCCAGGTCTTCCGCCAGGTGCAGAAGACCCCGGATGTTGTGGCGGTAAGGGGCCAGGTTGGAGGCGAGGTCCGGCTGCGGCAGGAAGAGCGAATCGTGGCCGAACTCCAGTAGAAACTGCTCGCCCTGCTCGCTGGGGAACCGCGGCCCGAAACAGGTCAGCCGCACCGGCGCCGGACGCAGCTTCCACTCCGCGTCGCGTTGCCAGATGTCCCAGGCGGCGTCCACCGCGTAGGCGCAGTCCGCATTCAAGTGCTCCTTCGCGATCTCCATTACCGCGGCGATGTCGCCGTCGGGGAAGTCTCGCTCGAGCAGGGAAGGTTCCGCCAGCTCGATGGCATGTACGGTCAGCGACAGTTGCGGCCGCATCCGGGAGAAAGGGAACTTCCGGAGCAGGATCTCGAAATGGCGCAGCATGTTGTGCTCGGTAAAGCCGCGCAGCCAATACGAAAGATAGAGCTGGTCCGCCATCGGGCGCCGTCCTGCCTTCATTCTCCGTCACGCGAGGGGGCGGCGGCCCGGACCCGGCCTACAGGCGTTCGGTAATGGTGACGGGCGCGCTCAGACGGAACGTGATGCGGGTCTCCGCCGGCAGCGCGACGGCGTCGCCCCGCGTGCCGAGAACGGTTCCGGTTCCGGCCGCGCCGCCCGCCGCTCCTCCAATGGCAGCGCCCTTTCCGCCTCCGATGGCGGCCCCTATGGCCGCGCCGATAGCCGCCGCGGCGCCGACTTTCGCAAAGTCCGAGGATTTCTTCGACGCCGCCTTCTTCTCGAAAGCGTCCGTGCTGATGTCAATCTTCTGCCCGTCGGACGTATTGAACCGGATGAGCTGTATCTGCAGACCGGCCGTCCCTTTGACGCGCCCCGCCTGCTCGGCCTGTACGATCTTGCCCTCCGCGCGGGCCCCCTTTTCGGCGATGACGAAGCCATCCACCACCAGCGGCTGATCAAGCGTCGCGGCAAACGTCTCGCCCGACTCGTGCTTCTCGGTGGAAACGTCCTCCGCCAACCGGACCGTCAGCAGCGTGCCCGCGTCGAGCACCACCTTGTGCGGCTCGGGCGGCCGCGGGGGTTGCGCTTCGGCAATGGCGAGGGGCGGAGGCGCAGGCGGCGCGCTCTCTTCGGCCGCAATCACCGCCGGCGGTTCGGCTAATTCCGGCTGCGCCGGCGCAGGCAGCGGCTCGGGAGGCGGCGCGGCCTCGGGTTTGGGCGCCTTAACCGTTCGCTTGGGCTTGGCGGCCACGGGCTTGGGCGGTTCCGCGGCGGGCGCAGGCTCGATGGCGGTCGGCAGGACCTCCACGGGCGGCGCCTCGACGGCCGCGGGCGCTTCCTGCCTCACCGGCTGCGGCGGTGTCGGCTCCACGGCTTGACGGCGGCTTACGGCATAGTACGCGATGGTTCCGCCGGCGATCGCTCCGACGGCTGCGGCTATCAGGACTCGCATAAAACGACCTTCCATGAATGTAACGCGCCGCGCGCGGGTTTCGTTTCCCGGAGACGGCTAAAATGAAGGTATATGAAGCAGTTCCCGCCGGAGTTCCGCATCGGCCCGGTCCGCATCGCGCCGTCCACGGTGCTCGCGCCGATGGCCGGGGTAACCGATACGGTATTCCGCGGCCTCATCCGGCGGCAGGGCGGCTGCGGGCTCCTGATGACCGAGTTCACCAGCTCGCACGGCATTGTCAATTCCGCGCGGGCGCGCCGGGCCACCCGGACGATGAAATACCTCCTGTTCCAGCCGGACGAGCGCCCCATTTCCGCCCAACTGTTTGGCGCGGACCCCGACGTTATGGCCGGCGCGGCGCGCGTTTGCGAGGATCTGGGCTTCGACGCGGTGGATATCAACTTCGGCTGCCCGGTCAACAAGGTGGTGAAGTGCAACGGCGGCTCCGGCCTGCTGCGGGACCTCCCGCTGGTGGACGCGCTGTTGCGGAAAGTCCGGGCGGCCATCTCGGTTCCGCTGACGATCAAGTTCCGCGCCGGCTGGAACGACCGGGACTTGGTCCACGTGACATTGGCGAAGCTGGCCGAGGACCGGGGCTGCAATGCGCTGGCCCTCCACCCGCGCACGCGCGAGCAGGGCTATGCCGGCCGGGCCGACTGGACGCGCATCGCCGAAGTAAAGGCCGCCGTTCGCATCCCGGTAATCGGCAACGGCGACATCGTCGTTCCGGAGGACGCCGAGCGCATGGCGCGCGAAACCGGCTGCGACGCGGTGATGATCGGCCGGACCGCGGCATCCAACCCGTGGATCTTCCGCCAGATCGCCGAATACCTGGAGATGGGAACTTACCGTCCGGCCACGGAGAAGGACCGCTACGAAATGATGCGCGAATACTACGCGATGATCGCCGGTAAGAACGAGCCGGACGCCATCGGCAAAATGAAGCAGTTCGCCACGCTGTTCACCCACGGCGTTCGGAACGGGTCCCAGCTTCGTTCCGCGATTCACCGCTGCAAGGAGATTCATGCGATCCTGGATTGCGTCGATAAGTTCTTTCAGCGGGAGCTGGAAACGGTCCCCGCCTGAGGGAGTACGCCGTCCTGCGGAACGCGCGGCCATAGTGTCCCGTCCCGCCCAAGCCTTGCCGATGCCGGTGGGGCAGCCTCTTAGGCTGCGCGGGACTCATAGTCCCGCCAAGACGGAATAGCACGATGAAATCGGTACAGCTAATTACTGACGGCGCCTGCATCGGCAACCCCGGCCGCGGCGGCTGGGCGTGCATTCTCCGCTACGGCGACAACAAGAAAGAACTGTACGGATCGGCGCCATACACCACCAACAACCGGATGGAGCTGACCGCCGCGGTGGAGGGATTGCGGGCGCTCAATCAGCCGTGCGACGTCGAGGTGACCACCGATTCCGAATACCTCAAGAACGGCATCTCCCGCTGGATCGCCAATTGGAAACGAAACGGCTGGATGACCGCCGAAAAGAAGCCCGTGCTCAACCAGGACCTCTGGCAGGATCTCGATGAGCTGGTTTCCCGCCACCGCGTCACCTGGAAGTGGACGCGCGGTCACGCTTCGCACGCCGATAACAACCGCTGTGACGAGCTGGCTTCAATGGCCGCTCGCGAGCAGTCCTCCAGCCGCCGGACCGCCGCCGCGGACTGACGCGGAGTTCGGGCGTCGTTTGATAAAATCGACTCCGAACTCCCATGCCTAAAACAATCGTTACATTCGGCGAAATCATGTTGCGGCTGGCGCCGCCCGAGTTTGACCGCTTTCTACAGCGGCCGGAATTCCAGGCCACCTGGGGCGGAGGCGAGGCCAACGTCGCCGTCGCCCTCGGCAGCCTTGGATTGCCCGCCCGCTACATAACCGTGTTGCCTCCCAATAATCCCATCGCCGACGCCTTCATCGGCGAACTGCGGCGATTCGGCGTCGACCCGTCGGCCATCGTGCGCGCGTCCGGCCGCCTGGGCATCTACTTCGTCGAG
The DNA here is from genome assembly GCA_026129905.1 of Bryobacteraceae bacterium. Taxonomy (GTDB): domain Bacteria; phylum Acidobacteriota; class Terriglobia; order Bryobacterales; family Bryobacteraceae; genus JAHCHE01. The sequence goes on along the minus strand of JAHCHE010000064.1, from coordinate 6,450 downwards.
CGCGGCGCGAACCAGCGGCCCTCCAAGGTCGTCTACGACCGCGACAACAGCGCCATCGCGCGCGCCAAGCCCGGCGACGTCGACTGGAACAAAGCGTTCGACGGTGCGGGTTGGTTCCATGTCACCGGCATCACGCCGGCCCTCAGCCAAAGCGCGGCGGAACTGGCGATGGAAGGCGCCAGGATCGCCAAGGAAAAAGGCCTCAAGGTTTCCTGCGACCTGAACTACCGGGCCAAGCTGTGGAAGTGGGGCAAGCCGGCCAAGGAAGTCATGACGGAGCTGGTGAAGTTCGTCGACGTCGCGGTAGCGAACGAAGAGGACTGCCAGATGGCCCTTGGCATCCAGACCGACGTGGACGTCCATTCGGGAAAACTGGCCACGGAAGCCTACGAGGATCTCACCAGGCGCGTGCTGGACGCCTTCCCCAACCTGGAAATGATCGCCATTACGCTGCGGGAAAGCTACAGCGCCTCGCACAACGGCTGGTCGGCCTGTTTGAACGATCGCAAGGAGTTCCTGGTCAGCCAGCGCTACGACATCACCGATATCGTCGACCGCGTGGGCGGCGGCGACAGCTTCGCCGGCGGGCTCATCTACGGACTGCTGAACCTCGGATCGCACCGCGAAGCCCTCGAGTTCGCCGTGGCGGCCTCCTGCCTCAAGCACTCGATCACGGGAGATTTCGCCCGGTTCACCGTCGATGAAGTGAAGGCGCTGGTGAAAGGCGGCGGGTCCGGACGCGTCCAGCGGTAGCGCCATGCTGCGCTTGGCGGCGGGCATCGTAGCCCTGGGCCTGTGCGCCGCGGCGCCCGGCCAAACGCCCTGGGAGACGGCATCGCCGGAAAGCCTCGGCGTCAGCCGGGCCAAACTGGACGCGATGCGCGACCTCCTGGCGGCCCGGGGCACAAAGACGCTGCTCGTCGCCCGGCGCGGCAAAATCGTCTACGAATGGTACGCGCCCGATTGGGACGCCGCGAAGCCGCACTACACTGCGTCGCTGGCCAAGGCGCTCGTGGGCGGCGTCTCGCTGCTGCTGGCGTGGAACGACGGCTTGCTCCACCCGGACGACCCGGCGGCCCGCTACATCCCGGCGTGGCGGGACGACCCGGTGAAAAGCCGAATCACCATTCGCCACCTCGCCACCCATTCCTCCGGCATCGAGGATGCCGAGCACGACGGCATTCCCCACGCGGATCTGCCCGGCTGGAAGGGCGGCTTCTGGCGTCGCGAACCCGACCCGTTCTCGATCGCCATCCGGCGGGCGCCCGCCATCTTCACGCCGGGCGCGCGATACGCCTACAGCAACACCGGCATGGCGGCTCTGGCCTACGCCGTCACCGCGAGCCGCAAAGGCGGCGATATCCGAAGCCTGCTCAACGATCGCGTCATGGCGCCGCTGGGCGTGCCCGGCAGCGAGTGGTCCATCGGCTACGGCCGGACCCACGAAGTGGACGGGCTGAATCTCGTGGCGAACTGGGGCGGCGGCGCCTTCACCGCCCGCGCGGCCGCGCGCGTCGGACAGTGGATGCTGCAACGCGGCGAGTGGGACCGTCGGCCGATCGTGGCGCCCCAACTCGCCGCCGAGGCGGTTTCCGACGCGAGAACGCCGCTTCCTCCGCGGCCGTCCGGCAACCCGCAGCCGGCATCCGGCCTGGGCTGGTACACGAACTTCGACGGCGTCTGGCCCAACGTCCCGCGCGATGCCTTCGCCGGCGCCGGGGCAGGGAACCAGGTCCTGCTTGTGGTTCCCTCCCTCGACCTGGTCGCCGTCCGCAATGGCGCCCTGCTGGCCGCCCCGGACGAGGCGGGCTTCTGGGGCGGCATCGAGAAATACCTGTTCGATCCGCTGATGGAAGCGGTGGCCGCGGGCGCGTCGCCGCCGCCCTACCCTCCGAGCCCGGCCATCCGGCGCATTGATTTCGCTCCCTACTCCGCAATCCGCTGCGACGCCGTGGACAGCGACAACTGGCCGATCACCTGGGCCGGCGATGATTACCTGTACACGTCGTACGGCGACGGCTGGGGATTCGCGCCGCGCACCGAGAAGAAGCTCAGCCAGGGGTTCGCGCGCATTGCCGGCGGCCCGGACGACTTTCGCGGCGAAAACATCCGCACGCCCTCGGGAGAGCGGACCGGCGACGGAGCGGCCGGCGCCAAGGCGAGCGGCTTGTTGATGGTCGACGGCGTTCTCTACGCCTGGGTTCGAAACGTGAACAATTCGCAATTGATCTGGTCGGCCGACCGCGGCCGGACCTGGCAATGGGGCTTTCGCTTCGAGACCGGCTTCGGCTCTCCCGCCTTCCTGAACTTCGGTCCGGACTACCAGGGCGCGCGCGACGATTTTGTTTACACGTACTCGCAGGACGGACCCAGCGCGTACGAATCCGACGACGGGCTGGCGCTGGCCCGCGTCCCGAATAAGCGCATTCGTTCCCGCGATTCGTACGAGTTCTTCGCCCACCTGGACGGCGCCGGCCAGCCAGTCTGGACGAAGAACATCGCCGAGCGCGGCCACGTATTCTCATACGCCGGGCACTGCCAGCGCGTGGACGCCGTCTACAACCCGGGCCTCGGCCGCTACCTGCTCGCGCTGGGCTACGGACACGGCGGCGGCTGGGGCATCTTCGACGCGCCGGAACCCTGGGGCCCCTGGACAACCGCCTTTCACGCCGATTACTGGGGCCTGGGCGATACGCACGGCTACCGGCTGCCATCGAAATGGATCGCCGACGGCGGCCGCACCATGACCCTGGTCTTCTCCGGCCGCGGCCCCCACAACGCCCGCCTGTTCGACGCCTTCTGCGTCCGCCGCATGACCCTCGACCCGCCAGTTCAGCCACGAAGTGTGGGGCAGGATGTTCATCCTGCGCGGCGGTTGCCAACCGCCGCCCGGAGTTTCTACATTTGCGGGCGTCCTTAAAGGTGGGGCGAACCTCCAGGTTTGCGAGCCGGTTTCCAACCGGCTTCCGGCTTCTGGAGAGTTCGCTTCGTGCGGAGCCGCTTCCTTTCGTGGACTTCTATCGCAGAACAGGCGGCGGTTGCCAACCGCCGCCCGGCCGGTCGCCAAACGGCCCGCATATAATGGTCCCCAAAAAGGTGATTCCATGCGGCAACTCCTAATTGCTCTCATCCTCGCTTCCTCGGCGGCCTTCGCTCAGGACGGCATTCCCAGCCTCCGCAAACAGGGAACCGCAACCCAGCTCATCGTCGAAGGCCGGCCCTTCCTCATCCTTGGCGGCGAGCTGCACAACTCCAGCTCGTCGAGCCTCGAGTACATGCGGCCCATCTGGCCGCGTATGACCGCGATGAACTTCAACACCGTGCTCGCCGCCGTTTCCTGGGAACTGATCGAGCCCGAGGAAGGCAAGTTCGATTTCCGGCTGGTGGACGGCCTGATCGAAGACGCCCGCCGCCACAACCTCCGGCTCGTGTTTCTCTGGTTCGGAAGCTGGAAGAACGGGATGTCCAGCTACATCCCCGCGTGGGTGAAGCGCGACTACAAGCGCTTCCCTCGGGTCAGGCTCGGCAACGGCCAGACCGTCGAGGTCCTCTCCACGCTCGCGCCCGCCAACTGGGAAGCGGACGCCCGCGCCTTCGCCGCCCTGATGCGCCACATCCGCGCGGTCGACGGCAGGGATCACACCGTCGTCATGATGCAGGTGCAGAACGAAGTCGGCGTGCTTGGCGACTCCCGCGACCGCAATGAGGCCGCCAACAAAGCGTTCTCACAGCCCATCCCGGCCCCGCTGTCGGGCTTCCTTTCGAAAAATCGGGACCGCCTCGTCCCGGAGTTGCGGAAGTTGCTGGATTCGGCGGCTGGGCGCGGCGCCGGCTCGTGGGAGCAGGTCTTCGGCGCCACGCCCGCCGGCGACGAAGCCTTCATGGCCTGGCACTACGCGGCCTACGTGGACAAGGTGGCCGCCGCCGGCAAGGCCGAGTATCCCCTCCCGATGTTCGTCAACGCCTGGCTCAGCAATCCCGAGGGCAAGCCCGGCGACTGGCCGAGCGGCGGTCCGTTGCCCCACGTGATGGACCTGTGGCAAGCCGGGGCGCCGCACATCGATTTTCTCGCGCCCGACATTTATCAGCCGAATTTCGCCGAGTGGTGCCGGCGCTATACCCGCCAGGGCAATCCCCTGTTCATCCCAGAGATGCGCCGTGGCGAAGACGGCGCGCGGAACATCTTTTACGCCCTCGGGCAGCACGACGCCATCGGCACGTCGCCGTTCGCGGTCGACTCGATTCCCGATGCCGATACGGCGCCGCTGGGAAAGAGCTACGCGATCCTGGCGCAGCTTGCCCCCGTCATTCTGGAGCGCCAGGGCAAAGGCGCCATGACGGGTTTCCTGCTCGACAAGGAACACCCCTCCGTGAAAGCCACGCTCGGCGGCTACGAACTCGAGATCAACCTCGACAACATCTTCGGCTTCAAGGCCGAAATCGGCTACGGCCTGATCGCCGCCACGGGAAACGACGAGTTTGTCGGCGCCGGTAGCGGCTTCGGCGTCGCCTTTTCGCCAAAGTCGCCCGGACCCGCGCGCGTAGGGCTGGCGGCCGTCGATGAAGGCGTCTACTCGAACGGAAAGTGGATTCCGGGACGGCGGCTCAACGGCGACGAAACCGACCAGGGCAAGCGTTGGCGCTTGTCTCCCCGCCAGCTTTCCATCTCGCGCTGTACGGTATACCGGTACGAATAGCCGCGCCGGATGCGCCCAACAAGCGCCGGCAGCGCCGGAAGACTGTTCCCTGTGGCTTCGTTGTAGATGGTAGCCGGGGAAGCCGGGCGGCAGGGGGAGGCGGAAATGATTCGTATTTATCGAATGACTCTCGCCGCCGAGGACGCCGCCGGCGTCGGCCGTTATGTCCCGCGCTCGCTGTCATTCGTCTCGTCAAGAGGAAAGAGAAGTTCGTTCCCATCGGGATCGACAATCTTAATCACGTCGTAGCCCCACCACCCTTTCTGTGTCGGCACGGAGCGCTCTGCAATTTCGCGCCGAAGCTCATCCACTCCATCCCGGTTCAACTCCACGAACAGACGGCTCTTGTCCTGCCGGGCGGCATCTTCGCACAGGATGATTTCGCACCCCCCGCGGTCGACTTGGCAGACGCCTCCTTTGCCGTCGCCTTCATGCCACCGTTTTTCGAACCCCAGCTTCTCGATGTAGAAGCGTAGGGCGCGATGAACGTCGGATACGAAAAGCACCGGGCGCGAGTACCACGGATGCGCGGTCCGCCCTCTGTCGGTTGACTCGTTCATGTTCAATCCCCATCCGGTAAACGTCGGAGCTTCAGCCGCCGCGATCCAGGATTGCACCGGCCGCCTTGGACCACAAGCGGCTGTTAGCCCGCGAATCCAACTGGCCCGCAAAGCTTCTTCTTAGGCTCCGTTAGGAATAATCATGCCACTTCAGCCAGGAAATGTGGGGCAGGATCTCATCCAGGATCTCATCCTGCGCGGCGGTTCCCAACCGCCGCCCGGCCGATGGCCGATCAGCCCGCAGGTTGCCTTCGGCCAGCCTGCTCCACGCCGCGGTTTGGAATTGTTGTTTTCTAACAGTGCCTTACTTAATGCTATCGTTCAATCCGGAGGCCCAGCGCTAATTGCGGACCACACCCTCGCTCCGGCGCTAATCAGCCAAAGTCGATATCACCTACGGAACGAAGACCCATCGGGGCAGCGTGCCCGCCATCCGCGACTCTACGGCGAGAAGCGCGAGTCCCACGCCAAGGAGCAGCGGACCGGCGGCGTACATGCGGATCCACGCGTCACGTAGCGCTTCAAAGTTGGGATGGGTGCTCGCGTCGGCTGCGACGTGAATCTCTGCATGGTGGCAGTAGGTCCGCTGGACGCCGACGTCTTGAAGCGTGATATGCAGATCATCTCGACCGATTTTGCCGAGACCGCTCGACTCAGCCGCGCCCACGCGCGCGCGGAGTTCGCCGCCCGACATTTCCAGCGCGCGCCAATCCCGCTCGTAGATCTCGTTGCCCCACGCGACCCCGAAGACCACGCTGACCCTGGACTGGGAGGATTCGAGCTCGCTGAGGAACGCCTCGAAGTCCCGCCGCAAGGCATCCTCCGCAACCGGCGCCGGTGGTCGGCCGATGAGTTCGTACTTCACCGCAGTTCGCCACACCTACGTTAACGGCGACCTAGACCAAAAACCATTTGCCACGTATGAAGCGTCGTCTCCCAATCCGCGACGAATTCGCGCCTGACGATGCTACGCCTCTTCATCTAGTTTCTTGAGAGACTTCCCATCCTTGGTCTTCCAAACGATGAGTCCATTTGCACTGCCGCCGTGTATGACGGCCGCTGCAGCGGATGGGCTGGAGAATTCAGCATCCCTAGCAAAGACCAGGAACCCATCTCGGGGGATGAGTGTGCCATCGGCGATTAGTTGCTTGCGTTGACCTACTACCACTGCTGTCCGGCTATAAGTTGAATAG
>JAHCHE010000063.1 GCA_026129905.1 Bryobacteraceae bacterium | reverse complement strand
CTTCGCCGAACCGGTCCTCGCCCCACTTCACGGCAGGATGCTCCACTTCACCCAGGTATCCACGACGCAGTTCGCCAGGTCGTTGACGTTGCCGCCGGTCGTGCTCACCGTGATGTACAGGTACGCCGCCACGATCGTGCACCGCCTAAGTACCGGCAAGTGACGCATGTCGGTGTTCGTCGGAACGGTGTGGAGGTTGTAGGCCGTGAATCCGTAGCTATTCGCGCCGCAGGCGTCGCCGATCTCCGTGATTTGCGCGGTCGTCGCGCCTGTGCAGGCGGTCGACCGCCGGACTGCGATGCCCTCGACGATCCCGCCGGCGGGAAGCTGAAACAGGTTGATCACCTGCGTTGTGGAGGCGCTCTTGGCCGAAACGTGACTTTCGCCGGCAGGCGCCGGCGCGCCGTTGACCAGCCAGTCGGTCGCATCCACGGTGATGCGGTACTTCTTCCACACCGGGACGTTGGCGCCCGGGTTGCGCACCTTCAGCGTGTTCGGGATGTGAGTCTCAACCTGCGCCGAGAGCGCCGCCGCCGCGGCGATCGCCAGCAGAATCGCCTTAATGCCACTCATAGAGGATGTATCCTTCCAATCGGTTCGCCGCCGTGCTGGAGACCGTGAACACCCTGTCGGCCGGGGTGCAGAGATAGGCCGCCGGCACGGTAACCACGGACTTGGAGTTCTGGTTCCAGGTCGGACTTTCAAACAGCACCTGGCCGCTCTCGGAAGCGACCGTTACGACGCCGGAAGTGACCACGCCGCACTGCGACGTTCCGCCCGCGCCGCAGTTGCGGGCATCCTCCTTGACCACAGTAAAACTCTTGAGCAGCGAGCCGGCCGGCAGCGTGATGAGGCCCGCGTCGCCCGACGACGGCAGCCCCTCCCCTCGGTACGATCCGAAACGGAAGACGCTCAGCTTGGCGGGCCGGGTGGAGTTATCCATCCCGTTCGTGCAGTTCAGGCAGGCGTCGGCGGGGGCGAGATTCGCGCTCATGTTGACCAGGTCGTAGCTCGAATAACAGCGGTTGCACTCGGCGCGGCCGTAGGCGCCGAGCCGGTGGCCCGAGGTGGCCGTGTGCGCCAGCTCGATCTGCTCCTCGAAGCCGCGCTTGATGCCCACGCTATCGAGCCGCAGCATCGCCTTCCACCACTGGAGATTCACCGCGTCGTCGGTTTCGATGCGGGTCTTCAGGTGCCACTTGCCCCCGCGCATGGTCACGTGGCCCCACTTGCGGATGGTCGCTTTTACCACGTTGTCAACTTCCCGGTCGTAGTCCGCGAAGGAAGTGTCGTAGAAGTTGAGATCGGCGCGGGCGCTCAGGTAGAACGCGCGGGGCGGCGTCGCCGTGTACGTCGAGCGGATTTCGGCCTTGCCGCCGAACACCGAAAACTGATTCCCCAGGACGCCGATCCCGCCGCCGCCGTCCACCTCGTTGTCGGTGTCGATCCTGATGGCGATCGTTCCGTCGCCGTCGAACACGAGCGAGGGATCGACCATAGTCACGGTCGAGCCGCCCTGGACATACAGGCCGACGTTGCGCTCGCCCAGCATCTCGAAATCGGGCAGCAGCATCAGGTGGGCGACGCTCTGCACCACCGGCGGCTTCATCCAGAAGCCAACCGCGTCGGGCATGTCCACGGTGGCCCGGAAGCTTACCTGTTCGAACAGGAAGCGGTCGCCGAGCAGATGCTGGCGGTTCTCCTCGTTCGGACCCGGGCCGTCGATGGTGACGCTCTCCTTCAGGTTCTGGAACCGGACCTTGCGGAACGTGTTCATCGAGGAGCCGGCGTAGGAGGCCACGCCGGGGATGTACTCGCCCCAGAAGTAGAAGCCGCGCTCCCACTTGTTCGAGCCGTAGATCCACAGATTCTCGAACGTGCCGCGGGATACGCCCAAGGTCGTCGCCTTGCAGAGATAGTTGTCCGGGGCATTGGGGAAGTTGAGGTACAGCAGCGAGCTGGACCCGTTTTCGCCGGCCACGCTCCAGCCGCTCACGCTAGCGCCAACCCAGCTTTCCGGCTTGGGACAGATGGCGTTGGGCTCGGTGATGCGGTACTGGCCGGCGGGAAAGTAGAGCGTCGGCAGCGAAGCCTTGCCGGTATTCGGGATGGGAATCTGCAGCGCGCGTGATTCGACGTAGTCCCGCGCGGCCTTGATCGCGGCCGTATCGTCGGTGGTCCCGTCCCCCTTGGCTCCAAAGTCCTTCACCGAGACGAAGTCTCGCAGCCGTACGCGCAGGCGCTGGTCGGAGTCGAAGCCAAAGTCCGCCAGCTCTCCCAGGGTTCCGCCCGCGCTTACGACGGGCACGGCGTTCGGCGTGGCCAAGCCGCCGTTCTTGACGACGTTCTGGAGCTCGGGTCCGAGGCTTTCGGCGAGCGCGATCACTTCCGCCCCAAGCTGCTCGTGGTGCCGCGCCAGCACGCGCCCGTCGACCAGCTTGCCGGCGGCGTGCGCCGCCTTCTGGCTGCCGTCGAAGCCGCGGCCGCCCGGGCAGACGGTGAGGCTGCCGGCGGCAACCGAGCAGATCCGGATGTGCTCGGCCTCGATGGTGACGGCGCCCGGCGCGGGAAACGCCAGGCCGTTACTGACCGGGATCGACAGATCGTCCGGTCCGATTGGCCCGGTGAGCGTGGCGACAGCGCTGTTTTTGGCGCGCAGGATGTCGGACCACGTCGGGAGTTCGGCCGGAAACTTCGGCGCCGGCTGCGCCCACGCGCCGAGAACGCACAGGAACGCCGCAATCACTGTGTTGATGATGAACTTCAAAACCTTCGTCCTCCCTACTGCTCGGCTACGACGAGCGCGCCGGCCAGCACTTTGGGGTCGTCGCCCTGCTCGATCTGGACGGGCCCAGCCAGCGGCGCCTGATACCAGGCGTTGCCGCCGGAGACCGCGTCCCACAGCGACCAGTGCGTCACCACCAGCCAGTCCGTCGTCGCCGTGGGGAACAGGATCTCGGCGCTATTCGCCACCGTGCCCGCCGGCGAGGGCGCGCCGAACGCGATGGGCTGGCGCGCGTAACCTGCGCCGGAGAGCTCGTTCTGGCTGCCGGCCTCGGTCGGGTCGGCGTAGTGCAGGGCCAGCCACAAGGCCGCCGGCGGCGTGAACGGAATGCCGCGCAGCGTGGCGTTGACGACCGCGTTGCGCGCGTGTGTGGTCTTGCCGGCCGCCATTCATCAAACCTTCTTGCCTCGCACTTCCGGTTTGTACATGTCGAGCAGCGCCTTCCGCCGGGACTCGATCTCCTGGTTCAGCGCCCTGGCCGCCGGCATCTGGTCCTGAAGCGGCGCCGCCGCCTCGCGCAAGTTGTGCGCCAGTATCTCCCGTAGCCAGTCCGCCAACCCGCCCGGAAATCGCCGCGGTATGATCGTGTTCCCCTCCGCGTCCGTCCGCGGCTGATCCTGCACCGCTTTGAAGCGGGCGTCGAGCGCCTCCGCCAAATCGTCAGGTATCGTTACCGTAATTTCCATAGTCCTGTCACCCTCACGCCATCACCGGTATCCAGCCCTTGAAGCTCCCGCCCGAGTAGTACGCCAGCTTGCCCGCCGGCGCCCACGCCATCGACGTATCCACCGTGAACGGCCCGTCGAGATGCCCCGTCCACTTCAGCCCCGCGAACACAGCGTTCCTCGAACTGTCGATCACCGATTGCCCGTAAACGTAGAACCCGCCCGCCGCGTCGCAGTACGAGCCGAATTCCGCCACTCCCGCATAAGAGGACAGGTAGATCCTTTCCGATCCGCCGTTGTACATCGAGAGCTGCGCGTACCCCGCCCCGGAAGGGTTGATGTTTTTCAGGAACGCCACGTTAGCGCCGTACCGATCCCACACCGACATTCCCGCCGGCCCATACGCCGCCTCAATCGGATAGTCGGGGCTCAGCCACCGAACCTCCAGCCCATTTGTGGTCACCTGCGCCCGCGCATGGTATGGCGATGTGTGCTCCACCACCAGGCCATCGGTCACGTTCAGCCGCACTTGCCGCGTTCCGCTGTCTACCGTCACCGCAGGATGATAGCCGCCGCGAGACTCCAGCTTGACCACGCCCCCCGAGTCCACGTACAGGGGCGCGGACGCCGCGCTCCCGCCGCCCACGCCGAGCGTCTTAAACCAGCCGCCCTCGTAGCCGCCGTCCACGCCAATGAAGCCGATCTGCTGGCCGCTTGCGTTGTACACGCCGAACTTGCCCGGCTTGTTGCCGCCGCCGCCCACGCTGATCTCCGTCGCGTTGAGCTTGGAACTGGCGACCGAGCCGGTGACGAGCAGATTCCCGTTCATGGCCCAGATGATGAACTCGCCGTCCTGGATCTTGAAAATGTCCGGATCGTAGCTGGTGGGCTTGGCCTTCGTCAGGTCGAGCTGTCCGACGCCGGTCCCGATCACGATGTTTTGCGCCGGCGTCGAAGCATGTACCGAATTCGCCCGCCCGTTCACGTCGAAGCTGACTGCGACCAGGCGCCAGGTCTGCGCGAAGGGCGACGCCGGCAGCTCGAACGTCACCGGAGAAGTGGCCGACGTCGCCCGCGTGGTATACGTCGCCCCGCCATCGCTCGACGCCCGTATCTCTACCCCGCCCCAGGTAGGATCAGCGGGCGGCGTGAACGTGCAAGTTACCAGCGCCTTGTACGTCCCGTCCGCCGTCTCCGGGTAGCTCACCGTCGCGCCGAACCCGGACACGTGCGCCGTCCACTCTTGCCCCGCCGCGCCCGCTTGCGGCGGATGCAGCGTCAGAACCGCCGTCGGCGTCACCCCGGGCACGTAGGTATTCCGCCGGTTGTTCAGATCGTGCGCCAGGGCGTAAATCGTCACCTCCGTGTCGGCCGCCGGAAAGCTGACGATTTCCAGCCGCACGCTCGCGCCGCGCTCCAGCCCCGTCATCTGGTACGCCACGCCATCGAGCGCCAGGAACACCGCCACGCCGCCGTACCGCGAGTCCGTGGGATTCACCCAGGAGCAGTCGACCCGCAGGACCTTCTGGCCAGCCCCGTTCACGCCATACGCCGGATTCGCCCCAGCCGCCGCGAAACTCGTTACATTCGGCGTCCACTCCGCTCCGGGTATCGACCGCGGTTGCGGCCCCTGCGACGTAGGCTCCACATCCCGGTAGCTCGCCCCGCTCCAGGCCGCCGTCTGCAGCGTCGCCTCCCGCTTCCAGTTCACCGCGTAGAGCCGGAACCGGAACTTCCGGTGCGTCGCGTCCGCCGCCGGCAGCGTCCATAAATCCACCGGAGCGTCGACCGCGTACCCCGGCCACTGTTGCTCGCGGACGACCCGCTCGACGCCCTCGTAATCGGGCGCCGCCTCACCGGAGCCGTTTACTTTTTGGACCGTCAACCGGGCGAAGTAGAAGTTCACATCGGCGGGCGGATTCGTCCAGCTCACATGGTCGATGCCCCAGTAGACGATGCCGTCCTGCGTCTGCCCGTACGTCACGTTCCCGACCGCCGCATTCGTGATCCCCGTCGCGCTCGCCGCGCCCATCGCCGACGCGGTAAAGCTTCGCCAGTTCCGGTCGTCGGCGTGACGAAACAGGTCCTCACCGTGCCACCGCGTGCGAGGCGACAGGATCACCTCCCACGTCTCATCGCTCACGGGCCGGTCAAAGTAGAACATCACCGAGTCGGCCGCGCCGTCCGCCCCGCCCAGGTGCGGATGATACGAGAGCGCCCGGAATTCCGCGTCAACGCCCAGGCGCTTCAGGAAGAGCGTCACTCCGGTAAACTGCCCGCTCGCCGGCGCGGTGTACGGCAGCGTGATCTTCAGCGCACCTGTCTGCTTGCCCTCCCAGAGGTCGCCCAGGACGGTCACGCCAGTGATGGACGGATACCCGATCCCCTCAATTTTCGTTACCGCAACGTCAACGTACGTGCCCGCTTTCGTCCGGTCCGGCAGATTGCGCGTTCCGTTCTTGCCGACCGACGCGGCGACGAAGCGCCAGGTCTGGTCGGTTGCCGGTCGGTTACGCCACACCGGCTCCAGGTCGTAGGCCGCCGGCGCCACCAGCCCGTACGGGTACTCCGCGACCGGCTCCAGCTCCCCCGACCCGTAATCGACGTACAGCGCCGCCCGTAGCCAGTTCCCGTCGGAGGGCGGCGTCACCCGGAACTGGATTCCCACCGCCTCTTGGCGCGTGTGTTCCCACAGCGTGTAGCACGGGTTCTGGCCGCCCATCAGCCCAGACAAGCTTCCCGCAGGCGTTAAGCCCAACACCGCGTCTTTCACCGGCTCGAACGGACTCGCCGGCGGCGCGACGGTGGTGATCGTGGCCTCCGGTCCTTGCGGGATGCCTTGCTCGTCCACCTTCGGCACGCCGTTGCGGTCGTAGCTGCAGGCGATCAGCGTCCACGTCTCGGGCGTCTCCAACACGTGCTTGCGTTCGATCCGGATCTGGTCGTAGTGGACGCCCTTGGCGCCGGGCGGCTGAAAGCTGTCAAGGCCGGAACGGCCTGTGGCCTGATGGTAGGTGAAGCCGCCTTGCGGGTTTGGCCGCTTGATCCAGACCTGGACGCCGGACCAGTTGGCGAGCCAGAGTTCGGCCGGGACCATGCAGGCCCAGTCGATCAGCATGTGCTCGGCGCTGGCGTCGTATTCAAGCGCCTCCGACCACGCGCCCGTGGCCTCGTCGTAGTTGCCGGCGGTGAAGGCGCGCACGTCCGGAGCGCCGTCGTAAGGATTGGCGGCCGGAGCGATGGCCGCGTACGGGGTCTCTTTCGGGTGCGGCGGATCGGCCTTGCGGTGCAGCGGATTCTTGCGGCTGATCGAGCGCGAGCAGAAGTACACGCGCCACGTCTCGTCCGCGCCAGGCGGGTCCAGGTTGGGGACCGTGAGCTTGACCAGGTCGCCGCCGTGCCCGGAAGTGGAGTCCCAGAGATACCACCCGAGCGGCTTCACGCCCGCGGCGGTTTCCAGGTGCAGTTCGACGCCGGCGAACAGCAGGTCCTTCTCGCCCAGGTTCGCAGGCGCGCGGTAGGAGCCGTCGATGTGCACCCGGTGGACGCCGTCAATGATCTCGTGGCGCAGCGCCGCCGTCGGCGCAGTGACGTAGGCGACGTACGGCTCGGTCGGCGGGATCTCGATGTCCGGAACAACATCGGTGGGCTTGTCGCCCACCAGCATGTCGTACATCGAGTCGGTGGTGGACTGGCCAGTGGGTTCGAGCGAGTAATCCTTGTGCAGGCGCCAACCCGTAATGCGGAACTCGCCGTGGCCGTCCGGCATGTCGGGATGCCACAGCGAGCAGACCATCCCCGGCTCGGTCGCGAGGCCGAGGATCGTGCTGCGAAAGCTCACCCGCCGCGCCTTGCGCTGCTCCTCGGCCGTCAGTCCGCCCAGTTCCTCCCGGAGCCGCGCCATCACGATGCGGGAGGCCTGCGACTTCGAAGCTGTGCCGGCCAGGTTGATGTTGCTGGCCAACTCGCGCTCGATGCGCGCCTGGTGATCCGTATCAACAAGCTGCACGCCGTTCGATTGGTAGTCGTAGTCCCTGTCCGCAAATGTGGCGACGAGCTTGTTGAAGCCGGCGGCGATCGAACCGAGCGCAAGCGAGCCCTTGACGATGTTGCCTTCCTGGAAGCTTTCGGCGACCCCGCTGTGGAACCGGACGTAGGGCCGGAACTTACCGAAGGCGAACGCGTAGCCGCCGAGGCAGTTCGCCAGGATCTCCGCTATCCAGTCGCGCAGCGGCTTCTGCTCGCCGATGACGCCGGTGAAGATGAACTGCTTCTCCGATCCAGTTCCGATGATCGCCGCGGCTTGCTGGTCGCACACCGCCGCGGCCGAGACGCAGGCGCTGACATCGAGCACGGCTTCCTGGTCGGCAACGGCGGCGTCGGCGAGGTTCAGACCGTGGAGCAGCACATTCACCGCGACCCAGATCGGATTCGTGATGGCCTCCTGCCAAGATCTGGCGCCCGGCGCGGTCCACGTCCAGCCGCCCAGACCACGCGCGATGTAGGCGTCCATCCGGTGACCGCTGACCGCTTTCGGCTGAATGCCCTTTTCGTCGACGATCCGCACCTGCTGGAAGGCGACGCCGTCGAGCTGCGTGTACGGCAGGGCTTTGCCGACCTCGTCGAGCGAGAACGAGTAGGAGCCCGCGTCCGGATCGTGATCCCGCGCCGGGCTGTGGCCGCGCGAACGGCGGATGCCGTACAGATCCTGCGAGGCGTCCTTGCCGCCGTGATTCGGCTGGCCGTCGAGCAGCCCGTAGACGCGCCGGTTCGCGGACCACTTGTAGCCGAACTCGCCGATGGGTCCTCTGCCGACAATGCCAAGCGCCGTATAAAACTCGCTCTCGTCGCGCCCGGCGATCAGGTCGCACGGCACAATGAGCGGCTTGTCGGCGGCCACGTCGCAGTAGATGTCCTTCAGCGGCTGGCCATAGGCCGTCTCGTTGGTGACCGAGGTGGAGGTGATCCGCGGCACGCCCTTCCTGCCGCCAATGTTGACGGGCTGGTCGGGCACGGTGAAGCCGTCCTGGCGAGTGATGAGGCGGGTGGGGTAAGCGCAGTTCAGCTCGTAGAGACCGTCGGAAGCTTCGATACGGAACTCCGGCCCCGCATCGAAGGACCAATCGGTGACGAAGCCTTTCCACAGGTCGATCCTGGTGCGCGTGCCGACGTGGAAGAGAGAGAACTCGAGCGTGGCCCGCGCCAGGTCGATCGCGTTCGTGAGAGACGTCAGCGCTCGATCCGCATTGCCGAGCGTGAAGCTCGCGCTGTCGGAGGCCCCGCCGATCTCCTGCGCAATGCCGTCCCAGTCGAGCAGGCGCGGTTGGTAAAGGCGGCCGTCGACCTGGACGCGCCGGTCCGAGAGATAAAGATCGTGCGCCGG
The DNA here is from genome assembly GCA_026129905.1 of Bryobacteraceae bacterium. Classification (GTDB taxonomy): domain Bacteria; phylum Acidobacteriota; class Terriglobia; order Bryobacterales; family Bryobacteraceae; genus JAHCHE01. The sequence goes on along the minus strand of JAHCHE010000063.1, from coordinate 4,698 downwards.
ACCCAGGGTCCGGATGTGGATGATGGGGAAGATTTGCTGGACCTGATCGAGCAGCGCGGTTTCAAGCGATGCGCTGGGAAACCGGACCACGGTCGCCGCGCTTGCGTAGACAGGCGTCGCGGCCGGAACCTCGACCAGCTCAATCGAGCCGCTCCAGAAGTGCTCCAGGACCTGGTCGAGCGAGATCGTGTCGCTGGAGAACCGGACGGTGGAAGTCGACGTGGTCCCATCCGGCTCCTTCACGTGCAGCGTGAACGGCTCGTAAGGCCCGCGCCGAGCCTCCCAGAAGTCGGTCACCAGCTTCTTACGGGCAGTGTTGAGATCCGGCAGCGCCAGTTGGATGCGCCGCTGGCCGTCGCCGAGATAGAACCGCTGCTCGCGCTTGGCGTCACCCGTGCCGAACTGGTGCGCGACAACCTGCGGCTCCAGCACGCGCACCAACCCGTAGTTCACGGGCACGGGCCACAGTCCGGAAGGTGCGACATCCGGAATCGGGATGGGTCCCAGGTATTCCATGAGTTGCTACGCTGAGTGATTCATGAAGCTGCCCAACGGTGCGTTCGCGATCGTCGACATCCAGAAGTTGCGCGCCTACTGCCTGAATCCGCGCCATCCCCGGGGCCGGCACAAAGCACGGGTATTCGCATCAGTTGGACTGCGGGAAAGTGACGCCGAAGCGCTGAGGGCGGCGCTGCTTGCAGCCGCTGCGGAGGCCGAGGCGCAGCTCGGCGTGGCGAACTCTTACGGGCAGCGATACGTGCTCGACCTCGAACTGGCTCACTCGGGCAAGACGGTGAGAATCCGCAGTACATGGATTGTTCTAACGGGTGAGGAGAGCCCGCGGCTGACGAGCTGTTATGTACTATGAAGGGAAGGCTCCCGATGGCTGACATTGACCTGCTAGCGGTAGTGGCGCTGCTTCGAGACCTGCCGGACCAGGGCCTGGTACGCGGCCAAGTCGGCACGGTGGTGGAAATCCTGGCTCCCGGTGTCTACGAGGTTGAGTTCTGCGATGACAACGGGAGGACGTATGCGATGGCGTCTTTGAAGGCCGAAGAACTCATCGAATTACACCACGAACCCGTCCATCAGGCCGCCTGAACGCCGGTTCACGCAAATCTACTCGACTTCGATCAACTGCAAACCGGCTTCGAAGCGAGCGACGTGGTACGCGCCGCTCAGCGCGCCGGCGAACCGGACGATGTGGCGACCCGTGATGGACTGGCCAGCTGGATCGTGGTCGGCATAGCGCGGGTAGAAGTAGAACTCTTCCGATGGCCCGCGCCGCGCCAGGTAGAAGTCCCGCAGCAGGAGCCAGGCTGCGTACGGCAGGCGCTTCGAGATCGCCCACGCCTTCCGGCTCGACAGCGCTTGCGACTGCCGCTGGTCCCGGCCATCGGCATACGGGCCGGAGATGAGCGTCCGAAACGTCCGCGTCTCGCTGAACGCGCTGCACAGCGATCCCGGCAGCACCGTGGTCGGAGTCGCGGCGGCAACGACGCCCGGCATCGTTACACCGCCACCGTCTCCAGCGGATTCATGGCATTCGCGGCGGACTGCCGCCGGCCCGCCGAGGACTTCATCGCCTGGGCGTACGAAGACTGCACCAGCCGCGGCCGCGATGAGATGACCTTCACCGCCTTGCCTTCCATCAGGTCGACCGTGGCCGGGCCGTCAAGCTGCAATGTGATCTGCGTCTGCTGTTGGCTTGGCGCGCTCATCCGTTCGAGCGTCTGCCCGCCGAGTGACGGCAGCGAACTCGCGTATCCGAACGCCTGGTTGCCCCGCCACACCGCGTCCTGGAACACCGCGCCGCCCTGCTGGACCAGGTTCACCCCGCGCGGCCGGTCATCGCTCATCCCTCGACGTTGCCCCGTCATCTCCGCGTACAGCTCGATCTGCTCGCGCACTTGAGGGCTTCGAACGAACGCGCGAATGTCCATCTTGCCCCGCTGCCGGTTCAACTCCCTGGCGAACTGCTTGTCGATCGACACGCCGTAGACGGCGCGCACTTCCTCGCGGATCTTCTCGTCGGCGCCTTTGATGAACAGACGCACGATGCCCGCCGTGGCGCCAGCCGCTGCCCCGATGGCGGCCCCAATCGGACCGCCGAACTTGAACCCAATCATCGCCCCGCCCGCTGTTGACATGGCCAGGCCCGAAGCGCCGCCGCGCCGCAGCCCTTCGTACAGCAGCAGTCCGCCGCCCAGCAGCGCGGCATTCGAGTTGCCGATGGCGGACAGCTTTTGGCCCATCGTGGCCGCCTGCCATGTCGTCGCCATGCCGGCCCCGGTCTGAACGCTGCCGCCAATGCCGGCGAACTCCTTCAGGTTGGCCCCCATTGCGCCCACGTTGGCCCACGCGCCGCCGCCCGAAGCCCCCGAGCCACCCATTGCCACCGGTCCGGAAAAGCCCCCTGTGCCGCCCGGCGCGCCAGGAATGCCGAACCCTGCCAGCGCCGGCGCCGCGCCAAGAACGCCGGCCCAGCCACCGCCGCCGGCGCCGGCGAACGAAGCGCGGCCTCCGCCGAACAACTGCATCAGCATGGCCGCGACGCGCGAGGTGACGACCTCCTTGATCGCGGTGAGCAGCGCCGTCTTCAGCGAGTTGCCCATCGCCGACCAGATGCTCTGCGACTTCGCCAGCAGCGCGTCGAACACGCCCTCGGCCTGCCGCTTGAAGGAGTCGAACACCTGCCGGTTGTGATCGCGGATCATCTCGGCGCTCCGGATCGCGGCGCTCTCGCGGGCCGATCGAATGGAAGCATCCGTGGCTTCCTGGTTCGCCTGCCGGATCTCTTCCCGCTGCCGGCTGAGTTCCGCGATCCGAGCGCTGATCTCGCCGGCCCGGTAGCCAAGCCGGGCCAGGTGCGCCTCTTCTTCCAGCACCATCCGCGAGGTTTCGAGATCAAACAGCCGCATCTTGATCTCGTGAACACGCTCCAGGTAATCGATCTCGATCTCGGCCTTCTGCTGCTCGACGGTGACCTTCTGCTGGATCGTCCGGGCCTCGCCGGCTTCGACACCGCGCAGCCGGGCGTCGCGTTCGATGCCCGCGCGCTGCTCCTCGACGCCGAGCATGCGTTCGCTATGGTCCAGGTCACGCCGCACGATCTCCTCGTTGTACTGGAGGCGAGCCTCGTACAGTTCGGTTTCGAACGCCATCCGCCTGCCGATGGCTTCCTCTTCCGCCTTCATGTACTCGGCAACATGCTGCCGATTGTCCTCCAGCAGCTTCTGCTTGAAGGCCGTCCATCGGGCCGTAAGCTGATCCAGGACGGCATTCCAGGCGTCGCGCGTCAGCCGGATCCGGCGCTCGACGCCCTTGTCGTCGGTGAACGTGGTCCACTTGGCGATCTGCGCGTTCATCTCGGCCATGTCGCGGGCGAAACCGGTCTTCTCCTTCGCCGCCGCCTCGGCCGCCGCCCGCTGCGCTTCCCGAGTCGCCTCCGCCTGACGCTTGCGGACCGCCGCGGCCATCTTCAGCGCTTCGATTTCCGCGTCCGCGCCCGTCTGCATGGAAACCTTGGGCAGCCCGCTCAGGTCGAACTGCTCGCCGCCAAGCGCGCGCCGGCCCCCGACCAGTTCCCGGATCTGGTCGTCGGTCATGCCCTTCTTGCGCAGGTCCTCGATCTTCGTGCGGCCCTTCAGGAGGTCCTCGCGGAGGGCCTGCCGCTCCAGGTCATTGGCGCGCTCCTGGAGTTGCTTCTCGGTGTCCTTCCAGTTGCTGTACACGACCGCTCCGGCCGCGAGCACGCCAGCGCCCAGCAGAGCATAGGGATTCAGGCTGGCGAGGTTCAGCGCCGCGATCGACTTCGCCAGCGCCATGATCTTGTCCGCCAGCGCGTAGGTCGCCAGTACCCCCGAGACCCAGAGCGCCGCCTGGCCGAACTTCACCAGCAGATCCGAGTTCTCGCGCAGCCAGCCGACCAGCCCCCGCAGGTTTCCGATCAGCGCCTTGACGTCGTCCTGGAACTTGGCTCCGATGTCCTCCCGCAGATTGTTGAACTCGCGGCGCAGGTCCACCAACTGCGTCTCCACCGTCTGCGCGACCGCCGCGTGCGCGCCCTGGATCTTCGCTCCCTCCCGCATCACGGCGTTGTAGCGGACCTGCTTCTCTTCGGTCTCCGTGAGCGCGCGGCCCAGCTTCAACTCCTGGAGCGTGATCTCCTTCTGGAAGTCGACAAACAGGCCCATGGTCCGCAGGCCGCGCGACGCTCCCGATTCGATCGCCAGCATGAGAGCTTCGAGCGCTTGGCCGGGAGCAACGTTCTGGATGGCGGCCGCGTCCTTGGCCAGCTTCGCCAGTCCCTCTGCCTTCGAGAGTTCCATGTCGGCCACGATCAGGCGCTGCACCGCGTGCGCCGCTGCGGTGTATTCGAAACCGATCTCCTCGATAAGCGCCACTTGCTTGGCTGCCGCCGCGCCGCTCAGACCGTGCGCCTTCGCCAGGGCCTTGAGAGATGCCTCGGCCTTGGCGTTCTCGGCCGCCAGCCTGATGGAGCCGACCGTGAAATCCTTGGCCCAGGCGAGCGCGATCTTGATCGCATCGGCCAGCAGGTTGCCGGCGGTGGCGCCCTTCACCATGGCCGCCGTCATACCGTCGATGCCTTGAGCGGCGCCGCGCGCGCTCTTGGCAGCCGTCGCCTCGATGTTGGACAGACCGGTGTTGACGCTCTTGATGGAGGCGTTCGCCTTG
>JAHCHE010000062.1 GCA_026129905.1 Bryobacteraceae bacterium | reverse complement strand
AGTCAAAGAAAACGGATCGGAGGGAAGCGGGGGAGGAGGAGGTAAGTGCAATGGATGGAGTAGGTTAGGAATATTTTGTAGGGGGTGTGACTGACCGTTCACGTAGTAGGAACTGATTCAGCTCGATGCTGGCCTCCAGAGCTTGCCGGCAATCGTGATAACGTTCGATCGCCTCACGAACTTGCGGAACCTGTTCGGGGCGCAGACTCGATTGACGGGTCTTTCCACCGGGATAGCCCGCAAGCCAGGCTACTCCAGGCCGCTGCGTTTCAGGGCGTATTCGAGGGCTTCCGAGGGGATCCGAAATTCCGTCATGCCTTTGTTGCCCTGGAAACCGAGCGCCGCGATGCCCGCCGGGCTGGTGTAGTAGGCGTCCACCACCATCTTGCGCGCCCAGTCGAAGAAAACGATGCCCGGGCCGAGCTCGGGCGAGTCGTTCTTACGGTAGGCGATCAGGTCGAGCATCGCGGTCCGCTGTTCCTCGGTCGCCTCGGCGAAGGGGCGGCCGTGCCGGCGCTCCATCTCGCGGTCCAGCCACGCGAGCCCGCCTGTGTAGATCGCGGCCAGGCCTTCGTTGACACTTGCCAGCAGATCGATGAACTCCTTGGCGCCGCCCTCGCGCGCTCCGGGAACGATCATTTCCGCCAGCAGATCGAGCGTACGGTATTCGCTCGCCGTGAAAAACTTGGGCGAATATGTCCCCGTCTGCTTCGTCTCGGCCGCCGCCGCGTGGTGAACGTGCTGCGCCGCCTCGGCGGTAAGCCCTCCGGCCGTGGCTGCCAGCGCGATTCGGGCCAGGTCGCGCCGGGAATATTCTCGTTCAGACATTGCCTTTCCTCATCTCCTCGGCCAGGTATTCGGCGGTGCGCCAGGCGAGCGCCGTGATGGTCAGCGTCGGGTTCTTGTCGGGATTGCTGAGGAACGGCGCGGCGTCGGCGACGAAGAGGTTGGGGACGTCGTGCGCCTGGCAGTACTTGTTGAGGGCCGAAGCGCGCGGATCGTTGCCCATGCGGATCGTCCCAAGCTCATGGATGATCGTCCCTCCGATCGAGATCGACTGCCCGGAGCGCCCACCGATCACCTCGCCACCCATCGTCTCGATGATTGAGGCGAACGTATCGTGCATGTGGCGGGCCTGTTTCCGCTCGTGCTCGCTCCAGCGGAAATGGAAGCGAAGCACGGGGATGCCGAAGCGGTCCACCGCCCGCGGGTCGATCTCGCAGTACGTGTGCGCGTTTGGGATCATCTCGCCGCGGCCGGCGAAGCCGACCGTGGTCCCGTACTCCTCTTCGATTTTCGTCTTCAGCGCGGCGCCATAGCCCTCGTGTCTCGCGCAGGCCGAGTGGAAGCTGCCAACCTGCGGCATTCCGTAGCCGCCTCCGATTTCGACATGGTAACCGCGCGGGAATTCCTTTTCCTTCTTGTCCCACAACCACCAGGGAATGTACATGTGCATACCGCCAAAGCCGTCCGTGTCGTGCTTGGGCATGCCGGCGAGCGCGGGGACGCGGCCGCGCAGGTTGTAGCCGACCGTGTCCGTCAGGTACCGGCCGACGACCCCGGAGGAGTTCGCCAGGCCGTTAGGAAAGCGCGGCGATTTCGAGTTCAGCAGCAGACGGGCGGACTCGCACGCGCTTGCCGCCAGCACCACCGTCCGGCAGCGGATCTGAGTCTCGGTCCTGGCTGCCGTGTCGATGTAGGAAACCGCCGTCACTTTGCCGCTGCCGTCGGCGATCAGTTCACGCGCCATCGCCCCGGTGATCACCTTCACGCGGCCGGTCTTCATGGCGGGGAAGATCTGCACCTGGCTGGACGAGTAGTTTGATGCGGTCACGCAGCCGCGCCCGCATTGGCCACAATAATGGCACGCCACGCGCCCGTTGAGCGGCCGGGTGATAATCGCCATTCGCGACGGTATGCACGGGATGCCGAGCTTCTCGCACGCCCTCTTCGCCAGCGTCTCGTGGACTCGGGGCGAGGGCGGCGGTTGGAAAATCCCGTCGGGAGCGCTCCGGATGCCTTCCTTCGTCCCCGTGACGCCGATGAACGCTTCGGCTTTGTCGTAGTAGGGCGCCAGGTCCTGATAGCCGATGGGCCAGTCGTCGCCGAGCCCGTCGGTGGAATAGGGCCGAAAATCGTAGTCGGCGAAACGCAGCGAGATGCGGCCGTAGTGATTGGTACGCCCACCCAGGATCCGCGACCGGAACCAGAGAAACTCGCTGCCGTCGGCGACGGTATACGGCTCGCCGTCGATGTGCCAGTACCCGTTCGGCGCGCTGAAGTAGCCCCACTGCTGCCGCCCGTCGTAGAACTCGCCGCCGGGCCCGGCGCCGCGGTGATCGACGCTGTGGGGCCACGCGTGTTCTTTGTAGTCCTTGGCCGGGTCGAGCATGCGGCCGGCTTCCAGCAACGTCACCGAGACCCCGAGATCCGCCAGAACCTTGGTCACCGTTCCGCCGCCCGCCCCCGACCCGATTACGACCACGTCATGGACTTCCCGCGGGCGTTGCGCCTGAAACATGAAATTACTATACCTCGCCGTTCAGATTGGGAGCCGATTATCGACGCGCCCCGCCGGACTCTTCCGGATAATGGGGGTATGTACCACTACGACGCGCGCACCGCTCTCGATGAGCTTGCGGAAGAGGCGACGCTCCCCAACCCGGTGCACCTTCGGGACATGATCCTGAGGGCGCAGCTCACCCCGGAGCAGGCGCTGGAGATGAACCGGCAGTTGCACTCCTACATGGAGCATTTCGGCGACGTTACGCGGACCGGCCGGTCGATCCTGGAGATCCTGGCCACCGCGCCCAAGCGGCAATAGGGCCGGCTGCGGGACCGATGGCGCCGCCGGACGTCAGCGCGACTGGCCTCAGTTAGTACTTGCGGAGCACGGCCAGGACCCGGCCCTGGATCTCGACGCTGGCGGCGGGCACGACGATCGGCTGCATCTCCGAATTGGCCGGCTGCAGGCGCACCATGTCGTTCGGCTCCCGATAGAATCGCTTCAGAGTGCTTTCGGCGCCATCGACCAGGGCAACCACGACGTCGCCGTCCTTCGCCTCGCCGGCGCGCGCCACCAGCACGTAGTCGCCGCTCATGATGTGGTCGTCGATCATCGAATCGCCGCGGACCTGGAGAGCATATGTTCCCTTGTCGCCGAGGAAGTCGGAGAAGCCAAGGGAATCGTTCTGGGCGAACGCCTCGACCGGCGAACCGGCGGCGATTCTTCCGGCAAGCGGGATCTCGTAGGCGGCCGCGGCGGGACGGCGGCCCGACGCGTCCAGGTACTTGGACGAGAGTTCGATGGAGCGGCTGCGGTTGGCGCCGCGTTCCAGGTAGCCCTTCTTTTCCAGGATGGAGATATGCTTGTGCACGGTGGCCAACGATTGGAGCTCGAGGCCCGTGGCGATCTCGTGGAAGCTGGGACTGTAGCCGTTCTGCTGGACGAAGTCCCAGATGAAGTCGAGGACCTCTTTTTGTCTCCTGGTAAGCGCCATGAATCCTCCCCTGACCATTGTTGGCGAATAAAAAGGGAAAGTCAAGCGCCGCGGAGAATTGATGAGAGTTGATTTCCCTGAGCGAAAAGCGGACGGACCTAGGCTGCGTCCATCAGATCGAAATCGTCGGCGTCGTGACGCTCTTCGATCATCTCGCCGCGGTCCACCGCTTCCTGGCAGCGGACGCAATAGGCCGCCCAAGGCACCGCATTCAGACGTTTGGGTGAAATCGGCTCTTCGCAGTGGAGGCAGACGCCGTAGCTGCCGTCCTTGAACCGCGCCAGGGCCCCGCGCACCGCGCGCAGCAGCCGCGACTCGCGGTTGAGGTTGGTGATCGCCAGCTCGCGGAGCGCCGCCAACTGCAGATCGTCCAGCGCATCCGCCGCCTTTTCAATGGTAATGTCCTCGCGCTTCCGGACGGCCTGGAGCAACTCGGCGAGCTTCGTCTCCAGCAACGCCCGATACTTCATGGTGTCACTCTCACGCGTCATCGTCATGATCGATCCTTCGCCTTTAATTGCTCGTCCCATCTGCTGTCCTCCCGCGCCGGCGTCCTCGTTGCCGGCGCGCGCATTCGCCTTATCTATAGACGGCGCAGCCATGCCTGGCGGGCGCCAAAAAACGCTGCGTTTTGGGAACTCCGGACGGCGAGAGATCATCGCCGGCGGCCGCAATCAACGCCGGCGGACAGTCCCGTCCCTGCTGTTCAGCGCCGGGAAGGGCGTCAGCGACAGTCCGGCTTACAAGACTGCCGCAACGTGAAGGGACGCAGAAACCATTTCGCAGGTTACATCAATCGGAGGCCAAGAGGAAAGCCGGCCGGCGCCGACCGCGGTTTACGTGAAAACGTGCATCCTTGACAACGACGGAGAATCCATATTATATAGATAGAGATTGGGGCGATTCGATGCCGCAACACTATTTTGAAGAGCTCGACTATCTCCCGGCAGAGGAGGTCCTGGCTTGGGGGATTCGCACCTTCAGCGACTCGTTCGGCATTTCTACGAGCTTCCAGAAGTCGGGCATGGTGATTCTCGACATGGCGTTCCGGCTCTCGCCGAACGTGCGCGTGTTCACGCTCGACACGGGGCGGCTGCCGGAGGAGACGCACGCGATGATCGACATGGTACGCGCCCGGTACGGCGCCAAGGTCGAAGTGGTGACGCCGGACCCGCGCGAGGTGGAAGCGATGGTGCGGCAGCACGGGTCGAATCTCTTCTACACGGACCCGTCGCTGCGCCTGCTGTGCTGCCATGTGCGGAAGGTGAAGCCGCTGGAGCGGAAGCTGGCGGAGTTCCGCGCCTACGCGGTGGGATTGCGGCGGCTCACCTCCAATACGCGGAACGAGATCCGGAAAGTGGAGGTGGTGAAAGGCGCGATCAAGCTGGCGCCGATCGCCGACTGGACGCGGCAGGAGATCGACGGCTACATCCAGCGCCATGGCGTTCCGACGCATCCGCTATACGCGCGCGGCTACACCAGCATCGGGTGCGCGCCGTGCACGCGGGCGACGGCGGAGGACGAGGACGAGCGGGCGGGCCGGTGGTGGTGGGAGCAGGACGCCAGGAAAGAGTGCGGCATTCACTTCACGGCGAACGGCACGGTGGGCCGGCAGCTTGACGTGCTGATCCAGGGCGTTTCTCCGGCGCCGGGGGCGCGGGCGCACTGAGCTCATCGAGCAGCGCCGGCCCTCATTGCTCTCCACTTCAGATTCCCGGGCTCCAGCGTCAACGCGGCGTCGAGGGCTGCCAGCGCTTCGGTCCGCCGGCCCAGTGCGAAGTACGCCGCCGCCAGGTTCCCCAGGGCCTCGGCCTTGTCCGGGTCCGACTCGAGGGCCGCGCGGTATGCGGCGACCGCCTCGACCGCCCTCCCGGCGCGCTGGAGCAGGAAGCCGAGACTGTAGTGCGCGGCGGCCGAACGCGGGTCCTTCTCCAGCGCCTTCCGAAACGCCTCCGCCGCCGGCTCCGGCTCGTCAAGTTCCAGGTGCGCCGCCCCGATGATCTCCCAGAAGGGCGCATCCTCGGCGTGCGTCCCCGCTAGCGGCCGCAATAGCGCGGCGGCCCGCCGGTTGAACTCCGCGCGCCCGGTGGAACCGGCCAACTGCGCATACGCAAATCCCAGGTTCCGGGTAGCGGCCACCGGATCGTCAAGCTCGGCGGGAACGATGAGCTTCAGCTTGTCCGGCGCTCGCGCAGCCGCGGGACCAGGCCGCGGCCGGCGGAGAATGCGATGGTCCGTGAAAGCGACGTGCGCCGATTCCACCACCTGCCGCTTCGGCATGTGGCAGCTTATGCAATCGTCCTCGCGGTTCATTTTTTCCACCGTGGCGCGAACCCGATTGCATGATTGACGGGAGTGGCAGACCAGGCATCGCGCGTCGTACCCGGGAGCAACCTCGGCGGTCGAAACCTCCGCGTGAACCTGGTGGCAGGAACCGCACCACAGCCTGCCGTTCGACAACCGCCAGCAGGCGCTCTGTTTCATCTCCTCCGGATGTCCTGTCACGCTGGGCCGGGACGAATCCGGAGCTTCGTAAGCGTAGATCGCGAGATAGTCGCCAAGGTTGGCGCCCGCTTGGTAGCCGGGCCGCAGCGGCAGGCGCGCCGCGCCGAACAGGTGGCATTGCTCGCACACCTGGTCCCGCGCTGGACGCTCGAGACTGGCTGGGTTGACGATGGAGTCTTCAGATTGTGAGGCGTGAAGTCCGCCGGCACCGTAACAACGTTCGGTACCCGATGGCGGTTTCGCCAAACGTCTCCGCGTGTTGCCCACCCAAAAGCGCCCTTGCCTTGGGGCACGCGCGTCGCAATTTGCTACTCTCCACTGAGTAAACGATACGAAAATACTATCTACCGAGGTGCACTAGCGTGCGACAATGAAAATGCCGGTTCCTCGAGCACTGACCGTAGAGAGGAGAATGTTTAGATGAATCTGATGATATTCGAGATACGATCGCGAGCTATGGAGCAGGACCTCAGGATGAGCGACTTTCCACGCTGTCGACACTAGAGGCCTGGCGGTATGTTAGTATTGCCAATCTCTTATCGATTCTTCAGAAGCAAAGCTTGTTCTTCGCTCGATTGAAGAACCTTCAAAAGCAGGATCCCTACGAAGGCTTCATGCCAGCGTCAATCCGCCGACATGTAGGGGCGACTCGTTGGAGTAAGGTTTTGCTGGTAGACGTGCTCAAGGCTTTCGACAAGAGGTGTTGCGTAAGTTGCTGGCATATCAACGATGGTGAATCAGCGGCGATGTGGAAACTCTATTCGCCCGATTCCGGTGTCGCGATTAAATCATCCCCCTCCTCAAGAAAGCATTCTCAGGAGTCACCAGGTTCGGAATGGCGCTTGTTCAATATGTGGATCTGGAGGCAGATAAGCTTCCGGATGTTCCAGTCACGGTCCTTCTCAAGCATAAGAGCTTCCGCCATGAGAACGAGCTTCGTTTGATCGTCCTGAATTCAGACCTTGACCTTTTTCAGAATGGTATATACGTACCATACGTACCAGCGGATATAACGAAACTGATCGAAGCGTTATATGTTTCGCCTTCCGCCCCAATTTGGGTCGAGGAGGTCGTGCGGAACGAGCTCGAGCTTCATGGAGTCGATGTTCCCGTTATCCCTTCCAAACTGTACCCACCGCCTCGGAGGTAGCCGAGGCTGCTGGGCTTCATGTGGCTGAAGGCGAGCCGCGCGCTATTCCCGCGGCGTCTGTGCCATCGGTGTGTTGCGGCTGTCCCCATAGGCTGTGCCGTCTCCCCGCCGCGGCCGCGGCTGTGTCACGCTGTATAGCCGGGAGGTTGCGATGCGGCTGAGCAGGAGGACGTTTCTCGGCGGGGCGGCGCTGTCGGGCATGCTTCAGGGACAGGCGTTGCAGGCGGCGGTCCACCGCCCGCTGGAGTGGAGCTTCACCAGCGCCAGGTCCTACGGCAATCCCTTCACCGATGTCGAGCTTGACGTGGTGGTGCGCGAACCCGGCGGCGACGAGTTGCGCATTCCCGCGTTCTGGGCCGGCGAACGGGAATGGCGGGTGCGCTACGCGCCGGCCAAACCGGGCGCGCATTCCTGGCGCTCCGTCGGCTCCGATGCCAACGACGCGGGGCTTCACGACCGGCGCGGGACGATCGAGGCCGCTCCCTACGACGGAACGAATCCGCTCTACCGAAACGGGCCGATTCGCGTTGCATCGGACCGCCGGCGCTTCGAGCACGCCGACGGGACGCCCTTCTTCTGGCTGGGCGACACCTGGTGGATGGGCCTGGTGAGACGCCTCCGGTGGCCGGAAGATTTCCAGCTCCTCACCGCCGACCGGCGCGCTAAGGGCTTCTCGGTGATCCAGATCGTCGCGGGCCTCTATCCGGACATGGGGGAGCGCGACCTGCGCGGGGCCAACGAAGCGGGATTTCCGTATAACGAGGACTATACCCGCGTAAATCCCGCGTATTTCGACATGGCCGACCTGCGCATCCGGCATCTGGCTGACAGCGGGCTGGCGCCGTGCGTCGTCGGCTGCTGGGGCTACTACCTTCCGATTCTCGGCGTCGAAAAGATGAAGCGGCACTGGCGTTACGTGGCGGCGCGCTGGGGCGCCTATCCCGTCGTGTGGTGCCTGGCGGGAGAAGGCAGCATGCCGTACTACCTGTCCAAGAACCGCGACGCCGACACGACGGCCCAGAAGACGGGGTGGACGGAGTTGGGCCGATATCTCCGTTCCATCGACCCGTACCGCCGCCCGATCACCATTCACCCCTCCACCAGCGCCCGCGCCACGGTGGACGATCCGGGCGTGCTTGACTTCGACATGCTGCAGACCGGGCATTCGGACCGTGATAGCATTCCGAACACGCTGAAGCTGGCGATGTCCGCCTACGCCGCCGCGCCCACAATGCCGGTGATCAACGGCGAAGTCTGCTACGAAGGCATCCTGGAGGCAAGCCGGCAGGAGGTGCAGCGGTTCATGTTCTGGTCGTGCGTGCTGAGCGGCGCGGCCGGGCATACCTACGGCGCCAACGGCATCTGGCAGGTCAACACGCCGGAGCGGCCGTTCGGGGCTTCGCCGCACGGGCGCAACTGGGGCGAGACGCCCTGGCAGACGGCCTACCGCCTGCCGGGCTCGGCGCAGCTCGCCATGGCGAAATCGCTGCTGATGAAGTATCCCTGGCGGCGCATGTCGCCGCAACCGGACTGGATCGAACCGCACGGGTCCCCCGAAAACTACATGCAGCCGTACGGGGCCGGCATACCGGGCGAACTGCGCATCTTCTACTTCCCGAGAACCGGGCGCGTCGATCACAAGGTGAAAGCGATCGAGCCCGGCGTCGAGTACCGCGCCTACTGGTGGAACCCGGCCACCGGCGCCGTCACGGAAATCGAAAACGTGACGCCCGCGGGCGGTGAGTGGCAGCCGCCCCCGCCGCCGATTTTCCAGGATTACGTTCTGGTGATGGAAAACGTCTAACCACGCGGGTTCTCCGGTATCATCGTAGTCAGCGCGATGGCCTGCCTGCTCGTTCCGCTGGCGATGGCAACGGCCCAACTGGCCGCGCTCGAGGGCTACGTGTTCCGCGAAGCCGACGGCGGGCCGACCCGGAGGCCGGTAACGGTGGAACTGCTGGAGGACGGGCGCGCGAAGTACCGCTCCCGAACGCAGCCCGACGGCGCGTTTGTCTTCGACAAAGTGCGGGAAGGACGCTACGCCATCCGGGCGCGATTCGACGATTTCGTTCTTGCCGAGGATGCCGTTACGGTGGCGAGCGGACGGAACTTCGCCGCGCTCATGGTTCCCAAGCGCCGGGCCGGAGGGCAGCCCTTCGGCACGGTGACCGTCGATCAGCTTGCCTCGCAGGGGAATCGCGGCTTGCAGAGGAAGCTGAAGCAGGCCGCGGAACTGGCGGCGAAGCGCGACCTCGCCGGAGCGGCGCTTCTGTACGAAGAGGCCGTCGAGGCCGGCGCGCAGCCGGAGGTGTGGGACGCCTTGGCGCTCCTCTATCTGCACATGGACCGGAAGGAAGACGCCTTTCGAGCTTTCGAGAAGGCCATCGAGATGGAGCCCCGCTTTCTGCTTCCTTACCTTCACCTCGGAGCCGTGTACCTGGAAGAGCGGCGCTTCACCGAATTGGCCGACGTCGCCACGCGCGCGCTCGACGTCGATCCCCGCTGGGTCACCGGCCATCTCTACCTGGCCGAGGCGCAGGCCGCCCGCCGCGAATTCGACGCCGCGCGAAAGTCGGCCGAAACGGCGTCGGAAATCGTGCGCGGAAGGGCGGCGGCGCCGTACTTGATGCTGGCGAAAATCGGTTGGGCGCGCAAGGACTGCGCCGGCGCGCGCAAATACCTTGACCGTTTCCTCGAGCTGAACACGTCGGCGCGGGCGCTGCCCGAGACGGCGAAATCCCTCCAGATGTTGCGCGCCTGCGCGCCAGGATCGTAGCGGTATTCGGACCTGATAGTCTTTTCATATGAGTACGCCCCGGCGCTCCGGCGCGTTTTCCATTCCCCTTGCGATCTTGTTGCTATGCGGCGCGGCCGCCCACGCGCAGACGCCGTCCGGCTCCCACGTTTGGGCGATCGGCGAATCCATGCGGATCGATCCGATCAGCGGCGTCGCGTTCGAGGACAAGCCGCTGCTGTTTCCCGATTGCCTCACCGGCAACTACCGCGAGGCAAACCTGATCTGGAATTCCAAGCGCCGCCGGATTTCGCTTCACGCCGCGCGCAACGAAACCATCGCGTTCCAGCTTGTAGTGGAGCGGCCCGCCGGGGGCAAGCTTTCCGGCGCGGCTGTTTCCATCGGCGAGCTGACCGGGCCGGGCGGCGCGAAGATTCCACGGGAAAACGTTGAGCTGTTCAAGGAGTGGTACGTCCACGTCACAAAGCGCTCGCGGCAGAACTACTCGCTCGGGACGGGCTGGTATCCGGACGGGCTGCTGCCGTGCCTGCGATGGAAGGGCAACCTGTACCCGCACACGTACGTGCATCCGTTCGAGATCCCGGACCTGATGAACGGCATCGGCGACAAACAGCGGAACCAGGCGCTCTGGATCGACATCTACATCCCCGGCGACCGCTCCGCCGCGCCGCCGGGGACCTATACCGGCGAGATCTCCGTTTCCTCGAGCGCCGGCCGCGTCGATCTGTCGCTGGAGCTTAAGGTCTGGGACTTCGCGCTGCCGGAGGAAAGCCACATCAACGGCAACATTCACACCGATACGGAAATCAACACGTTCCCGGACGACATGGAACTCCGCTACTACCAGATGATGCGCAAGCACCGCCTGGCGATGGGCGTCCTCGGCTACACGCCGGATCTGAAGGTTACGGGGACTGACGTCGAGATCGACTGGCGCCGCTACGACGCGCGCCTGGCGAAGTACCTGGACGGCAGCGCGTTCACCCAAAAGCACGGCTACAGCGGGCCGGGCTACGGCCAGCCGCTCGAGTTCCTTGTGATGCCGTTCGACGCGTTCCCAATCAACCTCTACAAGCAATCCATCGGGATGCGCATCGGCAAGGAGTTCAAGTTCTACGGGCCATGGCCCGTGGCCGTGCCGGAGGGCGGTCCCGACGAGCGCTACGCGGAGATCTGGAAGAAGACGTTCCGCCTGGTGGAGTCCCACCTCGACAGCCGTCCGGAATGGCGCAAGACGCGCCTGGTGACCTTCCTGCTGAGCCTGGACGAAGCCTACGACGAAGCGGCGCGCGAGCGGATGTTCTACTACGGCTGGCTGCTGAAGGAATCCGGGGCGAAGCGCCTGGAATACCGCGTGGACGGCTGGTACCCGCGCGAGACGATGCTCCGGCTGGCGAAGGTCCTGCGGATCGCCATCCTGGGTCTCGGCGGCTGGGAACCGGACGTGGTGGAGGAGATCCGCAAGGAGGGCGTGGATCCCTGGTTCTACACGCTGGCCGCGTGGACCGACGGCGACTCGCTCACCGGGCGCGGCATGGGCTGGATCGCCTGGAAATACCGCGCCGGCTCGTGGACGCTGTGGGAACTGGATTTCAACTCGCTTCGCGCGTGGATGTATCCGGAAACCTATCCCGACACGAACGGCCACGGCATGCTGATCTACCGGGGCGAAACCATGGGCCTGGAGGAACCCGCAGGCAGCATGCGGCTGAAGTACCTGCGCCGCGGCAGCCAGGATTACGAGTACTTCTGGCTGCTATCGCAGTCGGAGGGCGGGCGAAAGCAGGCCGACGCGGCCGTGGACTCGATTGTTTCGGACTTCGTCCGTCTTGAAACCGAAGTGGAACCGCTCGGCGCGGCGGGCATGTGGAAGCACAATCCCGACGAGTGGGACCGGGAGCGGATCCGGTTGGGAGACGCGATTGAGAAGCTCGCCGCCGGCCGGTGAGCGCACGGTGGTACTCGCCGCGGGCCTGCGCCTGGTAGGTGCAGCAGCGAGAACAGCTACGCGTTGGCGAACCAGGCGGCGCCCAGAAGGGACGTGCGGTCTCGTCGTTGTTTCCGATCCAGGCGAGCAGTCACGATGAGTCCGGTGGAGGGGAGCGGCGCGGCGAAAGTCATGCCAGCCCTCGGCGGGACGCGTTCGTTGTGACGGCGGCTTGCCTGCGCTACTCGCTCCGGCCCACGGCGTTCGGAAACTCCCAGACGCGGAGCGCCTCTCCCAGCCCGCCGGCCGGCCGCATACGGTCGGAAGCCTTATAGAGATGGTAGATCTCGCGGGCGCGCTCATATTCCCGGGGCAGCGGTCCCAGCGCGACCAGTTCCCGCGGCGCGAGCAGCGCGGCGGCTTCCGGCAAGTCGGCGATCCGCAGGACGTTCAGCAGCGGGACGTCGTGCCAGTGCGTCGCCGGAGGGTTCTCCACGATGACGCGCGTCACCCGCTTGTCGAGCGCGCCGGCGTAGATGGACAGCGCGCCCATCGCCTTGCGGCCGAATAGCGATACGGAATCCAGCCGGAGACCCTCGCCTTCCACCAGGTAATCGATCGCGCGGAGGATGTCCCAGGTCTGCATCGTTTCGATCGTCCCGCCGAGTAGCGCGAACGACCGCTGAACCGTGGCCCAGCGGTAGTTGTTCATCGGATAGTCCACGGCGCGCGGATACAAGGTCAGCACGACGTGATTCGCCAGCGCCGGCAGCAGCCGGTCCCAATCGACCGGGTAGATTACATCGTCGCGCCCTTTCACGAAGATCAACGCGGGATGCGACGCTGCCTTCGTCCGGGGAAGGAAAAGCTCGGCGTGCACACGGATGTCCGATTCGGTATTGAACTCGACGTCGAAGTGATCCGCGTAGCGGTCGCTCCAGCCGCCGCGCTTTTGCTTCCAGGCGTCGAACGGGACCATCCGGGAAGGAAAGAGCCGGAACACGCTCTCGCGCAACTCCGCGATCGCCTTGACGCTTTGGGTTTCCCACGCGCGGCGGTCGGCCGCTTTCACGGGAGCGGGGGCGGGTATGAAAACGCGGTCGATGCTCTCGTTGACGGCATCCGGGGGATAGGCGTCGAGCGCCAGGAGCGCCTCCTTCGGCTCCGGCTCGATCTTGCCTTCATCGAATGGAGTGCGATCGTCTTTGAGCCACCTGCCGATCCATTCGGCGGCCTCCTTACGGAATTCCGGCAGGTCCTGGTGCTGGGCATCCTGCTCGTAGGCGGCGATCTTGTCGCCTGCCCCGAACAGCTCATAGATGCGGCGCGAGCGCTCGTAGGCGGCGCGATAGCCCGCCGGGGGAAACGAGTCGTCCCGCTGCGCGCTGATCATCTTGAGCGGCCGCGGCGCGATGAGAGCGGCGGCCAGCGGGAGGTCCGCCTGGTACGTGTTGTGAAAGTAGATGCAGTCACAGTTGTGATGGACGACGTCCTCCTGAATCTGGGCATCGATGGTCCAGCTCGCCACCACCGGGACCGCCACTCGCGGGCGGTCGTCCACGGCGGCGGTGAACCAGGTCATGGCGCCGCCGCCGGACATGCCCGTAATCGCGATGCGGGCGGGGTCCACCTCCGGCCGGGTTTCGAGGTAATCGAGCGCCCGAATCGCGTTCCAGACCTCCGGCCCCGCCGGCGTGTAACCGAGCGACAGCCAGTACAACATGTCCAGGTCGTGCGTTCCGTGGTGGATGCCCGAGAGTTCGCCGAACTCGATGGTGTCGATGAGCAAGGCAACGTAGCCGTGGCGCGCGAACCAGATGCCGTGGCGCTGATAGTCAACCTTTGAGCCGAACGGACTCGGGGAATGCCCGCAGAGATACAAAACCGTGGGATGGCGGCCTTCGAGTTTTGCCGGCAAGTAGAGATTCCCCGTGACGTATAGCCGGGGCATGCTTTGGAAGACGATCTTCTCCACGCGGTAGCCGTCGCGATCCAGCGTTCCGGTGATGCGGGCGCCCAGGGGAGTCTTTGGCGGCAGCGGGTCCAGCCCAAGCATCGACAGCATCTGCTGTTTACGCCGGGGGCGCTCCCGCTTCCAATCTTCAACCGTCTTGATGTCGGCGAGATGCTGCCGGGCGATCTCGCCGGCGCGCCGCTTCAGGTTCTGTTCGAACAGCGCGTACCGTTCCTCGGCCGAATGGCGGCGTGGGGCCTGTTGCGCCCACGCCGCCCCGGCCATGACGATCAGCAGCGCCGCGCAGGGACGGCGGGGCACAGAAGGCATCTTGCGAGTCTAGTAGTCGAGTCGAAGGCCGAACAACATCGCGCGCGCGGAGCCCGCGCTGGTGACCAGTCCGAAAGCGCCACTGCCGATGTTGGTGTTCGGATTATTGAAGTTCGGGCGATTGAAAGCGTTGAACGCCTCCCAACGGAACTGCATGCGGGCGCGTTCGGCGAAGTAGAAGTTCTTGGACAGCACCGTGTTCCAGACCACCTCGCCGGGTCCGGTGAGGATGTACCGCGCGGAGTTGCCGTAGAAGCCGCGACCAGTCTCCGGCAGCGCGAAGGCGTTCCGGTCAAATATTGGCGTCTGGGACTTGATCCGGTCCCGCATTTCACCGGAATCGAAGTTGCCGTCGCCGATCCGGTCCGGCCGCCCACCGAACTGGTTGGTGTTAGCGGGGTCGGTTCCGGAGAACGAGGGACTCAGGCGCTGCCCGGTGAGCATGGTGGTGATGCCGGCGATCTGCCAGCCGCCGAGGATGCCGTTCGCCACGGGATGCAGAGCGTTCAGGTAGCGCTTGCCGCGGCCGAAAGGCAACTCGTATCCATAGCTGAACCGGAACTGCTGGCGGCGGTGACGCGGCTCATCGGCGCGCTCCAGGAAGCGCTGATACTGGTTCTGCTGCGGCATCGGCGCGAAGCCGCCCAACTCAACGTCCGTGAGCGCCTTCGCCCACGTGTAGTTGACGTTGTACCACAGGCCGCGGCTCAGCCGGCGGTTAGCCTGTATGGTCAAAGCGTGATAGATCGACGAGCCGCCCGCCTGCGTCAGGTTCGCGGCGCTGTACCGCGGATAGGGACGCCGGGCGAGGTCGAAGGGTATCGTGCTGGGCCGGAGGAGGTTGAGATTCTCGGTGTAGGGAATGTTGAGCGCCCGCGTTCCGACGTATCCAATGTCCACCGCCGTACCCCAGATCTGCCGGCCCACGGATAAGCTCCACTGCTGCGTCCGCTCGTTCGGAAAGTTCCGGCTTACGCCGGCGATGTTTTGGATGCCCGAAAAGTCCGAGGTAGCCAGGAACGGATTGGGGAACGTGATCGTCGGAGTATCTTCCGATTCGAGAATGAAATCCTCTTGGGATTGCCAGGGCCCGCCTGTGGCGCGCAGACCGATCGATCCGGGCCATGGTGTTGTGTAGAGACCCCAACCCGCGCGGATGACCGTATCCGCGTCGGCGAACGGGCGGAAGGCCAACCCTACCCGCGGGCTGAAATTATTTCCGTCCGTCTCCATCAGCGACCGGACAGGAAATCCAGCCTGCGACGCCGGAACGATCGTGAGCGTTTGCGCGACAGCCGGCACAAGATCGGTCGGTATCGCGGAGCCGGCAGTGACCATCGCGCCGGTACTCGGGTCGAACGTGAACATCCGATCGAATTTCTCGGTCCACGGCGATTGATACTCATATCGCAAGCCATAGTTCAGCGTCACGCGGTTACTGATTTTGAAGTCATCCTGGAAGTAGAAGCCGGTGATCCAGTCGCGCGGATACGCGTTTGGGCGAGGAAGGCTGCGAGTCGCGGAACTGAGGTATCCGAGGAGGAAGTTGGCGTAGTTGAAGCCGCTCAGGCGGTCGTCGAACGAGAACCCTCCCCGCATCGACTGAGGGGCCACCCGGTCGTTGACCTGGAAACGGCGGAATTCGCCTCCGAACTTGAAGTTGTGCCGTCCGCGGAACCAGGAGACGTTGTCGATGAGCTGGAAGGTATTCTGCGCTTGGTGATTGCCATTGGCCCACGTGCTCGTACCGTGGAAATTGATGACGCCGGGGAAACTGAACGCCGGCATCCCGCTGAGGGCGGGATCGTTGCTCGGATTGTTGATCCCTTGCAGACCGATCTGGCCCACGATGTCCGGGCCGGCATTTGGATCGAACCAGAAGCCGAAGTCCCGGCTGTAGCCGGCCTTGAACTCGTTCACCAGATTGGGACCGAAGGTGTGAGTATCGGAGAGCACCAGGTTCTGGCCCGGGTGATTGCCGCGCCATGCGCCCTCGCCGTATCCCTCGTTCAGGACGCCCGGATACGCATCCTTGTTGTTGACGACGTAGGAGAACCGGCCGAACAGGAAGTTGTTGTCGGTGAGCTTGTGATCCAGCCTTCCCGAGACCACGTCGGAGTCGAATCTCCCGCCCGGATCGCCGAAGAAGTTCCGGTCCAGTCCGTAGATGCCTTGGCCCACGGCGTTTGGACTCGGATAGATAATGTTCTGCACGGCCTGCGACACCGAACTGATCCGGCTGCTGGGAATCGTGTTGTTGGGGAAGGGATCGCCGGTCAACGGATCCCGGACCACAATACGATCCGCTTCCGGAACCGACGGCGCGATCAACGCCGAGAAATTCCCTTGCCGGAATTCGGGCGTCGGCACGGAAACGAAGTTCCGGTTGCCCACCCGGTAGCGCGCGCCGCTGTAGTTGAAGAAGTAGAACGTCTTGTCGCGTCCGTTGTACAGACCGGGGATGTAGACCGGTCCGCCGTTGTTCACCATGAACATGTTGTGATTGGTGAACTCCGGCGACTGCGTGTCATGCCAGGCGCGGGCCGAGAACTTGTTGTTGAAGTTGCCCCAGTAAAACGCGCCGTGAAGTTCATTGCTGCCGGACTTCGTCACCGCCGCGAACTGCGCCACCGAGGGATACTCGGCCGACGTGTTCGCCGTGATGATCTTCACTTCCTGGAGATTTTCGACGTCGCCGGCGATGAAGCCGTTCGGCCCCTGCGCCGATTGGAGCGGAAGGCTTGCGGAAATGCCGTCGGCGCTGAAATTGTTCGCCGAACCGCGCCCGCCGTTCACCAGGAAGTCGCAGCACTGGCGGGACTGGATGCCCGCGGTGACGTTGGTTACGTTCGCCCAGCCGCGGCCGTAGATGCTGAGCGGCAGTTCCGTGTAGTCGCGGCCGGTTTTGACGTTGGATAGAGACACCTGTTCCGTTTCAATCTGCGACGTCCCGCCTTCCACGGTGACGGTGGTGGCGGTATCGCCCACTTCAAGAACGGCGTCGACGCGCTTGATCTGGCTGCTGTTCAAATCGATGCGCGTGCGCGTGAAGGTCTTGAACCCGGCCTGGCGGATGGTCACTTCGTAGAAACCCGCCTCGAGACCGGCGATCCGGTAGTCGCCAGCCTCGTTGGTCAACATCGAACGTTCGATGTTCGTGCGTTCGTTCTTGACTGTGATCTCGGCGCCCGGAACCAAAGCGCCCGAGGCGTCGGATACGGTTCCAAGGATGGTGCTTTGGGTGACCTGGCCCTGAAGCCGGTCCGCACCCGTTGCCGCCAGCAGAACGCCAAGGCATACCGCTGGCATTGGCGAGAGCCATTTCTGTGACATTGGAAGTTTTCCCCCCTGACCGCTTCTTTTTCGCCGCAGTTATTTCTGTCAGTGAAAAATTAGCTATGGACAGGATACTGCCGGAATCGAATGCCTGTCAAGGGGAAATCGGGCC
>JAHCHE010000061.1 GCA_026129905.1 Bryobacteraceae bacterium | reverse complement strand
GTCCGTTCGGCGGCGGGCTGTTGCCGGAACTGGGCGGGCGCTGTGAGGCAACGGCCACGCTCGCGCCATTGGACATCCGTCGGCGCGTCGCGCTCTGGGCCTCGCTGACCACAGGATTCACCGCGGCGGCCTCGATCCAGGTTGACACCCCACTGCGGGCAGCGCCAGCACGAGCGCTCCGTGTCATGTCCGGGGCCCGGGTCACATAAGTTCTATGAAAAAACTACTCATCGCACTCGCCCTTTCTGTGCTTGCAGTCGCACTGCTGGCACAAACCCGCATCACGCCCGACAACATCTCCGTCGCCGGCGACAGCCGCGTCTGGGTTGTAGCCGGAAACCGCCTCGTCTTTGCCCGCCTCGGCAAAGGACTGACGCTGTCGCAGGCAAACGGCGAATACGTCCTCGAGGCCGCACCCACGACCGCCCTCACCTGGGCCCGCCAGGACTTCATCAATCTCGCCGCCCCGCGCGTCGACTTTGTCCTCACCGCGACGCCAGCAGCGGAATCCCTGCGCGTCTACCGCAACGGTCTGCTCATGGCCCCCACCGCGGATTACAACATCAACAGCGGCGTCGTCCAGTTCACCCCCGAGCAAGTTCCCCAGGCTGGCGACACCGTTTCCCTGCTCTACCAGATTCTGAGCTGACTCGAAACCGAGTTCGCGCTCGTCGCCGTACGCGATCACCGAGCCGGCGGCTGGTCGTCCTGTGGCGGCGCCGGCCTGGCGGGCGACAGCGGTGGGGTAGAGTCAGCGGTGGATCCCGCAGGCCATCCTTTTCTGTCGCTGCGGTGTGTCCTGCCAGCGGGCCCCCACTCCCTCGGTTGGTTGCAGTTTCCGCCCTGGTCCCAGGTCCTCCTCTTCAGCCGCTCGAACCCCATGAAGCAGGCAATCCGCAAACTCATCGAGCGTGGCCAGAGGAATGCCCCGCCCACACACGCACCGCGCACCCTCTGCACCTGCGGCTACTGCCGCAAATGTCTCAGCCGGACTTACATGCGGCACTGGAGAAAGCAGCGCGCCCTGGCGGCCACTGAACTCCAAGACGATCGAAAGATCGAAGAGATCTACCGCCTGGACATCCTTTACGGGGTGCGGATCATGCAGGCGAACGCCATGCGGAAGGCGCGCTCGGCGCTTCAGTGATGCGACGAGTCGCGGTTCTCGCCGATGCCCGCGACGACTGGCGACTGCACCACCAGTGACATCCACCTCTGGGGCACCTGCCCCCAGCATGGGAACGACCCGCAGAAGGCCTACGCCCGCACCTGGGCCTCTCCAACGCCGCATGTCGACGTCGACTCCGGCCTCGCGGCCGGCCCGTGGGATCGTAACCAGCGGACGCCTCCGTCTGGCTATACCACTCAGCCTTCCCGACTCACGCCGTCTTCACACGCAT
Organism: Bryobacteraceae bacterium; assembly: GCA_026129905.1. GTDB lineage: Bacteria > Acidobacteriota > Terriglobia > Bryobacterales > Bryobacteraceae > JAHCHE01. Next base: position 17,018 of record JAHCHE010000061.1, on the reverse strand, counting down.
GCTTGACAAGACGCGTACTCCCACCCGGGCCATTCCTATGTTCCTGGAGTAGCTTCGTCTCGGCACCACTAACTTGACAACGCCTTTTCGGTGACCCCCGAGCTCACTCTTGACAGAGTAGCTTTTTCATATACGACACGGCAGTCGGGACATCCACCTCCAACTCGGCAGAGGCACCTAGCAAGATTCTGCGATAAGCCTTCTCGAGCCCTGCGAGGAAGGCTGGGACCTCGAAGCCGCATCGGGCCAGCGTGCGGCATACGGCGGCTGGTGTGTGCGGATACACAACCATGCCTGATTTCACCGAGCTCTGAACAGCTATCAATTGGAGGCAGCCCCAGAACATGCGTAGGAACTCAAGCTCGTCTGCCTCGAACACACTCCCGTCTTCAAGCGACTCGAAGCTGTATAATAATCCCTCTTTCACGAATTGGGATAGAAGTCGACACCAGACGGCTGCGCGGGTGTTTCTGACAACACTACCCCTCAGCGACGTTTCCGGTCGATCAAGCTCCCAGAAGGTATCAGGATTCAGCTCAGGGGTCAGAACCGCGCGCCATGGTCCGTGCCAATCGGAAGCACCGACCTGATAGGCAGCTCGCTCGAGGAGGATGTAAAGGCTCAGACGCATGCGTGGGTAATGACCTTGTCTGCACAATTCACCCAATGCACACAGCACGCCAATCGGCAGCGCACGCGCGGATTCCACGTCCACCCCAAGGACAATTTCATCCATGGCAAACGTGATGCTATGAAGACGATAAACGGCTCGGCAAGAAGTTCCAACCTGCGTCACCACGCTACTGAGCAGCTCCGCCAAGAACTGTTCCTCTCCCATCCAGTACAACGACTCCCTTTGGGTGCAGTCCACGTTCACCTCCGTTGACAACAGCGGCAGAAATCCCGGGTTGGCTCCAGCTACAGAGAGTAGGTGTTCAAGACGACACCATAGGAACTCTTTTGTGTCTGCTAATATATCACCCTCATATCGGACGTAGCGTATTGTTGTGCAGTCCCTGAGCTTCTGAAGGAATGGACAGGCCATGTCGGCACTCCGTATCGCGCCTGCAACAGCCTGTTCTCGAGAAATCATGAAGTCATCACCTCTTAATGCAGCATCCAGACGGAGAACCTCTGCCACGGCTTTGTAGCATATACTTCTCTCAAAAATCCTGTCCCTCACCGCCCTTTTGGTTCCAAAAGCACAACGTGCAAAGTGAAACCACCACACCTTGATTTCCGCTAAGAAACCCCCGACCATCTGCTTTTGTGGGAGCGGCAGTAGCTCCTGAAGATAGTCTCTGCCGCAAAGTAACTTCCAGGCGCGGCGACCTTCAGTGAAGCGAAATTGATGGTAGTGGCTCGTGGCATACCGCAGGCGGAGTTGGTTCGGCGAATGTGTGCTGACATCTGGATCGTAAAGCGGAAGAAGCCGTGCAATACGGGCGTATTTCGCGACCAAAGATTTGCGCTCGTCTTCTGCCCAGTCACCGATCACCGTGAAGTCTATGTCACTGATACCTGGGACGATTCTGCCGAGCGCTACGCTGCGACTCAGGTAAACTGCACGTGTCCCTGGAAACTTCTTGAACTTCCTTGCGACCAATCGGACCAACAGGTGATAGACTCCACAGTAGAATTGCAGCAGTGGGGCGAAGGAAGTTGCGACGACCAGATGACGGACGAAAGCCTTAAGTGCGCCACCCAGCATGCTGATGAACCCTGAAGTGGCCCGAGAGGCGCCTAGGGGACATTGCACCCGGTCGCCACCGGTGGCGACCGGGCTGACATCCTCCAGGGGCGGCAAGGCCCGGGTCGATGACGAGCGCCGCCTCACTTTCATTGTTTCTCATCACAACTGTTGACGCTGTGCAAGTCGACCATCGCCTTCATGTATACTTGACGAAAGGCTCCCCTTCAGCATCATAGAACTCCACAGATGAAATCTATCAGGGTTCGTGCATTGTTGCTTTTGTCGCGAGCTAGCCTCAAGTGAAACGCCTTCGAGCGTCGTATCAGCGATAGGCAATTCGCAAATCGTGATAGTCCAACGGGAAATTTCGACAGTAGTTCTAATGCACTTGCGTTCAGCACAAACTCCAAACCGTGAAACAATCCTAGCCCGATAACACTGTTGCTGATCATGGCGCGCATTGTTGGCCCGAGGTCTGCCGGCTCGATGCAGCAATTCCCAGAAGAGATTCGACTGCCGAGGAAAATGAAGCCTGGGTCTGCTTCCGCACAGACACGGTCAGAAAAACACCTGTAACTAACGAGAATCTTCTGACCGAACTCCATACGCCGAATCAACCGGCGGTTTTCCACGGGAACGCTGGCGTCGTCATCGTCCAACAGTCCGATACGAAGCGGGAACGCATGGACCCGTCCACGGGCATCCACAATCGGGGAGTCATCTGAAAGCAGTTTCAGCTCGGGGTATTTGAGCAATTCCCAGCCCAACGTGCTCTTGCCTCCGCCCATTGGCAGCAAGACGAGAATGGCCCGGCCGTGGACACTGACTCCAAGTGCGTGAACCCGGTGCCAATGCTTGGAATCGAGAAACGAGCTCGCTTGGGAGATCAGATACAAGTAGACGGATTCATACAGCAGGTCCTGATCGCGACTGTACACAATGAATTGCCCCGTACTCTGATCGTGAATGGCCAATCCGCGGCCGCTGTAGTCGATGTAGCTTACGTCCCCTGCTCTGAATACGACGTTCCTTGGCGTATAGACAGAGGCCACACAGGACGGCAGGCAACAGTAGTCAGGCTCTTGGTCGAGAACTTCGATGATGCGGTCATTCTTATTCGGAGGCGAACGGAAGAAGGCGAAATCCTCACACAGCCCTTCCACCGCCGCTCTTGATGAGCCCCGGATTGAGAAACGGTAGCCGTAGACATCGAAGGCTTGGTCGCCACCGACGGAAGATGAGTGCAAGGACCCCATCACCGTTAGATGTCCCCTTGACAACAGATTAGCACGAAAACGACGGTTTGACGCCGGTACGATGCACTCCTGAAGGCGCGAGGCTGGCCTAGAGAGGGGAGATTATCCGATTATCCGAGAAGCCGGGGCCGGAGGCGAATGAAGATTGGGGGCTTCCACGGCCCTTGGCCCTCCGGGGAAACCTGAGCGCCTACGGTGGCCTGCCGGTGGCCACCATGCAGGAGAAACTGGAGTTCTACCAACCATGGAGAAAAGGTGGCTCTGCGCAGGAATCTGACCGGGCTACGGATTGAGGGGCTTTTCGTGAAGGGGGCTTTTCGGCTACACTTCGCTGGGTGAGGAACAGGGACTGGACGAAGATCCTGGGCTGGCCCGGCTATAGGGTCTACCAATTCGAGATTGACGAAGGGGCGAAACGACTGAAGCTGTGGGTGAGATGCAAGTCCGGGAATCGGAAGTTGGTTCGTTCCGGATGCGGCCGGCGGGTGGGCGCGATCCACGAGGTTTATGAACGGGAAGTGTGGGATCTGCCGTGCTTCGAGTACCGGACGACGGTGGTGATCGAGCTGCACCGGGTGCGGTGTCCGGACTGCGGAGTCAGGGCCGAGAAGGTGGACCAGTTGCCGAGCAAGGCGCCGTTTTCCAAACGGTTCGAGGATGCCGTCGGACAAGCTTGTGAGAGCGCGGCGGCACGGCAGGTGGCCAAGCGGTTCGGCTTGGCGGCCAGCACGGTGCGGGCGATCGATCGGCGCTACTTGGAACGCTGGTCGGAGCAGCGACGCAAGCCTGCGTTGCGGCAAATGGGAGTCGACGAGATCTACCTGGGAAAGAAACAAAAGTTCCTGACTGCGGTCAGCAACTTGGAGACGGGCGAGCCGCTGTGGTTTGGCCGGGAGCGGAAGAAGGAAACGCTGGACGAGTTCTTTGCGGGCGATCTGAGTGCTTGGCAGCGGTCACGGATTACCGCGGCCTGCGTGGACATGTGGGAGCCCTACCGGTTGAGCATCGGGCAGTGGGCGCCGCAGTGCCGGATCGTCTACGACAAGTTCCACATCAATGCAGCACGCCAACGCGAGCCGTGGACGAAGTGAGACGAGCGGAGTTCTTTCGCAAGGGAGGCCGCTGGCGGGGTCTGGTGAAGGGGAAGCGGTGGCTGCTGCTGACGCGGTGGGTGAATCTGACCGGTTCCAAGCGGCAGGAGCTGAACGGGCTGTTTGCGCTGAACCGGCGGCTGTTCAAGGCCTACCTGCTCAAGGAGAGTCTGGACCGGCTCTGGAGCTGCCGCTACGAGGGAGCGATGTTGCGTTACCTGCAGCAGTGGATCGACCAGTTGCGATGGCAACTACTGAAGCCGTTTCAGAAGCTGGCCTGGATGTTGCTCGATCACGTGGAAGGAATCCTGAACTACTGCCGCACGAAGGTTCCGTTAGGGGTTGTGAAAGCCGTCAACAGCAACATCAAAGCCCTGATGCGCCGCGGCCGCGGGTACACGAACCTGAGATACTTACTGCTGAAGGCTCAGCGAATGGCCGCGACGAAGACTGAACTAAATTCGTCGTCTTCGCCAAAGCAGCCTGAAATGTCGTGTCTGTCAGATTCTCGCTCAGAGCCGAAAAGGTGATCAGTCGGCTCACTACTTCGATGTTGGCGCTGCGGATCCTGGCGTTGTATGTGGGCATCTCTCGTCTGAGCCATCTGCACTTTTAGTAGCAGGAGCCGATGCTGACGGGATTCTCGGGGGGAGAGCACGTTCTGGGCGGATTCTGGCTTCGCTGCACTTCATGGTGGCGCCGACAACTCCGGAAGCAGGGCGCCGGATGCGCCACCCCACGCCGCGGTGCACCCGATCTCTACGGCCGGAAGATAGGGTGCGAATGAGCACAACTGAAGAACAGGGCGAAGAAGGGCCAACCGATCCTGATGTTCTTAGTGTAGTGCGTCATACAGAATGACGATTATCATTAAGCGCCTTCCGGGCGCGCTTTAACCTTCTCCAAGATGTCACTGGCTTGCGCGGTCCAGATGAACGGCTTGGGCTGCCGGCGCTCGTACTCTTTGCCGATGCGGCGGGCCATCAGCCGGTAAAGGGAGCCGGCCATCAGCGTCAGCTGCAGGTCGAAATCTACCTTCAGGCCAACCATCGAAGACAGGGCTTCAAGTGCTTCTTTAAGTGGGGACCCGTTCCGGGCCCTCAGCAGCGCGCCGGCAGGCGCCGGAGATGCGCACAGGCCTGGCGGAAGATCGCGGCATACGGATGCCCGCTGGCCAGCGCGATCCAGATCTTCCGCACCGTCACCTTGATCTGCGCGCCGATCTTGAGCAGCTTGAGGCGAATCGTTTGGCACTGGGCCTTGGCCATCTCCGTGCCGGCCAGCCCCAGCCGGCGGAAGGCTTGCACCAGCACATAGGCCATCCCGGAGAAGTACAGCCGCAACTGGTTGGAGCGCATCTTGCCCGTGCTGGTGCGGTCGGCAAATAGATCCAGTTGCTGCTCTTTGATGCGGTTCTCCATATCGCCGCGAGCGCAGTACAGTTGCTCATACAGCGCCCGCGCTTCCCACGGCGTCCGCTTGAACGACGTCACCACAAACCGCGGATTGGCCCCCTTGTCCAGCCACTCGGCCTTGCCCACCACCGGCCGTTTCCGGCGCCAACTCTTCTGGGTCTGATAGAAGAACTCCTTGAAGCAGCGGGCCGCCTGGCCGGTCTGGCGGAACCGCCACGCCGCCTGGCGCAACTTCGGTTCCAGAATCCTCACCAGCCGCTCGTTTTTCGCCAGCCCCAAAACATAGTCCACCCGCTGCAGCTCGCACCACCCCATGATCTCCTCGCGGCAGAACCCGGAGTCGCCCCGGATGACGATGGCCACCTGCGGCCAGCGCGCGCGGATCTGCGCCACGATCCGCTGCAGTTCCTCCAGCGCCCCCTCGCAGGCATCGATGTTGGACCGCCGCAGCCGAGCGCACAGCAGGTGCTCGCCCGCAAAGATGTACAGCGGCAGATAGCAGTAGTCGCCGTAATAGCCGTGGAAAAACCGCCCCTCCTGGTTGCCGTACAACGGATCATCCGTGGCATCGAGGTCCACCACGATGCGCTCCGGAGCACGGCCATGCGCTTCCAGGAAAATGTCCACCAGCAGCCGATCGATTGCCTCCGGTTGGGCCACGATGCGCTTGTACTTGACCTGCGGCTTCTCCGGCGTCAGCTCCAGACGGTTCAGCGTGCTCTTGCCGGCCAGCGCTTTGCCGCAGTCCTGCTCGCGGCGGCGCGTGGTTCCCTTGGGGTCCGTCTTGCCCGCCAGCACGGCCAGCAGCGGATCGCGCCGCAGTTGGTCATGATCGTTGAGATCCTCATAGCCCAGCGCCAGCCCGTAGACCCGCTGCGCCACCAACTCCGCGACGCTGTGCTCGACCAGCTCCGGCCGCCGGTGGTCCTGGAAACAGGCGGCGAACCGTCGCAGCAGCCCGATGCGCGCATCGACTTCCCGCCGCGCCAGGCCGCCCGTGTCGGAGGTGAGATCCCCGCCGTCGAAGTTGGCGATGACGGCGCGGCTGGCCAGCGGCTGAAACGCCAGCTCGGTCCGGTTACACTCTGTAGAAGGAAGGCTGCGTTCCCGGTCGGCAAAAACAATCAAGCCCATGAATGTTTTATGCCATAGAAAGCAGCCTTCTCCAAGCCCCGCGATGAGAAATCCGGGCTAACCCTTACGAAGGGAGGTGCAAACTCACGTGGGCATCAAGCCAGCAAGCGGACCGCGACAACCCGGACTCAGCTACCGCGTCGGGGATGCCGAAGAAGACGTGCGTGCATTCTTCAGGTTGACCCTCGCCCAAGGCCAGCGCCACGAGCCCTTGCCTAATCCTGGTCGGAACAATGGTCATTGCAGATCGGTGGTATATCGACGTCTCCGGCGCTGATGGTAAACTTCAATGACGATGACAAACGACCTTCGCGTCCTCGTCTACCACAATCGCGCTTTCCCAAAGGTTGGCGGGATTGAAACGTATCTCCTGCACTCGTTGGCCGCCTTGCGCCAATCAGCCAAGTGTCTCTTAATCACACACGGATGCCCTGAGCTCCCGTTCGATGGCGTCGAGATCATCACAATCGAATACAGCGACATTCTTGAGGTCATTCGCATGATCGAGCATGGCTCAGAGCTGAGCCAATGCGGGAGATTTCTCAGAGACAGCTCATATGCTTCGGAACTTAGCGCAATCGCCCTTGTGTTCCGCCCACATGTCCTCGTCGCTCACACCGCATTGAACTGGTTTATTGCGACCGAGTCGATGGCGATGGAGCCAGCGCTGCCGTCCATCCTGCACCTGCATGATGCGGTGTGCCTCGAAGGCGAAATGGCAGCGCTGAGTCGGCACGCCATGCAACTGGCTGACACAGTCGTAGTGCCCTCACAGTTCCTCCTTCACGCTGCGCTTCGACATCGGCCTCACAATACTCCCGTTCACATTATTCCAGGTCTGAACGAGGAATTGTTTCCCGCAGCATCGCCGCGGTATTCCCTGTGTGACCCTTCCGCGAAGCCCGAGAAAGAAGTGCTGTTTCCATCAAGACTGCGGTGCGAGAAAGGCGTATTCCTTGCACTATCAGCCCTGGAGCAATCCTTGCAGGCCGGATTTGACTGGACGCTCACGTTGCTTGTAGCAGGCGCTCCTTTCGAGACGCTCGTCTGGGAAGCCATAGCACGAATCGACGTCGGGCGCAACGTGCGTCTCCTCACCGCGCGTCGTCACGTAGAAATGCCGCAACTGTACGCCTCGTATCCACTAGTCATGGTGCCCTCTATTCATGAGGGATTTGGATTCACTGTCCTAGAGGCAGGCCTTTGCGGAGTGGCATGTGTGACCAGCGATGCCGGAGCGTTGCCCGAACTTGTGCGACCCGGTGTCAATGGGTTTCAGTTCCCATCCCGAAACTCCGCCGCCCTCACCCGTGCTGTGCAATCCGTGTTAACCAACCCAGGCCGCTTGGCTAATGTTGGCAGACAAGCCCGTCGTGACTACCTCGCGCGCTTTGATTTCGGCCGCATGCAGAATCACCTTATAGCTACATATCGCGCAGCGGCAGATTCGACCCGCAAACAAGACTAGGGAGCACCCCTGCCGGCTGATGGTCATCAGAAGTGAACTTTGTCCAATCCTCGACCGCCAAGATCCGGGTGGACCCTATACTGGTTTAGGCGTCCCGCAGCGTCTGTGCATCTATTACATGGTAGAGCCGCCTACGGCAGGACTCGCGGGAACGTCGAGAGTAGTATTGGCTCCGGATGGGCCACATTCGGAAAATGCGGCACGTACGCTTCGGCGTATTGCCGCCTGCAGAACGTCCCGTAGCAGCGCATTCGATGAAACTCTGCTGTAAGAAAATCATTTGCGCGTAACTGGCTTCGGTACACTGCCAACGCACGTCGCTTCACAGTTGCAGCAACCCGACCAACACCCACGAACACCAATGGGCTGCGAAGTGGGTCTCGCAAGTCAAAACAATCTAGTAAGCCATAAAGCGTAAATGGATCTGAACGGGCGGCTGCTTTCCGCATGTCGTAAGCGAGTTTTCTTGTGACGTGTCCCACTGCGGCGTGGTCTGAATGAAGGTCCCCGGGGGCGTGAGTAAAAACAAACGACGGCATGAACTCCGCAATCCTGCAACGGAGACGCTTATATAAGGCTTCTGAGTTAAATGGAACTGAACCGTCTTGAAACTTCAGAAACTCGGGAACGTATCCGAGTATTGCCGCCGCGTGCATTTCCTCGCGTTCGCGGATGACGACCGCCTTCGCAGGAGCCACTCCGTAGCATCCACGACCTCCACTCGTCACGTTTATGACGTGGACCTCACCGCCAGCGCCGACTGTTGATGCTATCAACCCGCCAGCCGAAATGGCGGCGTCGTCAGGATGCGCAACTATAAATAGCAACCGTTTGCTTGAGACCACCACTGATCGCTTTTCCGTTATATCGCGCGCCGTAAGCGGAATCCGCTCAACACAAAAACCACAGTTCCAATGACTCGCGCTGCGCACCGGAGCGGATGTAGCCAAATGATGCGCAGCAATGTTGTTGCGGAAACCATGCCAGCGTGCTGCTGCCGAAGCATAACTCCTATGGGGCCGAGAATCGTGATCGCAATCAATACCATCACAGACATGAAACCGCGCAAACCCGCAAAAAGAATGCAGCCACAATACAGTGCATTTATCAGCCTATTCCCCGAGGCCCTGAACTCAGAGACAACCCTGTCATAATCGACACGCCACAGCCCCGCCATAAGCCTAGAACCAGATACTCAAACGGCATGATGCGCGTGAACTTGGCCACAGTCTGCGGTGATCAAGGTGCCGTTACTGCTTAGATTAACGCGAATGCGATATTGATGAAGTGACCGAACGATTGAACAGCACCCATCTCGGCAAGAACGAATGCGATGCACCTTCTAGGCGTACAGCACCTTCCGCTACCAACACGTCCCCTGCCTTCAGCGATGGAGTGATACTGCCCAAGAAGCCCAGGCCGACTATTCTGCGAACCCCTGCATGTACAGCGGTTTCGACAGTCAGGGCAACCTGAGCGGAGCCGACGCCGGACGTGATGACACCGTATTCGTGATCGCCGTAAGCTGCGATGCGGTACGCCGATGTGTCCCCTTTGACGGTGTACTCCTCGGGTAAAACCCACAGGTTCTCCTGCCTCCCGAAGAGCATTACAGTTCGGGGAGGGAGAACAGCGCTGCCGAAAATGTTCTCCGACAGGTCCATCCGTCTTCCATTGCAGCCTGCCCCACGGCGAGCAACTAGACCGGGTGCAGACTGCGTCCGTCTAATCTGGCGAGCAACGCAGAATGTGTCGATCGTGCGGAGCCGCGGTTTCTGGTAGCGCATTCGCATGCAGCACCTCCTAAAATGTTGGTGAAAGTGTATCGCATTCAATATACGGAGGTCAAGATCTAGTCTCGTTTTTTGTTTTTTGGGATCGATGAGGTCAGACACTCGGCGCCGCCGGGGCGACAGTGCACACCGATAAGTGCTCTTGCAGAAGCATCGGCGGGTTCCAGATGGTGCCCGAATGTCACGATACTCCCGGTCCGCATTCGTAGTCAACTCGAGCTTGACCAGACACAACCGTGGGCAATTCTATGAGGCGATGATCGACGGGTGAAGTTGCGGTTGAGGTGACGCACACAGGAGTCGTATCCATACTCCACTCACATCCTGGAGCGAGTGAACTGCCGGTGACGAGTCACCGCTCCGGATGCTCTAACCCGCCGCCTCGACCCACCGGCTGCAATCCGCGTTGCAGAGATCGCAACACGAAAACCAGGCTGCCGGCTACCCGCGCCGCCCAACGCAACGGGTGTAGCAACGCGACTACGGCGGTGGCGCCGATCCCCTGGTCACGACACCTCCAGACGAGCGCTCCCACTGGTAAGGCCCACGCCGCCGCCATCATTCCGGCCAGCAAATGAAGAGAGACGCCGCCGGCCAGCAGCACCGTCCAGACGGCCGCCACATTCCGTATGCGCACGCCGGACGCCTTGAATTGCCCCAGCACTTTGTCGTAATCGACATACCAGTTGCTGCGCCAGAAATCGAATAGAAAGTACTCAATCGGGTGCAGGCCGGTCCATTTACACAGCAACTGCCCGTCGCCGAATCCGTATGAATAATGGTGCGCAAGGAATGGACGCAACGCCGCGTCACGCCGGCGCCAGACCACGGCCGAAGGAAGATTTTCCAGGGCAATGCCCCTCATATAAAGTCGGTAAACGTAGTCCGCATCCTCAGCCGCGATATCGAAACTCTCATCGAAACATGCTTCGCGAGCCAGCGCCGCCGGCATTGCGAGGTTCACTATGGGAGCGGCTCGGAAGACACCCCGGCGCTTGCGGGCGAGGCCAAAGAACAGGCGTGAATACAGGTCGTAGATCGTATCCGGATTCGCCGTAAGCGTCATGCCCATCACAACCCGGTCCTGTTTCAGTGCTCCAGCGATTTCCGTCAACCAGCCAGGCTCGGCGGCCGTGTCGCCGCAGACAAAGACGATCCCGTCACCACGCGCGACCCGAAGGCCCAGGTTCCGTGAGCACGAAGGACCGTCTCTGCTCGGCCGGCGAACGAGCCGCAAGTCGATGGTCTCGTGCGATCGCGCCCATTGTTCCACTCGCTCAGCGGTCCCGTCTGTAGATCCGTCATCAATAACAAGGACCTCGAAAGACGGATAGTTCTGTGATGCCAGGCTGTCCAGCAAAACGGCGATATCTGCGGCGGCGTTATGCACCGGCGCGATGACGCTTATGCGAAAAGGCTTATCACCGCCGCATGGGGATGCTGCCATCAGGAGCGAGTTCCTCCTCGCATGTACGTAAATCCAGGCAAAGTTGCATCACCACCTGCTCGATTCGAGATTGAAGCTCGGGAGGAACAAGAAGTCGCGAATTCGCCAGAAACTGAACCTGGCGGGCGGAACGGGCACCGACGATGGCGCCGCGGATGCCGGGCAACTTCAGGACACTCGCAAGGCAGGCCTCGGCGCACGTGAAGCCATCAGATTCGCCCAGCGAACGGATGCGGTCGACGGCTGCCAGCAGACAATGGAAGCGAGGCCCAACGAAGTCCGGACGCTGTGACCGATGATCGTCAGGACGGAACCGCTTGTCTGCGTCCCACGTGCCGAATAGCAGGCCACGATACATTGCCGAGTAGGCCAGGACCGGCACTGAGCGTCGCTCGCACCACGCGACCGAACCGCCGCCGGATCGAACGAACAAATTGACGTGGCTCTGAGCAGCCGAGATCGGCACCCCAGTCGCCTCCCACGCCTCCAGTTGTTCGACCGTCGGATTGCAGATACCCACACCACGGATCTTGCCCGCACGCAGTAACGTTTCGCATGCCTCCGCGGTCTCTTCCACCGGCTGCGGCACAGGCCAGTGTAACTGGTACAAATCGATGCGCTCGAGGCGCAACCGCCGCAAGCTACCCTCGCATTCAGCGATCACCTCGGCGCACGTGGCCGAGCGATACACATCATGTAGTCCCACACCGAACTTCGTGAACACGTAGGGTCGTTCTGCGCGCGAGCGGGCCGCCAGCGCCTTCCCAATCACCGACTCGCTGTGCCCGGCGCCATAAGCCGGCGCCGTGTCCAACCAGTTGATGCCGGAGTCAGAGGCCGTGAGGATGGCGTCGATACTGTTTCGATCGTCCTGGGGGCCCCACACCTGCCCGCCGTGACTCCAGCATCCGAGCCCGACTGGGGAAAGCCACATGTTGCCGATCCGGACCGTTTGTTTCACGATGCCGCCCCGTCTCGGACAGGGCGAGGGCACTGCGGGTCGCGGCCCCCGAACCCCGGACACGCCTCGCGCGCCGCGGGACAGCCGCCACCGCAGGCTGCAAACACAGGGCACATGTCACACCCGGCGGGCGGGCGCTGGGCGGCCACCCAGGCGCTCATGCTCGCCCACAGCTCCTGCAAATCGTCGCGCGGCGTCACGCCGAACGTACGTCCCCAAAACGCGCACGGCGTCACATGTCCGCTGGGCGCAATATAAAGCATGGTCCGTCCGGCAGGACAGCCCGCCATCTGCAAAGCGGTAGAAGCGGCCAGCGGGTCGGCGATTTCAAGCCGTACCTCCGGCGTTGATCCCTTCACACAACGCTCGAAGAACGCTTGCAGGGCAGCCGCATCGCAACAAAACTCGGCAAATTGAGCAGCGGCCCTGCCGGCCGGTTTGACGCGTGAGAATTTGATCGCTCCAATAGCCCGTTCTCTCGCCAAGGCGATCGCGCTGTCTGGAAGAACGCTCACGTTTTGCCGCGTGACTACTACTGCGAGCGCCACCGCGATCCCGGCGTTCTGCAACAACTCGAGGCCCCGCATCGCTGCGTGACGGCTGTCCGGATCGCGAAGCATCACGCCGCCAGCGCCCCAATCGTCTATGCTCACCGTTACTTTCATGGAACTGCGAAACACGGCTAGTTTAGCGGCAAGCTTGGGGTCTACGAGCGTGGCGTTCGTCGTCAGGTTGGTCATCACGCCCGAGAGTGCGAGCGCTTCCAGAATCGTGAGCGTCCGGTCTGAAAACAACAACGGCTCACCACCGCCCAAACTCACAAAGAACGGCCGTATGGCGGAGACCTCGTTGAGCACACTGGGCCACGGAGCGTTACTCTCGTTGCGCGCGGTGCTGCAATGCGCGCAGTTCAGATTGCATCGCCAGTCGGGATCCCATACCACTCCCAACGGGGCGGACAGCTGGTCATGCTGCAAAACAGCGGGAGAGATGCTCGCATCCATCGCACATCGCCTTCGGGCGAGGAATGAGCGGCTGCGTCATCTCGCCTGGAAGTATGTTTGCATCGGCGACCAGGCGAAGCCACGCCTGCTCCAGATCCTCGGGCCCAAGTTCCCCTACTTGCACGTTCGCAGAATCGTGCCGGTAGTTGTCATAGTCGCGGCTGAGGATGCGGACGCCGTAAGCTTCCGGAAAACGCGCAATGTCGGTGCCGGGATAAGGAGTGAGAATGCCAAACGCTACGTGATCCGCGCGCACGTCCAACGCAAACTCAAGACTACGCTCCAGCGTATCGGCTGTCTCGCCTGGCAAGCCGATGACAAAGCCGATGCGGCTTTCGATGCCCGCTTCGCGGCACATCTGGACCGCCTTGCGTACGTGGCCGACGTGGCTGCGGCGTCCCGAACGGTCGTTGAGTTTTTGGCAGCCGCTCTCGACGCCCATTGTCACCAGGAAGCATCCGGCGGCAGCCATGTCCTGCAATAGTTCGGCGGTGAGCGTCTCCGCGCGTGTTTCACAGAGCCACCGGCACTTGATGCCACGCGCCCGCATGATCTGGCAGATCTGCCGGACCCGCCGCGAATTCATGCTGAACGTGTCATCGCTGAAGTGAATGGTGCTAAAGCCATAGACCCTCACCACGCGTTCCACTTCATCGACCACATTTTCGGCGCTGCGCGCGCGGAAGGTTTGGCCGTGCATTTGGCCGGCGCTGCAAAACGCGCAATGAAACGGACATCCGCGACTGGTGATGATGGGAGTGTGGGGCTGGTACGCCGCATACTTCGACATCGGAAGCAACTGCCGAGCGGGGAAAGGCAGCGCGTCCAGGTCGCCCACGTAGGCCGTTCTCCCGCCCGAGCGGACGACACCGTCCAGCCGGCAGCACACACCGGCGATGTCGCTGATGAGAGTCCGCCATTGACGACTCTCGAACGCCTGATCTAACGGCAGAACGATGTTCTCGGCCTCGCCCTGCACGACGACATCAAACACGGGGTCAGGTTCGGACAGAATCTGCTCGGCGGTGAACGTCGCGTGCGGACCTCCGAGCACGACAGGGACAGTGGGGAATCTGGCTTTCACGGCGCGAGCCACTGAGCGTGCAGAGCCGTAGTTCAGCGTCGTGCATGTCAGCCCGATCCAGTCCACTCCGCCCGCGATCCGGTCGAGCACGGCCTTCACCGGTAACTCGTCCATCGGCATGTCCAGAATCGCTGTTTGTCGACCGCCTTCGAGGAGACAAGCCGCGACATACGCCAAGCCGAGCGGAGGCTCGATGTATGACGTCTTGGTTTCTACGCCAAAACGTAACGGTGGCTGGATCAGGATGCTTCTTGCCATAGTCTTTCGTCTGCGAGCCGATTCCAGCAACCGGGATCCGGCGCGCAGGCGTCTCCTGTTGCGGCATAGGCGCTCGCAGGGCACCCGCCGCGACAAAGGTCCCAGTGCCCGCATGCGGCACACTTGGAATCAGCCACGCGGTCGCGCAGCCTGGACAGCGTGGCGCTTTCCCACAACGCCTCCAGGTCGTCTCGAAGAACGTTGCCGACCGGCAAATCGAGATAAGAGCAGGGCGTTACGGTTCCGTCCGGCCGCACGCAGAAAGTACTCTTTCCACAGAGGCTGCCGCGCTCCAATCGGTCACTCACCGAAACCGCACGGGGCGATCCGATTTCATGCAGCGCCACGTCGACCAGCGGCTCCGACCCCTGCCCGAAGTCCAACGGAATCGGCGACCTAGCGCTCAACTCGTCCAATATCTGATAGGCGCTTCTCCACTCGGCGGGTTCGAGCGCGGACAGCTTGTGCGCATTCCCGACGCACTTGAGACTGTTGAAGCGGACCCATTCCGCGCCGTGGGTAGAGGCCCACTCCACCATGGCATCCAGGCGGGTCCGGTTCGACCGCATGATGGTGCAACAGATGCCCACATCGAATCCAGCCTCTTTGGCGCACGCAACCGCTCGGATCACGCGGTCAGCGTAGTCGTAGCACTGGCGGAACGCCGCATTCTCCTCGGCGGTCGGAAAATCGATGCTGAAGGCGACGCTGGCCAGGCCGGCTTGGCGCAACTCCCTCGCGCGGGTTATACTCCAGAAAACGCCGTTGCTGGTGAGCGAACACACTGCCTCCGGCGCAAGCGCGGCAGCCGCGGCAGTAAGCGCCGGATGGCAGAGGGGCTCGCCGCCGCCGAAGCCTACCATGCGGACTCCGAAACACAGCAGCTTCTGAGCCGCTACTTCGCACTCCTTCTCCGAGAGGTCGGCGTAACGGAACTGGCGCGTATAACAGTGCGGGCATTCCAAGTTGCATCGATATGATAAGTGCCACGACACCGATAGCGGCCGGCCAGTCACTGCTATATCTCCTCAATGAGCGAGTGCACCTTCAGGTCATTCAGGAACTGGGCAACGTCGCGCGCAAGCTCGTCCTGCCCCACGGCGAAGTCGGGGGCGAGTCGTTCTGCAATGTCGTCCGCAGTTTGTGGTTTCTCGAGCGCAAGCCATATCCGCGCGCCGACCAGGTCCAGATCATAAAGCGTCCCGCCTAAGGAGAGCACGACTACGGCCCGGTTCCCAGTTGGATCGCCGTCCCTGAGCCGCTTCTCGATCGCCGCACAGCGCTTTTCGTCCAGCCGCCAGTTCACGTCTTTGCGTCGCTGATAGGTCTGCATAGGTCCCCTCCCTCACGGCCAATCTGACCCGTCTGCGGGTGGTTGTAGATTCCAAGGCTCCTTGGCCCGGACAAAGCCGAGTTGCCCGAAGTGGCTTTGCGAGTCGTTGAGCGCACGGCAAATCGGCGGAAACAGATCCGGGACACCATTCATGATCTGATACTGCTCCAACTTATCCATGCGATAGAACTTCCGCTCGGCCTCGTCCATTACGACGAATACGGTGACGGCGGGAATACGATAGCGCCACGCGAGGGCGTAAAACGTCGCGGTCTCCATGTCATAACCCGCTATGTTGAAGAAAGAATGCAGCGGATGACGTGCAGTCTCCTTTAGCGGTACGTCCATCGTAGCGATTACCGCGCGTTGTACGACATTGCCGGCCGCCTCCAGACAGCAGCAGACCCGATCCCGTAGGGAAAACTCAGCCAGAGCCGGCAGCCAGGACGGAAGGAAATATCGTGAGCCGCCTTCGAATCGGATCGCAGCTTCCGCGACAACGATATCTCCCCGTTTCAGCCGAGGCGCCAGGGAGCCCAGGAACCCGATCCCAACCATGCGCTCGACTCCGGCCTGCACCGCAGCTTCGACAGTCAATGCGACCTGTGCTGAGCCGACGCCTGAAGTGATGACTCCGTAATCCTGACCGTCGAATGAGATCGTGCGAGTGGCGCCTCGGTTGTCGCCCGCGATGAGTTCTTCGGGCGTCATCCAAAGGTTTTCATGACGGCCGAACAGCAGGATGGCCGCACCTGGGAGTGATGCAGTCCCTAAGATATTCTCCGGCAGTTCCACATCACCCCCGTCGGCGCGTTAGAAGCGGATATTTCCGTAAACGACACAGAGAAGACCAGATCAGCGGCCCACGCAAAACGCTTCAATCTTCCTGAGCCTCGGTTTCACGTATCGGAGCTTCATATGCGTACCTCCTCAGATATGATAGTATAGGTTTTCACCAGCGGCGTCAAGAGCAAGTCTTATCTTATCTCCAGCGATTCCGTAAGCCGCCCCGAGCTACACGTTCAGGGTGCTGATTTGGCGCGAGTTGGCGCGAGAGGGGCGAGTATTGGGGAATTGTAAT
>JAHCHE010000060.1 GCA_026129905.1 Bryobacteraceae bacterium | reverse complement strand
CCCAGATGCACGACGCTTACGTCCACGCCACCGAGGAGCCCAAGCGCATCATCCCCCGCTGGCGCGAGTCCATACCCGACGACGGCTCTTTCTGCGGCGATACAGTCCCTCCGAAAACGCCCGAAGTCTCCGAGCCCGACCCGCCCGCGCTCGCCGAAGAGCCCGAGGACGTGCAGGAACTGATGGCCGGCCTCGCCTGGGCCAACAACCCGCAGGCGTTCTCCCTGCTGGTGCGCTACCAGGCGCAGTCCCGCCGCGACTACTACCGCGCGCTGAAGGAACTCGAGCGCGTCCGCACCGACCAGGCCGGCTACCTGCCCCAGGAGCCACCGCCCTCGATGGCCAAGCCCGTCGAACCCGAACCGCAACCCGCCGGATGCGAAACGAAGAAGCCAACCGCGCCGCCCCCCTGGACCGCCGCAGCCTCGGCCTCCACCCAAACAAACCCACCGGCGCCCGTCGAGCCCGTTTCGAGCCCCGCGAATGGCGAAACTCCGGCAAATATCCCAACGAATTTCGATCTAATCCGCAGAAAATAGCGGTGGGGTGGGCTTCAGCCTGCGCGGAGCCTCAGCTCCGCCCGCTTGCCGCGCGCCGCCGTCTGCGCCGAGACTGTGTAAATGGACCCCGTCGCTCACACTCTCGTCGGCGCGGCGCTGGCGCAAACAGGGCTTCGCCGGACGACGCCGTACGCCGCCGGAGCCTTGCTGATCGGCGCCAACCTCCCCGACATCGATGCGGTGGCGCAATTCTGGGGCGGGGACGTTTCGCTGTGCGTGCGCCGGGGCTGGACGCACGGCGTCCTCGCGATGGCCCTCCTGCCTTGCGCGCTGGCCGGCATCCTGCTGCTCGCGCACCGGTTACGGCGGCCCGGGCAACCTCCGCCCGCCTTCGGCCGCCTCGCCGCGCTGGCGTACCTCGCGACTCTCACACACCCGGCGCTCGACTGGCTCAACAATTACGGCGTGCGGCTCCTGATGCCCTTCGACGGCGCGTGGTTCTACGGCGATACGCTGTTCATCGTCGATCCCTGGATGTGGCTGGCCCTCGGCGGCGCTGTCTTTCTCGGCTGGCCCCGCACGCGCCCGGCAGTCGTGTTGTGGATCGGCGCCTTCGCCGCCGCGACGGCGCTGTTCTTCCTGGCCGTGGACGGCATGCGCCCCGCGAAGCTCCTCTGGCTGGCGGCGCTTGCGGTTCTCGGCTGGGCGAAGCTGCGCCGGACCGGCGCCGGCGAAGCGCGGTCGCGCCTCCTCGCCAAAGCCGGACTCGCGCTCGCCGCGGCGTACATCGCCTTCATGCTCGCGGCGTCAAGGTACGCCCGCTCCGCCGTCGCTCAGGACCTCGCCGGCCAAGGCATCCGCTCGGAAGGGCTGATGGTCGGCCCTGTGCCGGTGATGCCGTTTCGCAAAGAGGTTGTGGCCTCCACGCCCGAAGGTTACCGGTACGGCGAATTCCGCTTCTTCGGCCGCCCGCGCCTCCGGCTTGCCGAACGCTTCCTGCCCAGACCCGACCACTCCCCCGTCGTCCGCCAGGCTCTCCACTCCCCCGAAATTCGCGGCTTCATGAACTGGGCGCGCTTCCCCTTCGCCGAGATCGAAAACCGCGGGCGCCGCTACGACGTCTATATAATGGATGCCCGCTTCGCCCGCCGCCGCGAAAGCGGCTTCGGTTCCACCAGGGTTTCCATCCCCGCCCCATGAAAAAAAACCGCCGGGGAGCGCGTCCCCGGCGGCCGTCACAAGGTCAGACTGGAGGGAAAAATCAATCGCCGAACGCGCCCACCTCTTCGCGCTCCTCGGAGGCTTGCTTGTGCGTTCCGTTGGCCGGCGCAATCTGCACCAGGGAGTCCGAAGGCTGCTCCTTCAGCACGAGCTGCCGGTAGAGCTGCTCCATCCGCCGCGCCTCGTCCTCCTGGCGCTTCTTCGCCTCGCGCGCCCGCAGCCGCTCCTCGCGCGCGTTCTTGGCGATGCCCAGCTTTTCCAGGTCGTCCTGCGCCCCGGCCCGCACGTGCTCTTCGTTCAGCAGCAGCGAATGCTCGGTGCTCGAAAGCGGCACGCTCTTGTTGCCCGCGAAAATCTCGTGCCGTTTGTGCTCCTCGTACCACTTCGACAGCGTCGCCGTCATGTGCATCCGCTCGACGATGTTGCGCCAGCCGATGCCCGTGTTGTACGCGCAGAACGAGATCTCGCCCTTCTGCGTGGCGTAAGGAATGATGCACTGCTCCGTCCGGCGGAAGTCGTAATTGAACAGGTCCTGGAACCACATCCCGGCGATGAACAGAAAATTCCACCGGTCCGACCGCCGCCTCTCCACGTCCTGCAGCCGCGTGTCGCCGTAAACCTTGCCGTAATTCCGCCCCGTGGCGCCGAAATGTTTGTCGAATTTCTTCAGCAGGTCGGTCAGCTTGAAATGCTTCGGCGCCTGGAAGGAATCGTAGTTTCGCATCAGCGACAGCGCCATGCCCACCACCGACAGGACCCGCCCGCGCGCCGCGTCGTTCACCCTCGCGATGTCCTTGGCAAGCTGGTCCGCGTGCAGGAACGCCGTAACCGGTACGGCCTCCTTCGTCTGCTTGTCGATCATCACCGCCATGCCGACGCCGCAGTTGGGGTGGCACCCGCAACTCAACTGTCCCCAATTGGCTTGCGGCCCGTGTATCAGGTCGGCCCAATCCGAGAACGTGCCGACAAACGAGATCGGAAACCAATCCCGCGTCGGCTCGCCCAACCCCGTCTGGTTCTTCACGTCGTGCGCCAGGTGCGACAGCGTGTAGCGCTGCGCCTCCCGCCGCTCGTCCGTGATCGCCTCGTCGCGTCCGGTGAATGACACCGGTTGGAACGACAGGAACGAGATCTTCTTCGGATTGTCCAGCGCGAACTGAACGATGCGGCCCACCTGCTCGTTGTTGATCCCGTTCACCAGCGTGATGACCAGCACGATGTCGACGCCCGCCTTGTGCAGGTTCTCGATGGCCCGCAGCTTCACGTCGAACAGGTTGCCCACCCGCCGGTGGGAATTGGCCGCGTTGCCGATGCCGTCGAACTGCAGATAGACGTAGCGCAGGCCCGCCTCGGCCGCCTGCCGCGCGAACTCCGGACTCTTGGCGAACTCGATTCCGTTGGTGGCCGCCTGCACGCTGTGATACCCCACCTGCCTCGAATAGCGGACCGCATCCAGGAAGTGCGGCGAAATCGTCGGCTCGCCGCCCGAGAACTGCACCGACATCTGCCGCCGCGGCTTGATCGAAATGGCGTTGTCCAGCAGTTCCTTGATCTCTTCCCAGCTCAGCTCGTGTACGAACCCCACCTGGTTGGCGTCCATGAAGCATGGATCGCACATCATGTTGCAGCGGTTCGTCAGGTCGATCGTCAACACCGAGCCCCGCCCGTGCGTGATGGTGCTGCTGCCGTGGTTATGCAACCGCTCGTCGTTGTGCGCCCGGATGTCCCGCCCCGGGAAGGTCTCTTCCAGGTGCTGGGTGAAGGCCGGGTCGATCGACATCACGTCCTCGAAATAGCCGTGCTTCTCGCATTCCTTCACCATCAGGATCTTGCCGTCCCGCTCGATGATCCGCGCCTTCAGCTCCCCAACCTTCTCATTGAGCAGAATCGTGTAGTCGATCTCGCCGTCCACGATCTTCTGCCGGATCTCCGGCACGCACTTCGGACACAGCGAGTCCGTCTCCCGGGGCCAGCCCAGCGGCGGCTTCGTCTTCTCGTACGACTTCAACAGGGGCTTGTCCGACCACTTGGGCGTAAAGGAAGGGTTCTGCCTGAACTGGTTCAGCGTGTCGAAGGCGACCCATGCCGCGTTGGCGGCGTGGGAAAGAACCTTCTCTACGTACTTGATCGGTCTATGCATCGTTGCTCCTCTGTCCGGGGCGAAAGATTGCGACTCGGCGAGTCCCTCTGAGTACTCTCCAGCCTCTTGGAGTATAGACAAGAGCCCCCGCCCCCCGCTAGGACATTGAATTAAACCGCCTGTTTTCTTTTTTGTGTGGCGATATCGCCCCTCGAACGGCAGCGCCGGGCGGGGCGCTGAAGCGCGAGGCGCTACAGTGAAAGTGGTGTCCCTGCGCGCCCAAGCGCTTGAGCTTGCCCGCGATTGTGGTTTCGAACTGGCGGGCGTCGCCCCCGCCGCGCCCGTCGCCGAAACGGCGCACTTTCAACGCTGGATCGCCGCCGGAATGGCCGGGGAAATGTCTTACATTGCGGATCACCGGGCCTCGCTTCGCCTTGATCCCAAACGACTTCTGCCCTCCGCCCGCTCCCTGATCTGCGTCGGCAAGCTCTACAACGCGCCCATGCCCTACTCTACCCGCTTCCCTGCTCGGGACCTTGCCTGGATCTCGCGCTACGCCTGGGGAGAGGACTACCACCGGGTGATGCGCAAGTCCTTGAAAAAGCTTGATCGACGGCTCCGTGAAACCGCCGGCGTCCCCTTCGAATCGCGGATTGCGGTGGACACCGCCCCGCTGCTCGAACGCTCGTACGCCCGCCTGGCCGGTCTCGGCTGGATCGGCAAAAACACCTGCCTGATCAACCAACGGGAGGGCTCGTGGTTCTTCCTCGGCGAGCTGCTCACGTCGCTTGAAATCGAACCCGACGCTCCTCCGCCGGACCGCTGTGGAACCTGCGTCCGCTGCATCGAGGCCTGCCCCACCCAGGCGATCGTGCCCACCGGCCGCCCCGACGGGCCCCAGTGGACGCTGGACTCCCGGCTTTGCATCTCCTACTTCACCATCGAGCTGCGCTCGGCGATTCCCGAGGAGCATCGCGAGGCGATGGGCCGTCACGTCTTCGGCTGCGACATCTGCCAGGACGTCTGTCCGTGGAACCGGCGGGCGCCGGTCACCGCCGATCCCGCCTTCGCCCCCGCCCGCTATGCGCCGCCGCTGGAGACCATGGCCGCGCTCACCGAAGCCGGCTTCCGCGCCCTGTTCCGCCGCACCCCCGTCTCTCGCGCCCGATACCGCGGCTTTCTCCGCAACGTCGCCGTCGCGATGGGCAACAGCGGACTCGAAAGGTTCCGCGCTCCGCTCGAAAAACTCGCCGCCTCGCCCGACGAACTCATCGCGCAGCACGCCGCATGGGCTCTCACCCGGCTGAGCGCCCTTGCCGCGGTCCCGTGAACGGATAAACACCCGCCTCGAATATCGGTATTGATAGTCCGAATATCCTATTTGATAGCTTCAGCTTTCTTGCCTGAGAGCAAGTATCAGCTGTTTCAACGTGTTGCGGCGACCGGCTGTGTTGGCTCTCGCGTTGCCTCTACAGGAACTGGTAACAGATCACAAAGGCTGTTTACCAGAAAGGTACAGAGAATGCGACATTCGCTTTCCACTCTAAGCAGCATCACGGCGTTTCTTTTCGCTCTTGCAGCCAGTCCGGCTGCCGGTCAGACAAACCCGGAGCTAAAGGCGCAGCCGCTCTCAACGGATCTCTTCCGTTGCTATTCGAACGGCTCCGGCGAAGTGTTTCACAAGTTCTGCGTGAGCCGCGACGGCAACATCGTCCGATTTGAATCCCCGTCCGGCGGCCAACACATGGGGGATGAAGGCTATGTTCTGTGCTACCAACCGCTTGATTTGCGTAAGCCGCTTAACGTGGCTTACGACGCCGGCTCGTTCGAGACCGGTTGGGGCGCCGCCTCCTTCTCCGAGCCTGCCGGGCTGAACAAATTACCGCTCGTCATCACCCGGACGACCACCGACGGCGCAATCCGGATGAAACAGACCTTCAATTGGGACAAAGTGGAAAAGGACGTCACCATCTCAATGGACGTCACCAGTCTCTCGGGAAGATGGTCGTCGGTGGTGCTCGACCGCTACTTCGACGGCGATCTCGACAGCACCGCCGGCGGAGACATCTACGACCGCTCATCCGGCCCAAACGGGCTGGCCGCTCCCGTCACTTCGGTCGCCGGACGTCAGGCTAACGGGCTGATGCTGGTGGGCTTGACCGACTTTCCCGTCACGTCCGTCGTGCCGTTTTCCGGCTGGAACCGCGGGATATGCAAGCAACCGGGCGTCCGAACTCCCACCGCCGCGGGCGACTGGGTGGGCCGGGTGTCTGTCGGACTGCAGGGCGCGCAGGCTGGCGGAACGGAGAACGTAAAATTCATCTACCGCGCCTACTGACTCGCTTTGAAAAATTACATCCATGAAAACAGGAGAACCGATTATGAAATCCCACATTCTGTCTCTCAGCGGCGTCCTGACGCTGCTTTTCACCACCGCGATCGCTCCGTCGCCGGCTCAGACGAACAATCTACAGGCGGCGCCGACCGCGACCCGTTGCATCGCGACAGGGATCTGCTTCAATGATAACGGCGTCCTGCAAGGCTTCCCCAACGTCCCGTCGGAGCACTATAACGTTTGTTGGACGAAGGCCGGACGCCGGAGCGCGGCCTGGGATTACAAGCTGGCCCTTCCATACTGGAGAGCGCCCGAATTCCCCCAAGCCCCCGCCGGCACGCTTGTTATAACCCGCACGACAACCGACGGCGCGCTGAAACTCAAGCAAACCTTCACGTGGGACAACCTCGAGAAGGACCTGACGGTTTCCATGGACCTCACCAACACCTCGGGGACCTTGCTCACTGACGTCTATCTCGACCGGCTGTTTATTGACGGAATGAGTTGCGGCATCAATGACCGTACCCGGCGCTCGGTGTCGCACACTCACACGACAGGCCCCTCTTCAACCGGTACGATGCTCACGGCGATCGCAACCCTGCCTGTTAACACCACCGTTGAGCGATGGGACCAGGACGCCACTTGGGATGCGGACAGACGCTGCGGCGTGTCCGCGACATGGAACCGGCCGGTTCCGTACGCTTGTGCCGATAGCACCTATGAGATGGGGGTTTTGAACCGCGTCTCAGCCATCCTCGGCACGATGAGCGCCAACCAGACCAAGAACGTGAAGTTCGTCTATCGGATCTACTGATCCTGGAAATCGAGGGCCACTCCCACCTTCCCTCGAACTCTTTTCAGCCGGATCGCGGCGGTCGGCATTCGTGCCGCCGCGATCCGTTTCGACATCCCGATTCTACCGCCCAACACGCCGCCTGGGCTCTCGCCCGTCTAGCCGATGGCCAGGCCCCAGTCCAGGGTGCGGCAGGCGTCCGCGCTTGAATTGCGCCGGGATAAACCGGCACGGGTTATCACCGCCTGAAGAAACAGGCGGCGCCCGGAGTCGATGGGGTGACGTGGCAAGAATATGGAAATAGCCTGGAGGAGCGGCTGGCCGGCCTGCATGGGCGAATCCATCGCGGAGCGAACCGGGCGCAGCCGTCGCGAAGAGTCTGGATCCCGAAAGCCGATGGAAGGCAACGACCATTGGGGGATCGCGCATTGGGGATCGCGGCGCTGGAGGACAAAATCGTCCAGTACGCGGTGGGGACAGTCCTCAACCAGATATGGGAATAGGATTTTCTGGGCTTCAGCTACGGGTTCCGGCCCCGGCGCAGCCAGCAGGATGCATTGGACGCGCTGTGGGTGGGGATGGTGCGCCGGAAAGTGAACTCCCGATGTGCGCTTCGACGCGAAACATCCTCGAATCCAAGGTGGGAACCGTGTGCGTTAGGAGCGCGACCACGGGTCTGTGCGGGGGGCAGCGGGCAACCGCTGTCCCTACCGCGACCGAGCCGGCTTTCTTGCCGGCTTCTTGCCGGGACGCAGCCTCACTTCCGCTTGCCGGCCTCTCGCCGGAACGGTACGCGGCTGGTGATCCCAATCTGAAGCGTGTGATTGATTTCCAGGACGCTGGCGTTGCGCTGCAACACGGTCTGCGCCTGGTAGCCGACTTCAAACCGCGTATCCCGGGCGATCCGGCGCCCGACGCCGACGAACGGCCGGGTCTGGTCGAATACGCGGGCGCCGTGCAGCGGCGCGTAATTCAAGAACAGCTCGTTGACGAAAGCCAGGTACCAGCCATCGGCCTGCAGCGGCGCCGTGGCGCGGATCATGTAGCGAACGCGGTTCTGATAGCGCCAGCCGAGACGTTGAACGTCCCCGGCCGTCGATACCGCGTTCCGGCTCAGCCAGCGCTGTTCGTTTCGGCCGCGGTGCACAAATTCCATGCCGGCGGCCTTGTGGTGCAGGGAGATCTGCTGGTAGCTTCGATGTTCGGTGGAAGGCGTCTGAGCCGGATACTCTCCGTAGCGTGCCGTGTCGACGTACGCATAGCCTGCCGACGCCGCCAAACTGGTCGTCAAGCGGTAGTTGACGGCGGGGCGCAGCAGCAATTGCTGAGGCCGGAGGAAAGCGTCGTGACGCCGGAATTGCCCTTCCAGGTGGACTCCCCAACGACCTGAAACCGGGTGGTCGCCGATGTAGGCCAGCCAGGCATTGAAGTTGTGGTCATGCAGCCGCCCCGCCGGGGTTTGGGCTGCCGCCGGAGACAGCGCCAGACCCATCAGGAGCAGCATGCGCGCGGCCGCGCGCCTCAGGCGGTGATTCGGCAGGGAACAATCCATTGGCGGCTGGTTCATGTCACGGTAGCAGGACCGCGAAGCGCGGCATGGGGTGACGCCGGCCACGATCCGCCCGGGTCCGCCCAAGAGAGTAATCATGACACACATGAATCGTGCTGAGCAGCGCGTGAGCACGCGGGCTGGCGGCGGCGAAACCAAGCTTTACTCTTCCGGTGGCGGTTCTGTCAAGGGCACCAGGCGGCGTTGGATAGCAAAACGGATCAGCTCGCCGATGCTGCGCAACTGAAGCTTCTTCATGATGCGGCTGCGATGCGCATCGACGGTGTAGACGCTGATATCGAGCTCGGCGGCGATGTCCTTCGAGGTCTTGCCTTCGGCCAGCATCTGCAGGAGCTGGCGCTCGCGGGGCGTCACCGTGTCCAGCGGGTCGGTGACGTGCTTCTGATAGTCGGCCAGAACGGCGGCCGAGATCGCGGGGCTGAGAAACGCTTCCCCGCGGGCCACCGCGCGGACGGCGGTGACCAGCTCGCTGTCCACGGAATCCTTGAGCAGGTAACCTTTGGCGCCGGCGCGCAACGTTTCGCGCACGTACGCCGTGTCTTTGTGCATCGACAGGATCAGGATGTTGCAACCAGGGCAGATCTGCCGGATCCGGCGCGTGGCTTCAACGCCGTTGATTTCGGGCATGGCGATGTCGAGGATCGCCATGTCCGGTTCGAGCTGCCGGCATAGCTCGACCGCTTCCCTGCCCGTGGAGGCTTCCGCCGTCACCTCGATGTCGCGCTGCTGCGACAGGATCAGGCGAAAACCCTGGCGGACCAGGGTGTGATCATCCGCCAACAAGACTCGGATTTTTCGCGCTCTGCCCGGTTGCATTCAACGAAAGCTCAGCCACAACATTTACGCCGCCGGGACCCGATTCGATGCGCAGGTCTCCGCCGGCGGCCCGCATCCGCTCGCGCATGCCGATCAGGCCGAAGCCGCTGCGGCTCCGCCCGTTGCGAGGCAGCCCGCGGCCGTTATCGGCGACCGTCAGGCGCAATACGCCGTCCTGTTCCACCAGCCGGAGCGAGACGCGGGAGGCTCCGGAGTGGCGCGACACGTTGGTCAGCGCCTCCTGGGCGATGCGGTACAAGTGCGTTTCCGCTTCGCCGCTCAGTCTTCCTTCGAACTCCAACTGTTGTTCGATTTCGATGCCGGTCCGCTGGCCGTAGGACTCGATCAGGCACTGGAGGCTCGATGCCAGGCCGAAGTCGTCAAGCGTGCTGGGACGCAGCAATTGCGAGAGTTCCCGAACGTTCCCAATCGCGTCCTTGACCAGAAGCTGGCAGTCTTCGATCCGGGAGGCCTGGGCGGGACCGGCGGCCGGAACCGCGGCCAGATTGGCCTCGATGGCGGTCAGGGTCTGGCCGAGTTGGTCGTGCAGCTCGTGTGAGAAGCGATGTAGCGTCTGCTCCTGCGTCTCGAAGACGTGGGCGGAAAGGCGGGACAGCTCACGGGCCTGCCACTCCGCGCGCTGGAACATCTGCAACGCCACCTTCACGGTGACGGTGGCGGCGAGGATCGCCAGCACCAGAGCGACCGCAAGCACAATCAGCGCCTGCCGGATGAGGCTGTGGCCGCTCCTGCCCGCGCGCACTTCTTCCTCGATTGCGCCTTGATAGCTGCGGGCTACCAGGTCGGACAATTCGCTCACCAGTTCCTCGTGGGCGCGGTAAAGGCCAACGCGGGCGTTGTTGGGCGTCCCGGCAACGTCGAGGGCCCGGCGCGCCTCGACGATGAAGTTCTCGACGGCGGACTTCACGCCCAGCCAGCGTTCCGCGGCGGGACTGGCCAAGGCCACGGCGAGCGTGTTCTGCACCCGGGCTTCGAGATCGGAGAGACGCTGCTGGAGTTCGGCGCGGCGGAGCCGATCGGGCTCGGCGGCCAGGGCATAGAACAAGCCGCTCAGGCCGGCCTCCTCGCCCTGGATCTCGAAGATGGCGCGAGTGTCCAGCCGGTGCCGTTCGTGCAAGGCGGCGTTGCGCCGCTCAATGGCCCGCGCGGCCTGCACGTTAATCTGCGCGGAGGCGACAAGCAGCAGAAAGCTGAGCGAGAAACCGGCCACGAGTACCCATAGAATCCTCTTCTCGACTCGACGGCGGGCCCTCATCGTTTTTCTAGGAAGCGGCGTCCTCCCAGGAAGGGTTTTACTAGAACGAGTTTAACATTGGGCGCCCTGGGGACGCATCCCTGGATCCCATTACGAACCGGATACAAGATCCCACTACTCGGGTCGCAATTTCCCGCAGTCGTCTGTACGCATAGCATGCCAAATGCCTGTAGTCTCTAGACCTTGCCGAGGATTTCACGTCATGCTGAGGCAAGGGGATGTGAACGTTTTGAGCGCCGATTCCAAGTCAACTTTTCCTCAGGACGCCTTGGCGTCCGTAGTGGTTTTCCTGGTCGCTCTCCCATTGTGCATGGGAATCGCGATCGCTTCGGGCGTCCCCCCGGCGGCCGGTCTGATCACCGGAATCATCGGCGGCATCGTCGTCGGCTCGCTTTCCGGGTGCCCGTTGCAGGTCAGCGGACCGGCGGCCGGCCTCGCGGTGATCGTCTACGATCTGGTGAACAGGCACGGCATCGAGATCCTGGTTCCCACCGTCGTGGCGGCCGGAATCCTGCAGCTTGCGGCGGGTTTCCTGCGGGTAGGACAACTGTTTCGCGCGATCGCGCCGTCGGTCATCTATGGGATGCTCGCGGGCATCGGGATCCTGATTTTTGGAGCGCAGTTCCACGTCATGGTGGACGACCAGCCCCGGGACAACGGGCTGGCGAACTTGATCTCGATTCCCCAGGCGGTGATGAAGGGGATCTGGCCGGCCG
Organism: Bryobacteraceae bacterium; assembly: GCA_026129905.1. Classification (GTDB taxonomy): domain Bacteria; phylum Acidobacteriota; class Terriglobia; order Bryobacterales; family Bryobacteraceae; genus JAHCHE01. The sequence continues at coordinate 7,315 of JAHCHE010000060.1, read as the reverse complement.
ACGGCAGCAGCCACCACCTGGCGGCGATGATCGGGATCACGACGATCGCGGTTGTGCTGCTGTGGACCAAATTGGCTCCCAAGCGGCTGAAGTGGGTGCCCGGCGCGTTGGTCGCGGTGGTCCTGGCCACTTTCGCGGCCCAAGTCGCGCGGATGGATATCCGTTACGTCGATCTGCCGGAGAGCCTGATTGGCGCGCTGCGGCTGCCGGATTACGGCCTGTTCGGGCGGCTGCTGGAAACGGAGATCCTGGTCGCCGCGGTCGCGCTGGCGTTCATTGCCAGCGCCGAGACCCTGCTGTCGGCGACGGCGGTGGACCAGATGCACGACGGTCCGCGAACCCGCTACAACAAGGAGTTAGTCTCACAAGGGGTCGGCAACATGCTGAGCGGCTTCGCGGGCGGCCTGCCGATGACGGGCGTCATTGTTCGAAGCGCCACCAACGTCGCGGCCGGCGCCAAGACCCGCCGCTCGGCGATCATGCACGGCTGCTGGCTGCTGATTCTGGTGGCTGCGGCGCCGTCCCTGCTGCGCATGGTCCCGACAGCGAGCCTCGCGGCGATTCTGGTTTACACCGGATACAAGCTGGTGAACCCGCAGAACATACGCCGGCTTCTGAAATACGGCGGCCCGCCGGTGGTGATCTACGCCGCCACGGTCATCGTGATCGTTTCCGTCGATCTCCTCGCGGGCATCTTGACCGGTATCGCGCTCTCGCTCGCCAAGATCGTCTACGCGCTGTCCCGCATGGACATCGAAGTCAACGGCGGGGATCGCCGCGTCGAGGTACACGTCAAAGGCGCCGCGACGTTCATCCGGCTGCCCAAGTTGCTGGACACGCTTGAGAAGCTGCCTGCCGATCGCGAGGTGCATCTGCATATCGACAAGCTGGAGTATATCGACCACGCGTGCATGGATGCGCTGGACAGTTGGGAGCAAAAGCGCAACGGGGCAAACGGGACTGGCTGCAAGACCGTGGTTGAGTGGGATGAACTGCGTGAGAAGTACCGCCTTCGCAACCGCATCGTCGGCGCCAACGGCAAGGCACAGGAGGTCGCGGCTGCGGGCAGTTAGCTCCGCCGCGGACCGGATTTATGGCATCGATTCACAAGATTCTCGTCCCCATCGATTTTTCCGATCCCGCCGCCGGCGCGGCTCGTTACGCCGAAGAACTGGCGGAGCGATTTGGCGCGTCACTGACGTTGCTGCACGTCGCGCCGCCGATCCATTTTGAATTTGCCTTCGCGCAGCCGACGCGCGGACGCTATCTGGAGCTGGCGGCGCACCGCAATCAGACCCTCCGCCAGGCCATCAATACGTACCCCGCCGATCCTCCTCTCCGAGGCGACGCCGAGCGGCTGATCGTCGAGGGCGAACCGTACGAGGAGATATTGCGCGTCGCGCACGACCAGCAGTACGACCTGATCCTGATGCCGACCCGCGGGGGCGGGCCGCTCCAGCGCTGGCTGCTGATCGGCTCGGTTACCGTGAAGGTGCTGCACGCCGCGGAATGCCCGGTCCTGGCCGGCGTGGGCTTTGCCGATGGCTGCTCCCCGTTCGACATAAAGGGGATCCTGTGCGCCATCGATCTGGGCCGGCAGAGTCAGAAGGTGCTGTGCTGGGGCCAGGGTCTCGCCCGTGAGCTCGGTGTGCCGCTGACCGTGGTTCACGCGGCCGCCGGGGCTGGGGAAGCCACCCAGGACTTTTTCGACGACAGCTGGCGAAGGACATTGACCTCGCGGCTGCACGAGCGGATCGCGCGGCTCCAGTCCGAGGCCGGCGTCGAGGCGGAAATCGTGGTGGAAACCGGCGATCCGCACAAAGTGGTGGCCCGCGTGGCGCGGCGGCTCAGTGCCGGTCTTGTGGTGATCGGCCGCGGCGTCTCGGGCGACATCGTCGGGCGGCTGCGCGCCCACGCCTACGAGATCATCCGGATGTCGCCCTGCCCCGTAATTAGCGTATGATCGCCCCGCTGTTCCGGCGCGTGGTCGTGGCGCATAGCGGACCCACGCTCGACTTCGGGTTGTTGGACTACGCGGCGTTGCTCTCCTCGCTCCAGGCGCCGGCGTCGGTGCAGGTTCTGGCCGCTCCGATCCGGGGCGCGCTTCAATCGCTGGGGACGGCGATCCGAAGGGTGTTCGCCGCCCGCGGCGTTCACTCGGTGTCACCGCGGCTGCTGGCCGAGCCCGACCTGGACGAGGTGTTCTCGGCGGCGAAGGAGCAGGAGGCGGACCTGCTGGTGGTCAAGCACCCGCGCGAATTGCCGGATGGCCGCGCGGTGGCCGCGCGCCTGCTGAGGCAGGCGACGTGCTCGGTCTGCTACGTCCCGGAGCGGGGTGCGGATGGAATCGGCCGCCCGCTGGCGGCGATCAAGCTCGAACCGCAAGGATCGCAGTTGCTCGAGTTTGCCGCGCGCCTGTCGAGCGCGGCTCGCGCCGAAGAGCTGATCGCGATGCACACCTGTTTTCGCGATACGCTGTACGGCGGCAGCGAAGCGGACGAGCGTTTCCGCCAGGAGAACGTGCTCGAGATGTACCGCTTCGTGGCGCGGGCCAACCTGTACGGAGCGCCGGCTACGCCCGTCGTGGAGGAGAACACCCGCTATGAGACGGCGATGCTGAAGGTGGCGCGGGAGCGTAACGCCGACCTTCTGCTGGTGGGCGCCTCCGATCCGCCGCTGCTGGCCCGCGACTGGGGAGCGGAACAACTTCTGTGGCAGTGCCAGGCGCCGCTGATCCAGGCGGTCCTGCATCCGCGCAAGTCTCCATCGCTGTGGAAGCGCGTCTTTTCGCAGCCGGAACCGGCTTTCAACTGAGACGAGCCGCGCGCCCCTACGTGAACCGGGCCCATCCGCTAGCGCGGCGGCGGCGGTCAAGCAGAGCCGCAAGCACCCGGAGTCGCGCTCCAAAGTGCTTCACCGCGAGCACCGGTATGTTCGACTCCCTGATGACGTGCTCGGTTTCACTTCCCAGCAGGACCGCCGATGACCGGCTGCGTCCCCGCGTTCCCATCACGATCAGGTCGATCTTCTCCTCGCCGGCGATTCGAAGCACCGTATGAGCCACGATGGACCCTTCCACAAACAGCGATTTTAGATAAACGCCGTGCAGATCGATGGGCGCGACAAACAGGTGGAACCTCAGGTCGTGCGTGTCCGCCATCACCTCGCCGTATTCGTCGTAACTCACCGCCGCCTCGTCAAAAAACACATGCAGCGCCTGCGCTTCGTCGATGCCCATCGATTCGGCCAGCCGCGTGGTGAGAACAACCGCATCCGCCGAGCGCCGGGAGAAATCGATCGGAACCAGAATGCGGCGGAGCCGGGGGGACGATCCTTCCGGCGCCATCCATACTGAGCAGGGCGCCTTCATCGCGAGCCGGCGGGCGAGCGACCGGCGTCCACTGCCGCCGGGCCGGTGCCCGAGGAGGATAAGTTCGGCGCGGCGTTCCACCACAAGCTCCAGGAGGCGGTCCTCCCGAGCGCCGTGCGTAATGTCGCAGACGACCTGGTTGGCTCGCGCCGCCTCGCGCAAGCGCTTCTCGACGACTTCGCGAATACATTCCGCGCGCTCCACCGCTTCCTCCGTCGCGGCGACGTGAGTGCAGCGGAACTCGACCCCGGAGCAATGCTCGCCCAGCATGGCGGCATAGTCGAGCAGGCCCGCGTCGGTTGCGGTCCCGGCCAGCGCCACCAGGACCCGGCGGAACGGAAACATGGATCGATTGTAGCGGCTCAGCCGAAGCGGGGCGCCGGCGGGGTGCTCAAGTCGCGGTCAAACAACGCTTCCAGCAGGCTCATGCGCTCGCCTCGTTGCTTAACGATCAGCAACGGGATGGGCGTCTCCATCAGCAGGTGCTCGGATTCGCTGCCGAGCAGGATGCTCGCCGACCGGCTTTGCCCGCGCGTGCCCGCGACGATGAGGTCCACCCCTTCGTCTTGCGCTAGGCGCGTGGCGGCGTGCGCGACGCTGGGACCCTGCTCAAACACCGGCCGGACGTGGACGCCGTGCAGGTCCAGCGGCGCCGTGAAGCGTTCGAAATGGTCGCGCTCCTGGCCGCGGGCGAGAACTTCGAATTCCTCGAGCCCCGCGGTCAGCTCGCTGAAAAACACGTGCAGCGCGAGGCATTCCGAGAGCCCCGCCCGCCCCGCGACGAAGGTGGCCGTCGAGAGGGCCAGCGCCGAATGCTCCGAGAAATCGATGGCGCAAAGAACGCCCCGCAAGCTCGCCGCCGATCCCTCCGGCACCATCAGCAGCGAGCACGGCGCTTGCATGGCGAGCCGCCGCGCCAGCGACCGCCTGCCGCTGCGCCGGCGACAGTGGCCCACCAGCAGAAGGTCGCTCTGCTCGGTGACGGCGAACTCCAGGAGCCGGTCAAGCCGAGTCCCGTGGATGACGGAACAGTAGGACGCCGCGCCCGGAAAGTAGCGCGTCACGGTCTCGACAATCTCGGCTCGGGCCCTCCCGTTGTCGACGACTTTCGCCGGGCCCCTCCCGGAACCCGCCCAGTCGAGCACGTGAACGAACTGAAACAGCGCGCCGGGCCTGAGCTCGGCCAGGCGGAGGGCGTATTCCAGAAGTCCGAGATCGCCCTCCGCTCTGGCCAGCCCCACCGTCACCCGCTGGAAAGGCTCCATTGCGTCACGCCTCCACGCCGGCCTGCTGCGGAACAGGCGCCGGCTTGTCGAGGAAACGGTGCAGCAATGCCCAGATCACCACCGCGCTCAAAACACCCGTCAGGAAGTCCGTGATCACCACCATCACCGCCGTGTAGACCATCAGCCCGACGTGGAACGGGTTATGGGCCAGCACTTGCCGCACTTCCGCCGGCTTCACCATCGCCGTGGCTACGTACAGCAGGATGCCGCCGATGCACGCCATCGGAACCAGTTCCAGATACTGCGCCAGATATAGCGCCATCAGGAGCTTCAGAACGCACTTGAAAATGCCGGCCAGAGGCGAGATGGCGCCGAGCTTGATGTTGGTAGCGGTACGAGCCAGCGCTCCCGTGTGCGGAAAGCCGTTCAACAGCGGGATCACCACCTGCACCAGTCCCTGGCCCCAGAGTTCCTTGTTGGGGTTGAATGGCAGCCCGCGATTGTCCGCCAGCCGGTCCGCCATCCGCGAGCACAGGAGGCTCTCAATGGAAGCGACGAAGACAATCGCCACCACAAAATACGTGAGATCGAACAGGAACTCCGTGCTCGGCACAATCGAGGCCGGCGCCGTGAAGACAAAGAAATCGGTCGGAATCTGCCCGTACTTTTCTTTGATCAGGACGAAGCCCTTGTTCGACCACACGGTTGCCGAAATCAGCGTCGTGAAGCCTAGCGCCAGCAGCGGCGCCGGGATGAACACCGAGATCTTCAATACGTACTTGGTGATGACGAACGTCAGCAATCCCAGCATCACCGCGTAGTAGTTGATCACGTCGATATTGGCCGCGATCACCTTCAATTTCTCGAAGAAGCCATAGCCCATCTTGGCCTTGAGGCCAAGCACTTCGCCGATCTGCGAAAGCGCGATCGTGATCGCAATTCCGATGGTGAACCCGACCACGATCGAGTGCGGCACTTTGGCCACGATACGGCCCAGGCGCATCACTCCAAACCCCATCAGTATGAGGCCGGCCAGAACCGAGGCGAGCACCAGAACGCGGTGATCGTACTTCGCCATCAATCCGCCGATCACCGGAATGAAGGCGGCGGTGGGTCCATAGACCTGGTATTTCGATCCTCCCCACAACGCGCCGATCATGCCGGCGATGGCCCCGCCCACGATGCCCTGTTCCGGCCTTAGCCCGGAAGCCATGGCGAATCCCATCGCCAGTGGAATCGCGACCATGGCCACGATCAGGCCGGCGGTGAAATCGCGGAAGAGATTGAGCGCGAGCTTGCCGCGCTTGAGGTCCTCATACCGGCCGTCGACCGGATTCAGGAAATAGAGCAACCGCCGGCCCAGCGACGTGTCGTCGGCGTTGTTCACCCGCGGCGCGGCGGCCGCGTTGCTCGGCGCTGTGGCCGCGCTAAGCATAGTTCACCTCCACGGAGCGATCCGAAGTTTCCCCAGCGAGCGGGAGCGGCAGGAAATTGCCCTTGTCGGCATGATAAGAGCGCACCACGCCGCTTTCGATGTCATACACCCAGCCGTGCAGCGTGAGCGCGCCCTTCAGCAGGCGCGACGCGACGGAGGGATAGGTGCGCAGGTTATCGAGTTGCGCGAGCACGTTCTGCTCGGTCAGCGCGGCGAGCCGCGAGGCCGGCTCCAGGTCCCCATAGTTCTCCTCGGTAACCACGCGGGCCCGATCGGCGTGGCGCAGCCAGGCGGCCACGCTCGGCATCGAGGCCAGCTTCTCGGGATGCATCACCCCCTTCATCGCCCCGCAATCGGAGTGGCCGCACACAATGATGTCTCGAACGCCCAGCGCGAGAACCGCGTATTCAATCGTCGCGGAAACGCCTCCCGCCGGTTCGCCGTGTGGAGGCGCAATGTTGCCCGCGTTCCGGCAGATGAACAGGTCCCCCGGCCGGGTTTGCGTGAGCAGCCCCGGAACAATGCGAGAGTCGGCGCAAGTGAGGAAGAGCGCCTCCGGGCTTTGCGAAGAAGCCAGGCGCGAGAAAAGCGCGCGCTCTTCCGGGAATACTTCTTTCTGAAAGCGTGACAATCCATCGAGAATTCGTTTCATGGCAAATGGTCCTCCGTCCAACATCCAGACTCCGCGCGTATCTGAACTCGCGCTTTGTGCGACGGGCAGCCGGTACCGGCCGCGCGTCCGGCCCACGTTTTCGCCGCGGTTGCGCGCACGGAAACACAAGCGCGTGCGGATTCGCGGCGGATGACTTGGAGGCTAGGAATGAAGTGGAGGGGCTCGGCCTTGCGCCACGCCCTTGCTCCGGAGGATCGGAGCGTCTCCGGACCAGGCGGGCACGAACGAAGTGAAGGCGATTTCCGGCTCGAGCAGGTGGACGAAATCGGCCACCGCCGCCGCCGGCTCGCGGGCCGGCAGGGTAACTGCGACCGCGCCGCCGCTCAGACTCGCCAGCAACCGGTGATGCTGGTAATGGATATCGAGCGAGTGCGATTCGCCTTCGTGGGAGAGGTCGGAGTTGGGGTCAAGATCGAGGCGAGGGCAGCGGCTCATGCGCACCCGCTGGCCGCCGGAGAGCGGAACTGCCGGAACGCTGGCGCTCACAGCAAGCCAGCCGGCAAACAGCAGGCTGAGCGCGCGCGGCACCAGCATCATCCCTCCCTCTGAGAAACCCTCTCGTAGAGAATCCTACCAGTAGTGAAAACGTCGCGTCAAGAGAACTCTTTCCA
>JAHCHE010000006.1 GCA_026129905.1 Bryobacteraceae bacterium | reverse complement strand
GAGATCGGGAAACGGACACCCCGCGCCGATGACGGCGAGAAGGTCGCTAACCAGTTACTAACCGCTGATACTCGCCAGGGCAGGACTGGCTTAGACGTGACGCAGCTCCAAAATCCTTGATGTGTTCGGCCAGGAGGTTCTGTGCGAGCAGAAGCTCCTGCGCTTTCTTGGAATGAAACATCTCTTGGCATTCCCACAAACCGAGCGGGCCTTTGCCAACAGGAGTTGCCGCTGAAACGCGCGGCCTCGTCCCCTGCGGTCGTCAAGACGGCAATACCCGCGACGGTTACATAGAGTTGGTTTTTCGCTTTTGGGGCGCGGCCTGGGACGAATTCCAAGAACAGGATGCGCCGCCGCCGCTGCCGCTTCGGTCGACCGCGCTAGACATACTACGGGAAACCCCTTGCTAAGTTTTACCACAACGACTGATGGCATTTTTTCCCTTCCCTACAACTTCGTACATCTCAGCGCGTTTTCCACAAACCGGACGATAAGCCGGGCAAGGGCGCATCGCGCGTCCCTCCCACGACGATGTCCGCCCGCTTCGCTCGGTCTCCGGCCACGCGGCGAGTGCCTCCCGCCCTCATCGCCTCCCTCCTTGCCCTCGGGTTCCTCGCGCTGGCGGTTCACTGCGTCGGACCCGTCGGAGGATTCCCGGCCGCCCGCGACGCGCCGCCTGACCCCGGACTCGCCGTCCGCGGCCTCATCAGCGACCTGTCGCACACGCTGATCGAGTGGACGGGCGTTTGCCTCGCCTTCTTCACGGCCGCTCTCGCGTTGGCTCTCTTTCGGCTGCGCGGGGATCCGCTCGCCGCCGTGATTGGCGGCAGCTTCTTCTGCACAGCCTTGTTCGATGTCCTGCACACCCTCGCATCGGCCACCGCTCTCCGCTACCCCGGCGGCGAAAGACTGGCCGCCCTGACCGGAACCGCGAGCCGCATCGCAATGCCCGCCCTGCTGATCGTGGGAGCGTCCATCGTGCTGCGCTGGCGCGCGCGCGGCGTTGAACCAAGCGAACGCTGGACCCGCCTGACGCTGGCCTTCACCATGACCGCCGGCGCCGCTGGCCTTACGGCCCTCTATTCCTCAATTTCCCTGCCGGACTTTCCGGAAATCCCGGAAATCTATAGGCCGGGCGCGCCGATCCACCGCCCATGGGACCTGCTCACTCTGGCCCTGTGGGCGGGCCTGGCCGGTCCTCTGTTCTGGCGCCTCCATCACCGCAAGCCCACCGTTCTTTCCGGGACGCTGCTTCTGCTCGCGGTCCCCTCGTCCGTCAGCGCCCTGCAATTCGTGGTCGGCTCGCCGCTGCTTGGGAACGCCTCATCCGCGCACGCGCACCTCGTGCGCATGATCGCCTACTTCACCCCCTTGGCCGGCCTCTTCGTGGGACTGTGGCGGAACTGCCGCGTCTGCGATTGCGCCCTCGCCGATCTCGAACGCTCGCGGACCGCCACCGCCGAAGAGGCAGCCCGCTATCGCGACCTGTTTGAACAGGCGCCGGTAGCTTGCCAGGTCGCTGACGCGCAAGGAGTCGTTCGGCTGGTGAATCGAGCCGCCTGCGTTCTTCTGGAGCGGTCCGAGGCCGAACTGGCCGGAAGGCCCGCCTGGGACAACGTCGATCCGCTCGAGCGCTCGCAGGCGAGGGCGGCCTTGCGCCTCACCCTGAACGGCCGCGCCGCGGTGGTCCGGCGCGAACGAACGTACGTTCGTCCGGGCGGCCAAACCATCCGCGTCGCCGCGTATGACGCGCCGCTCCGGACCCCCTCGGGCGACATCGGCGGCCTTCACTCGACGCTGGTCGATACTACGCAGGAGCGGCGGAATTGGGAAGAACGTGAAGCGGCGCTGTCCCGGCTCCACATCCTGCTTCAGACGCTCCCGGCAGCCGTTGCCGCCGTCGACGTGAACGGGAAGATCACTGTCTGGAACGCCGCCTGCGAGCGCCTGTTCGGCTGGACCCGCGAGGAGGTGCTTAACACGCCGCTCGCCGGTTTCCCGGATCCTTCTCCGGAACACACCCGCCGCCTTTTGGCCGATGCGCTAACCGGCCGTCCGGTCGCCGACTGCTCGGTAACCCGCCTGCGCAAGGACGGCAGCGCCTTCCCGGCCGCCGTGTCCACCGCCGCCCTCCGCGACGCCAATGGCGAAATCGTGGGAGCGGCCGCCGTCATTGTGGACCTCGCCAAAAGGGGCGCCGTGCGCCTCGGAGGACAACCGGACTCCCTTCCCGCGAACCTTCCCTCCGCAATCTGATAGAAATAAGCTTTGCGCTTCAAGATTTCAGACCAGGGAGGCTTTATGTCCACAATGAGCAGGCGGCGCGCGTTGGCCGGCGGCGCGGCCAATTTGATGATCCTCAAAACCAGCGCCGCGCTCGGTTCGCAGGCCAACTCGGCCGTCTCATTCGGCATTATCGGCACGGGCGGACGCGGCCGGTACGTCGGAACCCACATGGCGAACGACCCGCGCGCCCGCCTCGCCGCCATCTGCGACGTCTACCCCGACCGGATCGACATGGCGAAAACGCAGGTGCCCGGCGCGGACAAAGCGCGAACCTACCGCGACCTCAACGAACTGCTCTCCCAGCCGGACGTCGACGCCGTGCTCATCGCCACCCCCGTGGCGCTCCACCCCGAGCACTTTGAAGCCGCGGTGAACGCCCGCAAGCATATCTACTGCGAAAAGCCCGCGGGCGCCGACGTTACGGGCGTCAAACGGTTGGTCCGCGCCGCCCAGAAAGCCGACCCCTCTAAAACCATCCAGTTCGGATTCCAGCAACGCTACAGCCCCGAGTATCTCGCCGCTGAAAAAATCCTCCGCACCGGCCAGATCGGCGACATGAAAATGATGATCAGCTACTGGATTCTCGGAGGTACGCCGCCGGAAAAATTCGAGTCGCCCTACCCGCTCGAAGACCAGAAGATCCGCCACTGGGGCATGTGGACCGACATGTCGGGCGGCCCCATCGTCGAGCAGGATTGCCACGGCGTCGACACGCTCAACTGGTTCGCCGACGGCCGCCCCTTGCGCGCCCTCGGCCGCGGCGGCCTGCGCTACCCTCTGGCGTATGGCGACTGGTCTTCGGACCACCACAACATCATCTACACGTATCCCAAAGGCCTCGAGGGCTGGTTGCTCAGCATCAAGCACACCGCCGGATACCGGGACGTTCGCGAGCAGTTCTTCGGCTCCAAGGGCATGCTCGAAACCGCCCGCACCTACTTCTCCTGGCACGGCCCCACCGTCACCTCGCCGCTCAAGAACGCCGACGATCTGCGCGACCGGAGCCTGATTCAGAAGGTCGAATCCAAGCGCGAGATCACCATCGACGCCATCGAGGCGTTCTTCACCAGCATCGTCGACAAGAAGCCCTACAGCATCGCGATGGAAGCCGCCGACAGCACCTTCACCGCGCTGCTGGGCCGCATGGCGTACGAGTACGGCCGCGAGGTGACCTGGGAGGAAATGCTCCGCTCCGGCTGACCCGCTCCTGCAGTTTCGACATCTGCTGGTGGGGCAAGCGTCCACGCTTGCGAGCCGGCTTTCATGCCGGCTTTGAGCCGGCTTTCATGCCGGCTTGAGCCGGGTTTCAACCGGCCCCCTTACCGCTCTTTCGCGTATTCCTCGTACAGCCGCGCCACGCCCGCGCTCACCGCGTCGCCCGGATGGATCACCACGCGGTACCGGAACCGCCACGTCTGCCCGGGCTCGAGCGTCATCCCGCCGTCGCGCGCCTTGTCGTTATAGAAATCGTGCTCACCGAAAATGTTGGTCGCGAACAGCCCGTAGCCGCGTACATGCCAGTACGTCGGGTGCTTCGGGTTCCCCGGATGGTCGAAGATGGCGACGCCCGCTCTCTCCCCTTCCACCTCGCCGCTGTAGTCCATCCAGTTTGAACGCTTGCCCCACGTGGCCTTCTCGCCCGAGGCGCCTTCGGCGTTCACCAGCTTTCCGCCGTTCTCCTCCTTCATGCTGTCGGCCATGCGAATGGCGAACGTTCCTTCCTTCGTGTCGCCGAAATGAGCCTTGGCAATGCCGGTGAGCCGTATATCGAAATCGATGATGCGCAACTCCGGATGGCGGTGGAACGTCATCGTGCGGTCTTCCCGCAACAGCGGCTTCCCGTTCGCATCCTGCCATTCGAACGCCCCCGTGATCGAGCCTTTCTTCCCGCTCACCAGGTCGCTCACCGCCTTTAGCGCCACTCTGCCGTACTTCTCGCCCGTCCGCGACGGCAACGCCGACCAGAAGTCGATGCCATTGACGTCGCCGTGCGCGAACCACAGCCCCTGGTGATGCGGATGGTCGTGCTTTTCGCCCGCCGCCGCCTCCATCGGGTATCGCCGCGTCACGATCTTCCCCGTCGCCGTACGCAGCGGGTGCAGGTACGGCTTCGCGGTTTCCTCACCGACGTAGAAGCTCGTGAACGGCTTGCCGTCGATCTGCACGCTTACCACCCCGCCATCCTGTTTCACCGTCACCTGACCCCAGGCGGACAATACGCAAACAAACGGCAACGCGGCGATCAGCTTCATGTCAGCAGTAAATCACACTCTCCGGACCGGGACAACCTGAGCACGCGATCCCGAGCGACGGCCGCGCTCCCCCGGAGTCGCCGGAATCCCTATGGGATAATGAGGGCACTGGGAAGTTCCGGAGGTATTTCCGCTTTGCTACGATTGCTGCTCCCCCTGCTGTTCTGCCTGCTCCCGGCTCACTCGCAAACCACCATCCAGGACACATGGCCCGCGCCCGATCGCATCGTGGCGATCGGAGACGTCCACGGCGACTACCCGCAGTTCTTCACTCTCCTCGAACAGACCGGCCTCGTCGACAACAAAGGCCGCTGGAAAGGCGGCAAGACCCACCTGGTACAAGTGGGCGACGTGCCGGACCGCGGACCCGATACCCGCAAGATCATGGACCTGCTGATGCGCCTGGAAAAGCAGGCCGCGAAAGCCGGAGGCCGCGTTCACTCCCTGATCGGCAATCACGAGGCCATGAACGTTTACGGCGACCTCCGCTACGTTATTCCCGAGGAATATGCTTCCTTCCGCGACGGTAATTCCGAACGCGTGCGCGACTTCTTCTATGAGCAGCACGTCGAGGAACTCAAGAAAAACCCGCCGCCCGAAGGCCTTCCCGCCTTTGACCACGCCTACCGCAAACAGTGGGACGAAAAGTATCCCCTGGGCTACTTCGAGCACCGTGTCGCCTTCGGCCCTAAGGGCGCCTATGGCAAGTGGATTCGCGAAAATAATGCCATCGTGAAGATCGGAGATTCTCTGTTCCTACATGGCGGCATTTCCCCGAAATACGCCGCGCAGTCCCTCGCCGGCATCAACGCCGCCGTGCGCGCCGAACTGGATGATTTCTCCAAGCTGGAAAGCGGCGTCGCCACCGACGAGGAAGGCCCTCTCTGGTATCGCGGCCTCGCCCAGGGTCCGGAAGCCGAACTCGCCGCTCACGTCGACGCCGTTTTGAAGAATCTCGGCGCCGCCCGTATCGTCATCGCCCACACGCCCACCGCCGGAACCGTGATCCCGCGATTTGGCGCCAAGGTGCTCGCCATCGACGTCGGCCTGTCGAAGGCCTATGGCAGCCGCCTCGCGTGCCTGGTGATCGAGAAGGGCCGGCCCTACACGCTTCATCGCGGCGTCCGCATCGACCTGCCGGCCGATGAGGCGGGCCTTCCCGGCTACCTGAAGCGGGCCGCCGCGCTCGACCCGCAGCCCTCGCCGCTCGAATCGCTCCTCCGCCAATTCGCCGCCTCCGCCGCGCGCTGAAAGCCACTCCGCCGCCGGGCACGTCTCTTACAATGGCTCTGTGGAACGCCTCCAGCAGGTGAATCCCGAACTCGCCCGCCAGATGCGCCTCGCCATGCGCCTCTCGGTCGCTTTCGGGGTCGTCATGCTGGCCGGCAAGACCGCCGCCTACCTTATCACCGGGTCCGCCGCCATCCTCTCTGACGCCGCCGAATCCGTGATCCACGTGGTGGCCGTTTCCTTCGCCGCCTTCAGCCTCTGGCTCAGCGCCAAACCGGCCGACCGCCGCTTTCCCTTCGGTTACGAGCGCATCACCTTCTTTTCGGCCGGCTTCGAAGGCGCCCTGATCATCCTCGCCGCCATCGTCATCATCTACGCCGCCATACGCAAATGGCTCGCGGGCCTCCCGCTCGAGAATCTCGGGGCCGGCGCTTTGCTGGTGCTCGGCGCCTCGGTGATAAACGCCGGCCTGGGCCTGTACCTGCTTCGCGTCGGCCGCCGCTCCAATTCGCTGATCCTCGAAGCCAACGGTAAGCACGTCCTCACCGATAGCTGGACCAGTTTCGGCGTGGTAGCCGGCCTCGGCCTGGTGATGCTCACTGGCTGGAAGCCGTTCGACCCGCTCTGCGCAATCGCCGTCGCCCTGAACATTCTCTGGTCCGGCGGCAATCTCGTCTGGCGTTCGGTTGGCGGCTTGATGGATTACTCCGATCCCAATGTCCACCGGCGGGTTCACACCGAGTTGAACACGCTCTGTTCCGAACTCGGCGTCATCTGCCACGCCGTCCGCTTTCGAAGCACCGGCACGCGCCTCATCGTGCATGTACACTTGTTGTTCCCCTACCTGACGGCGCTTGGCGAAGCGCACCGCCTGGCCACCCAGGTCGAGCTTCAACTGCCGCGCCGGCTCGATAGTCCCGCCGAGGTCGTTACGCACCTCGAGTCACTCGAGGACCACGGCGAGGTGCACCAGGAGGAGCATTTCACCGCCTGAGGTTGACGGCCCGCCATCCGTCTCCTGCACGCGCCCGGAGCGTCCGCGCCTAAGATAATCGTTGGTGGTCTTGTTCTCGCCAACCAGCCGCTCTCTGGTCGGCCTGGCCGTCACGCTGCTCGCGGTTGGCCTGTTCTCCTGGTACGCCTTGCGCCAGGTGGAGGGGCTGAGCGACCTGCAAACCCGTATCATCGACCGCAACCGCCGCGATTCCCTCCAGCTTCTCCGTATCCAGAACAACCTCCAGAATCTCGGCTTCTCCATGCGCGACATGACCACCAGAACCGCAGGCTATCCCGTGGCCGCCTGGAAAGCCGAGTTTGAACGCACCCGCTTCGATCTCGACGACGCGTTCCGTATCGAGCACGAACTCGGCCCCACCTCCCGCAGCGATCAGCAGCAGCAGTTCCTGGAGGACTCCGTTAGCCAGTTCTGGGCGGCCGCCGAGCGCGCCTTTCAGCTTTCCGGCGAGGGGCGCGAGGAGCAGGCCCAAGCCCTCGTCCGCGACATCCTGCAGACCCGCCACGCCTCCATCGCCGGAACCGTCGCCCGCTTCCTGGTGATGAACAACGAAGCCGAGCAGAAGGCGGCCGCCGAGGTCCGCGCCATCTATTCCAACGTCGAACGAAATATCTATTACTTCCTCCTCGCCGCCGTGGTTGTTATCTGCGGAACTAGCGTTTCGCTCATCCTCCAGAACCGGCGCGTCTTCCGCAGCCTCGACCAGTTGTCGCACCAGCGCCAGGTGCTGGCCCGGAAACTCATCACTATGCAGGAGGACATGTTCCGGTCCATCGCCCGCGAACTCCACGACGAATTCGGACAGGTCCTGACCGCCGTTGGCGCCCTCCTGGCGCGCGCCCAAAAGCCGGAAACCAGTACCGAGAAACTCGCCAAATCGCTCCGTGAAACCCAGCAGATCGTCCAGGAGGCTCTCGATGGCGTCCGCAGCCTCTCCGTTCGCCTCCATCCTAACGTCCTCGACGACTACGGCCTCGAGGGCGCCGTCGAGTGGTACGTCCGCCACATCTCCGAACAGACCGGCCTCAACATAGAATGCGTTAAGGAGGGCGATTTCGCAGGCGTTGTACCGCCGGAAACGGCCATTCACGTCTATCGCATATTGCAGGAATCGATTAATAACGTGGTGCGCCACTCCGATTCCAAACGGGCGTGGGTAAGGCTCCGGCGAAACGCGCGGAAGTTAGAATTGGAGATCGAGGACCGCGGCGTGGGCTTGCCCGAAGATCCGCGGACCGCTGAGGGTCTGGGCCTGGTCGGCATGCGCGAGCGCGCGGAGCTGATTCGCGGCAGCCTTACCTTCAGCCGTCCCGCCGAGGGCGGCACCCTCGTCCGCCTGGAGGCGCCGCTCACGGCGTAACGATTATGGCAGGTTCCACCGAGAAAAAAATCACCGTCCTGTTGGCCGACGACCATCGCCTGGTTCGGCTTGGCTTCCGCCGCCTGCTCGAAGACGAGCCCGGCATCGAGGTCATCGGCGAAGCCGGCAACGGCCAGGAAGCCATCGAGCTGATCGACGAACTCAAGCCCGACGTCGCCGTCGTCGACATGGCCATGCCCGAACTCGACGGGTTGCAGGTCATCCACGAGGTCCGCCGCCGCATGCCCGCCACCCGCCTGCTCGTCGTCAGCATGTACGGCGAACGCAACTATGTCCGCAACGCCGTCCAGGCCGGCGCCTCCGGCTACGTCGTCAAGAACGCCATCGACGTCGACCTCGTCTCCGCCGTCCGCGCCGTCGCCCAGGGCCGCCAGTTCTTCAGCGAACCCATCACCGCCAAGGATCTCGAAGGCCCTGAACCCGAGGACCCGCTCGAGCGCCTTACCCAGCGCGAACGCCAGATTCTCCAGTTGATCGCGCAGGCGCGCTCCAACAAGGAAATCGCCAATATCCTCAACATCAGCGTCAACACCGTCAACGTCCACCGCACCAACCTGATGAATTCGCTCAACCTGCATTCCACCGCCGAACTGGTGCTGTTCGCCGTCAAGAAAGGCCTGGTGAACCCGCAGTGACGTTGTACCCGCGCTGCCCGGCGTTACTCGTCTGCGTGGCAGCGGCCGCGCTGGCGCAGCCCCGCAGCGGCGTGCGGCTCACCGACGTCACCAAGGAAGCGGGTCTCGCTTTCGTCCACAACACCGGCGCCTTCGGGGCCATGTACCTCCCGGAGACCATGGGCGCCGGCTGCGCCTTTCTCGACTACAACGGAGACGGTTGGATGGACATCCTCCTCGTCAACGGCATGGATTGGCCGGCTCACAAAAAACAGCGCACCACCCCGAAGCTTTATCGCAACAAGGGCGGCGGCGCGTTCGTCGACGTCACCCACGCCTCCGGCCTCGACGTCGAAATCTACGGCATGGGCGCGGCCATCGGGGACTACGACAACGACGGCCTGCCCGACATCTTCATCTCCGCTGTCGGCCAGAACCGGCTCTTCCGCAACAAGGGAGACGGCCGGTTCGAAGACGTCACCCGCGCCGCTGGTTTGATTGGCCGCGAATCCTTCAGCGCCGCCGCCCTCTGGTTCGACTATGATTCCGACGGACGGCTCGACCTGTTCGTCGCCAATTACGTCCGCTGGACCCCGGAAAGCGACATCTTCTGCACCATCGATGGCCGCCGCAAATCCTACTGCACCCCGGAAGCCTATCGCGGCGAAACCTCCTGGCTTTTCCGCAATAAGGGCGACGGAACTTTCGAAGACGTCACCGTTAAGGCGAACCTGTTCGACAGCACCTCCAAGGCCCTTGGCGCCGCCCTCCTCGATTTCGACGCCGACGGCTTGATCGACCTCTTCGTCGCCAACGACACCCAGCCCAACAAGCTTTACCGCAATCTCGGAAAAGGCCGGTTCCAGGAAGTGGCCGTCGCCAGCGGCATCGCCTTCAGCGAGGACGGCAAGGCCCGCGCCGGCATGGGCACGGACGCCGCCGACTTCGACCTTTCCGGCGCCCCCAGCGTCGCGGTGACCAACTTCAACAACGAAATGCTCGCCTTCTTTCGCAACACCGGCGACGGCTCGTTCAAGGACATCGCGCCCACCACCGCGCTCGGCCCCATCACGCGCGGCAGTCTCGGCTTCGGCTGTCTCTTCCTCGACGTCGACCTCGACGGCTGGCCGGACCTCCTGGTGGCCAACGGCCACATTGACGAAGTGCAGGGCGCCCATCACGGCGACTCGGGCCGGGCTCAGTCGCCGCACCTGGTCTGGAATCGCGGCGGCCGTTCTTTTCTCGACATCGCCGCCGAAGCGGGCCGCGCCTTTGTTGCGCCCAAAGTCGGCCGGGGCGTTGCCGTCGCCGACATCGACCTGGACGGCGACCTGGATATCCTGATCACCGAAAACGGCGGCCCCGCCCACCTGTTCCGCAACGATCTGCAATCGGATAATCGCGGAATTCGATTCGAGCTGCGGGGCACGGTCTCCAACCGCGACGCTATCGGCGCGCTGGTGCGCGTCGAAGTGGGCGGCCGCAAGCTATCCCAATTGGTGAAGACCGGGTCGAGTTATCTCTCCCAATCCGAGCTTCCCCTGACGTTCGGCCTCGGCCACAATAACCGCGCCGATCGCGTGACCATCCGCTGGCCCAGCGGCCGCGTCGAAGAATTCTCCAACCTCGCCGCCGGCCAGACCTACCGCTGCGTCGAAGGCGCCGGCATCCGCGAACGAATCCCCCTGGCCTCCCGTCCCCGCCCCGCTTCGACCAACGGCCCCCGCTGATCTCAGCCGCTCGCGGTCCCTGCCCGAACGGCCGCCTGCCGGCGCGCAAACGGCGCCCGCAGCAGAAGCAGAATGGCCAATATCCCTGCGTACAGCGCCGGCAGCCGGATATCGGACTTCACCAGCCAGTAGTAGTGCACCACCCCCGCCGCCGCGCTCACATAGATCAACCGGTGCAGCCGCTGCCAGTTCCTGCCTCCCAGCCTCCGGATCCAGCCGCGCGTGGATGTGAAAGCCAGCGGGATCATCGCCACAAACCCAACCATGCCTGCCGTGATGAATCGCCGCTTCACCACGTCGGCCCACATCTCGCCCGGGTCGAAGAACTTGTCCAGCCACATCCACGTCATCAGGTGCAGGCAGCCGTAGAAAAAGCTGAACAGGCCCAGCATGCGCCGAAAGCGGATCAGGTCCGGCTGCTTCGCGATCCTCCGTACCGGCGTGATCGAAAGCGTGATCAGGAGGAATCGCATCGTCCAGTCGCCTGTTGCGTGCGTGATGTACTCGATGGGATTCGCGCCGAGTTCGCCTTGAAACCCACGAAGGATCAGCAGTCCTAGCGGCAACAGGCACAGCAGAAACACCACCGGTTTGAGCCACCGGCTGCGCAAAAGCGACGCCATCGGAATCAGTAGTTCTTCTTCAGGTCCAACCCGTCGTACAGCGGCGCCACGTGCTCGCCGTAGCCGTTGAACATCAGCGTCTTGCGCTTGAAGAACTCGCCGATCCGCCGCTCCGACGCCTGGCTCCAGCGCGGGTGGTCCACTTGCGGGTTCACGTTCGAGTAGAACCCATACTCCCGCGGATTCGAGATGCTCCACGTCGTCGATGGCTGTTTGTCCGCCAGGCGTATCTTCACGAGCGACTTGATGCTCTTGAAGCCGTATTTCCACGGAACCACCAGCCGCACCGGCGCGCCGTTCTGGTTCGGCAGTACGTCGCCGTAGAGACCGAAGCACAGCAGCGTCAGCGGATGCATGGCTTCATCCAGCCGCAGTCCCTCGCGATACGGCAGATCGATGCCCGCGTACCGCCCTCGCGGCATCTGCCGCGACTCGTAGTAGCTCTCGAACGCCACGTACTTCGCCTTGTCCGTCGGTTCCGCCTGCTTCAGCAGCGCCGCCAGCGGATACCCGATCCACGGGATCACCATCGACCAGCCTTCCACGCACCGCATCCGGTAGATCCGTTCCTCCAGCGGCGCCAGCCGCCGCAGCGAATCCGTGTCGTACGTCTTCGGGTTGTTGCAGTGCCCCTCTACCTTCAACTGCCACGGCTCGGTCTGAAACTTCGTCGCATTCCGCGCCGGATCGGCTTTGCCTGTCCCGAATTCGTAGAAATTGTTGTACGTGGTGACGTCCTTGTAGGGCGTCATCGGCTCGTTCGTGCTGAACTCGCTCTTGCGAAGGTTCTCCAGTTTCGCCCCCGCCGCCTCGCCCTTGGCCAGCGCAAGCCCAGCCGCGCCGGCCAGAAACCGCCGCCGGTTCAGGTATACCTGCTTTGGAGTCACCTCGGAATATCGGATCTCGGGCGCCTTTCGGATCAGCATGGGTCCCCTCTTACCTTTATGATGCCATCGTACGCCCATTTCATTCCCGTGCGCTAAACCCGGCGTCGTCGTGTCAGAGCCGCGCGCCCCGCGCCCGCAGAGCGTCGCTGAAGCCCGTGCCGCGCCCGATGGCCTCGCGCGGCGCAACCTCCACCACAATCAGTTCCTCCGCCGCCTCGCCGTACGGTCCTCGCGCGATGACTTCTCCCCCCGGCGCTACCGCCAGCGAGCACCCAATGCACTTCCGCCCCTGCCACGGACCGCCCCCTATCCAACCCACGTTGCTCACCCCGGCCACCGTCATGTCGCAGTACTTCGCAAGCGGTACGTACGCATCCAGCCAGAGCTGCCCGTAAGGATCGCGCGCATTGTCATGATCGGCATCCACCGCCCACGCGCAAGGCGACAACAGCATCTGCGCTCCCATCCTCGCCGCCGAATGCGCCAGCGCCAATGAATCCGGGAAATTGTCGGCGCATATCGTCACCCCGATGGTTCCCAACTCGGTCCGTCTTACCGCAAGGTCCGTGCCCGTTGCATAGATCGACGTTGCGATATCCAGCTCGTTGATCTTCCGATGCCGGAGCAGCAGCTCACCCTTCGGCGAGAGCAACACCGCCGCGTTGTACGCCTGGTCGCCATCGCGCTCCGTCAGACCCGCTACGACATAGACGCCGCCCGCCCGCGCCGCCTCGGCCAACTCTTGAGACCGCGCGCCGGGAATCGGAAGCGCCGCCCAGCCGGCCGACGGATCCGTCCACCCCAGGTCCAGGCACTCCGGCAGAACGACGACGCGGCACCCCTCCTCCGCCGAGCGCCGGATCATCTCCACCGCTCGCGTCATGTTGCGGTCCGGCTCTCCCGGCGCCACCAGCATCTGGCCCATCGCGAGACGGAATCGTGCCTCCATAGCACCCGAGCGTACCACCTGCCGCCCTCCTCGCTGGCCCCGGCGTCCCGTTTTCGGACACCTGCCTCCCTAAAGCGACGACAGCTTCGACTCGCCGGTGAATAGAATCAAGGATTAGAAGCTGGAAGCGAAATTGCCCATGCTCGGATGCGGCATGCGAAACGTCCTCGACGACCTCCGGTACGCGGCGCGTGTCCTGGGCCGGAACCGGGCCTTGACAGCCGTCGCGGCGCTTACCTTAGCGCTTGGTATCGCCGCGGCGACGACCGTCTTTGGCTGGATCGACGGGATGGTCCTACATCCGTTCCATGGCGCCAGGGATGACGGACAACTCGCCGTCCTCGAAGCCGCCCGCGCCGGCGGCATCGAGAATCCCAACGTCTCCTACGCCGACTCCCGGGATTTCCAGGACAGCCTCCAAAGCATCTCCGGATTGGCGCTGAATCAACAGGCCCCCGTCTCGATCGGCGACGGTGAGAACGCCGATTCCGCATGGTTCGAATTGGTTACCGGTAACTACTTCGACCTCCTCGGCGTAAAGCCCATCCTCGGCCGCGCGTTCGCTCGCGACGAATACGGCGACAGAGCCAAAGCGTTCACCGCGGTCATCAGTCACCGGCTGTGGCAGCGCTATTTCCAGGGCGACCCGTCCATTCCCGGCCGCTCCGTGCGCATAAACCGGCGCCAGGTCACCATCGTCGGCGTGGCGCCTCCGGAGTTTCACGGCGATATTCCCGGGATCGCCTTCGACGGCTGGATCCCCGCGCCGCTGACCGGCGAACGCGAGCGCGACGCGCGGCGCTTCCGGGCCATCGTCCGGCTCAAACCCGGCGTCTCCGTCTCGGAGGCAGATGCGGAAGCGGCGGCGCTTGCCGCGCGCCTTGCCCACGCTTTTCCGAAAACCAACGAGGGAATCGGCGCCCGGATCGTGCCGATCTGGAAGGCGCAGTCGGGCTTGTCGGGCATCCTCGCAACACCGCTGGCCATTCTCGGCGCGGCTTGCGGACTCGTGCTCCTGATCGCCTGTGCGAATGTCGTCAATCTTCTTCTGGCTCGCTCCGCCGCCCGGCAGACGGAGTTCGGCATCCGCTCTGCACTCGGCGCGGGTCCGGCCCGGTTGAGCCGCCAGTTGGTTTCCGAAAGTCTGCTTCTGGCGGCCCTGGCGACGCTTGTAGCGCTGCCTCTCGCGTTGTGGTCTCAGGACGTCCTCGTGTATCTCGCGCCACCTACGGGATTGCCCCTGTACTTGCACGTCCATCCCAGCGCCCGGCTCGTCGTCTTTGCCGCGCTGGTCTGCCTGGCCTCCGCGCTGATCTCCGGCCTTCCGCCTGCCCTTCAATCGGTCCGGCGCAACCTGGTTCCTGCGCTGAAGCAGGGAGGAAGAGGCGATACGCAGAACGGGTACTCGCGGCGCATTTCCGGCTTGGTGGTAGTAGCCGAAGTGGGGCTGGCGCTGGCGGCTTTGGTGACGCTCGGCCTGTTTCTCCGCAGCCTTTACGGATTACTGAACACGCCGGCCGGTTTCGATCACCGCAATGTGACGGTTTCCCGTCTATTTCTGTCCACGAACAACTACACCGCCAACGAGGAACTACAGTTCTCGCGGCGTCTCCGCGAGCGCCTCCTTGCCGCGCCTGGGGTGACGGACGTCGCGTATTCCGACTCGATACCGCTCGGCTTCGGGCTCGCACGCTCGGCCGAGGTCAACCCGGAAGGGTATGCGGCGAGGCCCGGCGAGAACCTCGACGTCCATCACGCCTCCGTCTCCCGCGGCTACTTCGACCTGCTGCGGACGCCGCTTCTGGCCGGACGCGATTTCTCCCCGGAGGACACCGAAACAGCGCCCCGCGTAGTGATCGTCAACGAATCGTTCGCGCGGCGCTTTTTCGACGGACGCCACCCGCTGGGGCGCCGCGTGCAGGTTTATGGAAGGGCGTTCACGATTGTGGGCATGGTGAAGGACAGCAAGTATTGCAGCCTGTCGGAAGCGCCGCAGCCATACTTCTACATGTCGTTCGACCAGGTACACGGCGGCGGCGGCGGCAGCGGCGACGGCGGCGTGGCTCTGTACGCCCGGACCGCCGGCGATGCGCGCGCCTTCCTCCCGCTACTCCGCCGCGAGATGTCGGCCATCGATCCGAACTCAGCCGGCATGACGGCCATGCCCCTATCGGATTACATCTCCGCTGCCTGGTTCGCGCCGAGGCTTGCCTCGTTGTTCCTGGGAGTGCTCGGCGTCATTTCCATGCTGCTTGCCGGTGTGGGTCTCTACGGAGTCATGGCCTACTCGGTGAGCCGGCGGACGCGGGAAATCGGCATCCGCCTCGCGCTCGGAGCCGATCCTCAGGGCGTCCTCCGGATGGTGATGCGAAGAGGCTTGTTGCTGGCTTTGTTGGGGATCGCCGCGGGCCTTGCCCTCACCCTGGCAGCGACCCCGCGGATCGAGCCTCTGCTGTACCGCGTCAGTCCCGCGGACCCGGTTAGCATCGCGGGAGCAGCGTTATTCCTGATTGTGGTTGCCGTACTCGCAAGCCTGATCCCGGCCTTTCGAGCCACCCGGGTGGACCCGACCGTCGCGCTCCGCCAGGAGTGACCTGATCGCTCCCGCCTCGCGGGCTTCGACAATCGCTGCCTCCCTCTCGACGCTGCCCGTCGTTTCAACTTCCCTCAGTCAGCCGATCGCGCCCTGCTTCACCGCTTCCCCCGCCATGTGCGGCCCCGCGATCGGCATCGGCAGCCGGAATCGGTCGTAGCGCACGCGCGCGAAGCCCGCCGACTCGATCCACCTCCACGTCTCCCGGTTCGGATGGCAGCCGTCGGCGAACCGCTTCCACAGCGGAAGAACCAATGTCTGCCACCGGCGCGTGCGCGTTCCTTCCGGAGCCGCGACGTGCTCGATGAACACGAACCGGCCCCCCGGCTTCAGCACCCGGACGATCTCGCGCAGCGCCGCCCCGGGATCCTCCACGCAGCACAGAACCAGCGTGCTGATCACCGCGTCCACGCTCTCGTCCGCCGCCGGCAACTGCTCCGCCACCGCCGACCCGAACAGCGCGGCAACGCCCGCCCGGCTCGCCGATTCGCGCGCATACCGCGGCGTATACGGGTTCGGGTCCAGTCCGATCCACCGGACGTCCCGCCCCAGGTACGGCAGGTTCGCGCCCGTCCCCGCGCCGATCTCCAGCACCGTCCCGCTCAGCCCGCCCAGCAGCTCCCGTTTCCTCTCCGCCACCAGCGGCGCATAGCGCTGATGAAATCGCGGCAGCAGCGCCGCGTACAGCCGGTGCTGCCACCCGTCCCGCCTCCGTGTCCGCCGTCCCACTCCTGCTATTCTGCCGGAAGGACCAGGGAGCGCGGCGTGGGCTATCGACCAATCCAGGACTACGGCATCGTCGGCGACATGCAAACCGCCGCCCTCGTCGGCCTCAACGGCGCCATCGACTGGTTCTGCTTCCCCTTCTTCGATTCCCCCAGCGTCTTCGCCGCCATCCTCGACCAGCGCCGCGGCGGAAGCTTCATCATTCATCCCGTAAACGGCGACGGCGTAACCCACAAGCAGTTCTACATGCCCGATTCCAACGTCCTGGTCACCCGCTTCCTCTCCGCCGCCGGCGTCGGCGAACTCACCGACTTCATGCCCGTCGTCCCCCTCGACGCCCCCCACCAGCGCTGCCTCGTGCGTATCCTAAAGGCGCACGGAACCATGACCTTCCGCGTCCGCTGCCGCCCCGCCTTCAACTTCGCCCGCGACCCTCACAACGTCGAACTGCTCCCCGACGGCGCCTGCTTTCGCTCGCCCGGCCTCAGCCTCCGCCTCTCCACCCATGTGAGCCTCCGGCAGGAAGACGACGGGATAACCGGCGAGTTCACCCTCCATCCCCAGGAGACCGCGACCTTCGTCCTCCGCGCGGCCAACGAATCCGAGGGCTGCGCCGCGTCCCTCTCCGACGCCCAGGTCGAAGAGCTGTTCGAGAGAACGCTCGATTACTGGCAGCGCTGGATCGCCCAGTGCACCTACCGCGGCCGCTGGCGTGAAATCGTGAACCGTTCGGCCTTAGTCCTGAAGCTCCTGACCTTCGAGCCCACCGGCGCCATCGTCGCCGCCCCCACCTGCAGCCTGCCCGAGGAAATCGGCGGCGTCCGCAACTGGGATTACCGCTACGCCTGGATTCGCGACGCCGCCTTCACCATCTACGCCCTCATCCGCATCGGCTTCACCGGCGAGGCTGCCCGCTTCATGAGCTGGCTCGAGGCCCGTTGCAAAGAACTCGAGCCCGACGGCTCGCTTCAAATCGTTTACGGTCTGCGCGGCGAGCACAGCCTGCCCGAGCAAACGCTCGATCACCTCGAAGGCTACAAGCAATCGCAGCCCGTCCGGATCGGCAACGCCGCCTACCAACAGCTACAACTCGACATCTACGGCGAACTGCTCGACTCCGTCTATCTCTTCAACAAGCACGGCACGCCCATCTCCTACGATCTCTGGCTCTATCTGCGCCGCCTGGTCAACTGGGTTTGCGACAACTGGCGCCGCAAGGACCACGGCATCTGGGAAGTGCGCTCCGGTCCCCAGCACTTCGTCTTCTCCAAGCTCATGTGCTGGGTGGCCGTCGATCGCGGCCTCCGCTTGGCCGACAAACGCTCGTTCCCCGCCGACCGCGCACGCTGGATCCAGGTGCGCGACGAAATCTACGAGGACATGCTCGCCAACGGCTGGAACAGCGGCCGCCAGGCCTTTGTCGAGCACTACGCCAGCGAATCTCTCGACGCGGCCACCCTCATCATGCCGCTCGTCTTCTTCATGTCCCCCACCGATCCCCGCATGCTGAAGACCCTTGACGCCATCAACCGCCCCCCCGGCCAGGGCGGCCTGGTTTCCAGCAGTCTCGTCTATCGCTACAATCTCGCCGTCTCCGAGGACGGCCTGCCCGGCGAGGAAGGCACCTTCAACATGTGCACCTTCTGGCTGGTGGAAGCTTTGACTCGCGCCGGCCGCCACGACCGCGCCCAGCTTTACGCCGCCCGCCTCATCTTCGAGCGCATGCTCGGCTTCGCCAATCACCTCGGCCTTTTCTCCGAACAGACCGGCCGCAGCGGCGAAGCCCTCGGCAACATGCCCCAAGCCTTGACGCACCTCTCGTTGATCAGCGCGGCCTTCAACCTCGATCGCGCCCTCGGCGGAGGCAACCGCTCCGAATGACCCCGGAGCCCCGCGATCCCCAGCCGCATTCCCAACCGTTTGCCCGGCTCGGGGAAGCCTTCGCCGTTGCCCTGTGCCTGTTGGCGTTCCTCACCCTCTGGGTCTCCTCCCGCTGGGCCGTCGCCGCCGTCCAGATCGGCATCTACGCCCTGGCGCTTGGCTGGCTCGCCGCCTTCGCGCGGCGAGGCGTCCCCGTTCGCTTCCATCCCCTCGTCGTCATCCTCGCCCTGGCCGCCCTCTGGCCCCTGTTGCAGCTTGCTCTCGGCCGCACGGCCTACGTCTGGGCCACCGAAAATGCCGCCCTCGACTGGTTCACCCGCCTCGCGGTGTTCTTCCTCGCCCTCCAGGCGTTCCATTCCGAGTCGCGAAGCCTGCGCGCCCGCCGCCTTCTCCTCTGGTTCGGCTTCGCGGCCGCCGTTCAGGCGAGCCTCCAGAAGTTCACCGCCCCCGAACGTATTTTCTGGCTCTTCCCCACCGAGCTCACGGGCGTTATGGGCCCGTTCGTCTATCACAACCAGTACGCCGCCTTCATCGAGACCGTCCTGCCCCTCGCGCTCGTCGCCGCCCTCCAACAGCGGGAGCGCTCCTGGCTCTACGCCGCCGTCGCCGCCGTGATGATCGCTTCGGTGATCGCCGGCGAATCCCGCGCCGGCGCCTTCGTCCTCTTCCTCGAAACCCTGGCCGTGCTGGCGCTCTGGAAACGCCGCGCCCGATGGTCCTGGCGCCGCATGTGGCCCGCCGCGGCCGTTACGGCCCTTTTCGCTCTCGCCTTCGTCGCCGTCATGGGCTCGGGCCCGCTCTGGCAAAAACTCCGCCGCGCCGACCCCTGGGGCGAACGCCGCCAGCTAACGTACTCTTCCGTTGAGATGGCGCTCGACCGCCCCTGGACCGGCTTCGGCCTCGGCGCCTGGTCCGTCGCCTACCCCGCCTATGCGCGCTTCGACGACGGCCTCTTCGACAACCAGGCTCACAACGACTGGGCCCAATGGGCCGCCGAAGGCGGCATCCCCTTCTTCCTCCTGATGCTCGCCTTGGCGGTTCTCCTCGTCCGCCCCGCCCTGGCCACGGTCTGGGGCATCGGCCTGCTCGGCGTACTCCTGCACTGTCTGGTGGACTACCACTTCCAGCAGCGCCCCGCGTTCGGCTACTACTACTTCGCCCTCGCCGGCCTCGCCGTCGCCGCCAGGTTGCCGCCTTCCCGGTGGTGGTGTAAACTACCCTCACCTGGGGAATCCAAGTCAGGACAGGGAGAACTATGCCACGAGTCGTCTTCACTCACGCGGTGACCGACCGCGCCCACTGGTCCGCCAAGCACGCCGAACGCGTAGCCGCGTTCGCATCGTGGGGGACCAACGTTATTGATCACCTGAGCGCCGACGGCGGCAACAATGTGGCGGTCAGTGTTGACGTGCACGATCTGGACGTCATGCGGAAGGCGATCGCCTCGCCCGAGATCGAGGCTGCCAAGCAGGCGCACGGAGTCATCGAACCGGTCGCTGTCTACATCGAGAACAGTTGACCAACCGCCCCATTCACTTCTCGTCTGGCTGGCTTCCGGCTTCTGACTTCCATATCCCGAAGGGATATCAAGTGCGAAGCACTTGCTACAGGCCGAAGCCCTTGCGCCCATGCATCCCGTAGTCCTGACCGCTTTCCCGCTTCACGAATTCCTGCACGACCCCCGCGTAGAAGTTGTTGCTCGCCTCCCGAATCTCCCGCTCCGCCTCCTCCGGCGCCGCCAGATGATGCAGTTCGTGGAGTAGCACGGACAACAGAGCGGCTTCAAACCGCAGATCCGCCAGCCGGCTGCCCAGGTTCCCGGCGGCCAGCGAAGAGATGGGATTGGGGTCCCACTCCCGGATGCTTTCATACGCCAGGTCGATCTCCGCTACCGGGCTTCCGAGATCGCCCGCGAGCCTCAGCGTCAGTCTCGATTCGGTCCCGGCCGGATGAAAGTGGCCCAGGCAGGTGCAGGCATTTCGTGGCCGGAGCAGCACCACCGCGATCGGTGGCAGCGCTTCCAACACGCTCGCGTACGGCTCGGTGAGTTCCCTGGGCAGCGTGGAAAGCGTGCGCGTGTAGGCGCTTTCCAGTTGTCGCGCCACCATCTCCCGCCCCCGCGGATAGGTCACCAGCAGCAAAGGGATGCCGCTCGTTGGCCGTACCAGCAACTGCTCCCTCCCGCGGATTCGTTCCGACAGGCGCTGCAACAGCCCCGGAGGGTGCGCCACCCGGTTTCGGGCCCGCTTTCTCGCCCATCGCGTCATCGAGCGACCCGCCATCGGCAACCCCATCTGTTATTCTGACAAAGTGGGGCCGTTCTTTTCATGACCGATTACAAAAACCGATATCCGCGGGTCGGCTTTGCCTCCGCCGGCGGTTTTCCGGTCGGCGTCAAGTGGCTGCTCATTAGCAACATTGCCCTGTTTGTGATCTACTTCTTCGCTGTCCGCGCCGATGCGGGCTTCCTGTTCGCGCCCTTCGGCCTGACGCCCCGCTCCGTACTCCAGGTGTTCGGCGTGTACCAGTTGTTCACGTACATGTTCCTGCACAGTCCCTTCGGTTTCAGCCACGTGCTTTTCAATATGCTGGCGCTGTGGATGTTCGGAACCGATCTGGAACGAACCTGGGGAAGCCGGCGCTTCCTCCAGTACTATTTCCTGTGCGGCGTCGGGGCCGGCATCTGCGTGGTGATCGGCAACGCCATGTACGGCACGCTTGACACCCGCACCATCGGCGCCTCCGGCGCAATCTATGGCGTGCTCCTCGCTTTCGGCCTCCTGTTTCCCGACCGTATCGTCCTTTTCAGCTTCCTTTTTCCGATTAAAGCCAAATATTTCGTGATGATCATCGGCGCCATCGCCTTCCTCAGTTCGCTCGGAGCCTCCGGGAGCGGCGTCAGCCACGTCGCGCACCTCGGCGGCATGCTGTTCGGCTACCTCTACCTGCGAACACGTATGCCCAGAACGGACATCATCGGATCGATGCGCCGCCAATACGAAGACTGGAAAATCGAGCGGGCGCGCAGGAAGTTCCAGGTGTACCTGCGGAAACGGGAGTCCGACCATGACCCCTGGGTCCACTGAAAGGCGTCTCCAGAGCGCCGCAACGCGCGCCCTGGGACCAACGTCCAAAAGACTGTAGACTATTGAGGCGAGGTATGTCCATGAGTAAGCGAGTTGTTCTCCTGGCAATTGCCGGTCTGATCGCGTTCCTCGGCGTCCTGCTCGCGCAGCAGGGACCGCAGAGCCAGACGTCGGAAACCGTGGCCAAGCCCAGGCAGAGAGCGGAGAAGCCCGCCGCGGCCGAAGAGCCGATTCCGTCCAAGTTCGGCCGCAAAGAACAACCTCCCCTGCCCGAAGGCGCCCCCACCTTCCGCAGCGACGTTACCACCATCTCACTCGACATCGCGGTTGTGGACAACAGGGGAAACTTCATCCCGAACATCCCCGCCGGCAACTTTCAGATTCTGGAAGACAACGTCCCGCAAAGGATCTCCGGGTTCAACATGGGTACCGCGCCGATGACCGTCTGCATGGTCATCGAATGGAGCGGCGCGTTCCAGGACTACTGGACCGAAACCTGGTACCAGACGCTCACCGCCGCCTACGGATTCCTGGAAACGCTCAAGCCCGAGGACTATGTCGCCATCGTCGCCTACGACATGCGCCCCGAGATTCTCTCGGATTTCTCCACCGACAAGCGTAAAGCCTACGAGGCGATGCAGCGGCTTCGGATCGCCGCCTATCAGGAAGCCAACCTGTACGACGCCCTGGTCGACACCGCCGAACGCATGTCGGAAATCGAGGGCCGCAAGTCGATCGTGCTGATCGCCTCGGGAATGGACACGTTTTCCAAGCTCACCTTCGGCGAGACGCGCCGCCGGCTCCAGGTGGCCGGCGTTCCGATCTACGCCATCGGCTTGATGCAGGCGCTCCGCGAGTGGGCCGATGCCCGCGGCTACCTCGGCTCCATCCAGCGGTTGGACTTCCTCCAGGCCGACAACCAGATGCGCACCTTCGCCAACGAGACCGGCGGCATGTCGTTCTTCCCGCGGTTCTATGGCGAGTTTCCGTCCATCTTCGCCAACATCGCGCAGGCGCTGCGCAACCAGTACACCGTGACCTACAGCCCTTCCAATCAGGCCAAAGACGGCAAGTTTCGCAAGATCAAAGTGTCGCTGGTCAACCCGGCCAACGGCGAGGATCTGCGCATCGTCAACGAAAAGGGCAAGGCCATCAAGTACAAGATCGTCGCCAAGGCCGGCTACACCGCCCCGCGCGAGGTCGAATAAGCGGCAGCCCTTCCTGGATCACTCATCGCTCCGGAAGTCAAGCCCTAAATCTCGCCTGATTCCAATTCATTACGCGAGCGTTGACACGCCCCGGCCCCGCTTGTTAATTTCGCGGAGTCCCATGTCGGTTGTCTCTCGTTCCAACTCATCTTCATCCCGCATTCTCCTGGTAGACGACAACAAACTGGGGCTCTCCGCGCGCAAGGCGGTGCTCGAGGAACTCGGGTACGCCGTTGTTACCGCCGGCAGCGGACAGGAAGCGCTCAGCCGCTTTGCCGAGCACCACTTCCAGTTGGTGGTTACCGACTACAAGATGCCCCGCATGAATGGAGTGGATCTGATCGCCGAGCTGCGTAAGGGGTCTCCGGACATCCCGATCATTTTGCTGTCCGGATTCGCTGATACTTTGGGCCTCGACGAGACGAACACTGGAGCCAACGCCGTCATCCAAAAGAGCGCCAACGAGGTTGTGTTGATGGTGCGAACGGTGCGGCGGCTCCTGCGTGAAACGCCGCGCAAGAAACCCGCCGCCTCGCAACAGACCGAACCCCGCGCCAAGCGAAAAAGCTCCTAGCGGCCCGTGGGCGCCGCTGACCGGCGGCGCCCTTCGTCCCAAACCCTCGCGCTGAGGATGCCCGTCGCGCCCGTGTAGAATAAAGGTCGGCCCAACGCCAAAGCATGCAAAACCGATGGAAGAACCTTGCCCGGTGCCTCGCGGTCTCCGGCTTTGCCATTGTCTTTCCGGCCTGCAATTCACAGCCGGTCGCGAGCGGCCATTCGAGTTCCGCCCCGGTAGAGGTGCGCGTGGCGCGCGTGGCGAATCGCGAAGTCCGCCGGGTGGTGGAATCCGTCGGCACGTTGTTTCCTTTCGAGGAGGCCATTATCAGCGCCGAAGTGGACGGGCCCGTCGAGAAAGTGGAAGTGGATCTCGGCGACCGCGTCGCGCGAGGCCAGCTCATGGTGCAGATCTCCGACGAGGAGCAGCAATACCTGGTCGCCCAGACCGAAGCCCAGCTCTGGCAGGCCCTCGAACGCCTCGGCTTGACCAACGAAAACGATAAGGTAGCCGACATTCGCGCGACGCCCGAAGTGCGCCGCGCGCAGGCCGACCTCGGCGACGCCGAGCAGCGGTTCCACCGCGTCCGCGATCTCGCCCAACAGGGCATCGGCTCGCAGCAGGCGCTCGACGAAGCCCAGGCTCGCCTGCAATCCCTTCAGGCCGCGTATGACTCGACCCTCAATCAGACCCGCAATCTCATCCGCGAAGTGGAGCGCTCTCGCGCCATGCTCGAGCTCCAGCGCAAGAAGCTCCGGGACACCCGCGTCCTCGCGCCCTTCACCGCCAACGTCAAGGAGCGACAGGTCACCGTCGGCCAATACGTGCGCGCAAACACACCCCTGCTCACGCTGGTGAAAATCGATCCTATCCGCCTGCGCGCCGAGGTTCCCGAGCGCATGGCGCCGTGGATCAAGGTGGGGCAGATGGCCGACGTTTCGGTGGAAGCCTTTGCCAATCGTGGCTTTCAGGGCAAGATCTGGCGTATCTCGCCTACCGTCGATCAGAGCAAGCGCACCTTTCTCGTCGAGGCGCTGATCGACAATCGTTCCGAGGAGCTGAAGCCCGGTTCGTACGCCCGCGCGCGCGTCGAGACCGACAGACGCGAACGCATCCGCCTCGCCCCGGCCAGCGCGGTGAATTACGTCTTCGGTTCCAACAAAATGTACGTCGTCGATAACGACAATACCATCGAAGCTCGAGACGTCAAGTTGGGCGACCGCTACGGCGAGGACGTCGAAATCATCGAAGGGGTTGACGCCGGCGAGACCGTGGCCACCACCCAGGTGTCGCGCCTCGACACCGGCTACAAGGTCAAAGTGATGTCCGCGCCTCCGCGGATGGAAAGCGATTAATTCCCGCGGCGCCCCGACGCCTCACTTGACCTGCTCGTAGCGCCGGATCACCCGAACGGCGCTGGGTTCCGGCCGGATCCGCGAACCGTAGCTGCGCGCCCATACCTGCGTGAATTCGGCCCCCAGCAGCAGAACGATCGACGTGTAATACACCCACAACATGATGATCGCCAGCGCCCCGGCCGCGCCGAACGCTTCGCCCGGATTGCTCCGGCCGAGATAGAGGCCGATCGCCATCTTTCCGATCACAAACAACAGCGCGGTGCCGGCCGCTCCCGCCCACACGTCCCGCCACCGGATCACCGCGTCGGGAAGCCACTTGAAGATTGCGGCGAACAGCAGCGCGAACACCATGAAGCTGAAGGCCGAGTTCAGCAGCCGTAGCACGCCCTCGGAGAGGCCCGCCGGCAGCAGATAACCGAAGTGCGCGCCCATGGCGCTGAGGATCGCGCTCAGCGCCAGCGAAACCAGAAGCAGGAAACCCAGCGCCAGCACCATCCCCAGTGAAAGCAGCCTCTTTCCGAGGAAATTCCGTAGCCCGCCCCGCTCCGGGTCCGGCGCGACGCCCCAGGTCCGGTTGAGCGCGGTCTGCAACTGCGCGAAGACCGCCGTGGCGGCGAAAAGCAGCGCACCGAATCCGATCCATAGCGACGCTCCGGCGCCTGTCGTCTGTTCCGCCGTGCGATCGAGCATCGTTTTCACCTGCTCCGCCGCCGACGGACCGATCAGCTCGTTCACCTGCCGCAGAATCTCCTGCTCCACCGTCGAGTGCTGCACGAACAACCCGACCAGAAACACGATCAGAAAGACGAGCGGAGGAAGCGAGAATACCGTGTAGTACGACAGTGACGCCGCCATCGCCATGCAGTCGTCGTCGGCGAACTCCGACACCGTTCGCTTCAACAGTCCGCCCACGCCGCGCGCGCGATCGCTCGTCGCCGCTTCGTCGCCTGCCTCGTTCTCCGGAACGGCATCCAGCGGCGCCTTCGGATCCGCTTCTTCCGCCTGTTTGGGCCGATAGTCAGTCATTAGCTGGAACGGCGGCCAAACACGGAACTCCTCTCCGCCATTCAGTTGGATGACATGAGGGCGCCGGAATAGGTTTCAGTCTCTGTGTCGCATTCCTCGTACAATGGGCAATCGGCGACATGCACGGAACGATCTCTCCAGGAGTGAACGTCTTTTGGTTCATTGAAGTACCACCCTTCGGCCGGAGGCCGCCTGCCGCACGGTAGCGCTCGGAAACTCATCGCGCTCGAGGACTGGGCTGGATGGTGGTCCAGACCCAGGCAGTCTCCCTCCGAGGTGCGCGCCTTTCAGGAACGCCGGCTGCGCTGGCTCGTTCACCACGCCTACCAGCGCGTTGCCTACTATCGCCGGCTGCTCCAGGACGCCGGTGTTCCCCCTGAGCGCATCCGTACCCTCGATGACCTGGCCCGCATCCCGATCACGACCAAGCCGGACCTTCGACGGGTGAGCCTCCAGGACCGCCTCGCCGATGATGTCGCGCCATCGAAGCGGCTCCGCTCCATAACGTCCGGCTCCGATGGCGAGCCTTCTGTCGTCATCCGAACGGCAGGCGAACGGAATGCCCTGCAAGCCCATCGCCTGCGCGCCCAGATTCTTGCCGGACTGCGGCCCCTGGATCTCCGCGTTTCGATCACCTCGCATCCGGCCCCGCGGCAGAGAGCCCATCACCGCCTCGGCTTCTTTCGCCAGGTGGAAATCGATAGCCGCGATGATACGGCCAGCGTCCTGTGCCGTCTGGAAGGCTTGAAGCCGGACGTCGTTCGAGGACAGCCGCAAACCCTCGACCGGCTCGCGCGGATCGCCGCCCAGGCTGGGCCTACAAAGCTCCGTCCGCGGCTGATCTTCTCCGGGGCCGATACGCTGACCCCCGCCGCCCGCCGCCGCATCGAGGCCGCGTTCGCCGCCCCCGTCGTCGACTTCTATGGCTCGGAGGAATTCGACCTGATCGCGTGGGAGTGCCGCCGGTGCGGCCTTTACCACGCTTGCGACGACAGCGTCATCGTCGAGATCGTCGGCGACGACGGCGCGCCGGCCGGCGAAGGACGCGTCGTGGCGACAGGCTTGCACTCTCTCGCCATGCCGTTTCTTCGATTCGACCTCGGCGACATCGCGCGCTGGTATGTGCGCTCCCTATCCTGTCCCGTTTCGTTTCGCTCGATGGAGCAGCCCATCGGCCGCCGGCGCGATTTCCTGCCTCTGCGCGGCGGCCGCGCGCTGAGTCCCAGCAAAGTCGAGGCCGGTCTCCAGGAGGTGGAAGGACTGGGCCGCTACCAGGTTGTCCAGACCTCGCTCGACCGGGTCATCGTCTACTATGAGCCCCTGCCCGGCGCCACTCCCGCCGGCGTCGCCGCCGCCATCGAGCGCGCCTGTCCCGCCATCTTTCCGCCGGAACTGGCGTTTGAGGTTCGCCTCGCCGCCGGCGCCATACCGAAAAGCGCAAAGCGGAGACCGGTTCGCACTTGCCTGAACGGTCAGTGATACCGAACCCGCAAGTACTTTATAGTGGATGAAGCCATGGAAAACCGTCGATCGTTCGTGTTGAAAAGCGGCATGTCGCTGCTGGCAGCCGGCCCGCTCAACCTCAACCCGCTCGCGCGGGGCGCCAACGAAAAGGTAACGCTGGCGCTCGTCGGCGGGCGTAACCAGGGCAAGGGCGTGGCGAAACGCGCGATCCAGGCGGGCGGGGTCATCAAGACCTACTGCGACATCGACGACTCCATCAGCGCCAAAGTCGTGCCCGAACTCGCCGAAGCGCAGGGGCGCTCGCCCGAAACGGTACGGGATTTCCGGCGCGTGCTTGAAGACAAGGACATCGACGCTCTCATCATCGCAACTCCCGACCATTGGCACACCAATATGTCCCTGCTGGCGTGCCAAGCCGGTAAGGATATCTACATCGAAAAACCGCTCTCACAAACCATCCGCGAAGGCCAGATGATTCGCGATGCGGCGCGCAAGTACAACCGCGTGGCGCAGGTCGGCACGCAGCGCCGCAGTGGCGAGCACTTCCGCGCCGCCGCCGAGTACGTCGCATCAGGCAAGCTCGGCAAGATCTGCCTGATCAAAGCCTGGATGTGCCAGCTACGGGCCACCATCGGCAACCCGCCCGACGGCTCGCCGCCGGCCGGCGTCGACTACGACGCGTGGCTCGGTCCGGCCCCGAGCCGCCCCTTCAACCCGAACCGCTTTCACTACAACTGGCGCTTCTTCTGGGACTACGGCAACAGCGAACTGGGCAACCAGGGCGTCCACATGCTCGACGTCGCTATCTGGGCCGTCCAGTTGATGCGCGGCTTCGACAACTGCCTCCCCACTCGCGTGTCGAGCAACGGCGGCATCTACTGGCTCGATGACGCCAAGGAAGTCCCCGACACTCAGACGACCACCTACGACTACGGCGACTATCTGATGACGTGGGAACTCCGCAGCTTCGCCCGTCATCGCCCCATCGAGGGCACGGCGGCCGGCACCTCGTTCCATGGCGTGGACGGGACGCTGGTCGTCGACGGCGGTGGTTGGAAAGCCTACGGCGGCGACGGCGCGATCCTGGCGTCGATGGAAGAGACGCCGCTGCTGCACGAGAAGAACTTCCTCGAGTCCGTCAAGAGCCGCAAGCGTCCCAATGCGGATGTCGAGATCGGGCGCTTAAGCACCACGCTGTGCCACCTCGGCAACATCTCCCAGCACCTCCGGCGCGAGATCGTCTTCGACCCGAAAACCGAAACCTTCCCCGGAGACGAAGCGGCCAATTCCTACCTGGTGAAGGAATACCGCCGCAATTATCGGCTCCCCAACGTTCTACACAGCTAACCTCAGTCCCGCCCAAACCTTGCCAATGCCTGTGGGGCGGCCTCGTAGGCTGCGCGGGACTCCCAGTCCCGCCAGGGCCTGACAACCCGTCGCAGACCATAGGTCCGCACTCAGCCCTGTCCCGCATCATTGTCAACGGGCAGCCCGAACAGGAGACGAACCCGGCGCGGCGGCGAAGTGCCGGCATTGTCACGCCAGCAGTTCCTTCACAATCTTGCCGTGCACGTCCGTCAGGCGAAAGTGGCGTCCCTGGAACTTGAACGTCAACCGCGTGTGGTCGATCCCGAGACAGCGGAGCATGGTCGCGTGCAGGTCATGCACGTGCACCGGGTTGGCCGTGATGTTGTAGCCGTAATCGTCCGTTTCCCCGTACGTCACCCCGGGCTTGATGCCGCCGCCGGCGAGCCAGATGGTGAAGCAGCGCGGGTGATGGTCGCGGCCATATTCGGTGTCCGTCAACCGCCCCTGGCAGTACACGGTGCGGCCGAATTCCCCACCCCACACCACCAGCGTATCGTCGAGCATCCCGCGCTGCTTCAGGTCCTGGACCAGCGCCGCCGAAGCCTGGTCGGTTTCGCGGCATCGTTTCGGCAGGTTCTCGGGCAGTTTCGCGTGGTGGTCCCAATCGCGGTGGAATAGCTGAATGAATCGGACGCCGCGCTCGGCCAGCCGGCGCGCCATCAGGCAGTTGTAGGCGTAGGTCCCGGGCGTGCGCGCGTCCGGTCCGTAGAGTTCGAAGATGTGCTCCGGTTCCTTGGAAAGATCCGTGAGGTCCGGGACCGACTCTTGCATCCGGAACGCCATCTCGTACTGGGCGATGCGCGTGGCAATTTCGGGATCCCCGAATTCCCGAAGCTGCAACTGGTTCAGCCCGGCGAGCGCGTCGAGAAAGACGCGGCGGTCGTTGCGCGTGAACCCGTCCGGGTTGGACAGATAGAGGACCGGATCCCCGACCGAGCGGAACTTCACGCCCTGGTACCGGCTGGGGAGAAAGCCGCTGCCCCAGAGGCGATCGTACAGCGGCTGGCCGTCCGTGCCGGCGCCGGGAGAGATCATCACCACGAAACCCGGCAGGTCGCGCGTCTCGCTGCCCAGGCCGTACAGCAGCCAGGAGCCGATGCTCGGCCGGCCGGCGACTTCCGCGCCAGTCTGAAAGAAGGTGACGGCAGGGTCGTGATTGATGGCCTCCGTGCGCATCGACTTGACGAACGTGAGTTCGTCCGCGATTCCGGCGGTGTATGGAAGCAGCTCGCTGACCCATGCCCCGGACTGGCCCCGGCGGGCGAACGGAAACCGGGATGCGACGACGGGAAAGCTGGACTGCGTGGCCGACATGCCCGTCAGCCGCTGTCCCATCCGGACCGAATCGGGAAGGTCCGTTCCGCTGAACTCCGCGAGCCGCGGCTTGTAATCGAACAACTCCATCTGCGACGGCCCGCCCGACTGGAACAGGTAGATCGCGCGCCTCGCTTTGGGCGGAAAATGCGGCAATCCCGCCAGTCCGCCGTCGGCCGGCGCGTCTGCGCGAAGGTCGTCCTGGAGCGCGGCCGCAAGGGCGGCGACGCCGATGCCCGCGGCGCTTTTTCCGAAGAAGTGCCGCCGCGTCATCCAACAGCGTCGTTGCCGCAACGGATCGTCCATGGCTGCCCCCGTGTTCATGGCTTCGTAATCACCTCGTCCAGGTTCAGCACCAGGCTCGCGACGCTCGCGTACGCGGCAAGCTCGCGCGGGTCAAGCTTGAAGTCCCGGGGCGACTCTCCGTGGCTCAGCAGGCGCGCCGCGGCCTTCTTGTCCCCGCGGTAGCGTGCCGCGAACGTCTCGAACGCCCGGCGCAGGAGGTCCATCTCCTCCGGTTTGGGTGGGCGGCCGGTGGCAAGTCGGAAACCGTGATCGAGCCGGTCCGCGACGGCGCGCCCGCCGGCCATCATGCGTTCGGCCAGCTTGCGCGAAGCCTCGACGTACGCGACGTCGTTCATCAGCGCAAGCGCCTGGAGCGGCGTGTTGGTCCTCGTCTCGCGAACGGCGCAGGTCTCCCGAGTCGGAGAATCGAAAATGATCAGCGAGGGTGGCGGCGCCGTTCGTTTCCAGTACGTATAGAGCGTCCTCCGATACAAACCCTCACCCTTGTCGGGCACGTAACCCGCGCCTCCGCCAAGCTCCTGCCACAGCCCGGGCGGTTGATATGGCTTAACCGATGGGCCGCCCGTTTTCTCCACCAGGAGGCCGGACACGGCGAGCGCCTGGTCCCGTATCATTTCGGGCGAGAGCCGAATTCGCGGGCCGCGCGCCAGCAGGCGATTGTCCGGATCCTTCTGCAACAACTCCGGCGTGGCCTTCGACGACTGGCGATACGTTGCGCTCATCACAACGGTTTTCAGCAGGGCCTTGACGTCCCAGCCCGTACGCATGAACTCGGTTGCCAGCCAGTCGAGCAGTTCCGGGTTCACCGGCCACTCGCCCTGCGCCCCGAAATCCTCGGTCGTCTTCACCAGGCCCACGCCGAAATACATCTGCCAGAAGCGGTTCACGGTGACGCGCGCAGTGAGAGGATTCTCTGGGCTGACGAGCCACCGGGCCAGGCCCAGCCGGTTGTTCGGCACGCCCGCGCCCATCGGCGGCAGAAACGACGGAACCGCGGCGGTGACCGCTTCGCCGGGATTGTCGTAGGCGCCGCGCTTGAGCAAGTGCGTTTCCCGCAGCGGCTGCTTTTCGCTCATTACCATCACCGTCGGGATGGACTGGTAGTAGCGGTCACGCTCAGCGCGCGCGCGTCGGACGGCCCGGCGCGCGGCGACGATCTTCTTGGGCGCAAACCGGTCCAGAAAACACAACGCGAGCTTGTCGGCCTGCGCCTTCGTGCGGTTTGCCGGCTCGATAGCTGCCAGGTCGTTCATCGGCTCCAGAAGTGAGACCGTGGCGGCTTCCTCGGACGACAGCGCGATGCCGTAGACGCGCACGTCGTCGATTGCGCCCCGGAAACGGTACTCCGGACCGCCGCCTGCCCCGATGCGCAGCGGATCCTTGGCGCCGAGCGGATAGGAAAGCTCGTCAAACAGGACGTTGAGTTCGCGCGGGACTCCATCGACATACGCTTTCAGGCCGGATGCCTTGCGGTTGCCGTCGTAGCTCACCAGCACGTGCTGCCATTTGTTCAGCTCGACGGGCGCAGCGGTTTCGACGCGGAGTCCAATGTCGGTCCACCGCTTGGTGATGTGAAGCCGCAGCTTGCCGTCTATCAGGAACAGCCCGTAGCCCTCGCCTTCGAAGTAATCTTCCATTCGGGAGACGATGGCACCGTTCGGAGCGGCGGGGTTGATCCACGCGGCGAGGGTGAACGGGTCCAGGTAGTCGAACTTCGCGGCATCGCCTGCCTCGATGAACCGCTTCCCGTCGAATTCGCGGGCCTTGCCGATGCGGCCGGGGACCACCGGGAGGCGGCAGTCCGAGGCGGAAGGCTCGCAACCGCCCGTCGTGTCCGGCTTGCCGTCGAGCGGCGCATGCGCCACCAGGCCTTCGGAAACCGTCCAATAAAGCGGCCGGCGGCGGCCGAGTTTGTGCTCCCAGGCGCGCTGTGCGTCCTGAAGCTCCGGCGCCAGCGCCGCGTAATCGCGCTCGGTCAAGACGAGGGCGTCGTCGAGTTCCTCCAGCCGCCGGCGCTGTTCGTCCGTCGGCGCCTTGACAAATGGCTCTTCGTTGCCGAAGTTGTAGACTAGGCCCCGGTCGGGAACGTTATTGAAGTAAGCGAAAAATCGGTAGAAATCTTTCTGTGTGATGGGATCGTATTTGTGGTCGTGGCAGCGGGCGCAGCCCATCGTGAGGCCGAGCCACACGGTCGCCGTGGTTTCGGTCCGGTCCGCGGCGTACTCGACGCGAAACTCCTCTTCGATGATCCCGCCTTCGCCGTTTGTCCGGTGATTGCGGTGAAAGCCGGTGGCGATCTTCTGGTACAGCGTGGGGTTGGGAAGCAGGTCGCCGGCGATCTGCTCGATGGTGAACCGGTTGAACGGCATGTTCCGGTTGAACGCCTCGATCACCCAATCGCGCCAGCGCCACATATCGCGCCGGCCGTCGGCTTGGTAGCCGTGCGTATCGGCGTAGCGCGCCGCTTCCATCCAGCGGACCGCCATGCGCTCGGCGTAGCGCGGCGACTCCAGCAGGCGGTCCACCAGCCGTTCGTAGGCGTCCGGCGAACCGTCCTGGACGAAAGCCTCCACCTCGTCGGGTTCGGGCGGCAGACCGGTGAGATCCAGCGTGACGCGGCGCGCCAGCGCATAGCCGTCGGCTTCCGGCGACGGCCGCAGGCCTTCGCGTTCCAGCCGCGCGAGCACGAAGCGGTCAATCGGATTGCGCGGCCACGCTGCCTCCTGAACTTCAGGCAGTGGCGGAGTCGTCGGCGGAATGAACGACCAGTGCTTCTCCCAGCGCGCGCCTTCCTGAATCCAGCGGCGGATTAGGTCGATTTCCCGGGCGGAAAGAGCCGGGTGCCCGGCGTACGCGGGCGGCATCCGCTGCGCCGCGTTGTCCGACGACACCCTGCGGTACGCCTCGCTCGCGCCGGGTTCGCCGGGAACGATCGCGAATCGTTTGCTCCTAAGCTGCGCGCGCGCGCCCTCTTCGGTATCGAAGCGCAGGCCCGCCTGGCGGTTAGCCGGGTCCGGTCCGTGACAGGCATAGCACTTATCGGAGAATACCGGGCGAATATCGCGGTTGAACTGGACGGGCGCGGAAGGCACAGCGATGCCCCCGGCAAGAACAACGGCGGCCAAAACAACAATAAGGCGGCGCAAAGGAATCCCAGTTTCTTTTAAATTAGCATACGCTTCGCCCTTGCCTCTCCGCCCGCAGCGCCTCAATCGGCAGTTCCGTCCTGCCCGCCCTGATCAGATCCGCAACAATTTTCCCCGTCACCGGCGCCAGCATTACCCCCTTACGAAAGTGCCCCGCCGCGACATAGATGCTGTCGTACCCCGGGACCCGCCCCACCACCGGAAGTCCGTCCTCGCAAAACGGCCGGAACCCCGACCACGCCCGCACCACCTCTTCCTTCGCCAGCCCGGGAAACAACGCCCCCATCTCCGCTCGGATCCGCGCCACGTCCCCCGCCTCCACGCCGCGCCGGAATCCCACGTCCTCCGTCGTCCCCCCTCCGCAGACGAACCCCTCGCGCAACTGCCAGTAGTAATACTCCGGCCCGATTACCGTCCGCCCCAGCATCGGCGGCAGCGGCCCCACCGCCAGCAATTGCCCGCGCATCGGCTTGATCGGCGGCGTCCATCCCAGCGTCCTTGTCACCAGCGGCGTCCACGCCCCGCACGCGATCACTACCACGCCCGCCGTCAGCCTGCCTTTTGTCGTCTCCATCCGCGTCCCGGCCCGCGCCACTTCCACCCCTGGACAGATCTTCACGCCCGACCGCCTCAGCCGCCCCGCCAGTTCCGCCCCCAGTTTCACCGGGTTCAACTGCCCGTCTTCCGGGTACAGCACCGCGCCTTCGAACTCCCGCCCCAGCGCCGGTTCGAGTTCCCGAATCTCGTCTTCGCCGACTTCCTCGACGGGAAATCCCGCCGCCCGCGCGGTCGCGGCCGCTCCCTCCACCGCTCCTCCGGACGGAAACAGTTCGAGAAGCCCGGCTCGCTTCAGGTCGAACGCCATTTCCGCCGCCAGCGCGTCG
Organism: Bryobacteraceae bacterium; assembly: GCA_026129905.1. Taxonomy (GTDB): domain Bacteria; phylum Acidobacteriota; class Terriglobia; order Bryobacterales; family Bryobacteraceae; genus JAHCHE01. Next base: position 290,594 of record JAHCHE010000006.1, on the reverse strand, counting down.
TACAGCGCGCCTGACGCTCTGGCCAGCGGCAGCAGCGGCCCAAGGTGCGAACACTCCCGCGCCAGCCACAGCCCGCCCGCGTTGGCCCCGCTCGCCTCGGCCACCGGTCCGCTGGCGTCCACCACGCAGACGCCGGTCACGCCGGCCCGCCGCAAATAATACGCGATCGCCAGACCGATCAGCCCCGCGCCGACGATCGCCACGTCCGCAGTTCGCGGTAGCGGATCGCCCGCCTCTAGCGCTTCCCGTTGCGCCTCCGAGAGCGTAAGTTGCCAGATGCTGTCCCGCATGAAAAAAGAAAGAACGCTTGACTCCGGATTCTAACCGTTTCTTCCTTGCCCCCGGGGTCCAGGCGCGCCGCAACCAGCCTGTTAACCTTGGTGGAGCCATGCGAATCAAGCTCCCACTCGCCGGCGCGTTGCTCGCCTCCGCCGCCCTTGCGGCGCAGCATGTCGTGATCGTCACCGTCGACGGTCTGGCGGCCTATCATCTCCTCAACCAGCAACTGCTCATGCCCAACATCCGCGATCTGATCGACAACGGCGTCTGGGCCGAAAGCAGCCAGACCGTCTTCCCCAGCGTCACCCACCCGTCGCACACCACCATCCTCACCGGCGTCGAGCCCCGCCTCCACGGCGTGCTCGGCAACGGCATGGTCAACCGCAACACTGGCGAGCGCTTCCATCCCACCAACCGCCCCCGCAAAGACATCGTCATGGTTCCCACCCTCTTTGACGCCGCCAAAGCCAAAGGCCTGCGCACCGCCGCTTTCTACTGGCCGGAAACCAAGGACGACCCCTCGATCGACTTCAACATCCCCGAGGTCTTCAACGACGCGAACGCCGCCGACATCCGCGCCGTCCCGCCCGAGGTCCTGCGCGAACTCCGCGACGCCGGAGTCCCCATCGACAACTTCTTCCGCTGGTACGGCGGTCCGCGCGCCGGCGCTGGCGACCTCATCCTGGCTGACGCCGCCGCCCACGCCATCCGCGCGCACAAGCCGAACCTCATCGCCATCCACCTCGTCTCCACGGACGGCGCGCAGCACGGCTATGGACCGCATCACTATCTCTCCCAATCCGCCATCACCCTCGCCGACGAATGCATCGGAACCATCCGCCGCGCCCTCGACGTCGCAGGCATCGCCTCGGATGCCGCCATCGTCGTCACCGCCGATCACGGCTTCCACAGCGTCTACGAAAACGCCAACGTCTGGCCCGCCTTTGCCAGCGCCGGCCTCGCCGGAAAAGTGAAACTTCACGGCGCTGGCTGGAGCGTCGCGGTCGAACTCGCCGCCGCATTCCGCCCCGCCGACCAGCCCGCGCTCGACGCCGCGTTCACCCAACTCAAACAGGCCGGTCTCGTCGTACGCGTGGCGGGGCCGGACGACATGCACGCCCTCGGCCAGCCCCGCTACGAGGAAAGCGATTATGCAGCCGGACATTACCTGCTGATACCGGGCATTGACCTTCACCTCGTCGTCGAGCCGGACAACCCTTCCATGAAGCGCCGCCCCAAGCCCGTCCCCTACCACGGCCACGGCTACTTGCCGCACCATCCCCGCATGTTCCCCGCGCTCGTACTTTCCGGCGCCGGCATCCGCCGCGGCGCAATCGTCGGACACGTCCGCAACCTCGACATCGCGCCCACCGTGGCGCATCTCCTGGACCTCGAACTCGGCCCCACAAGCGGCAGAGTCTTGCGCGAAGCCCTCACCGACAAGTAGAACGCCCTCCTCCCTCCGCATCCATCCTCGAACGCGAGCAACCCACCCCCGGCCGCGAGAACGCCTTCCGCGCCCCAAGTAAGGTACCATCCTCTTGATGCGCGTTTTCGATCACGTGGGCGTGCCCACCGAAGAGAGGCACGCGAATGAGATGTACGTTCCGGCCACCAAAGTGTGGGTCACCGACCCGGCGCCGCACCCGCACCGGATCGAATTCCTTCGCTTCGAGCCGGACAGCCCCGTCACCGGACCGGTCCGCGATCTGCCCCACATGGCGTTCCGGGTCGACCGCCTCGACCCCCTGATCGAAGGCGAGGAGATCCTCCTCGGTCCCTTCTACGCCACCGACGCGACCCGTGTCGTTTTCATCTTCAAGGACGGGGCGGTGTTCGAATTCATGGAGAGCGCCGAACCCGGCCACTGGTTCCGAAACACCGCCTGATCGCTCTTGCCCGCGTCGTAATGCAACCGAAATATTACAGCGGCAGTAACATTGCACCGCAATTTCATGGGGGGTGTCCTTCCGCCCGCGTACGGTCGCGGCCGGGAGGATGCGCCGGAAGCGTCGGGCGCTTTCCGTCCATCGGCGCAATCCGCGAGTAACAAAGGACAAATGATGATGGAACTGTCAGCCACTGCTCTGGTGGCCCTTGCTCTTGTCCTCGGAGCCGAGTTCGTCAACGGCTGGACGGACGCTCCCAATTCCATTGCCACCGTGGTTTCCACCAGGGTTCTTTCACCCATCAAGGCCCTGACCATGGCGGTTTGCCTCAACTCGATCGGCGCGATGTCCGGAACCGCGGTCGCCTTCACCATCGGCACCGAAATTGTCGAACCCAACGTCATCAACGTTCGCACCGTGGCCGCCGCCATGGTCGGCATCATCATCTGGAGCACCGTCGCCTGGAAATACGGCCTCCCCACCAGTGAATCCCACGCGCTGGTCTCCGGCCTCGCCGGCGCCGGACTCGCCACCGCCGGACCGCACGCCCTCCTCAGCGTCGGCTGGATCAAGGTCGGCATCGGACTCATTTTCTCCAGCATCGTGGGGTTCGGCGCCGGACTCGGACTGATGACCTCCATCTATCGCTGGTTCGCCAACGCCCACCCGGACCGTGTCCGTCATCTCTTCGGCAAGCTCCAGATCTTCTCCGCCGGTTTCATGGCGTTCAGCCACGGCTCCAACGACGGCCAGAAATTCATCGGCGCCTTTACCCTGGTCCTCGTCCTCGCCGGCGCCATTCCCGAATTTCACGTCCAACTGTGGGTCATCCTGTTGTGCGCCATCGTGATGGGCTTCGGCACCGCTGTCGGCGGCTGGCGCATCATCCGCACGATGGGCGTTCGCCTCACCAAGCTCCGCCCCGTCCAGGGCTTCTCCGCCGAAACCGGCGCGGCGCTCACCATCGAGATCGCCTCCCGCCTCGGCGTCCCCCTCAGCACCACCCACACCATCACCACCACCATCATGGGCGTCGGCGCCTCCCGCCGGTTTTCCGCCGTCCGCTGGAAGGTCGGCAACGAGATCTTCGCCGCCTGGATTCTCACCTTCCCCATTTGCGGCATCATCGCCTACACCACCACCAAACTCGCCATCCTGTTCCTCGACTGACGTCGCCCGCCGCGCCTCTCGCTCGGGCCGGTACGTTACAGTAGTCTTTCGCCCCGGCCATGGAACACCGCCGATCCTTTCTCTGTCGAAGCGGCTTGGCTCTGGCCAGTCCCCTCCTCGCGCGCGATGCCGCGCCCCGCGGCGTTTGGGACCTGCATTGCCATCTGACGGATGGCTCAATGCCGCCTCAGGCCCGCCTTTCCTCGCTCCTCAAGTTCGCCGATCGCCTCGGCATCCAACGCCTCGTGCTCTCCCTCGGCGCGCCGCTGCTCGAAGATCCCCCGCCGGACCAGCTTCGCGACGTCAACAACCAGGTCCTCGAAGCCCTCAAGTCCGCTCCGGACCGCACCGTCGGCATGGTCTACCTCAACCCCAATCACCTCGATTTCTCCCTTCACGAATTCGACCGCTGCGTCCGCGACGGCCCCATGGTTGGCGTCAAGCTCTGGGTCGCCCGCCCCTCCAGCGCCCCCGAACTCGATCCCATCGTCGAGCGCGCCGCCGCCGCCCAGGCCATCGTCTACCAGCACTCCTGGTTCAAGCGCGGCGGCAACCTCCCCGGCGAATCGACCCCCTTCGACGTCGTCGAACTCGCCCGCCGCCACCCCCGCGCGAACATCATTTGTGGCCACACCGGCGGTGACTGGGAACGCGGCATCCGCGCCGTCCGCGCCTCGCCGAACGTCCCCATCTGCATCGCCGGTTCCCACCCTACCGCCGGCTTTCTCGAAATGGCCGTCGAAGAGCTTGGTCCCGAGCGCATCGTCTACGGCAGCGACGTCCCCGGCCGAAGCTTCGCCTCCCAGCTCGGCAAAGTCCTTGGCGCCGACATCCCCGGCGCCGCCAAAACCCTCATCCTCGGCGGAAATCTCAAACGTCTGCTCACGCCAATCATGAAAGCGAAAGGAATGCGCATTGACAGTTGACGTCAACGTCTCGGTCTCGCGCTGGCCTTTCCGGCGTCTCCCCCACGACGAGCCTTCCGAACTCGCCGCCAAGCTCCGCCGCGCGGACGTCGGTCAGGCTTGGGCCGCGAGCCTCGACGGCCTGCTGCACAATAACATCGGCGCCGCCAACGCCCGCCTCGCCGAAACCGGCCGCGCACACAAGAACCTGCTCCCGTTCGGCAGCGTCAACCCGACCCTGCCAGATTGGGAAGAGGACCTCCGCCGCTGCCTCGAGGTCCACCGCATGCCAGGCCTCCGCCTGCACCCCAACTACCATGGCTACGCGCTTGACGACCCGCGTTTCGCCCGCCTTCTCGAACTCGCCGGCCACCGCCGGCCCATCGTGCAGATCGCGCTCGCCATGGAAGACGATCGCACGCAGCACCCGCTCCTGTTCGCGCCGCCCGTCGATCCCCGCCCGCTGGTCGACCTCGCCGCCCACCGGCCGCAATTGCCCCTCGTGCTGCTCAATCGCCACTGGGCCGAAGATTGGGAACTCACCCGTCGCCTTGGCCGCGCCGGCCAGGTCTACTTCGATTTCTCCTGGCTGGAGCGCGTCGGCGCCCTCGCCCAGCTTGTTCGCGAAGTCTCTCCCCAACGCGTCCTCTTCGGCTCGCACCTGCCCCTGTTCTATTTCGAATCCGCCTTGCTGAAGGTCCGCGAAGCCGGCCTCGCGCCGGACGAAGAAGCTCTTGTATTGGAAGGAAACGCCCGCCGCTTGCTGGGCGAAACGAAACGATGATGATGCTCATACGCCTTCGTGTTACCCTTGGGCGCGCCGTTACCGCCCTGTTGCTCGCGGTGGGTTGCCTGCCCGCGCCCGCCCAGGAAAACGACGCCGAAGCGCGCCTCCTCCGCTGGATGGATCGCATCGCGCAACAGCAACTGGACCGCCGTGAGGCCGAGATCGCCTCCATCCGCACCGTCGAGGACGCCGTCCGCCGCCAGAAGCAGGTCCGCGAAAAAATCCTCGAACTCATCGGCGGCCTCCCCGACTACAACGGTCCGCTCAACGCCAAGGTGATGGGCCGCATCGAGAAACCGAAGTACTCGGTCGAGAAGGTCGTCTTCGAAAGCCTTCCCCGCCTCTGGGTCACGGCCAACGTCTACCGCCCCAACCAGCCCGGCCGTTACCCCGGCGTCCTCATCGCCCTCGGCCACTGGGACACCGGCAAGGTCGCCGAGCAGCGCACCGCCGTCAATCTCGCTCTGAAGGGCTTCGTCGTCCTCGCCTGGGACCCCATCGGACAAGGCGAACGCCAGCAGGCCTACGACCCGCGCACCGGCGCCTCCCTCGGCGCCTGGTCCGTCGAACAGCACTTTCAGGCCGGCGGCCAAAGCCTCCTCATCGGCGAGAGCTTCGCCCGCTATCGCATCTGGGACGCCAAACGCGCCCTCGACTACCTCGTGAGTCGCCCCGACGTCGACGCCTCCCGCATCGGCTGCACCGGTTGCTCCGGCGGCGGCACCGTCACCACCTACATCTCCGCTCTCGACGACCGCATCAAGGCCGCCGCCCCCGCCTGCTACATGAATTCCTTCCGCACCCTCTTCACCGGCCCCGTCGGCGACTCCGAGCAGAGCTTCCCCTACTTCCTTTCCTCCGGCCTCGACCAAACCGATTTCGTCGAACTGTTCGCCCCCAAGCCCTGGCTGATCGTCTCCACCATTGAGGACTTCTTCCCCCTCGAAGGCGCCCGCCACATCTACGAGGAGGCCCGCCGCTGGTACGAGATCTTCGGCGCCAAGGACCGCATTGGCTGGGCCGTCGGCCCCGGTCCCCACGGCACTCCCGAACCCATCCGCGAGCGCATCTACGAGTGGATGATCCGCTGGCTCAACCACGGCGAGGGCGAATGGCGCGAACAGCCCGTCGACATGCTCGCCGACCACGAGCTTACCGTCCTCCCCTCCGGCCAGGTCTCCGTCGATCTCGGCGCGCGCGACCTTTACGACTACATCCGCGAGGAGTACCAGCGCCGCCGCGCAAAGCAGCCCGGCAGTCTCCAGGAACTCCGCGACGAAATCGGCCGCCTCATGCAGCCTCTGGCCGAAGCCCCGCTGAACGTCCGCGTCCTCGAGGAAACCCGCGGCCAGGATTGGATCACGCAAAGGATCGCGCTCGAAACCGAGCCCGGAATCGAACTCCACGGCTCGCTGCTGCTTCCCCGCGCCGAAGGCCGCAAGCCCGCCCTCATTGCCCTTGCCGCCGGCGATGCCCTCGCGCCCTCCGCCGCCGAAGCGGTCCGGCGCGGAATCGTCGTACTGTCGCTGGCTCTCCGCGGCGTCCCCCGCCGCGAAGACCGCCGGCCCTTCGCCGGCGACTATCTCGCCAACACCCGCGCCTGGCTCATCGGCCGCAATCTCTCCGCCATGCGCGCCTTCGATATCCGCCGCGCCGTCGATTACCTCGTCTCGCGGCCCGACGTCGATCCCGGCGCCATCCGCGGCTCCGCCCGTGGTGAACCGGGATTCTGGATGTTGCTCGCCGCCGCCGTCGATCCCCGCCTCAGCGGCGTTTGGCTTGACAAAACGCCCTTCAGCCTCCGCGCCGCCCTCGACAGGCCCCTCAACCGCAACCTCCACGCCGCCATCGTTCCCGGCTTCTGCCTCAGGTGGGACATGTCCGACCTCGTCCGCGCCGCCGAGAACCGCGCCGTCCTCTGGACCGACCCCGTCGATTGGCTCGGCGTCCCAGCCTACCCCGCCGGCGACTACAAGTACCGCAAGTTTGAAGAGGGCGACGCCCGCTTTCTCGACGAGTTGTTCGGGTCTCGAAAATAGGGCTTGCATTCGCCCCAATTTCCGGTTATATTAATCTCATTAGGGACGGGAGCCCTTTCTTTTCCATGCGCACAGACACCCGCATCGCAATCACGATCATGGCGGAGCCGGTCGCTGTATTTGTCGATGTGGCGTTCCCCATTCCCGCTTCGGCGTTTACGTTCCGTAAGCGTTAAACCCGCCAGTCGCGGATTCAGCAATTACGTTCACCGATAACCCTCCAGGGGATTCGTGTCTTTTGTGCGCTCAGGAGGCGCAATTTATGGCTGCATCTGCCGTTAAGCAAAACGAAGCCCGTCTCTGGCCCTCGCTTCTCGATGCGATTCGCGGGACCCACCAGGACTTTACCGACGGCTCCATCCGCCGCGCCATCTTTCTCCTCGCCACGCCGATGGTCCTCGAAATGTTGATGGAGTCGCTGTTCGCCATCGTCGACGTCTTCTGGGTCACCCGCCTTGGCGCCAACGCCGTCGCCGCCGTCGGCCTCACCGAATCCATGATGACGTTGGTCTTCTCCGTGGCCATCGGCGTCAGCATGTCCGCCACCGCCATGGTCGCCCGCCGCATCGGTGAAAAAGACGAGCGCGGCGCCGCCGTCGCCGGAGCGCAGGCGATCCTTATCGGGGCCGCCGTCGCCCTCGCCATCGGACTTCCTGGCTATTTCCTCGCCGGACGCCTCCTGGGCTGGATGGGCGCTTCACCCGAACTCATCGCCGAAGGTCGCCGCTTCACCGCCATCTCCCTCGGCGGCAACGTCGTCGTGATGCTGCTGTTCCTCAACAACGCCATCTTCCGCGGCGCCGGCGACGCTTTCATCGCCATGCGCGTGCTCTGGTTCGCCAACCTCGTCAACATCGCGCTCGATCCGTGCCTGATCTTCGGATGGGGACCCTTCCCCGAACTGGGCCTTGCCGGCGCCGCCGTTGCCACCTTGATCGGCCGCGGCCTCGCCCTCGCCTACCAGTTCTGGGTCCTGCTCTCCGCGGGCAGCCGCGTGCCGCTCCGCGTGGCCGACTTCCGCGTCGCGCCCCAGGTGCTCGCCTCCCTCGTCCGCGTCGCCGCGCCCGGCGTGGCCCAATTCGTCATCGGACACACAAGCTGGATCGTCCTCGTCCGCTTCATCAGTTCCTTCGGCGCCGCCGCCGTCGCCGGCTACACCATCGGCCTGCGCATTTTCGTCTTCGTGATTCTGCCGTCCTGGGGCCTCAGCGGCGCCGCCGCCACCATGGTCGGCCAGAACCTCGGCGCCCGCAAGCCCGACCGCGCGGAACGCGCCGTCTACATTACCGCTTTCTACAACATGGCCTTTTTGGCCGCGGTCGCCGTCGTGTTCATCGGTATGCCCGAGACGCTCGTTCGTCTCTTCACCACCGATCCGGGCGTGGTCCCCTACGCCGTCGACTGCCTCTGGATCGTCGGCTGCGGCAACATCGCCTACGCCTTCGGCATGGTGATGGTCCAGGCCTTCAACGGCGCCGGCGATACCGTCACCCCGACCATTATTAACGTCATCGGTTTCTGGCTGATCGAGATCCCGCTCGCCTGGACCCTCGCCTTTCCGGCCGGCCTGGAAGTGCGCGGCGTCTACATCGCCATCCCCATCGCGGAACTGATCATCACCCTCATGGGCGCCGCCATGTTCATCCGCGGCCGCTGGAAGCTCAAGAAGATCTGAACGGCATGGGCCCCTACGGCGGATACGACGACCAGCCCGAGCTCGCCGAGCTCTACGATGCCCTCCCGCTGTACAACCAGCGGCAGGACGTTGAATTCTACATTGACCTGTGCCGCAATGCCCCCGGCGACATCCTCGAAGTCGGCTGCGGCACGGGTCGAATTCTCATCCCGGCGGCGCTCGAAGGTTGCGTGATTGCCGGCCTTGACATTTCGGCTCGCATGCTCGCCCGCTGCCGCGCCGCCGTCGAGAATCTTCCGCCCGTAGTCCGCCCCCGCGTCGCCCTCCATCGCGCCGACATGACCCGGTTCGACCTCGGGCGCCGGTTCGCCTTGATCATCGCGCCGTTCCGCCCGCTCCAGCACCTGGTCGCCGTGCCCGACCAACTGCGCTTTCTCGACCGCGTCGCCGCGCATCTCGCCCCCGGCGGCCTACTTGCCTTCGACGTCTTCCATCCGGATCCCTCGAAACTGACTGGCCCCATCGCCGCCGGAGAAACCGAGGATACGCCCGAAACCCCTCTCCCCGGCGGGCGCTCGCTCCGCCGCTCCTGGCGCATCCTCTCGAAACGCCCGGCCGAGCAGGTCAATGAGATCGAGATCGCCTACTATATCTCCGCGCCCGGCCTCTCCGAGCGCCGCATTCCCCAGCGCTTCCCGATGCGCTACTTCTACCGCTTCGAGGTCGAGCACCTCCTTGCCCGCGCCGGCTTCCAGCTAACGCATCTTTACGGCGATTTCGACCGCTCCCCGCTTGGCGACGACTCGCCCGAGATGATCTTCATCGCCGAAAAACGCCCTCCCGCAACCACATAAGCCATCAGCCGGCCCGCTCGTACACGCAACGGCCGCGGGGAGTGGTTCGTGATTCGGTACAATCGCCTTCATCGCGCTCTCTAACCGGAGTGCCGGAAAGAAATCACGATGTCCATGACGCCCTTTATCGAGAGATTTCCGGACTTGGGAGCACGGGAAACCAGGTCCGTGACCGTAGCTGGACGATCCGACCTTCCCGGCATCGGTTATCGCCCTGACGATTTCCGCGATCAACTGATCGCGGCCCCATTGAAGCTGGGGGGCGTCTATTTCGCGGACGATTTCCAGACGGTCTTGCCGGCGGGGTCGATGTAGGCCCAGCCGTCGGGGGTCATCACCGAAGCAAGACAGTCTTTGAAGTCCGCGGCGCCATAGTACTGGTTGGGGATGGCGAGGTTGCCGGCGCTGTCGAGATAGCCGAAACGGCCATCGAGCTTGATGCGGGCGCGGCCGCAGGAGAAATCGTGGGCCTCATCGTAGACGCGGAGCGGGAAGGCCGGTTTGCCTCCGGCGTCAAGATAGCCGAGGCGCGGGCCCTCGGCCGCCAGGGTCAGGCCTTCGGAAGGTTCGGCGATCGGGATGGGGCCTTTGGGCTCGTCGAGCGGGTTGCCTTGGGCGTCGATGAGAATCCACTTGCCTTCCAGCATCACGCGGGCGCGGCCACGCTCGAAATCCTGGGCCTCGTCAAACCGGGGCTTGATCGCCCACTCGCCGCGCGGATCCCTGTAGCCCCAGTAGAAGCCTTCTTTCCAACGGAGCAGGCCGTCCCGAAAGCCGTCGGCGCGGTCGCGACCTTCCATCGGGAGGCGGAGAACGATGTTTCCGGCGCGGTCGATGTAGCACCACTGCCGTTCGAAGCCGACGGCGGCCAGGCCTTTGCCGTCGGCGGGGAACTTGCCGGCCGGCATGAATTTCGGCTCGATGACCACCTTGCCGTTGCGGTCGATGTAGCCATAGGCCGACGGGGTGGCGCCCTCGCGGGCCCGCTGCACCACGGCCAGTCCGGCGCTGTAGTCGCCGAGGACGCGGTAGGGGATATCGGCCACCAGCTTCCCCTTGGCGTCGATGACGCTGTACTTGCCGTCCTTGCTGACGAGCGCGCGGCCTTCCTCGAAGTCGGTGAGGGTGGAGTATTGCGGCTGGATGACGGTTTCTCCAGCGGGGTTGATGTAGCCGCCCTGAGAACCGACCCAGACGGCGGCGAGACCTTCCCGGAAGCCGGCGACCCGGTCGAAACGGGGCGCGATGACGACTTTGCCGGTGCGGTCGATGAAGCCGAACTGGCGGCCCTCACGAATCGGGTAGAGCGGCGAGTCGGCGGCCAGGGCGGCCAACAACAGCAGGTTGAACCAGATCAACGGAAACCTCCTCGAAGCGGGCGGCAATGGGGCCGGACCCGCATGATATTATCGCCGACGGGGTGGCGGGATGAATCCGGAACAGAGAGACGGCGCCCGGACCGGCACGGGCGGGAACAAGAGTGCGGCCCGGGTGACGCGGCGGGACTTGGTTCGAGCGAGCGCTCTGCTCGCGGGCGGCGGGGGCGCCGCGATGGCCGCTCCCGGGCTGGAAGACCGGGCGAGCGCCGGCTCGGAGATCTATCGATCGATCGGGATCCGGCCGTTGATTAACTGCGAAGGGGTGATCACGATCATCGGCGGGTCGCTGACCCTGCCGGAAGTCAAGCGAGCCATGGACGAGGCGTCACGCCACTATGTCCATCTCGACGAACTGGCGGAAGCCGTGGGGGACCGGCTGGCGGCGCTGACCGGGGCCGAATGGGGCATCGTGACTTCGGGCTGCGCGGCGGCGATGACGCACGCCACGACGGCCTGCATCGCCGGGGGCGACCCGGAAAAACTCCAGCGGCTGCCCGACCTCAGCGGGATGAAGAACGAAGTGATCGTGCCGCGATACTGCCGGAATGTGTACGACCACGCCATCCGGATGGTGGGCGTGAAGATGGTGGAGGTGGATAGCGCCGAGGAACTCGAGGGCGCGTTAGGGCCGCAGACGGCGATGATCTACATGTTTTTCGGGAATGCGAATCCGCCTGAAGGCGCCAGCATGGAGCTGACGCTGGAGGTGGTGGCGCAGGCGGCGAAGCAGAAGGGAAACGTGCCCATCCTGGTGGACTGCGCGGCGGAACACCTTTCGGACGATTATCTGAAGCGGGGTGCGGCTCTGGCGGCATACAGCGGCGGGAAGCTGTTGCGCGGGCCGCAGTGCGCGGGCCTGCTGCTGGGCCGGAAGGACCTGGTGAAAGCCGCGTGGCTCCATTCGGCGCCGCACCACGCCTTCGGCCGCCCGATGAAGGTGGGCAAGGAAGAAATGATGGGCATGCTGGCGGCGGTGGAGATGTGGGTGAAGCGGGACCACCAGGCGGAGTGGAACCAGTGGCAGGGCTGGGTGGAGCACATCGCCGCCCGCGTGGGTGAAGTCCCGGGAGTAACCGCGGAGGTGTTCACGCCGGACACGCCGGTGCAGCCGTGCCCGAGGGTGCGCATTGCGTGGGATAGCGCCAAGCTGGGAATCACCGGGAAGGAGGCGGAGAAGCTTCTATTCGAGGGCGACCCGCGCATCCGGGTGTCACGGGCGACCGGGCGACGAGGGGAAGACGGTCCAAGCTCGTTTGTTCTTCTGCCCGTGATGATGTCGGCGGGCGAGGAGAGGGTTGTGGCGGAACGCGTCCACGCGCTGCTTTCGAATCCGCCGCGCGCCGAGCAGCGAACACGAACGGCCGCGGCGGCCAATGTCGCCGGGCAGTGGACGATTCAGATGGACTTCCTCGCCGCCGCTGCCGAACACACGCTGTTTCTGGAGCAGAGGGGCAACGAGCTGCGGGGCACGCACCACGGGCTGTTTCTGGCCGGCGATCTGCGGGGCGCGGTGGAAGGCAAAGAGATCCGCTTCCGCAGCTCGCAGAAGTATGAAGGCAGCTACGTGAACTATGAGTTCGAGGGACGCATCGAGGGCGATGCGATGGAGGGCGTCGTCTCCGATATGAGCACCATTACGCCCGGCGAGTACGGGGGGGCGCGGTGGCGCGCGCGGCGGCACCGGTACACGGAGCCTGGGGCGAACCGGGGGCGGCCGCAAAAGGCGGACTGACACTCCGAAGAACTTCACCGCTGAGACGCGGAGAGCGCAGAGAAAACGCGGAGAAGCGGCGGCCTACCTTGGCTTGGACGGGACGGCGTAGTGATGGTAGCTGGCCGTCCAGGTAAATTCGGCGCCCGGGGCGATGTCGATGGCGATAAAAGGCTCCATCGCGATGACCGTCCGGATGGACCATAGCGATTCCCGGACCAGCGGGCGGTCGGCGCGGATCAGCATGCCTACGCCGAGCTTTGTGTTCTCGATGCGGATTTCGTGATCCTTGGCGCTGTCGCCGAAGCCTTCCACCGGCGTCGTCACCACGTCGCGTCCGGTCAGCGTTTTCAGGTAAACGATGCGGTTTCCACGGATTTCGGCCAATTCCTTGGCGGGAGGCCGCGAGGATCGGATGGGAAACGGCACGGCGATGGTGAAGTCAGGACCGGTCGGCTGGCGGTCGAGGACGAGAAAATTGTGGTTATAAACGGTGGTTTGAATCGCACGTTTTCCGGTGTTTTTCAGGGCGTGTTCGAGGACCATTTCCGACTTGTCCAGCCGGATGGTTTTGCGATAGGAGTACCCGTAGCCGGAGGCCGTGGCGGGAAGTTCCTGCGTAAAGGCGATGGAGTCGCGTTTTCTGTCGATCGTCCACTTGCCGCCGTCGGCGATCTCGTACAGCCGGTAGTTGTCGTATTTGGCGTCGTCGGGCTTGCGGAGAGCGCCGACGCCGATCTTGACGAACGCGGCGCCGGGCGCGGCGTCGTCCCAGCCGACCGGACGGAACTCATCGACCGGACCGGTGATGGCGCTGCACGGGCCGGCGACGATATCCGGTCCGTCGTAGATGAAATCGCGGACGTTGGGATCGGTCTTGTTGAACCAAGGCCCGTAGTAGTCGTGTCCGTTGAACACGAGACTGTAGACGACGCCCGACCAGTCGAAGCGGGTTCCCCGGTAGTACCCGTTCTTTGCGTCGGGCAGGTAGATCCTGACATGGAGCTGGTCATTGGCGATTTCAGCCGTGGGCGGTTGAGCGGCGAGCAAGGCGGCGGAGAGGCCGATCGAAGTCAAGGCGAGAATCTCCTTCATCATTGGATAGCTTACTCGCTGGAGGCGCGCGGCGGGCGGATTGTGTAAGATATTCAATCCATGAACCGACTGTTATTGCTTGCGTGGTTGGCGCTGCCGGCGGCGCTCGCGGCCGCCGAATACCAGCGGCCGGTTTCCGAACCGATCCGGATCGTAAGCAACATCGCCGTGCCCATGCGCGACGGCGTGAAGCTTTACGCGGACTTGTACCGGCCGGTAAGAGAGGGGAAGTTCCCCGTGTTGATTGTCCGGACGCCCTACGGGAAGCAGCGCGACGGCATCCACGAAACCAAGATCCAGTTCGCGCAACGCGGCTATGCGGTGTTGGCGCAGGACACACGCGGCCGGTACGAATCCGAAGGGGCCTGGGACCCGTTTCGCAACGAGGCGCAGGACGGTTACGACACGGTGGAATGGGCGGCGCGGCAGCCGTGGTCCAACGGCAAGGTCGGCATGGAGGGCGGCTCGTACCTGGGCAACGTGCAATGGCAGGCGGCCGCGCAGACGCCGCCGCACCTGGTGGCGATCTATCCGGCGCTCGCCTCCACCAGCCTGTACCACAACACGTTCTTCCATGGCGGGGCGTTCAAGCTGGCGGTTTCCTACGGATGGGGCGTGGTGCGGATGCCGCTCCGGATCATGTACCCGCAGTACTGGCACACGGAGGCGTACGCGCCGGCGGAACTGCGATACGAGAACATCGTCTGGGGGCTGCCGCTCGAGACGTTGGACGAGGCCTCGTCCGGACAGCCGGTAGCGCACTGGAGGGATTGGGTAAAGCACCAGAGTTACGACGACTACTGGCGGGCGGTCAGCATCGAGGACAAATTCGACAAGGTGAACGTGGCGACGCACACGCTGGGAGGATGGTTCGACCTCCTGCTGAACGGCACGTTGAACGGGTACGTAGGAATGCGCAATCACGGCGGGAGCGAGGCGTCGCGGCGCGGGGCGCGGATGATCGTCGGCCCGTGGGGTCACGGTCCGAGCCGGAAATTCGGCGATGTCGATTTCGGAGCGGAGGCGATGCGCAGCACGTTCGCGAGCGAGTTGCAGTTCTTCGACCATCACCTGATGGGGATGGAGACCGGAATCGACCGTGAGCCGCCGGTGGAGATCTACCTGATGGGTCTGAACCGGTGGGTCCACTATGACGACTGGCCCGTGCCCGGGACTCGGTACACGCCGTATTATCTGTCGAGCGACGGGAGGGCCAACAGCGCGCGGGGGAACGGCAGGCTCGGGCCGGCGCAGCCTTCCGGGGCGCCGAGCGATCAATTCACTTACGATCCCAATAACCCGGTTCCGTCGGTGGGGGCGCACGACTGCTGCGGAGTCCCGCTGTCGTCCGGTCCGGTGGATCAGCGAACGGTGGAAGCTCGCAATGACGTGCTGGTTTACACCAGCGATTACCTGAGGGAACCGCTGGCGATCGCAGGTCCGGTTCGGATGAAGCTTCACGCGGCCACCGATGGTCCGGATACGGACTGGTTTGTGAAGCTGGTGGACGTCTACCCGGACGGGTTCGCCATCAACGTCGCGGAAGGCATCCTGCGGGCGCGATTCCGGCGGGGGTTCGATCAAATGGAGCTGCTGAAGCCGAACGAGGGGTACGAATTCGAGATCGATTTGCGCGGCACGGCGAATGTTTTTCTCCCCGGCCATCGCATTCGCGTGGATATTACGAGCAGCAATTTCCCGCAATTCGACCGGAATCTGAACAGCGGCGAGGACCTGGCCACGGGCACGCGTCCGCGGGTGGCGCGCCAGACGATTTTTCACGGCGCGAGTAGGGCATCGCACATTCTGTTGCCGGTGGTGGACGTTCCGCGGTAGCGCGGGGAGGCGGCGCGGTAGGCCGAAACTCTCACCAGCCAGGCGTCGCCGTGAGTGGCGACGCGGCAAACACGAGTGTTTGCGCCACGGGCGGCTACGAACTGCCGCTGCCGGGTTTGCTGCTAAGATTGGTCCAAATCCTATTCCGTCGCCAGACCCGGGCGGCGGCGCGGCCCAGAGGCGGCTTTCATGGCGACCAAACCGGCAATCGATTTCCAGGGCAGTCAGCGTTTCCGCGTCATTCGGCGTCTGGGCGCGGGCGGCATGGGCGTTGTCTACGAGGTCCACGACAACCTCCGGGACGCGCGGCTAGCGCTGAAGACCTTGCAGGTACTCAATCCGGAAGGGCTGCACCGCTTCAAAAGCGAGTTCCGCGTCCTGGCGGGCATCACGCATCCGAACCTGGTGAGCCTCTATGAACTGATTGGCAGTGGTAGCGACTGGTTTTTCACGATGGAACTGGTGGAGGGGCAGGATTTCCTCTCCTATGTAGCTCGTCCGCGTCCCGATGAAAGCGCCGAGGCCTGGCGCGATACGCCAACGCTTTCAAGCAACCGGCTCCCGGAAAGCGGCCCGGCCGATCCGCTCCTCGATTCCCAGCCGACGGACATACGTCCCGCGCTGGCGCGCCTGCACGCTCCGCGTTGCGATATCGCCAAATTGCGCGATGCTTTTTCTCAATTGGTTTCCGGAATCCGCGCGATCCACGCCGCCGGCAAACTGCACCGGGACCTGAAGCCATCCAACGTGATGGTGACTCCATCCGGGCGCGTGGTGATCCTCGATTTCGGATTGGCCATCGACCTGGAACACAGACATCGGGCCGCCGTGGAAGCGCCGGGCGGCACGCCCCGTTACATGGCGCCCGAACAGGCCGCGGCAGGACCGCTGTCGGAAGCCAGCGACTGGTATGCGGCCGGCGTCATGCTGTTCGAGGCCCTCATCGGTTGGTCCCCCGCGCACGGAACCACGCCACAAGAGATACTCCGGCACAAATTGTACCGGCCGGCCGGAAGGCCATCGGATTACTGCGAGGGCGTGCCGGAAGATCTCAATCTACTGTGCGGCGAGATGCTGAAGAGCGATCCTGAGCGGCGGCCGGGCGGAGAAGAGATCGCGCTGCGGCTGGACGCGCGGCGCGGCGGCCGGCGAAGTGGCGGCTCGACTTCCGCAACCGCCGCTCTCGTCGGCCGTGAAGCGCCGCTTGCGGCCATGCGGGAAGCGTTCGCGTACGCGGCCGAGCACGGCGCGGCCGCCGTCTACATTCAGGGCAAATCGGGAATGGGAAAGTCCGCCCTGCTGGACCGCTTTCTTCGGGAATGCGCGCTCCTGTCCGAGGTTGTGGCGCTGTCCGGACGGTGCTACGAGCAGGAATCCGTGCCCTTCAAAGCCCTCGACGCGTTGATGGACTCGCTCGGCACGTACCTGCGGCGGCTGAGCCCGGCGGAGATTGGTGAACTGCTGCCGCGCAACGTGAATGTGCTGGCGCAGATGTTCCCTACCCTGCTTCGCGTTCCGGCGATCGCATCGGCGCCGCGCGGAAGGGCCGCCACCAAGGATGCGATCGAGTACCGGCAAGTCGCCTCGACGGCGCTACGCGAGATGATGGGCCGCATCGCCGACCGCCGCCGGCTTGTGATCGCGATCGACGACCTGCACTGGGGCGACCTGGACAGTTCCACTTTGATCGCCGAATTGCTGAGTCCTCCCGACCCGCCGCCGCTTCTGCTGCTGGCGGCCTGGCGGGGAGAGGAAGGAGAATCCAATCCCGGACTGGCGCCGCTTCGGAAGGACAATCCCGCGGTCCGGCGGTTCGTCGTTACGCTGGAAGCGCTGAGCGCCCAGGATGTGGTCGCCGTGGCGCGGGGGTTGGGAGGCGGACCCGGAGCAATCCCGCTCGAGCGGGCGCGGAAGATCGCCGAGGACTCCGGCGGCAACCCCTATTTCATCCACGAGTTTCTGACAAGCGAGTCCGATTGGAGCGAGGGACTGGCGAGCGTCGACGACCTGCTCTGGTCCCGAGCGACGCGGCTGGATGCAGCGAGCCGCCGACTGCTCGAAGTCGTGAGCGTTTCCGGGCGGCCGATCGAGCTTCGGCTGGCGTTCCAGGCGGCGCAGCTTCAGGAGGACAGTTATCCCATATACGCGGCGCTGCGCAACGCGCGGCTGGTCCGGCGGGCCGGGGTGACCGAGCCGGAGCAGGTGGAGACGTATCACGACCGCATCCGCGAGACCGTCGCGCAGCGGCTCCGACCTGACGAGTTGCGCGGGCATCACCACCATCTCGCGGCCGCGCTGCGTTCCATGCCTGGCGCGGATCCGGAACAGCTCGCGTTTCACCTGGAAGGCGCGGGGGACACGGCGGATGCGGCGGACTACTACGCGCAAGCCGCGCATCGAGCGGCCGGGGCGCTGGCGTTCGATCACGCCGCTTTGCTGTATCGGCGGTCGCTGGCGCTGTCCGGAGCGGACGGGGACCGGCGCCGCGAACTGCTCACGAAATTGGCGGAGGCGCTGGCGAATTCCGGGCGCAGTCACGACGCCGCATGCCACTACAAGGACGCGGCGGACTTGGCCGCGGGCGCGACGCGCCGCGATCTGGAGCAGCGGGCCGCGTACTACTACTGCATCAGCGGGCATCTCGACGAAGGGAAGGACGCTTTGCGGGAGGTCCTGCGGCAGTTTGGAATCGGGATGCCCTCGAGTTCCGGCCGGGCGGTCGCCTCCTATCTGGCCGCGCGAACGCGCTTGTGGGTTCGCGGGATGAAATATCGCGAGCAGACGCCGGAGAGGTTGCCCCCGCGGGTACGCGAGCGTCTGGATGCCGTCTGGGCGGCGGCGGTAGGCCTGGGGAATGCGGATGTCGTCAGCGGGCTGGGCTTCTCGACCCGGGGCGTTGCCCTCTCGCTCGACGCCGGCGACCCGGCTCGCATCGCGCGCGCGCTGCTGTGGGAAGCTTCTCTGTCGGCGGTGGATGATGTTAAGCGCGCCCGGAAGCTGATCGACGTCGCCGAAAGGGTGATGAAGCGCTGCGGGAACCTTTACCTGACGGGAATGCTCTACCTCGCGCGCGCGATCTACACGATGAACCTGATACGGTGGCGCGACGCGATGGCACTATTCGACCAGGCCGAGCAGTGCTGGCGTGAGCACCCGGCCGGCGTGGATTGGGAATTGGCCACCACCCGCCATTTCAGCTTCTGGGCGCTGGCCCACAGCGGTGAATTCTCGGAGTTAGGAAAGCGGGCTCGCGCGGCGCGGCGCGAGGCGGAAGACCGCGGCAACCTGTACATGATTGCGAACATCGGGTCGTGGTCCGAGCCTCTCGCGCTGCTGGCGGAGGACCGGCCGGAGCAGGCCAACCAGGTTCGGGAGCAGGCCATGGCGCAGTGGACCCGGAAATACTACCTGGTCCAGCACAATGTGGCCACGCTGTCGGAAATCGAATGCCTGCTCTATGTGGGGCAGGGCGAAGCGGCGCAACGCGCCTGCCAAAAACAGGCCGCGGATAGCCGGGCGCATGGACTTCATCGCCTGGATATGAACCGGGTCTATAACCTGGGCCTGTCGCTGAATAGCGCCGTTGTCCGCCTTTCCGAACCCGGCGATGGTGAGCCTCGCATTCGCGAAGCGGAGTCGATCCTTCGCCGACTGGACAAGGAGAGCCTGCCGTGGGCGCCGGCGATGGCGGCCGGGGGCCGCGCCGCGATTGCGCTGAACCGAGGGGAACGCGCGGGGGCGATGCGTTTCCTGGAGACCTGCATCGCGAAGTACAACGAGCTTGGGATGTACGGGTGCTCCTCGACCGCGCGGCGTCATTTGGGACGCATTGCCGGAGGCGAGGGCGGACAGCAGCTATTTGACGAAGGCGATCGCTGGCTTAGCGAGCACGGCGTTGCGGAAGCGGACCGCTTCAGCGGCCGTTGTCTGCCGATGCCGTTCCCGGATGCTACAATTGGCGCACCGAATCCCCGATGAGTTTGCAGACAAAGTCGCGGCGCGCCGTTCATTGGTGGCTGAGCGCCATCGCCGGGTACGTCCGGCTCGTCGTAAGGCGTATCATTGGTACGCTCCACATGGGGAAGCGGCCGGCGCTGTTTCGCGATTGGCAATCGGATCGAACGGCGCCCATCGCGAGCGTGTCTCCACCCCCGCAGGGCGCCCCCGCGCCGCCTCGGTTCGACCCGGTGGAGGCCGAGGGTACGTTCATTGGTTCGATCCTCCTGGTTAGCATGCCGCCGGGCGATATCGCCCCGCTTCTGCCGGCCGGCGTGACGCTGCCGCCGGAAGCCGCGCAACCGTCGTACCGGCACCCGGTGAACCTGGCGGTCGGCTTTCAACGGGACGTTCACCCGGACGGACTCGACTTACTGCCCGGCTCGAATTACCTGGAATGCGTCATCGGGGTTCCCGACCTTTACCTTTCCCGTCCGCGGGATGGTTTCTCGGGACCGTGCGCCACCCTTGGACGGCTGGGACTGAACCAACTTCTTCCGGTAATCCTTGGCCGTGTTCTCGGAATGCCGAAGGTGCTGGCGAGGATTCACACCACGGAGGATTCGTTTGCGATTAAGGCGCTGCTTTCTCCCGCGCGCCTGGCGCAGGGACGGTTCGAACCATTCGGCGCGATCCATCAGCCCGCTGAAGCTCCCGAATTCGCGGATATTGTGAGGGCTTTTACGCAGCCCGTTGTCAGCCGGTCGATCTTCGGCGGTCTCACTTTCACAAAATTCGTCTGGTATTGGGATATGGGCGAGCTACAGAAGGTGGAGGCGGACGTAAGGCTCGAAGGCTCGTGGGGAGACGGTCATTTCGTTCGCGGCGCATCGGCGCAATCCAACTGTCAGGGCGCCTGGCGCGTGCGCGTGCCGTGGACGATGCAGGCGTTCGCGCGACCTTCGCAATCCAGCGATCTGTCCCGGAGCGCCTCCGCATCCTGATCGTCAAGCTGTGGCCGCCCGCGGAAACTCCGCGGCGCGGACGATCGCCGCGATATTGCGCTTGAGAGCGGGGTCGCGCTCAACTACACGCTTCCAGATAGGGAAGACGCGATTGACGATCCAGTACCAGCGTTGATCGAGGCTGCGGAGATCGGGCAGGGAGAGCGTTCGAATCAGTTTGGGGATTCCCAGTGTCCACATGTACAGGTCAAAGGCGGTGAACTTCCAGCGCTCGATCCCAAAGCTGGCCGCCTCGAAATTCATCGCGGTAAACACCGTCATGAAGAGATCGAAGCGGTGGTCGACCGAATCGTAGAACTTCTGCGCGGAATATACCTGACCGTGGTATTCGATGAGCAGGCTGCCGGCCCAGATGGCCGCCTCGCCCTGCGCCCGCGTCGCAGGGGATGAGAGCAGCTTCCTGCCCTCGTCGATCTTCAAAAAGGCCTCAAGCAGGTTTTCGTGCCCGGCGTATCCTTCCAGTCCTCTCTTGATCGCTTCGATGCCGCCGTCGGGAGCGACGTACGCTTCGAGCGTCCATCCAACATCCTCAAAGAACTCATTATTGGCGAGGCGGAGATGGTTCAGATCGTTGAACAATACTTCCGCGCCATGCGGATGGTCGTAATCTTCCGCAATTTTGGTGACCGTCCCCTCGAATATCTCGAATTCATACAGCGTCAATGCCATGCCGATCCGGTGGACGGCGAAGGCGGCGATGCCGGCCCACGGGTAGATTTCGGGATGCTGCTGGAAGAACATGGCGTACTTGGCGGCAATCGCACGGCAATGCGCGCCCACCTGCACCTTTGGAGGCATTCCCCGCATGACTCGGTGGGTCCAATGCGCACGCACCTGTTCGCCCGCATTGCTTTGAGGCGGGGCAACCGGCTTCGATACGGGCGGCCTTGTGGGCAAGGCCGGACTTGGCGGGGGAATCTCCTCTTTCGAATGGAAAGCGCCGTAAATATAGTCGGGCTTCCCGCAAATAGCCCGTGAAGCAAGACGCCCGGAGATGACGGCGGCCTCGACGCAGCCGGCGTTGAGTACGTTATAAGTCCAATCTCCGGCGAGAAACAGGTTGGTGAAGCCGGACTTTCCGGGATCCAGCCTAAATTTCGAAGTACCTTTCAAGGAAAGCGTGTAGCGTTCCGTCCCGTCGATGTTGGCGCGGAGAAATTGCGAGTCCAGCCGCGCCTCGCCGGCGCCGGCGCCGCGG
Organism: Bryobacteraceae bacterium; assembly: GCA_026129905.1. GTDB lineage: Bacteria > Acidobacteriota > Terriglobia > Bryobacterales > Bryobacteraceae > JAHCHE01. The sequence goes on along the minus strand of JAHCHE010000006.1, from coordinate 268,855 downwards.
TCCACCAGCAGGTCCCAGCGAAACGGAAGGCCGCACTTCGGCCAAAGGGCCTGCACGTCTCCCTTCCCGCTGAGAAAATCGAGCGCCATGGAGCGGACCCGGCTCAATTGGCTGGCCGGAAAGGCGGGATCGGTGAATGGAGGAGGGATCGCGGGCGAATCTTCCAGAGCGTTGCAGAGGTATGCGATGCTCTGGACGTTGTCGGCAGGCTCCCAGCTTTCCGCGGGAAGCAGGTGCGTCATGTCGGCCCACGTGTCGAAGGGCTCGACAAAGGCGGTCACCGCCGGTTTCTGGTCGGAGGATGGCGGGGGGTACCCCAGATCGGCGGAAGTCTCGTGGAGCCACAACTGCACCGCCTGGGTCTGGACCGTGGCGACGTTCTCGAACATGGCGGCCCATTCCGGGCGAGCGCCCGCAAGCTCGGTACAGATCCAGCGCGACGCGGCGGGCGGGATTCCTAGCAATACGTCGTCAAAATCGACGCCCCGGCGGATAGTGCGGGGTGGAAGCTGGCCGCGCCAGGCAGTGTAGTCGGACTCGATGTTGTGTCCCTTGATCCGGTCGCCATCCTTGAGTTGATCGTAGTCCGGCTCGTCGGGCCAGCACGGAAGACCTTTGACGAAGATCAATGGATCGTACCCTCGCCCGGGATCTTTCTGTTCCGCCTGTACGTCGAAGGTGACCGTATCGACAAGGCTCTTGTCCGCGTTGAGCGCAACATTGGCGACGCGATGGAAGAATTCAAACTTGACGCCGCGAGCCTTGAGCGCCAGGTACGCGGGCGCGAAGATGGTGTCTCCCATTCCGGCTGCCATGCGCCAGAACATGGACCCCCGGTACGTACACATCATGCGGAGCATGCCCAATACGGCCGTGGCCGCCGAAATCTCCGGTTGCCGCGGATCGCCGTTCCGATAGGCGAACAGGGCGTCATAGCCGGCGCGTACAAACGGATTGTCCGGATGGCGGCAGCCGTTGTTTTTCAGCCACTCCATCAGGTCATACCGATCGATTGCGTCGAAGCCTCGGGTAAACACCTCGTCGACGATCATGCCGCGGGCCATCGCGATTCCCGAGTCCACCAGGTACAGGGCGCGACGCAGCGTGGCGTCGCGTTCGGCGAATTCTTCCAGGTCCCGGACGATTGTGCCGGCGATGTGCTCGAGGAGGCCGATCAGCGTGTTTCTGGTCTCTTCACTGTGCCGGGCTGGATCCGGGTCGAGACTTTTCACCAGCCGGGCCAGCATGTGAAGCGCGGTTCCCTCGGCCTCGACGGCGAGGCTATGCAAGGCGCTTCGCAGCCATTCCGGCAATAACGACGGGCCCGAACCGGCGAATCGGTCTTCGACGGCGGCGAACTCCCGGACGATCCACTCGATCACGATGGTGAGGGCGTCCCAAGCGGTGGGCGGAGGTTCTTTGCGGTCGAAGAGGGCCGCTTCTCCCGGCAGTTGATCGTTCGGCGGAAAATGGATTGTCCACGGGACCCACCCAGCCGGCGTTTTTTCCATATTTGTGCCGAAATCCTGCCGGATGAACGCCTGCTGCCAGTTCTGGAAAGGCGAGTCGGGGGTAAGCTTGCGGGCCGCGCAGTCGTCGTAGAGCTGCCGGATGACGTGAAAAGCGTTCTCGTAGAATCCCATCCAGACATGCAGGCCGTGCTCCTCAATCCGGTTCGCGACGCGCCGGTTCCGGCCGCTGGCGCCTTTTCCGCCCAGCCGCCAGCCCATCTGGTACACGGTGATATCGAAGGAATCCTGCCAATCCTTGAGATTCGTGATTTCGAAGGCGGCCGTCAATGCGCCGATTCCGCCGCCCAATATTGCAATTCGCCGTTTATCCGGCATATTCCGCGTCCTCGATTAGAATTGAATCCTGAGCCCTAGCTGCACCTGTCGGGCCTCGGCCGCCGCGGTGAACGCCAGCGGCTCGGTCGGGTACCCTCGATGACCCTTCAGAGGGTTCGGCAGAGCCGCGAGTGGCATGGCGCCGACAATGTTGTTCACGCTGACGAAATTCGTGTGGTTCGTAAGATTGAATGCTTCACCTGTGAATTCGAGAGTGACGCGCTCACCCGGCAGTGGTATGCGGCGGGCCAGGCGCGCGTCCAGAGCGGCAAATCCCGGGCCGATGCCGGCATTTCTCCCAAGCCCCAACGGCCTGTGCGTGGTGGTGAGATTGTCGCCGAGATTATCGAATCCGGTGAGCACGTTAAATGGCCGGAAGGAGTTCGCCCGGAAGATCCCGCTGGCGGTCCAGTTCGACCAAAGCCGCGCCCGAATGCCCGTACCCGCCCGTTGGGGGCTCTGATAGACAAAGCTACCCACGAAGCGGTGTTTCTGGTGAAACAACGACAGCCCTTTTTCCGCGCTGTTGTCGAACTGGTTGTGAGCCGCGAAGTCGAAGCCGTAATCGGTGACATCGTCCAGAGCCCGGCTGAGCGTGTAGCTCACATTGAAGGTCCATCGCCGCCGGAGCCTTCGGGAAACTTCGACATACACAGCGTTGTACCAGGAGTTGCCCGTCGACTCGATCACATAATTACTCAGCAGCGCCGGGTCGAGGCGACCGAAGATCGGCCAGCCGTCGGGGCGAACGCCGGCGATCGTCAAGTTATAGTCGCGCACTCGCGGCAGATGCACGCCCCGGCTGAACGCATAACCGACGCTGAACGCGTACGGTCCGGCGGAGCGCTCGATTTCCAGACTGACTTGGGTACTGTACCGGGAACGAAACGCCGGGGAGAGGTCCCCCGTAGCCGGGGTGGCAAAGCCGGGCGCAAAACCCAGCGGAAGCAGGTCCGAGTACTGAATGGCGCGCGCGCCGACGATGCCCTCCGCCAGCAGGGTGCGCCAGACGTCGGCGGAATTGACGGGCGCGCCGGTCGCCGGATTCACCACCGATGGAACGCCCGTCAGCGGGGCCAGGACAATTCGGTTGTTTTCCGGCTTAAATCCCCACGTGGCGTATGGAATCAACGAGTCGTTGAAAGCGTAGAACAGGCCGGCGCCACCGCGAATCAGCCAGGTCAGGCTGCTCGCCGGCGACCAGGTAAACCCGAGGCGTGGCGCGAAATTCCGAAGGTAGCGAACGCCTTCATCCGCCTCGCCCTGGAAGCGCAATCCAGCGTTTAAGAAGAGACGGCGGCCGGCCCGCCAGTTCTCTTCGACGAACAGGCTGGCGCGGTGAAGCCACGTATCGTACCGGCCCGCGCCGAATCCCTGGAAATACGCCACGGGCAGGCCGAGGCTGAACGCCTGAAGGCTTGTGATCGGCTCGCCGAGCGACTGCGCAAGGTCGAAGCGTCCGGCCGATGCGAGCGTGTTTCCCAGCGAGGCCGAGAAGGCCGGGTCGCCAGTAACGGCGTTCAGGACCAAAGCCAGCGGCAGCGCCGACGCAAACTCGAATCGCCCTCCGTTCCAGGGCACGACTTCGAACGCGGCGCGCACGGGATTGTAGTCGGCGCCGAATTTCAAGGTATGAGCCGCCGCTGTGAACGAGAATGTCTGCTGAAACTGGAGATGGATTTCCCGCCGCGCATACGGATACTGTGAGTTTCGTCCGAAATAGCCCGCGCCATCGACGTTGATCTCGGGGCTGTACGGGTCGTTCGGGCTTCCGGAGTACCGGCTGCAGGCCGCCGAAAGCCGGCTCACGCTGAGCCAACGCGGCCCGAAGGAAAGGTGAGCGCCGGCCGCGAACGCCCCGTCCCGGAACGCGTCCGAGACGCCGCGGCTGTAGCCGGCCAGCGCTCCGAACCGAGTGTTTTCTTCATTTCGGCTCGTAAGGTTGGCTCGCCAGAAAAAAGCGGCGGATTCGCTGAAACGCTGGTCAATCCTGGCGGAAATCTGCGTCGATGCCGCCGAAAACGGGAAGACGCCGCTGTTCTGGTTGTACTGGGAACGGACGGCCGGGTTGCTCCCCGGCCGCAGGATGAGGTCCAGGACGGAAGCGAGGCCCCGTGTCTCCGGGGATCCGGCCAGATACTCTGTCAGCGCTTTCTGGGAGGGGGTGAGCGCGTCCAGCAGACGTCGATCTTCGAGAATCGGCACAAAAACCGCCTCGTGCTGATCCAACCGCTCGACGCTTCCGAAATAGAACAGCCGGTCCTTGCGGATCGGTCCTCCCACGGCGGCGCCGGCCTGCGATCGGGTGAAGGATGCTTTGGAAGGACCATAGTCGAAATAGTTGCGAGCCTGCAAGCTGCTCTGGCGAAGAAAGCCGAACAGGTTGGCGTGAAGATCGTTGGCGCCCGACTTCGTAACGATGTTTACCGCTCCGCCATGGCCCCCGCCCAGTTCCGCCGAGTACGAACTGCGGTTAACCGAAAACTCCTGAACCGCGGCCTGGGAAACCCCGGGACGCACGTTGCCTATGGTTCCGCCGTTGTCGAGCCCGTCGATCGCGAACGTGTTGCCCCGGCCGTTGCCCCCGGCAAAGCTGAGACCCGATGTCTGGAAAACCGGGACGCGATAGTCGGCGGCGTTGGCCGTCGTCGCGCTTTCGGTGACGCCCGGCGTCAGGAGGGCGAAATCGATGTAGTTGCGCCGGTTGATCGGCAGGTTGTCGATGCGGGTCGAGCTGAGAATGCTCGCCTGCTGCGCGCGCTCGAAATCGAGAATCGGCGCTTCCGCCTGGACGGTGGCGGAGAAGACCGCAGGCTCGAGCGTCAGATCGAGTGGGAGAAAGACGGTTTCACCGACCGCGACAGCCACGTTCTCCACTTCCCGCGACTCGAATCCCGCCGCCTCAACGCGAACGGAGTACGAGGCAGGAGGAACGGACTGGAAGCGGAATCCGCCGTCGTCGCCGGTCCGCGATGTGGCAAGAACGCCCCTGCCAGCCTGAGTCAAGACCACGGCCGCGCCGCGCACGCGCCCCGCCGCCGCGTCCGAGACCGTGCCTGCGATAGCGCCGGAGTCGATCCGGACCTGCGCGCAAACGGGCGTCAGGAACCCGGCCAGTAACACGCCCCCGGCCAACCCCTTCCGATTCACTATCGTGAGATGGTAAGTCTTTGCGGGGCGCGGGCGCAAACGAGAGCGCCGGCGGTTGGGCGCGCGGCGGCCGAGGGAGTGATGGACGCGGGGCAGCCTGTCGGCCGCCCCGCCGTCGCTCGCTGGGCTACGCGCTCACCAGATCAGCTTGAACCCGAGCTGCACCTGGCGGGGATAGCCGTTGCCGGTCCAGGCAAGGTGGGGAAACTGCGTGCCGAAATTCGGATCGTCCGGATTCGTGTTGAAGTGATTGTCGCGCCCGAAGAAGTAGTAGTTGGTCAGGTTGAACGCCTCGATGCGGATCTGCGCGCGGAACCTCTCACTGAGCTGCGTCATCTTGGAAACGGACGCATCCATGTTGAAGAAGGGCTGCTTGCGGATCTGTCCGCTGCGAAACGGGTTCAGCCGGCTCTGATTGCCGCCGGGGATGCCCTGCCCCATAGTGAAATCGGCCACGCGCAGCCAGGCGTAGCCGGACGGGTCGCTCCCGCAGCCACGGTCGAGGCTGAACTGGGTGGGCGCGACGCTGCCGTCGTTGAACTGGCGCAGCACGCACGGATTGAAGCCGACGATCTGGTGCTGGTTCCAGTCCACCGTTCCGTTCCAATCGCCGCCCACGGTTCGAGGATCCCGAAGCATCAAAGCGTTGCCGGGCAGGTTATTGGGCTCTCCGGAGGCGAACTGCGTAAACGTGCCGAGCTGCCAGCCGCCGATCAGCTTATTCACCACGCCGCTAGACCTTCCGCCAAAGGCTCTGCCCTGTCCGACAGGCAGTTCCCACACCGTCGAGAACTTCACGAAATGGGGCCGGTCGCTGAAGTACAGGCCGCGCTGCGGAATGGCCCGGAACGGGTCTTGATAACCCCATTCCTCGACGAACTTGCTGAGCGTGTAGTTGGCGAGAAGAGTGAGATCGCGCCCCACCCGCGCGTTGTAGTTGAACTGGAGCGAGTTGTACCAAATCCTGGATTCGTCAATCCCCTGCTGAAGGAGACGGCCGGCGAACTGCGGGTACGGCCGGTTCAGCTCGTATCGGGACAGACTCTCGGCCGTGAACCGCGCCGTGCCGCGAAACGCCTCGATTCCCTGGAACGGATTGGGGAGCAGTTCCTGACAGAACGCGGGCGTGCCGCCCTGGAGCAGATCGCACTGGCGCTGAAAATCCGCCGAAGGGATGTTGAAATCCCGTTCCGTGCTGAGTCCGACCGACCTGCTGCCGACATAGGACACTTCGAGCGTGCTGGCGTTGGTGACCTGGCGCTGAAATCCCAGCGAGAACTGGTGCACCCTTGGAACCGTCATTCCCGGATCAAACCACTCGGGGTTCTGCCCGATGAAGGTGTTGTAGCCCTGCGCGGCGCCTGGGGGAACGTTGATGCCGCTCGGATAGGGATTCCCCAGAACGTTCGGCGCCAGCGTCCGTCCTTCGTCCAGAGTGCTCACGATCGGCGTGTTGGCGGAGAAACCGAATGTGCGAATCCAGTTGTTGTCGTTCGAGAAGTTGGTGTAGTAGAGGCCATACCCTCCCCGCAGGACCGTCTTCTGGGTAAGCTGGTAGGCCACGCCGACGCGAGGCTGGATGTTGCCCCATTGCGTGCTGGCAATGCGCGCCGGGTTGCCGCCCACCCCGGCGAATTCCAGGCCTCCCCGGAGATCGGCCAGGTGCGGGTAGAGCGCCAACATGTCCGCCGGAATGTCCTGCGCGATCGGACTCGGCGCGTTTGGATTGAATCCGCGGTTCAGACGGTTGTACTTTTCGTCGGGAAATGTGTTGATGTCCCACCGCAGACCAAGATTGAGCGTCAGCCGTCGCGAAACCTTCCAGTCGTCATGGAAATACGGGGCGACATACCAGTCGCGGAAGAACGGATAGATGGGATAGTTGGAAGAACCCCCGACGCCGCCCAGCAGGAAGGAAGCGTAGGCGTCGCCCGAGGTGGGTTCATCCTGGTTCCACAGCCGCTGCGTCCAGTTCGGCCGGGCATCGAACTGGAGAATATTGCCGCTGTTCTGCTGGATGAAGTGATTCCGCCGGACGTCGACGCCGGTCTTCAGGGTGTGCGAGCCGACGATCTTGGTTACGTTGCCCGAGAGATTGTACGCGTTGGTGATGTTGATGCCCTGATAGCGGCCCAGCGGGCTGTACTGGTTGGCGTCGCCGGTCGACGCGTTGAAGAAGTTCCAGCGCCCGAAATACGTGGGGCCGGGAAGCTGGCCCACCAGCGACGCCGGCAGACCCAGCGAGGTCAAGTCGAACCCTTCGTTCGCGCGGCCGAAGCCCATCTCGGTGAACCGGTTGTGCGAAGCGCGCACGTTCAGGATGGTGGTCGGGCTCAACGTGCTGATCCAATCGAGCACGTACGCGTCGTTGATCCGCTTAAACGGCTGCTGGCCGTCCTGGCCCGGCGCGTCGCAAATGTCGTTGACACAGCGGTCCTCGGTGCGGTCGTTGGAGGCGTGGCGGATGAAGGCGCGGTGGTTGTCGCCGAAATTCCAATCGAATTTCAACGTCAAGTTGTAGAAATCGTCGGTCGCGGCGTACTCCGGGTTGAGGCGGTTGCTGGTGGAGTACCGCACGCCGGGCGTCCGGGCATTGGGCATCGGCATGAACTGCGTCACCGCCCGCGCGACCGGATGGATCCGGTCCTGCGGAATGATGTTGCCCGGGAACGGCTGGCGAATGGGATTGCCCTCCGCGTCGAATCCCACCGGATTCGGATCGTAGATGACGATCGGCTCGCCGGTCGCCGTGCGCAACTGACTGAAATCGCCCTGGCGCATCTCCGGCTCGGGGTAGTGGTTTTGCAGAAACTGCGGCCATTTTTCGTAGTAGCCTTCATACTGGCCCATGTAGAACAGGCGGACCCGCGAGTCCTTCGTCAGCAGTTTTGGGAAGTACACCGGTCCATCGAGTTGGATGCCATACTGGTCGAGCCGATGATCGGGCCGCGGGTTGCCCACTGCGTTGTTCTGGAAGGTATTGGCGTCCATCCACCGGCGCCGCATGAACTCGTACACCGTCCCGTGATGTTCGTTGGTTCCGCTCTTGAGCACCACGTTAAAGACGCCGCCGCCGGTCTTGCCGTACTGCGCATCGTAGGAATTTTGCTGGACGCTGAACTCCTGGACGGAGTCGACCGGCGGCACGTACGCGATGTTGTTGGAGCCCATCTGCGCGTTGTTGGGCGCTCCATCGAGAAGAAATTCGTTATTGCTCTGGCGGCCGCCATTCACCGACCACTCGGCAATCGCGCCGTTGTCGAACGGGCGTTGCCAGATGGCCGCGCCGCGGAAGTTCACGCCGGACATCATCGCCCCGAGCATGAACGGGTTCCGGCTGTTCAGCGGCAGTTCCGCGACCTGCTGGGTGGTCACCACCCCGATACGGCTAGCGCTTTGCGTCTCGAGCGTGGCCGCCTCGGCAACCACGGTCACCGACTCGGTGACGGCGCCCACCTCAAGCGTCACGTCCACGCCGGTGATCTGCCCTACCTGAACGGTGATGTTCTCGCGGATGGACTGCTTGAAGCCCTCGGCGGTCACGATCAGAGTATAGATACCCGGCCGCAGGACCGGAATCGAATACGCGCCGGAAGCGTCCGACGTCGCGTGCCAGGTTTCATTGGTGGCTACGTTGACGGTCTCGATCGCGGCGCCGGCCACGGTCGCCTGGGTGGCGTCCAGAACTCGTCCGGAAATCGTGCCTCGAAACTCCTGGGCGATCGCCGACAGCGGCGCCAGGATGCACAAGGACAGCGGCAGAAAGCGTTTTCTCACGTCGTTCCCCCTTCGAGAAGTCGTACAGGCGAACGCCGGCGGCTCCTCTCGCGGCGTGAGTGCGCGATTCCGCCGGCCCCTATCCGGCGGGTTGATGCCCCCAAAGCGAATCCGACGGCGATTCCGCCCGCTACATGGTATTCGTCTCTGACTCAATTACTAGCATTTTTGCGGACTGATTGTATATAATCACTTTAGATTAGCTGTAAACTGCTGCTGTTTTGTACAGGTATTCAGACGCTGCTTTGCGAATAGCATGTATTTTCCCGCTCCTGCTGAAGGCCTATTGCGATATTATCGTAGGTATCGGCCATGACTCCGTTGCTCGCGGGCGCCGGCCTCGCACTCTGGGCGGCTTCGATTCCATTCGAGGAAAAGCCTTCGCCGGGGTTCGTGCTGCGGAACGCCGCCACCCCCGAGAAACGCCAGATCGAAACCATGCCCGGCGGCGTGGCCCTGCTCGACTTCGACAACGACGGGAAGCTGGACATCTTCTTCGTCAACGGCGCCAGGCAGCCTTCCCTTGTCAAAGACGGGCCGCAATGGTGGAACAGGCTCTACCGCAACCGAGGGGATTGGAGGTTTGAGGACGTCACCGAGGGCGCGGGGATGGGCGGCGAAGGATACGGCATGGGCGCGGCCGCGGCGGATTTCGACAACGACGGCTGGACGGACCTGCTGGTCACCGGAGTGGGGTTTGTCACGCTCTACCGGAACCGCGGCGACGGGACGTTCGAGGATGTCACCGCCGCGGCGGGCATCCGCGCCGGCGGATGGGGCATCGGCGCGGCGTGGTTCGACGCGGACAACAACGGGTTCCTGGATCTTCTGATTGTGAACTACTGCCGCTGGAATCCCGAGACGGAGCCGTTCTGCGGCGACGCGAGAGCGGGCTTCCGGACCTATTGCCACCCTAAGTATTACGAGGGCCTGCCGAATCAGTTCTACCGGAATAATGGCGACGGCACGTTCACCGACTTGAGTCGTGAAGCCGGGTTTGCCGGCAAGATCGGCAAGGGGATGAGCGCCGCCATCGCCGATCTGGACGGCGACGGGCTGCCCGACATCTTCGTCGCCAACGATACCACGCCGAATTTTCTGTTTCACAATGAGGGCGGAAATCGCTTTCGCGAGATTGGCCTGGAGGCGGGCGTCGCCATGACCGACGATGGCAAGGTGTTAAGTTCGATGGGGGCCGACTTCCGCGACATCGACAACGACGGCCGGCCCGACATCTTCTTCACCGCGCTCGCCAACGAAACGTTCCCGCTGTTCCGGAACCTGGGCGGACGTTTCTTTCAGGACGCGACCTACCGCAGCCGGATCGGGGCGCAGACGCTCGCCTACAGCGGTTGGAGCGCCGCCGCCGCCGACTTCGACAACGACGGCTGGAAGGACCTGCTCGCCGCCTGCGGCGATGTGCAGGACAACACGGAATTGTACTCGGACCGCAGGAGCCGGCAACAAAATCTCCTGCTGCTGAACGAGGCGGGGCGGTCGTTCGCGGCAGTTCCGTTCGGCGAGGCCGGCTGGCATCGCGGCGCCGCGATCGGCGACCTGGACGGAGACGGCCGGCTCGACGTGGTGATGACGCGGCTGAACGAACCGGCGGTCGTCTGGCGTAACCGGATGGGCGACGGCCGGGCGTGGCTGCGCCTGCTGCTGCGCGGAACCACCTCGAATCGCGACGCCATCGGCGCCAAGGTGCGCGTCGTCGCCGGCGGCGTCGAACAGCACTCGCACGTCACGACAGCGGTGGGATACGTCAGCTCCAGCGAAAAGGCGATACATTTCGGGCTGGATGGCGCGGAGCACGCCGAGTTGGTCGAGATCGTCTGGCCCAGCGGCAAGCGGCAGCAACTGCGCGATGTCAGGGCGCGGCAGTTGCTGGAGGTCACCGAGCCTTGATCCGCCGGAGGGCGCGGTCCAGCAGCAGTTGGGCCGGCGACCCGGCGGCCTGGCCCGAAGCGGCCCGCTGAAGGGCTGTCACGGCCTCTTCCAATCGCTCGTCCTGATAGAGCGCCAGGCCGAGTTCGTAGAAAACTTCGGGGGCGTCCGAATTGGAGGCGCGCAGCAGCGCCGCTGCCTCTCCGGGCCGCCCCTGGCGCGTGAGAAAGCGCGCGTAGGCCAGCCGCGCCATCTCGCGGCCAGGGTCCTGCTTGCGGGCCATCGCCGCCCGAAAGCGCTTTTCCGCCAGCGCCGAATCGCCGAGCGCTTCGTGACATTGCCCGAGCGCCGCATCGACCCGGGATTTGATCGGATCGCCGCGGAGGGCGCGGCGGAGCGGCTCGAGCGCGTCGCGGTATCGATCGGCGGCGTAAAGGGCGCGGCCGTAGTAATAGCAGGCGTCGGACAGCCGCGGATCGAGCCCGCATGCTTTGCCAAATGGCTCCAACGCGCCGCGATAATCTTCCAAGCGGGCGTAGGCCACGCCGACCGCTTTCCAGTACAGGGCGTTGCTTTCGGCTTGCCGCGCCGCGCTCTCCAGGTGCGGGATGGCCTCCGCCGGGCGTCCCAAATCGAGCAGAGCCGTACCTTTCTGGAACTCCTCCGCCGGGGTCAGTAGAAGCAGCGTGAAGGCGTACGGCGCTATCACTACGCTCCGATGGTAAGGCGGCGGGGAAAGCCGCCGCAATGGCGGCGGACCTCTCCGGGATCAGCGCTTGGGCAAGGCGATGGTGATATTGCGGTAGCGGATGCCGCCGTGGTGATCGCCCTGGAGGTAGATGGGGCCGGGCTCGCCCTCGTTGCTGTCGAGAGCGCCGCCGGTGATGCCGGGGATCTCCTGGTTGTCGATGGTGGTAACGCCGTTGAAGATCACGGTGACCCACCGGCCGACCAGGGTGATGTCGTACGTCTGCCAATCGGGCTTGAACGGCGGCGGCGATGACGGCCCGACCATGCCGTAGATCGATCCGATGCCGAGGTAGGGGTTGCCCATGGGCCGGGAGGGGGGACGGTCGCCGCGCGGCGGCGGCGTGACCTGGGCTTCGTAGCGGCCGCGAAGGTAGATGCCGCTGTTCTCGCCCGGCGGACAGTTGTATTCCACGTGGAGCTTGAAATCGTCGAACGTGCGAGTGGTGCGGAGATTGGAGCCATTGCCCTTGTTGACCAGTTCGCCGTTCTCAACGGTCCAGTAGCTGGCGGCGGTCTTCGTGCCGGGCGTGTTGTTGACGGGCTCCCAGCCGGTGAGGTCCTTGCCGTTGAACAGCGGCTCGGGATCGGTCCACGCCTTGGGCGCGGGACGCTTGAGGGCGGGGGCGCGGACGCCGGTGAGTTTAGCCGCGGCGTCGCCGCGCTTCTGCACGCCGGTGAGCTTGCCGCCCTGGGGGGTCAGTTCCCAAACCAGGGCAGGCCGGTCCGCGCCGGCGGCCACGACGGTAACGATGAGGCGCGAGCCATCGAGCGACACGGCGGCGGCCGGATTCACGTTGCCGGTACGGCCCTGGACGCGGACCTGAAGGTTGGGGGCGGCGCCGGTCACTTCCATCCAGCTCGGGTACGTTTCGTCGCCCGCCACAACGGTCATGTTCCACCGGCCGGCGAACGGACTGTCGGTCTTCTGCGATGCGGCCGGAATAAGAGCAGCCGCGAACGCAAGGACAATCGGGAAGAAATGCTTCATCGCCATCAGCATAGTCCAACGGAAGCGCGGAGGGGGATTTCCGCTCCCGCAGGTCCACGAGCGCCGGATCAGGTACGATCTCTGAGAAGCAGATTTTCCGAGGAGAAGATCATGTCAAGAGATAGCCTCGATGGATTTCAGTGGCCGTCGTTCCGGCCGCCGCTTGAAACATACAAGCTCGACTACGGCATCGGAATCATCGGGTACGCCGGCATCGTGCGAGCGCAGCAGTTGCCGGCGTACCGGCTGGCAGGGTTCCGCGTGGTTGCCGCGGCGAACGCGGGACGAGAACGCCGCGAACTGGCGAAGCTGGACGGCATCCCGCACGTCTATGAGGATTACCGGGAGCTTTTGCGGCGGGACGACGTGGACATCATCGACTGCGCGGTGGACCACACGCCGGAAGCGATGAAGGGCCGGGTGCAGATCCTGAAAGACGCAGCCAAGGCGGGCAAAGCAGTCCTGATGCAGAAACCCATGGCCACGGACCTGGCGACGGCGGAGGAGATGGTGAAGATCGCCGAGGATCACGGGATTCCCTACGCGGTGAATCAGAACCTGCGGTTCGATCCGGCCATCTACCTGGCCCGGCAGTTCCTGGCGGAAGAACGCTTCGGCAGGCCCGGATTCATTCACTTCGCCAACATCTCGATCGAGGGACCAAGGTTCGGCTTCGGAGAAGAGGGCGTCGTTCTGGCGTGGCAGATCCATGCGCTGGATTCCATACGGTGGCTGTCGGGCGGAGAGCCGGTCTCGGTCATGTGCACAAACCGGAACCACGCGGCGATGTACCAGATGGAATTTTCCGGCGGCGCGGCGTGTAATTATTTCGAATATCACAATGAAGCCAATTTCCGGAACGAGACGCCGTTCCGCATTTGGGCCGAGCGCGGCGCGGTGCGCGGCAACCACCGCTGGAATCCGGGCTCGTGGTGGGAAAAGGACCTGGTGGAAGTACGCGGGTACGACTGGCCGAAGGAAATCGGCTGGATCCGCTACCGGATGCCCGACGACCTGACGAACCGCCACGTCTTCGTGAAGCCGTGTTACGACGAGAGCGCATCGATCGGCGGTTTTATCGGGATTATGGGCGAATTCATGCAATCGATTCAAGAAAAACGGCCAGCTTTGACGAACGGGCGAGATAATTTGCTGTCGCTTCGGATGTATTTCGCCGGCCAACTCTCCGCAGAGAAGCGGCGGCCGGTGGATCCGCGGACGATGAGCGTCGCGTGAGAGGCCCGGGCGCGCCGCTCCTTCCGTCAGGTTTGGGGGGCCGCCGAGCGGATGCTTCTACCCGCCGCAATCAGAAGGGGTATCGAAGCCAACTGGAGGCCCACGGACAACGCGATCAGCGCGGGCAGGGAGATATCGTAGAGCACGCCCAGCAGGGCGCTGCCGGCGAACCAGGCCGCGCCGTATCCCGCGTTAAAGAAACCGTAGGCGGAACCGCGCCGGCCCGGAGGCGCCATGCCGGCGACAGCGGCGCGCATCACGGATTCCTGCGCTCCCATGCCGATGCCCCAGAGCGCCATGCCGGCCACCGCGCCCCCGAAGCCGCCGAGAAACGCCAGCGGCGCGGATGCCGAGGCGATCAACGAAGCCGCGACAAGAGTCGAGAGGCCGATACGGTCGTAGATGCGTCCAAAAACCAGCGCGGCCACGGCATCGACGCCCATCGCCATCGCGTATAACACGGGTATCCAGACCGGGGGAACGACGGCGGCCCGCTGAAAGTGAAACGCGATGAGGGGGAAGTCGACAAAGCCGGCCGCGACGCAGGCCACGGCGGCCAGATAAAGCCAGTAGGCTCGCGGAAAGCCTGCCGACTCGAGCGAATGCGATGCCGGCTCGAGGTCGCGGGGACGGGGGTAGAGAGAGCGCGCGGCCAGCAAAACGGCGATCGCGATGAGCGCCGGTATAAGAAGGACGGCAAATCCGGCGCGGTAGCTGCCGCGGGCATGCAACACAGCCGTAACGACAAGCGGCCCGGCGACGGCGCCGACCTGGTCCAGCGCCTCATGGAGGCCAAAAGCCCAGCCGGCCCCCATACGGCTGGTGGCGTGCGAAAGCATGGCGTCGCGGGCAGGCGTCCGAATCGCCTTGCCGACGCGTTCGGCGATCAGCAGCGCGGCGGCGATTTCCCAACGGCCGGCGAGGGCCAGCAGGGGAACGGCCGCCAGGTTAACGGCGTAACCAAATAAGGTGATCGTCCAGTAGCGCTGGGTACGGTCGCTGACCAGGCCCGAAACCAGGCGCAATCCGTAACCGATCAGCTCACCGAATCCGCTGACGATCCCGACAGCGGTCCCTCCGGCGCCGAGGAGGGCCAGGAACGGACCCGCGATGCTTCTCGCCCCCTCGTAGGTGGCATCCGCGAACAGGCTTACGATGCCGAGCATGACGACAAAGCCGAGCGCGGTCCGGCGCGCGATTCCTTGCGCAGGCGCGGCAGGACTCCCAGCGGGATCCGCGCCATGCGAGTCTTTTGTCTGCTTGTTATTCGAAGTCATGGGAGCGCGTTGGAACAGGCAGCGCCGCCGGCCCTCCGGGCAACGGCATCGGCGAATGCGCGAACCGAATGCTCTTGCGCCTCCTTCAGGGAGACGCGCCATAATTTTCCGGAATGCATGACGATTTCGATCGCGGCGCCGCCGTCAAGCCGGCAGAGTCGTAACGCCTCGACCGCCGACAGTGGAGCGGATCTGCTGACCGTGCCATAAGGGTCGCTGATCGACCGGTAGCCGTCTCCGATCCACAAGATCCTGCGGTCCGTGAGCAGCAGCAGGTTTCCCGGCGGTCGGATTTCGCGCCGAAAGCCGAAGCGGCGCACGGTTGTCCGCGCCGGCGCGTCGTAAATCTCGATCAGCGGCGTTTCGCCGGGCAGAAGTTCGATCGATCTTGCGTGACGGAATTTCAGAGCGGGCTGCATTCCAAAACTTCGCGCATCCCGATCGGGCGCAGCGAAGACGCCGGCGAACCACGAAGCCTTGATCTCGGCGAGGAACCACTCGACGGGCGCAGCTTCGCGGCGGTTGTAGCGAAGTTCACGGCGATGGCCATCCCAATGGAGAGCGATCCAGCCAAGAAGGAGGAGACGGCCGCATTCGAGAGTCTCCAACCTTGGAAGCGGTATGCGAACACGATCGGCGCTCTGCCGCGTGAGAACCCAGAGCACGCCGCCGCTCACGATGAGGAGACTGGGAGGAGACCCGCGCGGGCCGAACACTCCGCCGTCGCGGGGGAGGAACAATCCGGTGAATTCCGCGGCTAATCCGGCGGGCAGGCGGAAATCGCGCGGCGCGTCCGCGGCGGTAGAGACACCAAACGGGGTGACGTAGTCTCGGGAATCCGTTGGTCTCCGCGGCATGATCCCCCTCCCTTCCGCCGAACGGGCGCCAGCAAACTCGTACACTGTTGAGGGACTCCGGCCTGGAAGGAACTCCTGCCGAGGATCATCCCTCGTAGGAGTCATTTGGCCTGGTGAGCGGTTAAAGGCGAACTCCAACGCCTAACTGCCCGTGGCGATGTTCTGAGGGCCGCTTGCCGAGGCGCGCGGCTCACTCGGATCGGCGTATTACAGAGCCGAGTCCGGGAGGGAGCGCTCCTAGCCACAGGCTGCTAGCTGCGATTATGCTCCCGAAGTGAAGACGACGTCAATCTCGTTCCGGTTTCCCTTGTTTGGTTGCGAGCTGACGCCGAGGATTGAAGCAGGAGGGCGTTTCCTGGTATCCTAAAAAAGTAGCGGTGGAGTTCGCTTAACGCCGTCCCTCACGGCCAATGACTCCTACAGTGGGTGCGCTGTGGGAGCTTTCGGTTCCAGCCCCGTAGCAAGCCACAGAAAACATGATGGAGAGGTTGTGTCTTTTGTGACGTGCCCTAAGGACGAACTCACCGCGAATCCGGCGCCGCCACTCGCCACGAGCACCTGGACCGCCCCGGAGCGAATCTTATCCGCCGTCTCGGAGGCATTCCGTGGATGACGTCTGGTTTCTGGCCGCGCTGTGGCTGTTGCTGGCCCTAGTGGCGGTGCTGATCGCGAACTGGCTGCGCATCTCGACGGCGTTGTCGGAAATCGTGGTCGGGACCGTCGCGCAGATGGCGATCGGAGTTATGGCAGGCAGCGCCGCGCTCGGCGCCACAGCCCCGTGGATCACCTTTCTCGCCGGGACCGGCGCGATTGTGTTGACCTTCCTGGCAGGGGCGGAGCTGGATCCGGAGGTGTTCCGGGCGAAATGGAAAGAGTCGACGGCGGTCGGACTCATCGGTTTCTTCGGGCCATTTTTCGGCGCGGCGCTGGTTGCGCATTTCGCGCTCGGATGGGAGTGGCGAGCGTCCTGGCTGGCCGGGGTCGCGCTGTCGACGACGTCGGTCGCGGTCGTGTACGCGGTGATGCTGGAACTAGGCTTCAACCAAACGCTATACGGGAAAGCGATACTGGCCGCGTGCTTCATCAACGACCTGGGAACCGTCATCGCGCTCGGGTTGATTTTCTCGCCGTTCACCGTCAAGACGTTGATCTTTCTGGGAACATCCTTGGCCGTCTTTGTCGCGTTGCCGTTCCTGACGCCGTGGTTTTTCCAACGATATGGAGGCCGCGTTTCGGAACTGGAGACAAAATACCTGCTCCTTGTCCTTTTCGGTCTCGGCGGGCTCGCCGTTTGGTCGGGTAGCGAGGCCGTTCTGCCGGCCTACCTGATCGGCATGGTCCTGGCCGGGACGGTGGGCAAGGATCACTTTCTGATCCGGCGGCTGCGCACTCTGACGTTCGGCATGCTGACGCCGTTCTATTTCATAAGGGCGGGGAGTTTCGTCTCCGCGTCCGCGCTGGCTGCGGCGCCGCTGGCGTTTGTCGCGCTTTTCTTCGCGAAGATGTTGTCCAAGCTGTTCGGATTGCTGCCCACGGTACGGGCGTTCGGCTACAGCGGGCACGACGGGATTTATTACTCGCTGATGATGTCGACGGGCTTGACTTTCGGGACCATTTCGGCCTTGTTCGGGCTGAACAACGGAATTATCGACCAGACGCAGTACTCTCACCTTGTGGCAACGGTGATCGGCAGCGCGGTTATCCCGACGGCCATCGCGAACGCCTGGTTCATGCCGCGGCATCTCCTGCCGGAACGGGCGCGAGAATTGAAAGAGGCGGTCTACGGGGAGCCTGTAGGAGATCTGGATTCATGAGTGGGAAGGGGGAGAGACGCGCGCTTGGAGAGATATTTGGTAGTGCTGGCAGGCGCCGGCCTGGGAGGACTGATGCGCTACGCGCTCGGAACCTGGATCATGACCCGGTACGGCGGCCGATTTCCGCTCGGTACGTTGGTGATCAACATCGTGGGCTCGTTCTTCGTCGGCGCCCTGATGACGGCGTTCACCGAGCGCATGCAGCCGCACCCGAACTGGCGGCTGTTCCTGGTAGTCGGGGTTCTGGGCGGATTCACGACCTTTTCAAGTTTCGAGTACGAAACGTACCAGGCGGTGAGCAACGGGGCGCGGCCGATGGGACTGCTGTACGTGGCGGGCAGCGTCATGGCGGGTTTCGCGGCGGTGTGGTTGGGCGTGCTGCTTGTCGCCCGGCGATAGCGAAGGAGAACAGGTCATGCTAGGCAAAGGCCCGGCGAAGAAGGTCACGATCTACATCAACGAAACGGCGCAGTACCACATGCAGTCGCTGCACGACGCGATTCTGACATACCTGCTAAACAAAGGCGTTTCCGGAGCGACGGCGATGCGGGCCTTCGCGGGCTTCGGAGCGCACCAGCAGTTGCACACCCCCAAGGTCGAAGTCCTGTCGATGGATCTGCCGATCCGCATCGAATTCGTGGAGACCGCCGAGAAAGTGGACGATGTGTTGCCCACCCTGTACGAAATGGTCTCCGACGGCTTGATCGAAGTTCAGGACACTACTGTGGTGCGGCACGCCCGCAAGAGCCCCCGGGGCGAGCCGAAGCTTCCACACGAGCGCCGGCAAGGACCGGCGACGCTCCTGCGGGTCTTCCTGGGAGAGGAAGACAAATGGCGGGGGGAGCCGCTTTACGACGCGATCGTGAAGAAGCTGCGGATGATGGAGATCGCGGGAGCGACGGTCTATCGCGGCATCCTCGGCTACGGCGCCAAGGGCCATGAGCATAAGCGATCGTTTTTCCACCCCATGCGCGACCTGCCGGTCATGGTCTCGGTGATCGACTCGGCGGACAAGATCGCGGCCGCCGCCGAGGCGATTGAAGACATGCTCGATGACGGGCTGATCGTTCTCTCCGACGTGGAAATCATCCGGTTGGTTCGCAGCCACGCGGTGACGGAGGGGGCGGGATGAACAACACCTATTCGGCCAAACTGCTGCGGATCCACATTTCGGAATCCGATCACCACAACGGCAAACCGTTGTATGAGGCGATCGTGGCAAAGTGCCGCGAGCGGAAGATCGCGGGAGCGACGGTGTTTCGCGGCCTGGAGGGATACGGGGAAACCGCGGCCATGCACAAAGCGCATCTGATCCGGCACGACCAGCCGATCGTCATCACGGTGGTGGATTCGGCCGAACAGATTGCGGGGCTGGTCCCGGTGGTGGAGTCGATGATGGACACCGGGCTGATGGTCCTGTCGGATGTGAAAGTGATCCGCGCACAGAAGAAAGCCGCGCCGTAGTATGGGAAGCGGGACTAAGCCGCCGGACGCGCCCTGGCCGCTGATCGGCCGCCGGGAGGAACTGCGAAACCTGACCTATGCGCTGGTGGAGCGGCGTTCGCGGCTGGTGCTCGGTCCTCCCGGAGCGGGCAAGACGAGGCTGGTGAGAGAAGCGGAGCGGCTGGCGGGGCAGCGATGCGCGTGGGCGGAGAGGCCGCGCGCGCTGCATGCGTTTCTAGTTGAAGCGGCGGAGCAACTACACTGCCGCATCGAGCGTTTCGCCGATCTGGAGCAGGCGACCAGCATGTCGTTGAAACCGGCTGTCCTCGATGCTCTCCAGCGGTCGCCCCGATGCGTGGCGATTGACGATCTCGCGTGGGCGGACCCGCGCATGTACCGGTTTCTGCGAGAGCTGTACTATTTGCCGGATGTCTGCCTGATCGTCACGGCCGCGTCGAGGGACAGCCTGGGCTACGTCAGGCGGCTACTCTGGGATCCGCGCGAGGAGATCGCGCTGGAACCGTTGAACCGGGTGGAATCCCAGGAACTGTTCGAAGCGGCGGCCGATCGATATCAACTGCGGTCGCTGGACCTGGAAGACTTCCGGCGGAAGGCGCTGGCAGCGGCTCGCGGCAACCCTGGGCAGATCGTCTCGATGTGCCGCCTGGCAGGGCGTCCCGAGTATCACAACGGCCGCTATGTCAAGTTCCTGCCGCTAAGAATGGACGCACTTTCTTCACGGTTGCCATGAGCGAGAAGAAGACAAGTTCGATTGATCGGGAAACCGTGCGGGAGACCCTCGACGCCGTCGAGGAAATCCGCGCCCGCTACCAGATCGACGCGCTGGAGGATTTTCTCCAGAGCTGCCGGACGTTCGCCGAAGAGAAGCTGCTGAACATCGCGATTCTGGGCCGCTTCAAGGCGGGTAAGAGCACGTTTCTCAACCATCTTCTCGGCAAGCCGCTGTTGCCCGTCGGCGTGGTCCCGGTCACCAGCGTGGTCACCGAAATACAGTTCGGGGCCCGGGAACGCGCCGAGATTCATTACCTGGACGGGCGGGGCGAATCGGTCTCCACGGATCGGATCGGCGAGTTCGTCTCCGAGGCGCAAAATCCGGAAAACGTGAAAGGCGTCGAGTCGGTCCGCGTTGAGCTCCCCTCGATGGAGCGTTACCGCGGAATCCGGTTTGTCGACACGCCGGGACTCGAAAGCGTCTTCGAGCACAACACCGACGCCTCGCTGGAGTGGCTCCCGAACGTCGGCCTCGCGCTGGTAGCGGTCGGGGTGGATCCCCCCCTGTCGCAGCACGACATCGAGCTGATCCGGAATCTCAGCCGTTATACGCCGAACATCTCTTTGCTGCTGACCAAGGTGGACGTGCTCGATCCGAGCGAGCAGGTTCAGGTCCGAGATTTCGTGCAAAAACAACTGGCGCGGTATTGGAACGGGTCCGTGCCCGTGTTTCCGTACTCGGTCCGCCCGGGCTTCGAGGAGCTTCGCGCGGAGCTCCGCGAGGGCCTGCTATCGCGGGTGAGCGGGGAGGCGGGCGAACACCGCGCGACGATTCTTCGCCACAAGATCGACTCGTTGCTGGAGGAATGCGGCGAGTACCTGGACGTCGCGCTCAAGTCCGCCGAGATCGCCGATTCCGAGCGCGCGGAGCTGCGGGAGAAGATCCTCGGCCAGAAGGAGTCGCTGGAGGATGCCCGGCTGGCCCTGCGGCTGATCGTCCGGCACACCACAGGCGTCAACCGCTCGAATTTCGAAGCCCTTCTGAGCAAGGACGAATTTCCGGTCCGCGAGCGGCTCCTGGCGGCTCTGGAGCGCGAGTTTCCATCCTGGACGCGCAGCCTGAGCGTGGCCACCGAGCGCTTCGAGGAGTGGCTGCGGCTGGCGGCCACGGAGGAGATGTCGGAACTGTCGAACAAGCATCGCGACGAGTTCGTCCAGCCGGTGCGCCGCGTCGGCCGGCAGCTTTCGCAATCGCTCCAGGACTTCCGCAATCGGATTTCGGAGCGCGTGCTGGAGACGCTTGGCGTCCCATTGCGCACCACGGAGATGGAACTGGCCACGAAGGATCCGCGCTCGCCCGACGTGCGAGTCGGCAAGATTTTCGATCACAACTGGGAGATGCTCTCGCCGTTCGCGCCCATGGCGATCCTCAAGGGGCCGCTCAAGCGGCACTTCCAGCGCAAGGTGAGCGACGTGGTGTTCATGAACCTGTCGCGATTGACGTCGCAGTGGGAAGAAGTCGCCAACACGGCCTTGCTGGCGTTGGAGAAGGAGGCCACGCGGCGGCTGGACAACCTGGTGGGCACGATCGAGCGAATGATCAGGTCGGCGGCCGAGGAGGCGCCGCGGATTCGGGAAGACCGGAACCGGCTGGAGGCGCTTCGCGCCCGCCTGACGGCCGATCCGGACGAGGTTCCGGGCCGGGCATGAAGGACTCCAGTTCGGCGACATCGCGCCCGACCCGTTCGCGGTCCGCGGCGGAAACCGACTTCCCGCTTGTCAGCCGATCCACCTGCGCCCGGTAAGCGTCGGCCCGGTCGTTAAACTGCGCTTGCAGGTTCGCCAGCGCGGTTCCCGCCCACCGGTCCAGGGCGCGGCCGTATCGTGTGAAGCCCGAGTCCGCTTCGTGTTGGAGGCGCCCGCGGAGTTCGCGCGTCAACCTCCAGCGTGCGAGCCGCTCCGGCAGACGCAGGCGCGGAGCGGCGAGGTCTGCCTCCGGCAACGAGGCCTCGAACCGCGGCATCTCCCGAACGCATTCTTCGAGGAAGCTTTCGCTTTCGGCCGAGCCGCCGAACTCGCCGGCCGCCAATCTCAGCGCGGATTCCAGTTCTCGCGCCAGCGACCGCAAACGGCTGGAGATCTGCGCCGCCGCATCGGCCGCCGTCCTCTCAACCGCGCCGGCAACCACGGCGCCGGCCTCGGATCCTCCGGCGCCGCCGTTCCACGTTGCCATCAACTCCTCCGCGGCGCTTTCGATGGCGGCCGCCCCCATTCCCCGAATGCTGTCGGCGGCGGCCTGGCAGAAACGTCGAGTCTCCTCGATGCGGCCGGCTGCCTCGCGGAGTCCGCGCTCAACCTGCTCGAGGCGCTCCTGGCTGTGGTCCGCCGCCGAATCGGGGCCGCCGAGCATCGACCGAAGGGCGGCAACCATGGCTTCCAGCAGCGCGCCGGTCTTCCGCCGCGCCGAGTCCTGCGCCAGTTCGCGGCTGCGGGAGCACAGCGGCTCCAGTTCGTCGCGGAACCACGTCTCAAGCAGTTCCTCGTATCCGGGAGCGGAACTGACCGGATGCACGGCTATCCGCAGATTGAGATTGCGAAGAACTTCCTGCTGCGTATAGGACAACGCTTTCTCACGGTCGCCGGGCGAAAGCAAGTCCGCCTTGCTGAGCAGAACCATGACCGGAATGCCGGCCTGTGAAAGGGCGTGAAGCGTGTTCAGGTCCTCATCGTTGACGGGATTGACCGAGCTGATCAGCACGATTCCGAGATCGCATTGCGGCAGATACGCCAGCGTTTCCGCGGCCCCGGCGGTTGCGAGGGCGCCCAGGCCCGGAGTGTCCACCAGGACCAGGCCGTCCCGAAGCCGGGGGCTGGGCAAGCTTACTACCAGTCTCGTGACGCCAAGCTCGTTCCCTGGGTTGCGCTCTTCGCTGGCGTACTGAGCCAGATCGTCGAGCGGATAGCGCTTCACCAGCCGGTCCGCGAAGGTCACCTTCAAACTCCCCTCGGGGCCGTAGACAAGCCGAGTGGGGACGGCCGTAATCGGGTTCACGCCCACCGGCAGGACGCCGGTCCGCAGCACATGGTTCAGCAGGGAGGATTTGCCGCTGCTGACGCGGCCGAAAACCGCGATCTCGAACTGGCGCGATTCGGTTTTCTCGAGGATGTTGAGCAGTGGGGCGCGAAACTCGGCCAGTTCGCGCTCATTGACAATGCGATCGAGCACGCGGAGAAGCTCGACCTCCCCGGTGGTGCGTTGGAGCCGGTCGAGCCGGGCCTGGAGGTCGGCGGCTTCGCCCAGCGCAAGGTTGCGCTCCAGGGCGTCCAGGAGCCCTTCCAACTCGGAGTACAAACCGCGGAGTTCGGCTGCCGCCTCCTCCGGGAGATCGCCGTAGCCCTGAAGGTATTCCGGCGCCATCTCCTGAACCGCGATGCGCACAAAGGTGAGCGTTACCCGGATGGAATGCAAGGCGCCGAACCGTGAGCCGTCGTGCCGGACGCCGACGGCGGTCAGTACCCGGGTGAGGTGGGTCCGGAAGCGCGCGATGTGGCTGCGAATGAGCCGCGCCTGGTGCAGAGAAACGTCGGGACGATATTTCGGGAAGGCCGATCTGGACTCGGCGGCGGTGAGGATCGATTCGACCTCGGAAAGCAGTTCGTCGGCATGTCTGGCGTTCGCCAGCAGCCGCCGCTGCTGCGACTCATTGAGAAGGTCCACTTCCGCCACGGCGCGCTCTTTCCACGGCGTTTCCGCCAAACGGGCGGGTTTCTGTGATGGAGGGATTTCGTCGACTGGCGGGAACTCCTGCCGCGCAAATCCCTCGCAGGAGTCATCTGCCCCGCCGGGCGGTTAAAGGCGAACTCCAACGCCTGCCGGCCTAACCCGGCATGAGTGAAGACGCCGGCAATCGGCCCGCAGTTACATGCTCAGCGGGAGAACGTCGCCAGCACGACGCCCACGATCATCACCAGGACGCCGAGGAGCTTCATCATGGTCACCGGCTGCACCGGAGAGCCGAGCCATCCGAAGTGCGACATCACCAGCCCGCCCAGAATCTGCCCGGCGAGGAGCGAGATCATGACGGGTCCGGCGCCGATGCGGGGGATCAACCAGGCGATGGCGAACACGAGGCACGCGCCGAGCGCGCCGGCGGTGAGCAGCAGCGGATGCACTTTCGCGATCGGCGCCAGGGCGCCCTGACGCCAGCCGGTGAGCCCGATCACGACGGCGGTCAGCGCGCCGATGAACCAGAAGACGGCGTTCGCCACGCGGGGATTCGCGATGCTCGCGCCCACCTTGCCGTTCATGGCCAGGTGTACCGCGAGCACCACGCCGAGCAGTACGGTGAGGATGTAAAGAGGCGCTCTCACTTCGCCGGGCTCCTTGGGGGTCTGTTCTCCCATGGTTTGTGCGATGGATACGATTCGCGCGGGGGAAGCCAGTTCGTGCCGGCGGTCCGCGGCGAGTAGCCTTTGTTGAAGAAGACGTAGAGCCCGGTCTTACAGGCCACGATCACGTCCTGCCGTCCATCGCCGTCGATGTCGGCGGCGTTCAGCCTCATCCCGACGCCGACCACGTAATTGGGCGGCGGTTCTTTTTTAGCGTTTGGCCCGAAATACGGCGTGAGATGGCTGTACGAAATGATGTGGCGCTGAAAACGCCCATTATTTACGGTGTAATAGAAGACAAATACCGGCTCAAAAGCGCCGACATCGCCGCCATTATGCGCCAGCACCTGTTTTCCGGTGATCAGCTCGGGCTTGCCGTCGCCGTCCAGGTCGGCCAGCGTCATGGTGTGGAACGTGGGAAAGTCCGTCTCGATCCAATGCTTGACGAACGTACGCTTGCCGCCTTCCATTTTCTGCTCGAGCCAGGCCAGGCCGTAGCCGTGGTCGGAGCCGATGATGATGTCGCTGAGGCCGTCGCCGTTGGCGTCCATGACGAGCATGGGAAGCCCGGCGCCGCCGGGACGGTCCGATCCGAACGGGGTGAACTGGTAATCGGGATGCCAGATCCAGGGTTCTTCGGTGGGACGCGGCGGCGCCTCGAACCAACCGCTGGTGGTGACGACGTCGTTGCGGCCATCGCCGTTGATGTCGCCGATGCCGCTGCCGTGGCTGACCCCGACGTTCTCCGGCCCCAGAACGTGTTCCTTGAACCAGGGCGCTTCGTCGATGTGCTCAAACCAGATGAGGCCGCGGCCCGGCTTGCGGGCGAAGTAGTTCACCAGCACGTCCTTGTCGCTGCGCCCGGACAGGTTGCCGATCACCATTCCCTCAAGGCCGTCGGCTTCGTGAAGCGGATACGAGTTCCACTTAACGCCGAGTTTCCCCGGGTTTTCGTACCACCAGATCCCCTGCCGACGCATCCAGCCGGAGCTGAGCACGTCCGGACGTCCGTCGTTGTTAACGTCCATCGTTCCTTCGTAGTTGTCGTCGACGTCGGGACCGTTGGTTTCCGCGCCGTCGCGATAATCGGGATATTTGGTCCAATTCGGCGCAATATAGTAATTACGGCCTGCGGCGATATCGAGCTTTCCATCGCCGTCGATATCGAGGACCGACGAGCATTCCGAAAACGGCCCGAACCAGTAGGTGTGTTTGGCCGGATCGTGCGCCGGGCCGTCGATCTTCACCGGTTCGAACATCAACTCCTTCGGCGCCTCTTCCGCCGCCGCCTCGCGCACGGGCGCGCCGCCGCAGCCTATCGAAACAAAACACCAGAGGGCGGCGCAGAACGCCGATAGGAGCCAAGGCCATCGCATCGTTGTCAATTTAACCTCCAGACGCGCGCCCGAAAGCGCGGACGCGCCGATTCGTCTCCCGGCGCCGCCAAGGCGGAGCGGGTTCGTCGCGTATGCTATTGAAGTTCGGACGGGGCTGTCAAGCGGACCGGACGATTAGGCTTTACACTTCGAGGATCACGGGGAGGATCAGCGGCCGGCGGGAGGCTTCGCGGTTGATGAAGCGCTTGAGGTCGACGCGGATCTTTTCCTGCATCAAGCCCCAGTCGGAGCGCTCCTCGGGGGTGGATTCGCGCAGCGTGCGGGCCACAACCTCCTTCGCTCGGCCGATGATGACGGCGCTATCGTCGGTGGAGACGAACCCTCGGCTGACGATTTCGGGAAGTCCTTCATGCGTTCCGGTGAGTTTGTTGATAGCGATGATGGGAACGATGAATCCTTCCTCGGAGAGGTGGCGACGGTCTCGAATGACGAGGTCCTCGACCACGTCGTCGAGGGTTCCGGAATCGATGCAAAGTCTGCCCACGGGCACATTCTCGCCGCGGCGGGCGCCGCGATGGTCGAATTCCAGCGTCTGACCGGTCTCGAGCAGAAAGGCCTCCTCGAGCCACGCGCTGCTCATATGCCGCGCCAGCATGGCATGCTTCATCAACTGGCGGTACTCGCCGTGGACCGGCACGAAATACCGGGGCCGCACCAGGTTCAGGACCAGCTTCAGCTCCTCGACGCTGGCGTGACCCGAGACGTGTAGCGGCGGATTCATCGTTCCGTACCAGACGTCGGCCCCCCGCCGGCAGATATGATCCACCATCCGGAAGATCGCCTTTTCGTTGCCCGGAATCACTCGGGAACTTAGCAGCACGGCATCGCCGGGCGTCAGCGAAAGGTTCCGGTGATTGTCCACGGCCACGCGGGACATCGCCGACATGGGTTCCCCCTGCGATCCGGAGGCCACTACCGTGACCCGGCTGCGAGGGCTCTGCATGACGTCCTGCGGCCGCAGCAGTATGCCGTCCGGCAGCTCCAGCAGGCCCAGGTTATGCGCGATCTCGGTAACCTGTAAGACGCTGCGCCCGAGGAAGGCGACTTTGCGGCCATACTGGGCCGAAAGGTCGACGATCTGTTGGAGCCGGTGGATGGACGAGCTGAAGCAGGAGACCACTAGGCGTCCCTCGGTGCGCGAGAACGCGTCCTCCAGCCGCGGCCTGACCGCCCGTTCGCTCTCGGTGAAGCCGGGGCGTTCCACGTTGGTGGAATCGCAGAGCAGCAGCAGAACGCCACGGCGCCCGTAGTCGGCCAGCGTGTGCAGGTCGAAGAGTTTGTTGTCGGTCGGGGTAGGATCGACCTTGAAGTCGCCGGTGTGAATGATGATTCCGAGATCCGTGGTGATGGCGACCGCGACCGAATCGACGATCGAATGCGTGACATGGATCAGCTCGATACGGAAGGGCCCGATCTCGATGCTTTCCCCAGGCTTAACGACGTTGAGCCGGGCCTGATCGCGAAGGTCGTGTTCGTCCAGGCGGCGCTCGACCAAGGCTAGCGTAAAAGCGGTGCCGTAAACCGGCACGTTGACCTCGGAAAGCAGGAAAGGGACGGCTCCGATGTGGTCCTCATGGCCATGGGTCAGGATGAGGGCGCGGACATGCTCTTTGTTTTGTTCCAGATAGGCGAAATCAGGGGTGACGATGTCCACGCCCAGCAGTTCCGCCTCCGGGAACATCATTCCGGCGTCGATGACGATGATGTCGTCGTCCAGGCGAATGGCCATTGAATGCATGCCAAACTCGCCCAAGCCGCCTAGCGGAATGACCTGCAACTTGCGGTCGCTCATGAATTCAACAGGGTAGCACACACGCCGGAGAAGAGCGTGGAAACGGCCTCCCCGAATTCCAAGGTGGCGGATGGGATCGGCTGCCCTATGGGGAGCGAATGTGCATATCCTGTGGAAAACCCGTGGATGACTGTGGGAAATTGCATCAACCGCACGGGAGGCGAAGTGCGCCTGAGTTCGGAGGGCCTGCGGCGGATTCCGGCATCCTGGGCCTCTGGCCCGTTGTTAGGAGATCGAGGAAAAGTCATAGTAAACGCTGAACTTATGGGAAAAACAGAAATGCTCACCCCATTCCAAGGTGAGCATTTCTACCACCCCGTTTTTCAACGGGTGATGTTCATTGGGAGAATCAGATTCGACGGAATCGCAACCGCCAAATCCTCTATGTGATTTGGAGTTTATGGCTTGGGACGAGAGAAGTCAAGAGGAAAAGAGCGGGAAAAATCCTCGTTGTAACGGTCACAAAAATAAGCTACTTAGCTCCGAAGCTCATTTTCAACAGGATGTGGAAAAGCATCGCCCCCCCGCTTCCGACCCTAAACTTTCAGGGCTAAACGAAAGTTACGACGTGGTTTACCTATCGTCCAGGTGGAGGAGGATCATGGGATCTTCCTCCGGCCCGCCCTTGCGTCCCCGGAACAGGAAGCGCGAGCCGCCCAGGAAAAACCCGATTCCGAGCGCGACAAGCAGAAGAAGTCCGACGAGCGCGCCGATGGTGAGCAGCAGGTCGGCCAAGTCGCCGGCCACGGAGGTCTGCGGATCGTCCCACACAATGGTCGCCCGGTAGTTGACCTTCGCCAGAAGCTGTTGGGCATGGTCCTGATCGGGCGGGTCAAGCGTGACCACGATCATCGGGCCCGCCCTTTTCACAAGCGCGCGAGGGATCATCCGGAATTCGGCAAGCCGTTCCCGGGCGATGTGAGGCGTCGGATAGGAGAAGACGATCAGGCTCAGGTCGCCGGTTGGGCTGTTGTAGCGGGCCAGTTGGGCCTCGGTACCGTACTGGAATGAGGCGATCGATGGTTTGATGCGCGGCTCGAAATGAGCTAGGCTTGCCGGCCCAACGACGAACCGCTCAGAGCGGGGGATGAGGCCTTCTGTAGGGAGGTACCCAGCCAATTCAGGGAGAGCGGAGTTCTCCGTCATTGGCAGTACCAGGAAGAGGCCCTTTAGCTCCTCGATCGACGGTTTTTTTCCCTCAAAGTGCAGGATGTAGTTGCCATGAGCGAGGAACAGGCTGTCGGCGGTCTCCAGCGCCAGCGGCAAGACGTCCGCCGGCTGGTACCCCTCTGGGCGCATCCATTGGTATGCGGCGAAGGCGCCGGTAGAGTCGTGAAACCGGTAGGCCGTCGCCTTCAATTTCACTCCGTTGCCGGCATACTCGGCGGCTTCGGCCTCCTCGAACCCGTACTCCTCCCAGACCGGGGAGGGCTTGGGCGCGGCCGACTGAAGCGAAGTCCGGTTGAGGCCGTAGAACTCCTCGGTCCAGATCGCGGCCGACAGAAGACCCGGAACCAGGGCCAGAAAAACCGTGAGGAGCAGGGCTTGGCGCCCCGCGGGTCGATCGGATGTCCGGTGAGCTAGGCGCCGCAGCATTTTTTGTACTTCTTTCCGCTCCCGCATGGGCAGGCGTCGTTCCGGCCCACCTTCTTCCCCTTGATCACCGGCTGCGCCCCGGAACTCGCGTCGCCTCCGACGAACTGAAGCTCGTCCAGCTCCTTCTGTTTCTTGCGCTGAATGTTCCGGGTGAAGTCCGCCATCGAGGTTTCGGCGACCTTGAGCGGAGGCCGGGCGGCGGCGGCCACCAGTTCTCCGTTGTCCTCGTGGTCCGGCGGCTCGCCGACGACCATGGGCCGGACCGGCTCGGCCGGCTGGAGGAAGTAGAGGATGCGAATGGTCTCATCCTCGATGCGGTCCATCATCTCCTGGAACAGGATGAAGGATTCCTTCTTGTACTCGACGAGGGGATCTTTCTGGCCGTAGCCGCGGAGGCCGATTCCTTCCTTAAGGTGGTCCATCGACAGCAAGTGGTCTTTCCACTGGCTGTCGATCACTTCGAGCATGACGATCCGCTCGGTGGCGCGGAGCGCCTCCACCGGAATCCGTTCCTCTTTCTCCTCGTACTTCCGGACCAGTTTTTCGTAGACCGCGTCTTCGATTTCATCGTGGCTGAGGTCGGCGAGTTCCTGCGGAACGATGCGGACGCCGAACTGTGTAAGGATGTCGGTTTGCAGCCCGGCAAGGTCCCAGGTATAGGGCTGGGCGGCAGGCGGGCAGTGCCGGTCGAGAAACGATCCGACGATGCCCTTGACCATCTCGAGGACGCGGTCCCGCTGGTCCTGGCCCTCCAGCAACTCACGGCGCATCTTATAGACAGCCGTGCGCTGCTTGTTCATCACGTCGTCGTATTCGAGCAGGTGTTTGCGGGCGGCGAAATGCTGCGCTTCCACGGCCTTCTGGGCGGCGGCGATGCGCTTGGTGATGAGCCGCGATTCGATGGGAACGTCCTCCTCCATGCCCAGCCGGAGCATGAGGTTCTGGATACGCTCTCCGCCGAAGATCCGCAGCAGGTCGTCCTGGAGGGAGAGATAGAAGCGTGAGCTGCCCGGGTCGCCCTGGCGTCCGGCGCGGCCGCGGAGCTGGTTGTCGATGCGGCGAGCCTCGTGGCGCTCCGTGCCGACGATATGCAAACCGCCGAGCGCCACAACTTCATCGTGTTCCCGGTCCGTTTCGCGCTTCATCGCCTGGTAGACGGCGTCCCATTCCTCCTTGGAGACGGCGTCGGGATCTTTTGCCTGGCTGCGGAGCTTTTCCTTGGCCAGGTACTCCGGGTTGCCGCCGAGGAGAATATCGGTGCCGCGGCCGGCCATATTGGTGGATACCGTGATGGCGCCTTTCCGGCCAGCCTGCGAGACGATGAACGCCTCGCGCGCATGGTTCTTGGCGTTCAGCACCTCGTGCTTGACGCCAGCGCGCTTCAGCAGTTTCGACAGCCGCTCGGACTTCTCTACCGAGATGGTCCCAACCAACACCGGACGGCCGTTCTGGTTCAGCTCGACGATTTCCTTTACCGCGTTGCGGAACTTCTCCTCCTCGGTGCGGTAGACGACGTCGGAATTTTCGATCCGAATCAGCGCGCGGTTGGTCGGGACGACGACAACGTCGAGGTTATAGATCTTGCCGAACTCGGCGGCTTCGGTCTCCGCCGTTCCAGTCATGCCGGCGAGCTTCTTGTAGAGGCGGAAGTAGTTTTGAAAGGTGATGGTGGCCAGCGTCTGGTTTTCACGCTCGATCTTCACCCCTTCCTTGGCTTCCACCGCCTGGTGCAGACCGTCGCTCCAGCGCCGGCCGGGCATGAGGCGCCCGGTGAACTCGTCGATGATGATCACCTGGTCATCCTTGACGAGGTAATCGCGGTCGCGCTGGAACAGGACATGCGCTTTCAGCGCCTGTTCGACGTGATGGCGAAACGTCAGGGACTCCCAGTCGCCCCCTTCGTAGATCCCCGGGCGGTTGAGGAGCTTTTCGACTTTCTTCATGCCCTCTTCAGTGAGGGCGGCGGAACGGTGCTTCTCGTCTACGGTGTAGTCGCCCGTTGTATATTTCTCGCCCGGTTCCTTGCCCTTGATCTCTTCGCCGCGGACGAGCCTGGGAATGATGGTGTTGATCCGGTAATACTTATCGGTGGACTCCTCGCTCGGTCCGGAGATGATCAGCGGCGTGCGGGCTTCGTCGATGAGGATCGAGTCCACTTCGTCCACGATGGCGTAGTGGTGGCTGCGCTGGACACAGTCCTCGAGCCGGAACTTCATGTTGTCGCGGAGGTAGTCGAAGCCGAACTCGTTGTTGGTGCCGTAGGTGATGTCGCTGCCGTAAGCTTGCTGGCGCTCGCGATCCGACAGGTCGTGAACGATGACGCCGACGGCCATGCCGAGGGCCTTGTAGATCTTGCCCATCCACTCGGCGTCGCGTCGAGCCAGGTAATCGTTCACCGTGACCACGTGGACGCCCTTGCCTTCCAGGGCATTCAGATAGACGGGCAGCGTCGCCACCAGCGTCTTCCCTTCACCGGTCTTCATTTCCGCGATCTTGCCGCGGTGGAGCACCGTGCCGCCGATGAGCTGGACATCAAAATGGCGCATGCCCACCACGCGCCGCGAGGTTTCGCGGACGACGGCGAACGCCTCAATCAGCAGGTCGTCCACGGACGCGCCCTGGTCGAGCCGCTGCTTGAATTCCTGGGTTTTCCGGGCCAGTTCCTCATCCGACGCCTGCTGGAGCCCGGGCTCGAGGTCGTTGATCGCGGCAACGAGGGGGCGAATCGCTTTAACTTCGCGTTCGTTCTTGGTGCCGAAAATCTTGGCGAGGATTAGATCCACCATAGACGGGGCTTACAATCATTGTAAGGCAGCGGCGCGCAACCAGCGCGAAAACCTGCGACTAACCATGAACGCCTTCGCGCTTCCCTGGACCGGAACGCGAAACGGAAGGCTACGACTTCAGTAGACGGTGGAGGGTCTCCAACAGTTCCTTGGCTTGCACGGGCTTGCCGAGAAAACCGTGGAATCCGGCTTCCCGGCACATCTTGCGGAACTCCTCGGAGTAGTTCGCCGTAAGGGCCACAATCGGAACGCCGCCGTAAGCGGGCAGACGCCGAATGGCCTCCGTGGCCGCAAGACCATCGATTTCGGGCATCTGAAGGTCCATCAGGACGAGGTCGT
Source organism: Bryobacteraceae bacterium (assembly GCA_026129905.1). Classification (GTDB taxonomy): domain Bacteria; phylum Acidobacteriota; class Terriglobia; order Bryobacterales; family Bryobacteraceae; genus JAHCHE01. The sequence continues at coordinate 236,798 of JAHCHE010000006.1, read as the reverse complement.
AGTGTCCGCTCCTGGCTCGCTCAATGCCTTCCGCGCCTCCCTCGGCGCAATCGACGTGATATTCGGCGCGCTGCAGTATGTGGCTGACGACCCGCCGCGCAACATCGTTGTCGTCGACGAAGAGGATCCGAGACCGCTCCCGGCCCTCTTGCTCGGCGTCGCTCTCGACCGGGCCGGCCTCGTGGGGCAGCCCGAGCGGCACCCATAGCCGGAAGCTGCTTCCAATGCCCACGTGGCTCTCCACGGTGATGCCGCCGCCCATCAGGTTCGCTAGTTTCCTGGCTACGGCCAGTCCTAGTCCGAAGCCCTGATGTGTGCGGGAGAGACCGCTCTCGAGCTGGCGGAACGATTCAAAGATTGCCTCGAGTTTCTCCGGGAGTATGCCGCTGCCCGTGTCGGTAGTATTGACGACCAGGTTGAAGCCCCCGCGGAACTTGCCATCCGTCGCCGCGGAAAACTCGATCTTCCCGCGAGCGGTGAACTTAACGGCGTTTGACAGGATGGGAGCCAGAGCCTGGCGCAACTGAACGGCGTCGCCGAGCACGTGGCTGGGCAGGCTGCGGTCGATTCGGCACTGGAGCTGAAGACCCTTGGCTTCCGCTTTGGCACGGTATTCCTCGACCAGCGCACGGAGCGCTTCCGGCAAGTGGAACTCGGCCCGCTCGATTCTCAAGGCGCCGGAGGAAATCGAGGCGTACTCGAGGGCCGCGTTCAGCATTTCGAGCAGTTGGTCCGCGCACAGGCGCGCCGTCTGAACGTACTCCTGCTGGTCCTTGTCCAACTCGGTCTCTAGCAGCAGGTCCGTCATGCCCATGATCCCGCTGAGCGGGGTGCGGATATCGTGGTTCAGGCTGGCCAGGAACTGGTGCCCGATGCGCGTGATCTCGGTCGACTCAACGCCCGCGTTCGATCCCTGCGTAACTTCGGCGGACATACTCTCGTTGAGGCAATCGGCAGAAACCCCGCCGGTGTTTATAGCGTTTCGCCAGCGCGTCTGCCAATCGCCCACCGAGCAAACTATCCGCCCCGCTCGTCGCCGCCGGGGCGCGCCAGCATCAGCTCACGCCGGATCTTCTCCAGCGTCATGCTCTGCACGATCACGCGCCCGGGGCCGGTCAGCGTCGCCAGAAAAAGACCTTCGCCGCCGAACATGGCGGTTTTGATGCCGCCCGCAAGCTGAATGTCGTAATCCACTGACTCGTCAAAAGCCACAATGCATCCCGTGTCCACCTGGAGGGTTTCGCCGGCGGCAAGCGTGAATTCGATGAAGTCCCCGCCGCCGTGGATGAACACCTGTCCCGGGCCGGTCAGCCGCTGCAATATGAAGCCCTCGCCTCCGAAGAACCCGGCCCCGAGCCGTTTCACGAGGGCGACGTTGAACTGCACGGTGGTCTGCGCGAACAGAAAACTGTCCCGCTGCACCAGCACGCTCTGGTTCGGCCCAAGGTCGAACGCCTGGATGCGGCCGGGATAGTTGCCGGCGAACCCAACTTCGCCCGGCGCGTGCGCGCGAAAGTAGGTGAGAAACAGCGACTCGCCCGCCAGTTTGCGCTTCAGCGCGCCGAAGAGCTTCTCGCCCAGGCTCTCGCCACTGAGCCGCGTTTCCCACGCAATGGTCGACGTTTTGTACACCATCTTTCCGGCTTCGGCGTAGAGTTCCTGTCCGGGCTTCAGGCGCACGCGAGCCACCTGGAGGTTGTCCCCGTGGATCGTGAAGTCGAGCGGCTCCGGCGCCGCGCCGACGGCGGCCGGCGCTCCGGAGGGGCGTCCGCAGGCCGCGCAAAAACGGGCCTGGACGGCGATCTCGCCGCCGCAATTCGTGCAGAAAGGCATGAGGACATCACCTCGAGAAAACGCAGCTGCTATGCAGCCCTTGAAACAAGAACAAAGGCGGTCTGGAGCGTATCTACGTCCACGTGCAACTCCAAGCCGTTGCCGGATTTATCCCGAATCCGCGGAAGGTGCTCCGCCACCGCGGTGACCTGCGGGCGCAACTCCCGGTCCAGCGCCGTCGCGAGAAGCCGGACCAGCCTGTCCGTGACGGGGCCGACCTTGTCCTGCTCGGTCTCCCATTTCGAGATCTTAGTCTTGTCGGTATGGAGGTAGCGGCCGAGCTCATCTCCGCTCAATCCCAGATGTTTTCGCAGAAACCGCAGTTGGGCCCCGGTCAAGCGGGCAGGACTGTTTGTGAGCGCCCGCGCAATCGCCCGATGAATCTTCGCCACTCGCGGGATCGATACGTCCGAGTTTCCGCACTTCGGACAATCCGCGACCATAACGCCCTGGAGGACAACATTGGGCAAGCCGCTTTCGGCGTACCGGTAATTCCGGCGCTCAGGGACCGCCTGTTCGCCGCACATCGTGCACTGATGCGTCACAGTTTTCGTCATGCAGCGCTTTCGTCAGCGGCTCATCTCGCACCTGTTGGTATTATACCAACAAGTACATTGCGGGCTTCCGGCCCGGCGTAGGCGCTCGACGCCGTGAGTTAGAATCGAAGCTCGCTATGTTGAAAGCCGTTTCTCGCCGGGCGTTCCTCGCCGCCTCCGCCGCGCCGTTGGCCGCTCAGAGCGCGGCGTATCGGATTATCGATCCGCACGTGCACGTCTGGGTGAACGATCCGAAATATCCGTGGGCGAAGGAAACCACGCGGCCGCCGGCCAAGGATGCCACGCCCGAGATGCTGCTGGCGCTGATGCGGTTGCACGGGGTGGCGAAGACGGTGATCATTCAGGTGATCCACTACCGTTGGGATAACAGCTATCTTGCGGATGTGCTGAAGCGGTATCCCAACCAGTTCCAGGGCGTCGCGCGCGTCAACCCGGAAGATCCCGCCGCGCCGGACCACCTCTCGCGGCTGGTCGAGGAGCAGGGCTTTCGCGGCGTACGCATCAGTCCGGCCGGCGATGCCCAGGGCGACTGGATCCGCGGGCCGCTGATGCCTCCGCTTTGGTCGCGCTGCCATAACCTGAAAGTCCCGATGACCATTCTGGCGCCCGTGACGCGGATGCCCGACGTCGCCCGGCTGGCCGACAGATTCCCCGACCTCACCGTCGTCATCGACCACATGGCCGATTGCCCGCTCGACCGCCCGGACGAGTTAAAGAAACTGCTGGCGCTGGCGAAATATCCGAGGATTTTCGTGAAAATTTCCCATACGTGGTCGCTCTCCAAAGAGGAATATCCGTATCTCGACGCGCAGCGGCAGGTGAAACGGCTGTACGACGTTTTCGGGCCGCGGCGGCTGATGTGGGGCACCGATTGGCCCCTGGTGGAAAACGCCTGCGGCTACGGCAAGGCGTTGTCGCTGGTGAAGCGGGACATGGATTTTCTGACCGAGGACGACAAAAGCTGGATCCTCAGCAAGACCGTCGAGCGGGTCTGGCCGTTCGGTTAGGCTGGTAGGATGCACCGGCGGGATCTTCTATTGGCATCCGTCGCGACGAAACTGGGCGCGGCGCTGAGAAACGACAAGCTCGAGCAGGCCGCGGCTCTGATCGAGAAGGAGGTGGCGGCCGGAAAGGTCCGGGCCGCATCGCTCGACGTGCGGCAGGGCGCGCACGTCTTCGGAAAGGCTTTCGGCGAAGCGCGCCGTCCCGATGCCATCTTCCTCATCGCCTCCATCACCAAGCCAATGACCGCGGCCGGCGTGATGCTGCTGGTGGACCGCGGAAGACTCGCGTTGGAAGATCCGGTCGTCAAGTACATACCGGAGTTCTCCGAAGGCGATCGGAAACTCATCACCGTTCGCCACCTGCTTACCCACACGTCCGGCCTACCGGACCAACTGCCGGAGAACGTCGAGCTACGCAAGCGCCACGCGCCGCTGAAGGATTTCGTCGCCGGCGCTGTGCGCACGCCGCTGCTGTTCAAACCGGGAACGCAGGTCCGCTACCAGAGCATGGGCATCCTGCTGGCCGCCGAGATCGCCGAACGCATTACCGGCGAGCCGTTCCCGAAATTCCTGGAACGCGAACTGTTCCAGCCGCTCGGCATGTCGCGCACGGCGTTAGGCCTGGGCCGCTTCTCGATCCCGGAAACGGCGCAATGCCAGGTGGACGCCGCCCCGGGACTGTACGGCGGCGGCTCGGCAGGCGCGAAAAGCTGGGACTGGAACAGCCCGTACTGGCGCAACCTGGCTGCGCCGTGGGGCGGCGCGCACTCCACCGGACCGGACATCGCAGCGTTCCTGCGGTACTTCCTGGCCCCGGACGGCAAGGTTCTGAAGAAGGAGACGGCCGCCCGCATGATCGTGAATCAGAACCAGGGCCTGAACGAACCGCGCGGCATCGGCTTCGTCGTCAAGCCGGGCAGTTTCGGGCGAGCCTGCTCGCCGAAAGCGTTCGGCCATAGCGGGGCGACGGGAACCATCGCCTGGGCCGATCCGGCCACCGGCCTGTCTTGCGTCATTCTCACGACGCTGCCGCTTGAACTCGTGGACAAGTCCGTCTTGAAACCGGTTTCGGACCTGGCGTCGGAAGCCGCATAGTACGCTCGCGGAAACCGATTGCGCACCCGGCGATTCCGGCCGCCTGACAGCCCCCGAAGCGCGAGAGGTACAATCAGCCCGAAAGGAGCTTCGATGAGTTCATCCGTTACGCGGCGAACGTTCGTCGGGACCGGCATCGCTGCCGCTTCGGCTTCGCGCGTCGTTGGCGCGAACGACAGGATCCGCCTCGGAGTGATCGGGGCCGGCGGCCGGGGCCGCTACCTGATGTCGCAGGCGAACAAGGCGGGCGGCATCCAGTGGGTCGCGGCGTGCGACGCCTGGGACGTTCAGCGCAACCGCGCCGAGGAAGTGGCCGGCGCGAAGATCGAAAAGTACCTCGACTACCGCAAGGTGCTCGATCGCAATGACATCGACGCCGTCATCATCGCCACGTGGGACCACGTGCATTGCCCCCTCACCATCGCCGCTTGCGAAGCCGGCAAGGATGTCTTCGTCGAGAAGCCGATGACGCTCCATCCGATGGAAGGGCACAAGATCGTCAACGCGGTCCGGGCGAATAAACGCATCCTCCAATGCGGCACCCAGCAGCGCAGCTATCCGCACTTCATCGAGGCGAAGCGGAAGTTCATCGACACCGGCCTCCTCGGCAAGGTCACGATGGTTCGCACGGTCTGGAACTCCAATGCAGCGTATCGCAACCAGCGGCCGCCCGATGAGTACGCGTCCAAGCCGGAAGGCATGGATTGGGAACTCTGCCAGGCTCATCTGCCGAAGGTTCGGTGGAACGCGAAGCGCTACTTCAATCATTACGTCTACTGGGATTACTCCACCAACGCGCAGATGGGAGGCCTGTTTGTCCACATGGTCGACGTCGTCCACTGGTACCTCAACGTGGACCGGCCGCTCTCGGCGACCTGCATGGGAGGCATTTACCTAGGCAAGGAAGACCGCGACACCGCCGACAACATCAACGCGATACTCGAATATCCGGGCCACTTACTCGTGACCTTCGAGGCCAATGTAACCGACCTGATTCGCCAGAACAGCGAGGATATCGTTTTCATGGGCACGGGAGGGCGCCTTTCCATCTTCCGCTGGGGCTACAAGTTCCTGCCCGCGAAAGAAAACGAAGCCGCCGGCGAACAGAGCGCCGGACCTAGCCCCGAGTTACACGTCGCCAACTGGCTCGATTGCGTCCGGAGCCGGCAAAAGCCGAACGTGGACGAAGTCGCCGGTCACTATTCCTCGATGGCTTGTCATATCTGCAATATCTCGTACAAGGAGCATCGCCAGGTGAAGTGGCAAAAGGAGTGGGATCTGTGAGCCGTAAGTTGTGCCTGCTGCTGTTACTGTCCATCGCGGTGGCAGTAGCCGCGCCGGTCAGGGTGCTGATCGTCACCGGAGGACACACTTACGACACGTCCTTCTACACGCTGTTTGAAGACAACCCGAACATACAGGGGACGGTGGATCCTCACCCGATGCCCTACCGGCGCGGCGATTTGCGGCCGCACTACGATGTCCTGGTCCTATACGACTCGATGCAGGAGATCGACGACCAGGAGCGCAAGAACCTGACGGCTTTCGTCGAGGGCGGCAAAGGCGTCGTGTTGCTGCATCATGCGCTGGTGGACTACAGCGACTGGCAATGGTGGTACGAAGAGGTGGTTGGCGCCCGCTGGCTGAAATCGCAGAGCAAGCCGCTCAAGTGGAAGACCACGTGGAAGCACGACGTCGATATCGAAGCCTACCCCGCGAAGGACCACCCGATTGTGGAAGGCATCGGGAAGTTCACGGTCAACGACGAGACGTACAAGGGGATGTGGTTCTCGCCGGATGTGACGGTACTGCTGAAAACCGACCACCCCACCAGCGACGGCCCGCTCGTCTGGATCAGCCCCTATAAAAAGTCGCGGGTCGTCTCCATCGAACTAGGCCATGGACGGGCGGCGCACCTGCACCCAAGCTACAAGCGCCTGGTGCAGAACGCCATTCTGTGGGCCGGCGGGAAGAAATGACGGGCGGGCCGCAATGTTGAACGCGAGGTTTGTCCTGCTGCCGCTCGTCCTCGCCTGTGCGGGATATCCGGCGCGGGCCGAGAAGATTCTCCGCGCGGGCGTTTGCTCGGTGGACCTCTCGCCGCGGACATTTCCCATCATCATCAGCGGCGGGTTTCTGGCCAAGGAAGTCAACGAGGCGTCGGGGTCTTTGCGCGCCCGCGTCCTGGTCCTCGACGACGGCGAGACGCGCATCGCGATCGCCGTCGCCGACAGCCTGATGATGCCGCGGGAGCTACTGGACGAGGTGAAGCAAGCGGCCGCTTCAAAGACCGGCATCGCGCCCGAACGCATGCTGATCGCGGCGACGCACACGCACTCCGCGCCGCCCGTGATGGGAGCGCTCGGAACCGACGCCAATCCGGATTACATCGAAATGTTCCGGCGGCGGCTGATCGAGGCGATCGAGTGCGCCGCGGGTCGAACCCTGCCCGTCGCGATCGGGTGGTCGTCGGTGGATGTTCCGGAACTCACGCACTGCCGCCGCTGGATCCTTCGCCCGGACAAGGTGCGGCAGGACCCGTTCGGCGAGCCGACAGTCCGCGCCAACATGCATCCGGGATATCAGAACCCCGAGTTCATCGGCCCGTCCGGACCCGTGGACCCGGAACTCAGCGTGCTGGCCGTTCGCTCCCGCGACGGCAAACCGGTGGCCGTGCTCGCCAACTACTCGATGCATTACGTCGGCGGCGGCCCCGGCGTGTCGCCCGACTACTACGGCCCGTTCACCGACAAGATGCGGCGGCTGCTCGGCGTGGCGGATGACGACGCGGGCTTCATCGCCATGATGTCGCAAGGCACGAGCGGCGACCAGCACTGGATGGACTATAGCCGGCCCAAAGTCGACATGAATACCGAGCGCTACGCCGGTGCCATCGCTCAACGAGCGTACGAGGCGCACCGCGCGATCGAGTTCCGCGATTGGGCGCCGTTGCAGATGGCCGAGCGAACGTTGAAGCTCCGCCGCCGGGTCGGCGATCAGCAGCGGCTAAGCTGGGCGCGCCGGATTTTCGCCGAGGTTCCTGGCGGCACGCCGAGAAACCAGGTGGAAGTCTACGCGCGCGAGCAGCTACTACTGGCCGAGGCGCCTGAGCGCGAGTTGAAACTGCAAGCGGTGCGCATCGGCGACCTGGGCATCGCGGCCATTCCTAACGAAGTGTTCGCTCTCACGGGGCTGAAGATCAAAGCGCGCAGTCCGCTCACGCGTACCTTCAACATCGAGCTGGCCAACGGCGCCGAAGGCTACATCCCGCCGCCGGAACAGCACCGGCTCGGAGGCTACACCACGTGGCCCGCCCGGACCGCGGGGCTTGAAGTAGAAGCCGAGCCGCGGATCGTCGAGACCGTGCTTGCGTTGCTCGAACAGGTTTCGGGCCAACCGCGCCGCGCGCTTCGCGATCCCGGTGATGCTTATTCGCGGGCCGTGCTCGACGCGAGGCCACTCGCCTACTGGCGCGGAAACGAAATGGACGGCGCTTCGGCGAGGGACGCCACGGGAAAGCGCGACGGCCGGTACGTGGGCGGGGTCGCGCTCTACCTCGATGGTCCGCCGCTCGAGCCGGGGGTCGTCAACCGTGCGCCGCATTTTGCCGGCGGGCGACTTGAAGCGGCGCCGGCGGGGCTTGGCCCCGACTACTCGGTGGCGATGTGGGTCCACAACGGGCTGCCCGCCGATGCGCGAGCGGTCGCGGGTTGCCTGTTTTCCCGCGGCGCCGACCGGCTTTGCGTGGGCGGGACTGCCGGCGCAACGGCAAAGCTGTACTTCGCCTCCGGCGATCGCATCGTCGAAGGCGCCTCGGCCATCCCTGTTGGGACGTGGACCTTCGTCGCGCTGACCCGCGGCCCGTCCGAAGCGGCGATCTTCGTGAACGGCCGGCCGGAAGCTTCCGGCGCCGCGCCGTCGCCGAACGTCTCCGGCGTTGTGGTTGCAGGCGACTCGCCCATCCCCGACTCGTCTTTCGAAGGAAAGCTCGACGAAATCGCCGTCTTTAATCGCCGTCTTACGCCGGAAGAAGTCGCTCGCCTCTACCGGGCCGCAGCGCCTCTAACGGCCGGCTCACGGGCTGCTCGCGGAACCAACTAGCCAAGTAGTCGTCGGTGACGATACGGCGGCTCATGATCTGCCGCCGTTTGGCCAGCGCGCGGCGCGACCTCCGGGCTACGTGCCAGAACGCGGGCAGCGATCCCGGCTCCATCAGAAAGCAGCCGCCCACCACCACCAGATCCCGCAGCAACACCGGAAGCCACTGGCGGCGGTAGAGGTCCGGCGTCATGTTTTTCAGCCGCATCAGAAACCGGTTCTTCACCGCGTGCATTCGCAGCGCGGCCGGCGTTCGCCATCGCTTCTCCGGCACAACCCGCCGGACGTGATAAGCGACGGCCTCCGGCACGTAGAGGCAACGCCAGCCCAGCAACTGCGCGCGCCAGGCGACGTCGGCATCCTCACGGTAGGCGAAAAAGTCCGGATCGAAAAACCCGTCTTCCAGCGACACGTCGCGGATCATCTCGCGGCGATAGAGCGCGGCGGCGGCGCTGGCGCCGAAGACGTACTCGACTTCGCCGAACCGCCCGTCGTCGGGCTCGTTCCACCCGCGGTCGAAGTGCCGCAGGTTCGGCGTGAAGTGGATGCCGGCCGAATCCACGCGCCGGTCCATCGGCAGGCTCAAATCGGGCGCGGCGCGCAGGAGTTTGCCGCACACCACCCCTACGTTCGGATCCAGGCGCGCGGCCGTCACCAGCCGCCGGATGAAGCCGGGCTTCAGCAGGGCATCCGGGTTCAGCGTCAGCGCCCAATCGCTGTCGCTCTCCCCGATCGCCTGGTTCTGTCCCGAGGCGAACCCCGTGTTCACCGGATTGCGAATGACCCGCGCCGCGTATTCATACCGCGCGAGCGCCTCCGATGAACCGTCGTTCGAGGCATTATCCACCACCACGACTTCGATGGGCGCGTAGTCCTGGGCCAAAACCGCCTTCAGGCACCGATCGATGTAGCGGAGGCTGTTGTGGGTGACGATGGTGACGCATACGGATGGGAACATGAGTCGGTGGATCCCCGCCTGCCTCTTACAAGACCCTCGGGCACGGCGGGTCAACTACACCGCCAAAGAAAAAAACGACTTACGCGCTGGGAGGCGCCGGAAGCCGGAGCGCGGGCTTTGGGGAGTGATGAAAGCGCTTTTGCTGACGGACGCCCTTGCGGCCGCCGCTGGCGCGCCGGCGCGATGGGGCGCTATTATCGGATTCCAAACAGTCTCTATTTGAAGGAGCAATGGGTTACGTTGTTCACGACCCGTGGGCCGGTCTTTCTAGCATCGTCAGTCCGAGCGGATCGGTGTTTATCGGTGTTTATCGGTGGCCGCCGGCAACAAACCGCCAGCGGCCGCCAAAAAAGTCGCGTGGGGGTGTCGTTGAAAATCGCCACAAACGGTCTTTGGGGTGACGGCTGTCAAGCAGGTTGCTCGAAAACGCCAGGGACCGTCCCCTTCTGGTCGCGGCCCTTTGTGGAGCCGAGCGCGTGGGCAAGCAGGCGCGCACAGCGTTTTCGAGCGGCCTGCTTTTGGATTTGGCCTCATGTCCCGTTCGCTGCGTGAAGCTGTGCTCGGCATCTCGCGTGCGGAGAGCGCGCCCGCCCCGCTCCAAACCCAGGTGGCGGAGTTGTTTATCGAGCTTCGCGAAGACGTCTACCGGTACCTTCTGACGCTGGGACTCCATCCGCCGCAGGCCCAGGAGGCTACCCAGGAAGTCTTCCTTCGCCTCTATGTCACGCTCCGCCGGAACATCGAGGTGCTCAATCCGCGCGCGTGGATCTTCCGCGTCGCCCATAACTATGGCCTGAAGGTTCGGGCGCGGGAGAATTCCCTTCGCGCCTTCGACCCAGGGGTCGAGAACCGCCTGCGCGACCGCGCGGCCACGCCGGAGATGACCGTCATCGAGCGCGAGCGGGCCCTGCGTTTTCACAATGCCATCGAAAACCTGTCGGAGCAGCAGAAGCGTTGCCTTTTCCTCCGACTGGAGGGTCTCCGCTATCCCGAGATCGCCGAGGCCATGGGCATCAGCGCGTCGACGGTGGGAGAGTTCATCCGCCGGGCGATCGCGCGCCTGAGAAAGGTGGCGCCATGAGCGGGCTTCGAACCGTCCATCCGAGCGAAGAAGACTTGCTTCGCTTCGCCGACGGCGAGGTCTCGGGCCGCGAGGCGAAGAAAATCCAATCGCATCTGGCCGCCTGCTGGAAGTGCCGCACGACTCTCGATGATCTGCAGAAAACGATCGGCGAATGCGTCCACTACCGCGACGCGGTCCTTCACCCGTCGCTGCCGGAGCCGCCCGCGCCGTGGTTCGACATTCTCCGCCGGCTGGATGAGGCCGATTCGTCCGAGCGGCGGCGTTCGCTGTTGCCGCGCGCGTGGGAGGCGCTCCAGGGCTTCGCCGGCCAGCCGCGCCGCTGGGCGCCCGCTATTGCCCTACTGGTCGTCGCCGTCCTCATCGTCGATCAGTTCCGCAACGCGCCCTCGGTGAAAGCCGCCGAGCTTCTCCAGAAAGCGGCGGTGGCCGAGACCGCGCGATCCAATACGCCGCGCCGGATTCAGATCAAGACCGGAAGCAGGAAAGCAGCCCGCGTAATCGGCGCGACCAACGCCGCTGCCTCGCCGCAAGAAATGACGTTGCTGGCCGGCCTCCGCCCGTTGTTCGAAAAGGCCAACTATAACTGGGACGACCCGCTGAGCGCCGCCTCATTCGCGCGCTGGCGCAACGCGCTGGCCGAGAAACGGGACAGAGTGACGCGCGTCGAAGAAGCGCCCGCCGCCCGGTACCGCATTCAGACCACCACCAACTCCAGCGAACTCGTGGAGGCGACGCTGGACCTCACGCTGGCCGACCTTCAGCCGGTGGAGAGCACGCTGCGCTTCCGTGGGGCCGAGGTGGTGGAACTGGCCGTGCTGGCCGACATCGCGCCGAGGAGCGAACGCGCGGAACTGGCCCGCCCCGCTCTTCCCGCAACGCGTGAGCGCGCTCCGGCGCCGCCGCTCGACGTTCCTCGCCCCGCGACCCCCGGCGAAGAACTCCGGGTGCTTTCCGTTCTACACCGGCTCGGCGCGGACCTGGGCGAACCCGTGGAGGTTACCCGCTCGGGAAGCCAGGTGGTGGTTACAGGGGTCGGCGTCTCGCCGACGCTAGGCGAGCAGATTCACGACGAACTTACCGGCATGCCGCGCGTCAGCGTGCGCCTCACCGATCCCGCGCCGGCCTCCGAACAGACGCCGTCCCGCCCCCTGCAAAGCGCGTCGCTGCGGCCGGAAATCGCCCGCCTGCAAAACCGGCTCGAGAGCGTCTTTGGCGGACGGGCGGAACTCGACCAGTTCACCGACGAGGTCCTTGGAGCGGGCGACGAACTGATGTCCCGCGCCCATGCGCTGCGCCGCCTGGCAGAGCGCTTCCCACCGGATACCGAATCCCAACTGACGGCGGACGATCGCCGGATTCTCGCGGCGCTGCGCCGGGAGCACGCCGTGTCCATTGCACGCCTGGCGGCGTCGATCGAGAAACGGACCAGGCCCGCCTTCATCGCACTGGGGACCCGGGAGGAGACATCGCGTCCGTCCTACGTCCCTCCCTCCAGCCGGTGGCAAACGGCCACCGAGGAACTGTTCCAGGAGTCGCGCGCCGCCGAGTCGCTCCTGGCTGCTATGCTTGGAGGTGCGGCTGCCGGGGCCGCCGCGGAGGACCTTCCCGGCCAGGCGTTGGGAAGCATTGCACGCTTGCGCGCAAGAGCGGCGGAGTATGTAAGGAACTCGCTGGAGTAAATCGCTGGAGTAAGGCGATCCATGAGGCGTCAGCCACTGTACGCGGCCGCTTTCTTTTGCTGCCTGGCTCACCTGACCCTCCTCGCGCAGCAGCACTCCCACATCGCCGGGCTGGTGCAAGATCCTTCAGGCGCCGCTGTGCCGGATGCCGACGTCACCGTCCTCAGCCAGGACAACGGTTTCCGCCGCCTCGCCCGAACCCAATCCAACGGCTGGTACGTGGTGGCGGCGCTTCAGCCCGGCGCATACAAAGTAACCGTACGCAAGGAGGGCTTCCGCACGCTGATCCGCTTCGGCGTCACGCTGAATGCCGCTCAGCCCGTGCGGCTGGATTTCGAGCTTCCGCTCGGCAGCGTCCGCGAGGTGGTGACCATCACCGGCTCGCCGCCGCCGTTCAACAGCGAGGATGCTTCGGTCGGCGCCGTGATTGGCCGGCCGTGGATCGACCGGCTTCCTCTCAACGGGCGCGGGCTGCTCAGTCTGCTCGAGTTTGCCCCAGGAGCTGTCGTGACCCCCGCCACGCGCGGCGAAGCGGGCCAGTTCACGGTCAGCGGCCAGCGGCCGAACACGAATTACTTCATCGTGGACGGCGTCAGCGCAAACACGGGGATCGCCGGCGGCGGCTTGCCCGCCCAGTCGACCGGCGGCGCACTGCCGGGAATGACGGCGCTGGGCAGTTTGCACGGTCTCGCGTCGTTGGACGCTCTGGAGGAGTTTCGCGTCCAGACCTCTACCGCCACGCCCGAATTCGGCCGGCTGCCGGGAGCGCAAGTCGCCCTGAGTACCCGGTCGGGTTCCAATGAACTGCGGGGCTCGCTCTTCTCTTACGTCCGTCACGGCGCGCTGGACGCGAACAACTGGTTCGCCAACCGCAACGGCCTCGATCCGCCGCCCCTTCGCATGTCGGACTTCGGCGCCAGCCTCGGCGGTCCGCTGAAACGGAACCGGGCCTTTTTTTTCCTGGCATACGAAGGGATGCGGCTACGAGAACCCTTCGTCTCACGGACGGCTACACCGATGCAGGGTTTGCGGGACGGTTCGCCGCTATGGGCGCAGCGGCTGCTTAACCTGTTCCCGCTGCCGAACGGCCAGGACCTGGGACCGGGCCTCGCCGAGTGGTACGGCCGACACGACCGGCACGGCCGGTTCAACGTCCCGAGCCTCCGTCTCGACTATGCCATCACGGACAGGTTGACCGTATTCGCCCGCTACAACGGCGCCTTCTCCCGCAACGAGTTCACCAGCACCCAGGTGAACGACCTCACGATTCAGTCGGGCAGCTACACCGTGGGCGCCAACTTGCGGCTCAGCCATGCCGCCGTCCTGGACCTGAAAGTGAACCGCACCGATGTCAAAGGCCGGTCGCTGTGGCGCTCGGATGCGGCGGCGCCCGACGGGTCCTGCTACCTGACCCCGATTACGCAGCAACTGCTGGGTTCGGCCGCCCATTGCAACTACCTGCTGCGGTTCTCGGTTGCCGGGGTGGGCCAGGCGGTTTCGGGAGCGGAACCCGATCAAGGGCAGAGCCAGTGGCAGATCCTTCCGGCAGCCCAGTTCGCGGTGGGCGCGCACCAGTTGCGCCTCGGCTACGACAGCCGTCTCTACGCGCCCGAGCGCCGCGACCGCAGCTACGCGCTTAGCGTCATCGCCGAAAGCCTGAACGGCTTGCTCGCGCTTCCCGACCTCTGGATTGCGACGGCGGCGCCCCAGTCCCGCCGCAGCCGGCTCACCGAATTCTCGACTTTCGCCCAGGATACGTGGCGCGTCCACCCTCGCCTGACCGCCACCTTCGGGCTGCGCTGGGAATACGCGCGGGCGCCCAGACTTGGGGGAGACGGATCGGGCTACGCCTTCCCGGATCAAACGGAGATCTGGCACACTCGACGCACGAACTTCGCGCCGCGCGCCGGGCTCGCGTACCGCCCTTCGAGCAAGGACACCATGGTGGTTCGAGCCGGCTGGGGCCTCTACTACGTGATGAGTCCCAGCATCGCCACCGATCTCATCAATGGCGGTCCGTTCAGCCTGACGCAGTACTTCAACCCGCGCAACGCGCCGTTCTCGACGCTGCTGACCTACGGCTTCGCTCCCGATCTCCGGCTACCGGCCGTCCACCAATGGAGCCTTACCGTGGACCGGGAGATCGCCGGCCGCGACGCGCTCTCGATCGGTTACGTCGGCTCGAGCGGAACCGACCTGTTGCGGCGCGAGTTCAGCGGGGTGGACGGGAGCCAGACGTTCTGGCTGGCGCTGGCCACGAATCACGGCCAGTCCAGCTATCACGGTCTTCAGGCGCAATATCGCCGGCCCATGGCGCGCGGCGTCCAGGCACTGGCTACGTATAGCTGGGCCCATTCCATCGACAACAGCTCGAGCGATTCCCTGTTGCACCGGGTGGGACCCGGCATCAGCGCTCCGAACGATCGCGGCGCGTCCGATTTCGACGTGCGGCATTCCCTGACGCTGGCGCTCACCTTCGAGTCGGCGGCCCGGCCGCATGGCGCGTTCGCCGCCCGCCTACTGCGCGGCTGGGGCGTGGACGGCATCTTGCGCGCCCGGTCCGGATTCCCGATCACCGTCCTGAACTCCGAGTACTCTCTCGGCCTCGGATTCACGAATGTCTTCCGGCCCGACCTGGCGCCCGGCCAGCCGGTGTGGATCGCCGATCCATCCTCCCCCGGCGGCCGCCGCCTGAACCGGGCCGCCTTTCAATTGACCGGCCCCTTGGACCAGGGCAATCTCGGCCGGAACGCGGTTCGGGGGTTTGGCATGAACCAGGTGGACCTGGCGCTGCGCCGTGAGTTCAAGTTCGCCGAGCGCCGAACACTCGAGGTTCGGCTGGAGGGCTTCAACGTGCTCAACCACCCCAATTTCGCCGATCCCGCGCGGTATCTCTCCAGCCCGCTGTTCGGCGAATCGCCTTCCCCGCTGAGCTTCATGCTCGGCACGGGCAGTCCCGGCAGCGGCCTGACGCCGGCGCTTCAGACCGGCGGCGCGCGGTCGCTGCAGGCGGCGCTCCGCATCCGCTTCTGAGCTCTAAATGGCGGACGCTCGTATATGGACACTCAAGGAAGCGCTTCTTCCGGCATCCTCGCGGAGACTGCGGCCCATACTTCTCGGGCCAAGCCGAGAGCTGACTCCGCCTCTTCGAGCGTAGCATCGTACTCCGCGCCGGGATAACGAAGGTGGGAGGCGAAAGCGGTCAGCGGACGCACGCGCACGGCGAGTTCTGCTAACGTGGGGTCCACTCCCGCGCACTGTTGGCCAATCTCGTCGAGATCATGCACTCCCCGGAAGCGGATATCACGCCACGTGAGGAAAGCTCTCAAGCCTTTCTCTGCAGCCTGCTGGCAGTGAAACAGAGCGTCCTTTGAGAACGGCGGCTGGGCAGTAAGGGCATGAGCAGCGTAGGCCAGATCTTCCGTGGCCAACCGCAGCCACTGTTTCGTGTGCGCGAGCAGGACGGGATCAAACGCCATACAGCATTTTGCCTTCGTCAAGGATTGTGGAAGGCAGGGAAGACCTAAGAGGTAACTGCTCGTCAAAGTTTTGCCGCCGCAACACCAGGATGTCCTTGGCAATGCCCAGTCCGCCAAGGGCTTCATAGCCCAGCTTGCTCTCGCGCACTTCACGGGAGGCGTCGTCTGGCACCACCACCATAATGTCGTAATCGCTGTCTGGGCCGGCGTCGCCACGCGCGGCCGACCCGAATAGATAGATACGCAATGGGTGATAAACCTCGACGAGCCGCCGCACGACTTCGGCCAGCACCGGATCGCCGGCGGATGGTGGTTTGAAGGCCTCGAATGCGACTTCTTGCATGTCAGCCATCCTCAGTTTGCCACAAGTAGCGGCAGATCGTTCGAGCACGGTCTCGGGCTCGGCGGATGGGGTTCGCGCTACGCCGGCTGGCTTTCCACCAGCGTCCCGAAGCGCTTGCCGATCGCCAACGCCGGGTCGAGCGGAACGTCCACCGGCTCGCAGTAGGGCGGGATGTCGATCACCGGCTTCGGCGCGATCTTCGCGCCTTCGAACTGCGGCAGCCAGCGGCGCTGCCCTTCCAGCATCTCGGAGCACATCTCGCGGATCTCGCCCAGCGTGCAGACGGCCGCGGTCAGCGGATCCATCGCCACCGCCTGCACCAGCCGTTCCGTGTCGCCGGTCAGGGCGGCTTCGGCGGTCAGGATCTGGACGTTGATGTTGGTCAAACAGAGCGCGGCGCACTGCGGCGGCAGTTCGCCGACGAAGGTCGGATGCAGGCCCGCGTCGTCGGCGAAGGCGGGCACCTCGACGCAGCAGCCCCGGGGCAGGTTCGAGATGTAGCCGTCGTTGCGGACGTTCGCCATGAAACGGAATGGTTTCCCGGTAACCAGGGCTTCCATGATGTAGGAGCAGTACTCGACGCTGCGTTCTTCAATCCGCGTCGATTCGGCCTGGAGGGGATCCCGCGCCGAGAACTTGTCGGCCACCGTGCGGCACCAGTGGTAGTAGGCGCCGCTCTCGCCGCCGAAGCTCGGCTCGTCGCAATACAGATCCAGCCCCTTGCGGTTCTTGCGGAACCACGGCACGTATTCGCTGAGGTGGCCCGTGCTTTCGGTCATGAAGTAGCCGAAGTGACGGAAGACTTCGCCGCGCACCTTTTCGTTCTTGTAGTACTCGGGGCGCTCGAACACTTCGCGCAGCGCCGGATAGAGGTCGCGGCCTTTGTGCTCCAGCCGGAGGAACCAGTCCATGTGGTTGATGCCGCCGCAGGTGTAGGTGATCTCGTCCTTGGGGACGCTGCAGTACCGCGAGATCAGATCGAGCGTGGTCTGCACGCCATGGCACAGGCCGACAAACGAGACTCCCGTGGCCTTCCCCAGCGCCAGGCAGTTGGCGGCCATCGGGTTGGCGTACTGGAGCATGATCGCCCCCGGCTTGGCCAGTTCCTCCATGTCCCGCGCGATGTCCACCAGCACCGGGATGGCCCGGCAGCCCCGGAAAATGCCGCCCGGCCCCAGCGTGTCGGCGATGCACTGGTCGACGCCGTACCTGAGCGGCACTTTGTAGTCCACTTCGAACGCGTCCACGCCGCCCACCTGAATCATCACCACCACGAAATCGGCGTCCCGGATCGCTTCGCGCCGGTCCAGCGTCGCCCAGACCCGGCCCGGCAGGCCGTTGTCACGCAGCATCCGCCGGCCGAACTCCTCCATCCGGCGGAGCTTCGGCTCGGTGCGGCTCATCAGCGCGAATTCGCTCCCGGCCAGCGCTGGCGTGGCCATAATGTCGCTCATCAGGGTCTTGCAGAAAACGACGCTGCCTGCGCCGATCATCGCGATTTTCTGGCTCATCGGGTCACCTCCACTAGCGGTTCGCCGGCAGCGCTCACGCAGCCCGCCGCCGGCCGCGGTTTTATTATTTCCCAAAGCGGAGCGTGCCGACAAGATCCCGCACGTGCGCGATGCGCTCCCTTTTCAGGAATTCGTCGAGTTCGCCCGCGATCCGCCCCACCGAGCCCGGGTCCCAGAAGTTGGCCGTGCCCACCTCCACCGCCGCTGCGCCGGCAACCAGAAATTCGGCCGCATCCTCGCCGGTGGCGATGCCGCCGATGCCGATTACCGGGATGCGAACGGCCTGCGCCGCCTGGTACACCAGCCGTAACGCAATCGGCTTGATGGCCGGCCCGGACAGGCCGCCGAAACCCGCCCCCAGCCGCGGCCGCCGGGTCCGAGCGTCCACCTGCAACGCGACGATCGTGTTAATCAGCGAGATCGCGTCGGCGCCCGCTTCTTCGGCCGCCCGCGCCAGGGGCTCGATGCTCGAGACGTTGGGCGATAGCTTGACGATCAGCGGCCGTGTGGCGAGGCCCCGCGTTTCCCTGACGACAGAGGCCAGCAGCGCGGGATCGCTCGAAAAATAGACGCCGCCCTGCTTCGTGTTCGGACAGGAAACGTTGAGTTCATACCCGGCCACGCCTTCGGTTTCCTCGAGCTTGCGCACCACTTCGACGTAGTCCTCCAGCGCGTAGCCGAACACGTTGGCGAAGACGGGTGTGTTCAGCCGGCGCAGCTTCGGCAGCTTGTCCCGGATGAACGCCTCGACGCCGACGTTCTGCAAGCCAACCGAATTGATCATGCCGGCTTCGGTCTCCCATAGACGCGGCGCGGGATTGCCCGCGATCGGTTCCCGGGAGAGGCCTTTGACGACGAAGCCGCCTACGAGGCTCCAGTCGACCAGGTTCTCGAATTCGATACCGTAGCCGAACGTACCGGAAGCAGCCAGAATTGGCGTGCGAAGGTGAATGCCGCAGAGGATGGTCTCCAGCCGTGGCGCCGCCATGTCCGTTCAGGTCAAGTCTAGCAATGGCCGGGCATCGGCGGCCCGAAGACCATGGCTCGGGAGCTTTCCGGCTGCAAGGTGGACCACTCGCGCCAGACGGCTGCTGGAAACTGCCCTGTGAGATAGGAGGAGGCCACCATGACGGCTAGGGTCATCGCCCGATATACTTTTTCGCCTTTCGACGCGAGTATGAAGACGTGGGGTGGTCCAGTCCACAGCTACTGGGGTTTCCGACGCGCCGGCGGCCGCGTTCGGTTGCCAGGAAATACTCCCTATTCACCGGCATTCTGCTGGCCTACGTCGTTTTTATCTATCTTGGTTACGATTACTGGTCCGACCATTTCAATCCGGCGAAGGCGACGGCGTTCTGCGCCGCGGTCGTACTGATTGCCGGCGCCGTGGCCAAATTCACCAACCGGGTGCTTACCCAGCCGCTGGCCAACCTCCAGGAAGGAATCACCGCCGTCGGCGACGGCCGCCTCGATCCCATCCGCGTCAGCCGCACCGCCGACGAATTCGAGTTCCTGGGCGACAGCTTCAATTCGATGATTGAGGCGCTGGCGAAGTCCCGCGACCAGATTCGCCAGCAGCATGACTCGCTGGAGGAACGCATCCAGGAGCGGACGGCCGAACTCGAAGAGGCCTCGCGCAAAGCCTTGTTGGCGAGCAAGGCCAAGAGCGAGTTCCTGGCGAACATGTCGCACGAACTGCGTACGCCCCTCACCGGAGTCCTGGGCATGATCGACGTTGTCCTGGACAGCCGCCTGGATGCCGACCAAGCCGGGCAACTACGCACCGCGCGCGAATGCGCCCTGGCGCTGCTCGGGTTGCTCAACGATATCCTCGACCTCTCAAAGATCGAAGCGGGCCGGATGGAACTCGAGGAGATTCCAGTGGACCTCCGCGCGATCGTGCGCGAGTGCATTGAAGCGGTCAAGCCAAAGGCGGAAAACAAGGGCCTGCGGATGCAAACCACTGTCGCCCCGGGCTTGCCGGCGCGCATCGCGGGCGACCCGATGCGGTTGCGGCAGATTCTCACCAACCTGGTGAGCAACGCGGTCAAATTCACGAATGAAGGTTTCGTCGAGGTCCGGCTGCGCGTGGACCGGCAAGAGAGCGGCATGAGCCTTACCGCGGAAGTGCTGGACACCGGAACCGGCATCCCCGCCGACAAGCTGCAATCCATCTTCGACGAATTTACCCAGGCCGACGGCAGCATCAGCCGCCGGTACGGCGGGACGGGCCTGGGGCTGGCGATCACGCGACGTCTCGTGAAAATGCATGGCGGTGAGATCTCGGTATCCAGCGAAGTCGGCCGCGGCAGCACGTTCCGCGTCACGATGCCGGTGAAGCCCATCGCCGAACCTCCGGCGCCGGTAACGACCCCGGATGCGGAGGAGCGCGCGGACGGCCGGGAAACCATCCTCGTGGTCGAGGACAATCCGGTGAACCAGAAAGTGGTAACGGCAATCCTGAAGAAGCACGGCTATGGCGTCGTCTGCGCCAATCACGGCGGTGAAGTGATCGACCGACTGGAACAGAACCGCGTGGGCCTGGTCCTGATGGACATCCAGATGCCGGGAGTGGACGGCCTGGAAGCCACCCGCCTCATCCGCGCTCACCACCGCTGGAAGAACCTCCCGGTGGTGGCCATCACCGCGCACGCCATGAACGGCGACCGCGACATGTTCCTGCGCAACGGCATGGACGGGTATCTATCCAAGCCCATCAACCGTCCGCAGTTGATGGCGGAAGTGGAGCGCTGCCTTCTTCTGTCGGACCATCGCCAGAGCGAGACGACGGTTCATTAAGCGCTGGGAGCGCCGGCGGATTGCAGAACGCGACGGCCAGCCGCGGCGGCGATGCGGCGCAGCATCCCGCGGAATATTGCCTCGTGGATGGGCCGGAGGAGATGCCAGTACAGCAGCCCGCCAAGCCCGCGCGGCTCGAAAAGCGCGATCTGTCGAAGCACGGTTGAGGAGCCGTCGGGTTCGGCGCGGAATTCGAGCCAGGCGCGCCCCGGGACTCTCATTTCGGCGAACAACCGGAGGCGCCGGTCCGGCTCGTAGATCTCGACGCGCCAGAAATCCAGGGTGCGGCCGGGAAGGGGCGTTTCGGGGTCCGGCCGCCCGCGGCGCATGCCGACGCCGCCCATCATCAGGTCGATGAGCCCGCGCAGCCTCCAAAGCGCGTTCGCGAAGTACCAGCCTGTCCGGCCTCCGATACGCCGGATTGGGGCGAACGCTTCCTCGGGAGGCATCGGGACCCGTATTGTCTGCTCGTTGACCAGGACGTCTCGCCCCGGCGGGGGCGGCGCGGCGGCTAAGCCCGCTTGCGCGCGGGCATCGGACCAGCGGCTTCCGCCCGCTTGCCCATCCTCGTCGGCAAGGGCTCGTTCGATGGCCTGGGCAGTCCCCATCGGCCGGATGGGAAACAGTTCCGCGGCCTTCGGGTTGCGCACGACACTGGGGTGGCGAACGCTTTCGATGAGGCAGCGTCCGATGGAGGCATACACGGGTGTGATGAGCGTCAGCCAACGGCTCGAAAGGGATGGACTGAGAAAAGGAACGCGCAGGACCCAGCGTCGCAGCTTTCTTTGGCGGGCATATTCGCGCATGATCCCGGCGTAGGAGGTGACGTCCGCGCCGCCGATTTCAACCTTTAGGTTCTCCTCCACCGGCAGTTGGGCCGCCGCTGCAAGGTACTGGATGACATCCTCGATCGCGATGGGTTGCGCCGCGGTGTTCACCCAGCGGGGAGTAACCATAACAGGAAGCCGCTCCACCAACGCACGGGCCATCTCAAAGGAAGCGCTGCCGGACCCGATCACGACCGAAGCCTGAAATTCGATGACGGGAATCCCGCTGGATCGAAGGATATTGCCGGTCTCGGCCCGGCTGCGCATGTGAGGCGAGAGGTTATTGTCGTGAGCCAAACCACCCAGGTAGATGATGCGCTTCACCCCCGCTTCCCGGGCCGCCCGCGCGAAATGGGTGGCCGCGTCGCGCTCCTGAGCCTCGAATCTCAATCCCGCATTCATCGAGTGGACCAGGTAATAAGCCACTTCTACGCCGGCAAACGCGGCAGCGAGGGATGCCGGATCGAGCAGGTCTCCCGGCACAATTTCTGTGCCGGGAGCCGCTCGCCCGATGAGCGCCGCCGGGTTGCGGCATAGGCAACGGATCGCGGCGCCATCCGTTTCCAGGCGCCGCAGCAGCCGGCCTCCCACGTATCCCGTTGCGCCGGTCAACAAATACATCCGGCCCGCCTCATTTCGGAATGAGAACCGCGTCGATCACGTGGATGACGCCGTTACTCGCTTCAATGTCCGCCTTCGTGACGCGGGCGTTGTTCACCATCACGCCGCCGCCTGCCGTCTTGATGGCGATCGAGCGCCCTTCCACGGTCTTGGCCGAGTCGAGCTTGACCGCCTGGGTGGACATCACTTTGCCAGCAACCACGTGGTACGTGAGGATGCTCCGCAGCTTGTCCCGATTTTCCGGCTTCAGCAGATCGTCCACCGCCCCGGCCGGCAGTTTGGCAAAGGCTTCATCCGTTGGAGCGAAGACGGTGAACGGCCCGGGACCTTTCAGCGTCTCCACCAGGTCCGCGGCCTTCACCGCCGCGACGAGCGTCTTGAACTTCCCTGCTACAGCGGTGTCAACAATGTCTGCGGCGGAAGCCGCCGGAATCATCGCCAGCGCCAGAACGCCGGCCTGCAAAACGGGCAATCGCAATCTCATCGTTCCCTCTCTTTTTCGCTAATTTCGACCTTTTCGTACGTGGCGCCCACGCTCAGGCCCGCGCGTCGGCCGCGCTATGATGCCAGCGGCGCTGGATCGACCTCCAGGTGACAGCCTGGTAAAGCCCCGCCAGTCCCACCAGCGCGTAAACGACCGAACTCAGCGCCGACGTCTCGCCGAATCGCATGCCGAAAACGGCCGCCACCAGGTCCAGATGGAACACGCCGGCCAACCCCCAGTTCAGCGCGCCGATAATCACCAGCGCCGCCGCGATCACGTCAAGTTGCTTCATCCCGAACTCTCCTTTTTCCCTTCGATGGGGCCGTTCCTGACGGCCACAATTTGATCTTAAAGAAAATTTGCTTTACTGTGAAGCATGCCGACGAAGTGCCTTTCCCGTGAGGAAAAGAAACGGGGCGGACGGGCACGGATAGGAAAACGACTTTCAAGATGGCCACGGAAACGATCACGAAGGGACTTAAGAAATACGCAATCGGCGCGAAGCTGCGCCGTCTCCGCCTGCGCAAGAGCATGGGGTTGCTGGAGTTAAGCAAACACACCGGCTTGTCGCCGGCCATGCTGTCCAAGCTGGAGCGCGACGTGATGCACCCTACGCTGCCCACGCTGTTGCGGATTGCGATGGTGTTCAGCGTGGGCCTGGAGTACTTCTTCAACCCGGAACCGCGGCCGGCGCTGGAGATCGTGCGTAAGCGCGATCGCCTGCGCTTTCCCGACTCGCCGGACGCGGCCCGGCCGGCCTACTACTTCGAGAGCCTGGACTTCCCCGTTCCGAATCGCGCGCTCAATTCCTATTTCGCCGAGTTCGAACCCCTGGAACCGCGGCAGGAGCGGCTCCACGAACACCCGGGAGTGGAATTCCTATACGTCCTTGCCGGGAAGCTCGAGCTTCGCGTCCGTGACGACAGACACGAGCTTTCGGAAGGCGACGCTATTTACTTCGACTCCGCCGTCCCCCACGGCTATCGCAGAGTCGGAGCAAAGCGCGCCTCGGCGCTGGTGGTGACGCTCGCGCCGCGGGCATGAACCGTGACGTCCTGCCGGCGGGCGCACAGCCGTTTCGCCGCCGTTGCGCCCCGGGCCAACCCCTATCATAAAAGTGTGCGAAGAGGACTGCTGATTACCGCCGCTGTCGTCGCTGTTCTCGTGGCCGCGCTTGCGGCTGTCGTGTTGCTGATCGACGTCGATCGATTTCGTCCCCAGGTGGAAGAGCAGCTCGAAAGCCGGCTGGCGCGGCCGGTAGAGATGGGGCGCATCGGTCTGCGGCTGTTCCCGCCGGCGTTCCGCGTCGAGCAGCTTGTCGTCCGAGAGGCGGAAGGGTTCCCCTCCTCGCGGCCGTTCGTCAGCGCCGAAAACGTTTCCGTGCGGATCGGCCTTCTGCCGCTGTTGCGGGGCCAGGCGCACATCCATTCGCTGATCCTCGACAGGCCCGCCGTCGAGCTGGTGAAGAACGCGCAGGGCGTCTGGAACTATTCGACGATCGGCCGGCGCGCGGGCGATCCCGGAGCGGCCCGCGAAGCATCTGGCATCGCGCTGGATCGGCTGGCGATCGCCGGCGGGCGGATCGCGGTCACCGACCTGGCGAAAAAGACGCCTCGCGCCGTCTATGACGGCATCGACCTCGATCTCGCCAACTTCGCTCCCGGCAGAGAGTACCAGATCGGCGCTACAATTCACCTCCCGGGAGACGGCCGCCAGCGGGTCGCATTGCAAGGGCGGGGCGGGCCGCTGGCGCCCGGCGGCATCGCGGCTTCGAACTTTCGTGGAAAACTGACGCTGGACGGCGCGTCGCTTGACGGCCTGCTGAAATTCGCGCGTACAGACTCCTCCAGCGGATGGAACGGCTCGGCCACGGGTGAAGCCGACTTGGAGATTGAAGATCGGAAGCTCAAGGGCAAGGGGGATTTCAGACTGGATGGCGTGGGCATCGGCGGAGTCTGGCTCGCCTACCCGATTTCGGTCGCGCTCGGCGTAAGCGGCGACCTGGAACGTGAGACTTTCGAGATTTCACCCTTGACGGTGCAAGGCGGTGGCGGTGAGGTGACGGGCGCCATATCGGCGGCCGACGCCGGCTTCACGGCATCCGGCTCGATCCGAAACATCACCGTGCCCCTCGCCGCCTTCACCGAGCCGCTGAAGATCCAGACCGCCAACTTCCGCACGGACCGCCAATCGGCGAAGATCGACGGCATGCAGGCTTCGCTCGGCCCTTCGAACTTCCGCGGCGGGATCGGCATTCGGGACTTTGCCGCGCCGAGCGTGACATTTTCCGTCGCGATCGACCAGATTGACGTGGAGCGGATGCAGAAGATAGCGGCTCCTCCTAGAGCAGGCGGCGAGTCGCCTGGCGCCTTCCGCAAGGTGCGCGGCGGCGGCGATCTCCAGATTCGCGAGGTGCGCTACGAGAACCTCACGCTCAGCCAGGTGAAAGCGGCGTGCGCGCTGGAAGACGGCGTGGCTCGGCTTTCTCCTGTGCAGGCGGCGGTGGCGGGCGGCTCGCTCTCCGGCGCGGTGGCGATCGACACCAGGCCGGCGAACGCCGTCTACGCGGTGAAGGCGCGGCTCGAACGCGTGGAGGCGAACCAACTGCTTTCGGCTACGACGGCGCTGAAGAATGTCGTCTCCGGCTCGCTGACGCTGGACGCGGACACGCGCTTCGTGCAGGCGCCGGGCCAGGAAATCGCCCGGACGCTCGGCGGCAAGGCGCGCGTGCGGATGGAGAACGGCAAAATCGAAAGCTTCAACTTGCTGAAGGAGATGGCCATCCTGGGTAAGTTTCTCGGCGCCGTCAGTGCGAAAGACCCGTTCACCAGTGTGCTCGCGCTGACCGGTACGGTGGACATCGAGAACGGCGTTGGGCGCACCAGCGACCTTCGCATGGAATTCGACGGAGGCGCGATGGACGCCGAGGGGATCGTCAACCTGGCTGACCAGTCGATGAATTTCCGTCTGACCACGGCGCTGAGCGCGGATCTCAGCCGCCAGGCCGGCGTCAATCAGATTACAAACCTGGCGGCCGCCGTGCTGGCCAACGACAAAGGGGAACTGGTGATTCCGTCCCTCGCCACTGGCAGCATGGCGAACCCGCGTTTCGCTCCCGACCTCGAGCGCGCGGCGGCGATGAAACTGAAGAGGACGCTTCCTGGAGCGATCGGCGGCATCCTCGGGAGAAAGCCGGACAAGGCGCCCGCGCCGAGGGAGGAGACTCCCAAGCAGAAAAGCCCGCTGGAGTCGATTCTCGACGTCCTGAAACCGAAGGCGGAACCGGCGCCGAAACCGAAGCCGTAGAACATGCAGCAGATCGCCGGCTCATAACTCGGCGGTATGGTCCAATATGGAGGCATGGGTCACGCAGATCTCTCGCGCCGCAGCCTACTTGCCGCCGCGTTGCCGGCGGGGCTGACCCGGGCGCAGAAGAGCGCCAACGATCGAATCAACATCGGCGTTATCGGCGCCGGCGGGCGGGGCGGCGCGTTGATGGCCGAAGTGGAAAAATGCCGCGACCTCAACGTCGCCGTCACCGCGGTTTGTGACGTCTGGCGTCCGAACCGCGAGAAAGCCGCCGCGCGCGCCGCGAAAACCTGGGGCGAGCAGCCTCGGCAGACCGTCGACTACCAGGAGTTGCTGTCGTGGAACTCCGTCGACGCCGTCCTCATCGCCACACCCGATTTCGCGCACAGCCGGATGTTGAAGCACGCCGTCGAAGCCGGCAAGGACGCGTATTGCGAGAAGCCCATGGGCGTCGACTTCGGCGAGGCGAAAGCAGCGTACCTGGCGGTGAAAGCGAGCAAGCAAGTGGCGCAGATGGGCACCCAGCGGCGGTCCGACGGCCAACACATCGCCGCCGCCAGGCTCCTGCGCTCCGGCGTCCTGGGAACGGTGACGCGGGTGGACATCGCGGTGAACTTCTTCGAACCCCGGTGGGCCCGCGATTACGCCGACGTCGCCGACGCCGACGTCTCCTGGAACTACGTCAAGATGAACGACCCGCGCCGCAGGGCCGACCCGCGCCGCCTGCGCCAGTGGCAGCTTTTCCGCGACTACACCAACGGCATTCCGGGCCTCTGGATGAGCCACTTCAGCGACCTGGTTCCGTGGTTCCTGGGCGACCCCTATCCCTCGGGGGCGGTTGCCAATGGCGGCGTCTTCCTCTGGAAGGACGGGCGCGAGACTTGCGACGTTTTCCAGGCGGTTCTCGACTATCCCAAAGGCTTTCTGTTCAGTTTTGCGATGAGCCTGACGAATAGCGAGGGGAACCGGAATCTTTGGCTCGGCTCGCGCGGCTCGCTCGACCTGGACGCGTTCACCATCAGCGGCAAAGGCAGCGGCGCGCCGGACCGGCTTGCCGAAGAGATCCGCCTCGAGCCGGACGAGGTCAACTCGCACATGGCCAACTTCATTGAATGCGTCCGCAGCCGCCAGTCTCCCCGCGCCGATGTTCAGGCCGGTTTCTCGCACGCGGTGGCCGGCTGCATGGCCGCCGTGGCGCGCGATGCCGGACGCAAGGTCCGCTTCGACGCGGACCGCCTGGAGATGATCTGACCCATGCTGTTGTCGCGGCGTCGTTTGTTCCAGACCGCGGCGGCCGGCCTCGTTCCCGCCGCGCCGCCCATCACCCGCGTCGAATTGTTGCCGTCGCCCTATCCGGTGGCGGGTCACTTCAAGTTCTTCACCGGCTCCGAGCGGCCCGCCGTCCTGGTCAAAATCACGTGCGAAAGCGGGCACGCCGGCTGGGGCCAGTGCGTGCCGACGCCGACCTGGAGTTACGAAACGGTGGAATCGGTGGTGACCACCATCGAGCGCTACCTGACCCCCCTGCTGATCGGCGGCAATCCGTTCGACCTCGCCGGCGCGCATCGCGCGATGAACCAGGCCATCCGGCCGTCGTTCTCCACCGGCATGCCCATCGCCAAGGCCGGCGTGGACCTCGCGTTACACGACCTCGCGGGGCGCCTGCGCAATCAGAATGTCGCCGAGCGCTGGGGCCGGACCCCGCTGCCTCGCATCACCTTGAGCTGGACCGTGAATCCTCAGGACCTGCGCGAGACCGAGCAACTGGTGGCCGACGGCCTGAAGCGCGGCTACCGGCACTTCAACGTCAAGCTGGCGCCGGACGCGCGGTTCGACCTCGAAATGTGCGCCCTGGTGCGCAAGATGGCGCCGCAGTGTTTTCTCTGGGGCGATGCCAACGGCGGCTACGATCTCTCCACCGCGCTCTGGGCCGCGCCCCGGCTGGCCAACCTCGGAATGAACGTTTTCGAGCAGCCGCTCCCGGCCAACCGCCTCACCGGGTACAAGGAACTCCGCCGGCAGGGCGCGCTCCCCATCATCATGGACGAAGGCGTGGTCTCTTCCGGAGAGCTGGTGGAGTTCATCAGGCTGGGACTGCTGGACGGCGTCGCGATGAAGCCCGCGCGGACGGGAGGCTTGTGGGACGCCCGGCGCCAGGTCGAGCTGCTGCACGACGCGGGGCTCATGTTCCTCGGCAGCGGACTGACGGATCCGGACGTATCCCTCGCCGCCTCGCTCGCCCTCTACGCCGCTTATCATCTGCAATTCCCCGCCGCGCTGAACGGGCCGCAGTTTCTTGCCGGCAGCTATCTGCGCGCGCCGCTCGCTCCGGTCGACGGGGAAATCGAGACGCCCGCCGGGCCGGGACTTGGGGTGGAGGTCGACGAAGAAAAAGTCCGCCGGGGGAAAGCATGAACGTACGGCTGTTGCTGGGACTGGCCGCCGTGGCCCTGTGCGCCGAATCGCGCTTTCATTTTCGTGACATTAGTCCGGAAACGGTGGAACTTACCGAAAATGGACAGCCGGTTTTCGCCTATAACCATGGCGTTATGCTCGGCAAGGGCGCCCCGGCGGACCGCGCCCGCTGCTGTTACGTCCATCCACTCTACGCTCCCGGCGGCGTGGCCTTGACCGACGATTTCCCCGCCGACCACTATCATCACCGCGGCGCCTTCTGGACCTGGCCGATCGTGGAAATGGACGGAACGACGTACGACGGCTGGCTGATCAAGGGCGTGCGGCAGAAATTCCGCCGTTGGATCGCGCGGGAAACGGACGGCCAGTCTGCCCGGCTGGCGGTCGAAAACGGCTGGTTCACCGGGACGCGCGAAATTGTCCGGGAAACGGTGGAGATTATCGCCAGGCCCGCCGGCGGCGCCCGCCGCGAACTCGAGTTCCGCCTGCGCTTCGAGGCGCTCGACAAGCCCGTTATCCTGCGCGGCGAACCGGTCGAGGACAAAGGCTACGGGGGCTTCTGCGTCCGTTTTGCGCCTCGCGAGAAGACCGTCATCACCACTCCGCGCGGCCGCGAAGCGGAAGATTCCAACATGGTCCCGCTCGCGTGGGCGCAACTGGAGGCGGAATTCGCCGGCCACCCCGCGGGCCTCCGCATCGACATCGACCCCTTGACGCCCGGCTACCCCAACGGCTGGTGCCTCCGCCACTACGGCTTTTTGGGAGCCAACTTCCCTGGACTAGAGTCTTATACGCTGGAACCCGGCGAACCTCTGGAAATGCGGTTCAAAGTGACGGTCTTCTCCGGCCGGCCGGAACCGGCGCCAACTACCGGGCGGAAAGCTGACGGCTGAACGCTGAAAGCTGATCGCCTCTCCTCAATGCGCCGAATATTGCGGCTGCGGCGGATTCAGCTTCACCTCCACCGTCCTCTCGGCCTCCAGGATCTCCAGTTCCTGCCCTGACGTCTGGAAGCGGTCCGCCATCACCAGCAACATCACCTTGCCTTGCGGCATCGAGGGAAACTGGGCGATGCCGTCCTGGTTCGTCCGCATCTCCCACTTCCGCACGTTCTTCTTGCCGAACTTCTTCACCGAGCGTCCGTCGACGAACCTCACCAGCACGTTGGCGCGCTCCACCGGTTTGTCTTTGTGATCCGTTACCTCGACGCGGAGTCGCGTCATTGGCTCGTCGGCGGCCAATGAGAGCGCGCACACGCCGAGGCCGCCCAGCAGCGCACGTCGAGTCCACATGCTTTCAGTATACGGATTTCAGATCCTCGCTCAACATCTCGAGAAACTCCCGTTCGGCGGTGTGCAGGAAGAAGTGCCCCCCGGGCAGCGCGCGCATCCGGAAAGCGGCGGTGGTCTGCTCCCGCCAGGGTTCGATGACCTGTGACGGCAGGCGCGGATCGTCCGCCCCGTGGTACGCCGCGATCGGGCAGTCCAGCGCCGGTTCCGGAGCGTACGAATAGGTACGGCACAACGACGAATCGGCGCGCAGGGCCGGCAGGACCAGCCGCAGCAGCTTTTCGTCTTCCAGCAGCGCGCTGGGCGCCCACTGTAGATCCCGGAGCTCCGCGAGGAACTCCTCTTCCGGCGGTTCCGGCGCGGCGATGTGGCCCCGGCGGAACTGCGGCGCCCGTGCGGCGGCCGCCAGCACCATGCGCGGTCCCGGCAGCCCTTCACGCCGCACGGCGCGCGCCAATTCGAGTGCGATCATCGCGCCCATGCTGTGCCCGAACAGCGCATAGGGCTTCTCCAGGTGAGGACGGGCCGAAGCGAGCAGCGCTTCCACCAGCGGCTCGATCTCCTGAAAAGGCGGCTCGCCGAACCGCGCTTCCCTTCCCGGCAGCCGCGCCGGCGCCACTTCGATCTCGAGCGGCAGGATCCCCGGCCAGGAGCGGAATGCTGACGTCCCGCCCCCGGCATATGGAAAACAGAACAGGCGCAACCGCGCGCCGCTGTCTTCCCGGAGCGTCGGAAACCACGGATTCCCGCTCGGCGGCGCCGCGGCCTTCCTCTTCATCCGGGCCGCCAGCAGCGCGAGCTTGTCCGGGGTCATCTTTCGCAAGGACGACGAGGACGAGCCCGCGCCGGCAGCCGCCGTGGGGCGCAGCGGATTGCCCGGAGCTTCGACGATTGCAGCCAGGTAGCGCTCCAGCGGTTCGACGCTCAAACCGGCGGCGTAGGCCAGCGCCGCCGCCCGCGACTGCCGCGAAACCTGCCCGTACCGCTCGCGGCTCGACAACAGCTCTTCGAGCGCCGCCTGCCACGGACCGGCGTCCTGCTCCGGAACGTCCGCCACCGGGACCATCTGTTCGTCCAGCCGGTGCTGGTACCGCGTGATCGGCCGGACGGGAAGCAGGTAATCCACGCCCATTTTCGCTTCCGGGATGCCGCCCACCTTGCTGGCCAGTACCGGGATGCCGCGAAGCATCGCCTCGACGATGATTCGGCCGCGCGCCTCCGCCCACAGCGACGGCGCCAGCAGTGCGCGCGTTCGCCGGAGAATGTCGCCGATATCGTCCACCGGCGCCAGCAACCGCACGTTTGGCCGCCGCCGCAACGACGCGATGTCCTCGGCTGTGGTCCCCCAGGTAGGAACGGCCGCGAACGCGACCCCGGTCATGCGGTCCGCCAGCGCCAGGAAAATCGTGATTCCCTTCACCGCGCACGGATTCACCATCGTCACGAACTCGTTGCCAATGGCGCCCTGTTCCGGATACGGGCCGGGGTCGAGCGGTGAAATCGGCAGCGCCCGCGCCTCGATGCCGCCCCACGCGCGGATGTAGTTGGCGACGTATTCGCTCACCGCAACCACTCCGTCCGTCTGCCGCAACCGGTACGCCTTCTCCGCGCTCGGGATGGCCGCCTCCGGACCGAACGGCAGCGCCAGGGTCGTCCGGGCCAGGTACGCCACCCGCGCGGGCGACTGCATCGCGATCTCGATGAAGAGCTGTGCGGGGTCGTCGGTTGACGTCAGAATTACGTCGGGCGCGAAGCTTTCGATCTCCTGCTGAACGTACGCCCGCAGGTTCGGGTGGCTCGTGATCGCGCGCACCTCGACGCCGTTCAGACGAAACCGCGCCGCGCCTGTCTCCGCCTCCACCTCGCGCACCCCGCGTTGCGCCAGCGCGTCGAGGTAGCGCTCGTGCTCCTCGTCGCCCAAGCCGCTTTGCGTCCGGGCCAACGCGCGGCAGGCGTGTCCCCGTGTCGCCAGCGCCTCCAGCAGCAGCCGGTTCGAGCGGTCGCCGCCGCCGTGCGCCGGATAGTACGGCGAATTCTGCGCCAGGAGGATTCGCATCGGAACCTTTCACCGGCGCGCTCGCGCCTTTTCCTTCATCATTCGCAGCAGCAGCGCGCGGCGTTCGGCCGAAAGCTCCTCCATGCCGCCTTGACGGGCCGCCGGCGAGACAGGCGCCGCCTGCGCCGCCCGCTCGGGAGCAGCCGGGACCAACGCCAGCAGAAAATCTTCGAAGGCGGACGGCCGAACCGATGCCACCAGGCGAAGAGCCGCCGCGCGCGCCGACTCCGCCTCGCGCCGATACAGTTCCCGCCCCGTCATCAGCTCTTCCACCGCGCGCGCCCACGGTTCGATGTTCTGCTCCGGAATTATCGGGACGGGCATGTGGTTTTCGTCGAACGCCGCCAGGTACCGCTCCACCGGGCGCACCGGCAGAAGGTAGCGCGTACCGGCCTTGGCCTCCACCAACCCGCCAAGATCGCTCGCCAGTACGGGGATGCCCATCAGCATCGCCTGCGTCACCACCAGGCCGAAGCCCTCCGGCCACAGCGACGGGACCAGCAGAATGCGCGTCTTCTCCAGCACCGTCTCGATCCGCTGCGCCTTCGCCAGCCGCGTCACGTTGGGAAGCTCGGCCAGCGCCCGCAAGTCGTCTTCGATGGTGCCCCAGCCGTGCAGCGCTCCGAACCGGTACTCCGGAAAGCGCCGCGCCAGCGCCAGAAAGATGCCGATCCCTTTCACCGCGCTGGCGTTGATCATTGTGATCAGCCCGCCGGCGTCCGGATCGCGGCGGACAAACGGCGGAGCGCCATACACCGGCGGATGGATGACGGACGGCCGCCGCCCGAGGTGCTTCTCCACGTAATTGGCCGTGTAATTGCCTATGGCCACAATCCCGGCCGCGCGCGCCGCCGCTTCCGCGCCCGCGGGGTTCGGATTCAGACTCGCCGGGCCGAACGGGAACATCTGCGGCGTATGCGCGAGGTAGATCGCGCGCCCGGCGCCGTGCTCCACCGCTTCGCGCAACAGTACCTGGCCAAGGTCCTCCGACGAGACCAGCGTCCAGTCCGGCTGGAATATGCGCAGCTTCCGGCGCAGAACGGCGCGCAGCCGCGCGGGATCGGCGACGGCGTACAGGGTGATATCGCCTTTGCGCAACGCGTCGAAGCCCAGCGCGGCGTCCGTCTTGAGATGACTCGTGCGGATGCCCTGCTCGTCCAGGTCGGAAGCGACGCGGGCGGCGCGGCGGGGCGTGTCCCGCAGCGGCGCGGGCGCCACGATCCGGCAGTCATGCCCCCGCGACGCCAGATATTCCAGCCAAGCCAGGTTGCTGCGCGTCGAGCCGCCCCGGGGCGGCGCGTGGGACGCGGAGGACGTAAGCAGAATGCGCATGATCAGCCGGATTCGCCGCTTCGCGCCGCGTCGTCGTGGAGTTCCTGTTCCAGCAGCGCGCGCACCTCGTCGTCGCTGAGACCTTCGAGTTCCGTCAGCAACTCCGCGTATTGCTCTGCTCCCGCCCGCTCGATCTCATGAATTTCGATCGCCTTTGCGAGTTCCGCCACGCAGAAATTCCCGGTAAACACGACGTCGAGCGGAAGGTCGGCGCTATATCGTTCGCGAATTCGCGACAATAACTGAACCGCAAGCAGCGAATGTCCGCCGAGGTCGAAGAAATTGTCGTCCACCCCCACCTGGGGCGCGCGCAGCATCTCCTCCCAAAGAGCGGCCAGCTCCTTTTCAAGCGGCGTACGCGGCGGCGCGTACGCGGCGCGGGTCACAGCGCCCGTGTGCAGCGTGGCGCGAATCTGGCGCAGGATTTTGCCGGCATCGTCCAGTTCCGTCGCGATCCGGTGATAGTCGATGGCCCGCCTGACCTTTTCGGGGCCGGCGGCGGCTTTCGTCTCCGCCGGATCGCTTGGTCTCGACGGGCTGTGAACGATCGAAGCCGCATAGGCGGCCGGCAGCCGGTACACGGCGCCGGCGTCGGCCGGTTCTCGCCACAGCGCCCCAACGCTTTCGACGAAATCGCGCGCCGGCTGGTTCTTCGCGGTCGGGATCACCCGCAGGACGACATGGCCAAGCCCCCGTTCCGTCGCGATTTCACCGAGCCTCGCCGTCATCCGGTGCTCCACGCCGCGGCCCAATGCGCGGCAGCTCACAAGGAAAGTGTCGACCTCCAGGTCTTGTCCGGCGGCGCGGAAAATCATCACCCCGACGATGCCGTACGCCCCAAACCGGTCGTTCAGTTCCACCACCAGGCACTCGGCGCCGCCCCGCTCCAGCGCCTCCCGGATTTCGTGCTCCCGCCGCCGGATGGTGGTGAAGTTCATCTGGTTGGTCCGCTGCGTCATTTGCGCGATGCGCGCCGCCTGGTCGTGCGCCGGAGTGGAAATCCGGATCTGTAGATTCAAGGCCTTCAGGAACTCAGCGAGCGTCGCCGTCCGACGCTGGAGCGCGCGCCGCTCGACGTTCTCCGCGTACATCGCCGCCCGATTCCTGTCTTCCCCGGTAGCCGAAAGGCGGTCAAATGCCCATACGTGCCACAGGTAACGATCGATCGCGCCGGGATCCCGCGGCAGTTTCAGCGCCAGCGCTTCCGGACAATTCGCTTCAATTTCCGCGCATTCGCCCGGATTGTCGTCGATATGGATGAAACTGTCGAGGCCGAGTTCCAGTTCGGCCGCCAGGGAGCGGAGGTTCTCCGATTTGGGCCGCCAGTTCACCCGCCAGCCGGTCAGGAGTTCCGTGCGCAGGGGCATTTCCGGATGGGCGTCGAACGTGGCCCATACGTCGTCTTCGTTGTTCTTGGTCACAAGGCAAAGAAGCATGCCGGCGCGGCGCTGCTGGAGCGCAAACTCCTGCAAGGCCCGCTGCGGCGCGTCGACGCTCACGCCCGCCGGGCCGTCTTCGCCGCACACGCCGCTCCACAGCGTCTGGTCGCAATCGAGCGTCAGCGCCTTGTACGGCGCGCTGCGCATCGCGTGAAGCTTGCGCGCGATCGTCGTCCCGAGCGCTGCGTGGAACTCCGGCGTATACGGCACATGTCCCAGGCGCTCGCCATGGGCATCGTGGTAGAGGGCCACCGGGTAGAGCGTCTCGATCTCGGCGGGACGAACCACGTGAACGGCGCTGACCGAGGCGAACGCGGCGGCGATCCGTTCTTCCAGCTCCCCCTGTAAGGCCTTGCCGGCGGCCTCCGAAAGAAATCCGGGCGACGCCGGACACACCACCACCAGGACGGGCGCGCCGGACCGCGCCACCGCCGCCTCCAGCGCCGCGATGAACCGCGCCGCCGTGTCGCGCAGTTCCCCCGCGTCCGGCGCCGTCCGGCTGTGCGCCCAATCTTCGATCCGCGCCAGCACGACATTCAATCCTTTGGAATGCGCCCCAATGAGACTCGATCCGTTCAACAATTGCTGGAAGACCTGGTTATAGGGAGCGAACCGGATGCGGTAATCGAAATCGAGTTCCTTCATCCAGAAACGCAAAACCTCGTCCACCGGCTCCGCGGTGAAGGTCGCGGCCACGGCAATGGTGGGGCGATCTTCCGCCCGGCGATGCGCCGCCGCCTTCAATGCCGCCGTAACGGGAAATTCCGAAAGGCGGGTCGCCGGGGCCGCGACGGCGACCTCCAGAATCCGCCGGTACGCCCCCATCGCCGCCCGGACCGTCTCGCTGTCGTACAGGCCCGCGTTGTACGCCGCCGTCCCGCGCAGTTCTTTGCCTTCCTCAACCAGGGTGACGAACAGGTCGAAATCCGCGGCCGCCGGCCCGACATCGACCGGCGAGAAGCTCAAATCCCGCGGAGCCGCCGGTGGCAGCGGCGAACGGAAGACGCTGAACATCACGTTCACCAGCGGCGCATGATCCGCGCGGCGCCCGGTTCGCGCCGCCTCGACCACTTTCGCGAACGGCAGTTCGCTATGCGCGGACGCGTCCGTCGTCTCCCTGCGCGCCCGCCGCATGATTTCCAGGAAATCCGGATCGCCGCCCAGATCGAGACGCACTGGCAGCGGGGCGGCGAAGAATCCGATCAGCCGTTCCATCTCGGGCCGGCCCCGGTTCGCGCCGGTGACCCCGAGCGTGATGTCCGTCTGCCCGCTCCAGCGCGCCGCGAGAACCTCGAAGCCCGCCAGCAGCGCGACAAACGGCGTGACGCTCTCGCGCCGGCACAACGCCCGCAGCGCTGCCGCCGCGTCCTCCGTCAGCGTGAAGTACTCGGTTGCGGCAGGCGCAACCGGCGCTTTCTTCCGCGGCCGGTCCGGCGGCAGCTCGATGCCCGCGGCGCCCTCGAGCCGCCCGCGCCAGCGCGCGGTAAGCGCTTCGAGTTTCGCTCCCTGCAAGCGCTCCCGCTGCCAGGCCGCGTAATCCGAATAGCAGGCAGGCAACGGCGGGAGGCCGGCGTCCATTCCCTCCACCCGGGCTGAGTAAAAAGTAAACAATTCCCCAAAAAACAACCGAACGGACCACAAATCGGAAATAATGTGATGAATCGTCAGTAGCAGTACGTGGTCGTTTTCGCCTAGCCGGTACAGCCGCGCCCGGAACAGCGGCGCCTCGTCCAGCCGGAACGGCGCGGCCGCCTCCTCCGACGCCAGCCGCCGGACCGCGTCCAGCCCGTCCGCTTCCGTGATCGCCAGATGGACGGACGCAAGCGGAGCAACTTCCGCCACTGGCGCGCCGTTCTCGACTACGAAGCGGCTCCGTAGCGACTCCTGCCGTTCCGCCAAATCCCGCAGCGCGCCTTCCAACGCCTCGCGCTGAAGCGGTCCCTCAATCCGAATCGCCGAAGGGATCGCGTGCGCCGGGTTTCGCGGCGCGACCTGGTCGAGCAGCCACAGCCGTTCCTGCTCGAACGACAGCGGCCCGCGCAGGCAGCCGCGCGCGGGGATCGGGCCATCCGCGGGAGGCTGCCCAATAAGCGTTACGAGGCGGGCCGCCAGCTCTTCCGCGCTTGCTTCGGCCACCGGTTCCCCTGCTTCAAACCGGACCCCGAAATCCTGCTCCATCCGGTTCTGCAGTTCCAACGCGCCCAGCGAATCGATGCCGTAAGCCGTAAACGGTTTCGACGCGTCGATCTCGCTCACTTTCCGTTTGAGCAGAATGGCCAGCCGCCGCCGCACGTATTCCTCGGCGGCCGCCTTGCGCGCCTCCCCCGGCATCGCCAGCAGACCGCCGCGGTCGAGCTCGAGCGCCTCCTCATCCCTCCCGGTCTCCTCCGGCGCGCTTTCCCACACCACGTCGAGCTTGCCCGCCAGGTACAGCGAGCGGCAAAGCCCGCGCGGAATCTTCCCGCTGGAGGTCTTCGGAATCCCGCCCCGGGCAACCAGCGCGACCGCGTAGGTCCGCACCTGGTGCGCTTCCGCCGTCGCCTGCCGGATCGCCGACGCAATGGCTTCCGGCTCGGCCGGCGCCTGACGGCCGGCCTCCACCGCGATCACCAGCCGTTCTTCTCCGCCGGCGTCGACGGAAAACGCGGCGCACACGCTGGAGGCTATCTCCGGGTGCGCGCGCCGCGCGGTTAGTTCGATATCGCTCGGGTGATGGTTCAGGCCCCGAATAATGATCAGGTCCTTGATCCGTCCGGCGATGAAAAGCTCGCGATTCCGCAAAAACCCGAGATCCCCGGTCCGCAGGAACGGCCCCTCGCCGCCGGCCAGCGTCGCCTGGAATGTCTCTCGGGTTTCTTCCTCCCGGTTCCAATAGCCGAGCGCCACGCCCGGCCCCGCGACCCAGATTTCACCTACCTCCCCCTCGAGACGGCGCTGCCGCGACTCGGGATCCACGATCGCGACGCGGGTGTCGAGCCCCGCGCGTCCGCAGCCCACGATCGGCCGGGCATCCGGCCCGCCGGGTTCGGCCTGCTCGGCCCGATCCAGCGACAGCGCCGCCTGGCGCGCAACGAACACCACCGGCGGAGCGTCCTTTTCGCCGCCCGTCGCCTTCAATGACGCCTCGGCCAGCCCATACGCCGGGTGGAAGACCGCGCGCCGGAACCCGCACGGCGAGAAGGCCTCCGTGAAGCGGTCCAGCGTCTCCGCGTGCACCGGTTCGGCTCCGTTGAACGCCACCTCCCACGAACGCAGATCCAGCGTCGCGCGCGCCTCTGGCGGAATGCGCCGCACGCACAGGTCGTACGCGAAGTTTGGCCCTCCGCTGTGTGTCGCCCGGTAGCGCGTTATGGCTTCCAGCCACGCCGCCGGACGCCGCACGAACTGCGCAGGCGCCATGAAGTAGCAGGGAATACGGTGATACAGCGGCGCCAGCAGGCCGTAGATCAGCCCCATGTCGTGGAAGTGCGGCAGCCAGCTCACCACCACGCTGTCCGGCGCGTGCCGGAAGCCTTCGTCGATATTGGCGAGGTTGTGGAGCACATTCGCGTGGCTCACCATCACGCCGCGCGGAATGCCGGTGGACCCGGAGGTGTACTGCAAATACGCGAGCCCGTCCGGCGGAAGGACAGGCAACTCGAATCCCACCCCTTCCTCAACGCCAACCGCGTCGGTGGCTTCCACCGCCAGAGGCGCAAGGCCCGCCCGGATCTCATCCGCCACCGACGAGACCGTCAGCGCGACGCCAGCGCCGGAGTCTTCGGCCACCAGGCTCAGCTTGTCCAGCCCGCTTCGCGCGCCCGGCAGCGGCAACGGAACGGGCGCCACCCGGGCGGCGAGCGCGCCGAAAAACGCCGCCAGAAAGTCATTCCCGGGCGGATGGAGCAGCAGCGCCCGGTCTCCGGGTTTCGTCATGCCCGTGAGCCGCGCGCCGATCGCGCGAGCCCTGGCCCAGAGTTCCCCGTACGTGACGGCCGCCTCGCCGCCGCCTTCATCGAGAAAGGCGTACGCCGCTCGGCCGGCGTCGCGTTCGGCCCGAGCCTGAAGTAGTTCAACGAGGGAAGAGAATGCCAGTTTCAGATCGCCAGATCTCCGCGCCATCCGGCCGTCCGCGGCAGACCCACGATTATCGCTCACGCGCCGCCGCCTTCGCGCGAGCGCGCCGCCGACGCCTACTTCCAGTTTGCCAACTTCAGGCGGCGCCGCGAAAGATTGCGTCCGGAGCAGTCGGGCCCCGCCGTGCTACGCGTACCACTGGCGCTGCCGCACCAGCGTCCCGTTCAGCACCCGCGCCGCCAGGTTGACGTCTTCCACAATCTGGAAATCGTACATCCCGACGCAGATGAAATCCGCGCCGCTTTCGAACGCCCACTTGAAGCCGATCTCCGGAGGAATCGCCCCCGCGGCCAGGATCTTGAATGCGATCCACGGCTCTTTCAGCGTCTTCATGAACTCGATGGTCGCCTCGGGAGAGTCGCACCAGATGTTGTCGTTCTCCGGCTGCGGCTTCGCCGACCAGTAGTTCACGTGGTGCAGCGTCTTCATCCAGAAGTCCGGCCGCAGGCCCTTGTCGACGCTCGCCTTGATGGTCTCCAGCTTATGACCTCCGATGCCGGCGGGCAGCCGGTTCCGGCGGATCAGATCCAGGCCTTGCGCCATCAGGTCAAATTTCCCTTCCTCCACCAGGCGGTCCGCCACGCCGCCCTGAATGTAGCAGGCGCACGCGCCGTGGTCGATGGAGCGCTGGATCATCTCCAGCACGTTCTGGCCGCCGCAATCGGAGATGAACTGAATCCTGCCGCCGTTGCGCCAGTAATCGTTCATGATCCCGCACAGCAGCGGGTTGGTGATGATCGCATTGACGCCGCACTTCTCGGCCAGCGCCAGGGTCTCGAAGATCTTGTCCCGATGGTGGTACGCGCGCACCAGTTTTGAGACATAGATCAGATCGCGGGCGTGCGCCCAGCCGCCGATGAGGTTGCCGCCCAGGATCATCCGGCTGAGCGTGATGTTGCCGATCTTACCGTACGGCAAGCGCGCTTCCAGGTCGCTGATGCTGGCGAAGGAGAACTTTTTGACCGTGGCGCTGGCCGTGAACTCGTCGGTCTGCCCTCTCACGCCTCTCAGGTGCGCTTCCTCGAAGCTCCTCCAGCCATGCTTCTTCAACACGGCCAGAACGAACCCACCCAGCACCGGCACGCCCGCCAGACCGGTGAGAACGTGCCGCCGGGAGAGCGGGCCGAGGTACTCCGGAACGGCCTTGTCAACGGCCACCGGCGGCAGGGTCTCCTCGGGCGCGGCGCCGTTCTTGAGCCGGGCAAGTATGCCTTCCAGCCCGAACGCCGCCGCCGGAAACGCAGCCACCACCGCCAGTCCGAATAACTCCAC
The DNA here is from genome assembly GCA_026129905.1 of Bryobacteraceae bacterium. GTDB lineage: Bacteria > Acidobacteriota > Terriglobia > Bryobacterales > Bryobacteraceae > JAHCHE01. Next base: position 197,198 of record JAHCHE010000006.1, on the reverse strand, counting down.
CAGGTTCTTGTTGACGATGAGGTACGAGCCTTCGGTCACTCCGTTGAGCACCGGCGTGAAGAAGGGCGGATATGCGAAGTAGTACAGCGCCAGCAGCGCCATCCCGCCCACCGCCGCGGCCCGAGCGTACAGGCCCAGCATCAGCGCCAGCCCGATGAGCACCAGGCCCCAGATGTTCACCTGGTCCACAATCCGGATCAGCGCGGAGTTCGAGCCAAGAAAGTGATACAGGCCGGCCACTGGACCCGTGCTCGACTTCAGGAATCCGGCCGAGGTCCAGCCTGGATTGAGCACCTTGGCCCAACCTTCGTAGAGAAAATGCCAGCCGATCACGATACGGATGAGCGCGAGCGGTATGAGCCGGTAGTCGATTCCGGAGTTGGCAAGCGGCATGTCGCGATGCTCCTCTGTCGATACGAGAGAACCTTACCTCATTATCCTATACAAAAACGCATAGGAAGGGTGAGCGGTCTCCACTCGCGCTGATCGCCCGTCTCGGGCGACGCTCTCGATCAGGATTGCGTCGCGGCCCGGGCCGGCTTCGCTTCGTGTGCGCACATCGGAATCCCAAGCTTCTTTATGAGGGTCATCGCCGGACACCAGTTGGTGAACGCGGACTGAAACAGGTTCAAGCCGACGAAGGCGGTGAACAGGTACCAGCCTTCGTGGACCCAGTGGCCGAGGGCCAGGCTGATGAGCACGAAAGCGCCCGCAAGCATGCGGAGGTAATGATTGACGGTCATGGGTGTGCCTTTCTACGGTTGATGATGAAATACACAATCGGGACGGTCATGCGCGACAGCGCCAGCGAAGCGATTTCACCCGCCATCAGCGCGATAGCCAGTCCCTGGAAAATCGGATCGAACAGTATCACGCTCGCGCCAACCACCACCGCCGCCGCGGTCAGCATCATTGGGCGGAAGCGGACCGCGCCCGCGTCGATGACCGCTTCATCGAGCGGCATCCCTTCTTTGAGGCGCAGCTCGATGAAATCTACCAGGATGATCGAATTGCGAACGACGATGCCCGCGCCGGCGATGAACCCGATCATCGACGTGGCGGTGAAGAACGCGTTGAGCAGTCCGTGCGCCGGCAGGATGCCCACCAGCGAGAACGGGATGGCCGCCATGATTACCAGCGGCGTGATGAACGACTGGAACCAGCCCACCACCAGCACGTAAATCAGCACCAGCACGGCGGCGAAAGCGATGCCGAGGTCGCGGAACACCTCGTAGGTGATGTGCCATTCGCCGTCCCACTTCATGGCGTAGCGCGAATCGTCCGCGGGTTGCGAGGCGGTGTATTGCTGAACCTGGTAACCCTCGGGTATCTGGAGCGCTTCGATTTTCGGCGCAATCTCTAGGATGGCGTAGACCGGCGCTTCAATCGCGCCCGCCACGTCGGCCGTCACGTAAGTGACCGGCATCAGGTTCTTGTGGTAGATGCTCTTGTCGGCGGTCACCGTCTCGACGCGAGTGAGTTCGCGCAACGACACCACAGCGCCGGACCGGCCCTGCACTTTCATGTCGCGCATCCTCTCCAGGTCGGAGCGCACGGCGCGGTCCAGGCGCACCCGGATGGGGACATCCTCCTTGGCGGCGCCGTCGTGCAAAAGGCCGGCCACCTCGCCCGCCGACGCCACCGCCATCGTCCGGGCGATGTCTTCCTCGGAGATGCCGTGCAGCGCCGCTTTCTGCTTGTCGACAACCAGCCGGTGCTTCACCTGGTCGTCCTCGACGTACCAGTCCACGTCCACCGCTCCGTCCAGCTTTTCGAACATCTCTTTGATCTGTCGCGCCACGCGGATCTGCCCTTCCTGGGTAGGTCCGTAGACCTCCGCCACAAGGGTCTGTAGGACGGGCGGCCCCGGAGGAACCTCCGCCACCTTGATGTTGGCGCCCCAGCGGCGGGCGATCGGCTCCAGGTCCACGCGCACGGCTTTGGCGATATCGTGGCTCTGCCGCTTCCGGTCGTGCTTGGGCAGCAGGTTCACCTGGATGTCGGCGACGTTGGATCCGGATCGCAGAAAGTAATGGCGGACCAGCCCGTTGAAGTTGAACGGCGATGCCGTGCCGACGTATGTCTGCACGTTCACCACCTCCGGTTGCCGGTCCACCGCTTCCGCCAGTTCCCGCGTCACCCGCGCGGTTTCCTCGAGCGTCGTTCCTTCCGGCATGTCGATAATCACCTGGAATTCGCTCTTGTTGTCGAACGGGAGCATCTTCACTTTGACGAATCCGATGTAGACCAGCGCCATCGAACCCAGCAGCAGGACGGTGACGCCGGCCAGGAAGGTCGCGCGCAGGGGCGTGTTGTGCAACACTCTGCCCATGAACGCGCGGTAGATCTTCGTCAGGCGGTCTTCTTCTCCTTCGTGCCCATGTCCGGCTTGCCTGGAAAGCATCCGCACCGCGGCCCACGGCGTAATCATGAACGCGACGAGCAGCGAGAACACCATCGCCGCCGAAGCCCCGATCGGTATGGGCCGCATGTAGGGTCCCATCAACCCGCCGACAAACGCCATCGGCAGAATGGCGGCGATCACCGCCAACGTCGCGAGGATCGTCGGATTCCCGACCTCGTCCACCGCTTCCACCGCGACCTCCACCAGAGGCCTTTCCTGGTTTCCTGGAAGCTGCCGGTGACGCACGATGTTTTCCACCACCACGATCGCGTCGTCCACCAGGATGCCGATTGAGAAGATCAGCGCGAACAGCGTGATCCGGTTCAGCGTGTACCCGTAGAGGAAAAATGTCGTCAGGGTGAGGGCCAGCGTGACCGGTATGGCCGTAAAAATGATCCACGATTCGCGCCAGCCAAGGGTGATCCAGATCAGAATGCTGACGCTGACCACCGCGATCGCCATGTGGAACAGCAATTCGTTCGATTTTTCCGCCGCCGTCTCGCCATAATGCCTGGTGATTTCCACTTCCACGTCCGCGGGGATGAGTTGGCCCTTCAGCGCTTCCACGCGACGGAGCGCGTTCTCCGCGACCGATATGGCGTTCGTCCCCTTCCTCTTGGAAATGGAGATGGTCACGGCCGGATAGAACGTATCGCCGCGGGCGAAGTGAACGTACTGTGAAGGCTCCTCGCCCCCGTCGGTTACTTCGGCGACGTCACGGACAAATATCGGCTTATTGTTGGCGACCCCTACCACGACGCTGCGAACGTCGTCGGCGCTCGACAGAAATTCGCCGGTTTCCAGGAGAAATTCTCGGTTTTGCGTGGAGAATTTGCCGGAGGGCAGCCGCCGGTTCGACGCGCCGAGCGCGCCCATCACCTGCACCGGCGTCAGCCCATAGGCGGCCAGGCGCGCGGCGTCCACCGTCACCCGGACTTCCCTCCGCTGCCCTCCGATGATTTGCACGGCGGAGACGTCCGGCGTCTGCTTCACCGCGTCGTGAAGCTGGGCCGCCATCCGGCGAAGCACGTGGTCGTCGTAGCGCTCGCTCCAGAGAGTGAGCGCGAGAATTGGCACGTCGTCGATCGAGCGCGGCTTGATCAGCGGTTGCGAGGCGCCCGGCGGGATGAGGTCGAAGTTGGCGAACATCTTCTGGTTCAGCCGGACGATGGCCTTCTCTTCGTCCTCGCCAACGTAGAAGCGCACGATCGCCATCGCGCTGCCCGGCATCGACGTCGAGTAGATGTATTCGACGCCCGGCACTTCCCACAGCAGTTTCTCCATAGGCCGGGTGACCCGCTCCTCCACTTCCCTGGCCGAAGCGCCCGGCATCGCGACGAAGATGTCGATCATGGGAACGATGATCTGCGGCTCTTCCTCCCGCGGCAGTTTCCACACCGAGAACGCGCCGAGCGCCAGCGATGCCACGATCATCAGGGGCGTCAGCTTCGAATTGATGAATGCGTGGGCGACTTTGCCGGCCGTGCCCAGCGACGATGGTTCCTTCACCGCGCAACCTCCACCGCGGCGCCGTCGGTGAGCGCGGGCGGCACCGGATGCACAAGCTGGTCGCCCGGCGCCAGGCCCGACAGCACTTCCACCTGGTCCTCGCGGCCCTGCCCCAGCGTCACCAGGCGCGCCCGGGCGCGGTTGCCCTCCACCACAAAGACAGACTGCATCTGGCCACGTACCGTCACCGCCTCGCGCGGGATGGTCAGAGCCTTGCGCGATTCGGCCTGAAACCGGGCCCGGCCGAACAATCCCGACTTGAGTCCCGCCAGGTTCGGCAGGTTGACCTTGGCGATGAATGTCCGGGACGCCGCGTCCACCGCGGGAACGATCTCCGACACCCGCGCCGGCGCGCGCTGCCCGAGCGCGTCGAGTTCCACCGTGACCTCCTGCCCCAGGCGCACGAACGGCAGCCTCGACTCCTCCACGCTCGCCTCGAAGCGGTAGCCGCCGGCCTGCTCCACCACCAGTAGCGGCGCGCCGGGAGCGGCCAGGTTGCCGGGCTCTACCGACTTCTCAGTGATCCGCCCGTTGAATGGCGCTTTGATCTCGGCGTAGCCGCGCATGATCTCGGTCGACGCGAGCGCCTGCTCGGCCTGCCGGATCTTCTCCGAAAGCTGCGTCTTCTTCGAGCGCGCCATTTCATGGTTCGCCTCGGCCAGCTTCAGCCGGGCGGACGCCTCGTCGAATTCCTGATCGGAGATCGATTTCTTGTCGAAAAGATCCTTCATTCGTCTGAACGTCGCCTGCGCCAGCTCGAGCTGCGCCTGCGCCGCGGCGATGGCGTTATCCACCTCGGCCATCGCGCTTCGGGCTTCGTTGACGCCCGCCTGCGCCTGGAGGTTGGACACATCCAGGTCGCGCGAGTCGAGCACGACCAGCGACTGCCCCGCCTTGACGGAGTCGCCGACCTGCGCTTTCACCTCGCGGACATAGCCCATCACCTTGCTCGACAGCGTGGCCGCCGTGCGGGCTCGCACCGTGCCCGTGGCTTCGTAGAGAACCTGCCATTCCCGCTCCTCCACCGCCGTTGCCTGGACTCGGACCGGCGCGGCTTCCGCCCTGGTTTTGGCCGGAGGCTCGCCTCCGCAGGAAACCAGCGCGAGCGTTGAAACAAATGCCGCAAATTGAATCGCTTTTTTCATGACTATCGTTACTTGAGAACTTCCGAATCGGCCGACAAAACCCCGGCGGCCAGCTCCACCATCGCCGCCGCCACCCGCTGGTCGTAGATCGCCGCCAGCCGGCGGGTCTTGGCTTCCAGCAACGCGGTCTCGTTGCGTAAAAGGTCGGTCACCGTGGTCATGCCGGCTTCGTACCGGTTCCTGGTGATGCGGAGGCTTTCCTCGGCCTGGTCCACGGCCACGCCGGCCACCTCGATCCGCTCCTGCGCCGCCTGAAGGTCGGCGTGCGCTCTCCGGACCTGGAGGCGAACGCCGGCGTCGGCGCGTTGCCGCTCGGCCTGGGCGCCGCGCAGGGCGTGCTCGGCTTCCTTCACCCTCGCCTGCGTGGCGAAGCCGCCGAAAAGGTTCCAGCGCATGGTGGCGCCGAGGTACCAGTTGGCGCCTCCCTTGTTGACGAAATTCTGACGGTCCGCCTCGAACACGCCGCGCAGCGATACCTGGGGCCAGTACGCGGCCCGCGCGGTTTTCGACTGGACCTCGGCGAGGCGGGCGGAAAGCTCGGCCTGCCGGAGTTCGGGCCGTTCGGCCGCGGCTTTTCGCTCATATTCGGCGGCCTGCGCGGCCGGCGGCGCCAGCGCGCTAAGCGGCGTGGTGAGATCGTGCGGCGTATCCAGCGGCAGCCCGAGCGCCTCGTTCAGGGCGGACCGCGCGACATCGAGATCGTAGCGCCGCCGGATCCTCTGCTCGCGCATCCCGGCCAGGTGCACGCGAATCGACAGCACATCGGCGTCCGTAGCCATCCCGGCCGAGCGGACCGTTTCGGCCCGCTGGAGATCGGCCTCCGCCGAGCGCACCGCTTCCTCGGCCACCTTCAGGCTTTCCGCCGCCAGGACGGCGCCGTGGTAGGCCCGCACCACGCCCGCGATGACGTTCATCGTCGCGGCGCGCTGCTGCTGCTCCACCATGTCCCGGCCCAGTTCCGCCGCGCGCGTGTTGTTCCGCGTCTGGCCTGCGTCGAACACCGTCTGCTCCACCGCCAGCAACGACTGAAAGTTGTTCAGGAAGTCCGGCCGGTTCAGCGATCCGATCGCGAAGTTCGACTCGGTGAATTGCCGCTGCGTGAGCAGGCTGCCGAATACGTAGACCGGATTGTCGCTGCGGGCGAAGGATTCCTGGTAGTTGACCTGCGGCAGGTAACCGCTCCGGGCCTGCTGGATCCGGGCGCCGGCCGCGGCAGCCTGCGCCGAGACGGCTTCCATGGCGGGGTGTTTCTCGATCGCGGTACGGACGGCTTCCTCGAGGCTGAGCGGGCCCTGGCCCGCCAGCGGAACGGTGGCTAGTAGGACTCCCCAAAGGGCTTTCTTCATTCGAACTCCAAAGGCGGCGTCATTTACCTGATGCGAAACCCGAGGAAAGGTGACGCCTGCGGCCCTTGTCACCTTTTTCCCGCGGCATCATCTTCTATTCCGTGCGAGAGAACGGAATTCATCTTCCGGCATCGCTTTCGGGAATGAGACTCTCCGGTCTTAAGACATTGTATTGCAGCATTGCGCGCGGTCAACCCGATGCCCCGTGCCTGCTACGATCGAAGCGTGACGACGGGCGCGGCCGAGATCGAACTTGCCGAAGACCTTCTCTCGGGCAAGCCGGAGGCGTTTGACCGCTTTGTCGAAACCTACCGGCAAAAGATTTTTCAGTACACTTTGCTGATGTGCGGCCACCACGACGACGCCGAGGAGGTGGCGCAGGAGACGCTGTTGCGAGTGTTCGAAAAGCTCGACCAACTTCGGGAACCGGAGCGCCTCAAAGCCTGGGTGTTTCGCATCGCGCGGAATGCCTGCTTTATGCGCCGGCGGAAGAGCGTGTTCGCCCCGGCGCAGGAACTCTCGCTCGACGAATTGATGCCCGCCTTCTCCGGCAACGGGGGCGAGCGTCGGATGGAAATCGCCGACTGGTCGAATCTGCCGGAAGCGCAGGCGATCGGCGCGCAGTTGCGCGGAATCCTGGACCGGGCGATCCAGCAACTGCCCGAGATCTACCGGGCGGTGATCCTGCTGCGCGACGTCGAGGAACTCTCCACCGAGGAGACCGCCGAGATCCTCGAGGTGAGCGAGGACACCGTCAAAACCCGGCTGCACCGGGCCCGGCTGGCGGTACGGCGCAGCCTGGATCAATACTTCCGCCAGACGCAGGCAAAGTCATGAAGCCCTCCGAATGCAAGGACGTATTCGCGATGCTGTCGCAGTATCTCGACCGGGAACTGCCGGACGACATTTGTCAACACATCGACGCGCATATTTCCGGTTGCCCGCCTTGCGTGCAGTTTGTGGAAAGCCTCCGCAAGACCATCGCGCTGTGCCGCGGGTTGCCGCCGGAAAAGGGGCCGGGCCCGCTGAAGGAAGCCGCGCGCGACCAGCTACTGGCAAGCTACCGGCGGCTGCTGGAGTCGCGCGGCCGCTGACCTCTCCGGCCATCCGCCGGCCGGTTCCACCGCCTGTTCCGGGCAGGCCTCCGTGCATTGCGACTCGTCGGTGAACCCCACGCACTCGATGCAAGCCAGCGGATCGATGCGGTATACCGGCAGGGCGGCGATGATGGCATGCGCCGGACACAAAGGAAGGCAGTCGCCGCAGGCGGTGCATCGTTCGTTAATCTGGTAGGCCATCTGCTTTCCTGGTCCTGCCTCATCATCCGGCGCGTCTACCCTCGCGATCAGTGACCGGAGTCACTGCCTCCGACGCGCGCCCGCCCGTAGGCTGGTGACAGGATGAGTTGCTCGACCCTGGCCCCGCCCCGGCCGGCAGCAAAGCCGGGCACGAGGAAAAAGCTCCGGCAGCGGAGCGCGCCCGACCGCACCCAGGCAGTCCGCCGCGCCGTCCAGGTCCTATTCTTCGCGTTGAACGTTTGGATCGGCGTCGAGTTCTACCTGTTCGTGCGGTATTTCGAAAACGGCGGGCAGGGGTGGAAGATCGAGCGGCCGCCGGGCGTGGAAGGCTGGCTGCCAATCGCCTCGCTGATGAACGTGAAGGCGCTTCTTCTCACCGGGGAGTTGCCGCCGCACCACGCCGCGGGCATGTTTCTGCTGCTCAGTTTCGTCTTCATCTCCCTGCTGTTCCGCAAGGCATTTTGCAGTTGGCTGTGCCCGGTGGGCGCGTTTTCGGAGCTGCTGTGGAAAGTGGGACGGCAAACCTTCCGCAAGAACTGGCGTCTGCCGCGGTGGGCCGATATCCCGCTGCGCAGTCTCAAGTACATCCTGCTGGGCCTGTTCCTCTACGCGGTGGGCAGCATGTCCGCCGCCGCCATCCGAGCCTTCTTGAACGGGCCGTACGGCGTCATCGCCGACGTGAAGATGCTGAACTTCTTCCGGTACCTCGGCGCGACGGCCGCCATCACCATCGGCGTTCTCGTGCTGCTCTCTTTCTTTGTTCAGAACTTCTGGTGCCGGTACTTGTGCCCTTATGGCGCGCTGCTTGGCTTGCTTTCCCGCTGGAGTCCCGCCCGGGTCCGGCGCAACCCCGACCCGTGCATCGACTGCGCCAAGTGCACGGTGGCCTGCCCGTCGCAGCTCCCCGTGGACGAGCTGATCGCCGTACGCTCGCCCGAATGCACCGGCTGCTACGAATGCATCGCGGCCTGCCCCGCGGCCGGCGCTCTCCAGATGACCGCCGGCCGGCGCCGCCTTCCAGCCTGGGCCATGGCGGCCGGAATCGCGGTCGTCTTCCTGGGCTTCGTCGGCTACGCGATGTGGAATGGCCACTGGCACACGTATCTGGCCGATGAAGTCTATCTGCGCCTGATCCCCAACGCGCACGAATACGCGCACCCGTAACCGCGGCGCGACCAATGGATGTCGTCGCGAAATGTGGAACGTAGGTCACGACTCCTGTCGGCGGCCTTTTTCATGCCACACTAATTTCGTGCCAAAGAACATCACCATCAAGTTGTCTGACGAGACTGCTCTTTGGGTGCGTCGTAAGGCTGCCGAGGAGAATACTTCCGTCTCCCGGCTCGTGAGCCAGATGCTGGAGCGCGAGATGCGGCTAAGCGATGCATACTGGCGCGCTCTTGAACACTGGAGAACCCATCGCCCCGTTGCGGCAATCGGGGCTGCGCAACGCCTGGGCCGCGGCGAGGTCCATGAGCGGCGCTGAAACCTTTTTTGTCGATTCGAACGTGAATGCGGCTCGATAACGCGGACGCGGGCGAGATTGTGGCGGACTTATCTATCGCATTGGCGGCCCGTGGGTCCGTCCGCGCCAGCTACCCTTCCATGCCGCTCGCGCGGAGCAGACTTTCCTCCACCAGCAGGTCTTCCTCCGGCCTCACCCGCAGCTTGCCCTCGCCGCGGACCGCGGCCGCGAGTTCAATGAAGTCGTCCACATAACGGGCGTATGTGAACGACTGCGTCTGTGGGCCCGCTTTGTACGGGCCCGCCGCTACAGTCAGGTCAATCAAGAGAGAAGGCGGCTCGATGGGACGCACGACCGCCGCTCCCTGCGTGCCATAAATCTCCAGCGCCCGGTACGGAAGTGCCCCCGAGTTGCCCCCGGCGGTGGGACTGCGGTGATGCATCGACGCCGTGGCGACGGTCCCGATCGCTCCGCGCCATTCCAAAACCGCCATGGTGTTGTCCGTCAAGCCGTCGTCCAGCGCGCCAAAGTCGTGGCGAAGGTAAGGCGTGACGCGCTCGGGACGCCCCATCAGGCGGATGATCGGATCGATCAGGTGGCCCCCCAGTTCGAACATCTGGCCGCCCACGAAGCGCGCCAGTTTCTTGCGCTCGGCGGCGTCGATCGTGGTGTTGATCACGCCGCGGATCTGGAAGATCTCGCCCAGCCAGCCGGCCCGAGCCGCCTCCAGCGCCAGGTTCACGGCGGGATTGTACCGCCACATGTACCCGACCTGCACCAGGCGCTTCCGCCGCTGGGCCAGGTCCAGGATCTCGCGCATTTCCGCCATGCTCGCCGCCGGGGGTTTGTCCAGATGAATGTGCTTGCCGGCTTCCAGAGCCGCCTTGGCGGACGCGGCCAGTTCCCACACCCACCCCTCGACCCCTACAACTTCGATCGAGGGATCTTCGAGGACCTGCGCGCGCGTCAGCGCCCGGACGCCCATTCGCTCATACCTTGCCATCAGCTCGGCATCCGGTTCGCAAATGCCCGCCAAATCCCAATCGGGCGATTTGCCCGCCAGGGCCACTTTGGCGCTGCCGTGTCCATGCCCGCCGCCAAGGAACGCGATTCGGATCGGCCTGCCGCCCGGCGCGGCCGCCATCGTCGCCGCCGCCCCGCCCAGTACGAACGCTCGTCTCCTCATGCTTTACATCGGCGCTACATCGTCAGCTTCAGGCTACGCAGTTCCTTGTCCCATGGAGAACGGTAGGGACGAACGAGCGTGGCCGACGCTTCCCGGTCGCCGATCACGTCTTCCTTGTCAGCGTCCCATCGCAGTTTGCGGCCGCCCAGCCGAAGCGAGATGTTAGCCAGGTGGCAGGCCGTCGCCGCATAGTGGCCATCCTCGACGTCCGCGTTCGGCCGCCGCCGCGATTTCACACAGTCGATGAAGTCGCGCGTGTGGATGTCCGTCCCGCCATAGACCGTCGACGTGGGACCCATCTCCCGCGGCTGGATCCAGAACTCGGGCTCTCCTCTGGGTACCTGGCGCGGGCCGTCGGGCGGTATCGCCGGCTGCATGTCCGCCGCGGGGACATGGCCGTTCTTTGGCATCTTGCGGTCGGGGTGCACACGGTACCCGGCGCGTGAGATTTCCAAGCCGCCCTTGGTCCCGAGGAACCAGAGCGTCGGCACGCGATAGTCGCCGAAGCTCGCTTCGCGGTAGGTGAACGCCGCGGTGCAGCCGCCGGGAAATTCGAACAGCGAGTCCTGCGTATCCGGAACTTCGCAGTTGTCGTCGAGCGCGTAGCGGCCGCCGATCGAGAAGACGGACGTCGGGCCTTTAACTCCCAGCGCCCAGAGGACAATGTCCATCTCGTGGGCGCCCATGTTCGTCTGCTGGCCTCCTTCGGTGTCCCAGAACCAGCGGAAGTTGTAGAGTCCGCGGTTCACGTTGTACGGGCGCATGGTCGCCGGCCCCAGAAACAGGTCCCAGTCCATGCCGGGCGGCGGGTCGGAATCGGGCGGCCTTCCGAAGCCCGGCATGCAATTGCGCACCGAGCCCGAGCGAACGCTGACGACCTTCCCCAGGTAGCCGCGCAGCAGCTCCGTCGCCGCCTTCTGATAGTGCGCGCCCGAGCGTTGCTGGGTGCCCACTTGCACCACGCGGTTGTAGCGCCGCGCGGCCTCCACCATCCACCGGCCTTCCCTGACGAACACGGTCAGAGGCTTCTCGACGTAAACGTCCTTGCCCGCGGCGCAGGCCATGATCGTCATAAGGGCATGCCAGTGCGGGGGCGTGGAGATACACACCGCTTGAATGTCCTTGTTCTCGAGCAGCTTTCGAAAATCCTGGGACGCGCCGGCCCGCGCGTGGAAATCGGCCGCGCACTGCTCGGCGCGAGGCAGATACGCGTCGCACGTCGCCGCGATATCCACGTCCGGCAGAGCCTGAAAATCCGCCAGGTGCCGCCGGGCGATAATGCCGCAACCGATGAACCCCACCTGCACGCGGTCGTTGGCGCCCAGCAGCCGCCCGTAGGACGCGGCGCTCATCGAGCCGGCGCCCAGGAACGCGCGGCGGGACGGGGTAACATCCATCGCCATGTGATTCCCTCCCGAATTGTGCCGCGCGGCGAAGCGATCGCGCGCGCCAGGCTGCGGTTTGGATTCTATTACACGACAAAATCGCCGTCAATGTGGGGAAACACGGATCCAAAACGTCAACGGCCGGGCAGAGTCTGGGCCAAAGGTTCGCCGAATCGCCTCAGCCCGACGCGGAACGCACCTTCCGCGTTTGCCGCCCGGTACGCGCGCGACGCGGTTTCATACGGCTTGCGCGCCTCTGCCAGCAGCAGGCGGTCGCCAAGCGGCGATCGAACGTTCAGCAGCGACACAGGGCGCGGCGCGATGGCCGCCGCCAGGTCCGCGAGATCGTACACGCCGAGAACGCCCGGCACGACCGCGTCGAAAATACGGCGATGGACCGGCGTTTCGGCGATGGCGCGCCAGGAAACCAACGGTTCGTCCAGCAGCAGCCCGCTCAGCCGGGAATCGATCGCTGCTGCGTGCAGTAGGCCGACGCCCGCCGTGCCCCTGGCTACGCCGAGGACCCCGGCGCCGAGCAATCCCCGCTCCGCCAGTACATCGAGGCCGCGCACAATGTCGCCCATGCGGAGGCCCGTCAGCGTCCGCCCGTCCATCAGCGCCATCCAGGTGAGGTTATCGCCGCCGAACCACTCGGGCGAATAGCCGCCTTTTTCGGAACCGGTCTCGCCCAAACCGGCCAGGTCCACCGCCAGAACCGGGTGACCCGCCTCGCAGAGCGCGCGGGCGTCGCCGTTCGACGCGAAGCCGGCCTCCTTGCCGCCCTGGTCGACGTACAGGATGGCTTGCTTGGCCCCGCTGCCCGAGGATGGCAGGCAGAGCAGGGCCGGCGCGTACCGTCCGGGTTCGCTGTCGTAGACGAGATACTCGATTTCCTTGCCCACGCCGGTCGACCTCGACTGGCTTCGGATATTCAGCGCCCCGGCCGGCTTCTGGTACCGCGTCAGCTTCGTGACGGCTTCGCGCAGTTCCGCCGCCGGGAGCGCCGCGGGGCGGATGCCGGCGAAGCTCTTGATGTTCCAGGTGCTCGCCGTTTCCCCGCCGAGCGACGTAGCGACTTTTCCGGTAGCCGTGGCGTAGAGGTCCTCGTCGTATTCCACCTTGTGCGCGGGCTCGGCAACCGGCTGCCGCGGCGCTCCGCGCAGCCAGTGGTTCATCCAGGAGTAAATGGCCTCCCGGGTATCCTGCCGCATACCGTGGCCGCCAGGCCCGACATACCGATCCACCTTGCCGGGAGCGCCGAGCGCTTCATAGATTCGTTTCATCTCGACCAGGGTTCGCGTGGAGCCCTCGATCGGGAAGAAGTCGTCCGTCGTCGAGCAGATCAGCAGGGGCTTCGGCGCAAAGGCAATAAGAAAATCGCCGTGGTTGATGCCTGCCTCCAACTGGCCGGGAAACTGCTGCTCCGCGTCCTGCGGTCCGGTCCCCCTGATCTGCTCTTCCCAGGCGCTAATGTAGCAGGCCGGCGCGGCCACCTTGATGCGCTGGTCGAGCGCCAGCAGGTACGTGGTGAGAGTGCCGCCTCCGGAGCAGCCGGCGATGCCGATTCGCTCCCTGTCCACTTCCGGCAGCGATTCGAGCGCATCAATGGCGCGCACGCCGTCCCAGACGCGATACCGCGCAACGCTCTGGCCGGCCAGCAGACTCTGGATGCCCACCATCTGGTGCTCGCGGGTACTCGAACCGACCAGCGAGCCCCGAATCGCCTCGTGATAGAAGATGGTCCGCTCACCCTGCCCGATGGGGTCATACGCGAGAACGACAAACCCGTTCTTGGCGAGGCCGACCCCGAGCGACTGGTACCCCGCCGCTGCCTTGCCGTTTTCGCTGTGACCCAGCGGCTGGAGCACCGCCGGATATGGTGGCGATCCCGTCTTCGGCACGTAGAGATTCGCGGTGACAAAGAAGTTGGGAAGGCTCTCGAAAACGATCTTGTCGATCCGGTAGTCGCCGCGGTCGAGCGTTCCCGTCCGGCGGAGGTTCAGCGGACCGCGCTCATCTGGCAATCCGCCCAGCATCTTTAGAAAAGTCGAGCGAACGTACTCCTGCCGGGCGGCAATCTGCTCCGGGGTCTTCAATTCGGCGATTGCCGCGCGGCGCGCCGCCAGGTGCTCATCCGCCAGCCCCAGCAGGAAGCCGCGCAGCATCTCCGCCGGGGGTTCAAGTCCTGACCCCATCTTCGGCAGCGCTTGCGAATACGCCGCGCTGCACAACAGAAACACGAGAGCGATCCGGTTCATTTCTAGTCCACGTACGCGATGCAGTCGATCTGAAGTAACTGGCCCTTGCGCCGGAACCCGGTGGCGCCGAAGTAGGAGCGCACCGGCCTCGGCTCCGGGAAAAACGTGTTGTAAACCTCGTTCATCGGCTCCCAGTTGGTCTCCGGATCCACCAGCGACACCTGGACCTTCAGCACGTTCGCCATCGACGAGCCGGCCTTTTCCAGCGTGTTCTTCATGGTGGTGAGCGCGTCGCTGGTTTGCCGTTTGACGTCCCCGGGGCCTTCGGGCCGCCGCTCAGGATACCATCCGCCGATGCCACCCAGGAAGAGCAGGTGGCCGGACCGGATCGCGCCGCCGGCCGTGGTTTTCTTCGGATTCCAGTCGTCGGCCGCCTGCGCGGACGCCGCGCCGCCAACTCCCAGCGCGAGCGCCGCCATCGCCTGCCGTCTCGATGCGGATTGCCTTTGCTTTGCCATTGCTCCAGACTACCAGCCGCGAGCGGGTGTCGAGGCGGGCGCCCGCGGCCGGCGGCGCTGGCAAGCCAAATTCCCTCCGCAGCCATTTTCGCCCCGAAATATCCCTTGCATCCTTCCGAGGTTTTGTGATTTGCTCTATTAATCCATGGGACGGGAGCTGTCTGAAAACGAGTTTGAGCGGCTGTGGCGCCGCATGCAACACCTCGGGCTGAACGGCTACGAGGCGCGCACCTACCTTGTGCTCGTCGGCCACCCGCAGTTCAAAGCGCTCGACCTGGCGACCCGCGCACGCGTGCCCCGGCAGCGCATCTACGAGATCCTGGACGCGCTGGTGGAGAAAGGTTTCGCGCACGTCGTGCAGGAGAAGACAAAGCTGTTCTCCGCGGTCGAGCCGGGCCTGGCCATCAGCAGCTACCTGGCCCGGCGCCGCCAGGAGGCCGAGCGGGAGCTGACCCAGCAGTCGCACCTAGCTTCCGGAGTGGTCGACGACCTCCACCTCGCCTATTCCGAAGGCCGCGAAGGCCGCGGCACGTTGGACTTCTTGCGTATCCTCTCCGATCCTTCCCAGGCCGGCCCCCAGTTCCGGGAAATGCTGGCCGAGGTCCGCGCGGAGTACCTCGAGTTCTCCCGTCCGCCGTACGCCGCCGCTCCGGTGGAACGGGAGTTGCTCCGGCAGGCACTGGAGCGCGGCGTTGCCTGCCGGGTGCTGGTGGAGGAGCCGGCCATCGCCGCCGAGCAGAACGGCGACTTCGTCGCGCTACAGAGCGCCGGGGTGGATCTCCGCGTCGTGAAGTCGCTCCCGATGAAGATGGCGGTGTTCGACGGCGAGCGCGGCATGATCGCTCTGCTCGACCCGGTGATCACCCGGCCCTCCTGGGCCACGGTGGTGTTCGATCACATCGGCATGGGACAAGCGATGAAGGGGCTGTTCGCCGACTACTGGAGCCGCGCGGTCCCGCCGGTTGCGCCGGTTCCCCAAGGACCCGAAGACGCGACGCAAGCCCAGGCGTTTTCAAGCACTTCCTGATAAAATAGAAGTTAATCCCCCGACGACGCTTTCGCTTCGTGCAGGCAACCGTCTAAAGGAGTTTCCTTGGCCAATTCGAACGATCCAGAAACACCACCGCAGCCCCCATCCGAGCCGCCGCGGCAGATGCCGCTGGGCGTCCCCGACGGAAAGCAGTTGATCCCGATCAACATCGAAGACGAGATGCGGCGGTCGTATCTCGACTACGCGATGAGCGTGATTATCGGCCGCGCGCTGCCCGACATCCGCGACGGCCTCAAACCCGTCCACCGGCGCATCCTGTACACGCTCCATGAAATGGGCCTCCATTTCAACCGCCCCACCCGCAAGTGCGCCAAGATCGTCGGCGAGGTGATGGGCAAGTACCACCCGCATGGAGACGCCGCCATCTACGACACCCTCGTGCGCCTGGCCCAGCCGTTTTCGATGCGTTATCCGCTCATCCAGGGACAAGGCAACTTCGGTTCCGTCGACGGGGATCCGCCGGCGGCCATGCGGTACACAGAAGCCCGCCTCGCCCGGATCGCCGAATCCCTGCTCGAAGACATCGACAAAGAAACCGTCGACTTTCGCCCCAACTACGACGAGAGCGAGGAGGAGCCGGAGGTCCTCCCGACTCGGATTCCCAATCTTCTGGTCAACGGCGCCTCCGGCATCGCCGTCGGCATGGCTACCAATATCCCGCCTCACAACCTGAGCGAGGTCGTCGAGGCCGCGATTCTGCTGATCCGGAACCCGAAAGCGGGGCTGGCCGATCTCCTATCGCTGGTTCCGGGTCCGGACTTCCCCACCGGCGGCTTCATCCTCGGGCGTGAAGGGATACTGGACGCGTACAAGTCTGGACGCGGCTCCATCAAGATGCGCGCCAAGGCTGCCACGGAATCGAGCGGTAGGGACCGCGAAGCCATCGTCGTCACCGAAATCCCGTATCAGGTCAACAAGGCCAAGCTCGTCGAACAGATCGCCGCGCTGGTCAACGACAAGAAACTCGAAGGCATATCCGACGTTCGCGACGAGAGCGACCGCGAAGGCATGCGAGTCGTCATCGAGCTGAAGCGTGGCGAGCAGCCCGAAGTGATCCTCAACAACCTGTACAAGCACACGCAGATGCAGGTGAACTTCGGCATCATTATGCTCTCCATTGTCAACGGCCAACCGCGGGAACTCGGCCTGGTCGACATGCTCCACCGGTTCATCGACCACCGCGTGGACGTGGTGCGCCGCCGCACCGACTACCTGCTCCGCAAAGCTCGCGAGCGCGAGCACCTCCTGCTCGGTTTTCAAAAGGCTCTCCAGAACCTGGACGAGGTCATTCGCCTCATCCGCGCGGCGAAGACCCCCAGGGAGGCTCGCGAGAGCCTGGTCGGCCGGTTCGAATTCACCGAACGGCAGGCGCAAGCGATTATCGAGCTCCAGCTCCAGCGTCTCACCGGCATGGAGCAGCAGAAAATCCTCGACGAACTGGCCGATATCCAGCGGCGCATCGCCGAGTACGTCGAGATTCTGGAATCCGACAAGGTGCTCCGAAACCTCATCGTCAAGGAACTCCAGGAAGTTAAGAAGGACTTCGGCGACGAGCGCCGGACGATGATCGTGGCCGACCCCGGCGAGATCAAGCTCGAGGATCTCGTCCCGGTGGAGGACGTCGTGGTCACCGTCAGCCGCGGCGGCTACCTGAAGCGGACGGCCGTCGACACTTACCGCCGGCAGGGCCGGGGCGGCAAGGGGCGCATCGGCATGGGGATGCGCAGCGAGGATGTCATCGAGCACCTGCTGGTCGGCAACACCCATACCTACCTGCTGATCTTCACCAACAAAGGCAAGCTGTACTGGCTGAAGATCTACGAAATTCCCGACGTCGGCGTGGCGGGCAAGGGCAAGCACGTCTCGGGCCTGGTCAATCTGCAACCGGACGAATCGTTGAAGGCGATCCTTTCGGTGGGCGAATTCCGGGAGGACCGCTACATCGTCATGGCCACCGCCAAGGGCGTCGTCAAGAAATGCCAGTTGGATGAGTTCGACAACCCGACCTCCCGCGGCATCATCGCGCTCGGCCTGGAAGACGGCGACGAGCTGATTTCGGCCCGCATCTCCGGTGGAACCGACGAGATCTTCATCGCTACCAGTGGCGGCAAGGCGATCCGCTTCAAGGAGGCGCAGGTTCGGGCAATGGGCCGGCAGGCGTACGGCGTCAACGCCATTCGGCTGGAAGATGACGACACGGTTGTCGCGATGGAGGTGGTAAACGAAAACAGCCTGATCCTCTCCGTCTCCGAGTTCGGATTCGGCAAACGCACGCCGTTACAGTCGTACCGCCTGACCAATCGGGCGGGCAAGGGCGTCATCAACATGAAGGTCACGCGCCGCACCGGAAAAGTGGTGGCGGCGCTGCCGTTGGAAGACGAGTCCGACGTGATGATCATGACCATGGAAGGCAAGATCATCCGGATTGAGGCCGCCGAGATCCGCAAATCCGGCCGCGGCGCCTCCGGCGTCCGCCTGGTTCGCATGGGCGAGCAGGACCGGGTAGCGGCCGCATCGGTGGTCAAGGAAACGGAGAACGGCGACAGCAAACCGTCGCCCGAAGACAACCAGGGCTCGCTCCCCCTGCAATAGGCCGCTATAATCATACTTATGGCAACTCTGGTGGCGCTGGGCACCGCCGGTCCCAAGCTCGATCCCGTCCGGATGCGCGAGAAGCAGGAGAAATTGTTCGCCATTCTCGCGGATCTGGGCCAGGTGATCGTCGCTTACTCCGGCGGAACCGACTCCGCCTACCTGGCATGGGCCGCTGCGCGCGTGCTCGGCGATAACGCCGTCGCCATCACCGCCGATTCGCCTTCGATTCCGGAATCGCACAAACGCGACGCCGCTGAGTATGCCCGCATGCTCGGCTTCCGCCACGAATTCATCCCCACCTACGAATTCGAGAACCCGGATTACGTCCGCAACGCGCCGGACCGCTGTTTCCACTGCAAGGACGAACTGTTCGCGCGGCTGGAGGAAGTTTCCCGCGAGCGCGGCGTGCCCGTCATCGTCTACGGCGTCAACCGGGACGACCTGGGCGACTATCGGCCCGGCCAGCAGGCCGCGAAACTGCATGAGGTGAAGGCGCCGCTGGTGGAGGCCGGGTTGTCGAAAGCCGAAATCCGGGAGCTATCGCGCCAGGCGGGTCTGCCTTTTTGGGACCGGCCGGCGGCGGCGTGCCTCAGTTCCCGCATCCCGTACGGCTCGGAGGTCACGCCGGAGAAGGTGAAGACGGTGGAAAAAGGCGAAGAGGCGGTGAGATCGCTCGGATTTCGCCAGTTTCGAGTCCGGTACCATGGGGAGCTGGTCCGGCTGGAGTTCGCTCCGGAGGAGATGGAGCGCGCGCTGTCCGTCGACATGGCGGCGCGGTTGACCGCGATCTTCAAGCCGCTGGGCTTCCACTACGTCACCATCGACCTCGAAGGCTACCGCCAGGGCTCGCTGAACGAAGTGCTGCGGAAAGCCTGAGTGCGCGAGAGCCATTTCCCCCGCAGACCGGCGTCTCGCTGGATCGTAATCGTACTCCTTGCCATCGCTGTGGCGCCGCACGCATTCGGACAACTTCCGGTCACCGGCGAATGGATCTCGCTGTTCGACGGCCGGACGCTCGACGGCTGGCGCGTCGAGGCGAAGGAAGCCGATCGCGCCAAACGATTCTGGAAGGTTGAGGGCGGCCTGCTGATCTGCGACTCTCGCGCCCGTCCGGACCACGACTACGTCTGGCTGATCCACGAGCGCGAGTTCGCCGATTTCCAATTGCGGCTGAAGGTCCGCGGTTTTCGCGATTCACCCGGCAACTCGGGCGTGCAAGTCCGCAGCCGCTGGGACCAGGAGGCGCAGTGGCTGGACGGGCCCCAGGTTGACATCCATCCGCCCGCCCCGTGGCGGACCGGCTTGATCTACGACGAGACCCGCCAGACGCGCCGCTGGATCTTCCCCTCGCTGAAGAACTGGGAAATCGACGCCTCGCAGGGGCCGGTGGAATGGAAATGGAAGTACGCCGGCGAGGGGGACGGTTGGAACGACATCGACGTCCTCTGCCTCGGCGCGCGCATCCGTACCACGGTGAACGGCGTGCCGATCGCCGATTTCGACGGCGATGGCGTTCTGAACGACGAAGCCCACAGGCGCCACAACGTCGGCCTGCGCGGTCACATCGCGCTGCAGTTGCACGCCCGCGATGAGTTGCTGATCCACTTCAAGGATATTGCGGTGAAGCCGCTCCGAGCCGGAGACTGAGGAAATGCAGCGGCTTCTCTACGCCGCTTGAGCCAAGGCGATGATCCAATTTCTGAGCACCACGCTGTGGAAGACCGTGGCCACGGAATCGAAGAACGCCAAGACGAAACGTGCGGCCATCGCATACGTCACCCGAAATGTGCCGCTCTCGCTAGGGGCTGGCGATATCCTCATCGTGGATGCGTCCGATGCTGCCATCGGATCGGGGCAGACTTCAGCCAAAGTGCTGGGCAAGCTCTTCAGGAAGGGCGTGAAGCTGTTCAGTTATCCGGGCCTTCACGCCAAGACCGTTGTGCTTGACAGCATTGCCTTCGTGTCGTCCGCAAATCTGTCGGATTCGTCTCTCAACCACCTTTTGGAAGCTGGGATCAGGACCGATCACCCAACTGTTGTTTCAAAAGCAATCAGGTTCATTGACGATCTTGCAGAGCACTCCGCGCAGATAAACAGGCCGTTCGTCGACCGCATCTCCAAGATTTCGGTCAAGAAACATTGGAATGACAGCGGGACGAGGCGCAAGCGTGCCTTCCCCGCCGACGAACGGGAACCGAAAACATGGTTGCTTGGCGTTCACGCTATTGATGATCCGAAGGACCCTGCCGAACTCACGCGGATTGAGAAAGGGGAAGTCGCGGCTAGCGAACTCCTGAAGAATCCGAAGAGCAATACGTCATGGATTCGGTACGGAAAGACGTACAGGGTGGCGAAAGAAGCTCGGAAGGAAGATAGCGTCATCATCATCTGGCGTGGAACGCCGCGAGGCGAGCCTGAACTGGTTTACCACCATGCGCCGGTTTTGCTGAACCAATCGGAACCGAGCTGCAATCGCATCTTTTACGAAGAATTTCCGAATGCCGCAAGGAAAGCGCTGCCTTGGAGAAGGTTTAGGGCGCTTCTGAAACAGGTGGGCCTTCCGGCTGATATATCGAAGAACGCCAGTAGAGAACTGGACCCGCACTTCTCCGATGCACTGCACGACCTCTGGGGGCACGCTCGTGGCAACTAACGCAAGGGATAGGGGCTATAACAGTGATCTGGACCGCCTACCGATTCTGACGTGGATCACCGATATTAGGATTGCCTGCAAGTAGTTGAAAAGAAACGGTGGTGGGCCTGACAGAACTCGAATCTGTGACCTCTACCGTGTCAAGGTAGCGCTCTAACCAACTGAGCTACAGGCCCTCCCGGAAACGACACTGAGAGTATAACATGGCGGCTCAGGCGTCCCACCAGATGATGCCGTGCACGTCGAGGCGGTCCAGAACGCCCGTCCAGACGCCGTCCCGCCAGACGCCCGTGAGCGACGCGCCGGCCGGCGAGAACTCCACCCGGGCCGGGGCGCGGTCCATCCGAATCCGGACGCGCAGGGGTCCCACCGGCGGCACGAAATCAATCGCGCTGTAAGCGTCCGCAACCTGCATCCCGGTGGTGTTGATCAGGTGCAGCATCGTCCGGCCGCCTTTTCGCCGGCGCGCGAGTTCCACCGTCGGCGGGCCCTCCAGCGTTACGGCCGGCTCGTACAACCGGCCCATCAGCCGGCCCATCAGGCGGCGCGTCTCCGGGCCGTGCGTTTGCGCGAAGGCGGCGCCGGCCGGCCCATATATCGCCGCGATTCTTCCCGAGCCGTAGGCGTTCAGCGTCGCGGCCGGCTTCCCGTCCCGCGCCGAGTCGTAGGTGGGATAGCGGCTCTCCAGCACGAACGCCCCTGCCGGCTCGACGTCCTGCCATAATCCATGAACATCGGCGAACACCTCGGCGCCGGGAATCCACGCCCGCTGAACCGACGCGGTTCCCGCAAGCCGCACCTGCAATGCCTCCTTGAACAACTCCGCGTTTCGGGCGCCGGCGATCAGGAGTCGGCCTCCGCCGCGGCCGTACGACAGCAGGATGTCGCGAGCCCCCGCGCTAATGTCGGCCCAGTCCGGTACGACCAGGCAGGCATACCGTCCGGCCACCTCCGACAGTTTCCAATCCGGGATCACATCGACGGAGTAGTGGTTCTCCACCAGTGCATCGACGATTCCGGCCGCGGCCTCTTCGGCCCGGCCCCAGCCGCCGAAAAGCTTTCCGGTGGTGGAGTACAGGCTCTCTTTTGAGAACAGGACTCCCACCTCGGGAACCGTCTCGGACTTGTGCGACAGCTCCTGCCGTTCGCGGCAGAAGCGGGCCACTTTCTCCATCACGCCGATATGCCTGTCGTCCACCTTCCCGGCTCTTGTGGGCTGATAGTAGATCTGGAACCCGCCGCCTTGCGCCAGCACTACGGATGATTCCTGCATCAATTGCGCGGCCGGCTTGTGCACCGGCCCGATCGTCTCCCCGCGGGCATTTTGGAAACCCCACGCCATCAGGTCCCATGGCTTGTCCGCCCACGAAAGATAACGCGACTCGAGGCGCGCCCGAGAAATGCACGCGTTGCCCAGATAATCGCCCGAGATGAAATCCACCGGCAACTCCGGACGCTCCGGCGCCAGCGTCGTGTAGAGCCAGTTG
Source organism: Bryobacteraceae bacterium (assembly GCA_026129905.1). Taxonomy (GTDB): domain Bacteria; phylum Acidobacteriota; class Terriglobia; order Bryobacterales; family Bryobacteraceae; genus JAHCHE01. The sequence goes on along the minus strand of JAHCHE010000006.1, from coordinate 174,958 downwards.
CTGGCGATCTGGAATTGTGGGCGGAATTTATGGATTTCGTCGAGATAATGCCGCACATACTTGCGAAATTGTTCGCGGTTCAGCTCGAGAAACTCCAGCCAGCCGGGGTCCTCCGGCCCGCGCGGCGGTTCACGATGGCCGGTCGCCCGGCGAAAGGCCTCCACGGCGGCGGCGCAGTAGTCCGGATTCGTCGCCCAGCACTCGCCGTCCACCCAACCGCCTTCGATGTCGTAGTTCTCGATCGCCTCCTTGAGTTGCGGAATCATGCGTAGGTCCACGTACGGGCCGAAGGTGCTCGTCTGGCGCTCCTCCTTCCCGCCGTCGGGTCTCACGCGGGCCCACTCGGGGTGCTCCTTCACCGCCTGCGAGTCCCAGACGCCCGAGAAGTGGATGTACAGAGCGACGCCGCGGTCACTGGTGGCCTTCCGCCAGATGGCCAGCGAATCCTTGACGACTGGCGCGGAAACGCTCACTTTGGACGGATAGCCGATGAAGCCGACGTGTCCCTTGTAGTCGTACTGCAAATAATCGGGCTTCACCCGGTCCAGGAGTCGCGCCGCCATCTCCTCGGTGACGTCCCTGCCCAGGGCCTCGTCCTGGTCGCTCGGATGAAGGTCCAGGTGAATGCCGAAATAGCTCTCCTCCCTGCGCAGCCTCCGGCGAACGGTTTGCGCCCCGGCCAGAAAAGGCGCTCCCAGCGCCCCGGTGAATTCCCTTCGCGTGATCGACATGGGTCCGCCTCCAATTAAAGACTCCCGTGTCATCTTACAACGTGCGTATTACATTGGTTCCTATGCCGCTCGACTTCAGCAACAAGACCGCCGTCGTTACCGGCGGAGCTAACGGGATTGGACAGGCCTGCGCCCAGGCGCTGGCCGGCGGAGGGGCCGGCGTCTGGATTCTCGATCTCCCCCGCGAGCGTCCGGCCGAGGCCGCGTCGCGGTTTGGGGCACAGGGACTGGAGGCCGACGTTACCGATCCGGACTCGTTGCGGCGGGCATTCGAGGTTACCGGCGCCCCCGATATCCTCCTCGCAAACGCGGGCACGGTTTACTTCGAAGATCTCCATTCCACCACCCGAGAGCAGTGGGAGCGGACGATCGCCGTCAATCTCGGCGGCGTGTTTCACACCCTCCAGGTCGCGTCGGAATTGATGAAGCCCCGGCGTCGCGGAAGCATCGTCATCACGGCGTCCACCAATTCGTTCGACGGGGAGGCGGGACTCCTCGCGTACAACGCCTCGAAGGCCGGCTTGCTTGGCATCCTTCGCACCGCGGCGAATGAACTCGGTCCGTACCAGATCCGGGTCAACGCCGTCTGCCCGGGCCTGATCCGCACCCGGTTAACCGTCGAGATGTTCGCGAATCCCGAACTCACGCGCGACTATTTCCGCCACATACCTCTCGGACGCGGCGGCGAACCGGAGGAGGTTGCCAACGCCGCGGCCTTTCTCGCTTCCGACCTGGCCGGCTTCATCACCGGCGCTGCGCTGTTCGTCGATGGCGGCCAGATGGCGGCGAAATTCGGCTCGTGGAACGAGAGCATGGGCGTTTTCGAGAAGGACCATTGGAGACTGAAATAGGCTCAGTCCTCGAGCGCCGCCTGGATGGTGTGGGGCGCGTTCCCCTCAAAGCGGTTGTTCACGAAAATGAACGCCGGCTGTCCCGCCTCCCGCGCGCCCCGAATCAGGTCTCTCAGGGCGTGGCGTCCGGAGGGGTTCTCCTCCTGAATCCGGTCGTACGGCTCGAACATCTTCACCGCCTGTTCGTACGTCCGGCCGCGGCGCAGTAGCGCCCGGGTCAGGGTGAAATCGGCCGTATACGCCTGTCGCAGCGAGATCTGGACCTCCAGTTCCGGCATGCGCGTCCACGCGTTGAACACGTGCGCCACGTTGCGGGCCCGGAGGCAGTCGAAATAAGCGTCGTCCAGAAATTCGGCGTTGCGAATCTCCACGGCGTAGCGAAAATCCCGCGGCAAAGCGTCCAGAAATCGTCCGAGATCTGGCGTGAATTGTTCCACTCTTTCGTACATCTGGCGGGAAAACGCTCCAAATTCCAAGATCAGTGCCGCCACCTGGTTGCGCCAGGGGCGCAGCGGCTCCAGGAAGAGCCGCTCCAGCGTCTCCGCGTTCAGGAACGATTCGTTCACCTGCCCGGCGCGCGGCCCGTAGCGCGCGTGCGAGGGGAACGCCTTCACCGTAATCTCTTCCGGGACCTTGAAAGCGAACCGGAGCGTCGGCGGCGCCGAACCGAACAGCTTTCGCCAGTACGGTTCCGAAGGAAATTGATAGAAAGAAAAATCGCCGCCTACGATGGAAAACGTCTCCGCATATTCGGCAAGGCAGGTATCCTCGAAACTCCTCTTGGAAAACCGTCGCCCGGTAAAGTACCGCTCCCGCGTGTAGATCTGCCCGAACCAGCCCTCGTATTTCCAGGAACTCGCGCCGATCCAGACGCCCTCTTGCGCCAGCCGCCGCAGCTTTTCCGCGAGTTCATCGCGAAACGATGAGGCTGGCGGATCGAACAGGGACAGATTGGACATCGATTCCCGGCCGATTACCAAGCCTGCGCGACGCGGTAGCCGTACGGGTCGGGCGCCGCCTCGATTACGCCGTTGGGCAGCGCGCGGATCATCACCGGCGCGGAACCGCTGGACCAACGGCTCTCCGTCCGCACCCGGTGGCCAAGGCGCTCCAGTTCGTTCCTGACCTCCTGCGGAACGCGCTCGTCCACGCCCAGGTCGCCCGGCTCCGAACCGTGGTTATCGAAGCTCGACACCAGGTGTTTCGTTTGGATTCTCGGCGCTTCCACCGCGCGCTGGGCGCCCATGCCGAAATCGATCACGTTGAGCAGCAGTTGCAGCAAAGCCTGGTCCTGGACGTCGCCGCCGGGCGTCGATAGCGCGGCGAAAGCCTTGCCGTCCTTGCTGACCAGCGTGGGACTGAGCGTGACGCGCGGCCGCTTGCCGCCCGCCAGTTCATTAGGGTGGCCTTTCAGCAACAGAAAGCTCTGCGCCCGTTGCGTGAGCGGTATTCCGGTGTCGCCGGCGATCACCGGCGGCATCCAGGCGCCGGAGGGCGTCGAGGAAAACATGACGCCGTCGCGGTCGATTGCGTTCACGCAAGTCGTGTCGTTGGCAACCAGCGCCTCGTCGATATCGACGCGCGCGGTGTGCGCCGTCGCCGGATGCAGCGGCGGCCGGGCGCCGACGTCTCCGGGAAGAAATTCGGTGGATGCCCGCGGCCCGATCATTCCGCGGCGGCGAACCGCATATTCCTTCGACAGCAGTTCGCGCGCCGGAATATCCGCGAATTCCGGATCGCCGTAGAACGCATCGCGGTCCGCGTAGGCCAGCTTCATCGCCTCGGTCACCTGGTGAAGGTAGGCGGACGAGTTGAAGCCCAGTCGCGCCAGCGGCAGCCCTTCGAGAATGTTGAGCGTCTCCAGAAGCACCGGCCCCTGGCTCCAGAAACCCGATTTGTACACCGTGTAGCCGCGGTACGTGGTGGAGGCGGGTTCCTCCACGCGCGAGCGGAACGCCGCCAGGTCTTCGTACCGCAGCAATCCGCCGTTGACCTTGGAAAACTCGCCGATGGCTCGGGCGATAGGTCCCCGGTAGAAATAGTCGCGAACCGCGTCCAGAGCTTCCGCCCGGTTCTTGCCGGCTTTGTGCGCTTCCTGTTCCGCCGCCACTAACGCGCGCATCGTGCGCGCCAGATCCGGCTGCCGGAACTGCTCGCCCGGCGCCGGTGCCCGGCCGTTCGGCAGGTAGGCGCGAACCGTGGTCGGCCAAAGCTGGAGAAACGGCCTGGCCGCCGCTATGCTTCGCGCCCGCGTTTCATCCAGCGGCATGCCGTCGGCCAGCTCGATGGCCGGCAACAGGACCCGAGCCAGCGGCAGCGAGCCGAACTCCCGCAGCGCCAGCAGCGTGGCGTCCACCATTCCGGGCACCAGGGCCGGCATCAGGCCCGCGACCGGAATGAACTCCTTCAATCCGCCCGGCTCGATCTCCTGGACCTCGCCCGGCTGCAACTCCCGCTTCCGAAACAAGTCGGCCGTGGCCAGCTTCGGCATTGTCCCGATGCCGGCGATCGAGAACGCTTTCCCATCTTTTGTGCGAATCAGGATGGGCGCTTCGCCGCCGAATCCGAAGTGCGAGAATTCGGCGATGGCGGCGGCGAACATTATGGCGCACCCGGCATCCACCGCGTTGCCGCCCTCGTGAAAGATGCGCATGCCGGCTTCAACCGCGAGGTCGCTGCCGCCGGCCACCGCGCCCCGCGTCCCCCTGGCTGCGTACCGCGCCGGCCGCTCAAAAGCCCGCCTTTGTTGGGCGCACGCTGCCCACGTGCAGCACAAGAGCAACAGGACGATGCGGATTCTCCCAGCGCGTGATCTCATCGGATCCCTAGACCGATCTTACAGAGGCGGAGTGCGTTCCCGCCAGACGTCCCTTGTTACTTGCGCGGCCGGACGGGGAAGTAAACGGTGTACGGTTCGCTGGTGATCGCATGCAACGGCGCGAAGCGGATTGTCGGGTCCTGCCCCACCGTGCGGTATCCCGGAAGCCAGTTCGCCCATTCGCGCTCATTGTCGGGCGTCAGCATCGATGCGGGCTTGTCCTTTTCGCCGTAAAGCGTTCGCTGTTCGGTCGAGAGTCCGGCGAGTACCACCGGCCCATCCATAAACGCCACCGTGTCTGGCTGGTCGGCCAGCGGCGCGGTCGTCAGCCCCTTGGGCAACATCAGCGCCACCAGGTCGTTCCGCCACGTGCGCTGGAGTGAAAGGAATCCCGGCGGCCGCGCGGCGGGCTGCGGCTCGCCATTCACCGACGCCGCGGCGGCGCCGCGAACCCACTCCGGCACGCGGAGTCGCAGCGTGAAGCTGGACGGCTGGTCGCTCACAATCCGGAACTCGATCCGCCAATGGTTCGGTCGGACCCGAGGCTCGTCTTCGGTCCCGGTTACCTTATGATCGTCCGCCTCCCGCGGCATCGTTTGCGTCACGCCCACGGTTGCGCCTTCCCGCTGCCAGACCAGTTCGGAGGGAATGTATTGCGCCACGGTCAGCGCCTCGTCGCCGGCATAGTAGATGTAGCGGTCATGGCGGGAGTGCGCCTGCACCAGCGAGCCGTGACAGCACCAGAAGTCGTTGGTGGGCGTGCCCCAGGTCTTCTTCGCTCCCGCCTCCAGCGGCAGGAAGTAAGCGATCATCCCCGTGTCCGGATGCTGCTGGGCGAGGATGCCGTTGTAGATGTTCTTCTCGATGTAGTCGGCGTACGCGGCATCGCCGGTCCAGCGGAACAGATAATCGGCGAGGCGGATCATGTTGTACACCACGCAGTGTTCCTGGTTCTTGTCCCCCAGCCGGCTGGAAAGCTGGAACGGCGGCGTCCAGATTTCGCCGCTTGTCTGGCCGCCGGTGGCGTACGTCCCCCGGTCCGTCACCGCCGATTTCCAATACGCCGCCGCGATGTCGCGCCAGCGCGCGTCCCCCGTCGCCTCGTACGCCCGCGCCGCGCCATGAGCTTCCGGAATAGTGGTGTTGGCGTGCTTGTTGGTCAGCGGATCCTTGCCCGCCAGCAACGCGTCGAACAACCGGCCGCGCCGGTACTTCTCCATCAGGTCCAGGTAGACCTGCTTGCCCGTGATGCCGTACAGGTCGGCCCACGCCTCCAGCATGCCGCCGGTCTCCACGTCCAGGATGTCGTCCATCTGGTCGCGCGTGAATTTGGCCGTCCAGTCGTGAAACCACCCGGCGAACCGCTCGGCGATCTCCAGCGCCTGTGCGTTCCCGGTGAGGTTGTACATGTCGATGAGGCCCATGAACGTCTTGTGCACCGTGTAGTGCGGCGCCCACACCGGCTTGCCTTCGGCGATCCAGAACAGGTACTTCTCCGGAATCGACGCAACCCAGCGGCCGCCATTCTGCTCCTGCACCCGCGCGAGTTCCGAGACGATCCGGTCCGCCTTCGCCTTCATTTCGGCATCGGCGGTGGCAGCGGTAATGTAGGCGGCGGCGGACAGCCAGTGTCCCAGAAAGTGGCCCCGCAACTGGCAGGTGGGCGACTCCCAGCCCCAATGGATGTCTTCGCCGCGGGCGGCCTCGCCCATCGCGGTCATACGGAACCGCGGGCTCCAGAGTCCCGCTTCCAGGTAGAAGTTCTGAAGGAGGTTCTCGTTCTTCAGACCGATGACGTAGTTGCGGTTCAACTGAAAGCGGTTGAGGAACGGTCCGCGCTGCAGTTTCACTCGGGATGGCGCGATCGGGTGGAGTTTCTCGACGGCGGCGCCTGTGCGGGTTCTCGGAGCGGCGTCTTCGGCCGCCGCGATCCCGCAGCCGGCGATCGCCGCCGCGGCAAGAAAGCTGGCGATTTTCATGACAGTGCCTCGCGTTCCAACCATCTAATCAGAAGGCGTCCTGACAAACAATGTCAGGAATGGCGCCTGGTCTCCTTCGCGCCGCTCGACCCGAAAGCCGCGTTCCGCAAGGAAAGCGCCGGCGGTGACCGCCGTGTCCCTGGAAGCATGCAGCAGCCAGACGCGCTCGACGCCACGGAGATCCACCTCCGGCAGTTGGCGAAATCGAAACACCGAGAGCCGTTCGCCCTGCTCTTCGCCGCGCTGCTCGAAGATCGTCTTGGACTCGTCGCGCCGGATCCTCGGCAGCACCTCGAACCGTACATCGCGACCCTGCCGGTGAGCGATCTCCCAGTAGAGTGAATTGGAGTGCTCGCGCTCGCTCAGGACGAGGTCGGACGGGCGGAGATCGCGGGCGATAGCTTCCGGCCGCTGGCGAAGCGGCGACGGCGCGGCAGCCGTAACCATGCCGATCCCGGCGCTCACGAGCGCCCACGGCAGAATCACCCCGTACAGGAGCCGCGTTCCGGCGCGCCCGCCAAGCTCGCTCAGCATCACCACCAAAAGCCAATACAGCGGCAGAATGCCCAGCAGAAATCGGGAAACGAACGCCGGCGTATAGACCACCGAGAAGGCGTACAGCAGCGCCACCGGAACCCCCGCCAGCGCCCCCGCCACCCAGAACCAGCGCTTCCAATCTTCGTCGGCCCGCCGCGGCGGCCAGAGTTTCTTCAGGGAGCGCCAGGCGAACACCAGCAGCGCAAGATGGACGAACGCGGCGGCGATGGCGGCGCCGATCTTCAGATTCCTCTGACCGGGAATCTGGCCAAGGTACTCCGACAGCATCAGCGCCACCACCTCGTGCGGTCTGGGAAACAGCATGTGAACCCACCAGAGATTGCTGTCGAGGCCGCGCGATTCGTACACCGGCGCGACGTACGCGGCCCAGGGCGCGAAGCTCAGGCCCGCAACGCACGCCGCCGCCAGGAAGGCCCAGCGGCGTTGTCCGAACACCCAGTTCACCAGCGCGAACGCCGCCACCATCAGCAGCCCGAAGTAATGCGTGTAGACCATCAGGACCATCGCGAGCGTCCAGGCCGCCAGCCGGCTGAAATCGGGGCGCCGCCTCCAACGTTCCCATAGCGTGATCGCTACCAGAACCAGGAGGATGAGCAGCCCGTACATGCGGACCAGGGTATTCGCGCTGCCCGCGGCAAGATACGGCGTTGTGAACAGCAAGGCGGCCAGCCGCCAGCGCGCCGTCGCCAAGCGGGCCAGCCGCGTGAACAGGATCAGCGCCGGTATGTTGATCGCGACCGGGAGCGCCTTGACGGCCGTGTCCCCGGCGCCGAAGATCGCGATCCAGCCGCGCTCGATCAGGTAGATGAGCGGCGGGTGCACCAGGTCCAGCCGGATGGCCTGGAATTGCTCGGCCAGCGTACGTTGCGCGTAGTAGAGCGCCCACACCTCGGTCCCTATCAGCGTCCGTCCCAGGCCCGCCACGGATGCTGTCACGTACAGTCCAACCATGGCGGCGGCCCAGGGCCGCCAGTCGTTCTGCCGTCCGGTTGCTTCGCGATCGCTCATAGCTCAGGAGACAGCTACCACGATATCGAGGTTCCCCGGCGCCGGGCGAGGCGCGGTCCAAGCGCTATAATCGTTGGCATCCATGCAGGGCGGGGGTGAACCTTCCGAGCGGCCGGAAGAACGTGAGCAAGCGGAAGAACCGAGTTGCTTTTGCCCTCTTTGCAGCAGCCGCCTGGAAGGGGTGAGGTGCAAGTTGGTGTGCCCCGTCTGCGGCTACTACATGAGCTGTTCGGATTACTACTGAATGCGGGAGAACCTTGAATGAGCGATCTCAGCCACCTCCTGGAGCGTTTCCGGCGCGGACCGGAAGTGGTGGCGACCGCCGCCACCGGAGTTGCCGGCTCGCAGCTCGACTTCGCGCCGGGTCCGGACAAATGGAGCATCCGGCTGATCGTGTGTCACCTCGCCGACAGCGAAATCGTGGGCGCCACGCGTTTCCGGTGGGTCCTTGCCGAGAACGAGCCGGCGCTTCCTAACTACGATGAAAAAGCCTGGGCCGCGGGACTTGGCTATGCGTCGCGCCGTTTCTCCCAGGCGCTGGAGCTGTTCCGGCGAATGCGCGCGGAAAACTATGAACTGCTGAAGGATCTGCCCGAGGCGGCGTTCGCCCGCGCCGGCATTCACTTCGAGCTGGGACGCCTCACGCTGCTCGATCTGCTGCGCATCTACGCCGAGCACGCGGAGAACCACGCCCGCCAGATGATGAACAACCGCAAGCTGTTCAAGGAAGCAAAAGGCAGCGCGTGAGCGCCCGGCATTCCCCTTGCGTTTTCCCCGTTGAGTCTCCGGCGAAGAATGTACAATGGAGTTGCCGGCCGATCGCGGCCGGCGATACCTGCTAGTCTGTGGCAGACGCCTGCCTTGTGTGCCGCGCCTGGGTTAGCTTATCGATGTATTTGACGCTGCGAACGCAGCAGCGAAGGAGTGACAGTGAAGAACATTTACGTGGGGAACCTCTCGTTCCAGACAACGGAGCAGGATCTCGAAGCCGCCTTCGCGGCTTACGGCCACGTCGAGAATGTGAACATCATCCGAGATCGCGACACGGGGCAGTCGCGAGGGTTCGCCTTTGTTGAAATGAGCGGCGATGCGGACGCCGAGGGCGCGATTCGGGGTCTGAACGGTACCGAACTGGACGGGCGCAGCTTGAAGGTGGTGGAAGCGCGGCCGCGCGAGGAGCGTACGGGCGGCGGTCGCGGCGGTCCCGGCGGCGGAGGCGGCGCGGGACGGGGCCGCGGGCCCTCCAGCCACGGACCGTCGCGGCGTCGCGAGCCACGCTGGTAGTTTTCGCTTTCGCCAAAAGGCCCGAACGGCCGACCTGCGCCATCCTGAGTCTCTCGACTCTAAGCGGTATTTCTATGTCCGCTTATCCCAATAAGCACCGCCGCGTTGTTAATGGGCGCCGATTGCAGTAGAATGCCGCCATGCGCCGTCGGAATTTCGTCAAAGCGTCAGGTTTGGGGGTGACCGCGCTTTCCGCCTCCCGCGTCGTGGGCGCGAACGATCGCATTCATATCGGGCTCATCGGTTGCGGCGGGCGCGGGCGTGGCGTCGCCCGGTCGATGCGCGAGGCGCCGGACGTCGCCTATACCGCTGTCGCCGACGTTTACTCCGTCAACGCCGAACTGGCCCGGGAATGGGCAGGTCCCGACGCCAAGGCCTTCCGCGATTTCCGCGAGTTGCTCGAACGCACCGACGTCGACGCCGTGCACATTGCGACTCCGGACCACTGGCATGCCATCGCGTCCGTCCTGGCTTGCGAAGCCGGAAAGGATGTGTTCGTCGAGAAGCCGACCTCGCTGACCGTCCGCGAAGGCCGCGCGATGGTGAGCGCCGCCCGCAAGTACAACCGCATCGTACAGGTGGGGACGCAGCACCGCTCGGCGCCGCACTTCATGAAAATCGCCGAGATCGTCCAGCGAGGCGATATCGGCGAGGTGAAGTTCGTCCGCATCTGGAACTACGCGAACCATACGCTGAACCCCCTACGTCCCGAGGCCGGCCGCGAGCCGCCGCCGGAACTCGATTGGGATATGTACCTGGGTCCCTCCCCGAAGGTCCCATTTGATCCACACCGCTTTCTGGGCACGTATCGATATTTCTGGGACTATTCGGGCGGCTATATCACGGATTTCGGAAATCACCGCCTGGATACGATGCAGCAGATTATGAACGTGACTGCGCCGCGCGCAATATCGGCGTCCGGCGGACTGCTGGTCCTTAAAGACGGCCGCGAAACCCCGGACTTCCTCACGGTCACGTACGAGTACGACGGCTTCATCGCCACTTACGAAGGCTCGAACCTGAACAACCACGGCATGGGCGGCCGCACGCCCGGCCACCGCTACTACAACGCCCGCGGCGAGTGGGACCAGCCGAACGGAATGGCCTTCTACGGAACCGAGGCCACGATCTACGCCGAGCGCATCGGCTGGGAGATCTTCCCGGAACCCGATACGGCTTTTATCGCCGGCCGCAGGAGAACCGGCGAAGACGCGCCGCCGCCCCCGCCTCGGCGCCAGCGGGCCCCGAGCGTCAAACGCATCTGGGAGAACGTCGAGGAGCCCACGAAGGCCCATTGCCTCAACTTCATCGAGTGCCTCCGGTCGCGCAAAACCCCGAACGCCGATATCGAGATCGGCCACCGGGGCACGTCGATCGCCCTGCTCGGCAATATCGCGATGAAGACGGGAAAGAAACTGCGCTGGGACGCGCAAAAAGAAGACTTCTCCGCGGCGCCCGATGCCTCCGCCATGTTGACCCGTAAGCTCCGCAAGCCATACGACTGGATCAAGCTCTGACGCGCGCGGCGATCTCGCCCGACTCGTCCCTTCGCCATGCGCCTGCTATCCTATGGGTTTCCCAACTTTCCATGTCCTGGCGAAAGACACTCAACCGGGGCGTCGTTATTCCGGCGCACCCTTTAGCCCTGACGGCCGAGCGCAAGCTCGATGAGCGGCGCCAGCGCGCCTTGACGAGGTACTATCTCGCAGCCGGCGCCGGGGGCGTTGCCGTCGGCGTGCACACCACCCAGTTCGCCATCCGCGACCCGAAAATCGGATTGTTCCGTCCGGTGCTCGAATTGGCCGCCGAAGAACTCCGGAACCGAGACGTCGTCAGGGTGGCCGGCGTGGCCGGCGATACGCCGCAGGCCGTCCGGGAAGCGGAACTGGCGGCTTCGCTCGGCTACCATCTCGCGCTCACCAGTCTCGCCGCGCTGCGCGACCGTTCCGTCCCCGAGTTGATTGATCATGTTCGCGCCGTGGCTTCGGTGATACCCGTTTTTGGTTTCTATTTGCAGCCGGCCGTGGGCGGGCGCGTCCTCCCGTACGAGTTCTGGCGCGGCGTGGTCGAGATCCCGAACGTTTTCGCGGTCAAGATCGCTCCGTTCAACCGGTATCAGACGCTCGACGTCGCGCGGGCGGTGGCCGAGTCGGGGCGCGCTTCGGAGGTGGCTCTTTACACCGGCAACGACGACAACATCGTCGTCGACCTGCTCACCACCTACCAGTTTGGCTCGGAGCGCGTCCGGATTCGCGGCGGTCTGCTCGGCCACTGGGCCGCCTGGACCCATTGCGCCGTCGAGCAGCAGGACGGCGCGTGCACCATCGCCGATAGCGGCGGCGCCATCCCGCCCGAGTGGCTGACGCTGGCCGCCCAGGTCACCGACAGCAATGCCGCGCTGTTCGACGTCGCCAACCAGTTCCGCGGCTGCATCGCCGGTATCCACGAGGTCTTGCGGCGGCAGGGCCTGTTGGCGGGGCGCTGGTGCCTCGACCCGCACGAGGATCTCTCTCCTGGACAGGCCGAGGAAATCGACCGCGTCTACCACGCGTATCCCCATCTGCACGACGACAACTTTGTTCGAGAACATTTGGATGAATGGCTGAGGTGAATGCTGATTATGTCAGAGCAAGAGCGTAGTTTTGGTTTCAACACGCGCGCGTTGCACGCGGGCTACCAGCCCGATCCCACCACGGGAGCGCGGGCGGTCCCCATCTACCAGTCCACGTCTTTCACGTTCAAGGATTCGGCTCACGCATCGCGGTTATTCGCGCTTCAGGAGTTCGGCAATATTTACACGCGGATCATGAATCCGACCACCGACGTCCTCGAGCAGCGGGTCGCGTCCCTGGAGAACGGCATGGCCGCGCTGGCCATGTCGAGCGGGCAGGCCGCGCAGTTCATCACCGCGAACAGCCTGATGCTGAGCGGCGACCACGCGGTGTCGGCCAGCACGTTGTACGGCGGCACCTACACGCAGTTCGACGTCAGTTTCCGCAAGATGGGCTACGATGTCGCGTTTGTCGATCCCGACGAGCCGGAGAACTTCCGCAAGGCCATCACGCCGAAGACCAGGTTCATCTTTGGCGAAACGGTAAGCAATCCGCGCGGCAACGTGTTGGACATCGAGGCCGTCGCCGCCATCGCGCACGAGCACAACCTCCCGCTGGTGATCGACAACACGTTCGCCACGCCTTACCTGTGCCGTCCGATCGACTTCGGCGCCGATATCGTGGTCCATTCGCTCACCAAGTTTATGGGTGGCCACGGCAACAGCATCGGCGGCATCATCGTCGACAGCGGCAGGTTCCCCTGGGAGAAGGGCGATTTCCCGCAGCTCACGCAACCGGCTAAAGCGTATCACGGGATGAACTTCCGCGAAACGTTCGGGCCGCTCGCGTTCATCCTGCGCGCCCGCGTCGAGGGCCTGCGCGACCTCGGGCCCTGCATGAGTCCGTTCAACGCGTTCCTTTTCCTGCAGGGAATCGAAACGCTGGGCATGCGCATGGAGCGCCACGTCGAGAATACTCTCGCGGCGGCCAGGTTTCTCGAAGAGCACAAGCTCGTCACCTGGGTCAAGTATCCTTCCCTGCCCTCCAGCCCCTATCACGGGCTTGCGGAAAAGTACATGCCCAAGGGCGCCGGCGCCGTCTTCTCTTTCGGCATCAAGGGCGGCTACGACGCCGGGAAGAAGTTCATCGACAGCATGAAAATGTTCTCGCACCTGGCCAACGTCGGCGATGCGCGAAGCCTGGTGATTCATCCGGCTTCCACCACCCATCAGCAGCTTTCGGCCGAGGAACAGGCGCTGGCGGGCGTCGAGCCCGATATGGTGCGGGTGTCGATCGGGCTGGAAGACCTCGACGATATCCTCTGGGACCTTGACCAGGCGCTTCACGCCTCGCAGGCGACGTGACCGGGTTGCGGCGTCGGAAGGGAAGCGCCTCGCAAGCGGCGCCTTTCCTTTAGCGATTGAAAGCGATCCTGCGCCGCCAGACGTGGGCCTTCTGCTTCACGTAGGCCGCGAGCGGCCCTGGATTGCGCGCGATCTCCTCCTCGAGCTCGCGCAGTTCGCGCCCGATCACCAGGCGCTCGATATTAGACCCCAAGTGCGGGTCGTTGGCTACGGCGCGGCGGTGATCCAGCGTCTTCAGGATCGCGGCGGAGTTCTTCAGCCGCCGGATGGTCGTCGGGGAGGCTCCTTGCGACATCGTGGTTGCTAAGACGAACAGTGTACAGCACGCCTGCGGCGCGAGTCTACAAGAATATTTAACCCGGTTGCAATCCCGTCTGAACAGTAGAATCGCGACGCCGGGCGGCGACGACGCGCCAGGCTCCGCCGGCAAGCAAGGCCGAAGCGCACAGCAGGTAGGCCAGCCGCATCTCCAGGCCGCCATCGTAGACAAGCTCAACCGGGCACGGACCATCGCACTCCGGTTCGACGATGATCTGGCCGAGACCATCCGCCGTGACCCGGCGAGGCTCGCCCGCCACGGAGGCCCGCCACCCCGGATGATGCGTTATCTGCACCGAGAGCGCTTGGTCCGGCGCGACGGAGGCTGTAATCAAAGCGGCGTGCGGGCTGCGCCACTCCAAGCGCGCTTCCGGAAGGCTGGCATCCTCCAGGGCCGCTTCATACTTCTTCAATGGTTCGACGTTCGGGAAGTACTCGGGAACCGCTGTCACGATGTCGGTCGGCCGCACGACGTGGGCCAGGGACCGGCGCAATCGCGGCACGATGTATATGGCATCGGCGCCATCGCGCCAAGCCTCATCAAACACCCCGGCGAACTTCCCCGCGTCGCGGTAGTCGCGGAATGCGTCCCGCGTGTTCGGTCCGCTCACCACCGCCGCGTCGATGCCGTAGGCTCGCATCCACGTCCGGCACGTCTCCGGGTCGCCCTCGGTATACGGGATGCCGAACGTCACCATTGGAATCCGCGGATTCGTGATCCCCTGGTCGAAGCCGCCTCCAAGCTGCGGATTGTCGGCGAACGCGTTCATCCAGAACTTCGCCGAACCCGCCGCGAAGACGCGCCTTTCGGGCATGTTCTCCTGAAGCCACCGCGCAACCTGGTATTCCATGGTCGTGCGAATGTCGAGCGGCTCCACCCACTTCCGCGCCATGTAGCGGTGCTCGTCCAGTTGAACGGCTCCAAGGATTACCACCAGGCCCATACCAGCCCAACGAGCCGGCCGCGGCAGACGGCCCGCGATCGAGCACAGCGCGAACACCGCCCCCAGCGTAATGCCCATGTCCATCTCCAGGTGATACCGTTCCGGCTGGGGGACCAGGTAGATTCCGAACCAGTACGCGGTGAGCGCAATGGAGCCCATGACGACGGCGAAAAGAAGCGCGAACTGAACAAACGCCGCCGCCCGGCGCTTCGCCAGCAACCGCCACAGCAGGATCAGCGCGGCGGCCAGCAGCGCTCCGTACAGTAGATGCATGGCCGTAAGCGGGTAGTGGCCAACCGTGTATTGCGAGTTCCGCCGGATCGCGGCGATCGTCGATGGCGGAATCCAGGGTGACGCAAGCGCGTAGGCGATGACGCCGATCAACGCCGCCCAGCCCAACGCCTTCAGACGCCCGCCGTGAAAAGCGAGCAGGTAGCACAATAGCCCTGCTCCGAGCGCGAACGCGCCCAGCCAGTTTGTCAGCGCCACTGCGGCGATTGCCAGCGCCGCCACGTAAGTCCGCACGGGCGTCCGCCGGGTCATGGCGTGGTGAAAAGCGAGTAACGCCAGCGGGATGAGCGCCATCGAGGTGATATGCGGGCCTTCGCCGTAGAAGACCAGCGCGTGAAAACGCCGGGACGCGAAAGCCGACCCCATGTCGCGCGCTACCACCGGGGCCAGCGCCGCCGACGGCGCAAACAGCGAGTAGGACAGGGCGGCCAGAAAACTGGCGCCCCGCCGGCCCGAGACGCGGTCGGCGAACAGAAACAGCAGCGCCGGCCCGAGCGAATACATGAAGGCCGACGCCGCGTGGTGCGCCAGCGCGGGGGAAATGCGCGCGGCCGCCGACGCCAATGCCGCCAGGATGTGCAACAGCGGAGGATACGTGTTCTGAAACGGAATGCCGCCGTACCACAACGGGAACCACTCGAGTTCTCCGGGGTGCGCGGCAATCCAGCGGCTGAGGCCGATGTACGCCGCCTCAATCGATCCCATGTGCTGCGTGTATTCGGTGACGAACAGTTCGGCCGCCACGTACGCGTTCAGGCCGAACAACGCCAGCGCAAGCGTAGCGGGCCGTCCGGCGAACGATAAGATGGTGGAGCTGGTGAGTCGCTTCAACGTGAAGTCTCAGCATAACTCGCGCTTTGGGTGCGTTCCGTGCTCCGCGCGATAATCTCGCGCTGGTCGCGCTTCTGGCGGCTGTGCGGGCTCGCGGCCATAGCCGTTTATCGTTCCGGCGGGCTCGGCATTGCCAAGGCCGCATCCTATTCCGGCTTGCTCGCATTTTTTCCAATGGTGACGGCGGTGGCGCTGGTCACCGTCCGGCTGCGGCTGGATCAGGCCGCGGACGTCATCTCGCGCTTCTTCTTCGAAGTCGTGCCTCCCGGCGCCAGGGAGATGGTTGCGCGCCGGTTCACCGTGGGTCAGACGCCGGAGTCCGTCCTCGGCATCGCGGTGTTCGTCTGCCTGTGGGCGGCCTCCGGCCTGATTCTCAGCCTCATCGAGGGCTTCAACGCCATCTACGGCGTGCGCCGGAACCGGTCGATGCTGCATGGAAGGCTCGTGGCGATCGCGCTCGTCTTTTCGGCCGTCATACCCGGTCTGGGAGCCACCGTGATGATGGTCTTCGGATCGCGCACCGAGAAGTGGCTGGTTACCACTCTGGGCATGGCTTCGGAAGGCCAGAACCTGGTCGGTTGGGTTCCGTTCTTCGGCCGGCTCATACGTTACCTGATCGCTCTCGGCGCCACCGCCGCCACCACCCTGCTCTTGTACCGCTTCGGCCCGGTGCGCCGGCAGAGAACGCGCGACGTGTGGCGAGGCGCCCTCCTCGCCACCCTGTTCTGGCTGATCGCGACCTTGGGCTTCTCCTGGTACGTCCGCAACATCGCCAACTACAACCTTCTCTACGGCGGCGTCGGGGCCGTCATCGTGCTGATCCTCTGGATGTATCTGCTGGCGGTCATCGCCCTGTTCGGCTGCGCCTTCAACGAGAAGTTCGAGACCGGCGACAACGCCCCCCGCGTCAGTACACGAAGCGGACTCCGAGCTGGATGACGCGCGGCTCGTGTTCGGTCGCGGTGATCCGTCCCGCCCCCGCAAAGCCGATCAGCGTTTCCGGCGCCGCCCAGTCGATGTGGTTGAACACGTTGAAAGCCTCGATCCGCAACTCGAGCTGCTTTCGCGTTCCCTCCCCCACCGGAATCAGCTTGAACACCGAGACGTCGGCGTTGAACACGCGGTCCGTCCGTAACACGTTCCGGCCGAAGTTCCCGTACGTGAAATACGGGATGGCGAACGCTTCCACGTTGAAGTAGCGATCCACGGTCGGGTTTTCCAGCCGGGGATTGCCCGCGAGATTCGGCCGCGCATAGTACCAGCCGGCCCGCTCGTTCCCGATGTTCGCCACATCGCCGGCCACCGCCAGGTTGAAAGGCTGTCCGGAACGCCACTGCACGATCGAGTTAACTTGCCAGTTCCCCAGCATCGCCGCCGCGGCGCCGTTCCGCCACCACCGCTTGCCCTTGCCGAACGGCGTCTCCCACACCGTGTACCAGCTCAGGAAATGCGGGATGTCGTAGGCAGACACGCTGCGATTCGATTTCGGATCGTGATAGTTCTGCGCGGCCGAACTGCCGCCCGGCCCTTCCTCCGCGGCGAACCATCCACTGCTGCCGGCGTCGATCGACTTCGACCAGGTGTACGACACAAGCATTTGAAGCCCCCGGGCAAAGCGCCGCCGCATCTTGACTTCGAGCGCATTGTAGTTGGCCGTCCCCATGCTCCGGCTGTAAAAGACGCCGCCATTGAGGAACGGAACGGGGCGGCGCGCCTGGACTTCCTCGGGCGTCCCATGGCCGGGTTGGCGCGCGGAATTGCCGAGACCCGAGTATTCCAGGCGTCCGCTCCAACTCCCGACGTACGCCGCCGACGCGGTGAGATCTTCGCTCAACTGCCGCTGGACCTCCACGTTCCACTGGTGCGAATAACCGTTCTTGCGCTCCGGATCGTTGAACCATCCCTGCCTCTCCCAGGGAGACGGCTCCGGCAGCGCGGCCGCATACGATCCCTCAATGTCCTGGATCGTCCGCAACGGTTGGCCGAGACCGTTTGCCGAACCGACGAATCCGATAGTCATCGGCCAGTTGTTGACATTGTGCTGCGTGTACTGGCTGTTGCTGACCAGGCTGTCCCAGTACAGGCCGTAGCCGGCCCGAACCACCGTCTTCCGGGTGATGCGCGCCGCGAGGCCCGCCCGCGGTCCCCAGTTATCCCAGATCTGCTTCGGCACGTAAACCGGGGGGTGCGCCAGCACGATCCGCTCCCCGAACGGCACGTCGGAAAGGCCGTTGCCCGGAATGCACGTCCCGCCTCCGGCGCCATTGCAGGGCGGCGGCATCGACCCGGCGCCGATCAGCCACAGCCCTCGATCGAGATCCGGCCCCGACTGCATGCCGTCGTAGATGACGGGCTTCGCGTTGTGGTCGAAGCGGATGCCGTAGTTCAGCGTGATGTTGGGCCGTATGCGCCATTCGTCCTGAAAGTAGCCGGACCACGTGTCGATTCCGAAATGGATCTTCCCTTCCTCCGGCAGATAACCTTCGAATCGCACCGGCAGTCCGAGCAGGGCGGAAGCGAGCGACGTCCCGGTGACGCCCGGTCTTTGCGGGTCCGCCGTCGTGCTGTCGTCGTAGAAAAAGGTCTGCGACGTGTTGATTTGCAGCCGCTCCACCCCGACCCACTGGATCCCACCCTTCAGACTGTGATCTCCCTTTGCCCAACTGGCGTCGCCGGAGACGTTGTACGTGGGGTTCTCGCGCGGCGCCGCGCCGGCCAACCCGATCCCGCCGCGCCACGGCGAGGCGAGTTCCATCCTGAGGCCGCCAAATCGGTCCACGTCTCGAAAGCCGAGGGTCTTCATGGCGGCGAGCCCCGCCGCGTGCGTTTCCACGTCCCCCCGAAAATCCCGCCGCGCCGCGCCTCCGCGGACGTTCACAATCACATCCGGGCTGAACATGTGCAGCCAGCCGCCTCCGTAATTGTCCGCCGTCATCGCCGTGCCGCTCGATTTTTTCGGCCCGCCGGCCTGAACGGAGTTGCGCAACTGCCGGCTCCACCGGAAAAACAGGTTGTCGCTTTCCCTCGGCTGATGATCCAGCTTTATCTGAAAGCTGTTGGCGTCGTCGCGGGATGAGACGCTGTTGATGAAGTTGTAGACCGGATCGGCGTGGTTGGGCGATTCCTCGTAGATTTCAACGAATCGCTTCGACATCGGATTCAGCAGCGCCGGCGGAATGATCCTGCCCGGAAACGGCGCCCGGACGTAATCGCCTCCTTCGGTTCGCGTCGAGAACGGATCGTAGATGTCGCGGTTGACAATCGAAGCCGAAAAATCGCCCCCAAGCTCCTCGACGGTGGGGACGCGCGCAAGCGACTGGGAAGGACGCCGATACCGCCAGCCGTCGTAACCGCCATAAAAAAACGTCCGATTCCTGATCGCAGGCCCGCCCACCGTGGCCCCGAACTGGTTCTGCCGGAACGGCGCGGGCGATTCCCGGGTGACGTCTTTAAATGGATCTCGCGCGTCCAGAGCCTCGTTCCGCACGAACCAGAATCCCGAGCCGTGGACCTCGTTGGAACCCGATTTCGACACCAGGTTCACAACGCCCCCGGCGACGCCGCCCCACTCAACCTTGTCGTTGTGCGCCTGAACCTTAAACTCCTGAATCAGGTCGATGCTCGGCAAAATCGCATAGCTGTTGCTGCGAAAATCCGTGTTGATGATGCCGTCCATGTAAACGATCTGCGACCGGTTCTGCTGTCCGTGATAGGACGGCTTCAGATACTGCGAACCGGGTATGCCGGTCGGAAAGGCGTCGCCGACTCCCGTAACGGATCCCTGCGCCGTGCTCACCGGCGTCACGCCCGGCGTCAGCGCCAGAAGTTGCGTGATGTTCCTTCCATTGAGCGGCAGGCTGCTCACGGCGGCGGGGTCGACGACGGTTCCTAATTCGGCCGACGTCTGGTCGTTCAGCAGATCGTAGGAGACGGAGACCGTTTCCCGGACGCTGGCCACTGCCAGGCTCACGTCAATCCACAACGTCTGCCCGGCGCCGATCCGGAGATCGCCCCGCGTTACCACCATGAAGCCTTCGCGCCGCGCGGTCAGCCGGTAAGCCCCGGGCGGCAGAAACGCCACGGCATAGAAGCCGCTCTGATTCGTGGCCGTTCGGCGGTGCATCCCGGTTTCGACATTGATGACGGAAATTTCCACGTCGGGCAGTACTGCGGCCGTCCCATCTCGAACCGTGCCGGAAATCTCCGCCCCGGCGCCGATCCCGCACGTCGCCGCGAGCGCGAGCCCGAAGAGAAGGTTCCTCGACTCGCGCCGGAATTTCACGGCGATGGAGTTCCGGCCGGGACATCGCCGCGCGACGGCGAGCCGAGCCCGGCCCCGCCGTTCGCGCGTGCGGCGACGGCATCCATGCGGTCCAGGTTCCGGAGCAGACGCTCGATGGCTTTCGCCGTGGCCGATCCGTCCCCGTCCTCGCTCCGCGTCCCGTTCGCGCCTTTCAGATTCACCGCTAACAGCGCCATGACATCGTCGTGCATCTGTTCCGTCGCGGCGAAAGCTTCCCGGCAGGTTGCCGGCCAGATCTCGAAGAGTGGTCGAGGACTTGTCTGCCTCGCGGACCGCGGACTCCCGGCCACCTCCAGCCCGCGCCCCGCGGCAATCGCCCGCAAGACCGGAGACGCCCACCCGCGAAGCCGCGCCGTCTCGTCCCCCAGCGCGCCAAGATGGTCCTCGATCATCTGCTTCAGAAGCACCGCCGAGGCCAGATCGAGATCCGTGAGCTCGCCATACCCGTCAGCGAGCGTCCGCAGCGCCCAAGCCTCGTCCAGCGCGTTAGCCGCGAGCGTCGCGGCCCGGTTAGTGAACGCGGCAACCCGCTCCCCCGCCTGCGCGCTTCCGTCAACGGCCGGCAAGGAGGCATCGGGCAGCGGTTGGACGGAGAAATAGGCTCGCAATTCCGCCTCCAGCGGCGGCGCTTGTTCGGAGGCGATCTCCGGGGACGGCTCGACGGTCGCGGTTGGCCGGTCGGAACCCTCAACTGCCCCCAGTGAGCGGCCGGCGCGGGCACGCTCGGCCGCCTCCTCGTTCGTCACGATGTCCGTCGCAATCCGGCGCGGAAGCTTCATTCCCGCCAAGCCCGCCAATATCCTCGCTTTCATCGCCTCCGACCGGACGATGCCCGTGACAAGCAGTTCGCCGCCCTGTTGTTCGATCACCTGCACCGGCGCTCCCAGACACGCTCCCGCTTCGTGCAGCGCGTAAAGGATGCGAATCTCGGCGCCGCGGCGGTCGGCGCCCGAAGTCGCCTCCGCCTCCGAGAGCGGCGAGGCCGGTGCGCTCTGCGACTCTCCCCGGCGCCCCGCCAGCGCCGCTTCTGCCCGAGCCTCCGGCAGCATGGGCTCAAAGACCACGGGATTCACCGAACCCGCGGCGACGGGGCGGAATTCCTTTCTCGCGATCCGGACTTCGGAAACCCGCTCGCCGGCATCGTACCGCACCCGGAGCAGCAACGGCTCGTAATTGCCGGCGTCCACTTCGAGAATCACTTCAACCACTCCCGAGCCCGTCTGCCTCCGCGCCGCCAGTCGAAGCCGGTCTCCCCTGTCCCTTGGCGCGCGCTCCAACGTGAGACCCACTCCATGCCCGTCAACCAGCGAAAGCATGCCTTCGGAAAGCGTCACCCGGCGCCAGGACCGCGTCTCGAGCCACCGCACGAAGCCCGCCGCCAGTTCGTCGCACGTTAACCCGTAGGCGCCCAGATCCACCAGCGATATCGCCTCGCGATCCGCCGCGGGTGCGCGCCGGGCGATCCGCCCCGGATCGGAGGAATCGTACGTGAAGCCCTCCGGCGCCGACGCGGGATGCCAGACCGCATGCTTGAGAACTCCCCCCTCGTCCAGCCATCGCGACGCGAACCGGCCCCCGCCGTGATCCGACCAGGCTTCGAGTCTGCCCGCCACCTGCTCTCTCCGGGGCCGAAGCTCCTCGATCTCGACGCCGAAACTCTGGAACACCACGTCCCCGCCGCGCGCCTGCTCACTCAACCGGGCTATTTCGAGCACCTGTTCGGGACCGGCGCGGCCAACGCGCTGGCGCACGACGAGCAGGATGCCTGCGAAGCATGCCGCGAGACCGGCGACCGCCGCCAGCGCCTTCAGCGAACGAGCAAAACGCCTCCTGTACGCCAACCGGGTCCTGTCCCTCTCATGCGCGTCAATGGCTGCCGCGAGATCGAGCCGGGCTTTCCGGATCCGCTCCGGCCCAAGGGCCGGATGGCCGCCGCCGGCCTGCATCAGGCTCTGATAGTCCCCCTCGAGTTCGCCGAATGCCCGGCGGCAGGTGGAACAGTCCGCCAGATGTTGCGCCACCGCCTCTTTGCGCCCGGCAGGGAGTTCGTCCGCCAGGAAATCCAGCAGGACCTCGTCGCCGTAGTGCGGCTCCGCTCTCATCTCAGCCCGCCACCGTCCTCTCCGATTCCATTCGTTCGCCACGCGCTTTGCGGATCTTCCGAATCGCTCGCATCAGCAGCGTCCCAACGGAGTTCGAACTGATCCCAAGCTGGGAAGCAATCTGGCCATACTTCAGCCCCTGGGCCCGCAACACCACGACTTCCTCCTCCCTCGACGTCAGAATCGAAAGGTAATCCTGCAAACTGGCCCCGTCCGGCTCGGGATCACCGTTGCCAGGCGCGCTCCTCGTCTCGAATTCGTTATTCGGAACAAGATCCTCCGGATGCCGGCGCCGAAACCGCCAATGCTTCGCCGTCTGGTTCCGGATCGCGGCGAGCATCCAGGCCCGGGGGTTCTCGATCTCGGCGCCGCCGCGGAGAGTCCGGTATAGTGCGGCGAATGCTTCCTGGGCGAACTCCTCGGCCAGTTCCAGCGAACCGCAAGCGTGGTAGGCGTAACGAACGACCGCGGGATACCAGAGGTCGAAGATCCTGGTGACGGCAGCGCTCGCGCCCTCGCGGTCCAAGACCTGTTCCCCCTTTTCCCGATGTCACCTCCTTGTATATCAACAGCCCGGCAAAGTCAAGGGTCTTCCCTGGGAAAACACCCCAACCCGGCTCTTCCGCCGATTGAGTACCCGGCGCCCGCCTGCTATTGACGCCGCGGCGCTGACGCCTTATTTGCCCGCGAGCGCCTTCCCTATGCTTTTCAACTGCTCGGCAAATGGAGCGGAGATCAGTCCGCTCGCTTCGATCGGTACGTCCCACGTCACGGCGCCGCCTCCATCGCTGAGGTTGCGGGTGTGCTTGATCGCCTCGTCGTTGGAGAACCGCGGCGGGCCCTTGCCCCAGGTCTGGCCCAGGTAACTCAACATCTGGTACTGCGCGCCGTCCACTTCCGCGCACCGGAACGGCGCATCGGCCTGCCCGGAACAGCGGACGCGTCCCGGTTCGTTGATCTCCCCGGCGGTGTAATCCTCCTGTTCCGTGATCGAGATGATCGGATACAGGACCCCCCGGTTGAACGCAAGCGCGCTGGCCGGATTGCCCGCCCGTGCGGCCGCGGCGAAACTGGCAAAGTTCGGCGGCTCCGCGCCGCGGTACATGATGTTCGGCCAGTAGCAGCCGTCAAACCACCACCCGGCGACCCGGCTGCCCCATCGCAGAGACCACTCGCGGATTACCTGCTCCCACTTCTTCTGGAACTCCAGGTTGGAGTACGGTCCGCGCTTCCACTCGAGGGTCTTCATGGCCACCGCGTCGCGGTCCGGCGCGCCGGCCGGAAGATACGTCATCAGCTTGATTCCGCGCGGCCCCAAAGCCTTGGCGAGATCCGCGATCAGGTCCCGCCGGGAGCACTTGCTCGGCTTAATTCCGACATATTTGTCATAACTTCCGTTCGGCGACAGATAAAACCCGGAATTTTGTCCCAAAGTGATGAGATAATAGCCCGCTCTTGCCGCCTCCAACTGCCGGGCCAGTCCTTCCACGTCGAAGTTGTCGATCAGCCTGTTCCATTCTTCGACGGTCGTCTCGGTTCCTTTGCCCACCGTATCGGCCAGGTAGTGGGTCATCACGCCCCACCGCGCCTGGCGCATCCATTCAGCCCGCTGCTGGCCAGACAAAACAGCGGAAAGTAGAACCAGCGGGAGAATCACTCTGTTGAAACGGCGCATGTTCCTTCCTTTCGGCTTCCCTATTCCATGAGCAGGAGCCATCCCCGCCCCGGCTCCACCGGTATCGCATCGGATGGGGCAAAGGCGGCCTCCTCTTGAAAATCGACGATTGCCGGCGCCCGAAGCCTGGCGCGGCCGGCATCCAGCTCCAATGCTTGCCAATCGATCTTGAGATGAACGCGGCTGGTCGTTCCGGCCCAGCTTGCCAGCGCTACCAGAGACTTGCCGGACCGCTTGTAGACAGTGGCGAGCACGTCCTCGACGCCGGTCCGCACCGGACACCGCGGCTCCCAATAACCGATCATCGAAGCGTCTTCCATGCCGAACTCGTCCCACAGCTTCCAGATTCCGGCCGGGTCGTTCCTCTGGTAAAACGCCCGAGCGGTCATTCCGTACAGCATGCCCCGCCATGGGTTGGGATGTTCCAGCATGTCGCCCGGCAGGCCGAACGGAATGCCGGACATTTCCACCAGCCAGAAATCCGGCGGCGAATCGGGGTTGAACGCCTCGCCGAACCACACCCTATCGACATACGGCATGTGCTCCATGTAGTAGCCGACCGGCGAGTTGCACGACCACCAATCGCGGTTTCCGTGCAGGTCGATCATGCTCCCGGGCCGCGTCGCGTCGAGCACCCTCCGCACCCGCTGCATCATCGCGCGCGGGTAGCCGATCTCATCCAGATATAGTCCGTCGATCTGCGCGTTCTCCAGCAGCCAACGCAGGCCTTCCAGGTAGAAATTGTTCCAGCGTGAGCTGAAATACGTCCGCAGCGACGCGTCGATTTCTCCCGTTGGCACGCGGGTGATCCAGGCCGGAGCGTAGTCTTCCACCAGGTGTTCCTGAAGCCAGGCGTCAAGGTGCGAATAGCCGTGGCCACCCACGCCTTTCGGTCGGTAGATCTCGTCGCCCAGGCTCCGCAGCGCCCATAACTCCGGCAGATGGTTCGTCAGTTCGCGCACCGTGTAGTAGAGCTTCACTTTCAACCCCTCGCGGTGCGCCTGGTGAACATACGGCGCCAGCAAGTCGAGATTGAAGAAGGGATAGTTGATGAAAAGATTCGGCAGCGTATCGTGGTGGATGTTGACGACGGTGGCGCCCGTCTCCTTGATCTCGTCGATTGGCCGGTAGACGTGCGCGTATCGCGTTTTCCAGCGCGTGCGGTCGAACGGCTTCAGCGGCGTCGGCAGGAGCCGGAATGAAAGCTCGAGTTCCTGTCCGGCCGCGAGCGTTCGCTTCCCGCTGGACGCGCGGAACACAACACTTCCGGAGGCGTCCTCCTCAAACCGGACGCCCCCCGCGCCGGTATTCTTCCAGTCTTCCAACGGCGATTTCAGCCGGCAGTAGAGGCCCGCCTTCGTTCCGCCCAGCCAGATGAAATACTCGAGGTTGTTTCCTTGATCGCTCCATCGTTGCGGCTGCTGGTCCCACTTCCATGCCCACCGTGCAGGGCGATGGCCTCCGTCGAGCCCCATTCCGGCCACGTAAGGCGCGGCGTCCTTCCGAAGCTTGATCCGGAGGGCGATGTCGGAAGCGTCAAGCGGGGTCTGGGCGCGCAATTTCACGTCGAAGCCCATCCCGCCGTCAAACTCCATCGTCCCGCTAACGCGCATTTCGAGCGGGCCGGCGCGGTTCACCGTTTGCCAGACGGCGCGGCCGGGAGCAGGGCGCTGGATCGTAACGCCGCCCCCGGTCCAGCGCGAGGGCTCGCCGCCATGAATTATGTCAATCGTGACCGGCTCGGCCAGCAGTTCGAGGCCGCCGGCGCGCACGCTCTCGGGAAATCCAGTCGCCGCCAGCCGCACTTCGCGGCCCAGGCAGGCGATGGAATTCCCGGCGACTCCAAGCGGCGTGTAGGGCGTGGTGATCGCGTCGCCGAGGCCGATCGTGGAATCGAGCCACTGCAACCGCGCCAGGCGGTCCGGTTGATCGACGCCGCCCGCTCGGAGATAGCCTTCCCGGAGAACATCCAACGCGAGCCGGAACGACAGCGTTCCGCCGTTCGCCGGTCTCAGGGTCACGATGCCTTCGTGCCGGCCCGGCTTGGCGTCCACCGGAACCTGGACGCCGAACCACAATGCGCCGACCCGGCCGGCCGCCACGCTCCACCGCTTCTGAAACTCGCGCCCCGTGTCGTCGATGCCGCCAAGGTTGAAACACTTCATGCCGGACGCCGGAATCCGCGAACCATCGGGACCGTTCAGGTCGCCGAACTCCACGGTGAACGGCGTCTCCTTCGGCGCCACATTCTCCACCGCGTACACGCCCGCCTGAAGCGCGTAGAACTCGTTGCGCCGGACTTTGTCTTCCAGAACCGCCTTCGGCCCCTCACGCGCCCAACGCAACGGCAGGTCGCGCGACATCCGGATCGGGTACTCGCGGCGTTCGGGGAACAACAGGTAAGGTTTCCCGCGATGCCGCGCCAGCAGTTCACTGACTTCCGCCCGCGTGGCCGCCACTTCCATCGGCCAGAACGAGTCCCAGGCGGTGCGTGACTGCATCTCGACAACCCTCGCCCGCGGCAACTCCTCGATCCGGAAGCGCTCCAGCCATGCCGGATCGGACTTCTCCGGCGCCAGGTACTGCGCCTTCTCCGAGAGTCTGAACTTCTCCGGCCGCGGCGCGAGCGGCATGTAGTAGACGAAGTATCGCCCCGGTACGAGGTCCGGCCGGAACGCGAGGTCGCCCGCCTCGCGGTCGATGCGAATCGCCGCGACGTTCTCGATTCGCTTGCCGGATCGCGCGCTGTAGATGAGAACGGCTTTCTTTTCCGGCGCAATGTCGCGCCGCCGCCACGGGATGCGGACGCGAACGGCTTCCGCCCCTTCGGCTACCTCAACAACGGCGCGGTGGTTTCCAAGCTGTTCGTCCCATGGTTCCAGCGGAACGGTGTACGGAATGTCCCCGGAGGTGGAGCCTCCGTAAGCGAGCGCCGCAAGGAATAAGAAGAGCGATGCATATCTCATGTCACACAGACTATTGCTTTTGGATGTACCCTGGTGGGCGCGTCTAGTGACAGATCGGACCCGATTGTCACCAAACGGTTGCTCCTCGGGTACATTCTTGCGTATGGCTACCCACCGAATCCTCTTCTCGTCCCTCGCGATCGCTTCGCTGGCCCTGCTGGCGGGATGCCGTCGAATCGACTCTCCGCGCGGAGGTCTCACGCTGGAAGCGTTGCGCGCGTCGCAATCCGAGGTGCGAACGGCCAACCCTCCGGACGCGGCGAAGCTCGAGTTGACGCGCGAGTGGGCCGGCAGTGTTTGCCGGTCCCGCCTTCGTAACGGCGGCGCGTCGGCGGTCCGAGTGAAGGAAGTGGTTCTGTTTCAAGGACCGCACGAGCTGCCTCCCGAAACCCGCTTGTACGGCGAAGGCTTCACCATGCTGTCGCAAACGGGCGGAACTCTCGCCGCCCCGGAGGACCTCGGGGCCTATACGGACGCCAAGCACTACAAGATCCCGCAGGTCTCGGATGCGATCACCGTTTACAGCGTGGCGATGCTTTCGCCTCCCTCCGGAAACCGCTCGCTGCTCGCGTTCACGTCCTGCAACCGGTTCCAGGGCGTCATTCGCCTCCGGCCGCGAGAGTTCGAGATCGTCCTCGACACCGAGAACCTGGCGCTCGCTGCCGGCCAAACCTGGGAATTGGAGGAGTTCACAATCGCACATGGAGACGACCGCGAACAACTGCTTGCCGGCCTTGCCGGCCGAATCGAGGTCAACCACCCGCGGTTGATGTTTCCCGAAGTGCCCACCGGTTGGTGCTCGTGGTACTGCTTCGGCCCGGAGGTCACCTTCCGGCAGGCCGCGTCGAACCTGGACGCAATCGCTCGCCAGGCGCCTTACCTGAAGTACGTCCAGATCGACGACGGCTACCAGCCCAATATGGGCGACTGGCTCGACGTGCGCCCCGATTTTGGCGGCGACATGAAAAGCCTCTGCCGCCGGATCGCGCAGCGCGGTTTCCAACCGGCCGTCTGGGTGGCGCCGTTCATCGCCGAAGCCGGCTCAAAGGTATTCCGTGAACATCCCGACTGGTTCATCCAGAACGGCGAGGGCAGTCCTCTGCGCTCCGATACGGTGAGTTTCGGCGGCTGGCGCAGAGGCCCGTGGTATGCCTTGGACGGAACCCACCCGGAGGCGCGGGCGCACATCGAGGGCGTCTTTCGCACGATGCGTCAGGATTGGGGCGTAACGTATTTCAAGCTCGACGCCACGTTCTGGGGCGCCCTGCACGGCGGGCGGTTCCACGATCCCAACGCAACGCGCATCGAAGCCTACCGGCGCGGCATGCAGGCGCTGTTGCGCGGCGCCGGCGGCGCGTTCGTGCTCGCGGGCAATCATCCGATCTGGCCGTCCGTCGGACTCATTCACGCCTCGCGTAGCTCGATGGACATCGCCAACACGTGGGACTCCGTCCGGTCCACGGCGCGGGAGAATTTCTTCCGCGGCTGGCAGCACGGCCGCCTGTGGCTCAACGATCCCGACGTCGTCATGGTGGGAGGCAATATGCCGGACAACGAGCTCTACTTCCGCTGGAGCGCCGCGTACGCCACCGGCGGGCTGATGCTCGCCGGCGACGACCTTGCCGCTCTGCCGGAGCAGCGCCTGCGCATCCTGCGGAAACTTGCGCCGCCCACGGGCGTTGCCGCGCGCTTCGCCGACGAAAGCTTCCGCGCCGGCGTCATGGACCTGCCGGGCAAGCGCATCTTCACCGTCTTCAATTGGGACGACGCGCCGCGGGACCTCGAACTGCCTTTGACGCAACGCGCTCGGCTCGAGGATTTCTGGTCCGGCGAGGACTTGGGCGCGCACGACCGCGCCTACGCAATTTCGGGAATGCCGCCGCGTTCGGCGCGGGTTATCGTGGCTGAGGCGGCTCGTTGAAATGAAAGCAACCCGGCGTGAATTCCTTGGCGCGACAACTTGCCTGCCTTCGCTGGCCGCCGCGCCGCCGGAGAGTCCCTGGCGGCTGTGGTACGCGCGGCCCGCCGAACGGTGGCTCGAAGCCCTCCCGGTCGGCAACGGACGGCTCGGCGCAATGGTCTTTGGCGGCGTCGCCCGTGAGAGGATTGCGTTGAACGAATCCACCGTCTGGTCCGGCGCGCCGAGCGGCGAGCATGAAAATCCTTCCGCGCGCGAGAATTTGACGGCGATCCGCAAGCTCTTCTTCGAGGACCGGTACGCTGAGGGGCGCCGGGCGTGCGAACAGCATCTGCTGGGCCGGCAGCTCTCTTACGGCACGCACTTGCCGCTGGGAGATCTGCTGCTGGAATTCCCGGATGAAGGCGCGGTCACGGGCTACCGGCGCCTGCTCGACCTGGATGAAGCGGTCGCGCGCGTTGAGTACGCCGTGGCCGGGGTCCGTTTCGAGCGCGAGGCGCTGGCCTCTCATCCCGACGGCATCCTCGTCATCCGGCTTTCCGCCGGCCGGTCGGGCGGGCTTTCGTTCCGCGCACGGCTCACCGGCGGCGACCTGCCGTCGGAGGCGCGGGCCGCCGGCGAACGGACGCTGGCGCTTACGGGCCGCGCGTTCGAGAGCAAGCACAGCGACGGCAGAACGGGGGTGCGTTTCCACGCCCGGCTGCAAATCGTGAATAGCGGCGGCGCCTGCTCCGCCGACGGCGCACCGCTCGTAGTGAAGGGCGCGGACGCCGCCACGCTGCTGGTGGCGGCCGCAACGGACTACCACGGAGGCGACCCGGAAGCGCTCTGCGCGCAGGCCATCGAAGCGGCCGCGGCCAAGCCCTACCAGCAGATCAGGAAGGCGCATGTCGCCGACTATCAGCCGCTGTTCCGCCGGGTGTCTCTCAACCTGGGCGGCGACGATGCGGCGCGCAAATCCACGGCGGAGCGCCTGGCCGCATTGCGCGCCGGATCGTCCGACCCGCAACTGTGCGCCCTATTCTTTCAGTACGGGCGCTACCTGCTCATCGCCGGTTCCCGGTCCGATTCGCCGCTGCCGATGAACCTTCAGGGCATCTGGAACGACAATCTTGCCTGCAACATGGGTTGGACGTGCGATTTCCACCTCGACATCAACGCGCAACAGAACTACTGGCACGCTGAGACGGCCAACCTGGCCGAGTGCCACGAGCCGCTGTTCCGCCTGGTCGACTCCGTGCGGACCGCGGGCCGCCGCACGGCCGCGAAGATGTACGGCGCGCGCGGATGGGTCTGCCACGTGTTCACCAACGCCTGGGGCTTCACCGCGCCGGGCTGGGGCCTGAACTGGGGGTTACACCCGACCGGCGGCATCTGGATCGCCTCGCACCTGTGGGAACACTACCTGTTTACCGGCGACAGGAAATTCCTCGCCAGGCGCGCCTACCCCGTCCTGAGGGAAGCGGCCGAGTTTTTCCTCGACTACATGGTCGAGCACCCGAAGCGCGGCTGGCTCGTCACGGGACCTTCCGTGTCACCGGAGAATGAATTCCTGGCGCCCGGCGGCAAACCGTGCGCCGAGTCGATGGGGCCGGCCTGCGACCGCGTGCTCGTGTACGACCTGTTTACCTCGTGCATCGAAGCCTCGCGGACTCTGGAGACGGATGCGGACTTGCGCGCTCGGCTCGAGGCGGCCCGGGCGAAGCTCCCGCCGCTCCGGATCGGCCGCCATGGCCAGTTGCAGGAGTGGCTCGAGGATTTCGAAGAGGCCGTGCCGAACCATCGCCACACGTCCCACCTGATCGCGCTGTGTCCGAGCAGCCAGATCACGCCTCGATCCACGCCGGATCTCGCGCGCGCGGCCCGGGTGACAATCGAGCGCCGCCTCGCCGCGCCCGCCTGGGAGGATGTCGAGTGGAGCCGCGCCAACCTGGTGAACTTCTTCGCCCGTCTCGGCGACGCCGAGAACGCGCACCGGCATCTGGTGGCCCTCATCGGCGAGAACGCCGACGACAACCTGTTGACGTTCTCGCGCGGAGGCATCGCGGGCGCTCCGCGGAACATCTTCAGCATCGATGGGAACACGGCGGGCGCGGCCGGCGTAGTTGAAATGCTGCTTCAGTCGCACGCCGGCGAAATCGAACTGCTGCCTGCCCTGCCGGAACAATGGCCCGGCGGTTCGGTCACCGGCCTCCGGGCGCGCGGCGGCTTCGAAGTCGCCCTTTCCTGGAACAACGGCAGGCTGGTCTCGGCCTCCGTCACCAGCGCTGCCGGAGACGCGTGCCGCGTTCGATACCGCTCCGCGCGAACCCGGCTCAGCTTGCGGCGAGGCGAGACGGCGCGCCTCGGCCCACGCTTGGACCCCGTCTCGCGGGCGAAGTAATATTGGCGACATGGCGATCCCAACCGAAATCCTCTACCTGTCGCAGAGCGACATCGCGGCCCTCGGCCTCGAGATGGCCGATATCGTCGCGGCCGTCGAGACGGCTTTTCGGGAAAAAGGCCGCGGCCAGGTCGAAATGCCGCCAAAACCCGGCATTCACACCCGGCCCGATGCCTTCATACACGCCATGCCGGCCTACGTGCGGTCGCTGGGTATCGCCGGAATGAAGTGGGTGTCCGGCTATCCGGAGAACCCGCTGCAAGGCTTGCCTTACATTTCCGGCCTGCTCATCCTCAACGATGTCGAGACCGGCTTCCCGCTGGCGGTCATGGACGCGACCTGGATCACCGCCAACCGGACGGGCGCCGCGACGGCCGTGGCGGCGAAATACCTGGCCCGGCCGGATCCGCGTTCCCTCGCGATTCTCGGCTGCGGCGTTCAGGGCCGTTCGAACCTGCGCGCGCTAACGGTAGCGCTGCCGCGAATCGAACGCGTCTACGCCTACGACGTCAACGACGACGCGGCGCGGAACTTCTGCCGGGAGGCATCCGGCGGATACGGGCTCTCCTGCGAAGTCCGCGGTTCGGCGCGCGAGGCCGTGGCCGAGGCGGACATCGTCGTCACTGCGGGGCCCATTCTTCGCAACCCCACGCCGGTGATCGCGCCCGAGTGGCTGCGGGAGGGCGCATTCGTCTGCGCCTTGGATTTCGATTCCTATGCGGCGCCGGCGCTGTTTCACGCGGCGGCGGTCTTCTGCGCCGACGACGTGCCGCAATTGTTTTATTACCAAAAGAACGGCTATTTCGCCGATATTCCCGCGAATCCGACGGACCTCGGCGACATCGTCGCGGGCGCCGCGGCGGGCCGGAAGACGTCCTCGGAGCTTACCGTTTGCGTCAACCTCGGCCTGGCCGTCGAAGACGTCGTCACGGCGCATGCGCTCTATCGCCTCGCATCGGAGAAGGGCGCTGGTCGCCTGCTTCCTCTCTGAACCCCAGCGCTGCGGGGCCCGTGGCGCATGCCGGTTTGACCGGCATCGGCATATCTTCGGCCGGGCATCCTCGCGGTACTACAATGAGAGATACTCACCGGACCCCGGCGCAGAATGGCTCAGGAAACCACCCAGTTAGCGCGCTTTCGCGATCGCACGGAATTACTGGACTTCCTGCTCGAAGTCTCGCAGGCGGCCGCCGAAACGCTCGACCTGGACGCCCTGATGGACAAGCTCGCCGGCATCGTCCAGACCGTGGTCCCGTACGACCTGTTCGCCATCCTCCTCTACACCGAGCGTAACCGCGGCCTGCGCCTGCGGTTCTCCATCGGCCACCGTTCCGACATCGTCGACCGCCTGGTGATTCCCCTGGAAGAAGGCCTCACCGGCGCCGCGGCCCGCACTCTGACGCCGATCCTCGTCGGCGACGTGCGGAACGACCCCCGCTATCTCGGCGCCGTCGACGCCGTTCGCACGGAGTTGGCCGTCCCGATGGTGGCTCGCGGTCGCCTGGTGGGCGTCGTCGACCTGCAATCCACCAGGCTGAATGCCTATACCGACGAGGACAGCGCGCTGGTCCGCTTGATCGCCTCCCGCGCCGCCGCCTCCATCGACAATGCGAACCTCTACCGCCGCGTATCGCGCCAGAACCACACCCTGCGCACGCTGGCGGCGATGGCGCACACGTTCTCCTCCACCCTCAACCTCAACGACGTTTTGAACCGCATCGCCGCCACCATCCGCAAGCTGATTCATTACGACGCCCTCAGCATCCTGCTGGTGGACGAGCGGCACAAGTTGCTGCGCAGCCGCTTCAGTATCCGCTACGATCAGCGGTTCGAACTGGACAATCTTCCGCTCGGCAAAGGCATCACCGGCGCGGCGGTGGAATCGAAGAAGCCCATCCTGGTGGAGGACACGCGCCGAGACCCACGCTACATCGAGTCCACGCCGGGCATCCGCTCGGAGGTGGCGGTTCCGTTGTTGATCCACGACCACGTCCTCGGCGTGCTCGACCTGGAATGCGATCGCGTGGGTTACTTCACCGAGACCCACCTGCAAACGCTGCTGCTGCTCGCGCCGCTCATCGCCAACTCGATCGAGAACGCCCGTCTCTACGAGGACATCGCCGCCCGCGAGCGGCGCTCAGCCGAGAATCTCCGCGCCGCCCGCACCTTGCAGGAGACGCTCCTGCTGCGCGAACCGCCGCCGATCGAGGGCCTCGACATCGCCGTACGCTCCCGCGCGGCCCAGGAAATTAGCGGCGACGTGTACGACTTCTTCGAGCAGGGCGAGCAACACGTCATCACCTTCGGCGACGTCAGCGGCAAGGGCGCGGCCGCCGCGCTCTACGGGGCCCTGCTGAACGGGCTCCTGCGGACGCTCGCCCCCAGGCGCGCCGGCCCCGCCTCCCTGTTGCGTACCCTCAACGAAACGCTGGTCGAGCGCAAGGTTCACGCCACCTACGTGACGCTCCTCGTCTTGTACTGGGAACCTCCGGCGCGGACGCTCCGCATGGCCAATTCCGGCGTCTTCCCGCCAATCATCTACCGCCGCGGCGAGATCCTGAAGCAGCGCGTCGAGGGCATTCCGCTCGGCCTTCTGGACGACCGCGAATATGACGAGGAGCGTTTTGAGGCCGAGCCCGGCGACGTCGTCCTGCTCTACTCCGACGGCATTCACGACCAGCAGAACCCTGCCGGCGAGGAATTCGACCGCCGCCCGCTCTACTCCCTCCTCGAGCAGAACTGGCGGTTGCCCGCCGCCGGGATTGTCGAGCGCGTCTTCGAGACCCTGGACCGGTTCATGAGCGGGGTGGAGATCCACGACGACCAGACCATGATCGTAATCAAGGTAAAGTGACGCCGAATGGAAAACGGCTTTTCCTATGTCGACAACACCCTCTACGCCGAGGGCGTGGCGCTGGCCGACATCGCCGCCAGGACGGGGACGCCCTGCTATGTCTATTCCGCGGGCTCGATCCTCTCAAAATACCGCGCCTATCATGAGGCCCTCGCGGACGTTCCGCACCGCATCTGCTACGCCGTAAAAGCCAATTTCAACCTCGGCGTTCTGCGGTTGCTCGCCGGCGCCGGCGCCGGCTTCGACATCGTCTCCGGCGGCGAGTTGTATCGCGTCCTGAAAGCCGGCGGCGATCCGTCGAAGATCGTTTTCTCCGGCGTCGGAAAGACGGCCGCGGAAATCGAATTCGCGCTGGACCAGAGGATCTTTTCGTTCAATTGCGAATCCGAGGCCGAACTGGCGTTAATCGACGCGCTCGCCGCCCGGCGCGCGATCAAAGCCCGCGTGGCGATCCGCGTGAATCCGGATGTGGATGCTGCCACGCATCCTTACATCTCGACCGGCCTGCGCAATCACAAGTTCGGCGTCGACATCGCGGAAGTGGAGCGGGTGTACGAACGCGCCCGGCGCCTGCCGGCGCTGGCGCTGGAAGGCGTGAGCTGCCACATCGGATCCCAATTGCTGGACACCGACCCGATTATCGAAGCCGTGGATATCATGCTCGCCCTCGCCGGGCGCCTTCGCGCGCGCGGCATTCCGATCCGCCACGTCGATTTCGGCGGCGGCCTCGGCATTCGCTACAAACCGGAGGATGAGGCCCCTGAAGTGAAACGATTCGCGGCCGCCCTCCGCGAGAAAGTCCTGGACAAGGACCTGGAAGTCACCGTCGAGCCCGGCCGCTCCATCGTCGGCGAAGCCGGCGTCCTTGTCACCCGCGTCCTCTACCGCAAGCGCACCGGCCGCAAGGAGTTCATCGTCGTCGATGCGTCGATGAGCGATCTTATTCGCCCCGCCCTTTACCAGTCGCACCACGAGATCATCCCCCTCCGCCGCTCCCCGGCGCTGGGCACGGTGGTCGCCGATGTCGTCGGCCCGGTCTGCGAATCCGGCGATTTTCTGGCTCGCGACCGCGAGTTGGCTAACGTGCTGCCCGGCGACCTGCTGGCCGTCTGCTCCGCCGGCGCCTACGGTTTCGCCCTCGCCTCCAACTACAACTCGCGCCCCCGGCCCGCCGAGGTTCTCGTCGAAGGGACCGCCTGGCGCGTCGTCCGCGCCCGCGAATCGTACGCGGACCTCGTGCGCGGCGAGTAGAAGATCGCGCCGCCCGAGATACAATGCTTCCCATGTCTGGAAGAATGCTCGTCGCGTCGGCAATCGTCGCCGCTTCGCTCGGCGCCCAGTCCCCGCAGGGCTGGCAGGAGGGGAAGGGCTACGGCTGGGTTTACGGCCCCAATGACGAAGTGGGCGCGCTCAACGCGGTCACGGGTCCCCAAAGCGTGCTGAAGGCGCTGCGGGAGGTGAAAACCGGCAAGGTGTACGACCTGGGCGTCCTCGTCGACCAGAAGTCCTTCAAATGGCCCGGACACGCCTCCATCGAGATCATGTCCTACCGAAGCCCCGACGGTGTCCGCCGCCAGAAGGATATGCCGGTGTTTGCCCAAAGCCCGCGCCACATCGCGTTTCACAGTTGCGCCATCTACATCTCCGATAACGTCGGCACGCAGATCGACGGCCTCGGCCACATCACCGCCGGCAAGGACTCCCACTGGTACAACGGCTTTAAGGAAGCCGACTTCGGCGGCGACTTCGGCCTTCTGCGGGCCGACGCCGATACCATCCCGCCGATCGTCGCCCGCGCCGTGATGATCGATATCGCTTCCTGGAAAGGCGTCGACGCCCTCCCTTCCAACTACCCCATCTCCCCGAAGGACCTGGAATCCGCCCTCGCCGCGCAGAAGACCGACGTCGAACCCGGCGACGTGGTCATGATCCGCACCGGCGCGTGCCGCTACTGGGGCGAGACCGGCGCCGATCACGCCAAGATTGGCGAGCACGACTCGGCCGGGATTACCCTCGAGAGCGCCAAATGGCTCGTCGAGCGGAAAGGCGCGGTTCTCATCGGCGCGGACACCAGCGGACTCGAAGTGGGTCAGGACCCGGCCCATCCCGGCGCGGCGATTCCGGTGCACGAGTACCTGTTGGTCGAGCAGGGCGTGCACATCGGCGAACTCCATAACTTGGAAGCGCTCGCCCGCGACCGCGTCTACCGCTTCGTCTATGTCGCGGTCACCAACCGAATCAAGGGCGCCACCGCCGGCTTCGCCATGCGCCCCCTGGCCATCCACTGATTATTTGCCGTTGGACTTGTTCCGTTTGCCCGCGGCGGCGGCCCCCCCGTCCTTCAGGGGATCGCGCGGCTTGTAGTTCAGCTCGGTCGAAAGGACGTCCACCGCCGTGGAAAGCGCCTTCACCCGCGCCCAGTACTTGTCGTTGCCCTCGATGATGGTCCACGGCGCCGTGATGGTACTCGTCTTCAGCAACATGTCCCGGACCGCTTCCTCGTACTGCGGCCACTTGTCGCGATTCCGCCAGTCTTCCGCCGTCAGCTTCCACGACTTGTATCCGATCGCCTGCCGCTGCTCGAAACGCCGCAGTTGCTCTTCCCGGCTGATATGTATCCAGAACTTGATGATGATGGCGCCGAAGTCGTGCAGGTTGCGCTCGAACGAGTTGATCTCGCGATAGGCCCGCTTCCATTCGGCCTCCGTCGCGAGTCCTTCCACGCGCTCCACCAGCACCCGTCCGTACCAGCTCCGGTCGTAGACGGCGATCTGTCCCCGTTCCGGCAGCCGCCGCCAGAACCGGTACAGGTAGTGGTGCGTCGCGTCCTCGCCGCTCGGCGCGCTGATCGGGTACACCACGTATCCCCGCGGATCGATTCTCTCCGTCAGCCGGTTGATGCTCCCGCCCTTGCCCGCCGCGTCCCATCCTTCGTACAGGATCAGCGCCGGCCGCTTCTGCGCGTACACCTGGTAGCCCAGCTCGCGTAACTGGATCTGCCGCCGGGTGAGCTGCGTGACATAAGTCTTCCGGTCCAACGACAGCGTCAGGTCGATCGTCTCCAGCATCACATCACCCTCTCGGCGCGCGCCGCGCTGCCGTCCACACCCTTCTTCCGCCGCCCCGGCTTCGCCGCCGCTTCGGCCCTCTCGCCGTCGAGCATGGCCTCCGCGTCCTCCATCGCCTCGCGCAGCCCGCGGTCCTTCGAGTCCGCGGCCACGCGCTCCACCGGCGGCGCGTGAGCGCCCAATCTCGCCTCCAGCGCCGCGATCAGCGTCTGAAAAACCTTGCGCCGCGCCCAATAGCGGTCGGTGGCTTCCACAATCGTCCACGGCCCCCATTCCGACTCCGTTCGCTCAAGCATTTCCTCGGCCGCCAGTTGGTACTCTTCGTACTCCTTGTGCCGCTTCCAATCCTCCGCCGTCACGCGCCAGCTCTCCAGCGGATCCTTCTCGATCGCCTGGAACCGCTTGCGCTGCTCCTTCTTCGAGATGTGCAGCCAGTACTTGACGATCACCGTCCCATCGTCGGCCAGCATCTGCTCGAATTCGCTGACGTCGCGATAGGCCTTCTGCCACTCCTTCTTCGGCGTCAGCCCCTCGACTCTCTCAATCAGAACACGCCCGTACCAGCTCTGGTCGAAGATCGCCATCTCACCCCGGTTCGGCGTCTTCAGCCAGAATCGCCACAGCCACGGCCTCTGTTTTTCGTACGTCCGCGGCGCGCGAATCGGGTGCAGCTTGAATCCCCTCGGATCCAGCCGCTGCGTCAGCGTGGCGATGGTCGAGCCCTTCCCCGCCGCGTCCCAACCCTCGAACACGACGATCGAGGCGACGCTGTGATCCCAGCACGCCTTCTGCAGGTCGTATAGCCTCCGTTGCAGGTCGGGCAGCGCTTCCTTGTAGTCTTTTCGCGAGAGCTTCAGATCCAGATTCACCTGCCTCAACATACGCTCCTCATCTTATCCCGCCGCCTTTCCGCCGGGGCATCGCAGGCGCTCCTGTTAAACTGTCAGTCGGTGCTCGGGCTTCCCAACGGCGAACGTTTCGAACCCGCCGGGCCGCTTTCCGCCTCCGGCTTGGCCGAATCCAAGGCCGTTCGCGACTGTCTTCAATGGCTGGTCGGCCAGCGGCGGTGGATCGACCAGAAGCATCTCGAACTCTGCCGCATTCCCGCTCCGACCTTTCAGGAACAGGAACGCGCCGAGTGGATGGCCGCCGAGTTCGAGGCGCTTGGCTGGAACGCCTCCATCGACAAGGCCGGCAACGTCATCGCGCAATTCCCCGGCTCCCGCGATCAATCCGCCATCGCCCTCACCGCCCACCTGGACACGGTGCTTGCCCCGCGCAGCGCCGAGGACATTGCCGTGTCCGCCGACGGACGTTTTCACGGGCCCGGCGTGGCCGACAACGGCGCGGGACTCGCGGCCCTGCTGGCCATGGCCGGCGCCTTCAACGACGAGGCGATGATGAACGCCGGCCTGCCGTTGCTGCTCATCGCCACCGTCGGCGAAGAAGGCGAGGGCAACCTCAGCGGCATGCGATACCTCTGCCGTCCCTCCGGCCTCGGCTCGAAAATTGGCGCGTTTCTTGTGCTCGACGGTCCCTCCACCGAACGCATCACCTGCCGCGCCGTCGCCAGCCGCCGCTTCGAGATCACCTTCTCCGGTCCCGGCGGCCATAGCTGGAGCGACTTCGGCGCCGGCAATCCCGTCCACGCCCTCAGCAGAGTCATCGCCATGTTCTCCGACATCCGGCTCAACGGCAATCTCACCGACGGGGACCGCTATTCGTTCAATTTCGGGCTCATCGAGGGCGGCAGCAGCGTGAACGCCATCCCGACTCTCGCTCGAGCCAAGCTCGACCTGCGCTCCGAAAGCCCGCGCCGCATCGATGAACTTGCCTCCCTGCTCACCAGCGCGATGGAACGCGCCCTCGAGGAGGAGAATGCCCGGTCCTCCGGCGCCCGCCTCGTGGCGCGCGTGCGCGAGATCGGTTATCGCCCCGGCGGCCGGCTCGCCGAAGACGCCTCGCTGCTCAAGTGCCTTCGCGCCGTCGACGCCCACCTCGGTATCCGCTCGCAACTCGAGTGCGCCTCCACCGACGCCAACGTGCCCCTTTCCCTCGGGTGGCAGGCGGCTTCCATCGGCGCCGGCGGCGAAGGCGGCGGCGCCCACACGCCATCGGAATGGTACCATCCCAAGGGTCGCGAGATCGGTCTGAAACGGATTGCGCTCGCTCTCGCGCTGCTGATGCGGTCCGTGGCGGCGCCGGCGCTCGCGTGAACCTGAGCCGCCGCGCGGAATTCGCCCTCGTCGTCGTCGCTTTCATCTGGGGATCCACCTTTGTCCTGGTGAAGGCCGCCTTGCCGGACGTCTCCACGCTCCTGTTTCTCGCCCTCCGCTTCACCCTCGCCTCCGTCGCCCTCGCCATTGCCTATCGCGGCCACCTCTCCGGGATGTTCGCCAGACCCGCCGTCGGCGTTCGCGAAGGCGTCGTGGCCGGCGCGTTTCTCTTCGGCGGGTACGTCTTCCAGACTCTCGGCCTCCGCCTCACCACGCCATCGAAATCGGCTTTCTTGACGGGACTGGCCATCGTGCTGGTACCTTTGTTCTGCTCGGCCGTCTATCGGGTAGCGCCACAGTTTCGGGAAGCCGTCGGCGCTCTCGTCGCCATGGGCGGCATGAGCCTGATGACCCTGGAAGGAACCTCGCTGCGGATGGAGGTTGGCGACCTGCTGACCCTCGCCGGCGCCGTCTTTTTCGCCATGCACATGGTCGCCGTCGGACACTTCGCCCCGCGACGCGGGTTCGAGATCCTCAGCGTCGTTCAGATCGCCACCGCCGCGCTGCTCGGACTGGCGATCTTCTCCTGGCTCGAAGACGCTTACGCCCGGTGGAGCCTCACGTTGGCCGCGGCCCTCGCCGTCACCGGCCTGCTCGCCACCGCCGCCGCGTTTACCGTACAGGCCTGGGCCCAGCAGCACACCAGCGCCACCCGAACGGCCGTCATTTTCGCGTTCGAACCCATTTTCGCCTGGGCAACGTCTTATGTAGTGATGCGGGAAGCGCTCGACTGGCGCGGCGCCGCCGGCGCGCTTCTCATTCTGACCGGAATCCTGATTGTTGAGTTGAAACCACTTAGGAAACTTAAGCATCCCTGAAATCAGACGCCAGTTTCCCGACGATCCTCTATAATGATGGACAGGAGCGGGTTTGCACTGGGGAGGTTAACTGAATCTATGAGCATTCTCTCGACGCTACGCAGGCAGAAGCTGCTTTCCATTGGCCTGCTTTCGCTGACGCTCGCCGTCGGCATCCTCATTGGGACGCTGATCAACACCGGAGTCAAGGCCGACCGGGGCCAGGTCGCCTCCGACGCGACGCCCCTCTCCATCCCTAACCCGGTGCAATTGTCCAGTGAGTTCTCCCGGCTTGCCAAGAAGCTGGAACCCACGGTCGTCTTCATCGAGACCGATTTCGATCCGCGGCCGCAGCGAAGCTCCCGCGACCGCCGCCAGGAGCCGAGCGAGGAAGACGACCAGTTCGACCTGTTCCGCAAGTTCTTCGGCGGCGCGCCCTTCGACGAGATGCCGGCTCGCCCTCGCGTGGCTACCGGCTCCGGCTTTATCGTCGACCCGAAGGGCTATATCATCACCAATCACCACGTTGTCGACGGCGCCGACCAGATCAAGGTCAAGCTCGTTGGCGAACAGACCGAGCACAAAGCCAGGTTGATCGGTTTCGATGGTGAAACCGACCTTGCCGTCATCAAGATCGATGCCGGCAAATCCCTCTCCACGGTGGAAATCGGAAACTCCGACGCCGTCGAGGTCGGCGATTGGGCCGTCGCCATCGGCTCTCCCTTCGGCCTCGAAGCGTCGGTCACCGCCGGCATTATTTCCGCGAAAGGCCGCGAGGTCGCCGGCGCCTGGCAGTTCCAGCGCTTCATCCAGACCGACGCCGCCATCAATCCGGGCAATAGCGGCGGTCCGCTGCTGAACATCCGCGGCGAAGTGATCGGCGTCAACACGATGATCGCCAGCCGCTCGGGCGGTTATCAGGGCATTGGTTTCGCCCTGCCGATGAACACCGCCGTGCGGGTCTACAACTCGATCATCAAGTCCGGCCGCGTCACGCGCGGCTCCATCGGCGTACAGTTCGGCCGGGATCCCAATCCCAACCTGCTGAAGGCTTATGGCGTTGACCACGGCGTGGTCGTCAACCAGGTCCAGGAAGGCGGCCCCGCCGACAAAGCCGGAATCAAGCCCGACGACATCATCTTGTCGATCAACGGTGAACCCGTAAAAGACGGCGACGATCTGGTGGCCAGAGTGGCCGATGCTCCGGTGGGCGCAAAACTCAACCTCACCGTCGACCGCGGCGGCAAGCGCATGGACGTCGCCGTCGCGGTGCAGGACCGGGCCGACGTCTGGGCCAACGATCCGCGCTTCTCCTTCTATCGACGGCAGCAACAGCAGGAGAGTTCGGAGGGTACCGAGGCGAAGTTCGGCATGTACGTGCGCAACCTGTCCGCCAAGGAACGCGAGGAGATGTCCTTCGAAGGCGAAGGCGGCGTCGTGGTCACCCGCGTCGAGTCGCGGTCGTTCGCCGAGGAAGTGGGCCTGCGCGAACGCGACGTCATCGCCTCCATCAATCGGAAAAACATCTCTTCGGTCGACGAGTTGAAGTCGATTCAGGACCAGCTCAAGAGCGGCGACCCGGTCGCCTTCCGCGTGATGCGCGCGGCGCCGGATCCGCGCGGAGGCCGCACCCCGAGCTGGACCAGCACCTATCTCGCCGGCCGGCTGCCCTGAGCCGCCGGCGCCCAACCATCGAAGGGATCGGGTTCAACCCCGCTCCCTTTTCTTTTTTCATCCCGGTTAACTTAGGCTCCGCGGGACTCCTGGTTTCTGCGACGTGCGGCGAGCGTCCAAGCTTGCAAGCCGGCTTTCATGCCGGCTTTGCGGCGGTTCTCAACCGCCGCCGGGCAATCGCCAATCGGCCCGCAAGTTGCCTTCGGCCAACCTGTCAGCACGGCCCGCGGGGCCACCAAAAGAAATGAAAGCCTGTTGACTTTCGACGGTGCGCCTTAATGCGCGCTCATCGAATCCGGCGTCCCAGTCTACGACGCGCGTTGTTCGTCGAGCTTGCCGCTCAAAAACGCCTGCCCCGCGCAAGATTCGCCCGTCACCGCCCCTTCTCAAGAAATATCTCCTTTATATTCATAATTGTGGCGCAACGCGCGCGCCACTTCCTTGCATTGCCCACCCTATAATAAATAAAGGGAGTACTTTAATCGTCAAATGGCCTCCGAACGTCAGCTCGTCGCGAATCGCCGGAACGCCCGCAAAAGCACCGGCCCCAAAACCTCCGAGGGCAAATCCCGGTCCTCCAGAAATAATTCCAAATTCGGCCTCTATTCCAACGACGTCGTCCTCCCCGGCGAGGACCCCAAGGAGTACGCCGCCTTCGTCGCCGGCATCGTCGGCGAACTCCGCCCCGCTTCCCCCACCGAGGAGTACCTCGTCGGCGCCATCGCCCTCGCCCGCTGGCGCCTCCTCCGCCTCGTCAAAACCCATACCGGCGTCTTCGAGGACCGCATGGAACACCTGCTTGCCTCCCGCGCCAAACTCCGTACCCCCGCGCCCGGCGCCGGTTTGGAACCCGACGCCGCCTGGCGCCGCATGCTCAGCGAAATGGCTCGCTCCGACGCCCTGTCCACCAACGTCTTCGAGAAGATTTCCCGCGAGGAGGAACGCCTTCATCGCCGCGTTTTTCGCGCCCTCGCCGAGCTTCGAAAAATCCGCAAAGGCAAGCTGGAAAAGGACTTCCCCGAACAGGACCCCTCCGAAACGGCATGCGAAAATAACAATTCGAACCCAATCCCAAAATCGGACACTTCCCCGCCCCCGCCTCCTTCGCCCGCCGAACCCGCTCCCCTCCTTGCCCACCCGCCCGAACAACCCTCCGGCCCCCTCGTTGTCCCGCAAATCCTCGCCACGCCGGCGTCCGATGCGCCCCCGCAACCTGCCGCCGATTGCCTGCCTTGCGGCGTTCCGGCCTCCGGCGCCGCGCGACAACCACGCCCGGAACAGCCTATTCTGTCGCTCGCGCCTCCAAGCGCCTCGTCCGGCCCGTGCCGCTCCCCAAACCCGGCCCTGCGGCGCTTCCCGCCGGCAGACTCCGATACCCGAATGAGTCGAATTCGCTACGCGCGTCGGCGCCCGCATCCCGGAAAGCTGCTTTCTCCGGAACCTCGTTCGGCGCCCCGCCCGGTTTCACCCCGCCGACCGTTCTTCCCGTGAATGCTCCGGGCGCCCCACGCGCAACGCCCGCCCGCTCCCGCTTCTGAGCGTGCTGCCCCTGGAAGCCGGCGCCCGTGCCGCTTCCGCGCCTGCCCGCTTCTGCCCGCTTTGCGCCCCTTGCTATTTCATACTACTGGGTGTTAATATCAGGATTGATGTCATCTCTTCGATGGCAGCCCGCGACCAGGAGCCCCGCATGAATTCACCAACCCTTTCCGAACCCCGACTGCGCCCGCAGGAACAGGAGTTCATCGACCGGCTCATCGTTAAGTACCACGGAAGCCCCGGCATGCTGCTCAGCCTGCTCGAGGAAATTCAGGAGAGCCAGCCGAACAAATACCTCCCCATGGAGGTCTTGGAGTATCTTGCCTCCCGCATCGATGTCCCCCGCGCGCAAATCTATAGCGTCGCCACCTTCTACTCGTTGTTCAATCTGAAGCCCCAGGGCGAGCACACCGTCTGCATCTGCCGCGGCACCGCCTGCCACACGCGCGGCTCCCGCAGCCTCCTGGAACGCCTCAAGCTCCAGTTGGGCTTCAAGGAAGAAGACGAGGAGGGCAGCGCCGACAAGCTTTCCGCCACCACCCCCGACCGGCGCTTTACCCTCCGCACCGTCGCCTGCTTCGGCCAGTGCGCACTCGCTCCGGTGGTGGAAGTCGATCACGCCATCCTCAGCCACGTCAATGAGCGCACCCTCGAGCGCGAGATTGAAACCCTGCGGAAAGGGAGCCGCAAAGCATGAGAATCGTCGATCTTTCCACCTTCAACGCGGCGCGCGAAGCGGGTCTGGCCAAGCTCCTTCCCCGAAAGCCCCGCATCGCCATCGGCATGGGTACCTGCGGCTCCGGCAACGGCGCCGAAGGCGTCTACCACGCCTTTTCCGATGCCATTGACAATCTCGGCCTGGGATTTCAGCTCTCCCGCACCGGCTGCTTCGGCTTCTGCGCCGAGGAACCCCTGGTGAATCTCTGGCTTCCCGGCAAGCCCCTCCTCATCATGCGCCGCGTGCGTCAGTCCATGGTTCCGGGCATCCTCGACGACATGGCCGCCGGCCGCGTCCCCTCCGACCGCGTCCTGTGCAAGATCGAGGAATGGGATCACATTACCGCCGGCATGAAGTACGGCGCCGGCTTCCCCGAAATCCCGCACTGGCACGAGGTCCCCTTCTTCAAGGGGCAGAAAAAAATCGTCCTCCGCAACTGTGGCCTCATCAGCCCCGACGATATCGAAGAGTACATCGCCGTCGGCGGCTACCAGGCGCTGTACAAAGTGCTCATCGACGGCAACCCCGGCGCGGTCATCGAGCAGATCAAGGCCTCGAAGCTGCGCGGCCGCGGTGGCGCCGGTTATCAGACCGGCATCAAGTGGGAGTTCCTCCGCAAAGCCAGGGCCGATCGCAAATACGTCATCTGCAACGCCGACGAGGGCGATCCCGGCGCCTACATGAACCGCAACGAAATCGAAAGCGATCCCCACTCGCTATTGGAAGGCATGATCATCGCCGGTTATGTCATGGAGGCCACCCAGGGCATTATCTATGTCCGCGCCGAGTATCCACTCGCCGTCCACCGCTTGACG
The DNA here is from genome assembly GCA_026129905.1 of Bryobacteraceae bacterium. Classification (GTDB taxonomy): domain Bacteria; phylum Acidobacteriota; class Terriglobia; order Bryobacterales; family Bryobacteraceae; genus JAHCHE01. The sequence continues at coordinate 130,344 of JAHCHE010000006.1, read as the reverse complement.
CTCGCCATCGAGCAGGCGAAGGAATACGGACTGCTTGGCGATAACATCCTCGGCCGCGGCTTCCACTTCGACATTCAGCTCGTCGAGGGCGCGGGCGCTTTTGTCTGCGGCGAAGAAACCGCGCTGATCCGTTCCCTGGAAGGTAAGGCGGGCCGCCCCACGCCCCGGCCGCCGTACCCCGCCGAAAAAGGATTGTGGGGCTATCCCACCAATATCAACAACGTCGAAACCTGGTACAACGTCGCGCCCATTGTCATCAAGGGCCCGGCCTGGTTCACCGAGACCGGCAGCCCGAAAAGCCCCGGCACCAAGGTCTTCTCCCTGGTCGGCAAGATCCGTAGCACCGGCTTGGTCGAGATGCCCCTCGGGACTCCGCTCAAAACCTTTGTCTACGACATCGGCGAAGGCGGCACGGAAGATCGGGCCATCAAGGCGGTGCAGACGGGCGGCCCTTCCGGCGGCTGCATCCCGCAGGAGATGTTCGACACCCCCGTCGACTACGAGACCCTCGCGCAGATTGGCTCCATCATGGGCTCCGGCGGCATGGTCGTCATGGACGAAGACAACTGCATGGTCGACGTCGCCCGCTACTTCGTCGAGTTCACCCACTCGGAATCCTGCGGCAAGTGCGTCCCCTGCCGCATCGGCCTGGATAAGGCGCTCCATATCCTCAACCGCTTCACGCGCGGCGAGGCTACCGAGGGCGACTTGGCGACCCTCGACGAACTCAGCCGCATGATCCGCGACACTTCCCTGTGCGGTCTCGGCCAAAGCGCGCCCAACCCGGTCCTGACCACCATTCGTCACTTCCGTCACGAGTTCGAGGACCACATTCGCGCGGGTCGCTGTCGCGCCGGGGTCTGCGAGGAACTGGCGCTGTCGCCCTGCGAAAACAGTTGTCCGCTGCATATGAACATCCCCCGCTTCCTTCAGCTCCTGAAGGAGGATCGTCTCGAGGAAGCCTTCGAATCGGTAGTCATCGACAATCCGCTGCCCGCCTCCACCGGACGCGTCTGCCAGCATCCCTGCGACGACCGCTGCCGGCGCAAAGCGATCGACGAGTCCGTCAACATGCGCGAGGTCCACCGTCACATCGCCGACTCGATCTACTTCTCCGACCGCTTCGACGCCCTGGCCGCGAAAGTGGCTTCCCGTTGCATGGCGTCCACCGGCAAGAAGGTGGCTATCGTCGGCGGCGGCCCCACCGGAATTTCCTGCGCCTACTACATGACCTTGCTCGGCCACGACGTCATGGTCTACGACTCGAATCCCGAAGCCGGCGGCATGCTGCGCTACGCCCTCCCCGAGTACCGCCTGCCCAAGGCCGTGCTTGACCGCGAACTTGAACTCATCCGCCGCGTCGGCGTCAAGTTCACGTTCAACACCAAGATCGGCGATGAAATCTCTCTGAACGAACTCGACGCCCTGTACGACGCCATTTTCCTCTCCATTGGCACGTGGAAGGAATCCTGGGTCTACCTGCCCGGGACCGAGCTCAAGGGCGTAATGCCCGCGTTGAATTTCCTGGAGGCCGTAGCCAAGACCGAGCCGGTAGCCCTGGGCCGCCGCGTCATCGTCATCGGCGGCGGCAATGCCGCCATCGACTCGGCGCGTACCGCCCTCCGGATGGGTTCGCGGGTGACCATCGTCTACCGCCGCGAACGCAAGGACATGCCGGCCATTCCCGAGGAGACGGAAGCCGCCGAGGCCGAAGGCGCCGAGATTGTCTTCCTCGCCACCCCGCACCGCATCGTCGGAACCGGCGATGGGCGCGTCCAGGCTATCGAGGTCGTCAAGACCCGGCCCGGCGAATACGACGCCTCCGGCCGGCGCCGCCCCATTCCCACCGACGAGATTCAGCGCTTCGACTGCGACACCGTCGTCCTCGCCGTCGGCGAAACCGTCGATCTCGACTTCGCCCGCGCATCCGGCCTCAAGATCAAAGACGACGGCACCGTCGAAGTCGACCGCTATACGCTTGAAACCAGCCGCGGCAAGTTCTACGCCGGAGGCGACCTCATCACCGGCGCCTCCAACGTCTCCAACGCCATGGGCTACGGCAAGAAGGCCGCCCGCACGATCGACCAGCGCCTCATGGGCGTCCGCCGCTGGGAGGACCTGTTCCCCGAATTCGAATACAGCCTCACGCCCCCCGCGCATCCCAGCGAAAGCGGCCGCCACACCGTCACCGAACTCCCCGCCGCCGACCGCGCCAGGAGTTTCCGCGAGGCCACCGTCGGACTCACCGAGGTGGAAGCCCTCGAAGAGTGCAGCCGCTGTCTCCGCTGCGATATCCGGAACGGCAACCACTGAGAGGAGACCTGAGATGCCGCGCAAATTATCCATTCGAATCGACGGCCAGTACCTGTACGCCTCCGAAGGGCAAACCATCCTGGAGGCGGCTTACGCAAACGGCAAGCCGATCCCCGCGCTCTGCTACATGAAGGGGCTCGCCGCGGTCGGCGCATGCCGCCTCTGCCTGGTCGAGGTCTCCGGCGTCAACCGCTTGCTGCCCGCTTGCACCACCGCTGTTCAGGAAGGCGTTTCCGTCATCACGGAGTCCGAGAAGCTCACCCGCTATCGCCGGATTGCCCTGGAACTCCTGTTGAGCGAGCGCAATCACTACTGCGCCGTCTGCGTCTCCAATGGACATTGCGAGTTGCAGGCGCTCGCAACCCGCCTCGGCGTCGTCAGCGTCCGCTATCCCTACGCCTACCCGAAACTGAGCGTGGACGCCACCCATCCCCGCTTCGTGCTCGATCACAACCGCTGCATACTGTGTACCCGCTGTGTTCGCGTGTGCAGCGACGTCGAGGGCGCGCACGTCTGGGACATCATGTCCCGCGGCGTCAATGCCCGGCTGGTTTGTGAACTGGAACAGGCCTGGGGCCAGGCCGCCAGTTGCACCAGTTGCGGCAAGTGCGTGCAGGCGTGCCCTACCGGCGCGCTGGCCGAAAAAGGCCTCGCCGTCGAGGAGATGGCCAAGCGTAACGAGAACATCAGCCAACTGGCGCTTCACCGAGGAGCGAACCGATGAGCAAAATCAGACTCGCCACGGCCTGGCTGGACGGCTGCTCCGGCTGCCATATGTCCCTGCTCGACATGGACGAGGCCATCGCCCAGGTCGCCCGTAAAGCCGATATCGTCTACGGCCCTCTGGTCGACGCGCAGGAGTTTCCCGAAAACGTCGACATCGCCCTGGTGGAAGGGGCGGTCTCCAGCCAGGACGATCTGAAGCTCGCGCAAACCATCCGCAAGCGCAGCCGCCTCGTCGTCGCGCTCGGCGATTGCGCCGTCACCAGCAACGTGCCGGCCATGCGCAATACCGTGCCGGTCGGCAAATTGCTCCACCGCATCTACGTTGACGGCGTCCAGGCCAATCCCGGCCTCCCCGCCGAGGGCGTGCCGGCGCTGCTCAAGCACGCCGTGCCGCTGCACCAGGCCGTGAAAGTCGACATCCACGTGCCCGGCTGCCCGCCTCGGCCGGAGGCGATTCTATTCGTCGTCAGCGAGCTTCTCGAAGGACGCAAGCCCGATTTCGCCTCCAAGGTGAAATTCGGCTGAAAGGACGGGCCATGGCAAAAACCATCACGATCAAGCATGTCAGCCGCATCGAAGGACACGCCCGCATCAGCATTCACCTGGACGACGAGGGCAAGGTCGGTTCCGCCGATTTCCACGTTACCCAGGTTCGCGGCTTCGAGCGTTTCGTCGAGGGCCGCCCCTATTACGAAATGCCCTCGATCACCGCGCGCATCTGCGGCATCTGCCCGATCAGCCACCTGCTCGCCTCCGTCAAGGCGTGCGACGCCATCATGGCCGTCCGCGTGCCCGAAACCGCGCGCAAGCTCCGCGAATTGCTGCACTGCGCCCAGTTCGTCCAATCCCACGCGCTTAGCTTCTTCCACCTTTCCTCGCCCGACCTGCTGCTCGGCATGGACTCCGACCCCGCCACCCGCAATGTCATCGGCGTGCTCGAGAAGTTCCCGGACCTTGCCAAGTCCGGGATCGCCCTTCGCAAGTTCGGCCAGCAGACCATCGAGCGTCTGGCCAAGGAGCGCATCCATCCTTCCTGGACGGTCCCCGGCGGCGTCAACGCCCCCATGACCCGCGAGACCCTCGATTTCATTCAGAGCGAACTTCCCATCGCCAAGGCCATCGTCCGCCACACGCTGAAGTTCTTCCGCGGCGCCCTCGACGGCTTCGAAGAGGAAATCGCCACGTTCGGCAATCACCCCACCATGTACGCAGGTCTTACCGACGCGAAGGGCAACCTGCGCATCTACGATGGCCAACTTCGCTTCCGCGACAGCGCCGGCAACCTCGCCGCGGTCGTCGACCAGCCGCTCGAATACCAGGACTACATCTCCGAGGCCACGCTTCCGACCTCCTTCTTGAAAGCTCCGTTCTACAAACCTCTCGGATACCCCGACGGCATTTACCGCGTCGGACCGCTGGCGCGCCTCAATGTCGCCGACCAGTGCGGAACGCCCGAGGCGGACGCCGAACTCGGCAAATTCCGCGACCGCTTCGGCCGCACGCCGCAGAGCGCCTTCCTCTACCACTACGCCCGGCTGATCGAGGCGTTGTACTGCATCGAACGGATGGAAGCGTTGCTCAAGGATGCCGACATCCTCTCGACCAAGGTTCGCGCCCATGCCGGGGTAAACGAACTGGAAGGCGTGGGAATCGCCGAAGCGCCGCGCGGTACGCTGATTCATCACTACAAAGTGGACGAATCCGGCGCCATGACCTGGGCCAACCTGATCATCGCCACCGGTCATAACAACCTGGCGATCAACAAAGGCATCGAGCAGGTGGGCAAGCGCTACATCGACGGCAACCAGATCACCGAAGGCGCGCTGAATCGCGTCTCCGCCCTGGTGCGCGCCTACGACCCATGCCTGAGCTGCTCCACCCACGCCATCGGCCTCTTCCCGGTGAAAGTCGAGCTGCTCTCCCCCTCCGGCGAGGTCCTGGACGAAAAGGCCTCGTAGGCGCTCATCGCGCAGGGGGCCCGCCAACGCGCGCGTGTAACACATCTTTACGTGAGGTTTTCCTCGACCACCGCATTGACCGACGTTCCGTGTTGAGCGGCATAGACCTTAGCCCGGCGGATCAGTTCTCCGGGCAGAGAGAAAGTGATGGGGCCGATGGTTTCATTGCCCGCAGTGTAACCACGCCGCCGCTGTCGAGCGTCTCATCCGCGCCGCGGAAACGCGGCCCGGCAGAAGCCGGCCGCCGGGTAACTGGAAACGCGAAGAGCTCTATGACCGGTCGCTCTGACGACGGGCGCGCTTTCTTCGATACAAATGTCCTCGTCTACCGGCACGACTCGCGAGGGCCGCGAAAACGAGAGATCGCGAACCGTCTCTTCCGCGAGTACTTCCGCGGAAGGCGGGGCTTCATCAGCACGCAGGTGCTCCAGGAGTTCTTCGTCGCCGCGGCGCACAAAACCCGGTTGCTGCCGGTTTCCGAGGTGGCTCTTCTCCTCGCCGATTACGCAACGCTGGACAACATCGTCGTGATCGAGCCCGGCCATATCCTGGTGGCCGCCGAAGCGGCGTCCCGCCTGCGCATCTCCTTTTGGGACGCTCTAATCGTCGCAGCCGCCCGTTCGGCAGGCGCCGGAGTGCTGTTCAGCGAGGATCTCCCGCATGGCCGCCGCTACGACGGCGTCCTGGTCTCGAATCCCTTCCTGGAATCACTCAAAGGGGAGGATCCGTCAGGCGGCCTTCGCCCACGCGGTGAACGGGATTAGCACAAATAAGAGTAGAAGAAGCACAGGAAGTGAGGGATTTCGCTTCCCGGTCAAGCGCCGAAGGGAAAGCGCGTTGGCTGACCGCCACCGTTCCCGGCTCACCGGCTGCCCCGCCTACCGCAGGCCGGTGACCCTCGGCGGGGCGCCGAGCGCGGCGAGGCCGTCGATGTCGAATTCCTTGTAAAGGTCCAGGCAGAACAGGTCGGGAGCGGCTTGGTACTCCACCGGCTTGTCCAGCAGGTGTTGGAACGACGCGATCCCATCCTTGACCTCGACGCCGTCGAACAGCTCCGGCCGGAGCGCCGCGGCCACCAGGGCGATCGCCTGGCTCCGCATTCCGGCCGTCCGTACGTGGATTCTGGCCGCGCCGGACGCGGCCCGCAACCACTCACTTAGCCCGATCAGTTGCGCCGCCTCCAGCCCGAGCGCGCGCTCCCCCACGGTGGAGATCATCTGGGCGAAGCCGTGCGCCTTCCCCGCCCCCGGTTCAGCGTCGCCGGTGAACAACAGGTCCGCCGCCAGCGTCTGCTCGCCCCGGTTCACGCGGTCCGACGCCTCGGCCTGCGCTTCCTTCTTGCCCTTGTCGTTCAGCAGGATTGTTGCCCGCGGAGCCGTCGAACCGATCGCGTTCAGCCAGACTCCGGTAGCGCTCAGCCCGTTGTCGAACTCGAACCGATAGGAACGCGTCTCCAGGCCTCGGCTCTTCGTGCCTCGAAGCACCCAGGCGCGATCGACGCCCGAGGCCCGGTACCGGACCACCTTTGCTAGCCGGTCCCGGTCCGGCCGCGGCCGCTCGATGGCGCCCGCGAGTTTTCTCGCCAGGCCCACAATCGTCAGGTTTCCGGCCGGGATGCCGGCCCTCAGCTCGTCCACCGTCTTCAGCTCTTCGCCCACGGGAATTTCGGAAGAACTCTCCGGCAATCCAAAGTTTTTCGAAAAGAAACGATAAGCCTGTAACCGGTTGTCGAGTTGATAATTATGGTCGGACGGATCGGTATTCTCGTGCCAGCCGAGCTTGTCCTCGGCGCCGTAGAGCCGGAAGAACGGCTTCACCGCGTCGTAAATGTCCGGTTTCACCAGCGGCGCCCGGAAGCAGCAGTCGTCCTCCGCGTTGTAGATCAGCAGCGTCGGCCGGGGCGCGCGCATGGCGGTCAGGTGCGGGTAATCCGCTTTCGTGAGCAGGTCCGTGGCGTTCTGCTCGATGTCGCCCGTGTCCTCCTCGCGTTCGATGCGCGCACGGAGGGCCGAGTATCCCGCAACCGGAACGGACGCCGCCACCCGCTCGTCCAGCGCGCTCAGGATGATCGTTTGCCAGCCCCCGCCCGACAGGCCCGTGACGCCAAGCCGCGCCGGATCGACGCCCGGATGCTGCTCGAGGATGTCGAGTCCCTTCCGCATCGCCAGGTAGAACAGCCCCACGGCGTTTGCTCCAACCAGGTCCAGGTGCGCTCCGAACCAGTGCACGTTCTCCGGGTGCGCCAGTTCGCCGAAACTGAGCCATTCCAGGTTCAGCGCCACGATGCCGCGCCGCGCCATGTTGATGCAGCGCTTCTGCTTGTACTCCACCGCTTTGCCCGGTGGACCGACATGGCCGTTGACGTTCACGATTCCCGGCGCCTTGCCGCTAGAGCTTTCCGGCTCATACAGGACCGCGGTCGAATAGAAGCCCGGGACGATCTCGTACCGCAGCTTGCGCATCCGGTAGCCCGGTCCGGACGGAACGGTTCCGGCATCCTCCATCTTCAGCGGCGCGTCCACCCACTCCCGCGGCCAGCCGTGAAAGACCACCTCGTCCAGGATCTCGCGCCGCAGGCGTTTCGCCTCCGCGGTCCATTGCGCCGCGTCGGAGGGCGCGGGCAATTTCGGAGCTTTGCGAATCAGGTATTGCCGCAACGGAAGCGCGGCCATCTCCGGCGTTTGCAGATCCGCTTTCAAAACGGCCCCGGCCTGCTCCGGTCCCGTCTGGCCGGAGAGCAGGAAAGGAACCGCGATTAACTGAACGATACGGCGCATAATCGATTTCATTTCCGGGTCCATGTAACGGTGGCGGGATCCAGACTATAGTCCCTCATCCGCGGAGCGTCCGGCGCGTCCGCCGCCGGGAGCCACTTGCGCAACTTGTCCTTCACCGGCGCCTTGTCCGCCTGCCCCGCCAGGTTCATCCACTCGTTGGGGTCCTGCCGCCGGTCGTACAACTCCTCGCCGCCGTCGGCATACCGGATATAGCTCCACCTCTCGCTGCGCAACGCGTGGTTGCCGCGCAGGAACGTGATCAGCGCCGGCTGTTCCCAGGCCCGGTTCGGGTCCTCGAGCAGCGGCCGCAGGCTGACGCCATCCACTCCATCCGGAGGCGGCAGGCCCGCCAGGTCCGCCAGGGTTGGGTAGACATGCAGCAGGCTCACCGGCTGGGTGGTCCGCGAACCGGCTTTGGTGACGCCGGGCGCCGCCACCATGAACGGCACGTGGGTGGCCCGATCCCACAGGGCCTGCTTGTGCCAGTGCCACTTTTCACCGAGATGATAGCCGTGATCCGACCACAGCATCACAATCGTGTTGTCGCGATACTCGCTCTTCTCCAGCGCGTCCAGGATTCGTCCCGCCATCGCGTCGGCGAACGAAATGCACGCCAGGTACGCTTGCACCGCTTTCTTGAAATTCCCGGTGGCCACCAGCAGATCGTGCCGGGAGAACTCGTTTAACGCCATCTTCCACGCCGCCGGCGGCAGGTCCGCAAGGTCGTCTTCCTTGATCGTCGGAACCACTACTTCGTCCAGCGGGTACATCTCGAAGTACTTCCGCGGCACGAACCACGGGATGTGCGGCCGGAATATTCCGGCCGCGAGGAAAAACGGCCGATCGTGCTTCTTCCCCAGGAATTCCGCCGCCCAGGAGGAGACCTTCCAATCGGGCATCTCTTCTTCCGCCACGTCAAGCGGCGCCCAGTCGAAATTACGCCAAGACACAGTGGGCATCGGCGTCACCGGACGGGCCGGTTCCGGGTCGGGAGGAAAGCTGTAATCGTCGTGCCACGCGTTGGCGCGCGCCTTCGGGTTCCAGAAGAAGTAGTTGTCCCACGAGCGCGGATCGTTGAATCCCCGCCCATGGTGGAACACCTTCCCCGCCCCTTCCACCCGGTAGCCGTGCGCCTTGAAATACTGAGGCAGCGTGACCACGTCGGGCATCGCGGTCCGCCAGACCTGGTCGTTGTCGTAGACGCCCGATCTGGAAGGCAAGCGGCCCGTCATCACCGCGGTGCGCGAAGGATTGCACAGCGGCGACGCCGTGTGCGCGTCGGTGAACAGAATGCCTCGCGACGCCAACCGGTCCAGGTTAGGCGTCTTCACCTGCGGGTGCCCGCCCAGCGCCGCCACCCAGTCGTTCCAGTCGTCCACCGCGATCATCAGGACGTTCGGTTTATCGGCCCCGAACCCCGTCTGCGCCGGCGCCAGCAATCCCAGCAGCGCCAACGGCAGCCATGCTCGCATCCCGGTCCTCCCTTCTCGCCGAACGGCCAGTATACTGCACGACCGGTAATCGGCTCCGGCTTTCAGGAATGGTTGCCAGTCGCGGATGTGCGGGAGGTTACGCGCGGCCCACGCTGAGACGCGCCATGCCGCTGAAGACCGGCCTCCTAATTTGTCCGGTAGTTCGTGAAGTGGAAATCGATGCCGAAGTCGCTGTCGCGGAGAGCTTTGATTACGTCCTGAAGCTCGTCGCGGTCCTTGCCGCTCACGCGCACCAGGTCGCCCTGAATCGCCGCCTGCACCTTTTTGTTGGAGGTCTTGATCTTCTTTACCATCTCGCGGGCTTTTTCGATGGGAATTCCCTGCTGGAGCGAGATTTCCTGGCGCACCGTGGCGCCGGCGGCCGACTGGACGGCGCCGTAGCTCAGCGCTTTCAGAGGCACCTTGCGGCGGACAAGCTTGTCCTGCAACACCTCCGTTACCGCTTTCAGCTTGAATTCGTCGTCGCTGGCGAGGGTGATTTTGTGCTCTTTTTCGTTTAATTCGATGCTGGACTTGGTCTGCTTGAGGTCGTAGCGGGTCCGGATTTCCTTCATCGCCTGCTGGATGGCGTTCTGCACCTCCGGCAGGTTCACCTCGGAGACGATATCGAAGCTGTTCAGCGGCACGGGCGTCGGCGTCCTATTTCTTCTTCGGCTGCTCCGGCTTCGCCGGATTGCGCCGCGCGTCCGGTTGCGAGTCCAGCGCCGAGGAATCCGCCGGGGTGGAAGCGGTCACGTCGCCTCCGATCTCCCGCGTCGCCCCGGGCGTCGGTACGCTGACAGGAACGGATGGCCGCAGCGTTTCGTTGGCGGGAGCGCCGGACTTGGCCGCCGGTTTCACATTCGGGCTCTTCTTGAAGATGCTCCAGAACTTGCCGCTCATGCCGAGTTCCTCGGTATTCTCCCGCTCGTACTCCATGCGCGCGATCGCCACGGGATCCGCTTCGGGGATCTCCCGCTCCATGTTGCGCAGGCGCTTTTTGGCGTCGTCCGCCAGCGGGCTCAACGGATACTCGCGCACAATACGCTGGTAGGCCTCGGCGCTCTTGTCCTGGAAACGCGGCCCCATCTTCCCGTACGCTTCTCCGATCCGCCACAGCGCCTCGTCCGCCTGGCTGAAGAGCGGGTAGTGACTCACCATCGTGTCCAGCCGGTTGGTGGAAGCCGGATAGCTGCCCTTCTTGAAGTAGAAGTCGCCGACGCGGTACTCGCCTTCGGCGATCACTTCCTGTATCTCGCGAAGCCGTTGCTGGGATTGCGGCGCGAACTTGCTGTTCGGGAACTGCATGGTCAACTGGCGGCATTCGTCGTCGGCGCGGATGGCGTGGGTAGGATCGCGGTCGGGCTTCTCCATCTGGCGGTAGTGGATCATACAGATCTTCGATTGCGCTTCGGCCGATTCCTCCAGCGTCGGGTAAAACAGGATGAAATCCTTGTACTCCGCTTCGGCCTGCGCCAGTCCGTGCGAGCCGCCCTCGCGGAACCAACTGTCGGCGATCGCCAGCTTGGATTTCGCCAAAAATTCGCTGGTATCGTACGTATTGATCAGCGTCTGCAACGTCAGCCGCGCCACCTGGTAGCGGCCCTTTTCCAGGTCCCTGATGGCTTTGTCGAACAGCACTTTGTCCGGCTGGGTGGTGTCCTGCGTGATCGGATTTTCGTACTTCTTGCGCCGGAAACAGCCGGTCAGCAGCACGGCCACCAGCGCCAGAATCGCTAAGGTTCGAAGACGCATTGTTTGCATACCTCCGCTCTAGACGCGCACCGCGGTCGCTTCCCGGGCTACGCGCATCATCTCCGCCACGGTCGCGGTGGGATCTCCGCTATGAAAGATTTTGGAACCCGTTACAATCCAGTTCGCTCCGGCTCGCACCAGTTCGGCGAGATTGTCCAGCGAAACGCCTCCGTCGATCTCGATCGGCAGCGTCGCGCCAAGCGCCTGCCGCCGGTGGTCGAGTTCGCGGATCTTGCGCACGCCGTACGGAATGAATTCCTGCCCCCCAAAGCCCGGATTCACCGTCATCAGGAGCACGTAATCGGCCACTTCCAGCACGCAATCCAGCGCCGCCACGGGGGTCGCCGGATTCAGCACGACGCCGGCCCGCCCGCCGAGCGACTGGATCAGCCGCAGCGTCCGGTCCAGGTGACGGCAGGTTTCCTGGTGCACCGAGATTTGATTCGCTCCCGCGTCGATGAACTCCGGAATGTGCTGGTCCGGATTCTCGATCATCAGGTGTACGTCCAGCGTCAGCCGGGTTGCTTTGCGAACGGACTTCACTACTGGCGGCCCGATTGTGATGTTCGGCACAAAATGGCCGTCCATTACGTCCAGGTGGAGCATTGTCACTCCCGCCGCTTCCACCCGCGCGATCTCGTCGGCAAGACGCGCAAAATCGGCCGAAAGAATCGAGGGAACGATTTCAACCATTGGGGGATTTCTTGCGACTCTTCACGGCGCGCATTTCGAACCGGGCCTGAAGCCGCCCGCGATCCCGTTCGACCGCTCCGCGGAGCCCCGCTGTCAATTCGATGTTATCACAGCGGCAAAGAACCCGTCGCCCGGGTCCACGCCCGGAACCCGTTGAATCATCAGCTCCAGCCGGACCTCCTCGGGAGCGTCCGCCAACGCTTCTTCCACCACTGCCTGGTTCTCTTCGTACTCGAGCGAACATGTCGAATAGACAAGGCGTCCACCAGGCGCCAGCGCCGCTATGGCGTTTCGCAACATACGGATCTGCCGCGCCTGGTGTCCCGCCAGATCAGACGGTTGGATGCGCCACTTGATCTCCGGGTTTCGCCCGAGGGTGCCGGTGCCCGAGCATGGCGCGTCCAGCAGGATGCGGTCGAACCGGGCCTGGAACGGCAGAGGCTGCGTGGCGTCGAGCGCCGCCAGCGCCGCGTCTACGTCCTGGAGCTCGCCGAGGCGGTCAAGATTTATGTCGGCGGCAACCGCCCTCACGCCGCTCTCGAGCGCCTGAGCCGTTTTGTTGCCCGGAGCGGCGCACAGATCCAGGAAGCTTTGGCCCGCCTCCGGTTCTACCAGCAGCCCCACCGCCTGCGAGCTGATGTCCTGTTGCCGGAAACCGCGCGGCGCCGCGCGGCGGGTCACGCGATAGCAGCCTGGCACGTCCGTCGGCTCGAGCGCAAGTTGTTCTGCTTCGGACTCGCGGCCCGGCGGTACGCGGACGTATTTCTCCGGCGGCTTCAGGAACGCCCGCGCGATTCCCGCCGCGCCTTCGGCGCCAAACTGCCGCGTCCAGTTCTCCAGCAGCCACTCCGGCTGCGACAACTCGGTCGCGCGATCCGGCCACGGAACGGGCCGCTTGTCCACCTTTCGCAACACCGCGTTCACCATTGTCGAGGCGGATCGCTTGTGCGCTCGCTTCACCAGGTCGACGCTTTCCGACACCACGGCGTGCGCCGGAATCCGGGTCAGGTATCGCAACTGGTAGATGCCCATCCGGAGGATGATTCGCACCTCCCGATCGAGCTTCGCGGCGCTGCGTCCCGAAAAGCGCTCGATCAGGTGGTCGAGCTGCGCCTGAAAACGAAGCGCGCCGAACACCAGTTCTGAAGCGAGGCCGGCATCCCGCTTCGCGAGTTCTTCCGTTCGGCTCCTCAACAGGTCCGAAGCATAACCGCCACCGTCGACCAGTCGCAGAACGTCAAAGGCGGCTCTTCTGGCTGGCGACATGGCTCATCGACTCCCGATTCCACCGATCGAGTTTCGTCTTGGGATGCATAATAGTTGTAGTTGGAACCCCGGAGACTCCTGCTTAGAAACGTCGGCGATGCGATCGGCCGTTTTCGAATGATCCGTGATGGCGATCGCGTCGCCGTGGCGCTATCCGGCGGCAAGGATTCGCTCTCTTTGCTCGAAGCCTTGTTGTTGCTGGCCAAGAAAGCCCCGGTCGACTTCAGCGTCTGCGCGTTCACGGTTGAGCAGGGCAAGTTCTTGCGGCCGATCGAGCCACTCGGCGAGTACCTGGCCCGGAAGGGCGTCCCATGGACATACTACCGCGACCAGCCCTCGTTCCGCTTGCTCGACGAACAACCCGACCACGGTTGCGACCTGTGCAGCCGTTACCGCCGCCGCGCCGTCTATGAGATTGCAAACGGACTCGGCGCCAATGTCATCGCCTTCGGACACACCGCGGACGATTTCTGCGAGGCCTTTCTGCGCAACGCCCTGTTCACCGGCAAGGTGAGCGCGCTGCCGCCGGTCACCTACTCGCGCGACCGGCAATTCCGCCTCATCCGGCCGCTTGTGTTCGTCACCGAAGAGACTACGCGGGCTTTCGCCGATTCGACGGGCGCGCCGGTAGTGCCTTGCGGTTGCTCGCAAAAGACCGGCACGGTGCGGCGCGCGCTTCGTGATTTGTTCGCCGAACTGGAGCAGCAATACCCGAATCTGAAGCAAAACATGCTGTCGGCTATGGGCAACTTGCAGCTCGAGCGGCTGCTGGACACGCGCTATCTCGATCTCGAAGGAGCTACGCCGACCAAGTCGGACCTTCTGCCGGTGCTGGCGGATTAGGCCTGTCTTTGTCCAATCGATGGAATCGGCCGAAGCGGGACACGGTTACGAGAGCGAACAATGACGAACCGACGGACGTTTGTCCTGAGTGGCTGCGCCAGTCTCCTGGCCCTTCGCCGACGGGTGATCGTTTACGGCAAGCAGGACTCGGGCGATGCACGGTCCGTTGCCGCAAATACGCTGTTCGAAATCGGATCGCTGACGAAGGTCTTCACCGCGCTCCTTCTGGCCGACATGGCGCATCGCCGCGAACTCCGGTTTGACGATCCCGTCGATCGCTATCTGCCCGCCGAATTTCGCACGCCAGAACGCAACTGGCGCGCGATCACACTTGCGGATCTGGCGACCCACACGTCCGGGCTTCCCTTGTTCCCTCCAATCACCCGCAACCTTTTCGAGGCTGAAGCTGAAGGACACGACCCTTTGTCCGACGGGCGAACCGATCCGGCGACTGGCTGCCGGACACGATCCGAAGCTAGCGCCGGTTCCTCCGCTCGATGCCGGCATCTTCGCCCCGGCCGGAGCAGTGCGCTGCCACGGTGCAGAACCTGACTTCTGCCGGTTCTGGCGGACTTTGCCATCCGAACGCAAGGGCAACCGGGCCAGCCACGCCGGACTGATATAATCGTGACAGTTAAGCATGAACTGGTCCGACTCAGACGCCCCGGAGGGGCGGGGCAAGAAGGTCATTCTGTTGACGCCCCGCGGCTTTTGCGCCGGAGTGGTTCGCGCGATCGACGTGGTCAAGATCGCGCTGGAACTGTACGGCGCTCCCATCTACGTGCGCAAAGAGATCGTGCACAACCGTTACGTTGTGGACGAATTGCGCCGGGCAGGCGCGATCTTCGTCGATGAACTCTCCGAGGCCCCGCCGGGCGCCCGGGTTATTTTCAGCGCTCACGGCGTTTCCCCCGCGGTGCGGGAACAGGCGCGGCAGCGGCAACTGGACGTGATCGACGCCACTTGCCCCTTGGTTACCAAAGTTCACCTCGAGGCGGTCCGCTTTGCCCGGCGGGGATTCTCGATCCTGCTGATCGGGCACCGGGACCACGACGAAGTGATCGGGACGCTCGGCGAGGCGCCCGAGGCGACGACACTCGTTTCGACGGAAGAAGAGGCGGACCAGGTGCAGGTCCCGGATCCCAGTCGCGTGGCTTACCTGACGCAAACGACCCTCAGTCTGGATGAAACCCAGGGCATTGTCGAGCGGTTGCGTAGACGTTTCCCGGCGATTCAGGCGCCACCGGCGCAGGATATCTGCTACGCGACGGAGAACCGGCAGACGGCGGTCAAGGCCGTAGCGCCGCTGTGCCAGCTTCTGCTGGTCATCGGCTCTAAGAACAGCTCGAATTCCCGGCGACTGGTGGAGGTCTGCGTCAATGCTGGCGTGCCGGCTTACCTGATCGACCAGGCCTCCGAAGTCGACGTCGGCTGGCTAGCCGGAGTCAACACCGTCGCGGTAACGGCCGGCGCTTCGGCTCCGGAGAATCTCGTCCAGGAACTGATCGCCTGGCTCGCTTCTCACGGGTTTCGAGCGCTGGAAGAAATGATGATTCAGGAGGAAGACGTCCGTTTCGCGCTGCCGATCGAACTGGGACCTCTCTCCTTGAAGCTGACGACCATCGCGACAGCATGAGCACCAGTGTTCAGACGGTTGACGCTCTAAGCGCGGGCGTATCCCATGCCATACGCCGAGCTTCCGAAGCTTTGCTGGCTCAGCGGCATGACCAGACGTATTGGTGGGCGCACCTGACCGCCGACACGACGCTCGAATCCGATTACATCCTGCTGGAACTCTGGCTTCATCCGCCTCGCAATGGCGTTTGGAATCCTCCCACGCGGCCGCGGATTGACAAGGCGGCGCAATCGATCCTTGCCCGGCAGTTGCCCGACGGCGGTTTCAACATTTATCCGGAAGGTCCGGCCGATGTCAGCGCGACGGTGAAGGCATACTTCGCGCTAAAGGTCTCCGGGCTCGGGCCGAATCATCCGGCGCTCCGGCGCGCGCGCAAGCGCATCCTGGATCTCGGCGGCATCCAGGCAGCCAACAGCTACGTCAAGATCAATCTCAGCCTTTTTAACCTCTACCCGCGCCAGCACCGCCCGACGGTGCCGCCGGAAATCATGCTGCTGCCTTGGAAGTTCATCTACCAGATGTCTTCCTGGACGCGGGCAATCGTGATCCCGCTGGCAATCGTGCAGGCGTTAAATCCCGGCAAGCCCGTGCCCGCCGGGTTCACGCTGGAAGAGCTGTTTACGCCCGACAGGAGCATGGCGTTCCCACGGGACGAGAAGACCTTCACCTGGAAGAACGTCTTCTACGCGTTTGACCGGGTGCTGAAAATCTGGGAGAGGCGTGGCCCGCGCGGCATCCGGGCAAAGGCCATCCGCCGCGCCGAGCAGTGGATGTTGGAACGTACTCGCTACTCCGACGGTTTAGGGGCGATCTATCCGCCGATGATGTACGTCATTATGGCGTTGGACCTGCTCGGCTACCCGCCGGAGCACCCCGACCGAGCGGAAGCCGAGCGGCAGTTTTTCAACCTCATCGTCGATGACGGGGAGTCGTTTTTCTTCCAGCCGTGCTTTTCGCCGGTTTGGGACACCGCCATCGCGGGATTCGCGGTAGGGGAGGCCGGCGGCATCCCGAC
The DNA here is from genome assembly GCA_026129905.1 of Bryobacteraceae bacterium. Classification (GTDB taxonomy): domain Bacteria; phylum Acidobacteriota; class Terriglobia; order Bryobacterales; family Bryobacteraceae; genus JAHCHE01. Next base: position 113,890 of record JAHCHE010000006.1, on the reverse strand, counting down.
CGATGCGCTCACGCGTACGGCGGATTGGATGCTGTCGAAAGAAGTCCGAAGGAAGGGCGACTGGGCGGTGAAGCGCCCGGGAGTGGAACCGGGCGGGTGGTATTTCGAGTTCGCCAACGAGTTCTATCCGGACATCGACGACACGGCCATGGTTTTGCTGGCGCTGAAGCATATGCGCGCCTCGAGTCCGCAGGCGCAGGAGGCGGCGCAACGGCGGGCGATCCGGTGGCTGCTGGCGATGCAGTCGCGCGACGGAGGCTGGGCGGCCTTCGACGTGGATAACAACTGGGAACCGCTGGCGTGCGTGCCTTTCGCGGATCACAACGCGATGCTCGACCCGACTTGCCCCGACATTACAGGCCGGGTGATGGAGGCGCTGTGCAGCTACGGCTTCACGGGCGATCATCCGGCTATCCGCCGCGGCGTGGAGTACCTGAAGCGGACGCAGGAACCGGATGGAAGCTGGTATGGCCGCTGGGGCGTCGATTACGTGTACGGGACGTTTCTGGCATTGCGGGGGCTTCGGGCGGCTGGGGAAAACTCCGGCGCGCCGTATATCCGCCGCGCCGCCGAGTGGCTGCGGGGCGTGCAGAACGCAGACGGCGGCTGGGGTGAAACGTGCGCCAGCTACGATAAAGGGCGTTTTGTGGCTGGTCCGAGCACGCCATCGCAAACCGCTTGGGGCGTGATGGGGCTGATCGCCGCCGACGAGGCCGGCAGCAGCAACGCCTTGCGAGGCGTCGAACACCTGGTGGAAACCCAGCGGGACGACGGCTGCTGGGACGAGACGCCCGCCACCGGCACGGGATTTCCGAGAGTCTTCTATCTCTGTTACCACCTGTATCGGAATTCGTTTCCGCTGCTGGCGCTGGCGAGTTTTCAGAAGGCCGTTTCCTCCTCAGGAAGGAACCACGTATGAGGTTTCCGCTCTCGATGACGGCCGGCATGGCCGGCTACATCGCCCGGAACAAGATGCGCCCTCGCCCGGAGTGGCAGGTTAACGCCGCCCGGGAGGCGGACGACGCCAACCCGTTTCGCATCCTGCGGTCGGAGGCCACGCCGCGCAGCCGGCCACATCCGATGATCGGGAAGCGATTCCCGCTGGTGCTGATGCTGGAACCGCTGCACGCGTGCAACCTGACGTGCACGGGTTGCGGCCGGATTCGCGAGTACGAATCCTCGATGCGGGACAAGCTCAGCCTCCAGCAGTGCTTGAACGCCGTCGACGAGTGCGGCGCGCCGATCGTGTCGATCTGCGGCGGCGAGCCGTTGCTGTATCCGGAAATCGGGCCGCTGGCAAGGCAGATCCTGGCGCGGGGGCGGCACATCTATCTCTGCACCAACGGGATGTACATCCGGAAGCGGCTCGGCGAGTTCTCGCCCGACGACCGGTTTTTCTTCAACGTTCACCTGGACGGGCTGGAAGAGACGCACGACATCGCCGTGGAGCGCAAGGGCGTGTTCCGCGAGGCCGTGGACGGCATCCTGGCGGCCAAGGAGGCCGGCTTCAAGGTCTGCACCAACACGACGGTGTACAAGCAGACCGACATGAACGAGATCGCGGCGTTGTTCGAGTTGCTGCGGCAATACAAAGTGGACGGCCATATGCTGTCGCCGGCCTACGGCTATTCCGCCGTGGACGATCGCGAAATTTTCATGACCCGCGACGATATTCACGAAAAGTTCAAGGATATCGACGAACTGGCGCGGCGATATCCCCTGAATACCACACCCGTCTACCAGGATTTCCTGAAGGGCGAACGCGAGCTGCCGTGCACGGCCTGGGGCAATCCCACCTACAACGTGAAGGGCTGGAAGGGCCCCTGCTACCTGATCACCGACGGCCACTACCGGACGTTCGAGGAACTGATGACCAGAACGGACTGGGAGAGCTACGGGGAAGGAAACGATCCGCGGTGCGAGCACTGCATGGTCCATTGCGGCTATGAACCGTCGGCCGCGCTCGGCATCAATGCCCGTTTCATGGACAATTTTCGCCTCCTCGGCTGGGCGCTGAGCTGAGGCGTTTGTTGACCCGCCGTGATCCAAACACTCGTAACCGGGGCGACCGGCTTTGTCGGCTGGCACGTCGCCCGCCAGCTGATCGAGCGTGGCGACCGCGTGAGGATTCTCGTCCGCGACCCGGCGAGAGTACGGGAACTGGATGGGGCGGAAACGGCGCCTGGCGACCTGCGGGACCGCGATTCGCTGGAACGGGCCGTCGCCGGCTGCGGCGTCGTCTACCACGTTGCGGCGGACTATCGCCTCTGGGCGCGAGACCCTTCCGAGCTGTACCGGACGAACGTCCAGGGCACGAGAAATCTGTTGGATGCCTGCCGCAAGGCGGGCGTCGAGCGGGTTGTCTACACCAGCACGGTGGGCTGCATCGGCGTGCCGCGGGACGGCGAAGGAGACGAGGATCGGCCGGTTGGCATCGAGGACATGACCGGGGCGTACAAGCGCTCCAAGTTTCAGGCGGAGCGGGCAGCGTTGGAGTTCGCGGCGGCCGGCCTGCCGGTGGTGATTGTGAATCCCACCGCTCCGGTGGGCGATCGCGACTTCAAGCCGACGCCCACCGGAAAGCTGATTGTGGATTATCTTCGCGGCGCGATGCCGGCGTACGTCGAGACCGGATTGAACCTGGTGGACGTCGCGGACGTGGCGGCGGGACACCTGCTGGCCTGTGAGCGCGGCGGCGACGGTGAGCGGTACATCCTCGGCTGCCGCAATTTGACGCTGAAGGAGATCTTTGAACGTCTCGAAACGATCAGCGGCGTGCGGGCGCCGCGGACGCAGATTCCTTACGCGGCGGCCTACGCCGCCGGCGTGGTCAGCACCGGGTGGGCTTGGCTCACGGGCAAGGAACCGCTGGCGCCGCTGGACGGAGTCCGTATGTCGCGCAAGAAGATGTTCGTGTCGCACGGCAAAGCGGCGCGGGTTCTGGGGTTCAGTCCGGGACCGGTGGAAGGAGCGCTCCAGCGGGCGGTGGAATGGTTTCGGAAGTACAACTACTGCTGACGTGAGCGCCCTGGTATTCGTGGCCGCGGAGCGGCGGGAACTAGCGGGGATGTTGCGACGCCTTCCTCGTCCCGTTCCGTTACAATGGCCTGTTGAGTCGTCGTGGGCCGCCGAATGGCGCGGCCGCCATTATCTGCTGGTGGCAAACGGCTTTGGCCCGGGCCCGGCTGTCGAGGCGCTCGAAGTTGCGCGCGCCAGGGCGGATATCGCCGCCGTGATCAGCACGGGTTTCTGCGGGGCGCTGAACGCCGCCTTGAAGCCCGCGGATATTTTTGTCGCCGCTGAAGTGAGGACGAGGCGGGCCACGGAACGGTTTACCGCCCGGCTGCCGCGAACCGGACGGGAGTACGTAGCGGGGATCTTGCTTTCGGGTGACAGCGTAATACAATCGGCGGAGGAGAAACGCGCGTTGCGCGCCTCCGGAGGCGACGCCGTTGAGATGGAAGCCGCGCCGCTGGCGGCGCGCTCGGTCGAGTGGCGTGTTCCGTTCTATTGCGTCCGCGCCGTGACCGACACGGCCGGCGAAAGCTTTTCGTGTGATTTCAACGCCGCCCGGCGGGTTGATGGGCGGCTGAGCTACGGCAGACTGCTGTTGAGCGCCTGCCGGAAGCCCGGCGAATGCCTGCCGGAACTGTGGCGGCTGAGAAAGCGAAGTCGTTCGGCCGCCGAGGCCTTAGGGGACTTCCTTGTTCACTGCGAGTTCTGAACCGGTCAACGCGACTATGAAAGCCGCCGTGTACCGTGGACGCGGGGAGGTGTCCGTCGAGCCCGTGCCGGTACCGTCCATCGGACGCGGCGAACTGCTCGTGCGGGTGGAATGCTGCGGCATCTGCAACACCGACCTGAAGAAGATCCAGTACAACCTTTTGCCTCCCCCGAGGATCTATGGTCATGAGACGGCCGGCGTGGTGGTTCAAGCCGGGGAAGGCGTGCGAGCTTTCGGTCCCGGCGATCGCGTCGTGGTGTTCCATCACATCCCGTGCATGGCCTGTTTTTATTGCAACCGCAAATTGTACGCGCAGTGCGAGACGTACAAGCGCGTCGGCGTCACGGCCGGATGGGAACCGGCCGGAGGAGGATTCGCCCAGTACGTGCGCGTGATGGACTGGATCGTCGAGCGGGGTGTGGAAGAGATCCCGGAAGGCGTGTCGTTCGAACGCGCTTCATGGGTGGAACCGGTAAACACCTGCCTCAAGGCGGTCGAAGAAGCGGCTCCAAAGCAGGGGGAGTTGGTCGCGATCCTCGGGCAAGGCCCAATCGGCCTCTTGTTTACGATGCTGGTCAGGTTGCGCAACGCCGCCATCGCGGCCACCGACGCCATCCCGCGGCGGCGGGAACTCGCGCTGCGCTTCGGCGCGGACCACGCCTGGGACCCGCTGCGGGACGACGTGGTCGGAGAAATCAGGAAGCTAAGCGGCGGGCGCGGCGCCGATCTGGTGATCGTCGCGGCTTCGGCGCCTGGCATTGTGGAACAGGCCGTGAGCTGCTCGCGGCCCGGCAGCCGCATCCTGTTGTTCGCGCAGACTTCGGACCAGGAGCGAATCGAAGTATCCGGCGCGGCCATCTGTAAGGAGGAGAGAACGTTATTCGGCTGTTACAGCGCTTCCGTGGACCTTCAGAAGGAATCCGCGCGCCTGGTCTTCGACGGTATCATAGCTGTTGAGGACCTTATTTCCCATCGGTTGCCCCTGGACGCCATCGGGCGGGGGATTGCCCTTGCCTTGCATCCGGACGGTGAATCGTTGAAAATTGTTGTTCTGCCCCAGAGGATGTCATAAGTGAATACACAGATGCTGGCTGCCGTGCTCTACGGCCAGGAACACTTGCGTGTGGAGCCGGTGCCAATTCCGCAGATCCAAGAAGGCGATATTCTTGTTCACGTCAAAGCAGCTCTCACCTGCGGTACCGATGTCAAGGTGTTCCGCCGCGGGTACCACGCGCGGATGATCGTCCCGCCGGCGTTGTTCGGCCATGAGCTGGCCGGGGATATCGTTCGCGTCGGAAGCCGGGTTTCCAGGTTTCAGGTGGGCCAGCGCGTCGTCGCCGCCAACTCCGCCCCGTGCGGCGAGTGCTTCTATTGCCACCGCGGCCTGGAAAACCTCTGCGAGGATCTTCTGTTCAACAATGGCGCCTATGCGGAGTACATCCGGATACCCGCCAGGATTGTCGAAAAGAACACGTACGTCATTCCCCGCCACGTCAGCTATCAGGACGGCGCGTTGTTGGAGCCGCTGGCATGCGTACTCCGCGGCCTCGAGGAGACCGGCTTGCGAAGCGGCGACACGGCCGTCGTGCTCGGGCTGGGTCCTATCGGGCTGATGTTCGTCCGGCTGGCGCACGTTCGCGGCGCGCGCGTCATCGCCATCGGACGGCGCCAGACCCAACTGGACCGCGCGGCGCGGATGGGGGCGAACGAGTTTCTGCTGGCCGACGGCTCGGTCGACCTTGAGCGGGAGGTGCGCCGGCTCACCGGCGGGCATGGCGGGGACATCGTAATCGAGGCGGTGGGACTGCCCGAGGCATGGCGCGCGGCGGTCAAACTGGTCCGCCGCGGCGGCACGGTGAACTTCTTCGGCGGATGTCCGCAAGGCAGCCGGATCGAGTTGGACACCGCGCTACTGCACTACTCGGAAATCACCTGCAAGGCCAGCTTCCACCACACGCCGTCGCACATCCGCAAAGCATTGGACTGCGTTTCGCGGGGCGAGATCACGGCCCGCGATTTCGTCAACGGCGTCGAGCCGCTCGTGAACCTGCTGGAAGTGATGCGGCACCTCATGAGCCACAACGGCCACATGAAGACCGCCATCATTCCGTAACGCGGCTGAACGCCGCGGGCAGCGGCATGGACTACTTCCTGCTTCCGAAAGACTTCGTCGGCCTGCCGGCGGCGATGTCCCGCGCCTTCGGACGCGAGGAGTCCCTCCAATACGCGCGCTGGCTGGCCACCCGCCATTACGAGAACTTCCACGTCGTCACTTTCCTGTTGCCCAAGAACCTTCACCAGGATTTCTACAACGTCTACTCGTTCTGCCGGTGGGCCGACGACCTCGGCGACGAGATGGGCGACGGCGCGTTGAGCCTTCAGCTTCTCGCGTGGTGGCGCCGCGAACTGGACGCGATGTACCTGGGGCGCGCCAAGCATCCGGTCTTCGTTGCCCTTCGAGAAACCGTGGAGCGCCATCGCCTTCCTCACGAGCCTTTCGCCGACCTGATCCGCGCGTTCGAGCAGGACCAGACGGTATCCACTTACGATTCCTTTCGCGACTTGTTCGGCTACTGCCGCTACTCCGCCAATCCCGTCGGGCGGCTCGTGCTCGGTCTGTGCGGATACGCCGACGCCGAGCGGCAGCAACTCTCCGATTCCACTTGCACCGGGCTCCAACTGGCGAACTTCTGGCAGGACGTCACTCTCGACTGGGACAAGGGCCGGGTCTACCTACCGCTGGGCGCGCTGGCGCGCCACGGCTCGTCCATCGAGGATATTCGCCTCCGCCGCGCGACGCCGGCTTTTCGCGCCGCCATGCGCGAAGCCGTCGAAGTGGCGCGCGAGTTCTTCCTGAACGGCCTCCCCCTGGCCCGCATGGTGAACCGCCGCCTGGCGCTGGATTTGGACCTGTTCAGCCGCGGCGGCCTGCGAGTGCTCGAAAAGATCGAGCGGCTCAACTACGACGTGCTGTCGCGCCGTCCTTCGATCCCCCGCATCGAGAGGGCGACCCTGCTGCTCGGAAGCCTGTTGCGAGTGGTGCGTTGGAATGCCGCATGACGACGCTTGCCGATTCCTACGCGCACTGCGTTCGCATCGCCCGCGCCCGCGCGCGTAATTTCTACTATTCGTTTCTCCTGCTGGACCAGCAGCGGCGCCGATCCATCTGCGCCCTCTATGCGTTCAACCGCGAATGCGACGACCTGAGCGACGAGCGAGGGCACGATCGCGCCGCCGCGCGCCAAGCCCTTTCAGGATGGCGTGAACAGCTCGAGGCGGCGCTGCACGGCGACTGCGGGGCCCATCCGATCTGGCCGGCGTTTCACGATACGGTGACCCGCTACGCCATTCCCCCGCGCTTCTTTCACGAGATGATCGACGGCGTAACCTCGGACCTCGATCACAGCCAGCCGCGCACGTTCGACGAACTGTACGCCTACTGCTACCGCGTGGCGTCCGCCGTTGGCCTCTCGGTCCTGCACATCTTCGGCTTCGAGTCCGCTGACGCGCTTCCGCAGGCCGAAAAGTGCGGCATCGCCTTTCAACTGACAAACATCCTGCGCGACGTTGGGGAGGACGCGCGGATGGGCCGCGTTTACCTGCCCGCCGAGGACCTGGACCGTTTCGGCGTGAACGCGGCGTCGTTCCGCGACAGCACGGGCGCGGGGCAGTTCAGGGAACTGATGCGCTTTGAGGCCGAACGGGCGCGCCGGTACTATCGCGAGTGCGCCGGCCTCCCTGCCCTGGTCCACCGGGAAAGCCGCCCGTCGCTGCGCGCCCTGATCGGCATTTACTCTCGCCTGCTCGACCGCATCGAGGCGTCGGACTTCGATGTCCTTCGCCGGCGCATCCGCGTTCCGGCATGGGAGAAATGCGCGATCCTCGTCCGTTCCCTTATCTCCTGAGCACTGCCGTGCGGCAGCCGGCCTCCGGCGGAACGGCTGCGCGTCAATGAACCAGCAAACGTTCGTCAAACATCTCCTGGAGAGCGGTTATAGCGGCGGCTCCGCTTTCACGAAGCGGTACGCCTCGAATACCGGGCGCCCGCGGCGGTCGTGTATCACCGTCGGCATCTCACGGCGGTAACCCGCCTCGCCGGCCAGCCGGAACACCAATTGCTCCGCCTGCGGAAACACTTTCCGCCCTTCCGCGTAGGCGACGAACAGCGAATCCGTCCGGGCGAGGCGCTCGTGTACATGCCGGCGCTCTTCGTCGTCCATCGCCGTCCGGGTGAACGGCTCGATGGCGTTGCCGAGTTGGATCTTGCCGTGGAACAACAGCCGCAGCGTGTCACCCATACCCCAGTCGGCGACGTAGACCTGCGGAACTCCGGCGCGTTCGATATAGCCGGCAAGTGGAAACACCGCGTCCGTCCATAGCGGTTCGGGGCCGAAACGAACGAGCCGGGCCAGGTACTCGTTCGTCACCAGAACGTTCGACGCGAACACCGCGGACGCCGCAAGGGCGGTCAGCGCGACGCCCAGGCGAGGCTGACACGATATGGCCGCCAGTCCCGCGCCCAGGATGGCGTATAGCGGCAGCCAGAGCGTGATGGTGTGATGAGCGCTTCCCCCGGCTTCCACCGTCGCCAGCATCTCGACCCACGCGACGAGAAACGCGATCAGGAAGAACAGGACTGCCCGGCGGGTGCGGCGGGACCAAAGGCCCGCCAGCAGGGCCAAAGGCAGCGCGTATAGCGCGAGGCCGGCGATACGCCGCCCATTGCGATCGCTCAGCCACAGCGAGCCTCGCTCCACAAGGTTTTCGCCCTTCGCCTCATCGGCCGCAGTTGCGCCCGCGCTGGCGAGGAATCCCGCCATCGCGTCGCCTTTCATCGTCGAGAGCAGCACATGGACTTTCCGGGGAGCGTCGGCGAGCGAATATTTCTTTCCCGTGAACGTCGCGCCTCCTCGATGGACGTTGTAGACAAGGAGGGGCAACGCTCCGATCACAAACGCACCCCCCGCGATCAGAACTCGCCGCGCCGAGGCGAGTTGACGAATCTCCCGCCACAGCAGCGCAAGCGCCGCGACTGCGAGCCCGGAGAGAATCCAGACGAAAACGGCTTTGTTCCAAAGAGCAAGTCCGAGGAACAGAAATCCCAGCGCGAGGTCGCGCTCCCTCCGGCCCTGGTGAAAACGGACCAGCATGTACAACGCGGCCGCCAGCAGCAGTTGCTGCAAGGCCACCGGTCCCCAATCGAACGCGATCGTCGTCAAGAAGACGGAATCCGCAGCCAGCAGCGCGCCTCCGATGACCGCCGCGCGCCGACGCGCCACCCGGTTCAGCAAGGCCGCCAGCAGCAGGATGGCGCCCGCCCCCGCGAGAATCGCCGGAAGCCGCAGCGACAGCGCCGACGGCCGCCACACGGCGAATACGGGCGCCCACAGCCACGCCTTCAGCGAGCCGATGTAGCTCATGATCATCACCGAGATCGACTTGCCGAACAGGCGGACGTACCACTCCATCTGCTCCGGCGCGTAGATGCCTCCGGCGAAGAGCGCCTCGTCGTTTTCCATGCCGGGATATGGCGCCAGGACGGCCCCGGCGAGCACAAAATACGCCACGGCAATCCCCACCACGGCCCAGCTCCAGCGCGTCACGTTCCTCTTCCTGAAGCTGCCATTGTGGCAGACCCGCGCGGGAGCGCGAAACGGGCGTGATACGATAGCGCCGCATGGCTTCCCGCTTTCCCGACTGGGAAAAAGATCGGCTCCCGGATGCGCCCGTGTTTCGCTGGCGCCAGTGGACGATGCTGATCGGTCCGGGCCTGCTGATGGTGGGCGCGAACATCGGCGGAGGCGAGTGGCTGTTCGGACCGCTGGTCACCGCGCAATATGGCGGGCGCGTGATGTGGCTGGCGAACGTCTCCATCCTGATGCAGGTGTTCTACAACCTGTCGGTGATGCGCTACACGCTCTACTGCGGCGAGCCGATCTTCGTCGGCTTCTTCCGAACGCCGCCCGGCGTGCGCTTCTGGACGGTGGTCTACATCATCGGCGACCTCGGCGGCGTGTGGCCGTATCTTTCGTCGAACGCCGCCGTTCCACTCGCCGCGGTCATTCTCGGACGCCTGCCGCAAGCCGGCGACGACGCGCTGGTGCGCACGCTGGGCTACGTGATTTTCCTGTCGGCCTTCGTCCCGCTGATTTTCGGAGGGAAGATCTACAACGCGCTGGAGCGGGTGATGGTGACGAAGCTGGTCCTCGTGCTAGGGTTTCTGGGATTCGTCACTCTGTTCTTTGTCGGCGCGGACACGTGGTGGGAGGTCGGTTCGGGATTGTTCAAATTCGGCAGCCTTCCCGAAGGCGAGTTCAACTGGGCCACGCTGGCCGCCTTCGCCGCTGTGGCCGGGGCCGGCGGGCTCAACAACAGCGCCTTCTCCAATTTCGCGCGGGACAAGGGCTGGGGCATGGGGCCGAAGGTCGGCGCCATTCCCAGCGCGATCGGAGGCCGCACCATTCGCCTCTCGCACACGGGCAAGGTCTTCGACCTTACGCCGGAAAGCCTGCTTCGCTGGCGCGGCTGGCTCCGGCACATCCGGCGCGACCAGCTTCTGCTATGGGGGCCAGGCTGCGTGTTGGGCATGGCGCTTCCGGCCATGTTCTCCTACGAGTTCATTCGCGGCGCCGAGAACGTCGACGGCAACGCGGTCGCGGCGATGACCGCCACCGGGATCGCGGCGCGGCATGGCCAGGCGTACTGGTTTCTGACGCTGCTGTGCGGTTTCCTCATCATGGCGCCGACGCAGGTGAGCCAGCTCGACACCATCTGCCGCCGCTGGACCGATGTGCTGTGGACCGGATCGTTGCATCTGCGGCGGCTGGAGGGCAACAAAGTCAAGTACGTCTATTACGCCATTCTGACCGTCTACTGCGTTTGGGGACTCGTGGCGCTGCGGCTGACGCCAAATCCGCTCGTGCTCGCCATCGCCAGCGGCGTGGTGATGAACTTCGCGTTGGGCTTTTCCGCCCTCCACACGCTCTACGTCAACCTGGTCCTGCTGCCGGCGGAGCTCCGGCCCGGCTGGTTGCAGCGCTGCGGGCTAGCGGCATGTTCGGTCTTCTACATCGGCATCTCGACGATCGCCTTCCGCCAGCAGTGGCCGAAACTCGCCGCGTGGCTCTCGAGCCAGGGCTCGTGAACGCGGCGGGCCTTACCCCGGCGAGACTTCCGTGAGCTCGAGAGCGAGTAGCGCGCCGCAATCGCCGCACACAAGCGAGCCCTCCGCGGTCATATAGACGGCGATGGACTGGCACTTCGCACAGGCCGCGGTGGGATCCGACGCTTCCGGCGGCGGATCGGGCGGCGCGACTCCCGGAAGCGAACCGCCCGTCGCGGCGGTCACCGGCTCGAACGTCGTCCGGCAATTCCCGCAAACGTGATTGAAACAGCAGTTGGGAGTGCAACTGTAGAAAACGTCGCGCGACCCGCAGACCGGGCACGCGATTGCCAGCTTCCTCGTCGGCGTAGGATTCATGCGTGAGCGTAGCCGCCGCCGCCCGGGTTCCGTCCGGCGCCGTGCAATCCACTATCATAAGGGCAGGTAACAACTCCCAGTGCATCATCGCTCGTGTTTTGCCCTCCTATTGTGCGCCGCCGGACTGCTATCCGCGGCGGACGCTCCCCTCGCCACCGTCGGCGGCAGCCCCCTGTATGAATCGGACTTGGGGTCGGGTTTGCAGTCGCGCCTGCTTTCGCTGAAGAATCAGGAATACCAGTTGAAGTCGGAGGCGCTTGAGAACGCGATCAACGATAAGCTGGCCGAACTCGAAGCCAAGTCGCGCGGTCTGACGCGCGAAAAGCTGCTCCAACAGGAAGTGGATTCCAAGGCGGGCGAAGTATCGGAGGCGGAGGTTCGCGCCTTTTACGAGTCGCAATCGGCGCGCATCGGCCGGCCGTTTGAGGACGTCAAGGAAGACATTTGGAAGGGCCTCCAGCAGCTCAAAATGCAGAGCGCGCGCGGCGAGTATTACAAGAAGCTGCGGGCTCGTTACCCGGTCACCGTCAACCTTCGCCCGCCGAAAACGGAGGTCGGCGTCGATCCGCAGCGCATCCGCGGCGATGCTTCCGCCCCCGTTACGATCGTCGAGTTCTCGGATTTTCAATGCCCGTTCTGCCAGCGCGTGCAGGCTACGCTGCGGGAGATTCTTGACAAATACAAGGGCAAAGTGCGCCTGGCGTACCGCGATTTTCCGCTCGAGCAGATCCATCCCGATGCGCGCAACGCCGCCGAAACCAGCCGCTGCGCCGCCGAGCAAGGCAAGTTCTGGGAGTTCCACGACGCGCTGTTCACGAACACGCGGAAGCTTTCCCGGAACGACTTGGCCGCTCATGCCACCACGGTGGGTCTCGACACGAAAAAGCTCGACGCCTGCGTGGCCAGCGGCAAGTACAAGCAGAGCGTGCAGCAGGATATCGACGCCGCCCTCGAATCCGGGGTGGACGGCGCTCCGGCGTTCTTCATCAACGGCGTGTTTTTGAACGGCGCGCAGCCGTTCTCCGCCTTTGAGAAGATCATCGAAGATGAACTCGCAGGGCAGAAACGCGCGGGCCTTTGATCTCAACCGCCGTCAGTTCACTTTATTGCTGCCGGCCGCCTTCGGCCTCGGCGGCGACAAGCCCCCGATTCCGGAGCCGCACTTCCCCAGCCGGCTGCACCAGTACGTGTGGCGCAACTGGGAACTGGCGAATACCCGCGAAATCGCCGGGGTAATCGGAGCGACGGAAAAGCAGGTCCTCGATATCGGCTACTCGATGGGACTGCCGGAGAAGCGGCGCCTCACGGCCGATCAGCTCCGACGCCTGTATATCACCGTTATCCGCCAGAACTGGCACATACTCCCGGAAGATCAGATCATGCGGCTGCTGGGCTGGGACCGGTCGCGGTTCGATTTCACGCTGAAGGAAGACGATTTTCTGGACGTCAAGCTGGGCCGCGAGAAACCGGCGTGCGGCGAACTGACGTATCGTCCGCCTTCCGACGAAGAACGCCGGCAGGCAGCCCGCGTACGACGGATCGTCGAAGACACGATGGGCCAAGCGATCCACGAACGCGGCCAGGAACTGTTCCATTTCGTCGGGGCCCTCAGCGACACCGGGTATCCGACGCTTCGCGGCGCCACGGCGCGAGCCGCCGCGGACGAGATCGACCTGACTTCGGAGTGGCGCGTCGAACGTCCTCAGCAGCCGGCGCTGGCTCGCGCGGCCGAGCGTTTTTCCCGTTACCTCCGGTCGGCGATGGGCGCCCACGCGCCGGTGGTTTCTCCGGGTTTGGCCTCCAAGCACGTTCGCTTCCGTGTCGAAGGCGGCGTCGCGGAAAGCTTCACGGCCGACATCGGCGAAGAGGAAATCCTGATCGCCGCCGACGGCGAACAAGGCGCGATACAAGCCATCTATTGGATGCAGGACGAAATGGAGGCGCGCGAGGGTCCGTTCCTGCGGAAGGGACGAACCGCGCGCAAGGCCGTTTGGAACCCGCGCTATCTCTATTCCTACTTTGCGCTGTATGGCGACCCGCTGATGGAGCCCGAGAGCGACCCGTTTCCCCAGGGCTACCTGGAAAGGCTGGCCCGCACGGGTGTCAACGGCGTGTGGATGCAAGGCGTCTTGAACACCCTGGCGCCTTCGAAGCGGTTCCCGGAATTCGGCCGCGACTGGCAGACGAGGCTGGAGAACCTGAACAGGCTGGTGAAGCGCGCCGCGGAATTCGGCATGAAGGTCTTTCTGTACGCGAACGAGCCTCGCGCCATGCCCGCCGCGTTCTTTGCAAACCGGCCGCATATTCGCGGGACCGGATACCAGGACCTCTTCGCAATGTGCACGAGCGCGCCCGAGGTGCGCGCCTGGATCGCCGAAAGCATGGCGCACGTCATGGAACACGCGCCCGAACTTGGCGGATGGTTTTCCATCACGATGTCGGAAAACCATACCAACTGCTTTTCGCACGGCGGCGCGTGGGGCGCGGGAGCGCCGGCAGCGGATGGGTGCCCCCGGTGTTCCCGGCGCGCGAGTTGGGATGTCATTGCCGAACTGATCCGGACGTTCCGCGACGGCGTCCGGCGCCGCAGCGCCGCGGCCGAGATCATCGCCTGGGACTGGGGCTGGGGCGACGCGCTGGCCGAAAGGCTGATCCCGCTACTGCCGAGGGACGTACGCACGCTCAGCATCAGCGAGTGGGACGCGCCGGTAAACCGCGGGGTCGCAACGAAGGTGGGCGAATATTCGATGTCCGTGGTTGGGCCCGGGCCGCGCGCGAAACGGAACTGGGAGCGCGCGCGGAAGCATGGACTGAGTCCGATGGCGAAGACGCAGTTCAACGCGACTTGGGAAATTTCGGCCGCGCCGTACATCCCGGTCCCGCAGCTTGTGGTCCGCCATTGTGCGAATCTCGAAGCCAGCGGCATCCGAGGAGTGATGGCGTCGTGGACAGTCGGCGGGTTTCCGTCGCCCAACCTCGAGGCGGCCAAGGGCTTCTACTTCGAAGGGGGCGCCCGGGAAGACGCGCTGCCGGCGATTGCGCGGCGGCGATACGGGGTGGAGGCGGCCCCGGAAGCCATTAAGGCCTGGGCGCAGTTTAGCGCCGCGTTCGAGCAATTCCCGTACGGCGTTCACGTCTACTTCGTCCCGACGCAGCACGGTCCGGCCAATCTGCTGCGATGGACTCCGACCGGCCGGCCGCCGGCCATGATCCTGTTTCCTCATGACGGCCTCGACCAATGGCGCGGTCCATACCCGGCGGAGGTGATGCGCGGCCAGTTCGCCAAGATGGCCGCAATGTGGCGGGAGGGCCTGGACACGCTCGGCCGCGCGCTCGAAAAGGCCTCGCCGGCCAGGAGACGACACGCCGCCATCGACCTCGCCGCCGCGCAAACCTGCCATCACCACTTTCAGAGCGTCGCCAACCAGGTGGAGTTTTACATATTGCGGGAGAAGAGGATGGCGGGAGACGCCGCCGCCGGCCGGCGGATGAAGCAGATCGCCGAGCGGGAGATCGAACTGGCCCGCGCGCAGTTCCTTGTCGCCCGCCGTGAATCGGCCGTGGGGTACGAGGCGTCGAACCATTACTACTACACGCCGCTGGACCTGGTGGAGAAGATCCTCAACTGCCGCCATGTTATTGACGCAGAAGGCTGAATCGGGTTCTGCGCTTGGATTACTCGAAGAGAACTTGACACCCGCTCGCGTTCCGGGTCAGACTCATAACTTGGCGTAGAACCAAGGCGCGGCCTTCTCGGAGGACTAGCCGCGCCGGCGCCTCATCCGAACGCCGGGAGGAGACTTGAGACGAACCGCACAACTGGCGATAGCCTGTTTCACAATAGTCCTGTTATCCACGGTCTGCTTGGGCCAACAGATGGGCTTCGGCGGACCTTCCATCCTGAGCGGCAATGGCGGCGCCCCCCTTGGCCGGGTCACCGGCGGAGCGCCGCTCGGATTCCGTCCTTTCGGCGGATTAAGTTACCGCTACGACAACGCGCTTGGGGAATTCCTCACGGAAGACGCGCGTTCGAGGAATTTTTACGCGCTCAATGGAATGTGGGGCCTCTATGGCGTGCACCGGGGCGAGCGATACCTGGTCGGCATCGATTACACCGGCTCGTACCGGCAATACAGCGGCAGCCCGGCGCGCAATGGGGCGAATCACTTCGGCAGCATCAGCTACGTCCAGCAGGTTGGCCCGGCGACCGACATCTTCGCCGCCGCCGGCGTCTCCAGTTTTCGCTACGGCCTCATTACCAGTCAGACCTCGCTGCTTTTCGACGCATTGCCCGACGTCAGCACGCCGGAATTGGAGTTCTTCGATGCCAGGACCAAGAGCTACCGCAGTTCCGCCGGCGTGAGGCATCGGCTTGGCGAACGGACGTCTCTTCAGGTTAACGGCTCCGGCTTCGAGGTTCAACGAGCGCGCAACTTGATCAGCACCCGAGGCGGGATGGGTTCGGCGTCATTGAGTTACCAAATCGCGCACAACATCCGCATCGGCGGCTCGTATGGGTACAACTACTTTTATTACCCGAACGGCTACGGAGACAGCAATGTCCAGAGCGTCTCGTTTCATTACAACCATCAACTGAGCCCGGAGTGGCAGTTCAGCGCAAACGCCGGCGGAATCCGCGCCGAGAACGAGCGGTTGAGACAGGTGGTTCTCGACCCGGAGGTGGCCGCGCTGACGGGCCAGTCGGCGGCGCTGGAAACCTCGCACACAATCTTACACCGGCCGACCCTCGGCGTGACGTTGATGCGTCAATTTCAGCGCTCAAATTTTTCTATGTTCTTCCGAAGGTCGGCTCGCCCGGGCAACGGCTTCATCTCCACTTCTCTCAATGAAACCTGGGGGGCAACCTATGGGTTCACCGCCACCGAGAGGTTGCACGTTTCCGCGACCTTTTCCGGGTCCTCTCTCAGCGCCATGAATCAGCACGTCGGCCGCTACACGATTGTCGGCGGCGGCGTCGGATTCACGTATCGGCTATTCAGCATCGTGAACCTGACATCGCACATTGATGCCCGGCATTGGGTGGTCACGGACTCCAACCTGAGGCGCAACCGAGTCGGGGCATTCATCGGCATCGTCATCAGTCCTGGGGAAACGCCTCTGGCGATCTGGTAGCGTTCGACTCAACGCCAAGCCTTCTTGCGCGGTTCGCCGCGCGCACAGGGTCAATCTACAAGGCGAAGAAGCGCGCCAGATCCGCCTTGTTCCATTTCCCTCCGAGGTCGTGCCCGGCGCCGTCGATCACCAGCAATCGCGTCCGGGCAGGGATCAGGGCAAGCGCCGCCTGTAGCTCCTCGATGGAACCGAACGGGTCCCGAGTTCCGTGCACGAACAGGACGGGAACCGCAATTCCGGGCAGATGAGC
Organism: Bryobacteraceae bacterium; assembly: GCA_026129905.1. Classification (GTDB taxonomy): domain Bacteria; phylum Acidobacteriota; class Terriglobia; order Bryobacterales; family Bryobacteraceae; genus JAHCHE01. The sequence goes on along the minus strand of JAHCHE010000006.1, from coordinate 97,303 downwards.
CGTCCGGGGCAGGTCTGCGCGGCCGGGCGCGTGCAGGGGATAGGCAAGCAGGAGCAGGCCGGCGCTCAGATCGGGTTTCTCGGAGACCAGCATGCTCGATTGGCGGCCCCCGTAGGAATGGCCTCCCACAACCACGGGCCCGTCTGTGCGCGCCTTCAAATAATCGGCAGCCTGCTCAATGCCCTTGCGGTCGCGTTCGGCGTCGCCCCGGCGGGGCGGCCCTTTCGCGCGAGCCTGCCGGAAAGGCAAGTCGATCCGCAGCGCGGCCCAGTTCGCCTCGCAAAACGCTGACGCAACGCTTCTGAGCAAGGGCGCATTACAGGACGCGCCTGCGCCATGCGCCAGTACCAGACCTCCCAAAGGCGCGGCGCTGTCGGGGACATGGAGAAATCCGCGAACCCCCTGTTCCTCCACCTGTCGGATCTGGCCAGCGCTCATGCCGCTTCAGCGCTTGTCGGACTTCTTGGGGATCGCGATCTCCAGCCGCTTGATCTTCTGATTCAAGGTCGAGAGTGGAATTCGCAGAGCTTCCGCGGCCTCGGTCTGACTCCAGTTGGACGCCTCGAGTTGTTCTACGATTTTGCGTCGTTCGAAATCGGCCACAATCTCGAACAAGGAGGCGTCGGCGGGGAGATAGCCGCTCGCGTCGCGGCGGATGCGGATGCCGCTGGCGTGGAGAACCTGGTCGGGCAGGACGTCGACCGGCACATTGGGCGCCTCGGCGAGCACCACCGCGCGCTCGATGGCGTTTTCGAGTTCCCGCACATTGCCGGGCCAACTGTGATCCATCAGCACGTGCATCGCTTCGGATTCGAACTTCAGGATCGACCGGCCGTCGGAACCGAGGAACTTACCGTTCTCCTTGCAGAACTTGTCGAAGAAATAATCGACCAGAAGGGGAATATCCTCCTTCCGCTCGCGCAGCGGGGGCAGGATGAGGTTGATCACGTTGAGGCGATAGTAGAGATCCTCGCGAAACTTACCTTCCTCGACCAGCCGCCGGAGATCGGAGTTGGTGGCGGCGAGGATCCGGACATCGACGCGCACCGTCTCGCCCGACCCCAACGGCATGAACTCGCGTTCCTGGATGACACGGAGGAGCTTGGCTTGCGTCTCCAGCCCGATGTTTCCTACCTCATCAAAAAAGATGGTCCCCCTGTCGGCTATCTCAAAATAGCCTTTGCGCGAAGCGATGGCGCCGGTAAACGCGCCCTTGACGTGTCCGAACAAGGTGGATTCCAGTAGGTCGGGCGCGAGGCCGCCGCTGTTCACCGGAATGAAGACCTGTTCGGCGCGTGTGGAATTGGCGTGGATCGCCTTGGCGATCAACTCCTTGCCGGTCCCCGTTTCGCCGGTGATGAGGATAGTGGAGCGGGTCTGAGCAACGCGCGCGACGAGATCGAGGATCGTCTGCATGCGATCGCTCTTGCCAATGATGTTCGGGAAGCTGTAGCGCTGCTTGAGCGCCTTCTTGAGATGGATGTTCTCCTGCTCCAGCCGGCTTTTGGCAATGATGCGCTCGATCTCAATGAGGAGTTTTTGATTATCCCAGGGCTTGGTGAAATAGTCGTTGGCGCCCAGCTTGAGCGCGCGTACGGCGCTTTCCACGGAGCCGTACGCGGTGATCATGAAAATGGGGATCTGCCGGTCGCGCCGGCGGACCTCGTCCAGCACCTCCATGCCGGAGCGGTCCGGCATCATCAGGTCCAGCAGAACGACGTCGTAGAGGCTGGACTCGAGGCGGTCGAGCCCTTCGGTGGCGTTCTCCGCGCCGTCTACGGCGTAGCCTTCGCTGGTCAGGAGGAGATCCAGGCTCTCGCGGATGTCGGCTTCATCGTCGACAACCAGAATGCGGCCCTTTTTGTCGGATGGCATGCGGTGACTTTGTGAGAGGCCTTCAGGCGCTGACTGTCTTCCCGATCACCGGAAAATCGAGATGGAAGCAGGTACCCGCTCCAGGGAGACTCTCGACTTCTATGGTACCGCCATGCTCGCGCACAATGCCGTAAGTGACGGAAAGACCGAGGCCGGTACCCTTCTTGGGTCCCTTGGTCGTAAAGAACGGGTCGTAGATCCTGGCGAGGGCTTCGCGCGGGATGCCCTTACCGGTGTCCGCCACGTCCACCGTGGCGCTCCCATTGGAGCTGGCGGTGCGGATGCGGAGCACTCCGCCCTCGTCCATCGCGTCGCGGGCGTTCAGGAACAGGTTGAGGAACACCTGCTGCAATCGTCCGGCGTTGCCGCGAATTCGCGGCAGATCGTCTTGAAGATTCTGCTGGACCCGCACCCGCACTTTCTCGAGTTGGGGTTCCAGTAGCGCGATGGTCTCTCGGATGACCCTGTTCAGATCCAGTTCGCTGAAGTCCGTCTGCGAGGTGCGGGAGAAATTGAGCAGCGAATTGACGATTTCGCTCGCTCGGAAGGTCTGCTTGGCGATCTTCTCCAGAATGCGGGATTTCTGATCGTCACCCGACACCTGGCGCGCGAGCATCTGCGCGTACGTCGAAATCACCGCAAGCGGCGTGTTCACTTCGTGGGCCACGCCGGCCGCCAGAAGCCCGATCGAACTCAGTTTGTCGGCTTGCACCAGTTGCTGCTCGAGCTGCGAGCGGGTGGTGACGTCGTCGAAGATCACCAGTCGGCCGATCTGTTCCCGGTTCTTCGAAACCAGCGGCGCGATGGCGATGTTGAGAACCGTTTCCCCCGCCGGGGAAGCCGCCGGGTTGCCGCTACCGTTTCCATTGCCGTGGCCGTTTCCATTGGCGCCCGCCGCCATGAGCACGGGTTTGCGAACCTCGGCGGGCATTTCCTCGTGCCGCAGTACGAAGCGGTAGACATTGCGGACGCCGCTCTCGCCGCGCACCGAGTCGAACTCCTTCATTAATCCCGCCGGGAACAACTGGGATAACGACCTCCCGACAGCGGCCTCTCGCGGGATTCCGGTCAGCCGTTCGATCTGGGAGTTCCAGCTCTCCACGCGGTCGTCCAGGTCCGCGGCCAGGATCCCCACATTAATGGACTCGACGATGTTTTCGCTGAAGTCCTTCAACCGTTCGTACTGCTCGACCTTATTCTGGAGCGACTGGTACAAGCGCGCGTTCTCGATCGCGATGCCCACGTAACCGGAAAGCGTGACCAGGATTTCCAGATCGTCGCTGGAGAGGAAATCGCCCTTGGTCGTACGGCTGGCGCCGACATACGCGATCGTGCGCCCGCGGACGGTGCAGGGCACGTAGTAGGTCAGATCGAGCGCCGCAATCGTGTGCCGAACCGAAACCGGCAGGTCCTGTGACGCATCGTCCAGCGGATGCCTGGTGCGTTCAATGAAGAGGTAGGGCTTGGCCGGTTGCGAGGACAGGAAGCTGAGGTCGAGCGGCCTCAGTTTCTCCTCCGGTCGGCCGACCGCCTTTTCCAGGTAGTACCGCTGCTCGGAATCGTCGGCCAGGAAGAAGGCCACGTGCTGGAGCGAAAGCGTGTTGATCAGCCGCTCAGCCACCGAATCGAGCATGGCGTCCAGGTCCGTCTCCGAACGCAGCTCACGGGCGAACTCGATTAACGTCCGGCGGTAATCGTAGCGGTCTTTATAGAAGTAGTACCGGTCTAACTGCTCTTGTATCCAGTTGCGGATGGGCTGAAAAACGAACGTAGCGATCAGGATCAGCAGGACCACCGCCGAGGAACTCATCTCCTCGGCGCTGCCCAACGAGAGAACCAGTCCGTAGAAAACCCCCAACACCGCCAGCGTCGCCAGCGTGTAGGCGTACCCCTGCTGAAAGATCACGTCCACGTCCATCAGCCGGTAGCGCAGCACCGCGTAGGCCCAAGTCAGCGGAATCAGCATCAACGAGAACACCGACAGCTTCATGTACGGCCCCGGGATCGCGCCCAGCATGTACGGAATCACGTAGAGCAGCGCGAACGGGAGCACTCCATAAAGGGCGCCGTTTCGCAGCCACTTCAACTGCTGGCGCGCCACCGGATCCTCGGCGCGGCGGAACGCCAGCGTCACCGCCGCCGCGCCCGCCAGGTAGACCCCGGCGAGAAACGCCAGTTCGATCCGGTCCAACATCCAGCGCAGTTCGAGCAGGGACACCCCCTTGATGCGCAACACCTTCGAGGCGAACCCCACGTGGACGGCCAGCAGCGCTGTCGCCGGCAGGTACAGCGCCGCGCTGCGAGCAAATCCCTTGATCCACCGCCGCGGCTCCGGGAACGATAGCGCAAAGTGCAGGAACAGCGTCGGCGCGTACAGCCACGCGGCGACGTTACCCCAGTAGATCACCTTGTCGAAGTTGTTCAGCTTGCCGGTGTAGTGGAAGGTCGACAGGACGAACGAAGCCAGGCAGAGAATGTAGAAGTGCTGGGCCTTGGGAGCGTTGCCGCGGCGAAAGTACACGAAGATCCCGATCGCCAGGTATGCCAGACCGATCAGGTACTGGTAATAGACGGCCGTGTCGGTGACGTCCTCTTCCAGGTAAACGGTAGCTTTTACCTCGACGCCGCCCCGCAGAAACACGTATTCGGCCTTGTTCCAGGCGCCGATCGCTACGAGCGCTTTGGGTACCGAGGCGGCATCGACGACGGGCGTTCCGCTGATCTTCAGCAGGATGTCCCCCTGCCGTAGACCGGCTTTGTCCGCCGGCGTGTCGGGCGCCACTCGCAGGGCGTGTACGATCGTCGCGTCTTCCGACGGTTCGCCGTCCACCCACACCGCGCCGTCCGAGGCTCGGGAGAAGCGGCTCTGCTCCTGGAAATTGATGCCGGCGCAAATGACGACCGCCACGGTCAGGATGACCAGCAAGGCGCCCAGGAATTGTGCCTTCAGTTCTCTCACGGCGCGTTCGCCAACGATCTACCGGGTCCGAGATACACTCTGACGCCGGTTGCAGTGCACGCCAAATACCAATTGTAGAACAGATGCCGCGTTCCAAGAATCCTCATGTTTCCATCATGTTAGACTCCGCACGGCAAGGCGCGCTCCACAATTCTGGATATTGCCACTTCAAGGAAGTGGAGATTGAATCTGGAGATCCTTGTAGAAGCTTCGCGCACGTATTCTCACCGGGAAGGCGATTACAGGAAACCCTTGGCGCCCTGGCGACGTCCCAGATGCGTCATGGAGACGGGCGCGACGGCGCGCCGCAGGGCGGTTTGTCGTTGACGTGGCCTCCGGCGCGCCTTACAATTGAAGTAGTTAAGCTTTGGCCGCGACTGGTGGTGTCTATGTTGGCTAAATCATTTCACGCTTTCTGGTTGGTGGGCGTTTTGACGGTCGGCGGAACTTCCGGTTACGCGCAAAAGGAAACGAAGGCCGCGGCGCAGCGGGAGACGGTGGCCAGACCCCAGACCGAGAAAGAACGCCGGCAACAGGAGAAAAAGCTCCGCAAAGAGCTGGAAGCTCCTTACAAGAAGTGGTTGAACGAGGACGTCTCCTATGTGATCACGGACGAGGAGCGATCGGCGTGGAAGAAGCTCCAGACGGCGGAAGAGATGGAGCAGTTCATTGAGCAGTTCTGGCTACGGCGCGATCCGACGCCGGATACGGCCGAGAACGAATACAAAGAAGAGCACTACCGGCGAATCGCGTACGCCAACGAACGTTACGCATCCGGCATCCCCGGGTGGAAAACCGACCGCGGCCGGATCTACATCACCTTTGGCCCGCCCGACGAAATTGAATCGCATCCCTCCGGCGGTTCGTACGTGCGTCCCTACGAGGAGGGCGGCGGCACCACGTCGACTTACCCGTTTGAACAGTGGCGCTATCGTTGGATCGAAGGCGTGGGCTCCGACATCATCATCGAGTTTGTGGATCCGACCATGACCGGCGAATACCGCATGACGATGGATCCCTCGGAAAAAGACGCTCTCCTGTACGTCCCGAACGCGGGCTTGACGATGATGGAAGAGATGGGGCTGTCGTCGAAGGCGGACCGCTTCTCCCGCACCGATGGAACGCGGCTGGGCACGGGCAATATGCCTCTGTCGCAGCGCATGAATCAGTTCGAGCGGCTGCGGATCTTCGCCGACCTTCAGAAGGCTCCTCCGGTGAAGTTCAAGGATCTGGAGGCGGCCGTTACATCGACGGTTAAGTTCAACCTGCTGCCAATGAAGGCGCGGGCGGACTTCATCAAGATGACCAATTCCACCATCCTCACCAACGTGACGCTCCAGTTCGACCGGAAAGACCTGCAGTTTGAGGACAGGGGAGGCGTCTCGAAGTCCGTTATCAACATCTACGCGCGCATCACGTCGATGGCGCGGCGGGTGGTGAACGTGTTCGAGGACGTCGTCACGGTGGAAGTGCCGACGCCGCTACTGGGCGAGGCATCCCGAGGCGCATCGGTCTATCAGAAGTCGGTTCCCCTGCCGCCCGGCACCTACCGCCTGAATGTCGTGGCGAAAGACATCATCGGCGGCAACATGAACAACTACGAGATGGCGCTGTACGTGCCGTACTACGATGACGATGAATTCGGCATGAGCAGCGTGATCCTGGCGGACCTGATCGAGAAGGTTCCCACGCGCAGCATCGGAACCGGGCAGTTCGTGATCGGCACCTCCAAGGTGCGGCCGCGGCTGGACGAGACGTTCCGCCGCAACGAGAAGATGGGAATCTACCTCCAGTTGTACAACTTCCAGGCCGATGAGGCGACCAAAAAGCTGAACGGCTCGATTGAATATGAAGTTGTGAAGAAGACCGACAACACCAGGATCTTCGACTTCACGGAAGACTTGGCCTCGGTGGAAGGTTCGTCGCCGACGCAGACAGTGGTGGAAAAGATTCTGCCGCTTCAGAGCCTCGAACCTGGAGAGTACACGTTGAAAATGAAAGTGACCGACAAGATTCGGAACACGACGCTCACGCCAGAGGTCACTTTCAAGGTGATATGATAACGAAATCGTAGCGGCACTAGCCGACAGCGCCGGAAAGGCGTGGTTGCGGATGCATCACGGAAGACTACGAACAGTCGCGGTTGTGGCGGGGGTTCTGCTGGCGGCGGGAGTAGCGATGCCGGCGCCGCCGGGCGCGCTCACGGGTAGTCTCGTAGGGTTCGTGAGCAATCAGACAGGCGTGCCGCAGATGGGCGCTACCGTCTTTCTTTACAATAGCTACAGCGCCCTGGTCGCCCGGGCGCTGACCAACGAGAAAGGCGCCTTCGGCTTCGATTCGCTCAGCCCGGGCAACTACTCGATCCGCGTAAGCCTGGCGAGTTTTGTGCCCGCCGTGAAGGAGCAGATCAATGTCCGGCCCGGTCTGCGGAGCTTCCTGGCCATCCACTTGGCGAGCGTGCTCAGCTCGATCGAACTCGTGTACTCGGCCCCCGGCGAAACCAAGCTGATGAGCGACGACTGGAAGTGGGTGTTGCGGTCCGCCACGGCAACCCGGCCAGTTTTGCGGGTTCACCCGGGGATCGATATCACAGACCCGAGCGGGAGCAAGCGGGAGACGAGGAAGAACCTCTTTACGGAGACGCGGGGGCTGGTTCGGGTCGCAGCCGGCGATCAGGGAGATCTTTCGGCCGCTGGTACATACTCTGACCTCGGCACCGCCTTCGCGCTGGCGACCTCGCTGGTAGGCGGCAACCATCTGCAGGTCAGCGGCAATCTGGGCTACGCATCGGCGGCGGGCATGCCCTCGGCGGGCATTCGCACCAGCTTCAGCCGCACGGATCCGTGGGGCGCGCAACCTGAGGTTAACGTCACGATGCGACAACTGTTCCTGCCGGACCGGGTGGGAACGGCCGTCGTGTCGGGCCAGGGCGATTCCCCTGCTCTGCGGACCATGGCCGTCAGCACGCTCGACCGCCGCCGGCTCCGCGATAACCTGTTGTTCGAGTACGGCGCTTCGCTCGAATCCGTCGTATTTCTGAACCGGCTAAACTTCTTCAGCCCCTACGGGCGGCTCACGTACGAACTCGGACGCGCGGGCGCCTTCCAGTTCGCTTACAATTCCGGGATGCCCCCGGCGGAACTGCTGACCGCCACCGCTGGACCCGAGATGGACCTGCAGCAGGATCTCGCCGTGTTAAGCATGTTCCCGCGCCTCTCGCTGATGGGCGGAGCCACCCGGGTCCAGAGGACGCAGAATTTCGAGGCGGCGTACCGCAAAGTAGTCGGCAGTCGTTCAGTGAGCGTCGGCATTTACCGGGAATCGACCGCCAATGCCGCGGTGATGCTCGAAACGCCCACCGGATTTTATGCCGCCGGCGATCTGTTGCCGGACCTGTCGTCGAACAGTTCCATTTTCAACATGGGATCCTTCGAGCGGACCGGCTTCATCGCCTCCGTCAGCCAAAAGCTGGGCGAGCAACTGACCGCGGCCGTCGCGCTGGGCAACACGGGCGTCCTCTCGACCGTCGCGCCGGACCTGCGGACCGCGGACCCTAATGAGTTGCGAAACCTGATGGCGGCCGGACGCCAGACTTGGCTCGCGACCCGCCTGGCCGGCGTGGTTCCCCATCTCGGCACGCGATTTTCCACCGCGTATCAGTTCACGGGCTACGGGGCGTGGTCTCCCACGCATCTTTACCTCACCCACGGCTTCCAGCCGGAGCTCGGGTTGAACATCCAGATCCGGCAGCCGCTGCCTTCCGTGCCATTCTGGTCGGGCAGACTGGAGGCGACCACCGAGTTGCGCAACCTGTTGGCCCAGGGATATGTGCCGATCACCACGCCGGAAGGGCGGAAACTCTACCTCATCCAGAATCCGCGCGCGGTGCGCGGCGGCCTCAGCTTCATCTTCTAAACCCCGCCCGCCTCGCGGGATGAGCAGGCGTCGCGTTTAGCGCGGGTCACAGACGATTCGAGGAAATATTCCCCCTGTTTTCAAGAACTTCTCACGATTACTGCCCGATTGCCGCCGAGGCGTGAGGTATCGTTGTATCGGGTGAGGGAATTCGAACCCGCAAATCGAGGTCTCCCCTCGTAAACGTAAGTTTCTTTTACCTCAGATTACTCCTTTATCCCACCCGCTCGTTGTGAGAGCGATCCTCACTCCGCGTCGAGTTCCCTCAATCACAGAAAATCGGACCACGATGCCAGCAGCTTCCGGATATCCTCGACGTCGCGCTCAGCCACGGCTGGGATCGGAGGACGCGGCGGTCCGGACGGCCTGCCGAGAATCTCCGCCGCTTTCTTCATCACCGCCACTTCATAGCCCCGCTTCCGCGCTCGAATCGCGAACAGGGGATGGACAAAGCGCTCCAGCAACTCGTTCAGCCGCGAGAAGTCGCCGTCGAGCGCCGCCTCGCCCCAGGCAAGTGACAGCCGCGGCGCGAGCGCCGAGACGCTCGAGGTGAACGCCCGAACGCCGATCGCCGCGTATATCGCCCCGCAATCGTCCCCCGCTCCGCCGATCCAGACCAGCCGGTCGCCGACCCGCGACATGATCCGTTGATACGTCCGCGCATCGCCTTGGCCGTCTTTCCAGAGTCGCAGCGTGCGCACGGCGCCGGCGAGCGCCTCGACCTGCTCCGGCGAGAAAGCGGCCCAACCGCGGCTGTAAATCGCCAGCGGCAGCCCGCAGGCGTTCCCGATCGCCCGGTAGTAGGCAAGCAACCCATCTTCCGGCGGACTCTGGTAGTAAGGCGGCAGCACCAGCAGCGCATCGGCGCCTGCCGCTTCCATCTTGCGTGCGGCCTCGGTGGCCATGGCCGTATTGAAACAGACGCTGCCGATTACGGGCATCCGTCCGGCGGCCACTCGTACGGTCACTCGCAGGACCTCCGCCGCCTCGTCCGGACTCAACGAGAAGATCTCCGAAATCCCGGCGGGCGCGTTGATGGCGCAGAACGGATGGCGCGCGATCTCCTCGACATTGCGCTCCAGCGCGGCGGCGTCCAGGCTGAAGTCCGCCCGAAAGGGCGTAAGCGGGTAGCCGATAATCCCGCGAATCCGGCTCTCAAGTTCGTTCATCAGGCTCTCCGGGCGGGATCTTACCAGCGCGGCAGAACGCGCTTCCAGTTCGGGTCCACATGTTTGCGCATTTCGGCTTCGTCGTCCCGCCTGCGGTACGGCAGTTTCTCGTACCGTTCCCGCAAGCGGGCGAGTTGATCGTAGTCGAGCGAGACGCCCAGACCAGGCTTGTCCGGTAGGCGCACGCAACCGTCGACGAACCGGACCCGGCCTCCTTCCACCACCTCGTCCCGTTCCGTCTGCCAAGGATAGTGCGTATCGCAGGCGAAGGTCAGCCGGGGGGATGCCGCCGCCGCGTGCGCCATCGCCATCAGGCTGACGCCGAGGTGGTTGTTCGAGTGCATCGACAAGCCCATCCCGAGGGCCTCGCAAAGAAACGACAACTGCTGGAGCCGCCGTATGCCGCCCCAGTAATGGGGATCCGATAGCACGATCTGCACCGCGTCCTGCCGGTGCGCTTCGGGTACATGGGCAACACAGGTCACCGCGACATTACTCGCCAGCGGCGTGCCGATTCCGGCCGCCAGCAGCCGTTTCCGGACCTCGGCCATCCCGTCCAGGCCGGGCGCCGGATCCTCAAGGTACCCGCCGTTTGCCAGTTCTTCGCACAATTCCCGGCCGACGCGGAACGACGTCTCCACGGACCAGGCGCAGTTGGGGTCGATGCGGAGCGGGTACGCCGTTCCGAATTCCTCGCGCAACGTCCGGATCGCGGCGATCTCTTCGTCCGGCGGGAGCACGCCCCCCTTAAGCTTGATCTCGCGAAACCCGTACTTGGCGATCATCTGCCGCGCCTGGCGCACGATCGACCGCGGGTCGAGGCACTCCCCGTACTCGTCGTCGCGCGCGTCTTGGCCGAGTCCGCCGCCGCCGCCGTGCTTGTAGAACAAGTACGCGGAAAACGACGCGTTGTCGCGCGCGCGGCCGCCCAGCAGGTCGCAGACCGGCTTGCCCACCGCCTTTCCGATGACGTCGAGACAGGCGATTTCGATCGCCGCGAACGTCCGCGTCTTCTTGTCCAGGGGATTCTCGCCCGGAACGAGCATCGTCTGGGTGCGATCGCCGTCCGTAGCGCTCTCGGACATGCTTCGCCAGAGGCTTAATAACTGGAACGGGTCGCGTCCAACAACGTCGCTGCGAATCTCCTCGATAGCGGCCATCGGACCTTCGCCGCCGTAGGTTTCGCTAATTCCGGTGACCCCGTCGGTGGTCTTGATCTCGACGATCGTGCGCAGGGCGTAAGGCGCGTGGCGGCCGTAAGAGCTGCGCAGGGGAGGATCCGCCACCGCCGCCGGGTGAACGCGAAGCTCGCTGATCCGCATCGCGCGGCTATTTGCGCATGCCGGGACGGGGACTCTTGAGCCGCGTCTGCCTCCGCTTCATGCTCTTGCGCTTCGGCTTTCGGATAATGAATGTGCCGCTGCCGACGGGCTCGGCCTTATAGACGTTTTCGTCCGCCAATCTGATTTCTCCCTATAGGTGAGTGCTGTCTGGCTTATTTTAGCGCACCGCCGCGCGCGCCGGTTCCCGCTGCCGATCCCAGAAAGGTCCGGATTTGGGCGTATTCCGGTCCTTGCTGGAAATGCCGCCAGGCTTCGCGGATGCATTCCTGCTCCTGCTTGTTCAGTTTCCAGGACAGCGGCGGGTTGCTCGGGCAGCCTTCCGGAATCGCATACCTCGCCGTCACCTGCGCGATCTTGTCCCGGAGCGGCGGCGTGGTGGAAAGCAGTTCCAGTTCGGTGTTGTTCCGCAACAGTTGGGCGCCGGTGCGGACGTTGAGCAGCGTCTCCAGCGGCGCAATCGTCTGGTAGGCCCATCCTTTCGGCGCCAGCGGCTTGTCGGCCTCCGGCGGAAACGATTCGATCCGCAACACGAGGATCTCCGGGATCTCTTTCATGTTCTCGGCCGCCGCCAGCAGCCAGCCCATCAGCGAAACCAGCCCGTAGTTGTCGTAGTAGCCGCCGTCGGCCAGGTGGAGCGTCGCCTGCCTCGCGTCGCCAGGGTCCTGGCGCGAAACCGGAGACACGTACGGGAATGCCGCCGAGAGCCTCACGGCGGTGGCCACCGCCACATCGCGCGGCTCGGCGGTCAGGTAGAAGCCATTGCGCATGGCCGGCGCGCTGCCCGGCTTCTGCGGAGGGGGAAAAGCAGTATGCGGAGGGGGAAAAGCAGTAGTGGAGAACAGCGCCGGTACGCCATATTCAACCGCCGTGGCGTTGAAGATCACCGCCGGAAAGCCCTTGCCGACGCCCCGCGACCACTCCAGCAGGGTCGCCTTGCCCAGTCCCGCCCGCTTGGCGAACGACCGCTCCAACGCCCAGCCGCGGCTCACCTCCCGATCGCGCGCCCACGGCAGCAGCACCCGCCAGAGATCGGGATTGACGAGGCCCCACGCCACGTCGTCCAGGCACGGCTGCATGGCGGCCTCGGCCGCGTCCGCCGCCGTCCACGCCCGATGGCCGGGCGCGGCGTGCGGATATGTACGCAGAAAGAACATCGCCCCGACCGAGCCTCCAGAGGCGCCGCTGATCAAGCGGACTGCCGGCGCAAACCCGTCAATCGCGCGCAGTTCGGACAGCACTTTGGCGGTCCATGCCGCCGCCTGTATGCCTCCCCCCGCCGCCGCCGCCACCACCACGCGCCCGGCCGGAGGCTCGGTGAGCGCCACCTGGGGCGCCGGCAGCGGGAATTGCGCAGCATCCGCCGGCGTCGTCGCGTAGAAGTGGTCCGAAAGCCGTGAAGACGACGTGAAAAGGCAATACAGCGCGGCGAGCCACAGGAAGGGTACGCGAAAGCGGTCGAGATAAAATGCCAGGCCGCCAAACGTCCAGCACGCCAGGATGAGCGCCAGCAGAACGAACGCCAGCGTCGAGAAGTCCAGCAGCGGAGGCGCGGGAGGGGCGTCGCTCCGCAGAACTCGTTCCTGAAATGCCCCTCCGGTCCAATAAAGCGCCAGCGATGCCAGCCAGAGCATCGCAGCGAACACGTGACCCGAACCAAGCACCGGCCCCCGCGCCGACTCCACCGAGTATCCCCTTCCCAGAAGCCGCGCCGCCCTTTCGTCGAACCGGGCCCACCGTCTGGCGAACCACTCCGGAAGAGGCGATTCGGTATAGTACGCCCACAGCAGGAGCCGCTTCAACGGCGGAATCGTCTCGAGCGGGAAGACCAGGAACGGAATTTCTCCCCCTCCGGGCTCCGGCGTCGTCGAGGCGCGCGCCAGCCACAGGGCGGCCAGCGTAAGCCCGATCACGACTGCCGCCATCGTGGCGAACCCCAGCGCTACCCCGGCCCCCGCCGCCAGGGGCGCCACGTCGCTGGCGGGGGGTCGCGTCAGACGGATGAAAGCGCCTACGAGTATCGCGGCCGGCACAAGGCCCGCCGCGAACACGCCCAGGTTGTGTGTCCCCGTCTTACAAGCCGGACGGAGCCGGAAACGCCGCGGCCCGTAGTAAAGCGTCAGGTTCGCGGTTGTGATCAGCGTGGCGGCCAGCAGAAAGGCGAGCAGCGACGACCAGTAGACCTGCCGCCAGTCGTCCATCACCAGCAGGTTCTGGAAGAGGGCGTTGCCTTTGGCGAACAGGCCGAGCAACGCTACGGCCACGGCGATGACAATGGGGACGCGAAGCAGGTAGAACCATGCCATAAGGCCGACTCCTTACTGTGAGAATGATACGCCGACGCCGCTCGCGGTGCGGACCCGGCTCGGGGTGCGGTGTATTCTGAAAATTACTCATGGGGGCGCCTGCGAGACTGGACAGAGCTTCGGAAAGCGGTCCTCCTCCGCATGCCCTCGCCGAAGGAAGCGGCGCGCAAGTCGCCGCCGGTTGGAAGCTCACCTTCCGCGCGCTGCGCCACCGGAACTACCGCATCTTCGCGGCGGGCCAGGCGGTCTCGCTCATCGGCACGTGGATGCAGAACGTGTCCCAGCTTTGGCTCATCTATCGGTTGACCGGCTCGGAGTTCCTGGTTGGCGCGGTTGGGTTCTGCTCCCATCTGCCGGTACTGGCGTTGGGACCGGTGGCCGGTCTGGCGGCGGACCGCTTCTCGCGCTACCGCATTGTGATCGCGGCGCAAGCGGCGTTCCTACTTCAGGCGCTGGCGCTGGCGGCGCTGACGCTGACCGGCAAAGTGGCGGCCTCGCACGTCTTCGCTCTTGCGCTTTCCTGGGGCGTGATCAACGCGTTCGAGGTTCCGGCGCGGCAGTCGCTGTTCATCCACATGGTCGGCAAGGAAGACCTGCTGAACGCCATTTCCCTCAATTCGGTGGTGTTCAACTCCGCGCGGATCGTCGGGCCGTCGGTGGCCGGCGTGCTGATTGCCGCCCTCGGCGAAGGCGCATGCTTCCTCATCAACGCCTCGACGTTCCTGGCCGTGCTCGGCTCGTTGTTTCTACTGCGCCTGCCCTCGATTCCCCGCGCCGCGCCCGCCTCTCCCTGGACGCACCTGCGCGACGGCTTCCGCTACGTCCATGGCCATCGCCCGGTGCTCGTCCTGCTGCTGGTGAACAGCGTGGTGAACATCGTGCGGGCACCGGCGGTTTCCCTGGCGCCGTTCTTCGCCGACGCCATCTTCGGCAGGGGCTCGCGCGGCCTGGGATTCCTCACCGGGGCCGCCGGCGTGGGCGCGGTGGCGGGAACATTGGGACTGGCGCGGCGAACTAAGACCGAAGGGCTGCCGCGCGTCGCGCTCTACAGCGCGCTCACCACCGGCGCGGTGCTGGTGACGTTCGCCTGGTCGCCCTGGTTCGCGTTCTCGCTTGCGCTATATTCTCTGTTTGGCTTCAGCCAGATGCGCCAGAACGCGGCAGCCAATACGCTCATCCAAACCATGGTTCCCGATGAATATCGAGGCCGCATCATGGCCCTGTTCTCGATGACAGTGATTGGCGTCCTGCCGCTGGGTCACCTGGCCGGCGGCGCGATAGCGGAATTCACCGGTCCCCGCTGGGCGGTGTTCTTGGGCGGCGCGATCTGCCTCGCCGGCGCTCTCGTCTACCGCCGTTTCGCCGACGGCATTCATCGTTCGGAGCACGATCGGGGAACGGCATGAAAAGCGCCTTCGTCCTCCCGCTGCTGGCCGCCTTGTTGCAGGCCCCGGCTCTTGAACGGCAATCCGAACGCCAGCCTAACCAACTCTTCGACAAGCTCGACCAGACCGTCCGGCAACTCAGCGAGATCACCGGCCTGGAATTACGCCACAAGGTGGCCTACGACATGATCGACCGGCCCGACCTGAAGCGCTTCCTCGAACGCCGCATCAAGGAGGAGATCAAGCCGGAGGACATCCGCGTCGAGGAGATGCTCCTCAAGAAGTTCGGCTTCGTTCCGCCGGACTTCGACCTGAAAGAGACCACGGTCGAACTCTATACCGAGCAGGCGGCCGCCTTCTACGACTTCAAGAAGAAGAAACTCTTCGTGCTGGAAAGCGACGACCCCGAGACGCAGGAGGCCGCGCTGACCCACGAACTGGCGCACGCCCTCGCCGATCAGCACTTTCGGCTCCAGCGCTACCTGGACCGCGCCGGAAAGAACGACGACGGGGCCCTGGCCAGGATGGCGGTGCTCGAAGGCCAGGCCACATGGCTGATGGCGGAACTGTCGGTACAGCGGACCGGCCGGTCGCTGAAGGATTCGCCGGACCTGTTCGCGGTGATGGCGCGGATGATCGGCTCTTCTCAGGGTGAATTCCCGGTGCTGGACAAAGCCCCGCTCTACTTGCGGGAATCGCTCATTTTTCCTTACACCGGCGGGATGCGGTTCCAGCAGGCGATCGTCGAAAAGATGGGCCGCAAGGCGTTCACCGAGGTGTTCCGCAGGCCGCCGGCGACCACGCAGCAGGTTTTGCATCCGGAAAAGTACCTGGATCCGGTTCCGGTGAAGGCGCCCGACATGCCGCGTCTGGCGCGGGCGAACCAGTACGCCCAGCTCGCTGAAGGCACTTTGGGCGAGTTCGATTTTTCCGTGCTGCTGCGCCAGTTCGCCGGCGACGATGCGGCCAAACGGATCGCGCCCCGATGGACCGGCGGCGCCTACCGTTTCCTGGAGCACCGCAGGAATAAGCGTACCGTGCTGTTGCATGTTTCCGCATGGGAAACGCCGGAAACGGCGGCGGAGTTTTTCCGCCTTTATCGAAAAGTACTCGACAAGAAGTGGAAATCCCTGCTTGTCAGCCAGGACACGCGGGAGCGGTTTTCCGGACAGGGCGACGATGGGTACTTCGTTGTGCGCCTGGACGGTTCCCAGGTGATCTGCGCGGAGGGACTGGCGGCGCTGGCCGACCTTCTGTAGGTCCGCCGCCACAGGATCCGAAGGCGCGGACATCGGTTAAACTGGTCATACGTTACACTGAATGAGGAGGCTGATCCCGTAATGCGTCGTGTGCTGATTGGGGTGCTTAGTGTGTGCGCCACGGCAGCGCTGCTTCTGGCGGCGCAAGTGCCGCGTCCGGCGCCCGAGTTTGTCTTTTCCCTGCCCACCGGCAAAACCATCAACTTGAGCAGCTACAAAGGCAAAGTGGTGGCGCTCGAGTTCCTGCTGACCACGTGCCCGCATTGCAAGCGCTGCTCCAGCTCGATGCAGCGGGTTTACGAGGAATTGGGCGGCCGCGGATTTCAGCCGCTGGGCGTGGCCATTAACGACGGCGCGCAGGAACTGATACCCGGCTACGCGCGCGAACTGCGCCTGACCTTTCCCATCGGCATGACCGATCGCAACAAGGTGATCGACTTCCTCCAGCACCCGGTGATGCTGACGATGATGATGCCGCAACTGGTCATCATCGACAAGAAGGGAACCATTCGCGCCCAGTACTCCGGCACGGATCCCTTCTTCGAGAACGAAGATCAGAACCTGCGCAACATTGTCGAACCCTTGCTGAAGCAGTGACCGGCCGGAGCTGGTTCCGCGGACGCCGGAGCGTCGCGGAACCGCGATCCGCCGTTCCGCCTATGGAACCGCCGCGCCGGCGGTAGCGGCGAGTACCGCTTCGATGTCGGCGCCGAGATCCTTGCCGTCGGTACCCGCCTTAATGTACGGACTCTGCGTTCCCAGCCGGTAGTTGCCCTTGGCGAAATCGACGAACTTAACGTCCGCCCAGCCCGCCGGGAAGTAGTTGTCGGCCGGATACGAGCTCGCGCGCGACGCTGCTCCGACGAGCACGTTCTTCAGGAACACATATCCTGGCGCGTAGTAGCTCAGGGTCCCGATCCCGATGGCTTTGCCCGAACCCATCACTCCGTTCGTCCCGTGGAGCGCGATGTTGTTCCGGTAGACAAACCCCTGCGACGGTTCGCCGTCGAACAGGATTAGCGCACGGAGGTTGTTGGTGATCACCGTATTGTGGTCGATGGTGACGTCCTTGGACCCGGCCAGCACCTGAAACGCCCGGCCGTCGCCGCCCCAGCGCGTGTAGTCGATGTCCTCGAACAGGTTGTCCTTGATCAAGATTCGTTGCGTGATGCCGGCGTTGTTGGAGTTGTTGTCCTTGCCGAGGATGTTCACCCCGCAGCCGGAGTGTCGCACGATGTTCCGCACGAAGCTCACGTCCTCCACCACCGCCCACGTCGCCACCTGGTTAGCCCGCACCGTGAACACGATGGCATAGCCGTTCTGCGCCTGTTGCCAGTTGTTCTCGATCAGGTTCCCTTCGATGGTCACCCGCCGCGCCATCTTCAGCTCCAGCGAGTTCTTCACCATCCACGACGAACCGTCGTAGTCGGAAGCGTAGCGGTACCAAGCCGTCGGCTTGTAGATGTGGTTGTTTCGGATGGTGATGTCGGACGGAACCAGTCCCTGGATTTTCGGGGCCGCGCCGCCGAACATGATGTTCTCGCCCGCCGCCTCGAGATAGTTGTTGGTGATATCGAACGGCCCTGGCCCGTTCCATCCCAACAGCGCCTGGGTCTCCTGTGACGCTCCCTTGAAATCCGAGAAATAGCTGTTACGGATCGAGGTGGAGGCGCTGTTGAGGGTCACGCCGCGCTTGGCCCCGATCTTTGGGTCGCCATGCACGTAGACCCGGTCGAGTTCGATGTTCGACGGCTGATCGCTCGCCTTGGTGGCGGTTGCCGAGCCCAACTGCACCAGTTCATAGCAGTAGACGTTCGGCGCGTGGATCTCCAGCCCAACCAGCCGCCAATGGTGCGCTCCGGCTTCCGTCGAGATCACCGGGGAGTCGTTGGTTCCGACAATCTTCGGCAGATTCACCGCGTAGGCCGGCGTAATCCGCTTGCCGGCCGGAGGCAACTTGCCGGGATCGGAAGTGGTGATGGTGATGTACTGCGATCCCGGCTTGTTCCTTAGGATGAAGTTGCCGCGGTACTCGCGGCCGGGCTCCAGCGCGATCGTGCTGCCTGGGGCCGCGTCGTCGATCGCCTGCTGCAAGTCGCCCCCCGCGGGAACGTAAATCGTCTGCGTCGCCGCGGGCGCCAGTTGCGAAACGCCGAAACTGAGGCCCGCGATGGTAAGCGTGGTCTGGCGGCTGTTGGAACCGCCGTTCGCTGCTACCGAATACCCGACCGAGCCGTTGCCGGAGTCCTGCGCCCCCGACGTAATCGTGATCCATGACGCGGTCTTGGCCGCCGTCCAACTGCACCCGCTGGGCGCCGTCACCTGCACGGCGCCGGTCCCCCCGAGAGAGCCCACTTCAACTTGCGCCGGAGAAATGGCGTATGTGCACGTGTTGCCGCCACCGCCGCCACTGAGGCCGCTGACCACGACGTCGTCGAACTCGGCGCCCAGGTTCCACCAGGCGTACAGTGCGATCTTGCCCCCGGCATGACTGACGTCGTTCACCTGGAACAGACGGCTTCCGTCCATCCAGATCTCCACCACCCCGCCGTTCAGCCTCGCTTCCACCGCGTACCAACGCCCCTGCTCGTATCCTTCGTTCACCTCGCCCAAAAGGCTCGCCACCCCGTTGACCAACTTCACCAGACGCCGGTTCTTCCGCTCCATGTCCATGGAGAACCGATAGTAGTTGCCCGCGTTCTGGTAACCGAACATCAGCCCCATCACGTCGTCGTCCACCACGGTTCGCATCCGCAACGCTACGCTGTAGCTGGCCCAGGTGGCCGCGCCGGTCAGCAGATACGTCCCGGGCATCGCCAGCGCGTTCGACGTCGTTCCCCAGATGTTGGTCTTCTGCTGGGCCACGCCGCCGCTTACCTGCCACTTCGACGGCGCGACGCTGGTCCCTTCGTCCACCACCGTCCAGTGGCTCTTCAGGCCGTTATTGAAGTCATCGCTGAATAGCACGGTCCCGCCCGAGGTTCCGGTCGCGCCCGCCTGCGTGACCTGGTGGCTGCGCCCGGCGATCGTGATCGTCGCCTGCCGCGGACCCGACCCGCTGTTCGCCTGCACCGAATAATTCACCGTTCCGTTGCCGGAGCCGCTCGCTCCGGACGTGATCTGCGCCCAAGCGGCGTTGCTCGCCGCCGTCCACGGGCAACCGGAAGGAGCCGTCACCGTGACGCTTCCGCTGCCCCCAGGGAACCCGAGACTCGCTTCCGCCGGAGAAATCGTGTACGAACAGGCGATTCCGGCCTGAGTAATTTCGAAGGCATACCCGGCGATGGTCAGCGTTGCGTGCCGGGGGGCGGTGCTCGAATTAGCCGCAATAGCATAGCCCACAACTCCGTCGCCGTTCCCGCTGGCGCCGGATGTGATCTGGGCCCACCCCGCGCTGCTCGTCGCCGTCCACGCGCATCCCAACTGCGCCGTCACTTCCACGGCGCCGCTGCCTGCGCCTGCATCGGCGCTGTCTTCGGAGGGTGAGATATCGTAGGTGCACTCGATGCCCGCCTGGGTCACCGTGTAGACGTGTCCGGCGATCGTCAGCTTTGCCTGTCGCGGCGCAACGCCGGGATTGGCCGCCACCTCGTAACCGATTTCCCCATCGCCGTCTCCGCTCGCTCCCGACGTGATCTGCAGCCAGGCCTTGTCGCTGGCGGCAGTCCAAGCGCAGCCGGTCTGCGCCGTCACCTCGATGCTGCCGGCGCTCGCCGCCGCTTCGACGGCAGCCGATGCCGGAGAAATGGCGTACGAACAGGGGATTCCTGGCTGGACGATCGAGTACGTTTGTCCCGCGACGGTCAACGTCGCCTTTCGCTGGCTGATTCCGGGATTGGCGTCGACGACATACGTAACGGCTCCGTTGCCGTCGCCCTCGGCGCCCGAGGTGATCGCCACCCAGTCCTCGCCGCTCGCCGCCGTCCACGAGCAGCCCGTCTCCGCGGTGACGCTCACGGTCCCGGGGCCGCCCCCCGCCGCCGCGGCGCCTTCGCCGGGAGAGATCGCGTATGAACAGGGCCGGGCGTAGTTGGCGACCACGACGTCGTCGAACTCGGCGCCCAGGTTCCACCAGGCGTACAGTGCGATCTTGCCCCCGGCATGACTGACATCGTTCACCTGGAACAGACGGCTTCCGTCCATCCAGATCTCCACCACCCCGCCGTTCAGCCTCGCTTCCACCGCGTACCAACGCCCCTGCTCGTATCCTTCGTTCACCTCGCCCAAAAGGCTCGCCACCCCGTTGACCAACTTCACCAGACGCCGGTTCTTCCGCTCCATGTCCATGGAGAACCGATAGTAGTTGCCCGCGTTCTGGTAACCGAACATCAGCCCCATCCGCGTCGTCATCCACCACGGTTCGCATCCGCAACGCTACGCTGTAGCTGGCCCAGGTGGCCGCGCCGGTCAGCAGATACGTCCCGGGCATCGCCAGCGCGTTCGACGTCGTTCCCCAGATGTTGGTCTTCTGCTGGGCCACGCCGCCGCTTACCTGCCACTTCGACGGCGCGACGCTGGTCCCTTCGTCCACCACCGTCCAGTGGCTCTTCAGGCCGTTATTGAAGTCATCGCTGAATAGCACGGTCCCGCCTGAGGTTCCGGTCGCGCCCGCCTGCGTGACCTGGTGGCTGCGCCCGGCAATCGTGATCGTCGCCTGCCGCGGACCCGACCCGCTGTTCGCCTGCACCGAATAATTCACCGTTCCGTTGCCGGAGCCGCTCGCTCCGGACGTGATCTGCGCCCAAGCGGCGTTGCTCGCCGCCGTCCACGGGCAACCGGAAGGAGCCGTCACCGTGACGCTTCCGCTGCCCGCCGCCGGTCCCACGTTCGCCTCCGACGGGGAGATTGAGTAAGTGCACAGCGGCTCCTGGGAAACGCCGGCCACCACTACGTCATCGAACTCCGCTCCCAGGTTCCACCAGGCGTACAGCGCGATCTTCCCGCCCGCGTGGCTGACGTCGCTCACCCGAAAGATGCGGCTGCCGTCGATCCAAATCTCGACCACTCCGGCGGCCATCCTGGCTTCGACGCCGTACCACCGGCCCGGTTCGTATGCCACGCCGTCTTCCGCCAGCAACGTCGCCATCCCGTTGACGAACTTGACTAACCGGCGGTATCGGTCCTGATTGTTCATCGAGAACCGGTAATAGTTGCCGGAATTCTGATAACCGAACATCAGGCCGATAGCGTCGTCGTCGCCCACCGTGCGCAGCCGCGCCGAAACGCTGTATCCCGCCCAGGAGTTCTGCCCGGCGAGCAAGTAAGTTCCTGGTTGCGCCAGCGGATCCGCCGCAATATCATAAATATTGCTCTTCTGCTGGAGAATGCCACCACTTACTTGCCACTTAGACGGCGCTACGCGCGTCGCTTCGTCCACTACCGTCCACGCGGACGTGAGACCATTCGAAAAACTGTCGCTGAACAGCGTCTGGCTCCGCAGAAGGGAAGGAAAGAAACAGATAACGGCCAGGAGCCAGTAATTACGTCGGCGCTTACGATTTGGGTTGTTACTTGGCACGATCACGCTCCATGAACTTTTCTTTCGTTCGTTTGACGGGTTCCCTGCATAGGTCGAACCTCCTGCCTCGCGAGTCTTTTCAGGGTTACGGGTCGGAAACGTCCGAAAGATTTTCGATTTGGAAGTGCGCCGATTTCGGATATGAGCGGAACCGTTCGGCCTGGCCACGCAGCCGAACTGCTCATGGGCGTTCGCTCAACGGATCGCCGCGGCGTGAATTCGCGATCAGTATCCCGAATAAGTCGGCTTCGCTGGCAAGTAACCTCCCGGCAGCGGCGATGCGCCTGTACTAAGATCATGAGGACAGGTCGCGTGGTTCATTGGGCCTCGGGAGACAGTCCGTATGAAGAGGAAGGGGGCGTCCCCGCTCGTCACGAAAGCCCGACGCGGCGGCGCGCGGCGTGAATCAGCGGAGCGCTTCAGAACGAAGGGGGTAAGGCGAAGGTTGAGGCCCGGCATCAAGGGCCGGCTTACCAACTTACAAGTGAAACGGCACAGCACTTCCAACGACTCCAAAACCTCTGGGTTTTCTGTGTCGATGATGAAGTGATGCGCTTGGAAATTCTTCTCTGTTTCAGATCTTCTTATCTTCTTAGGAAACCCCCGGTTATCTTTCCCTTTAGGGGGGCGGCCGTTTGTGCTTGGTGCGCTGGAGCGACAGTCCCGGTTGCGTTACAATCGGTGGTGGGCGGCGGTCCGATTGCGATCCGGCACGCTCCCCTGTCCGCGACGCGCCCGTAGCTCAGCCCGGATAGAGCGCTTGCCTCCGGAGCAAGAGGTCGCTGGTTCGAATCCAGCCGGGCGTACCACTTCCCCGCCCCGGTCTCACTGGCTCTCGCGGACCACTCGGAATCCGACGTGACGGTAGGCGGCGTTCGGCCGCTCGCCGAAACGGGCGGAGGCCCGAAGAAACCACAAGTACTTGTACCAGGAACCGCCGCGTAGCGCCCGGTACTCGCCCCTCGGCGGCCCGCGTGGATTCTCCGCCTCTCGGCCGGCGAACTGCTTGTAATACTCCGCGTCGTACCAGTCCTGGCACCACTCCCAGACGTTCCCTATCGTGTCGTACAGGCCCCACGCGTTTGCCTGCCTGGCGCCCGCTGGATGCGTCCGGTCGCCGGAATTCCGCCCGTACCATGCGATCGCTTCGAGCGGGCCGTACAGCGCGCCCCTTGCGCCCGCGCGCGCCGCGTATTCCCATTCCGCCTCGGCCGGCAGGCGATACCGGAATCCGTCGCCTCGCGCGTTTAGTCTCGCAAGGAACTCCTGGACATCGACCCAGCTCACCTGCTCCACCGGCAGCGCCGCGCCCTTGAAATAGCTGGGGTTGCTGCCCATGACGGATTCCCATTGCCGCTGCGTCGCCTCGCGCGCGCCGATCTCGAACGTCTTCGTGATGCGGACCCGATGGAGCGGCTTCTCCTCTTCGCCGCAGGCGGTATCGTCCGGCGAGCACCCCATCTCGAACTCGCCGGCGGGAATGCGGACGAAATCCGCCTCGAATTCGCCGGCGCGCGCGGCGGCCGTTCCTACTAGCAGAGCCGGCAAGATCCAAGGCCCAATCCATGAGCCCATACCGACTACAAGTATGTCGCAGCGCCGCGGTATGATCGACGCGTGCCGCTAGCGCCGCATCGCGCCATCTGTTGTTTGCTGGTCGCTTTCGCTGCCTGCCGCGGCCAGACGCCCGAGGACTTTTTCCGCCGCGGCGGCGCCGATTTCCGCGGAACCGCGCCGGAAACCCGGCTCTACTGGAAGCCGCACATCGAGCGCAGCCATCGCCGCATCCTGGAGGCCGCCGACTTCGCCGCCGGCAGGACGGCCGCCACCGTTCTCGGCGCCGGCGTGGCGGCGGAAATCCCCCTCGCCGAGCTCGCGCGCCGGTTCGACCGGCTCGTCCTGGTGGACCTCGACGGCCCAAGCCTGCTCGAGAGTCTGCAGCAGGTCCCGCTCGCACTCCGCCCCAAGGTCGAACTCCGCGTCACCGACGTCACCTCCTTTGCCGGCGCGCTCATGCAGAGGATGGACGAAGAAATCGAGGCGAGTTCCACTCAGGAGGAGGCGCTCCACCGCCTGCAAAAACTCTTCGAGAATCTGAAACTGGGACTGCCCGCCCCGCTCCCTCCTTCCGACCTTGTGATTTCGTCGCTTCTCCTTTCGGAGATACCGAGATTCCCCTTCGCGTATGCGTCCCGTCTCGTGCGCGCGCGCTTCAACGCCGATCTGCGTAGCTGGAGCGGGTACAACCAGGCTTTCGAGAAGCTCGTATCGCTGTCGATCGAAGATCACATCCGGCTTCTCGCCGCGCTTCGCCGCGAGGGAGGAACCATCTACTTCAGCGACACGCTGGCTCGCGGTCCTCTTTGGAGCAACGTGACGGCGGAAGCCCGCGCCGCGTTCGAAGCGGCGCTGCTGCCCGGATTTCAAAGCCTGGGACTCGCCCGTTCCCCCGCGGGACTAGGCGCCGCTATCGAAAGTCTTTGCGAGGCCGAACGTCCATTTGACACTGAGATCGCCGCGTTTGAGCGCCTGCTGGCCGCCTGCCGGCAGAGCGCAGGCAACGCATTCGAACCGCTGCTGCCCGTCGCGGAGATTCAGCGCCGCGCGAAGGAGCGCGGCCTGTCCTTGATAGGCGCCCCAGAATCCTGGTGGTGGCTGGCCTATCCCTGCGAGATCGCCAAGGGCCCCGGAGCGTTCTATGTGACGAGTTGGATTCTTAGCCGGGCCCCGTAAGCCATCATTCACTCGTACCGCAGCGCCAGGATAGGATCGATCCGGCTGGCCCGCCGCGCGGGAACCAGGCCGGCGGCGCTCGAGACGGCGATGAGTACGATCATGGCCACCCCGGCAATCCACGGATCGCTCGCCTTGATGCCGTATAGCTGCGCCGAGACGAAACGGCCCAGCGCCATCGCGGACGGGATTCCGACGGCCAGGCCCAGCGAGAGCAGCAACAGCACTTCCTTCATCACCAGCCACACTACCGAGCCGCGGCGCGCGCCCAGCGCCATGCGCACCCCCAATTCCTTCGTGCGGCGCGCCACAACGAATGCCATTACCCCGTAGAGCCCGATCGAAGCCAGCAGCGTCGCCAGCAGCCCGAAACCGGCCGACAACAGCGCCACCAGCCGCTCCGTCAGCAGAATTTCGTCAAGCTGGCCGGCCAGCGTCTTTAGCTCGAAGACCGGCATCGACGCGTCGAGTTTCCTCACCTGGTTCCGAACGGCCGTATAGGCGGACGCCGACGGCATCGTTGTGCGCACATAGAAAGCGGCGCCGCCTTTTCCCCAATTCGGAAGGAACGCCTGCCGCCGCACGCCCTCGCGCGGTCCTTCGTACAGCGAGTCCTCCACCACGCCGACGATCTCGATATCGAGCTTCGTTCCCGGACCGGACCCTCGGCCCAAGCGCCGCCCGATCGCACTGCGCTCGCCGAAAAAATGCGTTGCGAATTTCCGGTTGACGATCGCAACCTTCGAATCTTCTTTGATATCGCGGAAATCGAAGTCGCGGCCCTCCAGCATGGGAATCCCCATGGTGTGAAAATATCCCGGCGACAGCGCGTTCATGAACGCCTGCATGTCCTCGCCGTCCTTGGCCTGGTGACCTTCCACCGACATCGTGCTGTCCCATTCCCAGCCATGCAGCACGGGTACGGCCGCAAGCGCCGCCGATCGCACGCCGGGCAACGCGCGTAGATTCGTGAGCAATTCCTGGTAGAAATGCACAACGCGCGGGGCATCGTAGCCGTTCAAAGCCGGCGATAACTGAAAGGTCACCAGGTTGTCCATCTCGTGAAAACCGGACTCGGCCGCCTTCAGGTTTTGCAGGCTTCGCACGAACAAACCGGCGCCGAACAGCAGCAGGAAACTCAGGGCCACCTGCGAGGCGACCAGGCCCTTGCGAAGAAACAGCGACCCGCCGCGGCCCGCGATCGAGCCGACCGTGTCCTTCAGCGTCGCCCACAGGTCCGTCCGGCTGGCTCGCAGCGCCGGCGCCAGCCCGAACACCAGGCCCGTGAGCGATGACAGGCCCAGCGTGAACAGCAGAATCCGCCAGTCGGGCTCGGGCCGGATCATCAGGGGATTGCCCTCGGAAGGAATCAAGGCCAGCAACCCGCGCGTCATAGCGATGGCGAGAAATACGCCCGCGGCTCCGCCGGCCAGCGCCAGCAGCATGCTTTCCACCACCAACTGGCGCACCAGCCGGCCGCGCGTCGCGCCGATCGACAGCCGCACCACGATTTCCTTCTGCCGGGCGAAAGCGCGCGCGATCAGCAGATTCGCCACATTCGCGCACGCGATCAACAGCACCAGCCCCACCATGCACATCAGTACCACCAGCGCCGTGGAAAAATCGTTGCGCAGCGCCGAATACCCCGTGTCCGCTTTCTGAACGTGAAGCGTGCCCCGCAGAAACTCGCCGCGCGAATAGGCTGACCAGTCTTTTGCCGCCGGCAGGGTGGATTCGTACTCGCGGATCTGGCGGAACAGGCCCTGCAACGGCGCGCCGGCCGATTCCACGGTGTAGCCCGGCTTCAGCCTCCCGAACACCTGCACCCAGCGGCAGCGCCGGTCCTCCATCTTCACCCAGTTCCACTCCGGCATCATGACCGGTTGCATCAGGATGGGAATCCGGATCTGCGGCGACTGGGCCGGGTCCAGCCCCGCGAATCCCGCCGCGGACACTCCGACGATCGTCATCGGATAGTTGTTCACCAGGATCTTTCGGCCCACCACGTTCGGGTCGCGCGCGAACCGCGTCACCCAGTAGTCGTAGCTCAGCGCCACCACGGGGTGGCCCAGGTAGACGCGGTCGTCGTCGCGGGAATTGAACAGCCTTCCCGCCGCCGGCTTCACGCCCAGCATCGTGAAATAGTTGCCGGAGACGATCTCCGCGTCCACGCGTTCGGTGCGGTCGCCGGCCGTGATCGACGTCGAGAGCTGGCGGCGGCAGATCACTTCCGAAAGCGGCTCGGCCTTCTGCTGAAAATCCTGGTACATGGGGTAGGAATGCATGCGGTCGCCCATGTTGTTTCCGTTGTGCGCCCCACGCTGATGCAGCATCACCAGGCTCTCGGGATCTTTCACCGGCAATTGCCGCAGCATCAGTTGATCCATCAGCGTGAATATCGCGGTATTCGCGCCAATTCCCAGCGCCAGCGAGAGAACCGCCACGGCGGTGAACAACGGGTTGCGGCGGATCCCCCGGAGCGCGAAACGCAGGTCGGGCAGCAGGCTGCTCATACCAGCTTAAGACGAGCATCCCGGCGTTTCGGTTCGGTGATAATCGTAAGATGTCGCAGCCTGAGGCGTCGGCCCGAGGCGTGCCCCTGGTCATGGCGGCGCGGCTCGCGCGGGACAAGATTCTCAACGGGAAAGTCGCATCGTTCGCGGCGCCCGGCCCGGAAACGCCGGTGCTGGTGGTCCTGGCGGCGGGCAAGGGCACGCGATTCGGCAACGAGCCTAAGTGCGTCCAGCCGGTGGACGGCACGCCCCTGGCCCGTCACTCGATCGACGCGTTTCGGCGCGCCTTCAATGCGCCCCATGTGGTTTGCGTCGTCGGCTATCGTTACGCCGAGGTGTCGGCCACGCTTGGCGCGGACAACATTTATGTCCGCTCGGACAATCCCGCCGGCGGCACCGCGTTCGCCGCCTACGAGGCATTCTGCGTCCCCGCGCTGGATGAAGGAAATCCGCTTTTGATCGTGACGATGGGCGACCGCATCGTGCCCTCCTCGGTTTTTCACCGTCTCTGGGAAACGCACCGCGCCGGAGGACGCGAAGCCGACCTGACGTTTCTCACCGCCAAGTACGAGCCTCCGGCGCACCGCGGCAAGGGCCGCGTGGTCCGCTCCGCCGGCGGCCACGTACTCCGCGTGATGGAGGAGCGCGATATCCTGGCCGAACCCGACGCCGCCGCTCGCCAGCGGTTGCTGGATCTCACGGAAGGCAACTGCCCCGTATACGTCGTGCGCGCCGATGCGCTGCGCCGCTACCTGAACGACCTCACCAACCTGAACGCACAGGGCCAGTATTACCTCACCGACATTATCGAAGGCATGAGCCGGAACGGCTGCGAAATCCGCACCACGGTCACCTCAATGGCCGATCCGGAATACGACCTGCTGTGCTCCGACGTGACCCGCCCCGTGGACCTGGCGCTGCTGGAAGGCATCCTCAAAGCGCGCACCGGAGAGCTGTTCCCCGAAGAGGCGGAGATCGACGAAGCGGCGCGCCTGATTGCCGCCGGCCGGCCGAGAGCTCAGATCGCCTCCATCGCCTGCCAGCTCTCGGAAATCCGGACGGCGATCGAGGCGGAAAACCTTGGCTTCAAGCCGTACCGCGCGCTCGGCGTCGGCATCTCTGGCGGCCGGCTCCGCGTCGCTTTCATGCATCCGGACATGGGCCGCTTTTTCGGACCCGCCTGGCAGATGCCGATCGGCGCGGGCGACGAGAACGGCCGCGAACAGATCGTCATGGTAGTGCAGGAGGCCGACGACCGGCGCATCCATTTGCACCCGCTCAATCCGCGGTATCGCGAAAGCATCAACTTCGTCTCCGCCGACGACGAGGTGATGTACCCGGGCGATCACGTCTCGGATCTGCACGCCTACGAGGGGTTCGGCACGCGCATGAGCGAGACGCTGCTTCTGTCGCTCGGTTACTTCAGCGACGAGGAACTCGAACGGCGGCGGCAAAGCGGTCAGCCCCTGCCGCCGCCGTCGCTGTGGGTCTCGAGCAACATGCGGCGGCCCTTCGCGCTCATCGGCAACGCGATCGCCTCCATGCGCACGCTGCGCACGGGAGCGGTCGGCGCGGCGGTGCAGAAGCGCTTGGGCCGGCAGGAATTCCGCGGCCTGCGCATGGTGTCCACCGGGTCCATTCCCCAGGGTGGTTTCTCCAGTTCCTCGGCCGTCACGGTCGCCACCAAGAACGCCGTCAACGCCCTGTTCGAGATCGGCATTCCGCCCGATGTCCTGGTTCATCTCGCCTGCCAGGCCGAGTACGGCACGGGCGTCCGCGCGGGTTCCCTGGACCAGGCCACCGAACAGAAAGGACGCGCGGGCGAAGGCGCCCTGATTTCGTCCAATCCCCGCGACAATTACCGCATTCTCGGAACCTTTCCCGTCCCGGCCGAGCGTTTCCAGATCGTCTTCCCCTACACCGTCGAGCGCGATCGCAGCGCCTGGCGATGGTCGGCCGGCGTCTACGGCGAGTCCGCTGCTTCGGGCGCGCTCACCACCGCCGAATTTCGCAAAATGACCGGCAAGGCGGCCGAAATCGCCGCAATATTGACGCATCTCCCGCTGGATACCGATTTCTTCAAAGTCCTCGAGTCCGACTTGGTTTCCGACGGCATCCTGACGCGCGAAAGCCGCGCCTGGATCTGTTCCGTGCTGCGACAGTTGCCGCTACTGGCGCCCCAGGAAGAATTGCGGCTCCGCGCGCACGAGAACATCTCCTGGTACCGGGATGAGCTTCTGAAGATCGACCGGCTGGAGGAGGACGGCGCGGCACGGAAAGCGGAGGCCGCCGTCGCGTCGCTATTCGCCGGTTGGCGGGAACCGGTCCTGCGCCGGAGGCTGGCGAACGGGACCGTTGTCCGCGAGAAGGGCGTTCCGCTGCGCGCCATCGTCGCCTACCTGTTCGGCGAGGTCGCCAAGAACTTCTACCTCATTCATCATCAGGACCGCTGGATCGAATACGTCGCGCTGTCGCAGCTTGGCGACCGGTGCTTCGACATCGATCCGGACCGGTTGCCCTCGCGCGAAGCGATGCTACGGCCGCTCGATTGGGAACGGGACGCCGCCGGCGCGGACCTGCTGGACCGCTGGCTCGAGCGGTACGAAGCGGCGCCGTTCGACTTCAACCGCGGCCTCGACGACGAGACGCTGTCGGCCGCCGAGCCGCCCGAGTTCCACCGCCTGGCGGGATCCAACTTCTTCCGCGGCCTGGCGCTCATCGACCTCGCCGAGGCGATGCTGCGCCGCGCCTTCGGACCGGAGGCCGTAGCGGTTAGGGTCAACGCGGCCGGGCAGGGCGACTACTTCCAGGTACACGTGGATACGAGCCTGGTAAGTTGCTCCGCCGTGCAGGACTTCCTCCGGGCCGCCTTCTGCCGCCGTTTCGATCTGGCGCCGGAGAACGATTTCGTCCAGCTACATCCGGGAGGCGGCGCCGTCGGCGTTCGTCTGAGTCGCTACGATTCCCTGCCCCGGCTGATTTCCCGCCTCAAGACCGCTACGCGGGGCGCATCGGCATGACGGCGATGGCGCGCGCATTCCTCCTCTGGCTGACGTGGTGCGCCGCGGCGCTCCCGCAGACCGCCTCCCGGTATACGGTCTACCGGGCTGCGTCCCCGATCGTGATCGACGCCAGGCTCGACGAAACAGCCTGGAGAATGGCGCCGCCCGTCGGCGATTTTCACTTCAATACCTGGACAGAAGGAGAAAAAGAGCCCACGGTCGCGCGCCTGCTCTGGGACGACGAGCGCCTTTATGTCGGCTATTTCTGCCATGACCGCCACATTTCCGCCAAAGTGACGGAGCGTCATGGCCCGGTCTCCCGGGACGACTGCGTGGAGATTTTCCTGAGTCCGAATCCCGAAAAGGTCCGCAATTACTACACCTTCGAGATCAACGCCATCGGCGCGATGCTGAACCGCTGCCGCACGGACTGGTGGACCGGTCCGCCGGCCTGGGAACCGGAAGGCGTCGAGTATCGAACCTCGTTCCACGGCCTTCCCGTCAAGGAGGAGTCGCCGGACGACGACCACTGGATAGTGGAACTGGCGATCCCGTTCCGGAACTTCTCCCGCGACGCCGCGCACACGCCGCCCCGCGCCGGCGACGTCTGGCGCCTGAATCTCAATCGAACCGGCGGCGTCACCAACCCGCGGAACAGCACCTGGTCGCCGCTGGCGCCTCCGGGAAAGTCGTTCCACGCCCCCGAGTCCTTCGGCTGGGTCCGCTTCGAAGCGACAACCCCGCCGAAGCCGTAGGCCCCCGGGCAGCCCGCTCCTCCATCTTCGCAACCTGATAGGTTAAGCAAGGAATGAAGGTCCTTATTATCCTCGTCCTTGCCCTGCTCGCCGCCGGCGCGTCCTCGGCTGCCGAATCCAGGCAGATCCTCACGCTCGAGCCCGGCGAAGTCTGGTGGGGCGGCATGAGCGTCGACGGCCGCGCCATGCCGTACGGCGCCGCGCCGTTCGGCCGCAACCTGTTCGGCGACAACGGCGGCAACCAGGCTCAGCCATTGCTGATTTCCAACCACGGGCGGTTCGTCTGGTCGGAGCAGCCGTTCCGTTTCGAGTTCCGCGACGGCGTCCTCACCGTTACTTCCTCTCGTGGAGAGATCGTCACCGGACAAGAAGGAAAGTCGCTGAAGGAGGCGTTTCAGCGAGTCAGCCGCGTCTACTTCCCCTCCGACGGCAAGATGCCGGACGAGACGCTGTTCACCGCGCCCCAGTACAACACCTGGATCGAGCTGATGTATGACCAGAACGAGCGGGATATCCGCCGGTACGCAGAATCCGTCGCCGCGAACGGGTTCCCTCCGGGCGTCCTCATGATCGACGACAACTGGCAGAACGACTACGGCGACTGGGAGTTTGCGGCCGAGCGCTTCCGCGACCCCAAGGATGTGATGGCCCACCTGCACAAGCTCGGCTTCAAAGTCATGTTGTGGGTCTGCCCGTTTGTCAGTGCGGATTCGGCGAACTTCCGTGAACTCGCCCGCCTCGGCCTGCTGGTGCTCGACGCGAATCGCGTAAAAGGCAAGCCTTCCTGGCGGCACACGCAGGAGCAGGCGGCCATTGTCCGCTGGTGGAACGGCGCAAGCGCCCTGCTGGACCTGAGCAACCCCGAGGCGAACCGGTGGTTTCAGAAGCAGCTCGATCGGCTGGTGAACGACTACGGCGTGGGTGGCTTCAAATTCGACGCGGGCGACGCCGATTTCTACACAGGCGACATCGTGTCGTTCCGGCCGTCGCTGCCCAACGACCATACGATGTATTTCGCTGCCTTCGGATTGAATTACCCGCTGAACGAGTACCGCGCATCGTGGAAAATGGCGGGCAGGCCGCTGGCTCAGCGCCTGCGCGACAAGCGTCACAACTGGGAGGATCTTCGCGAACTGGCGCCCGGCATCCTGGCGCAGGGGCTGATGGGCTACGCCTTCACCTGCCCGGACCTGATCGGCGGCGGAGAGTATTCGTCGTTCCTCGATCTCAAGCAGATCGACCAGGAACTCATCGTCCGTTACGCGCAGGCCAGCGCGCTGATGCCGATGATGCAATTCTCCGTCGCGCCGTGGCGCGTGTTGAGCGCCCAGAACGCGGAATTGTGCCGGCGGGCCGCCGTGCTGCACGCGCGGATGGCGCCGGAGATTCTCGAACTCGCCCGCCACGCCGCCAAAACGGGCGAGCCGATTGTGCGCCACCTGGAGTACGTCTTCCCCGGCCGCGGCTATGAGGGCGTGCGCGACCAGTTCCTCCTGGGAGACGACATCCTCGTGGTCCCCGTCGTCACGCGGGGCGCCCGCTCCATTAAGGTGGTCTTCCCGCCGGGCCGCTGGAAAGCGGATGACGGCTCGACGGTCGAAGGTCCCGCTGAGCGGGACGTACCGGCCCCCTGGAACGGCTGCCGTGGTGGCGGCGGATGAAGTAGCGTAGGGGAAAGGGCTGGGAGGATACCGACATGTTCACGGATCGACGGCGTTTTCTTCGCGGCGTGGCCTCCGCCGCCTTGGGACGACAACTCGCGGCTCAGGGCAAGCCCGTTGTCTGCCGAGTAACTGATGTCCATAGCGGGCGGGCCGTCCCCGCGCGCGTACGCCTGCTCGACGCTCGCGGCAACGAGGTCGTACCCGTTGGCCATCCGGCCAGCCTGGCGCCCGACGCGCAGGAGGGAGACGTCCGCTTCCAGTCGCGGCGGTTCGCTTACGTCGACGGCGAGTTCCAGATCGACCCCGCGGCGCTGCCGCTGAAGTACCAGGTGATTAAAGGCTACGAGTACGGCATAGCGGAAGGCGAAATCACGGAGGCGGCCATTCGGGATGGCTCGTACGCCATTCCGCTTTCCCGGTGGTCTTCGCTCGGCGACCGCGGCTGGTACAGCGGAGATATTCATATCCATCACATCGCGCCGAAGACGTGCCGGCTTGAAATGGACGCCGAGGACCTGAACGTCGCCAACATCCTCACGTCCGATTTCACCACCGATCAGGATGAATTCGAGGGCCGCGTCAACGCGAATTCCAGCGGTAAACACCTGATTTATGTGAACCAGGAGTTTCGCAACGACCACCTTGGGCACATGTGCCTGCTCAATCTGAAGCGCCTCATCGAGCCGGTGAAGCCGATGCAACAATACCACTATCCGCTCCACACCGGCCCCTGCGACCGGACGCGCGAACAGGGCGGATACGTCTCCTGGGCGCATTTCCCGAGCTGGCCGGGTGTCGAGAACCCGCTCGATGTGGCGCTCGAAAAGCTGGATGGCCTGGAGATTCTCTCGGTGCTGGAGCCCCGG
Source organism: Bryobacteraceae bacterium (assembly GCA_026129905.1). Taxonomy (GTDB): domain Bacteria; phylum Acidobacteriota; class Terriglobia; order Bryobacterales; family Bryobacteraceae; genus JAHCHE01. The sequence continues at coordinate 64,044 of JAHCHE010000006.1, read as the reverse complement.
GCGCTGCCGGTTTTCATGAAGCAGGTAGTGCCGGAAATCGAGTCGAATCACGGTCTGCGCCTGTGGTATCGCTATCTGAATTGCGGCTTCCGGCTCACCGCCACGGCCGGAACCGACAAAATGACAACTTTCGTCACGGTAGGCGCGAACCGAGTTTTCGCTAAAATCGAAGGCGATTTTACGTATCAGGCCTGGATTGATGCGCTGAAAGCGGGCCGCACCTTCGTCACCAACAGCCCGGTGCTCGCCTTCACGGTGAACGGCCGGGAGGCGGGCGCGACGCTGGCGATGACCTCCGGCAAGGACAGAGTCCTGCGCATTCATGCAAAGGCGGAGTCGCAGGTCCCGTACGACCGCCTTCAGATCGTGGCCAACGGAAACGTCATCGGCGAGGCGGTCCCGTCCGGCATCCGCCACAAGGCCGAAATCCACCTCGAGCACCCGCTCCGAGGCAGTTGCTGGATCGCGGCCCGCGCATTCGAAGACCTTGACCGCTATCGCGGCGTGGACTTCCAGAAGATCCACGTCGACCAGGGCACCCTGCTCAGCAGCCTGTACGGGACGCGGCGTCCGGAAGCCGTCTTCGCGCATTCCTCGCCCGTGTACGTCGTTGTGGACGGCAAGCCGATCCGGAACCGGGACGACGCGGAGTACTACATCCGCTACCTGGACAACTCGATCCGCTGGCTGAAAACCGACGCGCGCTTCGCCAGCGCCGCCGACCGGCAAGCCTCGATCGAAACGTTCGAGCGCGGCCGGGCCGTCTACAAAAAGCTGGCCTCGGAAGCCCCGCCGCCGGTCGCCTGACTGGCGCCAGTCACTCGTTCTTTGGCGGCGCCGCGTCGTCCTTCACGTTCCCGATCCAGTACTCGGTCCCTTCCTCCGGCACGTAGACGGTCGCGGTGATCGTCTGGCCGGGGCGCAGCGTGGAGAACTCGTTCTTGTCCCGGACGGGAAACTCCATCGTCATCGCCTCCATCCACTCCCCGATCTTTTCGTGTTTGATCAAGGCGGTCTGGTGTGCGGCATCGACGCTCACAACCTGCCCGCGCAGCGCGTACTCTCGCACGGCCCCGCCCGTCTCGGCCTCCCGGCGGCCTTCGCACGACACGCCGAGCAACAGCGCAATCAGCAGCGCCGGCGCGTACCGCCCGGTCGTCCAGTCTCGTTTCATCTCGTCCTCCATCGCCCTGCGCGCAAATGACTTTACCGCTGTCTTTACGTTACACTGAGCACTATCCAACAGGGGCTCACGCCCACTGGGGCGGCAACCGTGTCACTCGCGCCTGGCGGTCTCCTCGGACCTTACCAAATCGTGGAGCTATTGGGTACTGGCGGAATGGGCCAGGTCTACAAGGCTTTTGATACCCGTCTGGAGCGGCTGGTGGCCATCAAAATCGCGGGCGAGCGCTTCAGCGAACGATTCCAGCGCGAGGCCCGCGCCATCGCCGCTCTGAACCACCCGAACATCTGCGCCTTGCACGACATCGGCCCGGATTACCTGGTGATGGAATACGTCGACGGCAAGCCGATCGCGGGTCCGCTGCCGCTGCAGGAAACGCTCCGCTACGCCATTCAGGTGGCCGACGCTCTCGACCACGCCCACCGCCGCGGCATTATCCACCGCGATCTGAAGCCCGCGAATATCTTCGTGAACGCCGGCGGGGTCAAGCTGCTGGATTTCGGCCTGGCAAAGCTCGTCCAGCCGCCGGCCGACGATGCCGGCGTCACCCTCAGCGACACGCTCACGCACGTCGGCTCGCTGGTCGGCACGCCCCAGTACATGGCGCCGGAGCAGGTCGAAGGCGGCGACACGGATGCGCGCACGGACATCTTCGCCCTCGGCATCGTGTTCTATGAAGTACTGGCCGGCCGCCCGCCTTTTGAAGGAAAAAGCGTCGCGGGAGTGATGGCGGCTATCCTCACCGCCGACCCGGTGTCGATTTCGTCCAGCGGCCTCATCCCGCCGCCGGCGGTCGAGCGGGCGGTCCGAAAATGTCTGGCGAAGAACCCCGACGACCGCTGGCAGTCGGCCCGCGACCTGCGCGACGAGTTGCAGTGGCTGGCGGAGGGTTCCTTCGCAAAGGCGCCCGGTGCCGGGATGCGCCTCCCACGTCCCAGGAGCGCGGTTGAGGGGAGGTTCGCCTGGATCGTGGCGCTGCTCGCCGTGCTGGCGGCGGGTCTGATCGGCAGCCTTTGGCTGCGCGCGCCGGCGCCGCCCGCCGCGTTAACCCGCTTCACGATATATCCGCCGCGCGATGTGGCCTTCGTATCCGGCGTGCCCGCCGTGTCGGCGGACGGCCGCCAGGTGGCGTTCATCGGCATCCCGCGAGGCGGCGGGCCGATGCTGTACGTGCGTTCGCTGGACTCGCTGGCGGCGCGGGTGGTTCCGGGCACGGAAGGCGTGGTGCGCGGCGGCGCGCAATGGTCCCGCGACGGCCGGTCGCTGCTGTTCGTCGACCCCGACAACAATCTCCGGGTGGTGGAACTCTCCAGCGGCGCCTCGCGCGTCGTGGCGGAGGGTCTGGGATCGGACCAGGCCGCTTGGAACCGGGACGCGGTCGCGCTGTTCACCGGACCGGACAGCCTTCTGCATCGCACGTCGCCCGCCGGAGCGGCGACTCGCCTGGACCGGGCGCGCGGCGAAACCATCCACACCGCGCCCTATTTTCTGCCCGATGGCAAACGGTTCCTATTCCTGGCGCGCGGCAAAACCTCCGACGACGCGACGCTCAACCTGGGAAGCCTGGATTCTCTCGACGCCCGTACCCTGCTGACCGGCGCCTCCCGCACCGTATTCACGCCGTGGCCCAGCGGCTACCTGCTGTACGTGCGCGGGTCGACGTTGATGGCCCAGCCGTTCGATCCGCGAAGCGGCGCAATGAAGGGCGTTCCGCGGATTGCGGCCGAGAATGTGGCCAACCTCTATGGAAGCGCCGGCGCATTCTCCGTCTCCGACAATGGCGTGCTGGCCTACATGCCCAGCCAGGCCGAGCGCGCCACGCAACTGCGCTGGTACGACCGCAACGGGAATATCGCGGGCGAAATCGAGTCCGCCCGCGGAGCCCTGAACCCCGCGCTCTCACCCGACGGCCGCCGCGCCGTCTGGGAACGGGCCGTCGCCGGCGGCGCTTCCACCGATGTCTGGATCACGGACCTGGCCGCGGGTAATTCCGCCCGGTTCACCTTTGGAGCGGGCTCGAAGACGTCGCCGCTTTGGTCGCCCGATGGCTCACGCATCGCCTACGTGAGTTCGGACCGCGGCCGGAGCCGCATCTTCGAAAAAGACCTGAGCGGCGCGGCCGAGCGCGTGGTGGCCGAGACGACCGTGACCGCTCTGGACAACTGGGCGCCGGACAACCGGAGCATGCTCTTATTCGGCGAGGGGAAGTTGCAGTTCCTGCCGCTTGACGGAGGGACGAAGCCCGTTCCGCTGACGCCGCCGGGGAATTACTTCTCCGGTCACGGCCGTTTTTCTCCCGATGGCAAGCTCATCGCCTACGTGTCGGCCGAGTCGGGAAGGTTCGAGATCTACGTGCGCCAGACGCCGCCGGGCGGCGGGAAATGGCAGGTATCCATCAGCGGCGGACTCGAGCCGGCGTGGCGCGCCGATGGCCGTGAGTTGTTCTATCTGTCCACCGATTTTCGTATGATGTCGGTCGCGGTAGCGCCGGGTCCGGCCTTCCAGGCGTCGCCGCCGCGCCCTCTGTTTCAGACCCCGATCCCCGGCTTCGCCGAGGTGCGAAACCACTACAGCGTCGCGCCGGACGGCTCGCGTTTCCTGATCTCGGCTTCCTCCGGCGCCAATGAGGCGGGTATCGTCGTCGTCGAGAACTGGCACCTCGCGCTCAGCCAGTGAGATCCAGTCAGCCGCAGCGGGAGAGACTCACGGCGACGTGGGCCTCATGAAAGCGTCGACAAAAGCGCCCGCAGGCGATTCGTGCGCTCCGGCGCCTGAAGCTGCTGCAACGCCCGGGCGGCGATCTGACGGATGCGCTCGCGGCTGACGTCGAGCTGCTGGCCGATCTCTTCCAGCGTGTGCTCGCGCTCGTAACCGATGCCGAACCGGAGCCGGATGACCCGCTCCTCCTTCGGCGTCAGCGTCTTCAGAACTTCGGCCACTTCGTCGCGGAAATTGTTGTCGGACACGGCGTCCATCGGAGAACCGGCCCAGCGGTCCTCGAGCAGATCGCCGAGCGCGGACTCGCCGTCGCGGCCCACCGGCATGTCGAGCGATACCGGATCGCGGGAAATGGCCTTCAACTGCTTCACCTTTTCCACCGGCATTTCGATGCGCTGGCCGATTTCCTCGTCGGTCGGGTCGTGGCCCAGTTCCTTCTCGAGTTCACGATTGGCGCGAAGCAGCTTGTTAAGGCTGTCGTTCATGTGAACCGGTATCCGGATCGTCCGGGACTGGTCCGAAAGGGCGCGCGTAACCGCCTGCCGGATCCACCAGGTGGCGTAAGTGGAGAATTTGTAACCGAGCTTGTAGTCGAACTTGTCGGCGGCGCGCATGAGGCCCATGTTCCCCTCCTGAATCAGGTCGAGGAGGTGAAGACCCCGGTTGACATACTTCTTGGCGACCGAGACCACCAGCCGGAGGTTGGCTTCCACCAGCTTCTTCTTCGCCAGTTCTGCTTCCCGCTCGCCGGACCGGATGATCCAGACGCACCGCCGCAATTGGACCAGCGAAGCGCCCGCCGTGGCCTCGCGCCGGCGGATCTCCCGCTTCAATTCGCGGATTCGGCTCTCGGAATGAACGCCGCCCCGCTCCTCCAGCCGCCGGACTTCCGCATCGAGGTGGGACAGTTCTTCGCAGGCGCGGTCGATCTCCGACGCGAACGCCATCCAGACCACCGGGCGGAAAGGAATGGCGCGAATCGACCGGGAAAGCCGGACCTTTGCGCGGTTCAGCCTGGCGGCGTGGCGCTGCGCCAGTCTCGCGCCTTCAGGAGAGCGGACGGTCAACTGTTGTACGTGTCGGTGGCAGGCGAGTATCTCGGCGAAGCGCTTGCGCATTTCGGCGCGCTTGCGCTCGGCGGCGGCGGCGGTCTCATCGGCGCTCGAGCCCATGTCCACCAGATCGGTCAGATCCTCAAAACCCTTGGCGACGCGCTCGCCTTGCTCCACGGCGAGCGCCTGAACCAGCGGCGATCGGCTGATCTGCTTGTGCGCCTTCATGCGGCCCCGTTCCATCTGCCGCGCCAGAACGACTTCGCCCTTCTTCGTCAGCAGCGGAATGGAGCCCATTTCCCGCAGGTACACGCGGACCGGGTCGTCGCCGGTTTCGACGGATTCCCTGCCAGCGAGGAACTCGCCTTCCTCGTGCGATTCTTCCGAGGCTGCCTCGTCGTGGGTGACGAAAGCGCCTTCGTCAAGATCGAAATCGGCGTGCTCCATCGAAGCGGGCAGGTAACGCATCCTCCCCTGAACGTCACTCGTCATTTCGCTCGGAATCATATCGACTCGCCTCCTCCGCTACTCGTTCCAGATCGCTTGACGTCAGGCGCGGGAGAGGCAGGCGCGCCCCTTCCTGAGCGCATTCAATAAGAAAGACGCAAAAACCGACATTCTGGTTGCAGACCGGATGCACGAAATCCCCGTCGCGCCGAATCGCCCTGAGCAGCGCCACCGAGCTGCCATTCCCCTGTAAGCTATAGGGAAGCGAGGATAAGAATGTCGGACTTCTACCAGACTGGTGTCGTCACCACCCTGCATCGCCTGCGGCAGGAGCCCATCGAGCGGATCGAGCAGGATCTTGAACGGTTTGCGCGCCGGCGGCCGGTCGGACTGGTCCTTCCCGCCCTCTACTCGGAGTTCGACACTCTTGCGATGCAGCAAATTGTCCCGGAGTTGCGCAAAATTCGCTATCTGCAGCGAATCGTCGTAACGCTCGGCCGGACCAACAGCCAACAGTTTGCGCGGGCCAAGGCCTTCTTCAAGGACTTCTACACGCCCGTCTCGATGCTCTGGATGGACGGCGAGCGGATCCAAGGGCTGCTGCGGATGCTGGAGGAGCGCGGGTTATCGGCCGGCGGCGACGGCAAGGGGCGCTCCTGCTGGATGGCGTACGGCCTGCTGCTGGCGCTCGGGGACTGCGATGTCATCGCCCTTCACGATTGCGATATTGTCAACTACGACCGGATGCTGCTGGGACGTCTCTGCTACCCCGTGATGCACCCGAACCTGGGATTCGAATTCTGCAAGGGTTTCTACGCTCGCGTCACGGACCGGATGCACGGGCGCGTCACGCGCCTGTTCGTGCTCCCACTGGTTCGTGCGCTACGCGGCATGACGACCAACGCGCCATTCCTCGAATACCTGGACAGCTTCCGCTACCCCCTGGCGGGCGAGTTCGCCATGGACGCCAACCTTGCGCGCGTAAACCGGATACCGGCCGACTGGGGCTTGGAAGTCGGAGTTCTCGCGGAGGTCTACCGCAACTGCGCCATCGCTCGAACGTGCCAGGTGGATCTGGCGGACAACTATGAGCACAAGCACCAGTCGCTATCCCCCGATGACGCGTCGAAGGGCCTGACCCGGATGGCGGCCGACATCGCCAAGTCGCTGTTCCGCACCCTGGCCTCGGAAGGCCTGGTCTTCGCCGACGACGACTTCCGGAGCCTGGAGGTGCGCTACGTGCGGATGGCGGAAGACATCATCTCACGTTTCTATGCCGACGCCATGCTGAACGGGCTGAAGTTCGACCGTCACGGCGAGGAAATGGCGGTGGCGGCGTTCGCCAAGAGCCTGCGGCGCGCGGCGGCGGAGTTCCTGGAGGACCCGCTGGGCCTGCCGCTGATCCCGAATTGGAACCGCGTGATGGCGGCGATTCCCGAGTTTTTCGACCTGCTCCAGGCGGCGGTGGAAAGGGACGCACGTCAAGCCGCCGAGACGCAAGTCGCGTAAGGAGGGCCGGTGGCGCAGATTCCCTTGCCGGAGGAGGCCCGGCGGGCAGCCGAATTTATCAGGCGAGCCGATATCGTAATCGGCATACCGAGCTACAACAATTCGCGTACCATCGGCCACGTCGTTCAGGCCTGCTACGCCGGGCTGGCGAAATACTTTCCCCAATTCACCGCCGTGGTGGTGAACTCCGACGGTGGATCGAAGGACGGGACCAAGGAAGCGGTGCTGGGCGCCCGCGTGGAAGACCGTCACCTGCTGTTGCTCTCTACGCCGCTGCTGGCCGCGCACCGCCTGTCGTTTCCCTACCATGGCGTTCCGGGCAAAGGCAGCGCGTTCCGCCTCGTGTTCCAGATGGCGCGGGAACTCGAGGCCAAAGCCTGCGCGGTGGTGGATTCGGATCTGCGCTCGATTACGCCGGAGTGGATCGACCTGCTGTTGCGCCCGATCCTGTCGGCCGGCTATGACTTCGTGGCGCCGTATTACCATCGCCACAAGTACGACGGCACCATCACCAACAGCATCGTGTACCCGCTGACCCGGTCCCTGTACGGTTTGCGCGTCCGGCAGCCGATCGGGGGCGAGTTCGGCGTCTCCGGACGGCTCATCGACCGCTACCTCCGGCGGGACGACTGGGAAACCGATACCGCGCGGTTCGGAATTGATATCTGGATGACGACGATCGCGATCGCGGAGGGATTCCGCGTTTGCCAGAGCTTTCTCGGCGCAAAGCTCCACGACGCCAAGGACCCGGCTTCGGACCTCAGCGCCATGCTGCAACAAGTGGTGGGCAGCGTGTTTATGCTGATGGATGAGTACCAGGATGGTTGGCGAAAAGTCACCGGGAGCCAGCCGGTGGAGTTATTCGGCTTCCGTTTCGACGTGGGGCTCGAGCCGGTTCCGGTGAACCTCGACCGGATGATCCAGGCGTTCGTGCACGGGTGCCGGGACCTGAGCGAGATCCTGGCGCAAGCTCTGGCGCCGGAGACGTACCGGGAGGTGGCCAGCCTGGCGCAGCGTTTGGCTTCGGGAAGCCGGTCGTTCAACATCGAGGATCGGCTATGGGCCCGCATCGTGGAAGATTTCGCCTGCGCCTACAAGGAGCGGGCGATCGCGCCGAACCATCTGCTACGCTCCGTTACGCCGCTGTATCTGGCTCGCGTGGCGTCGTTCGTGCAGGAGACCGAAACCATGGGTTCCGCGGAAGTGGAAGCCCGAATCGAGGAACTGTGCCTTGCTTTCGAGGAGGCGAAGCCGTACCTGATAGCTCATTGGGATAGGCTGGCGATTCCTTCCAGAGCGGGCCGGAAACGGGGCGCGATGGCCCCGGGACCGGACCCGCGAGCCGCCAGCCGGGAGGTTCCGTCATGATTTCAACCTTCGAACAAATCTTGCAGGGGGTGTTTCAGCGCCTCCAGTATCATCTGGTTACTTTCCTGCCGCCGCTGCTGGCGGCGCTGATCATCTTCGTCATCACGTTGGTGATTGCGCTGGCTGCTCGCTGGGTGCTCTACAAGATCTTCAAGGGCCTTACGCTCGATCAGTTCCTGAGGCGGACCGGAGTGGCGTACATGATCGACAGCTCGGGACGTCTTCGGGCGACGCGGCTGGTGGCGGAAACCGTCTACTGGGGTCTGCTGCTGACCGGCGTGCTGGTAGGGCTGAGCGTCTTCAACTCCGACCTCACCACGCAGATCACGCAGAGCTTCGTGTTTCTGCTGCCGAAACTCGTGGTGGCCGGCATCATCCTGCTGGCGGGCGCCTGGCTGAGCCAATACCTGGGCCGCAGCATGCTGGTTTGGGCGGTGAACGAAAACCTTCCGGCGCCCCGGCGCCTGGCCGCGCTGGTACGGGTGGTGATCATGTTCGTGGCCGTCGTGGTAACGGCGGAGTACCTCGACTTCGCGCGAAATGTCTTTCTCGCCGCCTTCATTATCCTGGTCGGCGGCGCCGTGTTCGGAGTCAGCCTCGCCCTCGGACGGGGAATGGGCGGCGGCATGCACCGTTTTATCGAGGAGAAACGGGAGACTGAGCCCGCCCCCACCGCCGAGCGGTCGCTCTGGGACCATCTTTAAGAGTCAGGTTCCCCGGCGGGCCTCCAGTAGCGCGACGGGAAAGCGGCGAAACACCGCGGCCGCCGGCAGCGAGCGCGGTCCCTCCGCCCCGGACGCTGCCGCGACGGATTCCTGCGTTAACACGTTGGTCCATGCGCTCGGGAAGCCGTCGGGCAGCTCCAGGGCCGTATCTCCCCAAGTGCGTCTTCCCAATGGAGCGATATCCGGACGCACGAGGTTGGTTGTGAACAGAGGAACGGCCGCCAGCGCCCACTGTCCCTCACAGCGGCGGGCGAAAGCGAAAACGTTACCCCGCTTCGCGCCCGTGGAGGAGATCGGAACATACTCGCCTTCGAGAAAAAGCGACCGATGCTCGCGCCGGAAATTCAACGCCTTTTCCGTTAAATAAAGCTTTATTCGGCCGTCCCGCCAGGACCCCACCAGATCCTTCAGCAACGCGTTCAGATCGGCCGCTTCAGCGTGCGCCACCGAATCCAACAGCGTCCGCAGGCGCGCGAAATCCACGGGTCGCCGGTTATCGGGATCGACAAGGCTCAAATTCCAGAGTTCCGAACCCTGGTAGAAATCCGGAACTCCCGGCGATGCGATCTTGACGAGAACTTGCGAGAGGGCATTAAGCGCGCCATGCCATGCGATTCTTTCTTGAAACGCCAGGAAATCCGGGAGAAACCGATTCGATTCCTCCGTCTGGAGAATGGCGTCAATGAAGCCGACCACGGCCGCTTCGTGAGCTTCATCGGGACGGATCCATCCGGAGTGCACCTTCGCCTCCCGCATCGCCTTGATCGCGAAACCCTTCAGGCGTTCACGGAAGCCTTCCACCTCGTTCGGCTCCAGGGGCCAGGCGCCGAGCATCGACTGATAGACGAGAATCTCCTCGCCCGGAACCGGAACGGGAGCCCCGTTTGGGACGGCTTTCTTGGGCGCGTTCCACCGGCGCCAGCGCTTCAGACAGGCCTCCCAGGCCGCCGGCATCTCCGACAATACGTTGATGCGGGCGCGCGCATCTTCGCTGCGCTTGGTATCGTGCGTGGAAGTCGCGTTCATGGTGAACGGGAAGTCGCTGCGGCGCTGCTGGTTGAAGCAGTGGAAGCTCGCCGCGTCGAGCGGCGGCTGATCCCGGAGCGGGTCGCCGCCGACGTCGTTGCGCGAAATGAGGCTGTTGTGTATGTACGAGGCGGTGTCTTCCAGACCCTTTGCCATCACCGGACCGGTGAACTGCTGCCACCGCATCACGAAACGGAGGTAGTCCTCGCGATGGTCCTCGCCGTAAGGCGGCGGCTGAAGAAATAGCACGGAGCGCAGGAATTCGAACGCGGCGTCGCTCACCTGAGTCGGCGGGGTGCGGCGCCGCGCGATGGCGAGCGTGCTGTCCAGCCGCTTGCGATCGGCCTCGGAGATGTCGAAATCCCGCACGTAGGTGCGATACACCGGCAGGCAAGCGGTGACTTCGACCAACACCTGCATCAGCTCCGACAGCGGCACGTCCCGCGCCTGGCGGTGGCGGGCGGCCAGTTTGCCCAGTTCATGGCCGAACGCGTTGATCTCGCCGGCGAACATCTTCCACATCACGTGCTGGTTCTTGCTGTAGGTAAGCTCGGCGAAGGACGTAGCGACGCCGGTGAACCGCGCGTAGACCGCCTCCATCGCTTCCAGCCCCGCCCGATCGATGAACAGGTCGTTCAACGCGTTCAGAAAGTCGTATCCAGTCGTGCCCTCCACCGGCCACGACCGGGGGATGACTTCGTCCCGGCCGAGAATCTTCTCCGCAACAAGGTAGAAATGGGAATCCTGACTCGGCAAAGCCATCGTTTCGCGCAACCGCCGGAGGTACTCTTCCGGATCGTGCAGCCCGTCGATATGGTCCACACGGAGACCGGTTACGCGACCCTCGCCGACAAGCCGCTTGATCGCTTTGTGCCGAGCCTCAAAAACCTCGGGGGATTCAACCCGCAGTCCCACCAGGTCGTTGATGTCGAAAAACCGCCGGTAGTTGATCTCTTCGAAACCAATCTTCCAGTAGGCAAGGCGGTAGGCCTGCACATCGAGGATCGCATCGAGCAGGTCGGTCGCTTCAGGATCGTTCCGTTCCTGCGACAGGTGGTGGAGGGCCGCGTCCAGCGCGAGCCTCGCCTCGAAATCGTCGCGATAGACGTGAAACAACCGTTGCTTCACCACCTCCGAACCGGCCCGCCGCTTGGCGATTTCCTCAGGTTCGCAGCAACGCTCCGGCAGCGCCTGGGCGAGGTCGCGGACCTCCCGTAGCGGCTCGATCAATTTGTGATCGCAGCCGCGATTGCGCTCCAGCCAACCGACGCAATATTCGAGCACCTTCCCGTAGGTCTTCGGGTCGAGTGGGAAGCGGTGTTCATAGTAGCGGAAAAAGAATCCGGTCTCGTCATAGCGCAGCTCAATCTCCCGGTTGTCGAGGACATTGCCGTAGAAATCGCCGAGCACCGGCAGCAGCACCTTGTTTTCCTGCAGGAACGACGCCTTCGTGGTGGCCGGGTGCCAGTTGATATCGAAGTAGCTCGCGTAAGGCGACGAGGGCCCGTTCTCCAGCACGTCCGTCCACCAGCGGTTTTCGTGACTGGCAGCCATGTGGTTGGGCACGACGTCGAGCACCAGCCCCATGCCGTAGAGCTTCAGCTTGTCGCACAATTCGTTGAATTCATCGTCCGTGCCGAGTTCCGAGTTGACGCTGCACGGGTCGGCAACATCGTAACCGTGGGAACTGCCCCTCCGCGCCCGGAAACGCGGCGAGGAATAGAGGGCCGAGACGCCCAGGGCGTGCAGATACGGTACCAGGTCCAGCGCATCCACAAAACGAAAATCCTTGACAAATTGTATGCGGTATGTGGACGCGGGAGTGTTGGCCGAGAGCATCGCCATGTTCTTGGTTTTACGCCAGGGTTCTGCCTCTATTGTGCACCACGAGAGGATTCAGGACATATCCTCCCCCGGCGCGCACGGCAAACCTTTCGCGCTCACCTGAGGGGCGCGGCTGGCCGATCCCCGTTCCCGAGCCTGCGCGGCAAAGCGCGTAGACTCATCCCGTCGGAATTCCGGATGGCCCGTCAGGCCGCGGTGGCCTTTTGCGGCGCCTGCGCATGACCCAATTGCGTCAGGATCGAAAGTTGGTCATAGTAGATGCCGCCGGACGTGATCTGGCCTTGGCTGTTGAACCGGAAAAATTCGCACAGATGGAACGTCACCGGTTTTCCCGTGGCGGGCAGCGGCCCAAGCGGACCGTCGTTCACGCCCCGGCCGACGAACTGCGTCACAACCGTATCGCCTGCATCGATGTAGACGGGGTCGGTAACCTCGGCGTTGGATAAGGCCGTCACCCAGCCCTGCATGAACTCCCGGAAGCCCGCCCTGCCCCGAAAGGTGACGCCTCGAGCCCTGTCCTCGTACGTTGCGTCCTCAGTCATCATATTCACCACGGCGTCGAAGTCGCGCCGGTTGAACGCCTGGTGCGCAGTCTTGTAAGTCTCTACGTTCCTGGATGCCATATCCCCTCTCTTTCACCGGGTTCTCCCCGTTGTCAGCCAGTATATACCCGTTGATCGCCAAGCATCGGAACTCCTGCCCCCGAAAGTCGGTCCAGGAGCTACAGGACCGCCTTCACCACCTTGCCGTGCACGTCCGTCAGGCGGAAGTGACGGCCCTGGTATTTATAGGTGAGCTTTGTGTGGTCGATGCCGAGGCAATGCAGGATGGTCGCGTGCAGATCGTGCACGTGAACGGGATCTTTGGCGATGTTATAGCAGAAGTCGTCCGTTTCGCCGTAGCTGAGGCCGGGCTTGACGCCGCCCCCCGCCAGCCACATCGTGAAACAGCGTGGGTGATGATCGCGCCCGTAGTCGTCTTCGGTCAGTCGCCCTTGGCAGTACACCGTGCGGCCGAATTCGCCGCCCCAAACCACCAGCGTGTCGTCCAGCAGGCCCCGCTGTTTCAAGTCCCGGACGAGCGCCGCGGCCGGCCGGTCGATGTCCCGCGTCTGAAGCGCGATCTCCTTAGGCAGATTGGTGTGCTGATCCCAGCCGCGATGGAACACCTGCACGAACCGCACGCCCCGTTCCGCCAGGCGGCGCGCCAGCAGGCAGTTGGCCGCGAACGTCCCGGGCTTCCGCGCATCGGGCCCGTACATCTCGAAGACGTGCTCCGGCTCGCTCGACAGGTCGGTCAGCTCCGGAACCGAGCTCTGCATGCGGTACGCCATTTCGTACTGCGCGATTCGCGTGGCGATTTCGGGGTCGCCGAAAGCCCGCAGCTTCGCCTCATTCAACCGGCCTAAATCGTCCAGATATCGGCGACGCATCGCGGCGCTGACGCCCGCCGGATTGGAAAGATACAACACCGGATCGCCCGCCGAACGGAACTTGACGCCTTGGAAACGCGACGGCAGAAAACCGCTGCCCCACATCCGGTCCGCCAAAGGCTGGCCGCCTTCGGGCTGACCGGAGCCTTTCGACACCATCACCACAAACGCCGGCAGATCCTTGTTTTCGCTGCCGAGCCCGTAGGCCAGCCACGCGCCGATGCTCGGCCGTCCCGCAAGCTGCGCTCCGGTCTGAAAAAACGTCACCGCGGGATCGTGGTTGATCGCCTCGGTGTACATCGACTTGATGAAGCAAAGATCGTCCGCCACCCCGGCCGTGTGCGGCAGCAACTCGCTGACCCAGGCTCCGCTGGAGCCGCGCCGGGCGAACTTGAACAACGACGAGGCCACCGGGAAACTCGACTGCGTCGCCGTCATGCCCGTCAGCCTCTGGCCCTGCCGCACCGAGTCCGGCAACTCCGACCCGCGCCGATCGTCGAGCCCCGGCTTGTAATCGAACATTTCCATTTGCGACGGCCCGCCGGACATGAACAGGTAGATCACCCGTTTCGCCCTCGGCGCCAGATGCGGCAGACCCGCCAGGCCGCCTTCGGCGCGCAGATCCTCCGCGAACAGACCGGCCAATGCCGCGACGCCGATCCCGGCGCTCGCGCGGCCGAAGAAGTGCCGGCGCGTCATCAGCAGAGCGCATTCTTTACACGGGTGCATCGCTCATTCTTTCGTGATCGTCTCGTCGAGGTTGAGAATCAGGCTGGCCAACATCGCGTAGGACGCCAACTCCGGAACGTCGAGCGTCTCGTTGCGCGGCGATTCTCCCTGGCGGAGGAGCTTCGCCGCCTCGCCGGGATGCGTCGCGAAGTCGTCCCTGTACCTGCCGAGGCTGTCCGCCAGGAGGCGTGCCTCCTCGCGCGCGGGCCGCCGCCCTGTAGCCAGCCGGAAACCATATTCGATGCGCGCCTCGGGCCTCGATCCGCCTTCCAGCATCATGCGCTCCGCCATTTTGCGCGCCGCCTCGAGGTACGTTACGTTGTTCATCAAGTCCAGCGCCTGCAACGGCGTGTTGGTTCGCGTGTGCAGCACGGCGCATGCTTCGCGGCCCGGCGCGTCGAAAATCATCATCGACGGCGGCGGAGCCGTCCGCTTCCACAGTGTGTACAGGCTGCGGCGGTACAGGTCGGGCCCATCATCCTGCACGTAGTCCTCGCCTCCGGCCAGTTCGCTCCACAGTCCTGCCGGCTGATACGGCTTCACCGAAGGCCCGCCGATCTTCTCCGTCAACAGCCCGGCCGCGGCCAGCGCCTGGTCGCGGACCATCTCCGGCGGGATGCGAAAGCGGGGACCGCGCGCCAGCAGGCGATTCTCCGGGTCGTTTTCGATGAGGGCGGGCGCTACTTTCGACGACTGGCGGTACGCGGCGCTGGTGACCATCAGCTTCAACAGCGCTTTTGTGTCCCAGCCGTTTTGCACGAATTCGGTGGCGAGCCAGTCCAGCAGTTCCGGATGCGACGGCCACTCCCCCTGCGAACCGAAGTTCTCCGCCGTCTTCACGATTCCGACGCCGAACACCATCTGCCAGAGACGGTTCACCGCCACACGCGCGGTGAGGGGATTCGCTGGATCCACCAGCCAGCGCGCGAATCCCAGCCGGTTGTTCGGATAGTCGCCGTTGAGCGGCGGCAGCGACGCGGGAATGCCGGGATTCACTTTTTCCCTGGGCTTGTCGTACTCGCCCCGCGCCAGCACGAATGTGTCGCGCGGCGTCTCCAATTCGGCCATCACCATGACGGTGGACACGCGCTCCCACAACGTCTCGCGCTCCCGGCGAAGAGCTGCCAGCCGGTTCCATGCGTCCCGGATCGGCGTTGGCGCGTGCTGGCCGAGGAAGCACCGCGACAGCTTTCCCCGCTGCGCCTCGCTGCGCCCCTCCGGCGCGATGGCGGCGATTTCGCCGATCGTCTCTCGAACGGCCAGGACGGCCACGCTATCCTCGGAAAGCGCTCCGCGGTAGATGCGCACCTCGTCCATCAGGCCCTGGAACCGCTCGGGCGAACCGTCGAGCGCGCCGAGCAACAACGGTGCGCCGACGGCGAACGTCTGATTCAATTCGTCCAGTAATACGTTGAGCGGCCGCGATACGCCGTCCACGTAGATCTTCAACCCTGTAGCCAGCAGTGATGCGTCGTACGTCACCGCGACGTGATGCCATTGGTTGAGCGCGATCGGATCCTTGGTCTCGGCCCGCAAAGCATCGTCCAGCCAGCGCTGCACGAGGTTCACCTGGATCCTGCCGTCCTTCATAACCACCGCGTAGCCCTTCATGCCTTCGGGCGAATCCTGTGCGCGAGAGAGAATCGCGCCGTTAGCCGCGGTCGGATAGATCCAGGCCGACAGCGTGAACTTGTCGTGAAAGCCCAGCCTGCCGGCGTTCCCGGCATCCGCAGTCACCGCGCCGTCGAACGCGAGCGCTTCGGCCAGGCGTCCCGGAACGAACCGGAATACGCCATCGCGCGGCTTGACGCCGGGGTTCGCGTGATCGTTACCTAGCGGCAGGCGCAGCATCAGGTCCGCGTCGTCCGTCCAGTCGTAAGGCGTGGCCCGAACCGACTTTTCCCACCCGCGCTGCGCCACAGCGGCTTCCTCGCGCAGGGCCGAGAACGCCCGCTTCGCGCCGGCGATGCTCTCGTCCAGGCGGGCGAGTTCCTTCCGTTGCTCTTCGGTCGGCGCCTTGACCACCGGCGGGGAGTTGCCGTACTTGAACGCGCGGCCGCGCTCGGGAACATTGTTGAAGTACGCGAAAACCTTGTAGTACTCCTTCTGCGTGATCGGATCGTACTTATGATCGTGGCAGCGGGCGCAGCCCATGGTGAGGCCCAGCCACACGGTGGACGTGGTATCGACGCGATCCACAACGTACTCCACGGCGTACTCCTCGGGCACGATGCCCCCTTCGCCGTTCCCGCGATGATTGCGATTGAAGCCACTGGCGATCACCTGGTCCAGCCGCGCCCCCGGCAACATATCGCCCGCGATCTGCTCGACGGTGAACCGGTCGAACGGCATGTTCCGGTTAAACGCATCGATCACCCAGTCGCGCCAGCGCCACATGTAGCGCTCGGCGTCCGTCTGGTAGCCGTTCGTGTCCGCGTAGCGCGCTGCGTTCAGCCAGTCGAAAGCCATCCGTTCTCCGTAGCGCGGCGAAGCGAGCAACCGGTCGATCAGCTTTTCGTAGGCGTCCGGCGAGCGATCCGCCACAAACGCGTCCGCTTCGGCGGGGGTGGGCGGGAGTCCGGTCAGATCGAGACTCGCGCGGCGAATCAGCGTGGCGGCCTCGGCCTCCGGGGACGGCGCGAGTCCTTCCCTCTCCAGGCGCTCAAGCACGAAATAGTCGATGGGGTTGCGCGGCCAGGCGGCGTCCCCCACCCGCGGAACCTCCGGCCGCTTCGGCGCGATCAGCGACCAGTGCCGCTGCCACGGCGCGCCCTGCTCGATCCAACGCCGGATCAGTTCAATCTCGCGCTCCAAAAGCTTCTTGTGCCCGGCATAGGCCGGCGGCATGCGCTGCGCTTCGTTATCGGAGGCGATGCGCCGGTACATCTCGCTCGCCGCCGTGTCGCCCCGCACGATCGCGCGCTTCCCGCCTTTCAATTCAACAAACGCGCCCTCTTCCTGGTCGAAGCGCAGCGGCGTCAGCCGGTTGCTTTTGTCCGGACCGTGGCAGGTAAAGCATTTGTCGGAAAGGATCGGACGAATGTCACGGTTGAACTCGACGGGCTTCGCGGCCTCCTCGCCCGCGGCGATTGCGGCGACGGCGAGCGCGACGATGCAGATCTCGCGCGCAAAGCGAATCGGCATAGCTCCTCTGAGTCGTTCTCTGGGAAAATTATAGCGCGGTGCCGACGTGGCGTACGCTCTCAGCGTGCCGAGGCCACACTCGTGTGGCCTCTTGTGCCCTGCTACTCCGCCGGTTCCGCCTCCAGCACGGCCGGCGTTTTCTCCTGCAACAGGAGTTCCGTGGCCTGCACGGCCGGCTCGGCGTGAAAATACCGCTGCACCCGCCCGGTCATCACGGCATTGGCAATCGCGAGCAGGATCATCCCCTGGTGGTGCGCCATCCACGAACGGACCACCTCGCCGTTGCGCGCGCCGCCGAATTGAACCGCTTCGTAGAAACCGTAGCGCCCGATCCAGCCTCGCCCCTCCATCGCCCGAAGGTTGGGCAGCGCCGCCTCCAGGTCGGTCCCGAGGGCGAGAAAGGTCGCATACGGCGCCACCACCGTGATCTCGGGCTCATCCAGGCAGCGCGCCTTCAAAGCGAGTCCGGAGACGCCGAACGGCTTGTACATGTAGTCGCCCTCGCCGTTTCGCTCGGCGCACGCCGCCTCCGAGATGCCCCACGGCGCGGCCGCTTCGCCCGGCCCGCAATGCCGCCCCAGTTCGACGAAGGGGCCGCCCTGCTGCACCCGCACGGCCGCCTCGGCGCTGCGCGCCAGCACCGTGTTCGGATAGGCGCGCATCCACAGAAACGGCATCAGGTACTCGAACATGGTGCCGGTCCACGACAATAACACGCGTTCTCCGCGGCACAAGACGTGACCGCGCCCCAGGTGGAACCAGCTCTCCTGCGGGACATCGCCTTTGGCGATCGCGATGAACAGCGCCGTGCGCGCCTCCGACGCCAGCAGATCGTAATAGCTGCGATGCGGCGCTTCTGCCTCCGCATCGAAGCCCACGGCCAACAGCTTGCGTTCTTCGTTGTACAGGAAGCGGAAGTCCATCGCATTCACGAACGATTCGGCTTCCGCCGCCAGGCGGTCCAGCTTTTCGAGCATTGACGCCGCGAATTCGCCAGCGCGTTCGAGGTCTTGAGCCAGGGACGCGCGCGCCCTGTCGCCCGCGGAACGGCCGTCGCGCGGAACGCGCTGACGCAACGACGCGGCGAAACCCGGGATCGCCTCCAGCGGCATTTCGGTCCCGTCCGGCCCAACGTCGGCCCCCAGTTGCCTCACCAGCGCCCGCGCCTCCGGCAGTGCCCACGGCGTCAGGAGGCGGGCCGTTTCTTCGATCCGGCCGATTTGCTTCGCCAGTTCATCCGCCCAGTGGCGCGTTTCGGCGCTTCGGGCCGAATCCTCAAGCTCGGACAGCAGCAATCGCGTCCGCTCCTTGATGCGGAACAGCCCTTCCCACCACTTGCCCGGACCGGCGGCCAGGAGTTCCGCGTCCCGGCACATCTCCCGGATGGCCGCCTGGGACGGCCCAACAACCGCCTCGGCAATGGCAACTTCGCGGAGCAGTTCCGCGTGATCCACCACGCCCCGCCAGAGCGTCTCGATCGGCGGGCGCGCTTTCAGTTCGAGCAGCGCCTGCTTCAGCGTCCATAGGCTGGCGGCGAGATTCCCGCTGTCGACCGTCGAGACAAACAGCGGCGCTAGCGGCTCGAGCGTCCGCGTCGCGTACCAGTTCAGGTAATGTCCCCTATACCGCCGCAGGCGCTTCATCGTCGCCAACGTCGCTTCGGTTCCCCGAACCAGTTCCGGCACAGGCAGGTAGCCAAGGTCGTGAGCCGCCACCCGGGCGTTCAACAGCATGCCGAGATTCGTGGGTGAAATGCGAGAAGCGACGCGCTCCGGCTCCTCCAGGGCGTTATCCGGAATCAGCCAGTTTTCAGCCGGGCCGCCGAAATCGTGAAAATAGCGCCATGTGCGGAGCGCGACGCCGCGCAGAAACTGGACGCCCTCGCCGGTCAACTCCGCTTCTTTCACCGGCAGCGGCCGATCCAGCCACCGCACCAGCGGCTTCACCGCGGCCCAAAGGGCCAGCACCGGCAGCGCGCTCGAGATCGAATCCGGCCGGACGATTGCCAGCAGCGCCAACAGGCCCAGAGAGAGCCACGG
This sequence comes from Bryobacteraceae bacterium, assembly GCA_026129905.1. GTDB lineage: Bacteria > Acidobacteriota > Terriglobia > Bryobacterales > Bryobacteraceae > JAHCHE01. Next base: position 44,827 of record JAHCHE010000006.1, on the reverse strand, counting down.
CGTCCAGTCGAGGTACTTCTCCACGGGCGTGCGTTTTCCGACGGCGCTCTCGGCCTGCGCGGCCGTTTCCCATTCGAGCAGCTTCTGCTTGGTTACGGCCATGCGCACCACCGTCCGGACGACGGCGTCCGCCATCATCAACGCCTGGTGGCTGAGAAACGCGAGCGTGAACAGCACGTTCACCTGCCGCGTCAGGAAACCGTCCAGCGCCCCCTCGAGCGCCGCCCGGCGATTCGACGAGAACGGCATCCCGAGGGCAACCAGCAGCAGCTCGAAGTAGCTGGGAAGCATCAGCAGCACCAGCGTGGCGATGGTCCAGCTCAGGGCGCCGCCCGGCAGAAACAGCCAGCCCGCAACCAGCAGCGCGAATAGCGACACGTCCATCAGGCTGCGCCGCAGGTTGTCCAGGATCTTCCACCGCGACAACGTCGTGATGGGGTTCGGAACCAGCCGTCCGAAGTAGTCCGGTACGCGCGGCAGCAGCCACAACATGATCTGCCAGTCGCCGCGCACCCAGCGGTGCTTGCGCCGGCTGTAGGCGCTGAAGCGCGTCGGGTAATCGTCGATCAGTTCGATATCGGAGGCCAGCCCCGCCCGCGCGTGCGCGCCTTCGATTAAGTCGTGGCTCAGGAGGGCGTTCTCCGGAAATCGCTGCGCGAGTACCGCCTGAAACGTGTCCACCTCGTAGATGCCCTTTCCGGTGAAACTGCCCTCTCCGAAAAGGTCCTGGTAAACCTCCGACACCGCGCGCGTATAGATATCGAATCCCGTCTCGCCGGAGAAGATGGCCGCCAGCCGCGAACGGCCGGCCGAATGGACGCTGACGCCGATCCGGGGCTGTAGAATCGCGTAGCCTTCCACCACCGTGTTGGTCGCCGGATCGATCACCGCGCGGTTCAGCGGATGCGCCATGGTCCCGGCCAGCCGGTGCGCGGCGTCCTTGGGGAGCTGCGTGTCGGCGTCCAGCGTGATGACGTAGCGCACCTTCGGCAGCACCGAGTCGTCGCAGACCTTCACCGGGAAACTGTCGAAGCCGCCGCGCAGCAGATTGTTCAAATCGAGCAGCTTCCCGCGCTTGCGCTCCCAGCCCAGCCACGCCCCTTCCGAGTCGTAATAGACCCGGTGGCGGTGCAGCATGAAGAACGGGTTCTCGCCGCCGGCGCTGTACTTCCGGTTCAACTCCTCCACCAGCCTCGCGCACAGGTTCGCCAGCTCGTCCTTTTCGTCGAACCGGCGCGTGGAGTCCGGCGCGTCGGTCAGCAGCGCGAAGTAAAGGTTCGGCTGCCGGTTCGCCAGGTACCGTATCTCGAACTGCTCGACGGTTTCGCGGACCTGCTCTTCATTGATCAGCAGCGTCGGAACCACCGTCATCGTCGTGTATTCGGACGGTATGCCCGACTTGAAATCCAGCTTCGGTAGTACGCGTGGCGGCAGCAGCCAAGTAACCAGCCGGTTCACCATCGCGATGGCGGCTTCGCTGGCCGGCAGCAGTAGAATCACCACGGCCAGCCACGGCGGCCGGGTGAAGCCGATCCCCGCCAGCGTGAAAACCACCACCGCGATGGTGGCGATTTCCATCGCCAGCAGATAGAACGGCGTCGGATATTTCAGCAGTATTCTCCGGAACGCATCCCGAAAAGTCGTCCGGTAGCGGAGTCGTTTCTCGAGCGCGTCCCGGCCTTTGTCGACCAGGTAATAGCCGACGTGGCCCCGCCGCTCCGCCATCCGTCTGTCCGGCGCCGGATGTTCACGCGCTTTCCGGGCCATCCGAACCGCTTCCATGGCGATCGCCACCTCGGTCCAGGACGACCGGTGCGCCAGGCGCGTCACCGCCCCGCGGTACAAGTCGCGGCTCGCGAAATCCATCGCGGCGTAACAGTCGTCCGGATCCGAGCGTAGGATGCGCTCGATTTCGCTGATTTCTTCCACCAGCTCCAGCCACTGCTCTTCGCTCAGCCGCTTCAGCGTCACGATGGTCGGGCGCAAAGCCTCCAGGCTGGCCTGCTCCACCTCCGCGCCCTCCGCCTTCCGCGCTCGGACAATCTCCGCGATCCGCTCGAACAGTGCGTGTTGCAGCAGGGGCTTCAGCGCCCAAAGTTCCGCCATTGGCCAAGGGCAGGTTTCCTGCACGGCTCGAAAGTACGCCGTAAACGCGTCTTCGTCGAATGCCAGGCCCGTGGCCGAGAGGAACGCTTGCGCCGCCGCTTCCGCCCGCAGCGTCGGCGGGTCGCTCCCGGTGATCTCCGGTAGCCGCCGAAGTTCCTTCAGCCCTTCGCGAACTTCCCGCAGCCCCGTTTTCAGCAGCCGGGAGTTTTCGTGAAGCCACCGCTCCACTTCCCCGATCCGGCCGCCCGCATCCAGGCGGCCCCGGATCTCCTCCAATGCCGCCATGATCGTTTCGGCGATGGCCGCCTGCTGCTTCCGCAGCCGCCGCAGTGCGCGGTTCGACAGACTCGCCTGCCAGTAGCCGGCATCCTCTCGTCCCTGCCGCCGCAACCGTTCCCCGTCCAGGAATCGCAGGCGCGCCGGAACGTCGGAGTCGACAACCCCCGCCGCGTCCGAGATCCGTTCCGGGGACCCGGCGGGCGCGCGGAATGCTGTCCGGCCCCCGGGCTCCTGAGCCGGTCCGGGCGAATCCGGAGGGTGGCTCTCGAACGCCCAGGCTGGTTCGTCGCGCGGTGTTGGGTTCAGCATTTTGGCAAATCGCCTGGCATTTGTTGGCCTTTGCGGTCGAATAGGGGATCGGCTGCCGCGAGGTTTCGTTACCGCCTCAACGGTAGCTCGACGCCTGTAGCTCGAACATCTCCGCGTAGCGCCCGCCCAGCGCCATCAGTTGTTGGTGATTGCCGTGTTCGGAGATCCTGCCGCCCTCCAGCACGAGGATCTCGTCGGCCATGCGCACGGTGGAAAACCGGTGCGAGATCAGCAGCGCCATCTTGCCCGCCGTCAGCTCGGTGAACCGCTGAAATACTTCGTATTCCGATCGGGCGTCCAACGAGGCCGTCGGCTCGTCCAGAATCAGCAATTGCGCCTCGCGAAGGTAGGCGCGGGCCAGCGCCATCTTTTGCCACTCGCCGCCCGACAGATCCACTCCGCCCTCGAACCGGCGGCCCAGCAACTGTTCGAAACGCTTCGGAAGCCGGTCGATCACCTCCGACGCGAGACTCTTCGTGGCGGCTGTCTGGATGCGGCTGCCGTTGCCTAGTTCCTCGATCCGGCCCATGGCGATGTTCTCTGCCGCCGTCATCTCGTAGCGCATGAAGTCCTGAAAAATGACGCCGATCTGGCCGCAGAGGCTCTCGACATCGTACTCGCGCAGGTCCACTCCGTCGAGCAGGATACGTCCCGACGACGGATCGTAAAGGCGCGTCAGCAGCTTGACGATCGTCGTCTTGCCCTGTCCGTTTTCGCCCACCATGGCGATCCGTTCACCCGGAGCAAGTCGGAAGCTCAGGTTGTCCAGCACGAGGCGCGACGTCCCCGGGTAGACGAACGAAACCGAGTCGAACTCGAACCCCTGGCGGATCGGCCTTGGCGCCGGCAACCCGCCTGCCTTCGAGGCAACCTTCGGCTGCATCGCGAAGAACTCCAGCAGATCCGTGAGGAAGAGCGCCTGGTCCGCGATGCTCGAAAAGGTCGAAAAAATCGCTTGAATGTTACCGCTCGCCCCGGAGATCGCCCCCGCCAGGAACGTCAGCGTGCCGACGCTGATCCGGCCGTTCACCGCCTCGTATACTGCGTAGGCGTAGCAGCCGTAGTAGCCGCAAATGCTCACCAGCGACAGCACGGAGCTGGCGGTGAACCGGCGCTTTGCCAGCGCCACGTTCTGGTTGTAGATGTAGTCGGAAAGCTGCTGGTACCGCTCGGTTAAGAAAGGGCTCAAACCAAACAACTTCAGCTCTTTGGCGCTTTCCTTGCTCGCGCCGAGCACCCTCAGGTAATCCATCTGCCGCCGCACCGGCGTCTGCCGGTAATTCAGCGAGTAGCCGAGAAACGCGAAGTGGCTCTCGCCGATGAACGCCGGGACCGTGCAGGCGATCAGCACCAGCAGTAGCCAGGGCGAGAACACGAAAATGCTCGCCGACAGCGTCGCGGCCGTAATGGCCTGCTGAATCAGCCGGCCAACCGCCTGGATCATCCCGATTCGGTCCACCGACTGCACCCGGGCGCGTTCGAGCTTGTCGTAGAACACCGGGTCTTCGTAGGACGACAAGTCTAGCCGCGAAGCGTGGCGCATGATGCGGACGCTCATGTACCGCGTGAACTTGTCCGCCAGAAGAGCGTCGCACAGATCGATGCCCCGGCTCAGCAGGACGCCCGTCACAGCAAGCCCGACCTCCATCGCCAGCAACCACCAGATGTGGTCCGTCAGCGGTTTCTGGCCGGACCCGACTGCGACAACCTCGTCGATAATCCATCGGGCCACCGCCAGGATCGCGACCGGAACCAGCGCGGCGAACAGCCGCAGAACCATCCCTGTGCCCACCGTCACCGATCCGGACTCCCAGACCATCCGGAGTACGGGCGGGATGTTCTTCAATGCGCGGAAGCGGGACTTCCACCCGGCGCTAAAGCTCTGCTGCGGCTGGTCGCTGGCTGCCATTCACGAGGGGATTTTGGATTGCGGAATAGGATTCGGGCTTACATCTACAGCCAGTCGCGCCGGTACAAACCGTACGCCACGCTGGCGACGAAGACGCCTGGAGTCAACGCAAACAACAGGTGCGCGGCGCCCGCCAAGCCGCCCTGAACCACATCAAACGCTACTTGTGAAACCAGAGTCGCAAAGAGGGGAAACGTTACAAACCACTTCATACTCTATTTGCCGCCTCCTTCCTTGCCTCGAGCAACTGGCGTGCCACGGCTTGGCATACAGCGATGCCTCGGAAATCCAATGGGATACCAGCGGCGCCACCGTGCTCTCCCTGAGCAACGGATCACCCCCAGTGTGGATTCGACACGATTGATCCCCAGCCGTGTCGAAATGATGTAACGCTACGCGCCGTTCGCGCGTCCACTACCCTCGTGCGGCCTTAGTCTTCCGGAATCGCGCCTTGCCGGCCGCTCCCATCTTCTCGGTAGCGTACTGAAAGATCAGACGAGGCGCTAAGTCTTTCCACTCTAATAAGAAAGCCTCTACGTGCTCAGGTTGTTTCTTCCATGTCTCCCGCAGGTACCAGCCCAGTCCTTGCTGCACCACCCGTTCCCCGTCCAGCATCAGCGGGCGTAGAAATTCGAGCCACGGGCCGCAGCTTTCCTCTTTCTTCAGCAGCCCAAGCATCGCTACGGGTACGGCCCGCCGCTGGTACTTATACGCCGATTTCCGCCACGGCGCCAGCGCCTTCAATCCGATGCGGCCGGACTCAAGCAGCGGCGCAATCACCATCCCGCAGAGCACGTCCGTGTGGGCCCAGTTCCCGATTCCCGCCTCGAACCAGCCGGCGAGCGCTCCGACGCTTCGGGCGTTGATCTCCTCTTTCCGCCCGGCCAGAAGGTGAATGGCCACCGACCCTTCCTCGTACTTTCCACTCTTGAAGAGAACCTTTCCCAACTCGAGATAGCCCCCAACGCCCAAGTCCCGGTACTGTTCGGCCCATGCCGGGACCTGCCGGGTCCAAAGCTCATGCTTGCCGTCCATGAGCCCCCAGGAGTCGTAGCCTTCCTTGAAATAGCGGGCGTAGCGCGCTGCCTGCTGGGGATTGGCGTTCGCGGCGCAATAGGCGCGGATCTCCTCCGCCAGTACCTCAATTCGGTTCATTCGGGTTTGCTCTCCTAGGAAAGATCGAATTTCCTCAGCTCGATCTTCGCGTCGTCGAAAAGGCCAAGGCCCAGCGCGGACGCGAATTCGATATGCTCCGGTTGCCCCAGGAAACTGTCGGGCTTGTCGCCCGGCGCCGGCCGGTCCACCGGCGGCATCCCCGCTTCGGCGCGCTTGGCATCGATCGCGCGCCACCCTGTCTTGTCCAGCGCCACCGGGTCGGTGGCAAAGTACATGGTCTTGTGCTGGAACACGTACTTCGGACTTACGCCCGGTCCGTCGTGATAGCCGCCCTTGACCCCATCGAGGATGTGCAGGACCGTCTTGTCGCGGATGACGGGAGTATCCACCACCGCCGGAATGAAGACGTCGCAGGCGTTCAACCGGCGGCTCACGTGGCTCCGGTTCACGTTGTTCACCAGCCCGTGCGAAAGGTTCTTCAGCGCCAGCGTCACGCCGGCCGAACTGTGATGCTTCAGTACCGGGAGGTTCACCAGCTTGTTCACCTCTTTCGTCAGGAACCTCGCGACATAGGATCGCCGCACGTGCGCGTCCCGCGGGTCCTGCCCCGGCTTCATCAGCGGGATCTCCATGTAGACGTCGGGATCGTAGCCGTCGATGCCAAGCTGGACCTCGTCGTAGTCCTCCACTGCCGCCGTCCACCGCACGCCCTCGGGCAACCACTCGTGAATGCGCGCGCCCATCAACTGGCGGCGATAGCGGTCGTACACGACGATGTCTTTGGGCTGCACGCCGGCCTGCCGGATGCCGTCGACGATCAGGTGGAGCACGGAGCGGTCCGAAGATAGTTTCCGCCCGCCCACCGGGTTGACCTTGATCCCGACCACGTCGCCGGGCTGGATGAAGACCCGCCAGGCTTCGGCCCAGCTTGGCGCGCCGGTCAGCTCCATCATGCCCTTGTGCATCATCTGCCGGATAGCTTCCGGCTCATAGAGGATGCCGGCCAGCGAGCCGTCGTGACGCACGGAAACGACGCGGCCCGGGTAGGGGCCGGGAATGCCCAATTTCCCAACAGCCGCCTTTGCGGTTCGCGAATACGCCACGGCGCCGAGCGCCGCCCCCAGCAGTTCCCGCCTCGTGTGCAACATAGATGCGGCTATTATACTGCCGTCGTTTTATTCCCAGAGGTGGGGCGAACCTCCAGGTTTGCGAGCCGGTTTTCCAACCGGCTTCGACTCTTATGTGCTCCGCAGGTCCGTCACCGCCCGCGCGAAGCCTTCGATCGTATTGCCCGCCAGGCGAATGTCCCTGGTCTCGGGCTCGATCAGGATGCCCACGCGCTCCGCGGGGTTGCGCGTCTCCCGGATCTCGTTGCGCGCAATCTCCACCGATTGCGTCTGCCCTTCCACCTTCACGCCGATTCCTTTTTCGGCGCCGCTGTCGACGATGCGATTGTCTTCCAGCCGGTTGCGATTCGGCGAGAACGCCGGCCCGTGCTCCCGCCGGAACAGCACGCCCACCTGCCCGCTTTCGCGAACTTCGTTCTTTCGGATCAAGTTGTCGGTGTCGTTGTGGCCGACCGAGACCCCGAACTTCCGGTTGCCCACGATCGTGTTGCCCTCGCAAAGCCCCCACTTGACGCCCCAGCAGAAGAAGAACCCGATTTCGTTCCGCTCCAGCCGGTTGTTGACCACTACCGTCCGCTGCGAGCCGGATCCCGGGTGCACCCCGTAGCCGCCGTTGTCGTGGCTATGGCAGTTCTCCACCCGCACGTCGTGGCACACCTGCCAACTGATCGCGTCGCCATTGAAATTCCGCGCCGTGACGCCCCGAATCTGAATATCGCGGCTTTCCCGCAGGAAAATGCAGCCCACATAATTGCCGTTCAGGAAGTCGTTTTGGCTCTTATTTCCATCCAGCGTAATGTTTTCGATCGTTACGTCGGCGATGCGCATGCCGTCGAGCAGAGCGAACAGTGTCGCCGCGGTCGCGCCTTCTTTCAGCCAGAAGTTCTCCTCCAGCATCTGGTCTAGCTTGAACCGGTTGCCGCTCCGGGCGATCAGCGTGCGCTTGTGGGTGTCGTAGCTGCCGTTGTGCGGATTGCGCGTGTTCAGGACGATCCCGTCTCCGACCTCGAACCCCTTGGCGTCCTCGAGCGTCACTTCCTGGTCGTACCAGTCGGAATCGAGCGCCAGCTTCGTCTTGGTGGACGGCTCTTTCATCAGAATCGAATCGGCCCCGCTGCCGAGAATTCGTACGCCCGATTGCAGGTAAATCGCGTTCCGCAGCCGGTACGTCCCCGGCAGAATGTGGACCGTGCCGCCGCCGAGACGGGCCACGTAATCCACCGCCGCCTGAATCGCCTTGTTGCCCGTGCCCACCAGGTCCGCTTTCTCCGGACCGACCGTCACTGTAAGCCGGGATTCCCACTTTGGCTCGATTCGGTCGCCCGACGTCGCCCGCGGAGTAGTTACCTCGGGCGCCCTTGGCGCCGCCGCTTCTCTCGCTAACGCCGCGCCGCCGGCCAGAGCGAGGGGAACGCTCCCCAGGAAGTGTCTTCTTCGCATGTTCTGCCGCCCCTTTCAGAGGCGATTCTACCGTACCCGGACGCGGGGATGGGCCGGCCCGACGCCGCGTTGCTCAAGCCTTGGTCCGGACCTCTCCCAGGCGCCGCTCCAGCAACCGGCGTTCGCTGTCGGTGCGGACCATCGCCAGCGCGCGTTCGTACGCTTGGGCGGCATCCGCGAACACACCCGCGCGGCGCAACAGATCGGCTCGCGCCGCGTGCAGCAGATGGTAGTTGTCCAGGTCGCCGGTCGCCGCGATTGCGTCGATCAAGGCGAGGCCCTGCTGGGGACCGACCGCCATCGCCACGGCCACCGCCCGGTTCAGCGATACGATCGGCGACGGCTGCATGCGTGCCAGAATGCCGTAAAGGCGCACGATCTGGCGCCAGTCCGTATCTTCGGCGCGCGCCGCCTGACAATGCAGCGCCGCGATCGCCGCCTGCAACGCGAACGGACCGGGCCCGCCCCGAAACGCCTCTTCCACAAGCGGCAGCGCCTCGGCGATCTGCAACCGGTCCCACAGGCTGCGATTCTGCTCTTCGAGCACGACGATATCGCCGTTGCCGTCCAGACGCGCGTCGCGCCGCGAATCGTGCAGCAGCATCAAAGCGAGAAGCCCCGTCGCTTCCGCCGGCGGTTCGGGCGCCATCATCGTGCGCACCAGGCGCGCCAGGCGGATGGCTTCGGCGCACAGATCCCGCCGAACGAACGCCTCGCCGCTCGTCGCCGCGTAGCCTTCGTTGAAGACCAGGTAAATCACCGTCAGCACCGCGTCCAGTCGGCCCGGCATGTCGCTTGCTCCAGGCACAGCGTAGGGGATGCCCGCCGCGCGAATCTTCCGTTTGGCGCGCACCAGCCGCTGCGCCATGGTCGCCGTAGGCGTCAGGAACGCCCGTGCGATCTCGTCCGTCTCCAGGCCGCCCAGCGTGCGCAGCGTCAGCGCGACTTGCGCCTCCACGGCCAGCGCCGGATGGCAGCACGTGAAGATCAACCGGAGACGGTCGTCGGGGATTTCGTTCGCGTCATACTCCGGCGTCTCGACGAAGCTCGCCGATTCCAACGCGGCGAGCGATCCCAGTTTCTCCTCGAAGCGCGTTCGCCGCCGCAGTCGGTCGATCGCCTTGTGCCGCGCCGTCTGTATGACCCAGGCTCGCGGGAATTCCGGGATGCCCTCGGTGCGCCATTGGTCCACTGCCGCCGCGAACGCCTCCTGCGCCGCTTCCTCCGCCACGTCGAAATCGCCGACCTGGCGGATCAACGTGGCAACAATCCGCCCCCAGTCGGATCGGTAGAGCGCCTCAACCGCCTCGTTGGAGTCCATCGAGATCATGTGCCATCCTGCCCGGAACCACAGTGACGTAACTCTCGCGACCTTTGGTTCTACGGCGACCGCGAGGGAGCGGTGTCCGCTAGTCCGGAATATCCCCCCGCTGAACCGCGTTCGTCACGCGGTTTCCAGGCGAACCTTTCGCGCGAATAAGCGAATTAATCGCCATTGATTCCAAGCTTATCACGCCGGGCTTCGGCTTCGACCGCACGCTCCGGCCCGTGCGCGACAACGGCCATAGTAGACTCGTGTTGTGGCGATGTTTGCGCTTGCCAACTGCCAGGCTTCACCGCCAGGACAAACTTCGCTCCTGCTCCGAAGTTTGTTCCTCGTGGCCGTCGCCGCACTCGCCGCCACCTCGGCGCAGGCCGCCGGCGAGCCGGCTTGCCGCCACGGCATCGAACCCCCGGGAACCCTTTGGGCCGCGGCGGACTTCGACGGGGACGACTCGGTCGATCTGGCTCGCGTCACGTTCCAACGGGCTCGCGACGGCATCGTCGCCTCCACCGTTGAACTGTTCCCGCACTGCAGGAATTCGCTCCCGCCGATTCCTGGCGCCTTCCCATATCGCCTGCTCGTTCTGAGCGTTCGGGATCTCGATGCCGACGACGATCCGGACCTGGTACTGAGAGAGCCTTTCGCCGGACGAGCCCTCGGCATCTGGCTCAATGACGGAAGCGGCGGGTTTGTCCCGGCCGAACCGGGGGATTTTCCCGGAGCGGGCGGCGATGCATGGACATTCGAGAAACGCGGCGCCCGCGACCGCGCGCCGGCGCCATCCTCGGTCCCCAAGAGCGGACTTTCCGCTCCGCCGGGGACGGACATGACCCCGGCGCCCCGTGCCGGACAACGTCCAGGCGGGGTCGTATCCCGCATGGATTCACGCCGGCTGAATTCACCCCGGACCCGCGCGCCCCCGGTCCTTTCCTCCTGAATCCCATCAGCTTCTCTTGGAGCGTGTGCGAGCCGCTCCCCGCCGCTCACTGGCGCATTTCGACGAATTTCAGGAAGAAGGACTGCATTCATGCGACGTTCTTGCTCTTTGTCCTCGTGCCCCGCCGCCATCGCTGTGTCCTGGCTCGTAATGGTCGGTTCCGGGCCAATTCCCGCATTGGCCGAACGACGGACTCTCGATCCGGACGAAGGCGCGCTCTCCAGCATCCGGCCGCGGATTCCGGAACCAATGGTGTTCGACCTCGTTCGCCCCCTCGGCGCCGAACGCGGGGAGTTGGAAGTCAACTCCTTGTTCCGGTTCACGCCGGCCGAGACGCCGCGTCGTCTGCTCTGGGCGCCGGAGATCGAGTACACGTTCCTGGACGGCTACGGCATTGAATTCGAGTTGCCTCTGGAAAACGCAGGGATCGACGCGTGGAAGGCCGCGATTCAGGGGACGCTGCCCGGTCCGTGGGGCGACCGGTTCATCCAGGGCTGGCAGGTCCTCGGTGAAACAGGCCATGAAGGGAACCACTCGCTCATCGATGTCCTGTACCTCGCCGGAGCGCGCTGGAGCCGAAGCTGGAGCGTCTTCTCCATGACGGGTTTCCGTCGGGAGCGCGAGCACGCCTCAGCCACCGTCTTTCTCGGGAACTACTCGCTGTTCTTCCATCCCCGGGACGCGGTGACCTACGGCCTGGAATCCAATTTCAAAGGAAGGGGCGCTTCTCACCGCGGTCTTCTGCTGATGCCGCAGGCGCACATCCGTAAGCGATGGCTGAACCTCCAGGCCGGCGCCGGTTGGAGATGGCATGCCGGAACCAGCGGCCTGCAGATCGGCTGGCGCCTCACGCGCGAGTTCTGATGCCGCCGATATCTTCCTGCGCGCCAGCACCGGCGCTGCGTGCCCTCTACGGCCTCCCTGGCGCGTCGCGCCACATGCCGCGCAGGTCGTAGAGATTGGCCAAGTGGCGCAGCATGATCTTCTCGCCGGCGCCGACCTCAATCCGCGTCGAGGCGTCCGCCCCGTACCCGCCATAGGCGGCCGAACGCAGGTCCGGAATGTAGCCGGCCCACGTCCCGCCGGAGCTGTAGGTGTAGCCGTAGAACAGCGCGTGGGGCACGTCCGCCTGCTCCTTCCACATCCGCTGTAGCTTGTGCAACGCCTCGCCCGGCGCGGTGGCGATCGCAATCTGCTGCCCGATCAGGACCGTCGTAATGCCGACCTCCATGCTCTTGTCCTTCTCCCAGCGTTCGCTGAACGTCAGCACTTCGCCTTTGGCGCGGATGGCGTCCGCCGCCACGCCCTCGACGCTCTTGTTGGCGCGGAGAACTTCGGCTGCCAGCAGTTCGCCCATCTTCTCCATCACTTTGAAATCGGCGGACTCGTCGCCGGACCTGCCCATGAACAACGGATTGATGTCGCCCGCGCCGCCCTGTACGAACATCACCTGCGTCCCCTTCAGTTCCTCCTCGGCTTTCCGTTGCATCACGCCTGGGAAGTCCGCCGAGTACTTGCAACTGGTGGGCCCCAGCACCACCGCGTGCGCCGCATAGTGAACCAGCAGCGCGCGCTGGTTGCCGCTCGCGTCGTCCACCCGCAGCAGCACGAATTCGGGATCCACCGGACCGTAGGGGACGCGTTCCAGGTTGTCGAACAGCGCCCGGGAGCGCCCGTCGTCGCGCGGCAGCAGCCGGTTGTAGCCAAGCTGGATCGAACCCCGCCCCACGCCCAGCCGCGCCGGAAACATCGCTCGCGAAGCCTCCTCCACCGCGCGAAACACCTTGCCCTCCAGGTCGGCGAGATATTCCAGCGCCGCCTCGTCTTCGGCGGGTGCGCTGCCATACGGCAGAAACGCCGGCGCCGAATGGGTGTGCGACGCCGCCAGCAGCAGAACCGGAATGGCGAGCTTCGCGGCGACGTCCCGCGGCAGGTTCGCCGAAACCATGCTGCCCAGGTCCATGGTGACAATCGCCAGCCGCGACTCGCCCGCCTGTAGCACCAGCGCCTTCGCGAACAACGGATCGTGCGTCCCGTTGGCGGGACCGCACTTTCGATTCGCGTACCCGTACATCCGCATCAGTTTCGAGGGCGTGATTTCCACCCGTGCGATGCCGGCCAGCAATCCGGCGTCGGCGGCCGTCGCGGCAAAGGCGAATCCAAGCAATAACCCGGCAAGTTTCATGGCAGTTCACATGTTATCGCGGGAAAAGCGCGGGCGGCGGCAAGGAATGGACGCGCGTCAGCGCGCCAGGCAGGGCTCCAGGACCAGGTTCCCGCGCGGGGTGGAGCGGCCGGCCTCGCGGCGCCAGAGGTCGATGTGCGGCGCCAGTTCCTCCATCATCCGCTCGAACTCGTCCAGCGAGAGCGACTGTGGGCCGTCGCTCAGGGCCTTCTCCGGACACGGATGCGTTTCCACCAGCAGTCCGTCCGCCCCGACGCCAATCGCCGCGCGGCACACCGGTGGCACCAGGTCGCGCCTGCCCGTGGCGTGGCTCGGGTCGAGGATCACCGGAAGCCCCGTGAGTTCCTGGAGCAGCGGGACGGCGGCGATGTCGCACGTGTTCCGGGTTGCGGTCCCGAAGGTGCGCAGACCGCGCTCGCACAGGATGACGCCCGGACAGCCGCGCGCAAGCAGAATCTCGGCCGCGGCGGCGTATTCCTCCACCGTCGCCATCATCCCCCGCTTGAGCAGGACGGGCCTTCCGGCGGCGCCGGCGCGCTGGAGGAGAACGTGGTTTTCCATGCTGCGCGAGCCGATCTGAAGGATGTCGGCGTACTCGGCCACCAGTTCCACCTGCGCGTCGTTCATGACCTCGGTGACGATAGCGAGCCCCGTCAGCGCGCGGGCCTTCGCCAGCAGCTTAAGGCCGTCCACCTCGAGGCCCTGGAAATCGTACGGAGAGGTACGAGGTTTGAATGCGCCGCCGCGCAGCACGCGTCCGCCGGCGCGCGCCACCGCCTCGGCCGTCTGCATAAGCTGGCCCTCGGATTCTACGGCGCACGGGCCGGCCATCACGATGAAGTCAGACCCGCCGATCTCGAAATCGCGGACGCAGACCGGCTGCCTCGGGCGGTTCATATCCGACCAAACGCTCTGAAGCTCTTATACTTCTCAATCATACGCGCGGGTCGGCCGAGCGGCAATAGTGCGTACCCGCTAGTCGGCAGCGGCCGCGGCGCCGCCGTAGAATGAACAAAGCATGGAGCACTCCAAACGATTCGAACGGCGCGCCGAGCGCGCGATCAATCGGGACAGCTTCATCCGGGAATGGCCGGAAACCGGGCTGGTGATCTTCAACAGCCCTTCCGATCCCGACCCCGGCATTCGGGTCAACGGGGGCCGCATTACCGCGATGGACGGCAGGCCGGAAGCGGAGTTCGACATGCTCGACCGCTTCATTGCGCGCCGGGCCATCGATCCGGCGGTGGCCGAGGAGGCCATGCGCTTGGACTCGCTCGCCATCGCCCGCATGCTGGTGGACTTCCACGTCCCCCGCGCCGAGGCGATCCGCGTCGTCAGCGGACTGACGCCGGCGAAGATCGTTCAAGTGGTCGACAAGCTGAACGTCGTCGAGATGATGATGGCGCTCCAGAAAATGCGAGCGCGCCGGACCCCCTCGAACCAGGCGCATGTCACCAACAAGAAGGAGAATCCGGCGCTGCTGGCGGCGGATGCGGCCGAGGCGGTCGAGCGGGGCTTTTCCGAACTCGAGACCACCGTCGGCATCTCCCGCTACGCTCCGTTGAATGCGCTGGCGATCCTCATCGGATCGCAAACCGGCCGCGGCTCCGCCCTCACCCAATGCGCGGTCGAGGAGTCGCTGGGGCTGCGGCTGGCATTCCTCGGACTCACCACGTACGCCGAGACCCTGTCCGTCTACGGCACCGAGCAGGCGTTTCGCGATGGCGACGACACCCCGTGGTCGAAAGCGTTCCTCGCCTCTGCTTACGCTTCCCGCGGGATCAAGGTGCGGTTCACGTCCGGGAGCGGGTCGGAGGCCCTGATGGGGCACTCCGAAGGGAAGTCCATGCTGTACCTGGAAACGCGCTGCCTGATGGCGATAAAAGGCGCGGGATCGCAGGGCGTCCAGAACGGCTCCATCAGTTGCATTGCCCTGCCCGAGTCTCTGCCCGGCGGCGTGCGCGGCGTGCTCGCGGAAAACCTGATTGCCGCGCTGCTGGACCTCGAGCTGGCCTCGGGCAACGACGCGATGGCCTCCCACTCCGACATCCGGAAAGCCTCGAAATTAATGCTGCAATTTCTGCCGGGAACGGACTTCATTTTCTCCGGTTATAGCTCGATGCCCCGGGAAGATAATCTGTTCGGGGGCGGCAATTTCGACGCGGAGGACCTGGACGATTACAACGTCCTGCAACGGGACATGCTGGTGGACGGCGGCGTGCGCCCGGTTTCCGCGCCCGAGGCGGCGGCGGTACGACGTCGCGCGGCCCATGCGGTGCAGGCGGTGTTCGACGAGCTGGGGCTGCCGCCCATCAGCGACGCGGAGGTGGAAGCGGCCGTGGCGGCGCGTGCCAGCGGCGACATGCCCGATCGCGATATGGTCGCGGACCTGGCCGCCGTCGAGGAATTCCTTCGTCTCGGCCGCAACGGCCTGGACGTCATCCGCGCGCTGGCGCGCCGTGGCTTTGCCGACATCGCCGAAAAGATCCTCGCTGTCCAGCGGTTGCGCATCTCCGGCGATTACCTGCAAACGTCCGCCGTGGCGCTTCCGAACGGGCAGGTGCGCAGCGCGGTGAACGACCCGAACGACTACGCAGGACCTGGGACCGGCTATCACCTCTCGCCGGAGCGGCTTGCCGAAATCAGCGCGATTCCGCAGGCGCTCGAGCCGGCGGAGATCGGCATCGTCGACGGCTCGGCGTCGCGCCCCTGGCTGCGGGAGTGTCACGACGCCTGCCCCGGAACGGATTCTTCGGAAATTGTCATTGCGCTGGGTCCGGCTTTCGGATCGGCCTTGGGCGCGACGCTATTGGGGTTGCCGCACCGGGACGTCCTCGCCGCCCTGACCGGCGGCATCCGGGCGGAGGGAATGAGGCCGCGCGTGGTGAAGATCTACGCGACCTCCGATTGCGGCTTCATCGGCCATGCCGGCGCGCAGCTCAGCGGCTCAGGCGTCAGCATCGGCATCCAGTCGAAGGGAACAACCGTGATTCACCGGCGCGACCTCCAGCCGCTCGACAACCTGGAACTGTTCCCGCAGGCGCCGAACCTCACCCTCGAGTCCTACCGGGTGATCGGCCGTAACGCGGCAAAGTACGCCAAGGGCGAACCGGTCTTGCCCGTGCCCACCCAGATTGACAACATGGCGCGCCTGAAATACATCGTGAAGACGACCATTCTTCACCTCCGCGAAACCGAGCAGGTGCGCAAGGACAAGCCCGCCCAGGAGGTGCAATTTGCCTGAATACCCGCTTTCCCAGCACGCGCCGGACCGGCTGAAAACGCCTTCGGGCATTCCGTTCTCCGAAATCACCCTCGAAGCCGTGATGGCGGGCCGCCTGTCAATGGAGGACCTCCGGGTGACGGCCGAGGCTCTCGAGTTGCAGGCCCAGGTGGCCTCCGAAGCCGGCAGGCCCCAGCTTGCCGAAAACTTGCGCCGCGCGGCGGAACTGGTGGACGTCCCGAGCGAGCGCATCCTGGAAGTTTATGACGCTCTGCGCCCGGGCCGCGCCACTCCCGAGAAGCTAGCCCGGCTGGCCGAGGCGATGGAACGCGAGTACGGCGCCGTCCGCTGCGCGGCGCTCATTCGCGAAGCCGCCGGTTAGCCGACCCGTCCGTATCGCCAAGCCGCCTCCCGGCAGTACTTCAGGTTGTCCCAGGGCGTCGCTGCGGAGGTGGCGCAGCTTGAAGCGTAGATGAAACGGCGCTTGTCGCCCATCGATTCGAACAACGCCCGCGTGTAAGCGTGCAGCGCCGCTTCGGCGCCCTCGCCGGTCTCCATTCGCGACGCGTCCATCCCGCCGTTGACGGTGAAGTTGTCGTAACCAGCCAGCCGCCGCGCTTCGCCGAGTTCGACGTTCCCCATCGGAGGCGGCGTGATACCTTCGAGGCAATCCACCCGGGAACGCCCGACCAGAGGGAGGAGAAGGCGGTTGTACCCGCAGGCGTGGACCACGAATATCTTTCCGCGGGAATGAATAATTTCCGCCGCGCGAGCGTAGAACGAGTCGCAGAAATCGCGATAAAGCGACGGCGAATAGAACGCCGAATCCAGATTATCGAGAGAAACGAATACATCCACGCTGGGTGTATCCACCATGGTTTCGAGCAACGCCAGCGCTTTTTTTTCGTGAATCCGCGCCAGCGCCTTCATCTCTTCGGGATAGTCGGCGATGAAGAGGCTGGCGTTTTCCGCCCCGGCCAGCCAGTGGAAGGTCTTCAGCGGCGATTGCGTGACGCTGGCCATGACGATGCCGTCGTCGCCCGCGCGATCGGCCCAGCGCTCGAATTCCGCCCGGTCGAACGCGTAGTCTCGAGCCTCCAGCAGGAACCGCACCGCGTCATACTGGCCCCAATTCTTCCACCAGAACTCCTCCTCGAAGTCCGCTCCCGATTCCTCGGTCAGCCGCCAGGAGTGCGTCAGCGTTCCATATGGCGTCGCAAAGCGGCGTCGCCGGACGTTCCGGCGCGGCGGATAGATGTTGAAAGCGGTGGTCATCGTGCGGTCGAACCGCGATTCCCCGGCGAATTCGTCGTGAAATTCGCCCGAGCGGTAGACTTCCCGGGTGGCGTATTGCGTGTCCCAGCGCGCCAGGATGTCGGCGCCCAGGACGCGCAGGACGTCGAACGGATGCTCCGCTCCGGCGATTTCCTCGGGCAGCGTTCCCCGGGCCAGCCGGTTGTAGAACCAGTAGCAGATGTTCGGCGCGAAGGGAACCATGTCCGGCAGTTCGCCGTGGAAGGCGGCCAGCAGGCGCTGTTTTCCGGTCATTCAGGTTCTAATATAATCCCCAGGTGCCCCATCTGCGCTGGTGGATCGCCGGCCTGCTCTTCCTGGCCACGATCATCAATTACGTCGACCGGCAGGCGCTGTCGGTGCTCGCTCCTCTGTTGCGGGACGAATTCGGAATGTCGAATACCGATTATTCCCGCATCGTCTCGGCCTTCATGCTCGCGTACCTGATCATGCAGACCGGGTCGGGCCGGCTGATGGACTGGGTGGGCACGCGGGCCGGCTTCTCCCTCTGCATCGCGTGGTGGTCGGCGGCGGCCATGCTGCACGCGGCGGCCCGCTCCGCGCTTTCGTTCGGCCTGTTCCGCTTCCTGCTGGGACTCGGCGAGGCGGGAAACTGGCCCGGCGGCGTCAAGGCGGTTTCCGAATGGTTCCCGGCGCGCGAACGCGCGTTCGCCATCGGCTTCTTCAACAGCGGTTCGACGCTGGGCGCGGTGATCGCCCCGCCGCTCGTCGCCTGGCTGGCGATTCACTACGGATGGGGGAACGCCTTTCTGATCACGGGAGCGCTGGGCTTCGTCTGGCTGGCGTTGTGGCTCCCGCTGTACCGCACCCCCGACCGCCACCCCTGGATTACCGCGCCGGAACTCGACCACATCCGCTCGGGCCGCGAAAGCGCCGGACTGGCGGAACGCATCCGCTGGGTCCGGCTGTTCAGCTACCGGCAGGTATGGGGGCTCGTGCTCGGCCGGATGCTGGCCGACCCGGTGTGGTGGTTTTACGTTTTCTGGCTGCCCGAGTACTTGAAGCGCGAGCGGCAGTTCAGCCTGGCGATGATCGGCTACTTCGCCTGGATTCCTTTCCTCGGCGCAACGGTGGGTTGCCTGGTTGGCGGCGCCGCCTCGGGCTGGCTGATCCGGCGCGGAATGCCGGTATTGCGGGCGCGCAAGACCGTCATGTTCGCGAGCGCCGTCCTGATGATGTCCGGCATTCCGGCCGTTTTGGCGACCGATGCGAACGTCGCCATCGCGCTGATCACCGTGGCCACCTTCGCCTATTCCACCTGGGCGGCGAACATCCTCACCTTGCCCGCGGACCTGTTCCCGCCTGGGATCGTCGCCTCGGTGTCCGGCCTGAGCGGAACCGGCGCGGCCACCGGCGGCATGGTCTTTACCCTGGTGATTGGCGCCGTGGTGGACCGCTTTTCGTACCTCCCCGTATTTACCGCCGCGGGCCTGATGCCGCTGGCCGCGTTCGCCTTGATCGCCTGGGGCGTGCGCTCTACCCCTTCTCGCGATTAGCGAACAGAAACAGGCCCTGCGGCTTCCCCTCCACGGCCCGGGCGGCGCGGCCGAGGTCGTTGCCGGTGCGGTACACAGTGGATATGGACGACGACCTCGACGCGCTTACAAAAGATGAGCTGATTGCAGAGGTTAAGAAGCTGCGAGCCGGAATCCGCGAGCATCGCGACAGCACAAAACACGAGTTGTGCTGGCATCATCCGCGGCTCTGGGAACTTCTGCCGGAGAAGATCGATCCCGAAATCGCCGTCCCGGCGTGGCCACAATTTCTGCGAGGCTGCTTGCGATATCGGGAATCGCTCGATCGGCAGCGCCCGGATGCCCCGCGCGTCGCCGAGGAATTTGACGACCCGCCAGGATAGTAAATCCGGTGCGGCTGGGCCGCGCCGCCGGCGCCGTTGAGGGTCAGCTCTTCTCGCGATTAGCGAACAGAAACAGGCCCTGCGGCTTCCCCTCGACGGCCCGGGCGGCGCGGCCGAGGTCGTTGCCGATGAGGCTGAGACGCTTCACGCCGCCGGCGGAGGCGTCGACAAAAACCGCCGTCTCCTCCGGCGCCGAGCAGCCGTGAATGAACGCGTCGCTCACCTGGCGCAGGCGGATCGCCTCCCGCGCGGCGCGAATGCGGCACCCGTCCATGTCAAGCTCGTGGACGTCGTCGCAGACGATAGCCGGCCGTTCGTCGGGCTTCTCGAGAAACGTCTCGACGTTCCGCAGCCTGAGATTCCGGACATGGCGGCAGAAAAAGCCGTATGCGGGCAGCGCGCCGAACATCCTGTGCTCGGGATAGGCGTCGGGATTTTCCGGGATTTCGCCCGCAACGCGTTTTCCGCCGCCGGTGAAATGTATCCGCACATTCTCTAAAGAAAGATTTTCGATGAAATGGCCGGGAATTCCCGACACCGGGCAGCCGATCTCGTAGGCGCCGGTTGCTTTCAGACCACTGATCGAGACGTTGCGAAGCGCCCCGACGCCCGGCGCCGAGCCGCCTTCCTGGAACGGCCGCGCCCGGTTGCCCAGCCGGATGAACAGCGGGTTCTTCACGTCCCGCATGGTGATGTTCGACGCGTACACCCCGTCCAGCGCGCCGCCGTCCACCAGTTCGATGGCGATGCCCGACAGGCGCGTGTCGTACATCGTGCAGTTGCTGACGACAATGTCCTGAAAACCGCCGTTGGATTCTGTCCCCAGCTTGAACGCGTTGCAGTCGCTGGACAGGACGCAGTTGGTGATCGCCACGTTCCGCGTGGGCCGGGCGGCGGTGCTCTTCAGAACGATCGCGTCGTCGCCGGAGCGGATGTTGCAGTCGGAGATGGTCACGCGGTCGCAGCAGTCGATGTCGATCCCGTCGTTGTTATGGTTGACGAGGCTGTGAACCGTGATGCCGTGGATCAGCACGTCTTCGCAGTCCAGGTAGTGTTGGACCCACATCGGCGAGTCGCGAATCGTCACCCCGGTGACGGAGATGTCCTTCGAACTCACGATCCGGATCAGGTAAGGCCGAACCTTGTAGGGTCCCTGGAAAGCCGCGCCCTGGCCGTCGATCGCGCCGTCTCCATGAATGCCGGCGTTGGCAATTCCTTCGCCGTACAGCAGGCTTCGCTCGGTGTAGTTGTCCGTATAGGAACGGAACTTCGGAATCCTGACCGGGTAATCTTCGAGCCGTGCGCTGCCGGCGAGCGTTGCGCCCCCGTCGAGATAGAGGTGCGTGTTGCTGCGCAGGAACAGGCCGCCGGAACAGTACCGCCCCGCGGGAAACCAGATCGTTCCGCCGCCCTTGGCGGCGCACGCGTCGATGGCCGCCTGCAGCGCCGCGGTGTCGGGTTCGCGGCCATTTCCGGCGGCGCCGAAATCTCTGACGTTCAACAAGCCGCCGGCTCCGGGCGCGGTTTGCGCCCATGCGGCGCCCGATCCCGCGCCCGCGGCCATTGCTCCGGAAAGAAACAGCCGGCGTCCCTGTCGATCGCTCATACCGCGACGAGTCTATCGCAGCGGAACGCCGCGCGGGTACGGCGGCGCTCTCAAAAAGCAACCGGCCGCCCCCGGGTTGAGAGCGGCCGGTCCCCGACTCACGTCGGATGAGCCTTACTTCACAACCGTGTATTTGCCTTTGGCGACCAGGCCGCTGGCTGCGCCGTTAACGTCCTGCGCCTTCATGTAGATGTTCTTCGTGCCCGCAAAAGCAGGTTTGAACGCGATCGTAACGTTGAGCGCCATGTTCACCCCCGATCCCGAGCTCGAAATCGACGCCGCCGCGATGGAACACCGCGTGTTCTGCAACGTCGCCGTTGCGCCGGGCGTCACCGGGCCCAGCCAGGCTGTCCCGGCGTCGTTTCGCAGCCACAGTTTGTTCTGGTCGCGCCGGTACTGCACGTAGCAGCCGGTCGCCAGGTTCGTGGTGGCGTTGAACAGCACCCAGGCGCTTTGAATGTTCTGGTAGCCGTCGGCATCCGAGTAAATGAACTGGAATGCCTGCGACTTGCCTTGCGACGCCGACGCCGTAACGGAAACCGGCGCCGGAACGCTATTGCGCACCGTGTACGTCCCGCGCTTCTGCCAGTTGCTGGTAAGGTTGGCGTTGTCAATGACGTTCATGTAGATGTTCTTTGCCCCGGCGAACGCCGTCTTGAAGCTGATGGCGACGTTGAGGCCCAGCGTCTGGCTGTTGCCGGCGGCCGACGAGCCGTTGGCGTTGAGCGTGCACTTAGCGTTGGCAAGAGTGGCGGATTGTCCCGGCGTGATCGGACCCAGCCAGTTGGTTCCGGCGTTGTCGCGCAGATAGAGTTGGTTGCCGGACCGCACGTAGCGGACGTAGCAGGCGTTTGCCTGCGCCGTGCTGGTATTGAAGAGAACAAAGGCCTGGGCGATGTCGTTGAAGCCGTCGGGGTCGGAATAGGCGAGTTGGAACGTCTGGTTCAGCCCGGCGCCCGCCGACGGCGTGACCGAAACGGCCGCGGGAGGCTGCTGCTGGAACGGGGTCCAAGTGCCCTTGGCCTCTAACGTCCCGCTCAGCCCGTCCTTGTTCGAGGCGAACATGTAGATCGTCTTCTGGCCGGTGAACTTGGTCGCGAACGTCAGGCTGACGTTCACGATCAGATTGTTGCCCGAACCGGAAACGGAGGAGGAGCCGGTGTTGACGGTGCACTGATTGTTGTTCAGCCCGCCGCCGGAGCCGACCGCCACCGGACCCATCCAGGCCGTGCTCGCGTCGTTCCGCAGATAGAGGCTGTTCTGGCTTGCCATGTACTGCACGAAACAGCCGTTCGGATATGAGGCGGCGCCGTTGACGAGCATGTACGCGTTGGCGATGTTATCGAACCCCTTCGAGTCCGAATAGACGAACTGGAACACCTGGGTGACGCCGGAGCCCGACGAAGGAGAGACCGAGACGTTCGCCGGTGGCTGCGCGACCTTCGAACCCTGGTCGGTGACGCCCTGCGTCTCTGTCGCCACCAAGGCGATATCCGCGCCGACGTCCTTGCTGTCCGTGCCCGCGTTCTTGTAGGGGCTGGAGGCGTCGAGCGCGTAATTGTCGTTCGCTTCGCTCACAAACCGGACGGCGGCGCGGGTGGCCGGAAAGAAGTTGTTGGCCGGGTACTTGGACGAATCGCCTCCAATGAGCGCGTTCTTCTGAAATACGTAGCCCGGCGCATAGTACGCCAGCGTGGCTGTCCCGGTTCCCTTTCCAGTGCCGCTGACGCCATAAACCCCGTGATCGGCGAGGTTGTTGGTCATCCGAAAACGCACCGCGGGATCCGCCGAGAACATCACGACGTTCTGGCTGCCCGCCGCCATCAGCATCGTATTGTGGTCGATGGTGACGTCCTCGGGACCGGCCAGAATCTGGAACAGCCGGCCGGTTCCGCCCCACTTGCCGGGATCGATGTTATAGAACAGGTTGTCCTTGAACAGGATCCGGCGCGCGATGCCGAGGTTGTTCGCGCTGGTGTCGTGGCCCAGGATATTCACGCCGGAACCCGAGTTCCGGATGATATTCCGCTGGATCGTGATGTCCTCCACCACCGCCCAAGGCACGGCGCCGGCCTGCGTGCGCACCGTCAGGACGATGGCGAAACTGGCCTGGTCCGCGCCCACCCAGTTGTTCTCGAGAACGTTGCCCTCCACCAGCACGCGCCGGGCGCTCTTGAACTCCAGCAGGTTTTTCACCCACCAGCCCTTCGTTTTCCACTCGGGCGGCTTGTAGAAGTGATTCTTCCGGATGACGATGTCGGAGGGAACCATGCCGCTGATTCTGGGGGTAGCGGCCCCGAACATCACGTTTTCGGTGGAGGCTTCCAGGTAATTATTGGTGATCGTGAAAGGCCCCGGCCCATTGTGGCCGCTGATCGCCTGCGTGTCCTGTCCGGTGTGCTTAAAATCGGAGATCCAGCAGTTCTTCACCACGGTCGAGGAACTGTTCAGGATAACGCCGACCTTGCCGCCCGCTGTCGGGTCGCCGTGGATGTAAAGCCGGTCCAACTCGATGTCCGACGCCAGGTCGCTGACCAGCGTGGCGGTGGCGGAACCGATCTGGACGACGCCTAACGAGTAGATGCCCGCCTTGGCGTATAGCTCCAGGCCCACCAGGCGATAGTGGTGCGCGCCGTTGTCCGTCGCAATGGCCGGCGCGTTGCTCGGTGAGACGATCTTGGCCAGCGACTGCGCCGCCGAAGGCGTCATGCGCGTCTCGGCCGGCGGCATCGAGTTGGGCGTCGCGGTCGTAATCGTCAGAAAAGCGTTTCCCGTCTTCTTCCGGAGCCGGAAACTGCCGCTGTAGACGGCCCCCGGTTGCAGCGTAATCGTATCGCCCAATTGGGCTTGATCGATCGCGGTCTGGAGATTGCCGCCCGCCGGCACATGGATCACCGCGGCGGTCAGGATCGCCGAGCCGGAAAGGATCAGCGCAATGAGGATAAACGTACAAGCTGGTATTGAGATACGGCGCATGCCTGGGAGATCGTCCTTTCCTGGGGGTGGCGCATTGAGCGATCACCCGAAAGTCGTCACGCGATTCACTGGTTTCGGTCGGGACTACGCCTGCCGCCGCTGCGGAAAAAGCATCTCGCGGCGAACCCGTGACGGATAGCGGCGTTGCCCGGCCTCGACGGCCGGGCCGCCTCCTACTGCCTTAGTGGCTGCAAACCCGGAGAAATGTCAGTGATTTTTGCGGGGTCGTGGACGGACCCGGCTTCCGCTGGCGAAGCTTCTCCCGCGCGCCGGAACGGCTTCCCGGTAACGGCGAGCGCCGCCGGAAGTTCTATGTTGACGGAGGCGCGGAACGCGCCAGGCCACCGGTCCCTTTGGAAAAGGGCCAGAAGTGGTTCGCGAGTCAGTGATCGATTGGAGGAAACACGCCAATGCTCGGTTGGGCCTTAATGTTTCTGATTCTTGCGCTCGTCGCGGCCGCCTTTGGATTCGGCGGCATCGCCGGCGCTTCCGCCGGACTGGCCAAGATCCTGTTCTTTGTCTTCCTGATCGGCCTGGTAATCACCGGCGTCATGCGGGCGGTATCCGGTCGGACGCCGTAGGCAGGGACGCTTCGAAAAATGGAGAGGGGCACATGCAAAGCGGCGACGTGAAGTCCAACCGTACAGAACGAACCGTGCTGACCTATAGGAAGCTCGAGTTCCGCGGCGAGTGGCAGTACCACTTTGGCGAATACTCGTTTCGACCCCTTGAGCCGAAAGCCGAGTTATTGGTCGTGACCGAAGGCGCCACTGGCGTTCTGGAGACTCACTGGTTCACTGTCCACCGTCGGCCGGACCCGCCTGGTGGCGGCGTCTTCACGACTGATAACGTGATCGTTCCCAAGGAGGAAAACATCGTATTCGTACCCGAGCGGTGCGCGAAACGCGAGGCAGGCGATCACACGGCCTGCCGCTAAGTACGCCGAGTTCCGTTGGAAAACGAGGAACGCTTAATCCGCCGCGCGGAGCGCCACGACGATGGTCGTTCCCGGTCCCCGACTTGCGTCCAGCCAGATGTCGCCGCCCGCGCGTTCGACAATCTTCCGGCAAATGGCCAGGCCTAATCCCGATCCCGAGTATTTGCCGCTGTGAAACCGGCGGAACGGGTGGAAGAGTTGACCGGCCGCCGAGGCGTCGAGGCCGAGGCCATTGTCGCTCACGGAAATCCTCCAGAATTCGCCTGCCCGCTCGGCATCGATGCGTACCCGAAGCGGCTGCGCGGACCGATAGCGGATGGCGTTGGACAGCAGGTTCTCGAACAAAATCGGCAACAACCCCTGAGGGGCATACGCATGCGGCAAGTCCCCGACCGCGATTTCCGCCTTCGCGGACTCGATCTCCCTGCGCAGTTTCTGCATCGCGTGCCGGAGCGCCTCCGAGCAGTTAACGGGCTCGCCGGCGCAAGGAGGCCCCAGCGACTCGGCAAACACCTGTAACTGCCCGACAAGCTGCATGCCCTGTGAGGACGCCTGTACAAGCTGGTCGAGCATCGGTTCGGCCGAGGCTTTCAGGTCGTTGCCCAGGGCGGAGCGCAGCATCCCCGCCAAAGTGGCGACCCGGCGCATCGGCGACCGCAAGTCGTGCGCCGCGATGTAGCTGAACTCCTGAAACGCGTCCCAGGGAGTCCGGCCGTTCGCCACCCGCTGGTCGCCATGCAGCGCCGAGACGTGGCGGCCCATCAGTTCTTCGGGTTCGAAGCCGAGCAACCGCGCAACCAGGGGGCTCACCTGGGTGATGATCCCCGTATCGCGGTCGACGGTCAGGTGTATCTCCTGGGGAGCGGCGCAGGACATAATGTACTTCTCGTCTCCAGTTTCACAGCACTTGAAGGTCCAGTCCCCCGGCGCCGCGGGTTCCGGCCAGCTAACTGCTAGAATTAGTAAAGTTGCTAATGGATGGGCAGGATCAACCGAGAGTTCTGATTGTTGAAGACGACGAGCTCGATCGGGAACTCCTCCGCCAGATGACCGAATCCTGGGGCTTCGCGGTCGCCACCGCGGCTGACGGAATCGAGGCGGTGGAGCAGTTGGAGCAGTTTCATCCTCACGTCATCGTCACCGATCTTGTCATGCCGCGAATGGACGGCTTCGAGCTCCTCCGCAAGCTGCAAACGATGGATACCGCGCCGCCATCGATCGCGTTAACCGGCTTCGGCGGGCTGGAGAAAGCGGTCAGCACCATTCACGACTTGGGCGCTTTCTGGTTCCTGGAGAAGCCGGTCTCCGACGCGGCCCTCCGGGTCCTGCTGGACCGCGCCGCCTCGCAAAGCCGGCTCGCGATCGAAAACCAGGCTTTGCGCCTTCAGCTCAGCTACCAGGGCGTCATGCTGGACATGGTGGGGGAGTCGGCGCCGATGCAGGAGCTGTTCTCGATGATCCGGCTGGTGGCGCCAAATAAAGCGCCCGTCCTGATTACCGGGGAAAGCGGAACCGGCAAGGAACTGGTCGCCCGAGCCATTCATTCGCTGAGCGGACGCAGCAAGGGGCCGTTTGTGGCCATCAACTGCGCCGCTCTTCCGGAGACGCTGATCGAAAGCGAGCTGTTCGGCCACGAAAAAGGCGCCTTCACCGGGGCATTGGAGCGGCGCGCCGGCGCCATCGAGCGCGCCCATGGCGGCACGCTGCTGATGGACGAACTCGGCGAGATGCCGGTCGGGACGCAAGCCAAGCTCCTCCGCGTGCTGGAAGATTCGGTCGTCCAGCGGCTTGGAGGCCGAGGCGACACGCAGGTGGACGTCCGTTACCTGGCCGCCACCAACCGCGACCCGCTCCAGAGCATTAGGGACAGCAAGCTGCGGGAGGACCTGTACTACCGGCTTAACGTGTTCCACCTGCAACTGCCGCCCCTAAGGGAGCGTAGAGAGGACTTGGCTGTCTTGTGCTCCGCGTTGATCCAATCGCTCAACCGCCGGCACGAATGCCGCGTGGCGGGGGTGGATGCCGAGGTCATGGAGCTGTTTCAGCAATACCACTGGCCCGGCAACGTGCGGGAACTGCGCAACGCCCTGGAGCGCGCCGTGATCCTGGCGCGGGACGAACTCGTTCGCGTCCGCCACCTGCCGCCGCCGTTTCACTCCCGTCCGAAACCAAAGCCTTCGTCCGAGGAGCCCGGAGTGGTAAAGCTCGCGGTCGGCACGTCCGTCGGCGAAGCGGAGGAGGCGCTCATCCGCCTGACGCTGGAGCACACTCGCAACAACAAGACCCGAGCGGCCGAGATCCTCGGGATCAGCACGCGCACCCTCCACGTAAAGTTGAAGGAATACGCCACCCGCGAGCAGAAGGCGGCCGGAACCGGCTAACCAAAGCCATCAAATCAACAACCTGCGGCCACGTGTAACGAACGGGAGCTGCGCCGATTCATACGGTCGGGGTGTTTGTTACGATGCTGGAGCCGCATTCTCACTCGAAAAATCCGCGTTCCGCGCGATCGGCGAGGCGCTCGCTGCTGGCGCTGTGTCTGGTCCTCGCCGCTTGCGCGGCCCGTCAGCCGGGCGATCCGTTGCGCCCCGGTTTCAACGTGTACTCGAAGGAGCAGGACATCGAGCTCGGCCGGCAGGCCGCCGCCGAGATTGTCAAGCAAGTGGATGTCGTCGACAACCGGGAGCTTCAGAACTATATCTCGCAGCTTGGCCAGCGCTTGGCGCAGCAACCCGAGTCAGGCGGATATCCCTACCAGTTCACGCTCATCAATGACGACTCGATCAACGCATTCGCTTTGCCGGGCGGCCCGATCTTCGTCCACAGCGGCCTCCTCGAGGCCGGCGACAACGAGGCGCAGGTCGCGGGCGTCCTGGCCCACGAGATCTCGCACGTGGCTCTGCGCCACGGCACGGCCCAAGCCTCCAAGGCAAGCATGATCCAGTTGCCGGCTGTTCTGGCCGGAGTTGCGATCGGACAGGAATCCGCGCTCGCGCAGCTAGGCCAACTTGGCCTCGGCTTAGGCGTCAATTCGTTAATCATGAAGTACAGCCGCGACGCCGAACGGGAAGCGGACGCCCTGGGGGCGCGCATCATGGCGCAA
The DNA here is from genome assembly GCA_026129905.1 of Bryobacteraceae bacterium. Classification (GTDB taxonomy): domain Bacteria; phylum Acidobacteriota; class Terriglobia; order Bryobacterales; family Bryobacteraceae; genus JAHCHE01. The sequence continues at coordinate 17,078 of JAHCHE010000006.1, read as the reverse complement.
GCGGGCCTGGATCCCATTGAAATGGCCAAGTTCTTCGAGAAGCTTGAGGCGCAGGGCGGCGCGAGGGGACCGCAGTTTCTTTCGTCCCATCCCAACCCCGGCGACCGCGTGAAGAACGTCCAGGCGGAGCTTCAGACGTTTCCCCAGCGGCAGTACACCGCCGGGTCAAACCAGTTCCCGCGCATGAAGCAACTGGCGTCCAATCTGCCTCCGCCGCGTCACCGGAGCCAGGCAGCGATGGCGGCGGCCAACAATCCACCCGCGCCGTCCACCGGCGGGTTCGAGCAACTGGCCACGAATCGCTTTGCGATCTCCTACCCGTCGCAATGGCGCGTGTACGGGAGCCAGGATTCGCCGGTAATCACGATGGCGCCGCCGCAGGGACTGGTTCGCGGATCGTCCGGCGTCGCGCTGGGATACGGCGCCGTCGTGAGTTACTACCCTGCGCGGGGCGACCTGAACGCCGTCACGCGGCGGCTGCTATCGGATTTGCAGACTATGGATCCCGCCCTGAGGGTGGCGCAATCGCCGCGGGCCGCCCGATTGAGGGGCATGCGGGCGTTGGTGACGCAGTTGTCCGGCCGGTCGCCTTACGGCGGCGGGGAGACGAATCTTCTGCTCACGGTGGCCCGTCCGGAGGGAGTGTTCTACGTGGTGCTGGTGGCGCCGGAACAGCACTTCGGGCAGGCGCAGTCGACGTTCGAGCAGATCGTGAATTCGATCCAGTTTCGCGGTTAGGAAGGGCTCCCAATAGAACAAAAATGGCGCGGTCCGCCGAAGCGGCCGCGCCTTTGTTTTTGTTGAGTACCCGCCGCTAATCGGTCAAATCGTTCCAGGCGTTTTCGACGGACCTTTCCGCCCTGTCGAGAGCCTGTTCCGTCTCGCTCTTGAAGCGTTCCCAGCCGTCCTCGGCCGAGTCGCCCATGCGCGAGAGCTTGCTTCTCACCTCGGCGGATTCCTCTCGCAGTCTAGCCAGAGTTCGATCGGCTTCCTGCCGGGCATCGCGGGACATCTGGTTCGAACGCTCCCTTGTCCGCTCCGCCAGTTCGTCGATGCGGCGGTCGAGTTGCTCGGCGCGGCGGTTCAGCGCGGCCCTGGTATCCGCCATGCGATCGGAAGTTCCATCCATGGCGCCGGCGCCGGCCTCCCGGCCGTCTCGGGTGTAATCCCCGGCGGTGCGGTCCCGGTCGGGTCCACAGCCCACTAAGAGGAATCCAGCCAGAATCGCTCCGGCTATTCCTTGTGTTTTCATCTTTTTCTCCTCCTTTGAGGCGCCCGCCGGCGAATAACGCCGCCAGGGCCCTGGAACCAGTCTGATGATTCGTCGACCTGGCAACCGGCGGTCGTAGGCCGACGGCCGCACTGGTCGTGCTCTTCAGTTAGACCACGGCGTTTACTCGTCGTTACTGTCAGCGGTAGGCGCGCCATTGGGAAGGGAAGAAATCTCCCGGTGTGCAATTCCTACGCGACTTCAGGCCGCGCACGGATCCCGAGAAGCGGCGCCGCTATTCAGTTTCCCGCGCCGTCTGCCGCCAGCCGTTCCGCTTGGCAGGCATGCGTCGATCCAACCAGCTCCTTCACCGTCCTGCCGAGTTTGAGGTAGCCGTCGAGGTCCGCCGGCTTCCTCCAGACGGCAATGCCCCGGTTGGCGAGTTGCTCGGCTTCCTGGGGCGGGAGGCCGGAGGTGAGAACGACGCAGGGCGGAGCGCCGGGCGCCTCCTGGATCAGGGGCAGTAATTCGTCCCCGGAGCGCTTCGGCAAATACCAATCCAGAACGACTAGGCGGAAAGCCTCTTGGCCTTTGGGATCGCACAACGCATCCAGGGCCTTGTCCCCGTCATCGACGTGAACGATCGAACACTCCAGGCCGGCAGCCGCCAAGGCGTGCTCCAGCATGTACACGTCGCTCGCCGAGTCGTCGGCGACCAGAATGCGGATGCTCATTGAACAGGGCTTCCCAGTCGTATGGTATCAGTACCCGCCTATGGAAGAAACTGCGCACAACCCTTGGCGTCCTGGCGCAAATTCGTTACGACAAATCCGGGCCCGGTCGCGCCTAAACCCTCGCTTCTCTTTTTGACCTAACGGGTTACGCTTTGGCCCGCCGTTTGCCTTTCCTAAGAACGCCATTGGAGAAGGGGCACAGAACTGGAGAGGAACTAACGAATATGAGCCACGATTTCTTCGCAACAGCTTATCAGCAAGGGTACCGGGCTACCGTGCGATTCCTACTTTGTAAAGGAGCGCTGCCGGATGAAGCGGAGGAGATGGCTCAAGCGGCCTGGACAAGGGGTTGGGAAGCCCGCGCGCAGTTGAAGAGCGAAGACCGTATTTTGCCTTGGGTGAATAGCATCGCCTATCACGCTCTGTGCACGGAACGCCGGCGCCGGAGCCGGCACGGCGAGCTCAAAGAGATGCCGGACAAGCGTCCCGGGCCTGCCTCCTGTCTGGCCGAAATCGATGTCAGCCGGCTGATGACGCTCTGCTCGCCGCTCGACCGGTCGCTGTTGCTGGAGAGGTTCTGCCAGGGCAACAACATGGAGGATATCGCGCGGCGGCACCGGCTGAGCCGGGTGGCCACGCGCGTGCGTATTCACCGCAGCAAAGTTTCGCTGCGACGCCACACGCAGGAAAAGGCTACCGCGTTGCGCCGCCAACTGGTCGCCGCCCGCGCCTGGCAGGAAGCGGCCTGAGAGGGCGTGCTGTGGGTTCGTACGCGACGCTGAAAAGGGACCCTCCTTTGGGGTTCGCGCGCCCGAGCGGACCGCTTAGTCCGATGAGGAGGGCGGCAGCGGCCATGAAAGGCAAAATTCCGTTACTGCTGGTGGAAGACAACCCGGCCGACGTTTTCCTGGTTGAGGAAGCCATCAAGGAACACCGCCTGCCGGTGCAGTTGCTGGTGGTGGAAGACGGCGAGGCGGCAATCCGGTTCCTCGATCGAGCGAACGCCGACGCATCGAGCATCCCCAACGTGGTGGTACTGGACTGGAATCTGCCACGCCGTAGCGGATCCGAGGTGTTGCAGCACCTGCGGACGAATACCCGCTTCCCCGATGTACCGGTGATCGTTTTCACTTCGTCGGATTCCCGTTGGGACCGGGAACTGGCGGCGCAGCTTGGGGCGACGCGCTATTTCCGCAAGTCGGCCGATTTCGACGAGTTCATGGAAATCGGCCACGTGATCGAGGAGGTTCTGACCAAACGCCGGCCCTGCCCGGCCTGATGCATGCTCGCCCGCCCCACTCCGATGGAAGCATGCTCGAGATATCGGGGCCGATTCGATGGAGCTTCCACCGCGCGAACAGGAGCGGCTTGCCGCGCTGACGAGCTACGAGATCCTCGACACCGAGGCCGAGGAAGCGTTCGATCAGATCGCGCGGCTTGCGGGGACCGTTTTCCAGGCGCCGTTCGCGTTCATCTCCTTTGTCGACGACAGGCGGCAATGGTTCAAAAGCTGCCTTGGGGCCGCAATGCGGGAGACCGCGCGCGACGACCCGTTCTGCCGGCTTCTGCTCGAAACGGGGCAACCCGTGCTCGCCGGCGACGCGCAAGCGGACGAGCGGTTCTCAGGCAGCGATTGGGTTCGCCGCTGGCCGGGTATTCGGTTCTACGCGGGCGCCCCAGTGATGGCCGGAGGCCGACTGGCTGTCGGCGCGATTTCGGTGTGCGATCAGAAGCCCAGGCGTCCTCTCCTCGAATCGGAGACGCTTATCCTGCGCCAACTGGCCGAGATGATCGCGCAGCAATTGGAGGCGCGGCGGCGGGTAGCCGGTTATCGCCGGGCGGAGGAGGCGCTGCGAGAAAGCGAGGGCAAGTTCCGTTCGCTCGCCGAAGCCATTCCCCACATGGTTTGGACCACCGGCGCCGGCGGCCACCTGGAATACTGCAATGGCCGGACGCTCGATTACCTCGGCGTTCGTCCGGGTTCTCTCCAAACGTCCTGGGCAGACTCGCTCCACCCGGATCAGCGCGATGCGGCCATCGAACGGTGGGAGGCGGCGATCCGCCGCGGCTCGCAATACTACGACGAGGTGCGGCTCCGGCGCGCCGCGGACGGGGAGTATCGCTGGCACCTGAACCGGGCTGTACCTGTGTATGACGAAAGCCTGAGCGTTCGCCACTGGTTCGGCACGAGCACCGACATCCACGACAAGAAGACGTTCGAGGAACGATTGGTCAAAGCCAACGAGGATCTCAAGCAGTTCGCATACGCCGCCTCGCACGATCTCCAGGAGCCCATCCGCGCCGTAGCGACGCACGCGCAGTTGCTCGAGCGGCGGTACCGCGACCAGTTTCGCGATCCGAAAGCGCTCGAGGTGCTCGACAACATGATCGAAGGCGCGCGGCGCATCCGCGCGCTGGTGCTGGATCTGCTGGCCTACACGGAGATCGGCATGCCCAACCTGATTAAGAACGAACCGGTCGACAGCAACGAGGCGCTGGACGAGGCGATCCGGGGGTTGGAGCCGGAGATCCGGGCCTGCGGCGCCAAGCTCTCCGCCGGGCGGTTGCCGACGTTGCGCGGCGTTCGAGCGCACCTGGCGCAGCTTTTCCAAAACCTGGTCAGCAACGCCATCAAGTACCGTTCCGATCGGCCGCTGCGAATCTCGGTGTCGGCAAAGCAGGAACAGGACATGTGGATATTCCGCTTCGCCGATAACGGGATCGGCATTGCGCCCGAGTATCAGCGGCGGATCTTCGGGGTATTCAAACGGCTGCACGGGCGGGAGATCCCCGGCACCGGCATGGGACTAGCCATCTGCCAGAAGATCATCGAGCGCAACGGCGGCGAGATGTGGGTGGAGTCGCAGCCAGGCAGCGGCTCGGTGTTCTACTTCACTTGGCCGGCCAGCCCGGCTGAGGAATCCGGCTGAGCCGAGGACCGACGTCCCGGGTTCAGTCGCGGCCGTCGCTCTGCGTAGTGGCTCGCAAAGCGGCCTCTTCTATGACCTCGCGGCCCAGGATGGCTTGGCCAAGCGTGATGTAGGCCTCCGCCGCCCCGTCAAGATGGCCGATCATCTTCACCGATGTCAGGTGGCAGCGGCGGAACTCCTCCAAGGTGAGCCGGCGCACCGCCTTCATTCGGACGGGGCGAAGGCAGCGATCCTCGCAGGGGAGCAGGACATAGGTTTCGTCAGGCCCCAGCGGGGCCGAGCTGGGGGCGGCTTCCGCGTACAGTACGGCCGTGAGGCCGAGTTGGAGAAGGTTAACGCGGCGACCGATCGTTTCGGGAAAGAAGGCCCATAATTCCCTTTCCGTCTCGATGAAGTACTCCCAGTCGAAGGTCCGCTGCAGAGGGCATGCCACGGAGGGGTCCAGATAGATTTCCGATGTTGGCGTCAAGCGTAGCTTTCCTTTCCTGCGTCCGGTACTGCCGGGATAGTGGAGGGGGCCGACCGGACTTCTCAACCGCAGCGGCGCAGGAGCTCGACGGCGTCGCCGATCGGGGAATGCGGCTGGTTACTCTGGTGCGAACGGGGAGACTCGAACTCCCATGGGTTGCCCCGCCAGATCCTAAGTCTGGTGCGTCTGCCAGTTCCGCCACGTTCGCGCGCGACGCCGACGTGATCATCATAACAGGCGGGTAAAGGCGCCGCCCCTGGATTGGCGCGGGAGAACGCATACGGGGTGTGTTGGCGGGACTGGGAGTCCCGCGCAGCCTGCGAGGCAGCCTGCGAGGCGCCTGCGAGGCTGCCCCCCCACAGGGGTTCACAGAGGACTACTTAGGCGCCGGCGGCGGCGGCTTTCGGAAGGGGGATGGGCTCGGCGGGCGGGACCACGAGGCGCGGGGACTTGAGGCCACAGGCGCAAGGTTCATGGGCAAGGCGGAAGGCGTCCAGCGCACGGGGGGCGTCCTCACCGAGGATGTGCAGCCCCTGGCGAGCTTCGCACTCGGCGGCCAGCAGACGGCCCCGGTCATCGCGATATTGTTCGAAAACCGGCGCCTGAAAGGCGCGCCAGAACAGGTCGCGGTCGCTTTCGGTAAGCGGCGTTCGGCTCCTGCCGGTGAAGGCGATCAGGCCGAAATCGGGCAACGGCGCCACCGCGCCTTCGCGCATCGACCTCCGGGCCAAGTCCCGCAACGCCTCTACAGGCCCCGCGATGACGCCGGGCCGGAAGCGAGCCAGGGCGAGAGGCGTGAATTCAAAAAAGACGCGGGCGCCGCCGTTCACGGGGAACCAGGGAGAGAGGACGGCCGTTCTCGAGGCGACCTGCCAGGGACCGTGGATCGACAACGAGAGGTCGACCGCACGGGAGGTCCGGCGAACGGCTGGCGGTAGCTTGATTCTAACGACTACCCGGATCAGGCTCCCGCTTTGAAGCCGGCAGGGGCCGCCAATGGGGATTGGCCTCCGGCGGATTTCAGCGAATCCGCTGGTAAAGAACCGCGGCAGCCTGCACCTGACAATCACACGCGCGCCTCACGCGTCTGAGACGAACGGTACAGACGGTCTTAGGGAAGCGGTGCGGCGGCGCGCGGAATGTTCTCAGAAAAAATCAGGATCCGGAGAGAAGACGGGCGAGATTGCCGCCGAAAACCGCCTCCGCATCCGCGGCGCCGGCGCCGAGAGACGAGAGAGCCTGGGCCTGCGCATCGAAGATCGCCCGGTTCCAGCCGCGCGGGAAAAACGAGGAATCGGTACCGAACAGGAGGCGTCGCGATCCAGCGACGTCGAGGGCGCGCTCGAAGACGGCTTTCAGATCCAGTGGCCGGGGGTTGTAGCGCATCCAGCTATTGGTGCTCGACGTGTCGAGGCAGACGTTCGGACAAAGGCCGCACACCATCAGCGCTTCGCGAAAGTAGCCGGCGCCGAAGTGCGGCAGGACGAAAGTAACGCCGGGATACCGCAACGCAAGGGCGTGGACGTCGATGGGGTTTGAAAATCGCATGTCGAACGGCGAGGGCAAGCCGAGCCGGTTGCGCACGCCAACGCTGAGGACGCCGCAGTGTATGAAGACGATGGCCCCCGGGGTGGAGGCAGCCACGTCCAGGACGGGCCCGACGCGCTCGTCATGGAGCGAGTAACGGTGCATGGCCGGAAACAGGCAAACGCCGCGCAAGCCGGAAGCGAGAGCGGATCGGCAGCGGGCAGAGGCGTCCTGCGCGCAGGGGTTCACCATGAAGTAGCCGAAGAAGCGGTCCGGGTACGCCGCCACGGCCGCCGCGACGGAAGCCTCGTCGCCGGGCAGGCTCGCGATCAGCGCGGCTCGTTCGACGCCATGCCGGTCGAGTTCCTCCACCCAGCGGCGCGCCAGCCGTTCCGGCTCGGGAGGCGGCATGTCCCAGCCAAGGGTAGAGGTCATCGACTCGAGGGTCAAACCATCCTTCTGGCGGGCGAGGAGCGTGAAGAAGCCATGCGAAAAGAAATGGACGTGGGCGTCGAGAACGCGCAGCTCACCCCAGGACGTGCGCATCGCCACTATCCCGGCGAGGCGAGGGAAGCCGGAGCATCCTGGCGGGCGACGGCCGGCAGCCGCGTAAGTCCGGCCGCCAGCGCGAGCTGGGTGAGGCCGGCAACATTGCAGACACCGAGCTTCTTCATCATGGTCTTGCGGTACGTCCGAACGGTCTGGAGGCCGAGATCGAGCAGGACCGCGATTTCCTTGCTGGTCTTACCTTCGGCGACCAGGCGCAGGACCTGGGTTTCGCGCGGACTGAGGCCGGAGACGACGGAGGACACGGAGTGGGCATCGCCGTCGCCGCGCTGAATTCGGTTAAGGAGGCGGTCCGAAACTTCGGGGCTGAGGTAGGAGCCGCCGCGCGCCACGATGCGCAAGGCCTCCAGCAGATCGTGGTGGGAGGCCTTCTTGAGTACGTATCCGCGCGCGCCGGAGCGGATGGCGCCAACCACGGTGTGCTCGTCGTCGTACATGGAGAGTATGGTCACCTTCGCATCCGGACAGTGGCGGAGGATCTCGGCGGTAGCGTCGACGCCGCTAAGGCCGGGCAGCGCGATATCCATAAGGACGAGATCCGGCCGGTGTTTCCTGCACAGGCGGAGGCCTTCCACCGCCTCTTCGGCCTCGGCAACGATACGGAATTCACCGGTATGTTCGAGAATGGCGCGAATGCCGTCCCGAAGGATTCGATGGTCGTCAACCAGCAGAACCGTGTGCGCCATGGTTTTCAACCGTCACAAACCAAAGAACATTGCACTGTGACAATTGTACCCCGCCCGGGCGCGCTGGAAACATTTAATTGAAGGCTGTTCTGGCGGGCGTAGTGCTCCATCAACAAGAGGCCGGCGCCGGCAGGATTCCGACTCCAGTGGGAGCGATCGAATCCCCGGCCGTCGTCGGCGACTTCGGCAAGGGTGCAATCGGGCAGACGCTGAAGAGTGAGAATAATCCGGCCGGCGCCGGAGTGCCGGATGGCGTTTTCGAGGGCCGCCTCGACGATGCGGTAGAAACGCTCGGCGGAGACCGCCGGCAGTTTCGCGGACGGGTCGCAGGAAGACGCGATGACGCCGGGAAAGGACGCCTGGCAACGGGCCGCCAGCCGGTCGAGCGACGCGGGCAGGCCGATGCGTTCCACCAGGGAGGAGTTGAGTTCGCCGCCCAACTGGCGGACGCACTCGAACGCCTTGTCGAGCAGCGCCAGAGACTCGCTCAGCGGTTCGACCAGGCGCGGCGCAACCTGCTCGAGATCCATCCGCAACAAGCCGAGGCGGAGGCCCGCGGCGGTGAGAAGCTGGCCGACATCATCGTGCAGCCGGCGCGCGAGGCGCTCGGTGTCGGCTTGATGGGCCTCGACAAGCGCGACGACAACGCGCTCGAGGGGGCGGGGCTCTTCCTCCATATTGAACCTTTTCCGGGGCGCCAGGTCCGGTTCAGCCTTGCTTCTTGCGGTCGAGCGCGCGGCGGGCGGCGGCGGCGACGTTGGAGGCGACCAATCCATACTTTTCGAGCAGTCCGGCAGGCGTTCCGGATTCGGCATAAGTATCCTGGATGCCAACGAACTCCATGACGGCGGGATGGGTTTCGGCGACCACTTGCGCCACCCTGACGCCCAAGCCGCTGTCGACGAGGTGTTCCTCGGCGACTACGACGGCTCCGGTTTGGGCGGCGGCGCGGTGGATGGCTTCGCGGTCGAGCGGCTTGATGGTGTGCATGTCGAGCACGCGCGCCGAAACGCCCTCGGTCTCCAACTGCTCGGCGGCGCGGATTGCCTCGGCGACCATCAGGCCGGTTGCGACGATGGCGACGTCGGCGCCGGGAACCAGCTCGACCGCTTTACCGAGCTCGAACGCACGATCCGGCGAATGGACGATCGGGGCAGGGGCGCGGCCGGCGCGTACATAAACGGGTCCGTCGTGGTAGACGGCGGCGCGGAACAGGGCTTTCATCGATACTTCGTCCGCCGGACTAATGACGACAAATCCCGGAAGGGCGCAGGCGAGGCTGAGATCTTCGACCGCCATTTGCGAGGGGCCGTCTTCGCCGATCGAGATGCCGCTATGCGTCCCCACCACTTTAAAGCTCTTGACCTGGGGGTAAGCCACGGCAACCCGAAGCTGTTCGAATCCCTTGTTGGCCACAAAGCAGGAAAAAGAGGAGACGACGGCGATCTTGCCGGCCGAGGCAAGACCCGCGCCGACGCCCACCATGTTCGCCTCCGCGATGCCGCAGGAAAAGAAGCGATGCGGAAAGGCCTGGGCGAACTTGTGGGTCATGGTGGACTTGGACAGATCGGCGTCACAGACGACGATGCGCTCGTCCTGCCGGGCGAGTTCCAGCAGCGCGTCGCCGAAAGCGGCGCGGGTGGCGGCGCCCATCTTCAGCTCCGATTGCAGCTTCACCGCTTTGGTCGACATCAGGCAAGCTCCTTCAAGGCCAGTTCCACTTCCTGGGGCGACGGCGCGACGCCGTGCCACTTCGGGTTGTTCTCCATGAATGACACGCCCTTGCCCTTGACGGTATGGGCGATAACGACGGTAGGCTTACCCTTGACGGCGGCGGGTACGGCGAACGCTTCGCGGAGGGCGGGGATGCTGTGGCCGTCCAGTTCGACGACATGCCAGCCGAAACTGCGCCACTTGTCGGCCAGCGGTTCCAGCTCCATGATGTCCTTGACGAAGCCATCGAGCTGGATGCGGTTGTAGTCGACGATGGCGACGAGGTTGTCGACCTTGTGAAAGGAGGCGAACATGGCCGCTTCCCAGATTTGTCCCTCCTGGATCTCGCCATCGCCGAGCACGACGTAGGTGCGCCACGGCTTCCCATCCAAGCGCGCGGCCAGCGCCATGCCGAGTCCGATGGACAAGCCCTGGCCGAGGGAACCGGTGGAAGCTTCCAACGCGGGAATGAACCGGCGGTCGGGATGGCCCTGGTAGATGGAGCCAAGCTTCCGAAGCGTGTTGAGCTGTTCCACGGGGGTGTAGCCGCATTCGGCCATGACGGCGTAAAGGACGGGGCAACCGTGGCCCTTGGAGAGGATAAACCGATCGCGGTCTTCCCAGTGAGGGTTTTGCGGATCGTGATTCATCACGTCGAAGAAGAGGGTAGCGACGATCTCGACGGCTGACAGCGAGCCGCCGGGGTGGCCGGACTTGGCCGCTCCGGTCATTTCGACGATGCGCCGGCGTATGGTTTTGGTGAGCGCCTGGAGCTCTTCCAGACTCTTTTTGCCTGTCATAGGGTAACCGACCAGTTTATACCACTGACAGCGCAGCGAAACGTCGAAGAGGCCGCCTTGGTGGGTTGGGCGGATGGCGTAAAACGACCGCGGCCGAACGCACCGTGGAGACACGCCGAGCGCAGAGACCGGAAGAAGAAGAGAATTGGAGGGGGTTTAGCGGGTCATAAGGATGGGCGCGGGCGCCGGATCGAGACCGTTGGGGTCGGAGGCGGGCGGAAGTTCGGGATTTGTGCGGGTAATCGTGATCATTTCCTCGACCGGCCAGGCGATATCGGCAGTTCGTTTCGCAGAATTTACTTTCATGGGGTTAGCGGCCGGAAACCGGATGGAGCTGGATCTGGGCCACCATCGGTTACGGATGGGAGACCCGGATTTCTACCGCCAATGGGCCGGCCCGGGCGCTGATCTTATCGGCTTGCAGGGACCTTACCTCGATGTCCTCAATGCCCAGTCCAGCTACTCTCCGGCGCTGCTCGATCTGTTTTGCTTTCTGATACAGTCGCCGGAATAAGCGACACTATCGGGTGTTCCGTGACGCCGTGGACAGGCGTGCCCGAGGTGAAAGCCGCCGCGCGACCGGACGTCGCGGTCGGTGATCCTCCAGCCTCCCCGGCAAGCTCCGGCCCCCGCGCCGGAGTCTTTCACACCCGGTACGTATCCGCCCGCCAGTCCCGCACGGCCCGCTTGATTTGGTCCGGCGCCATCCCTTCCTCGGCCGCCTGCCGCGCCAGCCCGACGAACTCCTGGTCCGAGGCGAACCGCAGCGCCACAATCTGCCGCGGGCTCAGCCTCGAATCCAGCAGGCTGCCCGCCATGACGTAGTGGCGCAAGTTCTCCTCCGCCCGTATCGCGCGGTCCTGCGCCTTCAACGCGAACGTCCGCGCGTAACCCGCCGCGAAAAACACGCAGCCGCTCAACACCACCAGCAGCGACGCGCTATACAGTCGCTGGTGATCGCCCAGCGACTGGTAAAGATTCACGCACGCGCCGACAAACGTCGCGGCGATGATCAGCAGCAGCGCCGAATACCCCGCCACTTGCCGCCTGTGATTCTCATAATTCTGAAGCGCCATGCGCCTATGTTCTCACGCCGCCCTTCCGCGCCCGTTCCCATTCATTCCCGGTCGCCACCTGGCGCATCATCGCGCCCCGCTAAGATCGTAAAGGGCAACGCATATGAGCCAGCCTCTTGGAGCCGTTTATCGGTTCGGGCCGTTCCGATACGACGCGGCGCAACGCCTGCTGTTCCGAAACGACGAACTGATTCCGCTGGTTCCGAAAGCGATCGACACGCTGCACGCCCTCCTCGAACGTCGTGGCGAGGTGGTCGGCAAGGCCGAGCTCATGAAAGCGGTCTGGCCCGACGCCGTGGTGGAAGAAGTCGGCCTGGCGCGGAACATCTCGCTCTTGCGCAAAGCTCTGGGGGACGATGGCGAAGCGTACATCGAGACCATCCCCAAGCGAGGGTACCGGTTCACAGCCCAAGTGGACCAACCCGCCTCGCTGCCGGTTGAGACGGCGCAGCCAGTTCCGCCCGGCGTTCACAGGCGGGCCGGCCAACCCCGCCGGGCTTGGTTCGCATTTCTCGCCATTTTGCTGGGATTATGTGCCCTTGTCTACTGGCAGTTCTACCGGCCCTCCAGGTATCTTCCCCAAGTCGGAGGCGCTGCCAGCCTGGCAGTGATCCCCTTCGAGTGCCTGAGCCCCGATCTGGAGCGAGCCAAATTCTCCGAAGGTCTGAATCAGGCGCTGGTCGCCGAGATCGCGAAGCTCAAATCCGCACAGATCGTCTCGCCGAGCACGATCCAACGCTATCTTCGGCTGCGGATTCCCACCGCCATCATGACCCGGTTGCTCGGACTCGACGTCATTCTCGAAGGCACGGCTCAGACGTTTGGCCCGCAAATCAGGGTTTCCGCGCGCTTGACGGACGTCCATTCGGGCAAACTGATCTGGGCCGACGGTTACGACGTGGCGGCCGCGGATATCAATCAAGCCGAAGCCGCGGTAGCGCGAGCCTTGGCGGCGCAAATCGGCCGCCGGCTTTCGCCGCCGTGATCTGCCGCAAGACCGTAACTTCCTGATTTCTCATCCATTCACAAGTCAAGAAACTAAATTCCGTTACTCCGAAACAATTCCGAAGGTTGTTTCGCGCGGACCAGCGGCATACTGAACACCGGTAAGGGCGAGGATAGCGCCTTCGCAATGAAATCACGATCGCCAACTCGCTTCGGCGGTCTTCGTCCTTTACTGGAGGAAATAGGGATGAATCGTATGATTGCAATTACCGTACTGACCTTCACCGCCGCCGCTCTCCAGGCCGCGGCGCCATTCGACATCGTCGTCCTGAGTCAGAACCAGTATCTCGGAGTCGATCTGAGGCCCATCGTGACCGCGCCAGACCAAGCTGCGTTCAACGAGGCGGTGCTGGCGGCGTTGGCTCAAATCGAGGCCAACAACTTCGAGGAACGCGCCGAAGCCCTGGCCAGGGAGATTGTTACATGGCAGCCGCATCTGGTCGCTCTCCAGGAGGTCTGGGACTTCAAACGGAACGGCGCCAACGAGGCTGCCCCGTACCGCGACCACCTGGCCGACCTGATGGAAGCTCTGACGAGGCAGGGCGCCAGCTACCAGCCAGTTGCTGGCGTTCGGAACCTGAGCATGACGATCCCGGTCGATTTCGACCGAAACGGCGCGTTCGATGCGCTCAGCGTTACGGACCGCGACGTCATCCTGGCGCGAGCCGATATCGCTGGCGCCGCCCAGCCAGTCTGGTACTCGGCAGGATGCGCCAGGCCATCGCTGGACCTGGGGCCCGGGTGCAACTACCAATACGTAGTCGAGGCGCCCACCGCCCTGGGACCCATCAGATTCGAGCGTGGATTTGTCGGTGTGGACGTGACTGTCGGCGGCAAGGACTACCGTTTCGTGAACACCCATCTGGAGGAACGCCAACCGGACCCGACGAATCCACTTTCTCCCGCTATCCAGGCGGCCCAGGCAGCCGAGTTGGTTGCCGTGCTCGCGGCGACCCCGGCCGGCCGCTCGTTGATCCTCGCCGGAGACATCAATTCCTCTCCGGCCGACGAAATCACCCTTGCGCCTCTCCTTGACCCGCCATACATTGTCCCGCCGTACATCCAGTTCGGGTGGGCCGGTCTCATCGACACTTGGCTCCTGCGGCCAGGAGCCGTGCAGGGATTCACCTGCTGTCAGTTGGAGGACCTTTCGAATCACCAGTCGATTCTCGATGAACGGATCGACATGGTGTTTACCCTGGAGGCTCCGCGAAAAGTCAAGGCGAGGGTTCTCGGAGATCGCGTGGCGGACAAGAGTCAACCTTCGTGGCTGTGGCCATCTGACCATGCCGCAGTCGGCGTGGAGCTCCGGTTTCAGTGAAGGCGGAGGATATGATCCTATGCGCCGCATGTGGAATGAAATCAAGGCTCATCGGCTTGCGACTGCCCTGTTCCTTTTGTACTGGTTAACCGCATTCTGCTTGGATGCGTTCGGGTGGCAGAAGCCGGAGAACAGGCCGGACATGGTAACGATGGTGCTCTACCTGCATTTCCTGCTGCCGGTCATAGCCGGCGCGTTGGTCGCCTGGTGGCGGCGAAACACGCTGGGGAGGATTGCGGCCGGCATGGTCGCCGGCGCGGTCGTGCTGGTCGTTGCTGTGGCGGCTGTGCTGGCCCACCAGTTCATTGCATTTGACATGGGCGAAACCGGCGACAGCCACGAACGGATCACGGAAGCGCCGGTCTTCGTGATGCTCCTTGGCCTGTTGGGGTCCCTTCTGGGACTGATTGGCGCGGCCGGAGCCACGGGTCTCGGCCACTTGGCGGATCGATGGCGCGGGAAAGCGGCAGGTCCGGCCGCGCCGCTCGCGGAACGGAGCGTGGCCAGGGACGTGGGAGCAGTGAAGGCCGATCTCGCCGGGGTTGGCGGGACCATCCCGCGCCGCCTCCAGCGGGTGGCCGGCGGACTCGCATTGGGCACGGCAGCCATAGTGGCTCTCGGCGTAATGCCGGCGCTGGCCAGGAACATCGCCCCAATGGCGCCAAGAGCGATTCCTGCTTTTGCCGTCACTGCGATTCTCAATGTGCTGATCGGGACCGCGATGCTCACTCCGGTGGCGTGGCGGAACGCCGGTGCAAGCAGGGTGCTGGTCGTAACTATGAGCTTCGTAAGTCTGCTACTGGGCTTCGCATTGCTCGACGCCGCATCCGTTCTCGCGGCTGGCCGGCCCGGGCGGATCTTGCCGGCGGTCGCCTGCCTAACCGGCGCGGCATGCAACCTTGGGGCCGGCATCCTCGCTCTGCTGGCGGCTTTCCGGCGGCACCGAAGAAGTTGTGGAGGTGCTTTGCCGGCGTCATAATCGGCGGCGGAAATGTGACGACGCGTTTCACCCGTGATGGAATGCCCAAGGAGCAAAGCCATGCCGCATGATCCCAGCTACGATCTGAAACCGATAAAGACGCCGTGGCTGCGCGGGGCGGCATTGCGCCTGGTCGTGACGCTGCTTGAGCGGCCAGTGATTCGATCGCTCATCGCCCCGTGGCTCACGGCGAACCTGGGCCTGCGGGAGTTGCGCGCGGCCGCAATCGACGAACCGCCTACCTTCCTTCCGTTGTATGGAGGCGCCGAGAGTACGGGCCCGCCCTCGGCGCCGGAGAAGCGCCTCACCCGGTTAGCGCCAGGCCCGGGTTTCCGTTTTCGCGGCGTTCGCGATTACCAGTCCGCATATCGGGAGGGCGCTGCTTCTCCCGAACAAGTAGCCGAGCGCGCGATCGCGGCGATTGCTTCGAGCGACCGTCCGCCAACCCCGCTGCGCGCGTTTATCGCCTGCCAGGCCGATGACGTGTTGTCGCAGGCGCGCGAGTCCACTCGCCGGTGGAAGGCCGGCAAGCCGTTGGGGCCTCTGGACGGGGTTCCCATCGCCATCAAGGACGAAATCGACATGGCGCCGTACCCGACCACCGCCGGGACCCGGTTCCTCGGCCGCGCGCCGGCGCAGACCGATTCAACCGTCGTAGCGCGGCTGAGGAGCGCCGGAGCGCTGCTGCTGGGCAAAGCGAATATGCACGAGATCGGGATTTTGCCGGACGGCTTGAACCCCCACTATGGACCGGTTCGGAATCCATACAACTTGGCGCACGAGGCAGGCGGCAGCTCGAGCGGTTCCGCCGCCGCCGTCGCGGCCGGCTTGTGCGCGGCGGCAGTCGGAGCCGACGGCGGCGGCTCGATCCGCATACCCGCCGCCTACTGCGGCGTCGTCGGACTAAAGCCCACATACGGCCGCGTAAGCGAGTTCGGCGCCGTTCCGCTGGCGCCAAGCGTTGCGCACCTGGGACCGATTGCCGCGACCGCGGAGGATGCCGCCCTGCTCTATGCCGTAATCGCCGGACCGGATCCAAAGGACCCTAACACCCAACTTCAGCCGCCAGTCCGGACCGGCGGATTTGACGGCGCCCTCGAAGGCGTCCGGATCGGCATTTATCGGGACTGGTTCTCTGACGCAGCCGGCGAAGTCGTCGCCGCCTGCGAGCAACTCCTCGCACAATTCGTGCGGTTGGGCGCCGAACTTGTCGATGTGACGATCCCCGATCTGCGCCTGATTGCGCTTGCCCACGGCCTCACGATCCACGCCGAAATGGCCGCCAACATGGAGCGCCACGATCGCGAGCGCCGGCGCGGCTTCAGCCTGACCACCCGCCTGATGCTTGCGAACGTGCGAGCGCTGCCGTCCGGCGATTATGTCCTGGCGCAGCGCATTCGCACCCGCGCCATGGATCGGTTCCGGGCGGCGCTGACCCGCGCGGACGTGATCGCCACGCCGGCTACGCCCCTTACGGCGCTGCCGATCTCGAAGCATGGGCTGCTGGACGCCGAAACGAATGTCGGTCGCGTTGTGGAAACGATGCGGTTCACGAATCCGGCGAACCTGACGGGTCTGCCGGCGATCAGCCTTCCCTGCGGTTATGACGGCGGATTGCCCGTGGGATTACAGTTGACCGGCAGGCCATGGGACGAGCGCACCCTGTTTCGGCTCGCCTTGGCGGCGGACACAATCGTGCCCCGGCAACCGCCGGCGGTGTACTTCCATTTACTCCCGAATCGCTGAACAGCGGTGACCTGAACGCGGAGGTTTTATGCTGCACATATCGGATCGGACGATCCTCATCGGAGTTTTTCTTCTGTTGCTCACCCCGGCGCCAGTGCGGGCCGGCTCGGCGCGGCAGATAACATGGTGCGAGCTTTCGGCCGTGATCGGCAAGAACGTGTCGCTGGTGATGCCGGGAGGCGCCGTCATCGGTGGGAAGGTGGCGGGCGTTGACGCCGACGCCAGGGTGAACGTCACCAGGACGAGCGATCCGGCGGCGTATCCAAAGGGCGAAGTGCGGGGCCGCTCAAAAACGCCTGCCCCGCGCAAGATTCG